>SUTW01000012.1 GCA_015152475.1 Cyanobacteria bacterium SIG30 | reverse complement strand
ATCATCAATTGTTGGTCTAGCTTGATATTTGTTGAAATATCTTTTATGTTCGCCTTTGTTTTTATGTATTTTTGAACTCAAAGTCAACTCTGGCATTGCAAAATCTGCAATTTTAAATTCTTCCACAGAGCAATTAACCGTTTTATAGTTTGAATTTTCCTTAATAAATTCTCTTTCAATTGCTTGCTTAATTATTGAGTTTTCTCGCTTAATGTTCAAAATATCTATCACTGCTTCATCAAGATATAAAGCACTTTCACTCACACCTAAACAATATAACATTCTTGGTGTTTTATCCTTTTCTAGCGCAACAATTCCATCAAGCACATTGAGTATGGTTTTTTGTTGCACAACACTTAATAAATCTAACAAGTAATTATTAAAATCCGCAATGGTATTTAATCCATTTAACACAAGTGTTTTTCTCTCACCAGGGATTAAACCAAATAAGTTTGCAGTTGCGCCAAGATAACCTAAATCGTTATCCATTTTCACTTTACCAACATTAATAATTGCATCAACATCATTAATTATATCAAGCAAGGTTACATCTTTTGTTGCAACGCCATCTTTAACGTGTTTTCTGCAAGTTTTTAAGTTTCTGTTAAGTTTACATTTGGTTAAATTTTCAACTTCAAGCATACCAGTGTTCAAATAAACTTGATCCAAATTTTGCAATGTGTATTTTTTATAAGGACTATCTGCAACAACACATTTAACGCCAAGACTTGTTAACATATTAACAAGCGCACCAACAACGGCAGGATGTGTGGTTTCTGCACAATCACGTGAAACAGAACAAGGTAAACATACCTTAATTAGCACTTTCATTTTAGGTTTGAACAATTTTTTAACATCTAAATCAAAAAAACAATGTTCAAATTTGTTTTGAAGCTCTGAAATATTATAATCGTCTATTTTTTCTAACCAAACTGCTCTACTCATACCTTTATCATACTAAAATAAAAAAATATTGTCAACAAATTGATTGGTTTTGTGAATTTTGCTTGATTTTTTTTAATAAATAGTTTAAATTAACATTGTATGAAAATTTGGGGAAAAGTTATTAAAAAGGAACATATTTTAAAACACAAAACTGTGGAAGTTGATCCTAGCACCACAACCTTTTTTGATATGCTTAAAACCTTGTGTGAAAAATTGAACATTTCCACACCAGTTCTTCTTGATAAGCACGTTTATGACTTTAACGATTTTCATATGTGTATGTTCAGCCCAGACGATTTCATTGAAGAAGTGTTGTTTGATAGATTTGTTTTGGAAATGGTAAAAAATGATTAAAATTTGTGGCATAATCTTTAAATTTTGCATATAATATAAATACTTTTTAAAAGTAAAAATTATTTTTAAAAAAAGTGTTGACATTTCACTTGGCTTAATGCTATAATGTCATTGTTGCGATGGAAGATATCCGTTGCAATTATTTTAATAATTAGGTAAAGTTAGGGTTTACCCTATTTTTTATAGAAGGAAATTATACACGAAGCTAGTTCTGTGTAATGTCTCTAAAATTCGCTTGCGTTTATGCAAGCACTAAATCAATCAAATTTTAGGAGGAAATTATGGAAGAAAAAGTATTTATGACACAAGAAGGTCTTGAAAAAACAAAGGAAAGATTGGAATTTTTAAAATCTGTTAAACGTCATGAAGTTGCAGAAAAAATTGCAGAAGCAAGAAGCTATGGCGATTTAAGTGAAAATAGTGAATATGATTTGGCAAGAGAAGAACAAGCAAGTGTTGAAGCTGAAATTTTTGAACTTGAAACAAAACTTAAAAGTGCAGAAGTTATTGACACTAAAAAAATCAACACAAGCAAAGTTGGAATTGGTTGTAAGGTTACAATCACAAACGTAAAAACAAGCCAAACTGTTGAATATAAAATTGTTGGAGATACTGACTCTGACCCACTTAACGGCTTAATCAGCAACGTTTCACCAATTGGTGCTGGTTTAATGGGCAAAAAAGTTGGCGAAATTGCAATAATTAAAACTCCAGCTGGCATTGTTCAATTTAAAATTGCAAAAATTAAAGCATAATTTTATGCTTTTCTTTTTAATCCAAAAAAAGGGCACCTGCCCTTTTTTATTCGTTATCTTCTTTGTTTTCTTCAGTATTTTCAAGTTAATCTATTGTTAATTGTTCTCCACTTTGAGAGGCAATTTCATTTATGTTTTCGAGTGTAACTTTTTTATCTTTAATGCAAAGTGCAACAATCATAAACGCCATTGTTAAGGTTGAATTACTTAAAATTGAGAACACCAAAAGTGTGATAATGTGTTTTTTGCTTGCAATATTCTTTTTAACATCTTTCAATATCTTTGAACCGAAAATGTATTGCACAACTGCAATTCCAATTGTTATAAACGACATAGCAATTATTGCTCCTTTTGCAATTTTTGCAGTCAAAAGAATTTCATCATCTTGAACAATTGTTGGACGCAAATCGTCTTCATCTTCAAAATATTCAATATGATATCCGCCATCAAGTTCTGGCACCTTCACATATTGATATTCCATTTCATACATTTCCAAAATAAACTTTTCGTCCACAGAGCTTGAAAGTGTGAACATACTAATACCTGTAAACACCATAAAAACGGCAGAAATTATGGCTAAAATTGCACCAGCTTTTAAAAAACTTCTTTTTGTTGGATTCATAAACAACCCTCCTTTATTTTTTTAATATAATACTCAAAATTTTTGTTTATGTCAACTTAATTAAAACAATTGAAAAATGAAATGGTTTGTGTTATAATGAAATTATGATTAAAAGCATAAAAAACACCAGCGTTTATAAATCATCAGTTTTAGGCAATGAAAATTCGCAAGCTTACTTATTTTATTCGTTTGATAAAGAATTAAACAACAACATTGCCCTTGCTTTTGCAAAGTCACTTATTTGCAAAGAAAAATGCGGTTGTGAAAGTTGTGTTGCGTGTCAGCAATTCAATTCAAGCTCGCATCCTGATGTTTACATTTTAAAACAACCAACTATTAAGGTTGATGATGTTACCAAGCTTATGGATAAACTTAACACAAAGCCAATAAGCGCAGACGTTAAAGTGTTTGTAATTTTAAATGCGGAAAATATCAACGAAATTTCGCAAAACAAATTGCTTAAATCATTGGAAGAACCTAATAGTCAAAACGTGTTTATTCTAACAAGTTCAAAAACTGATAAACTTTTGCCAACAGTTATGAGTAGACTTACAAAAATTTATGTTCCAAAATTAACCGAACAAGATAAGCAAATTTTAAGTAAAGAACTTGCTGAGCAAAACGTGGATATTTCAAAATATTTAAACGCAAATTTCACGCTTACTGAAATCATTAATTTTGAAACTAATGAAGAATATAAAAACACGCTAAAAAATTTGGACTTTTTGTTTTCAAACCTTAAAACAACAGCCGATATTCCAGCAGCTGTTAGCAAGTTAAACAACGTGAACAAAGAACTTTTCTTTCCGCTTATGCAAGACCTATTCTTAACTTGTTTAAATGGCGAAAAGAAGTTTGAAAAACCACTTACAATGCTTATTGATGTAACGTTCAATAAAAAGGCACTAGCTAAATGTATTCCACTTGTTGGTGAAGCGTATAAAAAACAAATGTCTAACGTGAATTTTGGCTATATTTTAGATAATTTATTATTCAACATTTTAAAGGAGAAATTCTTATGCAAATAGTAGAAATTACCCTACACAATAATTCTGTACCAGTTTATGCCAAAAACCGCAACGATCTTCCACTTAAAAGTTTGGTTGTTGTTGATGTTAATGGCTTTCAAGAGTTTGGAACAATAAAGCAAGTTATTAAAACTGACAAAGTTGAAGAATATGCAGATATTGTTCGCCTTGCAAATGATGAAGACAGAAAAAAATACTGCGAAAATTGCAAATATTGCAGAACTCTTGTTGCTGAAATTAAAGAAGAAGCACAAAAACTTAACCTTGATATGAAAGTTAGTTTCATCAGCACAGATTTAAACAGAAGCAAACATATTATTAGCTACACTGCTGATGACAGAGTTGACTTCAGAGAACTTATTAAGGTTTTAGGTACTAAATTAAAATCAAAAATTGAAATGCGCCAAATTGGCAACCGTGACGAAACAAAAGTTGTTGGTACGCTTGGTGTTTGTGGTAGAGAAACTTGTTGTAAAGCGTTTTTAAACGATTTTGATAAAGTTAGCATCAAAATGGCTAAAAATCAAAATATTTCACTTAATCCACAACGCATTAATGGTATGTGTGGAAGATTGCTTTGTTGCTTGAAAAACGAAGACGATTATTATGCTGAAATGCAAAAGAAAATGCCAAAAATGAATTCAGTGGTAAATACCCCAGATGGAAAAGGAACAGTATCAAATCTTGACTTTTTAAAAGAACTTGTAAGTGTAACTTTTACAAAGGACGAAACAACCGAAGTTAAGGTTTACAACCTTGAAGAAATTAAACAAGATACAAAAGATAAAAAATAATGAGAGATTCACTCCACTCACTACGTTCGGTCGGAATGACAGTGTCATACCGAAGCGAGTGAAACGAGTCGAGTGTATCTCTAAAAAGGATTTATGTCAAAAATAGATAATTTTAAGTTAGAACACTTTGATAATGGTATAGCAGTGTACCAGTCAGACAATTATTATAAATTTACGCAAGATGCAATTCATCTTGCAAAATTTTGTAATATAAAACATAGCGATGATGTTCTTGAGCTTTGTGCAGGAAGTGGAGTTATAAGTTTTTATGCCTATTCACTATGCCCTTATAATCATTTATACTTCAATGAAATACAAGCAGAAATGTGCAAAATTATTGAAGAAAATATTAAATATAATAACTTTAAAAGACGTAGTAAAATCTTCAATTGCAACCTAAAAGATTTAAAATTATCAGACTTTAAAAAGCCGGTTGATGTTATAATTTGCAACCCACCATACTTCAAAGCAAACGGAAAAAGTTTAATAAATGAAAGAAAAGAAATTGCTCTTGCTCGTCATGAAATTGAAGCAACTTTGGAAGATATAATTCAAAAATCTAGCGAACTTATAAAAGATAAAGGACGTCTATATATGGTGCATCTAGCAAGTCGTTCAACCGAAATATGCTATCTTTGTGCAAAATATAATATAAACGTAAAACGTATGAAATTTATTTTTACAGGCGATAAAGAAGCGTATTTAGTACTAATCGAAGCCGTAAAAAATTCCCAACCAGGAGTGCGCGTAACAAAAAATAAGGAAGTCTAAACTTCCTTATTTTTTATATTCCTATAGGATCAACATCAGTTTCATCTTGATTAAGATTTCCAAAATACTCATCGCGAGCAGAAATAATTTTTTCTGCTAAAACTTGTCCACAACCTCTAGTTTTTAATAAATCTACAACAGTTATGCTTTTTAAACTACCAATAGTAAAACATCCGCAACGATGTAAAATAACAACTTCTTTTGTATCTAAATTTAAACATTCAATACTTTGCATTTCTTCTATTTTTGTATTTGGTTCTTTTAACATTTTCACCAAATTATCCCTTTCCTCTATTACTTCTTCAGCATATTCAGATCGTCGATCAGAACCTGCAATATTTATTATTTTCATTAAATCTTCTTTATTTAATTCTATTAAATCTAAAAAATTATTAATACCAGCTTTATATAATTTATAATTAACTATATCCCCATAATCACATACAGTTTCAATTCCTATTATATATTTATGTCCATTTTTATTTATATGTCGCATTATATCCATTTTATCTCTAATTAATTTAATATCTTCTTCTTTTAAACTTGTTTTATTTATCAATTCTTCATCTGACATATTTTTTAATTTGTCAAAAGAATTCAAGTTTGCTTCTTGTAAAACAACACAAATGTAAGCAGGTAAAACTTTCATCATTTCATTATATCTATTTATTAATTTAAGTCGTTTACCATTGAAAACATAACAATCTGTTTTATCTGATAATTCAAAATTAAAAAATTTATTTCTTAATGTATGACGTCTAAGCAAATCCAATCCAATGTCTACTACACGTGATATAGTCGTTTTCGATAAATTTAGATTTTCACTTAAAGTTTTATAAGTTTTTGCTTGTCCATCTTTAAATCCATATCTCATGCATATATATTCAAAATACCTTTCGCTTGGCTCGCGATGGCTATAAAAACCAATTGAACGCTCACCTTCACGCAATCCTGGAACTCTAATAATATCACCTTGTGCAATAACAGCATCTTCAAAACAACTAGCCAATAATTTTATATTTTCTTCATCTGATCTTTTTAAAACATAATTTATAATATGTTTATTTTCTTCAAAATCCCCATAAACATCTTTTAAAAAACTTACCCAATCTCCTTTCATAAGAATTCTCATTTGCCTCCCATATCAATTATATATATATATATTGTCAACTATTTTTTATTAAATTTAAGTACTTTTAAACTGATAAAATCTTTACTTTTTACTAATTTTGAGATATAATAAAAATATAAAAAAGGAGTTAATTTTGTTGTACTTTGTTTCTACACCAATAGGTAATTTAGAAGACATTAGTCTTCGTGCTATTTCAGTTTTAAAAGAAGTTGATATCATTGCTTGTGAAGATACTCGTCACAGCAAAATCTTACTTGACCACTACGGTATTAAAGCTAAGACAATTGCCTACCACAAATTCAATGAAAACAACAGTGCCTATGGCATAATTGACTTATTACATCAAGGAAAAAATGTTGCAGTGATAAGTGATGCTGGCATGCCTGTAATTAGTGATCCAGGTAATATTTTAGCAAAAAAACTTATTGAAAACAACCTTAAATTTACGATTATTCCTGGTGCTAATGCAGGCCTAAGTGCCCTAGTTTTAAGCGGATTTGATGCTACGAAGTTTGCTTTCTTCGGATTTTTAAGTGAAAAGAATAAAGAACATAAACTTCAACTTGAAGAACTTAAAAATTTCAATGGCACAAAAATTATATATTCATCTAAATATAACCTAAATAAAGACTTAAAATCACTTTACTCTACACTTGGCGAAGTTAAAGTTGCAATAGTTAGTGAAATAACAAAAATGCACGAACAAGTAACTTTTGCAACCCTTCCTTTTGAACTAGATGAGCAAAAAGGTGAATTTGTAATTGTAATTGAAAATAAAGAAAAAGAACAAATTGAAATCACTGATGAAACATTATTAAAAGAACTTAAAAAACTACTAAAAACGGAAACAAAGCAAACAGCATTTAAAACCTTACAACAAAAATATAACCTTACAAAATCTTACATTTACAACCTATACGAAAAAAATAAATAACACAATTATGATACCACATCAAAAAAAATTGTTTTTAATGTCGAACGTATTTAAACTTTATAATCATAAAAAAAGGAACAAGATAGTTCCTTTTTTTTGTTTTGTATTTACTAATATTTAAAATTGTACATCAACAGAATTGTATGTTCCATCCATCCATTTGTTACTATTTTGCATACCTTTTTGGACTTTCAACATTTCTTTTTCAAGATTATCCAAATCTAATCTTAATTTTTGAATTTTTTTCTCGATAACTATTCTTTCGTTTAATGGAATATTTTGATTAATTTGTTGTCTTAACTTTTTTAATTTAATCAACATTCTGGTCCTTCTTAATCTTGCATCGACTAAATTACCTTTATAAATACTACCCATGTGCACCTCTTTTGTTTGTTTTATACTAACATAAATCAATATATTTGTCAATAAACTATTAAGATATTGACAAGTTATTATTTTATGTTATAATAAAACTAATAGGAGTTGTTATGATACTAAAAAAAATGTTAGAAGATTACGAAAAGAAAATGCAAAACACTTTAAAAAAAGAAATTAATTCTTATGATGAAATATTTGATATTCTCGAATATTATGTTTTTAATTACAACAAAATTGAAGATAAAAAACAAATAAATAAAAATGTGCAAACTTTATCATTTTCTCTTTTAAAAAACATTGATAATGTAAAAGAATATATGGCAGAAAATTGCACAAAAGACAGTATTGAACATGAATACATAAATCGTCTTGAATTAATAATCAAATTCTTACCAAAAGAAGTTGATAAATCAATTTTAATTGAAGTTAAAGATATTTTAGAAGAAGATTTTGAACGAGTATCAGAACCAATGCCAATTGAAAAGTAAAATAAAAATCTCAATATTTACAAAAAAACAATTGCTAAAATTCACACAATACAAAAAACAGCAGAAAATTCTGCTGTTTTTTTTAAACATTATGTTCATTATTTTGTTCTAGTATTTTTATATCTTTTTTTACTTGTTTACGAATTGCCAATAAATCTGTTCGCAAATCCGCAATTTCTTTAGGCATAAGTCGCACATCTTCTTTACTAACTTCTCTTCCTTTTTTTATTTGGTCAATTTCTAATTCAAGTTCAGCTGACGCAATCTTGTCATTTATTGCATCTTCTACAATTCTTGGATCAAATTTTGACATTTCTTTTGCAAGTTTGTCTTCTAATTCATAAATTCTATTCTCATTAGCATCATATTGTTTAAAATCTAAATCATTAGCATTTATATTGTTACTTATTTTGTTATTTGCACGTTTTAATTCAGCAATTTGAGTTGAAATATTAAATAATTTATCATAAGGACTATGCATTTTTTCTAAATCTCTAGTAAAACCATAAATTTTAGTCAATTCATTTTTTGCATCTTTTATCAAAAAATCCTCTCTTTCTTTTGGTGACTTTTTACCTTCTTTTGCAAGTTGCTCAGTAATTGCTCTCTCTTCAACCAAAAGTCTTAATTTTATCTGCTCTATGTTTAAACCCTTTTGTACCACTTTGTCAAAAACTTCTTTTGCTTTATTTAATTCTTTAATGTCCTGAATGTTGCCTTTTTCATAAATACCTTTAAATATATTAGTAATAGCGTCTATATCACCAGCATTTTGTATTATAGCTTCTTCTAATTCTTCTGTAGTTATATCTGTATAATATATTGAATCTACGCCGAAACACCTGTATGATAATGCAGCCATAAGACTATCTCTTCCATTGATAAATCCATTATTTTTTAAACTATTTTTGTAGAAGTTCATAACTGCACGATACATTTCACCATCTGGCAATTCATAACATTTAATAACTTCTTGCATATATTCAATGCATGAAAAATCACTATGATCATTTACACTAAAATTCGGAAGGCCACCATTACGCAATAAATCTTCAAATACATCCTCATAATAAAACTTAGCAAACTTGTCTAAATCTTCTAATTTTAAATAACTCATATAACATCTCCACCTTTTGTATATATTGATATTATATAGAACATTTTGTTCTAAGTCAAGTATTTTTGAACATTTTGTTCTAAAATAATAACAATGATTAAATTTCCTGAAAGATTACAAGAACTGCGAATAGAGAAAAATATGTCAAGGAATACCTTGGCAAGTTTATTAAAAGTTAATCCAAGAACAATTAGTTATTGGGAATTAGGTCAACGAGAATGCAATTTAGAACAATTATTCAATTTAGCAGTAATATTTAAAGTATCAACCGATTATTTACTAGGTTTAGAAGATTAAAAAACAGCAGATTTCCTGCTGTTTTTTATAAGTTATAATCTTTATTTTGATTTATAAAATTGATATCTTTTGCAACTTGCATTTTTAAAGATCTTAAATTTTGTTCAAGAAGTTGTTCTGGATCAAGATTATTTTCATCATTTTGTTCAATACCCTTGATATTATCAATTTGCACTTCAATCTTTTTTGATCTTATTTTATCTCTTATTGCATCTTCAATAATTCTTGGATCATATTTTGCTGTTTCTTTTTGTATTTGATTTTTCAAATCCTTAATTCTATCTTCATTTGCCTCAAATTGATCAGCATCAAGTTCAATTTTTTCATCTGCATTTATTCGCTTTAAATTAGCAATTTCTTCAGACATATCAAACAAGGCATCATATGGTCCTTTAATTTTATCTAAATCCTTTTTCAAAGCATAAATTTTTTTTAATTCACTCTTTAATGACTCTATTTCATTATTATCTCTATACTTTTCACCTTTTCGACCTTCGTATACTAATTCTTGAGTAATTTGTCTTTCATCAACTAGTAACCGTAATTTAATTTGTTCTTTGTTCATTCCACGTTTTACTATATCATAAAAAGCTTGCTTTGCTTCATTTCTATCTTCAAAAATATATTTATCGTCGTTAATTTGTTTAAAATATGTTGTTATTTCGCTTACATTTCCAGCAGCACCTAGCAATTGTTTTTTTAGTTTATTGGTGTTTTTAGATAACGCAAAATTATCAGCCAATCTTGAATATCTATAATCTGAAAGTTGATCATAAATAAAATTTGATTTTGCAATATTTACAATTTCTCTAAATTGCTCTTCTTGTGGCCAATGACCAATTTTTAAAACATCTTCAATATATTTTTTAGCACTTTGTTCATTTTTTCTGATATCATAACCTTCTGTATTATCAAAATATCTTCCGCCTGGACTCAATTCTGAAAAAAGATTTGAATAACCTTTATCCATTACTACATTTATATTTCTATTAGGGTCGTTATATATTGATCCTAATTGATTTAAATCTTCTAAATTTAAATAATCCATAAATATCCACTCTACCTTTAAATATTGTAACTTTAAGTTTTTCAATTGTCAAGTGTTTGCTGCCTAAAATTAATATTTAACAAAAAAAGAACCCGCTAATCGGGTTCTTATCAGGTTGATGGCAACGATCTATTTTCTCGGGCCGTCTCCAGCCAAATATCGTCGACGTGTGAGAGCTTAACTTTTGTGTTCGGAATGGGAACAAGTGGATCCTCTCAGCTATAATCACCATCATG
>SUTW01000002.1 GCA_015152475.1 Cyanobacteria bacterium SIG30 | reverse complement strand
GAGATTCAGGACATACGGTAACCACAATGGCTTTGGGTGAAGAAGGTGGAGATTCAGGACATACGGTAACCACAATGGCTTTGGGTGAAGAAGGTGGAGATTCAGGACATACGGTAACCACAATGGCCTTAGGTGAAGAAGGTGGAGATTCAGGACATACGGTAACCACAATGGCTTTGGGTGAAGAAGGTGGAGATTCAGGACATACGGTAACCACAATGGCTTTGGGTGAAGAAGGTGGAGATTCAGGACATACGGTAACCACAATGGCCTTAGGTGAAGAAGGTGGAGATTCAGGACATACGGTAACCTCAATGGCTTTGGGCGAAGAAGGTGGAGATTCATAAAATATATTTATAAAAAAGAGGTTGTTTGTTTAAATAAGTTCAAGCAATCTCTTTGAATATTAAATTTTATCATTATATATGACCGTTTTTGGCAAGAAGATACGCTATTATTTGTATTAATGCTACAATGCAAATAAAAAGGGATGAATATAATGGAAGAAAATTTAGAGAATTTGAATAAAGCAGAGAAAAATAGCAAAATCTGGGTTATTTTTGCATTCGTTGCGACTTTTCTCATTTTCTATTTATGTTTTCATTATGTAACATCAATTCTTCCAAAGTATAATGATTGGGCAATATTGTATGGCACCATCAACACCGCCACCTCGCAATAATGATTTATTGGCAGAATTTACAATTGCATCAACCTGCAACTTTGTGATATCGCCTTGTATTACTTCGATTTTCATTTTACTTCTTAAATTTTTAATTATTTAACCTGATTATTTTTTGGAACAAAAATATTGTTCTTTTTGCAGTAATAAAATATGCCTGCACCAACTGCGACAACACCAGCCACAATTAAGCCCGTAAATCCTTTTGGTTTTACATTTTCAACACTTTCTTTAACTGTGTTTTCTACATTATCTTGAATAACATGAACTACATTTTTTGCAGTTTTGTCCCCTAAAAATAAGTTTTCAGCATTTTTGTAAAATATTTTATCAATTATTTCATCTGCTTCATCGCCAAAATTAGTTTTAATTGCTTTCTTGGTATCCGAAATTATTTTTTCATAAAGTTGAATACCACTTAAACCATTTTTACCTGTTGTGAATTCACCAATAGGTCCGTCTGAACCAAACAGGATTCTATCAACTTTATCACCTTTTGATGTTGCTTTTAATCTTCTAATTAATGCGATAATTGTAGGTTTTTTTGGATTATCTATATCAACCCAAGAAATATCTGCAAATAATTTTGCTCTGCCTGTTTCAATAGAATCAATTAAAATGTCAATTGCGTCCCTATGTACTTCTTGTCCACCAGAACCTAAATGTGCCATAACAACAGGAGTGTCTGGAATTTTGCAAGCAGCAGCATAAACTTGTCTTGGACTTGAAAATCTTTTTGTATAATCAACTAATTCGCCATTTTCCCAATTTATGCCACAGTGGAACAAGCAAGGTAATTTTTTGCTTTGAGCAAATCTCAAATAAGGATCAAATAATTTATCGCTTGCAAAAATTTTATGTCCATCAGGATGAAATTTTAAGCCAACGAATGAATCTGGATTTTCGCTAAATAATTTTTTTATATTTTCAACAGAACCGGTTTTAGGTTGGCAAACTGCAAGTGGAATATATTTTGAATCATTTTTAATAGAATCTAAAATTTCCATATTGCCTGCAATTTCGTCAAGCATACCTTTTTCTTCGATACAACTAAGGTTTGAAATAAGCATTTTTTCAACAACATCTCCATTTGACAATGGTTGTTTACAAAAAACATCAAGATGTTCTATTTCATATCGTTTGCCTTCCCAGTTCCCAATATGTGCATGTGAATCAATAATTTTGCCTTTAAAATTTATTCCATTAATACGGTTCAATTTCATTATATAAACCTCCTATATATTGGACTCCTTCGGAGCGTAATTTTAAAACATCAATACCTCTTTTTGTGCATCTTTGAATGTCATCTGCTGCAAGTTCACAAATTTCAGCTGGATAATATTCTTCTTTATCGGTACAAATTTCAGCCATTTTTGTAAACATTTCAGCAACGAGTAACATATTTTCATATGCTGCCGCTTCTTTTTCGTATGTTTTATAGAAATTATAATGACGCGGTTTTATTGGTGGGTCGGTAAATAATTTTTCAAAGAAAGGTAAACTATTGCGTTGTCTTACTTCTTCGTCATAAATTTTACTATCTTCTTTTGATCTCATGTATTTATTATAATCATCACGCACACGCGTCAAATCAAAATCATATCTTGTTAAAATGGTTTGAGATAAGATATTAATTGCATTATTGTAACAGCTTAAAGCATGTTCAAAATTAAATTGGCCTGTATAGTGAAGCTCGCCAAGATAATAATAAGGTCTATAATCAGCTAAAAAATATGGATGTTTAATTTGCAAGCCTCTTTGAATTTCAATTGCATTATTAAAATAATCTTGTGCTTCTTTATATTTTAAATTTTGTGCCGCAATTTGTCCTTGCTTAATCAAACTGCTGATTTTTATTTTTTGATCATTATATGGTTGAATACTACTGTTTTGACTGCTTTTTATATCACGCTCAATTGCATTGAATACCGAAAAACAACTTCCCCACATTGACAAAACACTTGGTTTTTCGCTTCCTTCGCAATTACATTTTGGAAAAACTACTTCACCATACATATTTTTATCAAAAAACAATTTTAATGACTTGTCTACGTATCTGCCTTGCAAGTCCATTTTGTCTCTTTCAATTTTTCCTTCTGTAAAAATTGCTCTTATCGGATATAATTTGTCAGCGCATTTTTCTGTACTTACCCCATTTGTAATGCAATTTTTAAGTTGCTTAATTTCGCTTTCTGTAGCTAAAACATCATCAGCTTTTTTATTTACAAATTTTGCAATGTTTGCTATTTGATCATTCGCCGGGAATTCATCATATGGATATTGGTTTGTATAAGTATTTGTGTAACTATATCCTATAAGTTTATCATCATCCCAAATGGGTGTAAAATTATAAACACCGCGAGCGCCATCTGTTACACAAGAATCATAAGCTGCAAACATATAATCTTGCGCGCCAGTCAAACCTTTGACACCAACTATGTTCGCATCAGATAATGATAACAAATTGAAATCATACCAATTGTTTTCCTTTATTTCTTGATGCAAATCCTTAATATAATCATCAACGTCTTCACCCGTTGCGATATAGTGATATAATTCTTCTTTCAGACCTCTGTCTTCAGCCATCCATTTTAATGTTTGGTCTTGTGGATGACCTGACGGAACATAAACATTTGCACCTTTTTTCTTTAAATTATTTATCTCTCGAATGACACCATAAGCATATTCAATACCTTGGTCATTCGGGTCAAGATATTTGATATATTTTCTGTATAAATAAGGTGTTTCATAGATTTTTTTCAAAAATTCTAAAATGTTTCCTTTGTTTGCTTTAATGTTTTCAGGCGTGAATTCCTTGTCAGAATTCATTATTGTATTATATTGGTCTTGCAAATTTAAAAGTGGAACAGAAGCAAGTGCCGGAATTGCAACATATTCGTCAAGAAAATCTTTTTTTGATGAAGCCAAATTATATAATTGTTCTTCCAGACTTTTTAATTGTTTTGTAGTTTTGTCGTTTGGATTAACTTCAACGTCATGCATTTCAATATCCATATTTTTGCTAATTGCATTTGCAAAATGTTCCATATTGCTTGCATGGTCACCGCCATCAACTATATAAACCTTTTTACCCATAAAGCTTACTGCTTTTGGAAATTTTGTAATTTTTACATTAGAAATATTTAAAGGTGTTTTTTGAAAATTGGAAATATCATTGTTCTGAATAATATTTGTTGTATTACCCTTGTTTTTAATCATGTTGCTATGATTGTAGTAACTTGATTTAAATGTTATTGGATTGACTCTCATCTGAACACCTAACCTAAATTTAACATGTTTATCTTAACATAAAAAACACCTCAAGAATTATATTTGCTATTACATACCAAGCAAATTTAATTGTTGTATAATTTAATTATGGAGCAATTTAAAATATTATTAGATGAAGGGATAAAAGAATTCAGAAGTGGCGATTTAAATATCGCTCTTGAAAAAATTAGCCAATCTATTGAATTAAAGAGTGATTGGGAAATTCCTTATTTTTACAGGGCAGCCGTTCATCAAACAATGAAAAATTATGATGATGCAATTTTGGATTATACGAAAGCCATACAGTTAAATAATAAAATGACTGATGCTTATTATAATCGTGCAGAAATAATATTGAGCAGAAAAGATATTGAAAACCCAAATATTGAAAAAGCCGTTGAAGATTTAAAATGCGCTTTGGAGCTTGATGAAAATTTTAAAGACGCGCTTTTTGCAATGGCTTCGGCGCAGAAAAAACTTGGAAATTACCAATTGGCATTAGAATACTTAGATAAACTTTTAAAACTTGACCCTGATGCAGTTTTTGCAAGAGCATTAAAAAAATTGATCCTGCAAAAATATGTTAAATAAGAATGTTCTAAAACTAAATGGTACGGTTTCGCCCTCATTGCCAAAGCTCAACGCTTTGCCATCACGGGCTCACACACCAGTGTTTTTCTTCTAAAATCTAGTGCACCGCACTACAATTTTAGTGCGAAAAATCTGGAGACGGCGAGAATCGAACTCGCGTCCAAAATGACACCCGACAAACATCTACAAGCTTAGAAATCACTTAATTTCAGCTAACCTTGGCGGATTATCATACCAAAAAATTAACTAAAGTTTATTTTAAAAGGATAAACAACCTTTTGAGGCTAAGTCCTAGCGCAAAGCGCCTCAATTTTGCGCCGAACTTGCTAAACTGACCTTATAATCCCGCAAGTTAAAATTATAAAGTGGCTGCACCTACTCTTAGGCTGCTAAAGCCGCTCTGCGGCCGAAAGCATTTTCAGCATTTACAACGTTATTAGCGTTTATTTTTTTTCTTGTTTTTTACGTGGAACAGACCACGACTTGCAATTTGCCCAGCATAAACATCCTGTCAAATCCAAAACGTCCCCATATTTTATTTTCAAAGAGCTATAACGATATTATAACACATTTTAGTGTTTTATAACAGAATATGAGCCTAATATCTTGCAAAAACTGCATAAACAAGCAATTTCAGATAAGGCATCCTGAATTAAATTTAAACCCCTGTCGATATCTGCAAAGAAAACGTAATCACCTATAACTTCCTTACTTGGACGAGATTCAATATAAATTAAATTTAAATCATATTTTTTAAACACTTCCAAAACTTTCAAAAGCGCACCCGGTTGATTTTTGGTCGAAAAGGCAATAGAAGTTCTTGTTGCATCTTTATTCTCATCAACATTACCAATCAAAACAAAACGAGTTCTGTTATCTTTTATATCATTAATATTTTTATCTATAATGTTTAAATTGTAGAAATCAGCACAATATTCATTGCCAATAGATGCATGAGTTTCATCAAGTTCAAGTAAAGACCTTGTTGCAAAAGATGTTGACGAAGTTGTTATAATATTGATGCTTTTCCCAAATTCGCTTGCAATATAGCTTTGGCATTGGTTAAGCGCTTGAGGGTGCGAAAGAATTGTTTTGATTTTGTCTTTTGTGCCTTTTGAAATTAAACAATGAGAAATCGGCAAAACGATTTGTGAAAAAATCCTAACACCCTTCACATTTAAAAGAGCATCAACTGTTTCTCTTACAATTCCTTCAATTGAATTTTCAATTGGTACAACCGCTAAACAATTATTAGCACTTACATCTTGTATTATTTTTTTTATGGTTGAAACAGGTTCAATTTCGCACTCTAAATTAAAATAATCAATAAATTTTTTAAGCGCATTTTCTGTATATGAACCAGTAGGGCCTAAAAATAATATTTTATTTTTACTATTCAACATTGTCATTTACTTTATCATCCTTTTTAAAATATTTAAAGATATTAAATCTATCTTTTCTTGCTTGTTTTTCTTCTTCTTCTTTTTGTATTTGAATCAAATTATTAACAAAAGCTTCAGCCTTTTCCATATCCTCCTGGCTTGAAAGCCATTTAAATGATTTTATCAAAGTTAAAGGTTTTGCCAAATCGCCTTTTATTACAATTTGGAATTTTGTAGCATTTAAATCACTGCTGTCAGAAGAAAATACAGGCAACATATCCATTTCTTCCTTTGTTACAACAACTGTAAATAATCTAAATGCTTGCGCAAATAAAACATTTAACCCAGGAGTCTGCTTAGTTAAATTTATTGGATTTAATATCGCAAGAGGTCCTAACATATCTGATAGACCTGAAGCCATTTTTCCTCTCAGTTTAATATCGATATTGTTTGCCAAAATATCCATGTCACCAAAAATTAAGAAAGACAAAACATTTCCCTCGGATGTAATTGAATTCATATTAACAATACCGTCTTTCAGATTGATTCCACCTTTAAGAGAGGTAAAATGAGTTGTATCAATTGTTGCGATAGAATTAATTATCCCGCCAAGCGTTGTTTGGAAAAATTCTGACTCTCTGATGTTTTCAGCCAAGATTAAATTTTCAAGTTTACCAAATGGTCCAAACTGACCCTTTTTAATTTCAAAATTTATATCACCATCAAGATTTTTTACCTGCTCTTCATATGTTGCGCCAGCAAGAGATAAGTCTATATCAAAAGAAGCTGTGCCTGATAATGTATCTTTCATTTTAAGTGCATCAAATAACGCCCGTTCAACATCTATGTTATTACCTTTCATTGAAATTGATATTAAACTATTTATAAGATTAACATCAATTTCACCTCTAACATAACCTTTAAAAACTCTTGCAACAAGATCATTTAAAGAT
Organism: Cyanobacteria bacterium SIG30; assembly: GCA_015152475.1. GTDB lineage: Bacteria > Cyanobacteriota > Vampirovibrionia > Gastranaerophilales > Gastranaerophilaceae > SIG30. Next base: position 230,631 of record SUTW01000002.1, on the reverse strand, counting down.
AAAATATTTTCTTTAATATTTAATTTAGACCTAGTATTTGTAATCAAAATATCGCCAGATTTTAATTTATCAACAAAAATATTACCGCTTAACAGAACCGGAATGTCAGAAGGAGCAGATTTCGCCGTTTCAGTTTTTTGAGCAATATTTTTTGGAGTTATATAACCATTTAAATCCTCTAAGATTTTTAAAAGTTTATCTGTATCAATTAATTTTGATTCGAGAACAAAATCATTTAAAACTAATAATGGGAGCCTGTGGAAATTCCACTTTGTTTTTATTCCAATATCAGAATTATCTAAAAGTAAATTATCAATGCTAAAAGATGCATCTTGTTTATTGAATTTTAATTCACCTTTATCCATTTTTAATTTAATTTCAGGAATATTAAGATTGGAAATTCTTATATGCCCATCGGCCTTAACATTGTCAAATGTACCATACAAGAAAGTTCTTAAAGATAAACGTGCATCTGATTTTTTAAAGATATCTAAATTAATATTAAAATCTCTTGGAGCAACAATTTTTAAAATGTTTATGGAAGGAACAGGTGTGTCCAAACCCACAATTGTACCTTGAGTTTCAACAACAGTAATTGTGTCTTCCATATTTTTTGCAAAATCAGATGTAAATTCAGTTGGTATATTTTTTGCAAAAATACCGCTTTCTTTTATATTTAAAACACCCTTTTTAAGCCTTAATTTAAGTTGAGTTATGGTTTGTTTACCCTGAATGTAAGCTATATTAACAGGTGTATAAAAATTATCTTTATCTGCCATAATTTGGCATATTATATTTTGAATCTTAGGGTTACCGCTAATTGAAAGTTTCATTGGAATAACACCTTTTGAATTCATAAAAATAGATAATCCATCACCTAAAATTTTATTTAAATCATTAACATTAAAATTTGCAATCGCATTAAAATTAATTAGTGATTCTTTTTGATAATCTAAAATTTCACCAAAAACATTTATAAGTGAATAATTATTTAATTGAATATTAAAAGGATTAACAATTATATCTTCATTTGTAATGTTAACTAAAATACTTTCATTTTTAATAACTGAATCAGTTGCTGGAATTTTTATTAAAAGATTTTTATTTGAAATATTACCGCTTAAATTTTTAAAATCAGTTTTCAAATCTACTAAAACAGATTCGTTTTGATAAGTAATATTATTAACAATATCTTTCAAAGCAAAATCACTTAATTTTAAGTTTAAATTAGAAATTGCTTCTTTGATTTTGCCTTTAATATCCAAAGCAAATGTTAATTTTCCGTTTGTAATTCTGTATGTATCTTTAATTTCTTTTGGTGCAAAATTTAAAATAAAACCAGTAAGTGGCATATTATCTAAATTAACAGAAATATCTGCAACAGAATTTGCATCAATTTTTCCAACAACATTAAAATTGGTACCATTAACAAGAGCACTTGCATTTTTTAAATCCATTCCGTTTTTGTCAAAAAGAATGTTTGTATTTATGTCAGCTACAATTTCACCAAATTTATTATTTAAAACGCTGGCATCTTTTATTGTTATAAAACCTAATGATTTTATCTTTTTAAAATTAGTTTTTAAGCTAAAATCCGTTTCTAAATATCCAGTACCTTTAAGTTCAACTAAATTATTTTTAACATCAAGAGTATTTAAAAGAGCTTCTAAAAAAACAAGAAAATCATTTAGATAAATTTTATCCGTTTTAATGCCAAAATCAACAAATGGTCTTCTGTAGTATTTTAAAACACCATTAAGCGCAATTCTTTGATTTTCAACAAAAGCAAAATTGCTGTCCATTTTAACCTTAAAGCCATCAAAAACAAGATTAAAACGGGATTTTGGCAAAATATAATTTGACAAATTAGCAGTCAAATCATCTATGTTAACAAAACCTTTTAGCCAAATCTTATCTGATTTTTCGCGTACTTTTAATTTTGCATTCACATTTGTTTTAACATCAAATGTTCTATACAATTGGACCGGATTAAAATAAGGAAAATCAATAATTTCGGCTGGATCATCTTCAACATCAACAGGTTGTGCCTTAGGTATAAACGAATCAAAATCGACATTTGCAACAATGTTTTTTGCTTCATTATTATATAATTTTGCATCCGTTTTTAATTTAATCTTTTTCCCGTTATAAAAAGCTGACAAATTATCACCCTTTAAAACAAGTTTATTTTGGTTTGATGTATCTGTTAAAATAACTGCATAATTATTTATATCAACATTAGATAATTTGATTTTTATCCAGGCTGGATTAAAAAACGGTTTTGCTTCTTCTTTTTTTACTTCACCAACCACAATATTTTTGTTTAAAATGTCCTCAATTGCAGTTAATAAATTAATCTTTTTGCCATCTACAACATCTAAATAAATAGATGGAGAATCAATCACAATTTTAGGAGCTTTTACGGTTAAAAGTAATAAATTTAAAGTTGATAATTTAACTTCTCCATAAGGCAAATTTAAAAATTTATCACCATTGGCATAATTTATTTCAAAATCCGTAAGCTTAACACCAACATTTAAAGCAGGAGTTGTGTATAACTTTATATCTTTTAAAGAAATATCAAAATTAGTTGTTTCCTTAACAATTTTGTTAATTTCAGGGGAAAAAGTGTTTAAATCAATTTTGTTTGGCAATACAAATAAAAAAACCAAATAAAAAGAGACAAAAATGGTAAGCAGACCATATCCTAATATTTTTAAAAAATTCTTCAAAACGTAACTCCTTAAAGTCTTTTACAACTAAAATTATATAATAAAAACATAAAAAAAACGGCTTTTTTTTCAAAAAGCCATGATGGATAGAATTAGTATTACGGAGTTTATAGAGGAGTTTACGACTCTATAAGTCGCATGAATATTTTATTTTGCGCTTTAAAGAAAAAAAAGTCAATAATTTAACAAAATTGTTACAATTAAAAAGAGTAAAAATGGCTAAAAATAGCGTATTTATTGATTTTATAATTGTAAAGAAATATTAAGAATGTAACAAAATTACTCTATCATATCTATTCTTTTTTGATGTCTACCACCTTGAAATTCGGTAGTTAACCAAATATCAACAAGTTCAAGTGCTAAATCATCTTTTAAAATACGACCTCCTAGACAAAGCACATTTGAATCATTATGTTCCCTAGTTGCCTTGGCACTAAATTTGTTTTCAAGACACACTGCCCTAATTCCTTTAAATTTGTTAGCAACAATACTCATGCCAAGCCCCGTACCGCAAACAAGAATACCTCTTTCAAATTCCTTATTTGAAACCGCGCCTGAAACTTGTTTTGCAATAACTGGATAATCAACAGCTTCTTCATCAAAGCTACCGAAATCTTTGTATTCATAACCATTTTTGTCCAAAAATTCGATTATTTTTTGTTTTAGTAAAAAACCACCATGGTCGCACCCTATTGCAATTTTAAGTTTGTTCATAAATTTTCCTCAGATATTAATTTTATATTTTCTCTATTAAAATAACTTTGTGAGAACTTAATTCCCCTCTAATAATACTAATTTTATTTTTTGGTCTGTCAAATATTTTACATAAAAATTCAATTATTTCTTTATTGGCACGACCATCTGACGCAATTTGAATTACTTTAAGTTTAACTGAGCCATCTTCCTGAAATTCAATTGATTTTTTCTTGGCATTAGCAATAACTTTTACATTCAATTTAACATCTTCTTTTGAATTTTTAATTTTTTCTATTTCTAGTTCATTTGACATATGGTAAAAACTCCAAAAAAGTAGTATTATATGTTTATGGTATCACACTTAATAGTATATGACGAATTTAAAGAAATTTTATCAAAGCAAAATCGTTCCCCCGAAGACATTGCTGACATAGAACGAGCTTTTGAATACGCAAACAAACTTCATGAAGGTCAATATAGAATCTCCGAAGAACCATATATAATTCACCCTATTGAAGTTGCAAAAATTTTACTCGATTTAAAAATGGATAAAAGCACAATTATTTCAGCATTTTTGCACGATATTTTGGAAGATACCGACACAAAACCGGAAGATTTAGCAAAAGAATTTGGAGAAGATGTTTTAAAACTTGTTCAAGGAGTTACGAAACTTGGCAAGTTGCATTTTCAATCAAAAGAAGAAAGGCAAGCTGAAAATTTCAGACGTATGCTTGTTGCAATGGCGCAAGATATAAGAATAATTTTTCTTAAATTAGCTGACAGGCTCCATAATATGCGCACCTTAAATTATATGGCGCAAAATAAACAAAAGAAAACCGCCCAAGAAACACTAGATATTTTTGCCCCACTTGCAAACCGTTTAGGTATTGGTAAAATCAAAGCAGAGCTTGAAGATTTAGCTTTAAGATATATAAATCCTGAAAAATATTATGAAATTGCAAGAAAAATAGCCCAAACAAAAGCACAACGCGACCAAGCAATTGCATCATTAATCGAAGAAGTAAAAATCATCTTAAAACATAATTCGATAGAAGCCAAAATTTATGGAAGAGCTAAACATTATTATAGTATCTATAATAAAATGAACCGCTTAAATATTACATTTGACCAACTTTATGACACAAGTGCTATAAGAGTTTTAGTAGATGAAGAAAAAGATTGTTATGGGGTTTTAGGTTTAATTCACGCTAAATTTAAACCAATACCCGGACGTTTTAAAGATTATATAGCAATGCCAAAAAGCAATGGTTACAGATCACTTCATACAACCGTCATAGGTCCAAAAAATAAACCATTTGAAATCCAAATAAGAACAAAAGAGATGCATGAAGTTGCAGAATATGGTATTGCTGCTCACTGGAAATACAAAGAATCTGGTTCCGTTAAATCAAATACTGAAACAGATGCACAATTTTCGTGGATGAAAAAATTAGTTGAACTCGATAAAGATTCAAGTGACTCAAAGGAATTTTTAGAAAATGTTAAACTTGATATCTTTTCAGATCAGGTTTTTGCGTTCTCGCCAAGAGGAGATGTTATTGACCTGCCTGCCGGATCTTCACCGGTTGATTTTGCTTACCGTATCCATACTGAAATCGGACATAAGACAGTTGGCGCTTTAGTCAACGGAAGAATAGTAACTCTTGATACTAAATTAAAAAATGGTGACATTGTTGAAATTTTAACTTCAAAACAACCAATGCCAAAAATAGATTGGCTAAACTTTGTTAAAACAAAAAGTGCTGCCTCAAAAATAAGATTATGGTTCAAGAAAAATAAAAGAGAAGATAACCTAGATATTGGTAAAATGCAACTTGAAGCTGCTTTAAGTAAAAGTGTATTTGACGATTTATATAAAACTGGTGAATTCGAACGCGTTTCAAAAGAAATGAACTACAAAAGCGCAGAAGATTTATTTGCGGCTTTGGGTTATGGCGAAACAACACTTCATAAAATAACAAATAAATTAAAACGTCCAACTTTCCAACCTATGGAAATGGAAGAAACACATCATGAAGTAAAACGCAAAAAAGTATCCAAAAAAGATGATATTATTGGACTTGAAGGAATGCTTTGGAACCTTGCAAAATGCTGTTGCCCAATCCCTGGCGAACCAATCGTTGGCGTTGTAACTCGCTCAAAAGGAGTCACAGTTCATAGGTTAAACTGCAAATGCTTATTTGATATTGAGCCAGAAAGAATGATGGACATTAAATGGGCAAACACAATATCTTCAAGTATTTATAGCGCACATTTAAGAATTGAATGTCAAGACAGAGTTGGTTTATTAAAAGATATTATAGGCAAAATTTCAGACACAGATACAAACATTTTATACACAAGTACATATGTAAAAAATAAAAAGTTTGGTATAGTTGATGTTGGTATCGAGCTAAACAACATAGATGTCTTACAAAAAGTTATTTTAAATATACAATCGCTCCAAGATGTATACAGTGTAAGACGTTTAGAACAAAGAGGAATGTCCTCAAAACACAGCCATAAGAAAAACAATAGACAAAACAAAAACCATGAAAAATATTAATAAACTACAACACAATCCAAATTTAGTTTTAGCATTAGGTTTTTTTGACGGCATTCATATTGCACACCAAAAAATAATCAAACAAGCAGTTGAATTAGCAAAAGAAAACACTTTAAAAAGTGCATTAATAACATTCAAAGAACATCCGCTTGTTGAACTTAAAAACTATAAAATAGATTATCTTTATAACAATAAAGAAAAATGTCAGATGATACAAGATTTAGGCATTGATTATGTTTATATGCTTGATTTTAAAGATTATAAAGATTTAAATGCAGACGAATATATTAAAATTCTGCACGAAAATTTTAACCCCAAATTTATAGTAACAGGTTTTAATCACACATTTGGAAAAAACCAAACAGGCAACCAACAATTCTTGGAAGAAAACCAAAAAAAATATAACTACATATACAAAAAAATAGAGCCGATGTGTTATAAAAATGAATTAATTTCAACAACAAATATTAAAGACAAATTATCAAAAGGCGAAATCCCGATTGCAAATAAACTTCTTGGAAGAAATTATAAAATCACAAATGAAGTTATAAAAGGACAACAATTAGGCAGAAAACTTGGTTTTCCAACAGTAAATCTCGAATGGCAAGAAAATATTTTTAAACTACCTTATGGAATATACAAAGGAAAAGTTTTTGACAAAAAAGCACTCATAAATTGGGGTGTTCGCCCAACGGTTGATGGAAAAAAAGAAATTCTTGAAGCACACATACTGGATTTCAACAAGAACATTTACGGACAAAAAATTGACGTATTTTTTGAAGAAAAAATAAGAGATGAAAAAAAATTCAACAGTTTAGATGCCCTTAAACATCAGATAACACTAGATATTAAAAGTATTCAATAAATTAATATTGAGTATTATAAATTTTATCTCCAGCATCACCTAAACCTGGAACAATATATCCTTTTTCGTTTAAATCTTCATCAATATTTGCGGTCATAATTTTTAGACCTTTAAAATTATCTGTTAATTTTTTAATACCCTGAGGTGCCGCAATCAAACAAATAAAGATAATATTTTTTAAAGGAATATTATGTTTCATATAACAAGAAATAGCATCATAAGCACTGTTTCCTGTTGCGAGCATAGGATCCATTATAAAAACATGGGTTTTTTCAGGATCATTAATTTTTAATGTTTTATTATAATACCAAATTGGAGTAAGAGTTTTTTCATCTCTATACATACCTAAATGTTGAACGCGAGCTAGGGGTAATAATTCTTGCGCAACATCACAAAAAACCATACCAGCTCTTAAAATTGGAGCTAAAATGATATCAACTGAAGGATCAAGAACCTTAACTGTTGTTTCACAAATTGGTGTTTGCATTTTTTTCTCAACAGTAGGCAAGAATTTTGTACCTTCAAAGAATAATAAATTAGATATTCTTTTAAGAGCCATCATAAAGCTCTCGGGATTATATTGGATATTTCTTAATTCAGCTAAATTGTGCTCTATAATAGGATGGTCTAAAACAATAATATCATCTTGAACTTCTTTAATCATAATTCACCTTCTCTTTTATTGATATTTTACAACAAAAAAAATTGACACAAACAATAAAAAGATATTATTATTAAAAAAAGGAAACAAAAGGAGAAAAATATGATAGCAAGATTAAAAAAATACGCAGATGAATTTAAAACATTTGCAATCAAAGGCAATGTAATCGATATGGCAGTTGGTATCATTATTGGTGCTGCATTTGGAAAAATTGTTGATTCAATGGTAAAAGATATCATAATGCCACCAATGGGCTGGCTTATGGGAAAAGTTGACTTTACAAACTTATATTTAACCTTGCCAAATTCAGATGGTGAAATTGTAAAATATGCCTCATTGGACGCAGCAAAAGCGGCAGGCGCGGTTACAATTAATTATGGTTTGTTTATAAATACTTTGATAAGCTTTATTTTTGTAGCTTTTGCGGTATTTTTACTTATTAAATTTATCAACAAATTAAGAGCAACAGTTGAAACAAAAAAAGAAGAAATTGTTGAAGCAACAACAAAAAATTGTCCAAAATGTTGCAGTGAAATAAATATAAATGCAACAAAATGCCCATTCTGCACAACTGATTTATAAACTAAAAATATATAAAAAATCCCTAGAAAATTCTAGGGATTTTTCTTTTGCTAAATTATTCAGCTATTTAAGATCTCTATATGAACCTGCAAATTCATCTGAATAAGATGTGTGCAACAATTCATGAGCTTTATGAGAATTTGGTTTTTCCAAATATGTGTCATAAAGTTTCTTAATGTCTGTGTTTTCATGAGAGCGTCTATATTGTGTATCTTTTAAGTCTTCATTATATAGACCCTCAGCTCTTGCTTGTCTCTTTTCAGGAGTATTGCAACTAATTGGTTGACCACCGCCATTTACGCAGCCACCTGGGCAAGCCATAACTTCAAGCAATTGGAAATCAGCAGTACCATTTTTAATTTCTTGAATAGCCTTTTCGGCTTCTCTTAAAGTTGAAACAACTTTAATTTTTACTTTTGTGCCTTTAATATCAAGTTCAACAACTTTTGAGTATGATTTTTCATCAACGCCTCTAAGTTCTTTGATATCATTGTTTGCAATGTTTTCACCAGTTACCATATAGTAAGCAGTTCTTGCAGCAGCTTCAGCTACACCACCAGATGCACCAAAGATTGTTGCAGCACCAGTGTATTGACCAAATGGAGAATCAGCTTCTTCAGGTTCAAGATTATTTAAATCTAAACCAGCAGATTTAATCATTTGACCAAATTCTTGAGTAGTTAAAACATAATCAGTATCAAATTTACCATTTGCTGTTAACTGTTTACGTTTAATTTCGGCTTTTTTAGCTGAACAAGGCATAACAGAAACAACCACAATATTATCATCTGTATAACCTTCTGTTGTTTTTGGAAGGACATATTTTACAACTGATGACAACATAGATTGTGGTGATTTGCAACTTGAAAGATTTTTAATCATATCAGGGTGATGAGTTTCAACATATTTAACCCAAGCCTGACAGCAAGAAGTAAATAATGGAAGATTTTCACCTTTTTGTACTCTTTCTAAGAATTCACTTGCTTCTTCCATAATTGTTAAGTCGGCTGCGAAGTTTGTATCAAATACAAGATCAAAACCAATTCTTCTCATTGCTGCATATAACTTACCAATTACATTTTCACCAGCAGGGATATTGAACATTTCACCAATTGCAACACGAACAGCAGGAGCAACTTGAACAACTACTTTTTTGTTAGGGTTGTTAATTTCATCCCACACTTCGTTAATTTCATTTCTGATAGTCAAAGCGCCAGTTGGACAAACTGTTTTACATTGTCCACATAAAACGCAATCAACATTTTTTAATTCTTTACCAGCCATTGGTTGAACAACTGTTTTAGAACCTCTGTTTGCAAAACCCAAAACTGAATGTCCTTGGTATTCGCTACAAGCTCTAACGCAAGCGCCACATAAGATACATTTATTTGAATCTCTAACAATAGATGGGTTTGATGTATCTAATGGCAGATAATCTTCTGGAGCTTTTTTTGCGTATCTAAGTTCTTTAATACCATATTCTTCAGCATATTTTTGAAGTTCGCAAGTACCAGATCTATCACAAGTTGTACATTCTCTGTCATGGTTAGAAAGTAATAATTCAAGAACAGTTTTTCTTATTTTTCTAACTCTGTCAGTGTTTGTTTTTACGTTGATGTTTGGTTCAGGAGGTGCTGTACATGATGAATTCACAACAACTCTTCCGTTTGGATATTCAATTTCAACAACACACATTCTACAAGCACCAAATTGTGTTAAATCTGGGCGATAGCATAATGTTGGAACTTGAAAACCTGCTTTTCTGATAACTTCAAGTAAGTTTTTTTCATTAGTATATTCTACTTGTTTTCCGTTTATAAATAATGTATTTGTCATTTTCACCTCACCTAATATTCCTTGATTGCCTTGAATGGGCAAGAATCTAAACAAGCACCACATTTGATACATTTTGATTGATCAATTGTGTGAGGATTTTTAACTGTTCCTTCAATTGCGCCAACAGGACAAGTTCTAGCACATTTTGTACAACCTTTACATAAATCTGCTTCAATTTTAATAGTTTTTAATGCTGCACAAACACCTGCAGGACATTTTTTATCTTTAATGTGAGCAATGTATTCATCTTTAAAATATTTTAAAGTTGATAAAACTGGGTTTGGAGCAGTTTTACCAAGTCCACATAAAGAACCGTCTTTAACAGCAAGTGCTAATTCTTCTAAAAGTTCAAGATCTTCCATTTCGCCTTGACCATTAACAATTTTTTGAAGAATTTTTAGCATATTTTTAGTACCTTCTCTGCAAGGTACACATTTACCACAAGATTCATTTTGAGTAAAATTCATAAAGAATCTTGCAACTTCAACAATACAAGTATCTTCAGCCATTACAACAAGACCGCCTGAACCAACCATAGCGCCTGCTTTTGCAAGGCTATCATAGTCCATTTTAACGTCAAGATGCTCTTCAGTTAAACAACCACCTGATGGTCCACCAATTTGAACAGCTTTGAATTTTTTGCCACCACGGATACCACCACCGATATCAAAAATGATTTCTCTTAAAGTTGTACCCATTGGAACTTCAATAAGACCAGTATTATTAACTTCACCAGTTAAAGCAAAAGTTTTTGTACCTTTAGCTGATTCAGTACCCATGGAAGCAAACCATTTAGCACCTTTTAACATAATAGCTGGAACGTTTGCCAAAGTTTCTACGTTGTTAATAAGTGTTGGTCTACCAAATAAACCTTTATTTGCTGGGAAAGGTGGTTTTGGTCTTGGCATACCACGCTCACCTTCGATTGATGCAATAAGAGCTGATTCTTCACCACAAACAAATGCACCAGCACCTTCTTTAATGTGAAGAACAAATGAGAAATCTGTTCCCATAATGTTTTTACCTAAGTAACCTCTTTCTTCAGCTTCTTGAATAGCTTTTCTCAAACGTTTAATTGCAAGAGGATATTCAGCACGAACATAAATATAACCTTCATCAGCGCCAATTGCAAAAGCAGCAATTGCCATACCTTCTAAAAGTTTGTGTGGGTCACCTTCCATAACTGAACGATCCATGAAAGCACCTGGGTCGCCTTCGTCACCATTACAAACTACATAAGATTTTCCACCTTTATTAGCGGCAGTGAATTTCCATTTAAGACCTGTTGGGAAGCCTGCGCCACCTCTACCTTTAAGACCAGAATCTAGAATTTCTTGAATAACCGCATCTGGATCATTTGTTTTTAAAACATTGTAAAGAGCTTCGTAACCTTGTACTGCGATTGCTTCATCTAATGATTCAGCATCTACATTACCACAATTTACCAAAGCTGTTCTTGTTTGTTTTTTATAGAAATTAATTTCTTCATCAGATTGAACATGTTGTTTAGTTTGTGGGTCAACATAAAGAAGTCTTTCAACGACTTTTCCACCTTTAATATGACTTTCAACAATTTCTTCAACATCATCAATTTTAACTTTTACATAAGTTGTATGAAGTTGTGGAATACAAACAAGTACACCTTGTTCGCAGAAACCGTGACAACCAGTTGGAATAATTGTAACTTTATCTTCAGCTGTTAATTTGCCAGTTTCAACACCAAGTTCTTTAAATTTTTCGATAACTTCCAAAGAACCATTAGCTACACAACCTGTACCTGCGCAAACAAGAACTCTTATGCCTTGTTCGTCAAGTTTTGCTTGAGCTTTCTTTTGCTCTTCTTTTATATCAATATTTAATGCTTTTTCTACCATAACTATTCGCCTTTCTCACGTTCAAGGATAGTGTCAATAACTATTTTCATTGCATCTGTTGTCATTTGTGGATAAACTTTACCGTTAACAACCGCAACAGGTGCTAGACCACACGCACCTAAGCAACTAACTGTTTCAACTGAGAATAAACCATCTTCAGTTGTAAATTTGCCATCTTTAAGATTAAATCTTTGAATAACTGAATTGTAAATTGGCATTGAACCCCTAACGTGGCAAGCAGTTCCGTCACAAATTTTAATTTCGTATTTTCCTTTTGGTTCAAGTGAAAATTGAGCATAAAATGTTGCAACACCAAAAACTGTTGCTGGAGAAAGTTCGTCAACTTTTTCGCCAATGTAAGTCATAGCTTCTTCAGGTAAGTATCTGTATACTTCTTGAATAGCTTGCAACATAGCGATTAGATTTGATTTTTTGTAATCATACTTCTTCAGTATTTCATCAATTTCTTGATAATTTACTGGGCTACTTTTTGTTGTCATATTATTAACTCCTTGCCTTTTAAGGCTATTGCTGTACAGACATGGTTTTAAACACCATAACAAAATTGTAGCATGGACAAAATTTAAAACAAGGTAAAAGTATTGTTTTTGCAAATGTTTTTTTGTATTTTTTCTCTCATATTTTTTAAGTTCAAAAAATAAAAAAGACAAGAAGAAATCTTGTCTTTTTTATTGCAAATTATTTAAACCGTTAAGCAGCATATTGCAATTTTAATTGTTGCAAATAAGTCATCAATTCACCTGCGTCAACATATTGAACCGTTGCGGTATCCGGATGTATATCTAATGCAATATCTCTATAAACTTTTTTAACATTACCCGTTTTTGATGCATTTTCCATAGCTACTTTTATGCTATTTGCATCCCATTTTGGTGGAGCCGAAGTACCAGCTGTTGGATTAGGCGCAGCTCCCGTTTGATTAATTGGTGCCTGATGTACCTCAGCGCCTTTTGGTGGCAATTGAGGTGCGCCATTTTTTGGTGGCGGTAATTGAGGTGCATCATTATTTGGTTTTATTGTTTGTGCTGTATGTTTCATATAAGTTTTGGCAGCATAAGCTGAACTTGCAAGCGTAAATGTGCCAGTACCCATATTTTCCAAAGCATCCTTTTTCTGTGCATCTGTTTTAGCTGTTGCTGCACCATATAAACCTTTTCCTAATTGAATGGCACCTAATCCAATACCACCTGCAATTAAAAATGGAGTCGCAGCACCACCAGTCACGGCAATTAAAGCTGCACCACCAGCAATAGCAAGAGCAGTTTTAATTGGGTGTTTGATTGCCTCTTTTATTGGTTTAAAAACCCCTTTTATAAAAGACCCAAGTCCTGCAAAAAAACCGACTTTTCCATCATCATTCCCGTCAGTACAAGTATTACCTGTATTTTCACTAACATCAAAAACTGACGCGTCCTGTTGATTTAAATCCACATTATATGGATTATTTATTACATTAAATTCATTGGTAGTTGGATTATAATTATAACCATAAATACCGTTAACCGACATAAAATAATTCCCCCTATTTTTATCCTCTACGTATTTTAAGTTTTTTACGCAATAAAAATTGCTATAAAAAAATAAAATATTAAGTTTTATAAATAGAGGAACAATATCTAAATTTAATTTATTTTATTTATAAAACTTGCAAACAAAGACAAAATAACAGACCCAAGCAGAGCACTCAAAAAACCTTTAACTCCAAAGCCTGGAGTTAAAATTCCTGCAAGCAGAAATAACAAAGCATTTATCACAAAAGAAAATAAACCAAGAGTCAAAAAAGTAACTGGCAGAGAGATAAATTCAACTAATGGTCTGATAAAAACATTTATAAGGGCAATCACAACACAGACAAGCATTGCATTTGGAAAACTATCAACACTAACACCTGGAACAAGCCATGCAATAAAAACTATAACAAGTGCAAACATAAACCATTTTAAAAACATCTTTATCATAATTTTCTCCTTATTTTTTTAAAAATTATTGTATTGATAAGAAAGAAAATTTATACCCGCCAAAAAGCTAACCAGATGGGCTATAGATTTTTTTAAGTTATGTAAAAATTTCTTTTGTTTTTGTTAATTTTAAAAATTCAGCAAGCTTTATAAAAACAACAAAAAAGGAATTAAAATGAAAATAAATTTAAGCCCCGTTACGTATTCGCAAAATATTCATAAAGCTTCTTTTTTAAAACCAAATAAACTAGAAAGAACACCAGCAAAAGACACTGTAAGTTTTAGTAGCAAAAAACCTCATAAAAAGACGCTTAAACCAAATGTTAAAACTGCACTTGAATATTCAAATGAAATAATGAATATAAGTAATAAAAAAGATTTGTCCCTTGAAGATATATCAAAAATAACTTCAAAATATACAGAAAACACAACTATTCATCCTATGTCCAAATTAAAAGAAACACTAACAGATGCTGAAAATTATGGTGCATATTTTACTTCACATATAGATGAAAATTTCAATGTAGATGCAAAAGATATGTATATCAAGTTGCCAAAAGGAAATCCGGACAAAATAGAAAAACTTTCGTTTGTAATGGATTGTGCACACGAATTTACACATATTAAACAAAATGATACACATCAATGTTTTGATGAACTTAAATTAATGACAAAAGGAAATTACCAATATGCAACCGCCATAATGGCTATTGCAGAAACTGCGTTTAAGCCATTTGATACACAAATACAAGCAACACATGTACTTGCAGGTATACAAGAACATATAGATAAACAAGCATTCATGAAATATGGTTTTATTGTCCCTCAAGAAGCTCCTATCACGCGAAATACAATATATTCATCCGCTGGTTTTAAAAATGAAAACGAAATGCAAAAAGAATTAAAAGACAATTTCAAAATGGTTTTTGATCATGTTATGACCTTGTTTGAGAAAGAACATCCAGAAATTCTTGCCAAGATACCTAAAAATGAACAATATGAAGATGTAATGAAAAAAGTAAAAACTTATTGCAAAACAAGGGCACTAGATGAAAAAGAAGCTTATACAACAGAAGCTGAAGTTGCAAGAAAAAGTTTAGAGACTGATAACAATCTAAATATTGATGCTTTTGCAATATATTATGATATTCTTGCAAAAGCGCTTGAATAATTTTATTCTTTCATTTGTTTCAAAGCTTCTATTGCATTTTTATACAATTCAATTCTTAATAAAGAATCAGGGCATTCTGTTTGTAAACAAAGTTTATATGCCTGATTTTCATTTTCATAAGCTTCAATTTCTTTTTCAAAATGTATTATTGTGTTTTTAAAAAGCAAACCTTTATCTACTTTTTTATTAAATTTTGATTCAGCATTTTTAATAGATGAAATCACCTTTTGTTCAACATAATCATTGATATCGGTTACTTGTTTTTTTCTAGATAACCAAGGCAGAATATCCTTTTTGCCATTTTCGACTCTTCTATAAAGAATTTCTTCATTTTCAGAAAGTGCGTCAAGAAATGGTCTTGCAATATTCTCTTCAATAGTGTTTGCTAAACCCATAACAAGATAAACCTGTTCAAGCGCATCATTAACATTGGATTTATTTTCTTCAATATAACTATTAAAGAGATTTATTTGTTTTGGTTCATTTTCTTCGCTTTGAAGAATATGTGTGAATTCATGTACCGCATTTATAAAAGCTGAAATATTGCCAAAATCATTTTTTAAAGTTTCTTCTCTGAAATAAAAATTTCTATTCTTCTTTGGAATAAAAAATTTGTTGCTTGTTTCATCAAAAACCAGAGGAGTACAATAAACACCTTGTAATTTTTCTGAAAATAATACTTCTTTAGGTGCCTTACTCATTGGTTTAACATTTACATGTTTTGAATATTTATGTATTGTATTTGAAATATCCGACATTAAAAATTCAGGCGAAGAAACTTTTGTTATTAGATCGTTCATAAACAAATTTACATCTTTATTTCGTTTTTCCAAAGACGTAAAAGCAACATTTTTTGATTTAACAAAACAATCTGAATGTAAGTCGCCAAAATAATTATAATTTTTATTCTTGCAATAAAGATTGTTATATAAATTATTAAAATTTACTGAACAGATTTTCATTTTCAAGCCTTCGGTTATATAAAAATTGTAAAAAAATTTTTTGCCAAATATAACTCAAATACATATAAAAAACCTGCAAAATAGAGATTTTTATATGTTAAAATCAATCTTTTTTTCTTTGTTTTTTTCAGGATGCTTAAAATCGATAATTTTTATCTTGCAGTTATTTGTCCCTGTTTCACTATCACCCTTAATAACAATACATTTATATTTTCCAACATTATCCTGATAATAATCTCTATTGCAAACAATAACATCGCAATTATTATCCATTGTGTATTGTCTAATACTGTCCGTTTCTTCCTTGCTTGCCAGATTTCTTGTGTTATCAGCCCAGATAACTCGACCTGCAAAATTTATTTTATTAATCAATTACAATCTCCTTTTTGATAAATAAACATGAAAAAAAATCTTTTTTGCGTAATGAAAATTTATAGAACAAAAATAGCAAGGGAGAGATTCGAACTCTCGACCTCACGGGTATGAGCCGTGCGCTCTCACCAGCTGAGCTACCTTGCCATTCAAAAATTTATTTAATTTTAATTGACAATAAAACTGCCAACAAAACTATCATGCAACAAACAAAGTTAAATTTCAACTAAAATTTTATGCGATAAGTTCAACCATTTCAGAAACAGCTGAATCAAGGCCAACAAAAATTGCTCTTGAAATAATGCTGTGGCCTATGTTTAATTCACATAAACCTTCAATTTCTTTCATTCGTGAAACGTTTTCGTAATTTAAACCATGTCCTGCATTAACATTTAAACCAAGTTCCTGAGCATAAATTGCTGCGTTTTTAAGGCGTTCAAGTTCTTTTTCTTGGTCTTCGCCACTAGCATTTGCAAAACAGCCAGTATGTAATTCTATATACTGCGCACCAGTTTCATATGATGCTTTAACTTGTTCTAAATCAGGATCAATAAAAAGACTAACAACAATCCCTGCATTTTTTAAATCAGAAACTATATTTTTAATATGTTCAAATTGAGAAACAACATTCAAACCGCCCTCTGTTGTCAATTCTTGACGTCTTTCAGGAACTAAACAGCAAGAATATGGCTTTAACTTAATTGCAAAATCCCTCATCTCATCAACTGCTGCCATTTCAAGATTAATGTTTATCTTTAATGCTTTTTTAAGCTCAATAACATCATTATCAACAATATGTCTTCTATCTTCTCTCAAATGAACTGTTATAGCTGTTGCACCAGAATTTTGAGAAACAATTCCGGCATCAAGAACACTAGGCTCAACTCCGCCTCTAGCATTTCTTAATGTTGCAACATGATCAATATTTACTCCCAATTTCATAAGGTGATAATATCATACATTTTTTAATGGTTCAAGAGAATTTTAAATTTTATGTCTTTTTACTGGACTAAAATAAATTTTGTTATATAATTGAAGTGTAAATTTTGTGAACAATAATATGAAATGTCCAAAATGTAAAAGTGAAGTCTCCCCTAATGATTTAATTTGCCCAACTTGTAAGTTGAAGCTTATGATAACGTGTCCACGTTGCAAAAGTTTATCTAGGTTAGGCAGTTCACTATGTCAAAAATGCGGTTTTGTATTTGTTAAATTTTGTCCAAAATGTAACAGCGCAAACTATGCCTCAGCAACACATTGCAGAAAATGTTTCTATGAATTGCCAAATGTTGAAGAGGCTAAAAAGGTTGAAGATAACAATTTAAAAGAAGAAATAAACGAACAAAAACAAAATATCCAGGAAAAAAAAGTTGAAGAAATTAAAGAAACACAGCCTCAGCCACAACCACAACTTAAAATGGAACAGGTTGAACTTCAATCAAATCCCGCAAAAGACAAAATTAAACAAAAAATAAAAGAAAAAGTGCAAAATGTAACACCAAAATTGGTTGTTATGGTTGACTTTATAAGTCTTAAAAATATTTTTGAAAAATATAAAGATGAAGAATTTGAACAAAAAGTTTTATTAAATATAAGAGCTGCGATAAGAATTGGTTTTAACGCAGAATGTGACTTTATAAAACCAAATGTTGCATGTTTTAAAACAAATTACGTTAGAAAAATTGGCTTCTTATCAAAAGCAAATAAATTTAAAGAAGAAATTGCAAAATTAAATAATATTTTAGCGGAAATCTTAGGTGCAAACATTTCATATAAATTTGCAATAACAACAGAAGAAGAATTTAAAGAAAACAAAAATATAGAACAGCTTGAACACGGTATCGAAAAGGATATAATTGTTTCTTGTAATGCTTATAAAATTTTAAATGATGAAATTTCGCTTATAAAAATATCAAACAATTCATACAAAATGGTTTTTCTTGACCAAAAACCAGTGTTCACACAAAATGAAACAACAAACACTCAAGATGCTGTTGCATTAATTAAAGATGCAATAAATAATGCATCAAGTGAAATTAAAGCAATTTCAGTTAGTGCTCCAAGAGGTTTTGGAAAAACACACCTGCTTGAAAGTTTGCAAGAACAACTTGAAGAAGATCAAAATGTTATACTTATGGGACAATGCACCCCATTAACCCAAGTAACTCCTATGGGTTTATTCCAAGATATATTTCTATCTTTATTCCGTTTAACATTTGCACCAAGCAAATATGAAGAAAGAGTTAAAGATGTAAGAGATTATCTTCTTAAAAACCTACCAATAGATGCAACAAAAAATTCAGATATCGTTGATAATTTAATAAACATAATTTATCCAATCAAAGAAGATTTTTACGAAAATATTTTCCAAAATAAACAAAAAACCTTCCAAGACATTAAAACAATTCTTGAACTTTTAAGAGGGGATAATAAGCTGGTTTTAATCATTGATGATTTTGATTTAGTAGATGAATCGTCATTTGAATTTTTAAAATATCTAATCCAAAATGATTTCCTTGAAACATCAAAATTGCTTCTTTTGTATAAAAATCAACACGCAATTGAAATGTACATTCAAAGCGAAAAACTTCCAAAAAATGCTTGTTTAAATATAAATTTAGCAGCAAAAGACAATGATTATGTAAAAAAATATATAAAAGAAAAATTTAATGAAGAAAAAGTCTTGCCAGATGAAATTTTGAACCAAATTTTAGCATATGGACAAGGTAATTTTGCATATATCGAACAGGCATTGCATTATCTAAAAGACACAAATAAAATTTGTTTAGAAGATGGCAAATATTATTTTGATGAAAACTATATTGATGAATGCATTCCTCAAACATTAGATGAAATTTTGGATTTAAGATGCAATATTTTAAAAGAGCATTATGAACAAGAATATAACCTTTTAAGCTTATCTTCGTTGCTTGGTGGGCGCTTCAACAAATCCGCACTTGCAAAAGTATTAAACCTTGAAGAAGATGATTTCAACAAAATTGCAAATAAATTGATAGATAAATGTTTTATCAAAAAAGTTTCTTTGAATTCATATGTATTCAAAAATAATCTTGTTTGGTCATATATTTATGACAGAGCAAAAAATGATGAAAGCATGAGAGAATTGCAAAATGAATTTTTAAATGAAATTTGCAAAAGAAAAATCTCAAGCCCTGCAATCAAGGCTCTACTTGCACAAACAACAGAAAATAAAGACCTTGCATTTAATTTATGGACACAAAATTTAAAATATGCATCATATATTGGTGATGTAAATTTATATATTCTTTCACAAAAACAAAGCTTATCACTTCTTGAAAATGCAATGATTTCAAATAAACCATATGTCAAAAACAACATATGTGAAAGAGTTGGAAAATTAATTTATGAAAAAAATCCAAAAGAAGCAATAGATTATCTTTCAAATGCAGTAATTTGGGCAAAAGAAAAAGGTGACGAAAATAAAGTAATCGAATTATCTGGTTATTTAATACAATCTTGCAAAATAACTCAAAACTATCCTGCAATTATTGAAACAGTAGATAATATTTTGGAATTATTTAACAAACAAAAATGTGATTTTCAAAGAGCATTAATAAAAACAAGAAAATTAAACGCACTTTTAAAAATAGGAAACTGGGAAGAAATTATAAATCTTGTAAATAATGAAATTAACCCCGTTTTGCAAGAATATTTCAAACATCCAAAAAATTATGATTACATTTCTATTCTTGATGTTTATAAAACTTGGCTTAGTGCAAATGTAACTTTGGCGCATTCTTATGCGCAACAAGGCAGTTGTCTGGCATTTACACTAATCGAAGAATTAGAAAAAGAAATATTTAAAGACAAAAATAAAAACATTGATTTATTGCACACAAAATTACAATTAGCATTTGCAACAGCAACAGCATACACAATAAAAGGAATAACAAAAATTTCAGACGACATTTTGCAATCAGTTGTTAAAGATTTTTCTTATGCGATTGAAGAACCCGCTATTGTTTCTGAATGGAACTTCATAAATCTTGTAAACAAAATTATGAAGCATGATATGGAAAACATTAAAAATGAATTATTTGAAGCAGTTGCATTTGCAAACAACAATAATGACGAAAATAGCAAAAACTTATTAAAAATATTGTTGGCTTTTGTCCTTCTTGAAGAATCAGACAATCTCAAAGCTCTTGAAATTTGTGACCAACAAATGTCTTATTTCACAAGCAAACAAAGGACAACCTTAGGAGCACTTTTATCATGGTATGTTGGTGCAAAAGCAAGCTTGCAACTAAATGATTCCGAAAGATGTATTAAAATTTGCGAAAAATCAATTAAAATCTGCAAAGATTCAAGAAAAAATTCAATATATTTCAATATTTTATTTAATAAATTATTAGCGCAAGCTTATTTAAAACAATCTGATATCGAAAGTGCTAAAATGTATACAGAATTAGCACTTCAAGAAGCAATTGCACAAGAAAATGACGGTTTGCAAATTGATTTATTATCGCTTAGAGCAAAATGTTTAGAAGAAACTTTGCCTTTATTAAATAGCGAAAAACAAAGCGAAATTGCTCAAAAAATTATAAAAATATACGAAAAAGCAATAAGCATTGCAAACAAAATAAATGCAAATAAAAAACATTATATCGCACAAAAAAATCTAACCGCATTTAAGGCACATTGCCAATTAAAAGAAATAGAATAAGGCCGGCTCAATAAGCCGGCTTTTGTTTTGGTTTAATAATTATATAGTTTTGTTTTAAATTTTATTTTGAACAAATAATTGCATTTCTTAAATCGATATCATATTTATCCAAAAATCTGTTTAATAGTGCCTTATCTTTTTGGTTAAACGTAATATTTCCATATCTGTCAACGTTTTCAGAAATACTTTGTCTCATTTCGTCAGGCATATTATAGAAATAACCCAATTTAACATTCTTCATTTCGTTTGTAAAATCTTTTTCAGAACCTAAATCAGACCAGGTATCAGTTTCTGGTTTTTCGTATGCCATCATCCTTAAAGCATTTCCATTTTTATCTTTAATTTCACCTGAGGCCATAAGTGGAAGTAGCTGACCTACAACCTTTCTTGAAAAATCAACTTTACCTTCATGGTCTTTAAAATTATCAGGGTTTTTAACATAATTTTCTTTTAACCATTCAAGAGCTTCGGCTGATAAAACATAAGGGCCAACTGCACCAAGACATTTATCTTCAGTACCTGGAATTACAAAACTTTGAATTAAATCTTTATCTTTTGGCTTTTCAAAGAAATCAATCATTTCTAAGTTGTCAGCATCTTTAACTTTTACCGCACCTAATGAAACTATTCTTTCTGTATCAACTGGCAATGTCAAAATTGTCATACCAGCATTATTTTTTTCATGATATTGCATTAATTTTGTTATATCGATATCAGAGAAATTATCACCCCAAGAAAAAACAATTGGTTTAGAAGTTGGAATTTGTCCAGATGCTAAACCTTCCAAGAAAGCATACGCACTTCCCATAGCAGGTTCAACTTCAACAAAATTAAAACCATCAGCTTCAACCTTTCCGGTTTTAGAAAAATTAGTTAAAATTCCTTGAACAAGACGCATTTCATGTCCATTTAAAGTTGCAGGAATTTTAGATGCAGGTTTTGTGACCCCACCTTGTAATTTTGTGATATCACGATATCTTGTGCCGTCACCGTCACTTGGAATAAAGAAATTATAATCATCTTTAACGTCTTTAGAATTTTCGTTTCTGTAAATATAACTAGCTACATCGTGCATTCCTGTTTTCCAAAAATCGCTATATGCTTTTTTCATTGTTTCATCTGAAGAACTATCATCATATTTTCTGATACTTCCCCAAACCTGACCTTTAAATGACAAACTATTATTAAAAGAAACGCTTAAATCATTTACTTCTGATTTTAAATAAGATTTTGGAGTAAATAAAATTGTTAAATCCTTAAATTCAGGATCAGTTGGTCTAAGCAAGAATTTTGACCCAACTTTTTCATCAGAAATATTTTCAACAGTAAATATATCATTTTTGTCTTTAATTTCTAATGTTTGATTATTAACGCCTTTCAATCTTGTCACATAAGAATTGCATGCACCATGAACTTCGCCAAAAGCAACTGGTGATTTTTGGACATTTGCATTTTTTACATTGTATGCAGAATAACTAATTGGTGATATTTTCATATTTTTTCTCCTAACATGAAATATTAAACTTATAAAGAATATTTTTTGCTATTTTTATGATAATATTTACAAAACAAGGAGAGGTGTCCGAGTGGTTTAAGGTGCAGACCTGGAACGTCTGTGTGGGGGCGACTCCACCGCGGGTTCGAATCCCGCCCTCTCCGAATTAAAACCCACCAGATTAACCTTGGTGGGTTTTTTAAATATTATAAATATTTACTTAATTATTCGCCTGTTCCATAATAACTAATTGTTTTTTGAAGCCATTTTAGTATGCCTTCTTTATCAATTTCGCCATTTTCGTTAAGTGCTCTTTTTTCCAGTCTAAAACCATCTTGGTCCCACCCCATTGTATCTAGTTTAAGTGGTTTTAGCGTAAATTTTTGATAATTATCTGGTTCAATAAAATTATTCACGCTAATATATTCATTTTTTGGAAGTTGTTTGATTAATTTTTGAACTTCATTATCTTCTCTCATAAATTTATCAAGCTCAATTGCCATTTTCTTTTTTTGTTTTATTGCTTCAATTGCATCATCATAGCTTTTAATCATTTCTTCAAAGCTTCTTTCTTCATAACCCGTTACACCAGTTTTTGGATTTGGCTGATAATAAGCTTGTCTTGCAACACTTCCTTTAAATCCAAGATTTGTAGATTGAATTTGCATAATAAACCTTTCCTTTTTATTTATGAATTAAGAAAAGCTCTAAAGCATAATAGTTGCTTATTTTTTAAAAAATATTACAAAACCGTAATATAAAAATAATTATTTATAAAAATTACACTTCATATAATACGCATTGCTCATCTTTCAATTTCTTTGGTTCAATCCAACCAGGTTTACAGTTAAGATAAATTGTATCACTTGAAATATCGCCCACAAATTCAACATTTTTGTTTTGAGAAGTATAATTATCAACAGGCACATGAGTATAATTCTTAGAAAAATAAACCTTTACATCGTCTTTGCAAGAAAGTTTTTTTGCAACTCCTTTTATATAATCAAACATTTTATCTCTGATAAGCACTAGCTGTTCTTCGGTTTTATTTTTCAAAAATGCATTATTTAATTCAATATTTTCAATCACAATTGAAGGTTTTTCATCAATTTTGGAAACAAAAATTCTGGACATCCCGACAATATTTCCATTTTCATCTTGAATTTGAACAACATTAAATGCTGTATTCACAAGATATATCGGAGTAGCTTTTCCATTCGCACCATCAATTACAGCCGTGCAACAAGAAGTTCTATTACCCATAAATAAATCTTTTTGAGGGTTCCTATCCCACATTTTAATGTTATATTGTCTGTCATTTAATTTAAGTCCTATTTCTTCATTATAATTTAACCAATTTGAATAATTTAAACCCAATTCTTCAAATTTTTCTTTAGTTTTAGAATTGTCTAGAGCAAATTTGCTATCCCCATTAACAATATAATCTTTGAAATCATTTAAAATTGCTAGTTTTGCAACATCCTGAGGCGAACAGTCAACGTGTGCAAAAGGAGAAATTTTTACAAATTCCCTGTAAATATCTTTTTCTGCCATTTCGGGCATACGATCAACTAAATCCAAAAGTCGTTTACAACCTTCACGCGTTAAACCGTTATGAATAATATCTTCATCAGGTAATTCCAATAGTTCAACCAGTTCTTTTCTAATACTTTTTAGATCTTCCTGTGTTCTTGCCTGTCCTAAAGACAATAAAAAGTCAGCACTTGTTTGAGTTCTCAAAAGAAGATGCATATAATCTTTATCAAATTCAAGTTTTGCTTCTGGAATATCTTTTATTTGTTCTGGCGGAATTCCTATAACATCAATCATTTTTTCAAATACAGTATTATTAATTGTGTTGATATTGATTTTTCCGTCTTCAACAAGTTTTTCAAGATAATCAACATCAAGATAGCCAAGTTGATGATAAAAAACCAATTTTGAAAGATCAATTTTTTCTTTTGCGCTCAACAGCTTACCATCGTCTTTTCGGCACTTAATAATTTTTGAAACAAGCTCATAATGCTCATTATCCATTCGATTAAGCATTTCCAACTGTTCTCCAAAAATAGATGTTCTTTTATCCATCATTTGATTAAATGTATCAACATCTAAATATTGAAGTGCGCGCAAAATCTTTGTTATTTTTCTTTGGAAAAAATCCATCATTTTGCATTGGTATTTTTCCATTCTTTCTGCCGAAACTTTTGGGTATTCACCATTTATCTTTTCAGTATCTTCAAATGGAATATCGCTTAAATATAAATTTGGATGTTTCATTGCTTGCTTAAATGGCGATTTTACAAAAATCCTTGCACTTTTAACAATGTTTTCAACACTTATATTTGCATCCATTAATGCTTTAAAACAATGTATATCATAATTTTTAAAATCGAAAAGTTCATCCAAAAAATCATGCATTAATGGATTCGGATTATTTTTTTTAAATTCTTCGTTTAAATTCAAATTGACAATTTTTTCTACTCTATCAATTTGTTTCTTATCATTTTTATCAATTTCCAAAACAACAATTTTTTCTGCAACAACAGGTTTAATGCCATCTTTTATAAGATTTTTAAATTTAGTAATTTTATTTTTATCTCCGCAAATTTTTGACATAAATTCATAAGTACAGCCACTTAAAATTGCATCCGAAACAAAATCCAGCTTATCTATTAATTCCTGTTCTATTGTACCCGAATTATAATAAACAGGATAATTTGCAATACTTATAGCAGTTTCCAAATCATGTCCTTTAGTTAAATATCTATCAAGAAGCTGAAGCGTTTCTTGATTATATGAATATTTTGAGCAAATTAACTTTATATCATCTAATTTCAAACCATCCTTTGCAAATTTTGCCATGTATATTGAACCAATATTACTGCCATAGACTACACCAAAATTAGTTTTATCATTTAACGCTCTTAAAAATTCATTATCATCACTAATAAAATAAGGAATATATTGGCTTTTAATACCTCTTTTTAAAAGTTCACAAGCTCTATCTATTTCTCTAGTATTTTTAAAATCAATTTGTGATAAAGCTAAAATTTCGACTCCCTTTTTCTTATCAACACCTCTTTTTGTAATTTCATCAAAATTGTCTAGGGCTTTTTTGTTAAAGAAACCAAGCTTATAAATTACATCAAAATCTTCAAATTTATCCATTCTTTGTGCAAAAGCCTGAACAAGTTTGATATCTTCTTTTTTAAAAACTTGTTTTTCTTTTTGAATTTGTGCAAGTTTTATGATTTTTTCAAAAGGTAAATTATCCCCTATAACCTTATTAATTGTTTCAATTCCAAACGGTAATTCGGGCAAAACTTCATATATTTTACAGGCAATTTCATAATCAATACCATTTTTTACAAGGTCTTTCACAACCTCTGAGTTAATCAATGGTAATTTTTCCTCTTGAATTTTTTTAATCGTTTCAAATGAAATACCTCTTTCCATAAGTTCTTTATGTGTTTCATCATAAATGCATGGGAACATAGACAAATCAGCTTTTGGAACACCTAATCTAATCAATTTTGCTTGCGACAAAAAATCATCTGCATTATATGGATAAATACCATCTAAATCTTCACAAGCACCAGATTCTATCAAATCCAAAGCCTCTTGATAAGCTTCTTCAGAAGCGCCACATGTTAGTGCAAATGGTATGCAGGCACCAAGTTTAATAAGCTCTAATGCCTTATCCTTTATTTTTTTATCAATATCTACTTTTAAAAAATTGTCTGCGTCTGGAACATGTTTAAATAACCCATCAAGTATAAATTTTAAAATTACTTCTTTTTCTTCAGGTTTTAAATCATAACTTGCCAAAATAATAGCTGAATTATAATCTAAGCCTTTATTTACATATTCAATAGTTTCAAGGGCAATTTTATCATCATATCTAGCAAGTTGCATTGAAAACTTTTCATCAATTGCTTCATTTTTAAAATATTCTAAACTTTTTTCTTTTTCAACATCGCCGAGTTCATCTCTTTGCATGATTGTTATAACAGGAGATAAACTAACCTTATTTTCATTTGCGAATCTAACAGCATCTTTTATTTTATCGTCATCAAGAAGAATTTCCATTGGCAAAACATCAAACGGAACATTCATTTCAAGAAGTTTTTGCGTTTCATCTAAATCTCTTCTTCTATTTATTTGAATCCAGTTTTTAAAATCGTTTTTATCTAAATTAAATTGTTTGCAAAGTTCGCCAACTTTTTTAATTTCATTAGCTGAAAAAGAATGCATGGCATACATACATTTGGTATCAACAGGAAACTCAATTTCTTTATTATCTACAATCTCTTCAATCTTTTGAAAACTTTCAGGATTCAATTCCGTCATTAATATTGCAATATTCCCATTAATTCCTTTTTCTAATAATTTACAAAATATTTTATATTTGTCTTCATTTTGAAAAATTCTATCCACGTCTTTTTCAAAAATTTTGAAAAATTTAGGCTCATCAGAAAAATCAAATTTGGCTTTTTTAAATGTTTTTATTTTTTCATTATCGAATTTCTCTTTCTCAATAATACCAACTGCATAAGAATATTTTGCACCACTTTTTAAAAGATCTAAAATTTTCGATCCTCTATCGCTTCCTTTGTGATAACTAAAAAAAGCTTCTGCTTCATTATAAGTCATTCCCATATCAATATAAGAAATGATTTCTTTAAATTCTTTATCATCAAAGCTCATAATTTTTGAAATAACTTCTTCCCCTAGCGTTTTTGAATGAAGTATTTCCATTCTTTCTTCAAAAGACAAAGGTTTTTCATTAATTCTATCAAGCGCAATTTTTGCTTTTGCCAAACTATCATCTGGCCAAAAACCCTCAGAATTATTGCCAAACGAAACTTTATAATTTTGCTTAGCTTGCTTTGGATTAATTTTAAATATATCTTTATTTTGTATGATAAATCTGTTAGAGATTTCCACTGCCGACCTTCATTTATACAAATACCTATATAAAAATCGACAAAATTCGCAAAAACTTAATGGAAAACAGTTAAAACGTTACAATACTAAACATTTTGATATGTCTCTTAAATAATTTATCTGCCAACAAAGCTTAAAACTGCATTAATAAAGGTTAAAGGATGAACCGGACAACCGGGAATATATAAATCTATTGGATATTTTTCTAAAAATTCGCGATTCAGATTTTCGCTACCCTGAAAAACTCCGCCAGATATCGCACAAGCACCACAAAGTATAACAATTTTTGGATCTGGTATTGATTTATAACAATCTTCAAGGGCATAGGCCATATTTTCTGTGATTGGGCCTGTTATCACGATCCCATCTGCGTGACGAGGAGAAGCAACAAAATCAATCCCGAACCTGCCCATATCAAAATTTACATTTGAGCAGGCGTTTAATTCCAATTCGCAACCATTACAACCACCAGCTGAAACTTGTCTGAGTTTTAATGATTTTGAAAAAATTCTTTTTATTTCTTTTTTGACAATAATAGCTGTGTTTGAAAAATCATTGTTGTTGATATCTTCTGTTATCAAAAGTTTTTCGCGGTCAGTTGACGCAAGTTTATAAAAATTAGAAAAGTCTATTGCATTTGTTTTACATATATTTTTACAAGCACCACAAAAAGTGCATTTCCCCATGTCTATTGTTATAGGATTTAATTTTAAGGCATTAGTTGGACAAACACTTAAACATTTAGAACAATTATTACAATTTGCGTTATCTAAAATTGGAAAACCTCTAAATTGTTCACGCATTGGCGCATTTTTGATATCTTTTATAAATTGTTGTCCTTGATAAAACCTTGATTTTATTGTTTCAAACATATTTTAATCCTTATAAATCGTTTCCTGAGTATGATAAATTAAAGCTTTTATTACATAAAGGAAAATCAGAAATTCCATTATTTCTAACAGCCAAAGCTAAACCATACCAATTATTGAATGAAGCATCTTTTATTTTATATCTTGAAAGATTTGAATTCATATCAGTAATCCCAATATGTACAATTTCACCTCTCCAACCTTCAACAACAGAAATTGCAAAAGAATCTTTTTTATAATCAAAATTGCCATCAACTATAACATCTTCTTTAAAATCTGTTTTTAAAATATTCAAAATTTTAATAGCAATAGAAATTGATTGCTTAATTTCTCTGTAACGCAATTTAAATCTTGAATTAACATCGCCTTTAGCTTTTATATTTTTTCTTTCAATATTAAGCGATTCGTAAATTTCATCTATAAAATCGAATCTTGAATCTAAATCAACGCCACAAGCCCTTCCTGCCATACCAACAAGACCAATTTCTTTTGCCTTTTCATAACTTACAACGCCTGTTTTTTCAAGCCTTGAAACAACAGATGAACTTTTAAGCATTGTTTTAACCATCCTTGAAACATCTTTTTCAACTTTATTCAAAGTTTTAATGGCATTGTCAATTTTTTTATCATCAATATCAAAATTAACACCACCAATATTCACAAGTCCTCTGCCAAATCTGCTTCCAGAAAATTCAAGCATAGTGTTTATAACCAATGTTCTAGTTGCTCCAAAAACAGATGCCCCCATCAAGTAAGCAATATCACCAGAAATTGCACCTAAATCACCAATGTGTATTCCAATTCTCTCCATTTCAAGTGCCAAAGTTCTTATAAGCCTTGCTCTTTTTGTTATTTTTATATCTTTAAGAGATTCAATAACATTTGAAAAAGCCAAATTGTGCCCAATAACACTATCTCCACATATAGATTCAGCAAGTTGATTTGTTGGATTTGCCAAAATCAGTTTTTCTATTCCCCTGTTTTGATAGCCAAGCATAATCTCTAAATGGTAGACCATTTCCCCATTGCACATAAATCTAAAATGTCCTGGCTCAATAACGCCAGCATGAATAGGTCCTACTGCAACTTGATGAATTTCGTCTCCATCCATTTTGAAAAAATCATAATCTTTTTTATGTGAACGAACAGGTTTTAACCAAGGATGTCCAATAGGTTCAATATTAAATTGTTCATAAAATTCTCTTTCAAAAACATGAAAAGATGGTATATCTTTCGTAATTGATTCATAAGTTTTTTCATTATTTAAAAATAAAGCAGAAGAAACATATAATTCAGCATTTTTATCATCAGCCAATACAACAAAAAGTTTCACTTTGTTATCTGACCAATTTTGACCAAAAAAAGCAATAACTCTTTTGTTCATTTTGATAATTTCTAAACGCAATTCCTGAATAGTTAATTCTGGTATGCTATTTAAATCAATTCTGCCATTATTTTTTGTTATAACCCAATTTCGCATTATTTTATTCCTTAAAAACCAGTTATTGTTAATTTTATAATATCATTCAAAAATGGCGGGATATAAACACCCAAAACAAACACCAAAATCAGCATTATGATTTGGGGTAAATACATAACCCAACACAATTTTTTCTTTGTATTTTTAATTAAAGCATTCTTTTCATCGCTTAATTTACCAAAACTCATAGAAATCACGACTCTGCCCATACCCCAAAGTATAATTGTCAAAAGAATTACAAATAAAGCACAAATAATATATTGTTTGTTTAAAAACATTGTTTTGATAATTAAAAATTCGCTAATAAACAATAATGACGTTGGAAAAGCGCATATTCCAAGAAAAGACACGATCCAAAGCCATGCAGTTTTTGAATCTGCAATGTTTAGACCTTTAACAGATTTAATTCTTTTTGTTTCAAATAATTCTAAAACATTTCCCGACGTAAGGAAAAAAGAAGCCTTGGCTAATGAATGCCCTATAATATGCAAAATAACTGCATAAATTGCACCGCCACCAATTGCAGTTCCAAGTGCCAAGATTCCCATATTTTCAATTGAAGAATAAGCAAGCATACGTTTATAATTTTTTATATGATAAACAAAAACAGCAGTTACAAATATAGATAAAATACCCATAATATAAAGCATTGTCTTTGCCCATTCATCAACCCCCATAATATTTAGAATTTTAAAAACTCTTATAATTATAAGAAATGCTGAATTTAAAAGAGTAGCACTTAAAAGTGCAGATATTGGTGAAGGTGCTTCAGAGTGAGCATCTGGCAACCAAAAATGAACTGGTGCCAGCCCCATTTTTGTACCAAAACCAAACAACATAAACACAAAAGAAAGTTTTAACCAAAATGGGTCAAAATTTTTCGCATATTTGTATAATTGAGTAAAATCAAGAGTGTTTAATTCTCCTTGTCCTATATTCAAGAAAATAATTCCAACAAAAGCAAGCGCAATACCAATTGAACATATAAAAACATATTTCCAAGCCGCTTCAATTGAATGTTTTGTTTTATTAAAATAAATCAAATATGCACTAGACAAAGTTGTGGCTTCTATAAAAATCCAAGCAATACCTAAATTTTGAGCAAGAATTGCACCAGTCATTGAAAAAACAAATATTAAAACCATTAAAGAATATTTATTTATTTTCTTATCCAACTGCCCAAAGTTTTTAACATAACCATTGTTGTATATTGCAACCATTAAAAAAATAAAAGATAAAACCAATAAAAAAAGGCCGTTTAAATTATCTATACCAAAATAAGGTATTGATTTCGCTTCTGCCAAATTAAATACAAGCAACAAACTTAATGCAAAATGAACAATTGCATAAAGATTTACCATAAGGTTTGCAAAAAATTTATTCTTAATAAACAAAAGCAAAAAACAAGCTATTATTGGAAAAATCAAAATCGTAGCAATCATTCTTCGTAATCCTTCAAATCTGATAAATGTGAAACTTCTAAATCGTTAAACTCTTTATTTATTTCATTAACAAATAAACCTAAAATATAAATTGCAATAAATACATCTAAAAGTACACCCATATTAACTAAAACAGGCATTTCTTTGGCAACCGATAAAGATAATAAAAATATGCCATTTTCCATTACTATAAATTCAATTACGTTAGAAATAATTTTATGTTTAATTGTGATAAGCCACAAACTTATAATAATTGTTGCAAGCGAAACTCCGAAATAAAATGGAGATATCATTTTCATTGTACTTGCATCATTAAAATAATTTGGAATCAAAAATCCTGCAAGTAAAATCAAGCTTGCAATTACAAGACAATAAAAATGAGGAATATTAGCGGCAACATCTCTATTTGCTTTTGTCTTTTTTAAAACTTTATAAAGAAAAATTGGAATAATTATTGATTTGACAACAAGTGTTTCAATCGTAAGAAATGCAATATTAAGCAAATTGTGTCCCGTAAAATGACAAGCACAAATTAAAAATAATAAAACACCTTGCACAATAAGCAATCTGATATGCGCGATAAACCTACTTGTTGCGGCAAGATACAGCATTGATAATCCAAATAATATTATAAAACCGTTCTCCATTAATTAACACCTCCAAAAACACCTGCAACAACAAGTGATAAAACAACCAAGGCTAAAGCACTCATTATGAAAATAAATTCAAAAACGTGAGATAGTCTAATTCTTGCCATAGAAGATTCAACTGTGCCAATAATAACTGCAACCAGAAACATCAAAATTAAATACAAAACAATTTGCAACACAAAATTTAAACTTGATGGGATAATAATTGTTGCAATTAAAGATGTCAAAAGAAACATTTTTATAGCATTCGCCCAAGTATATAAGACTAAATCGCTTCCGCAATTATCCAAAATCATAACTTCATGAATCATTGTAAGTTCAAGGTGAGTTTCGGGGTCATCAACCGGAACCCTTGAACACTCTGTTAAAATCATCACAAATAAAACTGCAACAGAAAAAATGCAAATAAGAATGCCATATATACCAGAATTATGCATTATGGATTTTAATGCATCAAAAGTATAATTTCCGCTCAGCGCCATAATTGATGCAAGCAACATAAAAAATGCAGGTTCTACAATTGATGTAAAACAAGCTTCCCTTGAAGCTCCCATTCCTTCAAAACTACTCCCTGTATCCATTGCCGCAAGCAAAGCAAAGAATTTTGAAAAACCAAAAACATAAGCAAAAATAACAAAACCAGCAGGAATATTAATTATTGCAGACATATTAGCCAAAGGCACAAACAAGGATGCAAAAAATGCACAACCTATAGAAATTACTGGCGAAATTTTAAAAAGAAATGAAGTCGTTTCACTTATAACAAAATCTTTTTTAAAAAGTTTAATAAAATCATAAACAGGTTGCAAAATCGATGCACCGCGACGGCCACCCCAAAAAGCCTTGGTTTTTTTAATTATACCAAGCATAAGAAATGGCATAAATAATAATATTATTAAATTTAAAATTTTTATTGTCATTTTTTACCCTATAAATAAGCTTCCAATAATTATTAAGATTAGAAATATAAGTCCATATTTAATATAACTTTGAATATTTCCGCTTTGCATAGTTTCAAATTTTGCAAGAAACCATTCATCAAATTTCACAAGAGGATTAATAAAATATGCTTCTTCTATGTCATTAACCTGTAAGTTAAAATGAGCACTCTTTGGAAAAAGATGTTTTGGTTTTTCTATATCAAAAATATTTTTAAACAAAGGTTTAAGCATTGAAGTAAAGGGATTTATATATGATGAAGCACTATATTGCATATGATTGTTTGGTTTATTATAACCACAACCCCAAGTATTATGAACACTAACTTTTTTGCTTAATTTAAGTTTTATAAAAATCAACACAGATAAAAATGTTAAAAATCCAAATGATATTAAAGAAATATTCTGCAATAAAGAAACAAAGCCAAAATCTAAAATATTAGTATCCAGATTAGTTAAAACAAGCATTACACCAGATAAAATATTTAACAAAGCTTGCGGATATAAACCAATAACTAAACTGGCCAAAGCCAAGAATAACATTGGTAATATAATAGTTTTTCCATTATCGGATTCCACTTTTAAACTATTCTCACTTCGAGGCAAACCTAAAAAAACTATGCTGGTTGCTTTTGAAAAACACAATATTGCCATTGTACCAACCAAAGATAATCCGGCAACAGAAAATAAAATTACAACCATTTCAAAAAAGTTATTAATTTCAAGTCCTTTTAACATGCCAAAATATATTAAAAATTCACTAATAAAACCGTTTAAAGGTGGCAAGCCACAAATTGCAACTGACGCAACAATAAACAAAATTGATGTCTTTGGCATTGTTTTTATTAAACCACCAAGCAATTCCATATCGCGCGTATGAGTTTTTATATAAACGCTTCCTGCAGAAAGGAACAGTAATTGTTTAAAAATGGAATGATTTAAAATATGAAATATAGAACCCATAAAGCCAAAAACTGCGACAATGTTATTTGAATATGCAACGCCAAGCATACCAACGCCAATTCCTAAGCCTATAATTCCTATATTTTCAATAGAAGAATAAGCTAAAAGTTTTTTTAAGTCTCTTTGGCTAATTGCATACAATAAACCATAAAGAACTGAAACAAGTGCAATTAACAACACAAAATACGAAATTGTAAGTGATGGATATTTTATTAAAGATAAAATTCTAAGTATTCCATAAATACCAGTTTTTATCATAATTCCAGACATTATAGCACTCACATGACTTGGAGCCGCAGGGTGTGCATCTGGCAACCAATTATGAAACGGAACAAAACCAGCTTTAAGACCAAAACCTATAAATGCCAATATAAAAACAATATTTGCCATTTCTTTGTTTTGCACCAAAACAGATGCAAAATCACTAAAATTATAACTATTTGCATTTAAGGAACACAAAACAAAAGCAAAAATAATAAACAAAATTGAAACATGCATAAATACAAGATATTTAATGCCAGCTTTTAAAATTTCTTTTTTCTCAGTTTCAAACACAACAAGAAAAAAGGAACTTAAAGACATAATTTCCCAGCAAACTAAAAACATAAATGCATTTGAAACACTAACAACCAAAAGCATTGAAGCCAAAAGCAATGGCAAGAAAACAATTTGCGTGGAAATATTTTTGCCTTTTTCAATGTATGGTTTTAAATAACCATTAGAATAAATAATTGATGGTAAACTAATTAGTGAAATTAAAAGAATAAAAAATGCACTTAAATTATCAATGTTTAAGATAACATTTCCAAATAACGGATTAAAATAAAATTCAGTAGTTATTGGATTTTTCTCAAATAAAACTTTTATCGCAGGAATCGAACAAAAAATTGACGACACAACACAAAAAAAGGATAAAATTTTTGTTCTATATTCATTTTTAAAAATCAGAGAAATAAATCCACTTAAAAATAAGATTAAAATCCCCAAAAGATAATAATTCATGTTTCAATTCCCACAAAATTACTTCGGCTTATAAGCTAGTTGTAAAACTAACAAAAATTATTGTCAAGTATGGATTTTAAATAAAAAAATTAAAGTATTAAATTAGACAGAATTTTAAAAATATAATATAATTTGTTCAAAAGGAGATAGCATGTATAAAAAGATTTTTTGGCTCGTTTTAATAGTTTGCGCAACATTTCTGATTACTGGATGTGGCAAAAATTACAAGTCATCATATGATTTTTATAAACAAATGCAAATTAAAAAAATGTCCCTTGAAAATATTCAATTTAAAATAAATAGTGATATTGACGGAATTGGCATGCAAATTGATGTTAAAAAAGCAGGTGATAAATTAAGATTAGAAAATACCTTAAAAGGGAACAAAAATAAAACAATATATATAAGAAACAACGAAGGCTCATATGCTTATACATCTTCTTCAAACAAAGCTTACGAAACAAATCAAAATGTTGAGCTACAATTAAACATTTTAGAATGGCAAGATGCAAACGAAACATCTATGGAATTTGGAAAAAGAAAAAAAATAAATGGTGAAAAATGTTTGGAATTATTTAACAAAAGCGAATGGCACAAAACATATTATTGCATAAGTGAAAAATACGGAATTCCAATCAAAAGCGTGTTAACAACAAAAATAAACAATATTGTTTTTAAAACTTCTATGGAAATTTCTAATATAAAAACTTCAAAACCTTCTAAATCAAATTTTGAATTACCAAAAGATTTAAAAGTTATAAGACTTTCAAAATAGCCACCTTAGACAATTTATTTTTTATCTTATTTGATTAGACTGTTTTTATGATAGTCGAATTAAATGAAAAAAATTTCAATGAAAAAATAGAAAATGGCCTCAAACTTGTTGAATTTTACACAAATTGGTGTAATTTTTGCAGAAAACAAGATGAAGTTTTTAAAGAACTTCCAAATATGTGGGTTGGAAAAATAAATGCCACTCAAAATCCTAAATTAACAAATGATTTTGACATAAAAGGCTTCCCTTCTTTTGTATTATTTAAAAATGGAAAAATACTAACAGAATTTTCAGGATATCACAATAAAAATGATTTAATAATGAGACTTGTAGAATTTATAAAATATGACTATTAAAAAAAGCGAGGCTTTTGCCTCGCTTTTAATATCGAACCGATAACTACTTCATCAACTCGCCAACAGCTTTATATACAGCCATTCTTTGTGCTGCATCTTTTTCAGCTTGAACATATAATTGTTCTGCTTCTTCTGGGTTTGTTTTAAGAAGTGATTTATATCTGCCTTCTGATCTAATGAAGTCTTGGTAACTTCCTTTAGGTTCTTTAGCATCCCAAGTAAATGGTTGTTCATTTTCTGGGTTGTATCTGTAAAGTGGGAAGTAACCAGCATCAACTGCACGTTTTTGTTCAGTTTGAGTTTTAGACATATCGATACCGTGAGCAATACATGGAGCATAAGCAAATATAATAGATGGTCCATTATAAGCTTCAGCTTCAGTAAATGCTTTTAGTGTTTGGTTTCTATCAGCACCAAGTGCAACTGATGCAACATAAACATAACCATAAGACATGCTCATTAAGCCCATGTTTTTCTTGTATGTTGGTTTACCGCCTGTTGCAAATTTAGCAACCGCACCTGTTGGAGTTGACTTAGAAGCTTGACCACCAGTATTTGAGTAAACTTCTGTATCTAATACAAGGATATTTACGTTTTTGTTTTGAGCAAGAACGTGGTCAATACCGCCATAGCCAATATCATTTGCCCAACCGTCACCACCGATTATCCAAACTGATTTATCTGTAAAGTAATCTTGAAGTTCACGAACTTTAGCTAAATCAGCGCAATCAACATCTGCATATTTTGCAAGAATTGCTTTAGCATTTTCTTGAGCTTTAACAGCTTCGTCAGTTTTTGAATTATCGAAGTGAGCCATAGCGCCTTCAAGAGCTTCTTTTAAGTCTGCAGGAGTTTTTTCACATTCTAAAACTTTTTCTACATAAGATTTTAGAGTTGCTCTGTTCGCATCAACTGCAAGTCTCATACCAAAACCGAATTCAGCGTTATCTTCAAATAATGAGTTTGCCCAAGCAGTACCTCTGCCATCCTTGTTTGTTGTGTAAGGAATAGTTGGGAATGTACCTGAGTAAATTGAAGAACATCCTGTTGCGTTAGCAACGATTGCGTTATCACCAAATAATTGTGAAACCAATTTAACATAAGGTGTTTCACCACAACCTGCACAAGCACCAGAAAATTCAAATAATGGTTTTCTAAGCATAGCGCCTTTAACTGTTTTTGTAGTGTTTCTGCCCATTACATTATCAGGAGCTTCATCGAAGAATTTTTCATTTTCAACTTCGCCTGCTTCAACTTCTTTTTCAATAGTTGACCAAGTTAAAGCATTTTTGCCCATTTGATTTGCAGGACATTGATCCAAACAAACACCACAACCTGTACAGTCTTTGCAATATACTTGAACTTTGAAACGTTCACCATTTGCATTTGGTTTTGCTTCAATTGTTTCAAAAGTTGCAGGAGCATCTTTTAAAGTATCCGCTTCAAACAATTTTGTTCTGATTGCAGCATGTGGACATGCTGA
This sequence comes from Cyanobacteria bacterium SIG30, assembly GCA_015152475.1. Lineage (GTDB taxonomy): Bacteria > Cyanobacteriota > Vampirovibrionia > Gastranaerophilales > Gastranaerophilaceae > SIG30. Next base: position 193,224 of record SUTW01000002.1, on the reverse strand, counting down.
AGCACAAATACCACATTGGATACAAGTTTCGCTGTTCCAATTAGGAACTCTTGGAGCAATTCCACGTTTTTCAAGGCAAGCTGTGCCAATTGGAATAACACCGTCAACTGACATTGCAGAAACTGGAATATCGTCACCTTTTTGTCTCATAGATGGTTCAATGATTTTCTTTGCAAAATCTGATGCATCATCTGCAATTAACTTAACTTCTTTAACAGATTTAACGCCATCTAATGTTGCAGGAACAACTACTTCTTCAGTCGCGTTAACAGCAGCATCAATAAGAGCAAGGTTCATATTAACGATGTCATCACCTTTTTTCTTGAACGTTTTAACTGTCATTTCTTTCATACCTTCTAAAGCTTGTTCAAAAGGAATGATGCCAGAAACTTTGAAGTATGCAACCATCATAACTGTGTTTGCACCCTTGCCACGAAGTCCTGGTTGTTCTTTGATAAGTTTTTCAGCATCAACATTATAGAATTTGATTTTCTTGTTGATGATTGTTTCTTGCATATCACGAGTTAGGTGAGAAAATGCTTCTTCTTTTGTCCAAGAACTGTTCAATAAGAATGTTCCACCTTCTTTGATACCTTTAAGTAAGTCATATCTTCCGATATAAGCACTTGTTGAGCAAGAAACGAAATCAGGTGCTGTAATTAAATATGTTGATTTAATTTGTTCGTCACCAAAACGTAAGTGAGAAACTGTAACACCAAATGATTTTTTAGAGTCATAAGCAAAGTATGCTTGAGCATCTTTGTTTGTATATTGACCAATAATTTTAATTGAGTTTTTGTTAGCACCAACTGTACCGTCAGAACCTAAGCCCCAGAACATGCAGTTTGTAGTACCTTCTGGCTCAGTTACGATTTCTTCTTCAACTTTTAAAGATAAATTTGTAACGTCATCTTCGATACCAACTGTAAATCCGTGGAAGCCATTGTTTTCTGAGTGTTTATATACAGCATAAATCATTGATGGAGTAAATTCTTTTGAAGATAAACCATAACGACCACCAATAACTCTAATATCTTTGTTATCTAACGCTGCAACAACATCTAGATATAATGGTTCACCAATTGAACCTGGTTCTTTTGTTCTGTCAAGAACAGCAATACGTTTTACTGTTTTTGGAAGAGCTTCGTTGAAACGTTTAACGTCAAATGGTCTGTATAATCTAACTTTAACTAAACCATATTTTTTACCAAGTTTAGCATTCAAGTAGTTAATTGTTTCTTCAATAGCTTCACAACTAGAACCCATCGCAACAATAACGTCAGTTGCATCAGGTGCACCAACATAATCAAATGGATGATATTGTCTGCCTGTAACTTTAGCAATTTTATCCATATATTCTTGTACAATTTCAGGAACTGCGTCGTAGTATTTATTAACTGTTTCACGACCTTGGAAATATACGTCTGTGTTTTGAGCACCAACTTTACAAATAGGTGCTTCAGGACGCATAGCTCTGTTTCTAAATTCTTCAATATATTGTGGTTCGACTAATTTAGCAATATCTTCGTAAGAAATTTCTTCAATTTTGTGAACTTCATGAGATGTTCTAAAACCATCAAAGAATTGTAAAAATGGAACTTTTGCTTTGTATGTTGCTAAGTGTGCAACAAGAGCCAAATCCATTTCTTCTTGAACAGAGTTTGCGGCAAGCATTGCATAACCTGTATTTCTGCAAGCCATAACGTCAGTGTGGTCACCAAAGATGGCTAATGATTGAGCAGCTAAAGCACGAGCTGAAACGTGGATAACATGTGGCAACATTTCACCAGCAGCTTTATGCATAACAGGAATCATCAACAATAAACCTTGTGATGCTGTATAAGTAGATGTTAAAGAACCAGCAGCCAAAGAACCATGAACAGCACCTGCTGCACCAGCTTCTGATTGCATTTCTGCGACAACAACTTCTTTGCCCCAGATGTTCTTTCTGTGTTGTGATGCCCATTCATCAACCCATTCACCCATAGTAGATGAAGGAGTAATTGGGTAGATTGCGGAAACTTCGCTCAAAGCATAAGCGACGTGCGCTGCTGCATAGTTACCGTCAACCGTTATTGTTTTTCCTGACATAATAACTAGATCCTCCTTTTATATTCCTAGCTTAAAATGTAATTTTACAATTAAAAAGATACTCCGAACAAAACAAAATTACAAGTTAATTTGTTCTTTTTTCCACTTATAAAAAAAGTAAATTCCAAGAATAAAATATATAATACGAACAGCAAAAACGGAGAAAATTTTCTCACCTTTTACAAAAAGGTCAAACCACATCATAACAGATAAAATATTGACCATTGTCCAAACAAACCATTGTTCAAAACATCTTTTAACGGTTAAATACATTGCAAGTGCCGAAAACACAACTATTGCAGAATCAAAAAAAGGTGATTTATTATTTGTTTTAATAAAAATAAAATATAAAAACAATAATAACAATAATATTACTACAATAATAGGTAAAATTTCTTTTCTATTTAATTTAGTTTTTATAACACTATGAGTTTTTTTATCAAAATTAGAGCGCCATTTAAAAAACCCTATTATCTCCATTGGAAAATAATAAAAGAAATGCAACAAAAAATTTCCCCAAAGCATTAAATCAAATGACAAATATGAACCAAAAAGAGTACCTATTATGCCAAAATAATAACCTTCAATTTTTCCTTTACCAATCAAAATAGTATAAATAATTCCAAATATCGAAGAAATAATCGCAGAAAGCCTGTCATTAATAAGAAATGAAATAATGGCGACAATAAGAATTGCAAAAATAAATAATATATCCGATTTATTGATTTTTGCCATTAGTATTTTCCTTATTTGTAATTTTTCCTGCTATATAAGTTGAAAAAACAGGTGAAATTAAATAATAAATAGAGCTTAAAATCAAAATTGGTTCAAGAACTTTTATACCATTTATATATTTGTTAATTTTAGGATTGTCAGGGTTTGCCTTTTTCAATTTTTCAATAAAAGAATCTATTGGTTTATCCAGCATTTTTTTTGCTATATAGCCACCAGTAATTGTAAAAGCAGTTGAAATTGCAATATTTGAAGCAAGGGGTTTTTTATCTTTTTTATCTATTTTGGGATTTAAATAAGTTGCAGCAACAAAACATCCTGTTGCAAAGATATCTTTTATATTCATTAAATATTGAATAATATTTTTATCTTTATTTTTTATTGCAAAATCCTGTACAAAATCATTATTTAAAACTTTTGAAATAGCCTTATTTGAAAAACCTTTAAATGAAATAATATTTGTTTTATTATTCAAATTTGAAAAATTAGGATTTAGATTTGCTTTGTTTGGCACGATTTCATTTTGGATATTGCTTTTTTTGTTTTTATTTTTAAATACACTATTTAAAACAGGAACAATTAAAGCAGTTGTCAAAACGGCTTTTGGAACAACGGCTAAGGATTCTGAAACCATTTTAATTGATTGTTCTAAAAAATTAAAAGCTGATGATTCTTTAAGGGTTTTAGCATTCCCTTGAAGTTTTTTGATACTTTTCTCATTTAAAAATTTTTCAGGGTTAGATGCAACATTATTAAGGCTTTTTGTTATTGGAGTAAAAAATGCTTTTGTAATACCAAAACCAACAAGTGCTGATGAAATAGAATTTGCAGCTGCATATTTTTTGTTTTGTTTTGGGGTGTCAGGTGTCATAAAAGTCATAATGGGTCTTATGACACCACCTGCCAAAAGCATTACTCCACTTGAAATAAGCGCATTGTTATCACTTACAAATTCAAGTGATTTTAAAAATTTAGGATTATTGAGCCCCCTAAAATTATTTTTTGCGCCTGTAACTTTCATATTTTATATTTTACAATAACCAAAATGTGAATGCAGGATTAAGGTTTTATGATATACTCAAAAATATTAAAAGGGGATTGAGTTTATGAAAAAAATAATGGATTTAATTTTTAGATTCGAAAAAGAAGATTTTTATAACAAATTAGTTTTTTTAAATCTGATTAAGATAAGTTACAAACACAAAATAAAAGAACTTTCAGATATTAAAGAAGAAATAAAAAATGACACTTTAAAAGATTGTGTCATATTGGCAAATGGACCTTCCCTTAAAAAAACTTTTGAAGATGAAAAAACTTTAAATTTTATAAAAAGTAAAAGAAAAATATGTGTAAATTTTGCACCAAACCAAGAAATCTTTTTTGAGCTTAAACCTGAATTTATGGTTCTGATGGACCCAATGTTTTTTACTAAAGAAATATATTTAAATGATGAAAAATTTTCAAAAATGCAAGAAGGTCTTAAAAAGGCTACTTGGCCAATTAAAATTTTTATGCCATATGTTGCAAAATATGAAAATTGCATAAAGAATACGGTTGAAGAAAATAAAAATCTCGAACTTATTTATATTGAGACAAAAGTTTCAAAACAAAAAAATATAATAAAAAGATTTAAAGAATATGAAAAAAATATTACTATGCCAAAACCGCAAAACGTCTTAATAGCTTGCCTTTATGTTGCAATAAATTTAAGTATAAAAAACATCTATATTTTTGGCGCGGATCATTCTTGGCATAACGATATTGCTGTTCGAGAAGATAACGTTTTATGCTTTAAAAATGTACATTATTACGATAATGAAGCTAAAATGGAACTAAAACCATTTAAAAAAATTGAAATAAAAGACGACATTTACACAATGTCTGAATTTTTTAGCACATTGTCTTTGATATATTCAATTTATGAAGAAATAGAAAAATATTCAAAATATATGAATGTAAAAATTTATAACGCAAGCAACTTTTCCTTTATCGACGCCTTTGAAAGAGTGGATGTCGGGAGATAAAAAATAATTTTTGCAAAATTTAAATACAATTATTTATATAACTTTTGTTATATTCTATTAGTTTGTTCTTTTTTGCCTTGTATAGTTTATCGTCATAATCAGACAAACCCAATCTTTTACGATCCTCGCTTGTTAAAGTTCTAAATATACTATTAGTACGCTTAAATATATCTTCACATCTAATACCTTTTTTCGTTATGTGTCCATATAAGATTGGCGGCTGTTCTCCTGCGTTTTTATTAAACAAGTAATTAGTTGCCAAAGCAATATCTGTTCTATGTAACCCTTGAGCACAAGCTATGTAATAGTTTCCTTTATTTATAACAGAAAACAAATTGGGCAGATATTCTATAATTTCCCTCACATCTTGCTTATCAGAATCTAGCGGAAAATGATAATATCTTAAACCATTAGATTCAACAGCATGTTTAAAACTATCAGAATAATCACTTGTTTTTAAATCAATTATTTGCTCTATCCCATAATCTTTCATGCAGCGAATATAAGACTTATTTCTTTTATGAGATAAACTTTCTCCTCTCACACTATCTCCGTTAATAATATGCAAATTTGGTATATTAAGTTTTATTATTTTTTCAAGCTTGCTACATTTTTTTTGCGACAAGTTTGGCAAATATGCCAACATATTACTTAGAGGAATATTGACTAACTCAATCGTGGCTAAATGTTTTTTTTCACTTATCTTTTTGCCACACATATAGTTATTACCATAATATACATTATTTTTTTGTTTTATCTTTGTAATCATATTTTACTTCTTTAATAATTATAATAACGTTTCTAAAAATTTTTTTTGCCACTAGGTATTGGCTAAACCTATATTTTTAAGCCTTCTTTCAAATTCAATTAAGAATGAATCTGAACTTTCCCAGCCCAAACTACGTATAAATGATTCTGGAAAATCATACCTTTGGTCAGTACCTCTTCCCAAAATCTGCCTTGCGAAGTTTGTAGACATCTGTAAAGACTTTTGAGGTTTTTGAGACACAAAAACTGGTACAATTTTTTCATTCGGATTAAACAAATAATTAATGGCAAATGCAGTATCAGTTCTATTTGTACCTTCCGAACAGCCAATGTAAAATTTGCCATTTTCCATTGCTTGAATAAATTGTGGCATTTTTTCTCTTGTTAAATTTACTTCATCAACAGTTAATTTTTTGGCATAATATATTGGAAAAGATGTATATCCAAGCTCATTGTACGCACATTGTTGAATACACCTATCAACATTACTCTCTGTACGCAAATCAATTACTTGCTCTATACCATTTTGTTTTAAATTATGCAAATGCTTCCTGTTGTTTTTAGCAAAAATAGTACTGCCTCTAACGCCTTTTTCGTTGGTCGCCAACACAAGATTATTAATACCTAATTTGCTCAAAGATACATAATCAAAATTTAAATTACTTGCATCGGGTATGTTTTCTTTTTTAACAATTCTAAAATCAGTTTCATCAATTAATTCCCAAGCTCCAATATTTTCATATACGTTATGTCTCCAATAATCATAATCAGGATTAGTTTCCCACATCTCATCAGCTTCGATTCTTCTACGTGTAATATCATCCGTATTTTTTGCCACATTTAAGGAACTACTTTCTTCGATATTTTTATCTTTAATTCTCAAGTTTAACCCAATATCATCCCCTGCAACAGGACAGTCTAATGGTTCTGTTTTAACTTCATGTTGTGGTTTAGCAGGAGTTAATTCGCCAGTTTCAGGGTTAAACATTAATCTGCGTGGTGCGTTTGCTTGCGTTTCCGTGTTAACCAATTTGTTGGCGGAAACATCTGTATCAACCCCTTTTGCTGGAATTGCCTCAATTCCCTTTGTTGAAACTACTTCAACTCCATCAGATGCGACTTTAGCTCCGGTTGTCGCAGGAGCGACAGAACCTGCTGGATATTGCTTAGATGTTGCAACCCCTGTTAAAATACCGATTAACTGGCTTCTGCCTTCTGAAGTAAATCTATCTAATGACCAATAATCTTTCCAGGCAACAGTTTCGCCCGTTGCAATTAATGATTGAGCTTGAGTAATACCATAATCAGCAGTTAGCGATAAAGCTCCATCCGTAAGAGCTTCACCTGCATAACCTATCGCTTTTGATGCAATTTCATTTGTTCCATTTGCAATAAGTTTATTTGAAATACTAGTGTGAATATTTCCTGTTAATTTACCGATTCCGCGACCTGCCACATATGCTACTGCTTCGACACCGGTTTCAAGCGCAAGATCTTTAAATTCATTTGAGGTTAACCCATCTGCATCCGTTGATTTATCAACCAAATCCAGTGCATTATCCACAAACATACCGCCCAATGCCACTTTCCCGCTTATCGCCAATAATGGAACCCCAATTACTTGACCTCCTGGAATTAACGATAAGACAGCACCCGCAACAGTACCTATTAAACCTACGGTTGATATAATACCTGATAATTTATCCGTAAATGTACTTTGTGCATTTTTGTATTCATCAAGAACTTGTCTTGCCTCATCTTCGGTTATTTCGCCTTTTTCTAATTTTTCAATTGTTTTTTCAACATTTGATGAACCAGTTTTTGCGCCAAAAAAATTCTTAATTCCATCCCAAGCCTTAGAAATAATACCTTGATCTGACTTGGTTTTTTCCAAATCTTTTTTCATTTCATCAACAACTGAACCTTGTCCATTTGCATTAGCAGAATCAGGAAATTGCTCAACGTTATTTTTTGATTCACTTGCAAAAATTGGGTTTTCAGCACCTGTATCCGTGTTCATTGGCACACCTTTGTTCACAATAAGTTTATTGTTGAACAAGTTAATAGCTTGCACATCATTAACAGACAAAATTTCTCCCTTTTTTTTTAAAACTCCTATAGATAAATAAAAACAATATTCTAAAAAAAATTGCCTAAAAATTTTTGCAAAACAAAAAAAATCGGAACGACAGGATTTGAACCTGCGACCCCCACCACCCCAAGGTGATGCGCTACCAAGCTGCGCTACGTCCCGATTTAATATTATAATTCTATATCAAAAAGTAAATTATTTACAAAATTTTTTAACTTTTTGTATTCACATAACCCTTTTCATAATTCAAAATTTTTTCATTAGGCCAGAAAAAAGTACCGTATTTACCATTTTCATTTTTAAAATTCATTTTTTCATACATTGACATCGAAACTTCGTTTTTTGCCAATGTTTTAACAAAAATACCTTTGTAATTATTAAATTCAGTCCATTTTTTTAACTCATTAACTAATTCCCTTGAAATTCCCATTCCTCGTTTTTCCTTACTTACAAAAACGCTTTGTATTGTTACAAAAGGACACATATCAATTGTTGAATAAGAGGTTGAAAAATGTATAAAACCAGAAGGTTCGTTATCTTTTTTAATCACAAACATTTTATCTTTATTATCTAAAACGGTTAAAAGATATTTTCTTAATTTATTTTCATCAACATTTTGGTTCATTCCTTCTTGATATTTTTTATAAAGAGGTAGAATATCATCAACATTTTTCTTCGTAATTAATTCAAAATTTTCACTTGGCTTATATTTCTTCCCAAGAAAAGCAATATTTGAAACATTATAATAGTCAAGAATTTTGTTCGAATTTTGAATTTTAAAATTATTTTTTTGACAAATAGTATCCTGAATGTCATCTTGATATTTTTGCACAACATAACTAAAAGTGTTTTTCGCACCAATTCTTTGAATCATAATAATATCCCTTTTTACCTAACACATCTATAATAACTCTAAAGAAAATTATTTGCCAACAACTACGTTTATATTTGACTATAAAATAAAAATCTTATACTATAAAACTAGTCGTCAGCTAAGAATATGTGCAAAAGGAGCAAAATTGTCTAAAGTCATAAAAGCATTAATACCAGTTCGCTCTGGCTCAGTAAGAGTAAAAAATAAAAATATAAGACCATTTGCAGATAGCAACCTGTTAGAAATCAAAATAAAGCAAATGTTATCTATTAAAAATTTAGATGGCATTATAGTTAACTCAAATGACGATGAAATGCTTGATATAGCAAAATCTCTTGGAGTTGAAACCGTTAAAAGACAAGAATATTATGCTTCAAACGAAGTTTCACCAAATGATTTATATGTAAATATTGCCGAAAACTTTAACGCAGACATAATGGTTTTTGCAAATGTTACAAATCCATTACTTAACAATCAAACAATCATTGACTGTATAGAATTATATAAAACATTAGATAATCAAGATTCTGTCAACACTGTTAATTTTGTAAAAGAATTTTTATGGCTAGACGGAAAAGCAATAAATTATAATCCAGATAAAAAACCTAGAAGTCAAGATTTACCAGATATTGTATCAATAAACCACGCAGTTAATGTTATAGAAAAAAATTTAATGATTGAAAGGCGTGATATTTTTGACTATAAACCACATTTAAAAATTATTGACAAAATTGAATCAATAGATATTGATGATGAACTTGATTTTGAATTTGCAGAGTTTATGTACAAAAAATTAAGGAGCAAATAAAATGAGTATAAAACTTTTAGATTGCACCTTAAGAGATGGTGGTTATTTAAATGATTGGAATTTTGGATATAATTCTATGCTTAATATCACCAAAAGACTAATAAAATCCAATGTCGATATAATAGAAGTTGGTTTTTTGGACGACAAACACAATTTTGATATTAACCGCTCCATAAACCCAAGCACTGATTGTTTTGACAAAATATACAAAGATTTAGACAAAAAAAATACGCGCATTGCGGCAATGATAAACTTTGGAACTTGTTCTATCGAAAATATCGCTCCAAAATCTGAATCAAAAATAGATATTATAAGAGTTATTTTCAAAAAACCAAAAATCGAAGATGTATTTTCTTTTTGTTATCAACTAAAAGAAAAGGGTTATGACCTTTTTCTCAACCCCGTTTCTATCACTTCATATTCAGACAGAGACATGCTAGATTTAATCGACAAGGTAAATGAACTTGAACCTTATGCGATGTCATTAGTTGATACATATGGGTTGTTACACCAAGAAAAATTATTTAAATATTTTTATCTACTTGATAATAATCTGAAATCTTCCATCAGGATTGGTTACCATGCTCATAATAATTTTCAATTAGCATATTCAAATGCCATAAGACTTCTTGATATAAAAACAAAAAGAAATATTATTTTAGATAGTTCTCTGTTCGGAATGGGAAAATCAGCAGGTAATTGCAACACTGAACTTTTGGCAAATTATTTAAATAATTTTTATGAAAAACATTATGATATCCCCGAAATACTTAATATAATTGAACTAGAAATTTTAAAATATAAAAAATATACCGATTGGGGATATCAACTAACATATTATTTAGCAGCTTCAAATTCATGCCACCCAAATTATGCCAAACATCTTGAAGACAAAAATATGTTGCGAGTTCAAGAAATAAATAGCATTCTTTCTTTAATAGATGAAGAACATAAATTAGAATACAACGAAGAATATATAGAAAATCTTTATTTAGATTATCAGGCAAAAGAATTTGATGACAAAACTTCTTGCGAAGAACTCAAAGAACAACTAAAGGGCAAAAGTATTTTATTAATTGGGCCTGGTGCTTCAGTTAAAGAAGAATACAGAACGATAAAAGATTATATAGATAAAAACAACCTGTTAACATTTTCAATCAATCACGTTAATAAAATTTTTGATACTGATTATATTTTTATAAGTAACAATAAGCGCTATGACCAATTTGTTGAAAAACTTGAAACATTAAACAATAATTCAAAACTAATTACTACAAGTAACATTTCGCCAAACAATAATTCTAGTAATTATGTTATTAATTATGCAAATTTAATTTCGAGAGAATTGTCAGTTGGACAATCCTCTCTATTTATGGTCATAAACCTATTAAAAAAACTTGAAGTTAAAGAAATTGTTTTAGCAGGATTTGACGGCTTTAATAAATTAACACAGCCTTATTACGATACGGAACTACAATTTAGACAAGAAGTCCAAAATGGCAACGAAATTACAAATGCTATTGTTGAACAAATTGAGAATTTTAAAAAAGAAGTAAAAATCATTTTTATAACAAAATCAAACTACCAAAAAGGACTATCAAATGAATAAAGCTGTTATTTTTGATGTTGATGGAACCCTTTTAGATGGAACTGAAGGAATTATTAATTCGGTAAAATATACAATCAATGAAATGAAACTCCCAAAGATATCTCAGGCAGAACTAATCTCATTTATTGGCCCTCCTGTACAAAATTCGGCAAAGGATAAATTCTCACTCAGTGAAGAAGAAGCGCAAAAATTTGCTAATATATTTAGAAAAAAATACGCAGATGGTAATGTTTTTCTGGCGAATGTTTATGACGGAATATATGAATTGTTGCATTTTCTTAAACGAAAAAATTATAAATTAGGCGTTGCAACATATAAAAGAGAAGACTATGCGATAAATTTAATGAAACATTTTGAATTTGACAAATATTTTGATTTTATCTGTGGTGCTGACAACGAAAACAAATTAACAAAATTTGATATTTTAGTTAACTGCAAAAACAGTCTATGCACCCGTGACGAAAAAACAATAATGATTGGTGATAGCTATCATGATGCACAAGCTGCAAAAAAATTAAATGTTGATTTTATAGGTGTAACTTATGGATTTGGTTTTAAAACCGAAAAAGACATAAACCAATATCCTAATATTTTATGCGCAAGCAAAGTTAATGAGATATTAAAATATTTTCAAGAACAATAATCACTACTTTTAATTTGTAAATTTTTTTTAAAAAAACACGCAAAACGAGTAAATAAAAATCCTAAAATAATCTTTATTTAAATACAGGGATATTATTTTTAAATTAGGAGGAGATTATTATGAGTTTTTTACCATTATCAATGAATGTTGGATACAAATTAGGAAAACAAATAGGAGATGTTTGGGCAAATGAAACGCCTGTCGGAAGAATGGCGACAAAAGATGAAGATTTTTGCGAGGCTATACCAAACGCATATAATGCTAAAATTGACAGGTACTATGAAATATATTCAAATAACAATGCGATAGGACGAATGGAAACAAAAGGCGAAGACTTTTTTGAAGCTTATGGAAATGCCATTGATGAAAACATAAAAGATTGGGGCAAGTGGCTTTCATAAAAATTTAATCCAAACAAAAATGCAAGGTTTAAATAAACCTTGCATTTTAATTTATCTAAATAATTTTACCAAGGATATTGGTCTCTATCGCCACCAAGTCGAACATATTCATCTTTTGTTGGAATTTTCCAACCATTTTGCATAATAAGATATGCGCAATATCCGCCATTCTTATCTTTTGCGCAAGCATTAGTGCCATGTTTTAAAGATTCTTCAAAAAGACAGTTGTCATGGTCATCTGGAACACAAGCAGGAACTAATTTCCCAGTATAATTATCACCATTTTTTAAGAAGTAATTAAACATAAAAATGTCAACTCCCCATTTATTAGGTTTCTTCTGCCCATTAACATCTATGTTAATTTGCGCACTGGTTACAGTACCAAAATTACGCGCATTAAGTGCAACAGCTGTTCCGTCAGCTAAAAAGAATCTTGCAAATGAATGACTCAAAGAAAAAACTTCTGGATTATTATTGTAAGAAAAATCAAAACTACAATCGCCGTCTATATTTAAACCACAATCTTTTGAAATTCTTAAATATGGAAGCATATATTTTTCAATAAAATCCCTTGATGTATTAATGTTGTAAGCTCCTTCAGAAATTTGCCAGCTTGAAATTGGACCATAATCCTTAATTGCAAGGTTTGTCGTATTTGCAAGTGCACTATAAGCTCTTTTTAGAGCAGTTGCTCTTTCTTGATTTTGATAATTAGTAATGACACTTGGAATTGTAAGTGCTGCAACAACGCCAATGATTGCAAGTGTAATTAAAACTTCTGCTAAGGTGAAGGCTTTTAAACTATTAGTTGCCCCCCCCCCCGAGATTAAAGTTTAATTTTTTCATAAATTCTATACCTTTCTTAATTCTATTCGCAACAAAATTTATATTGTTATTATAACAAATTTTTTAAATAGCTTCAAGGGTAAAACGAAATTTTAACCCATTATTGTTAGTTTTTAATTAAATGCTTTTTTGTTTCAGTTGAACATACATCTGGCGTTCTTGGAAGATAGATAACATCACAAAATTCTTTTAAAAAATCAAATTTGCCAGACCAGTCATCACCCATCACAAAAACATCTACATGATATTTTTTTACATCATCAACTTTTTGTTCCCAAGTGTGTTCAGGCACAACCAAATCAACATATCTGCAAGCTTCTAAAATCATTTTTCTTTGTTCATATGTATAATAAGATTTTTTATTTTTTATTGCATTAAATTCATCAGAAGACAAAACAACAATTAAATAGTCTCCAAGTGCTCTTGCTCTTTTTAACAAATTAATATGCCCATAATGCAAAACATCAAAAGTTCCATATGTTATAACTCTTTTCATGAAAAATCTTCTCCCCTTATACAAGATAATAGCCTGTTTACAATTTTTTCAGAACCTACATTTTCTCCTAAAATATTATTGATAAATTCTACGCGCTGATTTTTCATAAAATCAGCATCATTTTTTATAACTTGATCAAACATTTTTTCAAAAGAACTAAAATTATTAATTCTGTATAAATTTTGAACTAATTTTTTGCCAAAAGAATTCAATGGTGCACTGCCTTTTCTTTCAAACCTGAAAAGAGGAGCATTTGTTGGTAAATATTCCAATAAAAAAGAGGAGCAATCCGTAATCATTAAATCTGAATTCAAAAACAAATCAAAATAATTCCCTTGCTCGTATTTTTTACCTATTTTTTCCCATTCAGAATAATATTTTTCGACATAATCAACACCATATTTATTATCTAAACTTAATTGATGCCTTAAAACAGGATGAGGTTTAAAAACCCAATTATACTCAGGATGTTGCTTTGCAAAAGCAAGCATTTTTTCGCCATTTTTATCAAATGTACCTATTTTTAAAATACTTTTTTTATCATAACTAAAATGAGGTGCATAGATAATGGTTTTCTTTTTATTGTCAACATTTTCTTTTTTTATCGTTTTATATATATCTAATTTTGGAAATCCAATAACAAAAAGATTAGAATAACCCTTCTTTAATAAATCCATTTTTTCATTTTCATTGGTAATAAAATAGGTAAACAATTTCCTATAAAAGAACATATCCGTGATTTTTGATTTAAAAATATGTAAGCCATAATGAAAATGACAACTAAGAGCAAAATCTTTTGTACAATCAATATTGTGAATCTCAGGTATTCCCCAAGGTTGCTGATAAAAAAGAATATCTAGGTCAAATTTTTTAAGCGGAATATATTCTCTTTTTTCTTCATCATAAACCTTGACTACATTTTTGCTATTATTGTTAAAAAACTCGTAATTTTCTTGCAGAATATCTTTTCCATTATCTTTGCCTTTACAATCGCGAACAAGAACAGAAGCAAGAATAACTGGCTCAAATTCTTCGCTTTTTTCTAATAAATTATATAAATCTTCTGCGTTCCATTTTGCATTTTCACAAACATAAAATCCAACACGAATTTTTTGCTTATTTTTATATTTTTCTTTAATTTTTTCTAACACCTTTGAATAATCTGGGGTTTTAAGTAATTTTTTGCACAAAAATTTAATTTTTATCCCCAAAAAAGTTATTTCAAACCTTGATGTTTCATGATTTTTATGAATACTTAATAAAAAATTAAAAAATCTCTTGTGCATTGTAAATCGCTCTTAAAATTATTATTCCAGTTCTATTTGATAAATAATATAAATTCCAGTTTTTAAATATTTGTATGCTTATTTTAACTTATTAATCAAGTTAAATCAACTAAAACAAAATACCGACAATAAAATTCATTTTTTGTACATTTTTAAAAAAGAATCTACACAATAAAAAAGACGATAACCCTTGTCATCATCTTTTTTATGGGGCGGGTGATGGGGTTCGAACCCACGAATATCGGAACCACAATCCGAGGCCTTAACCACTTGGCGACACCCGCCATAAAATTAATATTTAAATGTTTGTGTCTTTTTGTGTGGTTCCTACATGACCTCGGAACCAAAAATCTCTCAGGGCCGAGAACCACAATGGCGACACCCGCCATAAAATTAATATTTAAATGTTTGCGTCTTTTTGTGTGGTTCCTAGAACCACAATGGCGACATCCGCCATTAATTTTAGAATAACTAAAACAAAGCAAAAAATCAATATTATTGTATAATTAAAATATGAATACATATACAAAAAAATATAATATTGCAGATATAGATATATTAAAAAGAATTTTTGAAGAAGAAAACTGCACATTTTCAAAGCCACAATATATGTTTTTTCAAGCAAGAAAACAAGGTTTAACCGCATCATTTTACACAAGCGGAAAAATGGTGTTGCAAGGAAGCAAAGTTGATGAAATTTTAGCAAAATATTTTGAAGTTGAAATTGAAGAAAAACAAGAAATTTTAGATTATCCGCATATTGGAGTTGATGAAAGCGGAAAGGGAGATTTTTTTGGTCCTCTTGTTATAGCTGGCGTATATTTAGATAAAAAAAATGCAGAAGACCTGCAAAAGCAAGGGGTTATGGATAGCAAAAAGCTATCCGATAAACAAATTTTAATCTTAGAGTCAAAAATAAAAGAGGTTGCCAAATACAATGTTATTCTTATTAACCCCGCAAAATATAATGAGCTTTATGTGAGTTTTAAAAATTTAAATAAATTACTTGCCTGGGGTCATGCAAGTGTTATCGAAAACATTTTAAAAGAAACCGAATGCAAACTTGCCTTATGTGACCAATTTGCAGATGAAAAAGTTATACTAAATGCCTTAAAAGAAAAAGGCAGACAAATTAAAGTTATACAAAAAACAAAAGCTGAAGAAGATACAGCTGTTGCTTGTGCATCAATTTTGGCAAGAGCAGAATTTGTTAAAAGAATGGAAAAACTAAGCAAAGATTACGAAATAAATTTACCAAAAGGGGCATCTGGCTTGGTTAAAAAAACCGCACAAAATTTTATTCAAAAATATTCAAAAGAAGAATTAAGGCATGTTTCAAAAACTCATTTTAAAACATATCAGGAAATCTAAGTGTATAGCACATTTTATTTAACAATCTTCGTTTTGAAATTTTAATATCGGCTTTTAAACACAAATCATAGATAATATCAAGTCCAAAGCCAAAACCTTTACTCTTAATATTTTTATCTACATTATTTTGAAACATAATTTTATCTTTTTGAAAAGTTATTAAGATTTCATCATTTTTTGGTGAAAATTTTATCGCATTAAACAAAAGATTTAAAAAAATACGTTCAAGACAAATTTTATAAGTATAAACACAGGGAATTTTGTCATGATGAATAATCTGAATATTTATATGTTTTTCATCAATAAAAACTTTAAGACTTTGGATTATTTCATCTAAAACATTACCTAAATTAGAATATTCTTTTTTTAAATTTTTATTGTCAAAAAGTGCCAAAGAATCATTGATAATCTCCAAAATTAAACAATTTGTTTTATAAATGTCATCAATTACAATTTCTTCATTATTTCTGATTGCAAGCCCCATTGCGAGCATTGGACTTTTGATATCATGGATTAAATGAGCATAAAAAGTATTTCTTTTTTTATAAAATTCAAGAAAAAACTGAACCGTTTTTTTAAATTCCAAAAAATTAGAGCAAAATTGTGTTTTGCAATTATTTATTTTTATGCAATCATCAAAGATTTTTTCATAATCAACAAAGTTGTCATCACCAAATTTGATTTTTTCTATGATTTTTGAAGAAATTTGTTTAGTCATAATATGAATTATTTTATAAAAATGTAAATTTTTTATTGCACGACAGGCTATATTTGTTTACTTTAAATTGTCAGCATATTAGAATAAATGAAGGTACCGAAGATGTTGAAGCTTAATTACAGAAACACAAATATAGACGTTATTGGCAGCGAACATGGCTTAGATTTGTCTTTTGAATTTACTCAATATGCACCAGCCATCAAAAAAATTATTACTGATTTGAATTTAAGAAAAGACAAACCAGGACAATGGCTTCAATGGATGAATTTGGGATACAGCGAAGAAACCGTCTGGTATGTTAAAGAATTTGCTGCAATGGTTGAAGGCAGATTTGATAACATTTTAATATTAGGTATAGGTGGCTCGGCCTTAGGTGGTTTGGCTTTAACAGAAGCCCTCTTAAAACCATATTGGAATTTATTATCTACAAGTGACAGGGAAAATTATCCAAGAATATTCTTTTTAGACAATATTGACCCAGACCAAATTGAAGCACTTTTAGACATGCTTAATTTAAAAAGAACACTAGTTAATGTTATCACAAAATCTGGCTCAACTGCAGAAACTATGGCCCAATTTATGGTCATAAAAGACAGACTCCAAAAAGAATTAGGTGATGATTACAGAAAGGCTGTTGTTGCAACAACTGATGCCGAAGTTGGTGTTTTAAGACAACTCTCAAATGAAGAAGGTTACAAAACTTTTACTGTTCCAGATGATATAGGCGGAAGATTTTCTGTATTTTCTGCGGTTGGACTTTTGCCTTTAGCACTTGTCGGAATAGATGTCGATGAAATAATTGAAGGTGTTAAAAATATGGATTTAGCACTAAAAAATACTGACATTTACCAAAATATTGCAGCCCAAAGTGCGCTTATTCATTTCTTACTGGACACACAAAAAGGCAAAAATTTATCAGTTATGATGCCTTATTCAAGCAGATTAAGATATATACCTGACTGGTATGCACAACTAAAAGCAGAAAGTCTTGGCAAGGAAGTTGATAAAAATGGCAACAAAATAAATAATGGTCCAACACCAATAAGAGCGGTTGGTGCAACAGACCAACATTCACAACTTCAACTTTATACCGAAGGTCCAAACGACAAAGTTATAACTTTTATAAAAGTAGATAATTTTAATAAAACACTTGATATACCAAAAATATTTGAATACACAGGCATTGGTTATCTTGGTGGAAAAACAATGAATCAGTTGCTAAATGCAGAATTGGATGCCACAACCGTTGCTCTTTGTGATTATAACCGCCCAAATATAACTATTGAAATACCAGAAATTACACCTTATTATTTGGCGCAACTTCTTTATATGCTTGAAATTGAAACTGCAATATCAGGTGAATTATACAATATCAACGCTTTTGACCAACCAGCAGTTGACCAAACCAAAAACTATACATATGCACTTATGGGTCGTATAGGTTATGAAGATTCAGCACAGCATATAAAAGAAATTAAAGAACTTGGAGAACAACAGGTGATTAAATATAACTAATTTAATTACTTGCAAAAGCATGGCAGAATAGAGTTTAATAGAAGTATGAGTGATAAGATTACAGAATTTCCAAAAAATAAATTAAAAAATCCTGCAAACAAAAGACTTTTAAATAAGGAAGGTTTTGCTTATGTTTCTATGTTGCGCGATATAAATGGTTTTGATTTCAATAACGAACATTTAAAAAAATATTCTCAAACAAACAAATATACTATCACAATTGCAGTTGAAGAAAAAAATAAAACAATTTTACATAACTATTTTGTAAGCAATGAAGACATTACAAAATTTTTCACTCTTTATAACGAAGGTAAAATTAAAGGCGAAATTATAGAAATAGACAAATTTAATCCGGAAATACTTGCCTAATGTGTAATTTTTTAGAAGAATATCAGGAAATATTATACAACTGCGAAAAACCATCAAGATACACTGGTGGCGAATTTTTAAGTATAGACAAAAACTTTGATGATAAAAAAGTAAAAATGCTTCTTGCATTTCCAGACAAATATGAAATTGGCATAAGTAATTTTGGGCACAAAATTTTATACCACATAATAAATTCAACAGATGATTATATGGCAGATAGAGTTTATGCTCCGGAAGAAGACTTTAAAAAACTATTAAAAGAAAATAATAAATTATTATATGGCCTAGATAGCAAGAAACCAGCAAAAGAATTTAATCTTATTGCATTTGGACTTCAATATGAATTAGCATTTACAACAGTTCTTGCTATGCTTGAAATGTCCGATATTCCAGTTTATTCAAAAGACAGAATAAAAGAACATCCAATAATTATTGCAGGTGGACCTTGCGTTTTTAACCCAAACCCGATGGTTGATTTTATTGATTTATTTTCAATAGGAGATGGCGAAGAGGTTCTTGTTGAGCTATGTGATATATACGATAAAAACAAAAACAAAAGCCGTGACGAAATTTTGATGGAAATGGCTAAAATTGAGGGTGTGTATAGTCCGAAATTTTCAAAAAAAGTAAGCAAGAGAGTTTCACCTCTTAAATATGAATGGCACCCAACAGCATCACCAATACCACATTTTGCTTCTATTCAGGATAGAGCAGTTGTTGAAATAAGAAGGGGGTGTGCAAGATTATGCCGTTTTTGCCAAAGTGCTCATACAAATTTGCCAATCAGAGAAAGAGACAAAGAAGAAATTATAGATTTAGTTGAAAAGTATGTAAACAACACAGGCTATGATGAATATTCGCTACTTTCACTATCGTCAAACGACCACAAAGATATAGAAGAAATTTTACAAAAATTGAATGTAACATTTAAAGATAAAGGCATCAATGTTTCACTTCCAAGTCAAAGGGCTGATAAATTTTCGCTAAATCTTGCAAATCTCGCGGGTGAAGTTAAAAAGGCAACAATAACACTTGCGCCAGAAGCTGGTTCTCAAAGAATGAGAGACATTATTAATAAAGGTCTTACAGAAGAACAAATTATAAATGCCATTCTTGCATCAATTAAAAATGGCTGGAACAAAATCAAGCTTTACTTTATGATTGGGCTTCCAAAAGAAAAAGAATCTGATTTGATGGCAATGATAAAATTGCTTGAAAAAGTAAATGAAAAATGCAGAGAAGAAGGTTTAAAATATCCAAGAATCACTTGTTCAACTTCGATTTTTGTACCTAAACCACATACACCATTTCAATGGTGTGGACAAAATTCGCTTTCAGAAATTGATAAAAAAATTGATTTCTTAAAAGAAAATTCAAAACACCTAAAAAATGTCAGAATAAATATACACAACAAAAGACTTTCTCAAATAGAAGCATTTTTGACAAGGGGTGACAAGAATTTATGTGACTTTATTTATAAAATGTACAAAAAAGGCGGTTATCTGCAATCTTGGGATGAAAATATCTGTTTTGAAGAATGGATAGACATAGCAAAAGAATGCAATTTAGATATTGAAGAATTAGCAAAAAAAGAATTTTCATTAGATGAAGTTTTGCCTTGGGACTTTATTGATTGCAAACTCGAAAAAGACTTTTTGAAAAATGGTTATCAAAAAGCAATGCAGATAGAATAATTTTATTTTAGTGATTGTTCTAATCTATATATATAATTTTTTAAATTATTGATTTTTTGAGTAGTGCCACCTTGTTTTTCATAAAGCTGAACTGCATGCTTAGCGTCATTTTTGGCACCTCTCAGGTCACCCAGTCTGTGTTTTGCGTAAGCCTGTATTTCAAAATATTGAGCTTCTTTGTTTGAAGCGGTTGCGCGTTTAAGATATTTAAGCGCCTCTTTGTTTTTCTTTATTTCATAGTAATTAAGTCCAATATAATAATTCAAGAAAGTTGCATTTGGGTTTAATTTAACAGCTTCTTTGTAATCTAAAATTGCACGTATGTTTTCGCCTCTTGAATATCTAATATTAGCCCTTAATAGATAAGCTGCAATATTACTTTTATCAAAACTTATAGCCAAATCAAGCAGGGAAATGGCGTTATATGTATCACCGATTGAAAAATAAGACCAAGCCGCCAAATAATAATTTTTCGAAATTTCTTTTTTATTTTTTGTTGAATTAATATTGTGCATATAACCAGTAATAGCTGTAATGCATTGATTTTTGCTACTGCATATATCTTTTGGTTTTGCCATTAAATTTTTAACCATTAAGTTATTTTTGTAAAAATTAACATATTTTGAGGCAAATGGCAGACAAAAAATAATTAAAACTACAATATATGGAACAGGGTTTATTTTTTCGATTAAAAATTTTGACATAAGATTATAGTCAAAATCATCTCTTAAAAGCAAAGGATTGGTTTTTGTTTCTGGATTTTTCAAAACCTTATCTACAAAATTATCAATATTTATAAAACAAGCACAATACAAAAGTTCAAAAAGCACAAGAAATCTTGTTACATCATTAATCATTAAAAGCAATAGAAAAACAATAAGAAGTATTAAACCCTTAATATACATTTGGTTTAACAAATAAATAAATGGCCCTAAAAGAAAACCTAAATAATTAAATCTGGCAGAAAGTTTGAATCTTTCATAAGGTAAAAGTTTTTTAACTTCATCAGAGCTAGACCAAAAATGAGGCTCAACAACTTTTTCAGAAGAATAATTATTGTGATAATTTAAATGAATTTTTTTAAAAATGTTCTTCCAATAACGACTAATATTCAAGCCATCAATTAAATCATAAATTCTATTTGCCATAAAAACCCTCTAAATTATTCTAGCATTATTTTTGCTTTTCACCAAACACAACCAACTATACGTATTAGTTTATTCGCCTTTATTTAATTATTACATCAAGCCTAACTTCAAAAACTGTTCCCTTACCAGGCTTGCTTTTAACAAAAATTTCGCCACCATGCATTTTGACAAATTCCTTAGTAATTGCAAGCCCAAGTCCAGTTGATTTTTCATTTGTAGTTTGATGATTTTCCAAATAAAAGAATTTATCAAAAATTTTATCTAAATATTTTTTTTCAATTCCAACACCATTATCTTCAACTTTTAAAATAAATGTCCTTGAATTTTCTTCGGTTTTTATTTTAATTAAACCGTTATTGTTTGTATATTTAATTGAATTTGTCAAAAGATTATATAAAATTTGTTGAAATTTTTGTAAATCTGCATAAATATTGGATTCACATTTATTTTCAAATTTTATTTTAATATTTTTCTTATCGCTTAACGGTGACAAAATTGTAATAATTTCATTTATAATTATTTCTGGTGAAAATTCTGTTGCATTTAATTTAAGTGCACTTGCCTCAATTTTTGAAAAATCTAGAACTTCATTCATCATATTTAAAAGATATAAGCTTGATGTTTGAATATCTTTAATGTATTCCTTTTGTTTTTCGTTAAGTCCGCCAAAGATTTCAGAATTCAAAGCTTCTGAAAAACCAATTATTGAATTCAATGGCGTTCTTAAATCATGTGACATACTGGCAATAAAATTATTTTTAAATTCATCGGCTTCAATTAATTTTTGATTCTGCTTTTCAATAGTTTTTAGCGCATCATTTTTTTCCTGTATAGCATTTTGAAGAGCACCTAATTGCATTTTAAAAACACCACCAAGTTCAAAATCCTTTATCATATATGAAAAAATTGAAGAATAAGCAAGCAGGGCATTTTTTTCATCAGACAATATATCTTCTTTTGTGTTTAATAACAAAAACGCAAAAAGAGAATTTTTAATGAAAAGTTTTACAACAAAATAAGTACTGTTTTTTTCTTTAAAAATAGAAATTATATCTTTATCGATAATAGATTTTGAAAAAAGACTATCTGCATTTTCTTTATTGTAGTCAGGTTTTTTGGTTTTTGAGACAAAACATTTTTGTTGAAATTCATCACCGTTAATAAAAAATAATCCAAGAAAGTTGCAGTTAAAAACTTTACCAATTTTAAGCAAAATTGTTTCATAAAAATCTTGTTCACCAGTGAAGGTCAAATTTATTATATTTGACAAATCATATAAAATATCACCATACTTCAAATTCATAAAATAATTATAAGTCCTATTCAATAAGTAGGCAAATTTTAAACATTTTAAAACACAAAAAGATAGCTTTTGGCTATCTTTTGCTAATATAGTAGTCAGGTATATAATTTACACTATATGAATTTTATAACCACCTTTTGTGGCATTTTCTAAAATTTCAGAACCTAATTTTGTTCTTAAATTTTTGATGTATTTATAAACATAATCATTTGGCAAATTTAAAAGTTTTGCAAGGTCTTTTGCATAAACAACTTCGCCACTTCTTTGTAAAAATGCATCAAGAACAGTTTCTTCTCTTTGGGTTAAAGGTTTTTTATAAACAAGTTTAGACTTTAATTTTTCAACATCTTGTTTTAAAACTGTTTCTTTTGGTTGAACTTCAATAGCTTGCTTTGCAATTTTGACAACTTTTTCTTTTTTGCTTTCTATTGAATTTATTTTTGTAACAACAGGAGTAATTTGTTCATTTTTAAGAACCAAATCAACTATATCTCTTGTTTGTTTTTCTTCTCTTAAAACTTTTCCTAACCTATGAGCATACTCTTCTAAAGTAATCTTTTCTAATGAACTTCTCCATTGTTTTATTTCTTCTTTGCTTAAATACTCGCTCATTCAAATCCCCTTCTTGACAGTGATTTTCCAATACATTATTTATAGCATATTAAATATTAAAAAATCAGCAAATATTTAAAAGTGTAAATTTTTTTTGAATAAATTTACTTTTTTATAAAAACACTTGACATTATTAAATGAGTGTTAAACTCGCTTAGTGCTTATCTTTTCGGTTAATAGTAATATTATTCAGGCTTAATAAATATTTTTTTAATTCACCAATATTTTCACTTTCTTGCAACAAATCTCTTTGAGGAGAATTTTTTAAAAGGCTATCTTTAACATTTTCAAACTCAGATTTACCAGTTGTCATTTTATAAACAAGGTCATCCAAGTCTGTTGCACCAATGCTTGGATATTTTGATAAAATTTCAGAAAAAGTTTCGCCGACATTAAATCTATATAACCAATTTAAGGTTTTAACATCACTTTCACTTATGTTTACTTGACCATATTGATGAGGCACATACATTACATCATTTTTATAAGGTGAATGTCCAAGTCCTAAAGCATGACCAAGCTCGTGAATAATTGTGTGAAAAACTTCATTTTCATCCATATATTGTCTATGAATAATTCCGTCAGATAAACCTATTTGTACTTCTGCACTATATATAGATAAATCGTTATTATAACTAAAATTGCAATTTCCTAAGGATTTTCTATCCACCCTTCTCCATTCAATATTAATCATGGAATCGTAAAGATTTTGAACAATAGCAAATGATATTGCCCCACCACTGCATTTTTGCCAAATATCAAGAGCACTTGTAACCATATTGTAATATTTATAAATATCATCACCCTTAGATTTGTACCATTTAAAAGGTGCAATATAGACCGTAAGTGGCATTGCACCTGTTTGCCATCTTGATATTCTTCCATTTATTAAACAATGTTGCAGGTAAGTCATATTTCCCATATAATAATTTTATCAGACTTTGAGGAGAAAATCTATATGAATATTATGCAAATGATGCAACAAGCACAAAAAATGCAAAAACGCTTAAAAGAAGCACAAGAAGAATTAGCAAATTCAGAAATTTCAACAACTGGCGCAAGTGGTGCAGTTGAAGTAATTTGTGACGGACAAGGAAAAATTAAAAAATTAAAACTTAAAGCACAGGCAATAAACCCAGAAAATCCTGAATCAGTTGACGAAGATACAATCGAAACATTAGAAGATTTATTGCTTACAACACTTCAAGATGCACAAAACAAAGCAACTGCCCAAATGGAAAGCAAAATGAAAGCTTTAACAGGTGGCATAAGTATTCCAGGATTATTTTAATGCAATACACAAAGCCTCTTGCAAAATTAATTGAATATTTCCAAAAATTACCATCAATTGGACCAAAATCAGCTCAAAGAATGGCATTACATCTTTTAAAAATGCCATATGGCGAAGTGGAAAAATTTGCACAGGCGATGATTGAGGCTAAAACAACAATTAAATATTGCGACATTTGCTTCAATATGTCATCTGAAAATCCCTGCGAAATATGTTCTAACCCAAAAAGAAATCATGATGTCATTTGTATTGTTGCTGAAACAAAAGACCTTATAGCAATTGAAAAAACAAACGAATTTCAGGGAGTTTATCATGTTTTACAAGGCCTAATTTCTCCAATGGACGGAATTGGTGCAGATGACATCAGAATAAAAGAACTGTTAAAAAGAGTTCATGAAAATGAAATCAAAGAAATAATTCTTGCCTTAAGCCCATCTGTTGAAGGTGAAGCGACATCAATGTATTTAAGCAAACTTCTAAAACCTTTTGGTGTAAAAGTTTCAAGAATAGCATTTGGTATTCCTTTAGGAAGTGAACTTGAATACGCTGATGAATTAACTTTAATAAAAGCTCTTGAAGGAAGACATACTCTTTGACAAAATTAAAGCCCCAATTAGTTTTTGGGGCTTTTTAAATTTTTGTTATATTTTACCAAGGATATAAACTGGCGTCTCCACCGAGTTTCACATATTGTTCTCTTGATGGAATTTTCCAACCATTATTCGCAATAAAACCTGCACAATTTGTTCCAGCATTACTTACGTCAGCTTTTGAACAACTTCTTACGGAATTGCTAGCAAGAATAGTCCCATTTGAAAGACCATAGCCCGATGGATAAATCATAGAATTATTTTTTTCTTTAAATTTAAAAACTGCTCCTGCACCCCAATTTACGGTTTTACCTAGTTCAACAGAATATGGTTTAACGATATAAAAAAGAAAAATATCGCGTCCAAAAGTGCTCACACCCTTAGGACCATCAATATCAACAATAAAAGTATACATACTAGTTAAAGGTTGCGTAATAGCAACTGACGTTCCATCTTTAAGTAAAGCTGCATGTCTGCTTGAATTTAAAGATGCAGTATCAGAGGTTTGACTTCCTCTTAGAGAAAAAGTACCTCCCTTAAAGCAATCTGTATCAACATTAGCAAGAACAGTGTTAGCTGGACATTTTTTAACTACTTCAAGATAAGGAAAAATATATCTGTCACCAAAATCTCTAGCCTGAAGAGAAAAATCCCAACTAGCAAAACTTCCATGGTCAACTTGGGCACGGTTAATAGCATTAGTAATTGTGTTATAAGATTTTTTAAGCTTCGTTGCAATTTCTTGGTTTTTATAATTTGCAATAGTTGTTGGAATTGTAAGTGCTGCAACAACACCAATGATTGCAAGTGTGATTAAAACTTCGGCAAGAGTGAAGGCTTTTAAACTTCTAGATGCCCCCCCCCCGTAATTTAATGCAATTTTATCCATAATTTTTAAAATCCTTTCATATCCTACATTAAAAAAATGAATTTCATATCTTCATTATACCATTTTTTATAGATGTTTCAAGGGGTTTTGGCATATACATACTAAAAAACGCCCAAAGGGCGTTTTTAAACTTTGTTTATTTTTAATTATGCTGCTGGTTGTGCTTGTGGAGCTTGAGCCATTGTAACTTTTCCTAATGCTTCTGTTACTGCTTGTTTAACAGCAGGATCAGGGTCATTAGCCAAAGCGCCAAGTGTATTATTTAGAACTTGAGCATCTTCAGGTCTTGCAACATAAGACAGAGCTTGAATTGCTGCTATTTTAACTGCTGGAATATCAGCTGTTGTAGCTACTTTTGCAATTTCATTAAAACCAGTTAACTCTTCCATTTTAATTGCTGGAATTTGGTTTGTTGGGTTTTGTGCATTATATGTATCCAATTCATCTCTTTGAAGTTTTTGAAGCATTGCTAAAGTAAACATTGAGAATACCTTATTTTTTTCTGCTAATTCACGAGGTGAACTTTGTTCAGAAATTGCTTGTTCTTCAGGAGTTAATTGTTGACCATTTTTGATTTTTTCAGCAACAGCGATTTGTTGTTGGTTTGGTCCTTCTAATTGAGTTGTATCTTTTTGGATTATTCCTAAAAGTGATTGCATAATTTGGTTATCAACAACTTGAAGTGCAACATCTGGAGTTGATTGGCTTAAATGAGCAACTTTTGTAATTGCTTCTGTTTGCACATTAACATCAGGGTTTTGAAGTTCCGCATTTAACGCTGCAACATCTACTGCGTTTTGTGCAACTTGTGGAGTTTCAGGAGTTGCAACTGCTTGGAGTTCAGGTTGTTGTTGAACTGGTTGCGCTTGAGATGTTTGAACATTTGTTGCATCATTCAAAACCGGTTGCGGCATAACTTGTTGAACTGGTTGTTGAACTGGGTAATTATAAGTAGCTTGTCCTGGGGCATACAAAGATGTTTGAGGATAGCTATAAATTTGATTATCTAAATTTTGAGCCATAGGTGCTTGTTGCACGCCTTGAGGTGATGCATAAGCTTGTGGATTAAAAATCTGTATATTGACGGCACTTGCACCAGGTGTTCCTTGTTGCGTTGTCATCTGAGGGTATTGTATCATTACGTGCTTCTCCTTCAACTATTATCTAATTAAACAAAGTACCAAAAAAAAATTTAGTTGCCTATTTTTTTTCATGATTTTACATTACTTAACATTATCTCTTATTCAAGATAATCAGTCTTTTCAAGTGCATTGGTTCCATGTTTTATAAAATTCCAAGTCATCGAAGCACCAAGACCAATTAAAGAAGCAATTTTAACCGGCTTGTGCTTTGCAACTAAAGCCAAAGCACCAAATAAAACTGTACCGAGTTCATTAATAGCGCCTCTTGAAAAACCAGACAAATAACCCTTAAAGCCATGCCAAATGTTGCCAATTGAATAAGGGTAATATTCGTAAACTTTTTCCTTTATTTTACTGTATTTTGGACTTTCATAATTCAGTTTGCCAACCCCAATATTGTTTTTGACAGCTCTTTTTGCTTCAGAAACTCTTGAATTTTCAAGCGCTTGATTAACACCTATTTTATTTGAATCGCAAGCAACAGAAGCTAATGCTAATGCGCCTGAAAGTTTTGTTATAACAGTTAGTGGTTTAATCGCCATATTTTATACACCTTGTTGAGCACTCATTTTAAGCAATATTTGTGAAGCCAAAAGCGCATCCTCACCATATTGTTCTGCTGGTTGCTGCTGCATTTGTTTAAGAATTTGAACAGTTAAATCATCACCTTTTGCATAACCTACATCAAGAGCAGTTAAACCTACAAATCTAACTGAAGCAATTGGGTCTTGTATAACTTTGTTTAAAAGTGCAGTTAAAGCAACGTCACAATTTCTTGTCTCATCTTCTTTAAATCTTTCTAAAAGCTCTTTTGCAGCCATTATACGAATTCTTGCATTTGAGTTATTTAAATAATTTTCCAAACTCATTATATATTCATCTGTCAAAGGAACAGTTTGTTTTTTCCCTTCAGGTTTTTGCTCAGCTGGTGCTTCAGTTTTTGCATCTGCAGTTTTTGCAAGTTCTGGTGCTACTTCTTTTTTATTCATCAAAGCATTATTATAATTTTGTGGGAATTGAGCATTATGTGTACCATTATTTTGAGCATACAAAGAATGCGTTTGCGAATATCCCATTGGCATAGCAATTTGATTTGGCATGGGATATGTCGCTTGCCCAACAGTGTTTGCGGTTGGGTTAAAAATTTGTATATTAACAGCGTTTGTTGTACTTGGCTGTGCGTATGACATTTGTTGTGGAATAGTATTTATCATAATGCTTTCTCATGCGCTAAAAATCTTGTAAATAATAAAAAATGCCATTTTTAATGAAAATATTACAAAATATTACAAGGCAGAAAAAAATATTTATATTATAATGATTTTAAGGAGATAAAAATGGTCAGCGAAGAATTAAAAAATAAATATGAAATGGTTATAGGACTAGAAGTCCATGCTCAATTGAAAACAAATACAAAAATTTTTGCACCAGATGGAGCAAAATTCGGAAAAGAACCCAACAGCCAAACCTCAACTATCACAATGGGATTGCCTGGGGTTTTACCTGTTTTAAACAAAGAAGTTGTTAATATGGGCATTTTGTGTGGACTTGCCTTTGGTTCGACAATTCCAAACAGATGCAAATTCGACAGAAAACAATACTTTTATCCTGACCTTCCAAAAGGATATCAAATTTCTCAATATGATGAACCAATTTGCGTTGGCGGAGAAATTAAAATATCAAATAAAACAATTGGCATAACAAGAGCACATCTAGAAGAAGATGCTGGTAAATTAGTTCATGCCGGTGCAGACGGTTTATATGGTTCTGCATATTCATTGGTGGATTTAAACAGAGCTGGCACTCCGCTTCTTGAAATTGTATCTGAACCTGATATGAGAAGTTCAGATGAAGCAAGAGAATATATGGAACAATTACGCTCAATCTTAAGATATATAGGCGTTTGTGATGGCAATTTAGAAGAAGGCTCTATGAGATGTGATGCCAACATATCAATCAGACCAAGAGGTCAAAAAGAATTTGGCACAAGGGCAGAAATTAAAAACGTAAATAGTTTCAAAGCGCTTCAAAGAGCTATTGATTATGAATATGAAAGACAAATCGCACTTGTTGAAAATGGCGAAGAAGTTGTTCAAGAAACACGCCTTTGGGATGATAACACAGGAACTACAAACTCAATGCGTGGCAAAGAAGACGCTCATGATTACAGATATTTCCCAGAACCAGATTTAATGCCTCTTGAAATTTCAAGAGAATGGGTTGAAGAAATTAAAGCAAAAATGCCAGAACTTCCACAGGCAAGAATTGAAAGATATAAATCATTAGGTTTATCTCAATATGACGCAGATGTTATAACTGCACAAATGGAATTGGCGTTTTTCTTAGATAACGTAATTAAAGAAGGCGTAAATGCAAAAACTGCAACAAACTTCTTAATGGGTGAAATTAGTGCTTATTTAAAAGAAGAAAAAGTTACAATTGATGAATCAAAATTAACTGTTGAAAATTTCGTAAAACTAATGAAATTACTTGAAAAAGGTACTATTTCAAACAATATTGCAAAAACACTCGTTGTTGACATTTTAAAAACAGGACGTGACGCACAAGCTCTTGTCGAAGAAAAAGGTCTAAGTGTTATTTCTGACGAAAGCGCAATCTTAGATGTGGTTAAAAAGATTATCGAAGCAAATCCCGACAACGTGCAAGCGTATAGACAAGGTCGTGACAAACTCTTCGGTTTCTTTGTAGGTCAAGTTATGAAAGAAACTAAGGGAAGAGCAAATCCGCAAACAGTAAACGAATTACTTAAAAAAGAGTTATCTGAATAGATAGCTCTTTTTAAAATAAAATTTGAAAAAAAAATATTTTATGATAGGATAAATACATAAATTAAATAGTTTTATGCCCAAGTGATGAAATTGGTAGACGTGCCAGACTCAAAATCTGGTGTGGTTCACCCCACGTGTCGGTTCGACTCCGACCTTGGGCATTTTTTATGCTTTAAAATTTAAAAGTCGTCGAACCTTCGGTTCTTACCTCTCAAAAAATGCTCAACGGTTCGCATTTTTTTCGGCAGAGTGACCTTGGGCATTTTTTATGCTTTAAAATTTAAAAGTCGTCGAACCTTCGGTTCTTACCTCTCAAAAAATGCTCAATGGTTCGCATTTTTTTCGGCAGAGTGACCTTGGGCATTTTTTATGCTTAAAAATCATAGCGACGTCGAACCTCAATTGGTACGGTTTCACACTTGCTTTTTGACATTTTCGAAAATCAAGTGTATCCACACACCTTTGCCCTCGTCGTCATTCACTAAGCCAAGTCTGGCTAAGCTCATTTGACTCAGGGTCGGTTCTTACCTCTCAAAAAATGCTCAACGGTTCGCATTTTTTTCGGCAGAGTGACCTTGGGCATTTTTTATGTTTTATAAAAATTACTCTTTATACGCAATAACTTCAACTTCAACAAGCGCATTTTTTGGAAGAGCAGCTGCTGCCACACAGCTTCTTGCAGGTTTTGATACAAAATATTTTGCATAAATTTCATTAAATGTTTGAAAATCATCCATTGATTTTAGAAAACAAGTAGTTTTAACAACATCTTCAAAGCCAAAACCAGCACCCTCTAAAAGTCCTTTAATATTTTCCATAACCCTATTTGTTTGAGCAATTATATCGCCATCAACAAACAAATTTGTATTTGGGTCAATTGCAATTTGTCCACTGCAATAAAGAGTATTCCCGCATAAATAAGCTTGAGAATATGGTCCAATTGCATCAGGTGCATTTTTTGTATAAATAACTTTTTTCATAAAATTCTCCTTAAAAAGTCGGCAATAATTTATAGCCTTTTTCAATAAAGGTTTTTTTAATTTGTTCTAAATGTTCTTCATTTTTGGTTTCAAGAGTAACATTTAGATAACATTCATTTATCTCCATACCTTTACCACCCTGATTATGACGAACTCTTACAACATTTGCGCCATGACTTGCAATAATTGTTGAAACTTCCCTAAGTTGACCTGGTTTGTCAAGAAGTTCAACTGTAATATCGCTTAATCTGCCGTCTTTCATAAGACCTCTGTTTATCACGCGAGATAAAATATTAACATCAATATTGCCACCACTTACAAGGCAAACTGTTTTCTTGCCTTCAATTGGAACCTTATTAAACATGGCAGCTGCAACACTTAAGGCACCCGCGCCTTCTGCAATAAGCTTTTGCTTTTCAATTAAAGTTAAAATAGCACTTGCAATCTCGTCTTCGCTAACAGTTACAATTTCATCAACATATTTTTCACAAAGTTCAAATGTCTTAACTCCAGGCATTTTAACAGCTGTCCCATCTGCAAAAGTTGCAACTTTAGAAAGCTCAAGTCTTTCATGGTTGTTATATGAATTATACATGCTGGAAGCACCTGCCGCTTGAACACCATAAACTTTACACTTTGGGTTAAGCATTTTTATAGTATAAGCGACACCTGAAATTAAACCGCCGCCGCCAATTGGGACAATAACGGCTTCCATATCATTTAATTGCTCAATAAGTTCAAGTGCAATTGTGCCTTGCCCTGCTATAACATCAATATCATCAAATGGGTGAATAAATTCGCCTTGTGTTTCTTCTTGGTACTTAACAGCCTCATTATAGGCATCATCATAAACACCATCAACCAACATAATTTCTGCACCATATTTTCTTGTCGCTTCAATTTTTGAAATTGGCGCTGTACTTGGAATAAAAATCGCAGATTTTATACCATGTTTTTGAGCACTTAATGCAACACCTTGTGCATGGTTTCCTGCAGAACAAGCAATAATGCCTTTTGATTTTTTTTCTTCACTTAATTGCGAAATTTTATAATATGCACCTCGAACCTTAAATGAACCTGTAATTTGCAAATTTTCAGCTTTTAAATAAACCTGTGATTTTTCATTTATGGTTGGCGCATAAATTAAATCTGTTTTTCTTATGTTGTTTTTTAAAACTCTTGCTGCATCATAAATTTTATCTAATGTTAACATAATTCCTCTTTTTCTTTATAAATAAAGTATAACGCAACAACAGGCAAACAAGCAAGTTAAAATTAAAAAGGCTTGAATTTATCAAGCCTTTTTTAAATATTTTAATTGTCTTGTTGCCCAACAGAATTATCTAATTTTCCATTATCCATTAAATCGGCCACCTTATAAGATAAGGAATTCTCAAAACCAAATAAATTTGGCGCCTCATTTACTGGTTCTTCTTCTGGTGGTTCAACAATACCATAAACCATTCTTGTTTCAGGAATTGATGGCTTTTTTGGAATCATAATACTTGCATCTTCATCTGGATCTTGCTGAATACCATAAACCTTTCCTATTTCAGGAATTAATGGTTTTTTTGGAACCATAATACTTGCATCTTCATCTGGATCCTGCTGAATACCATAAACCATTCCTGTTTCAGGAATTTTTTTCTGAAGATTATTCTTTGAAATTTTTGCTCCATCTGGATTAAAACTTGTCACTACATGCTCCTTTCAACTTTTTAAGAATACTAGAATAACAACGACAATTCAAAAAATAAACTTTAAAAAATACATTAAATGTTTTACAAATATTTACATTTATTACTAAAAAGTATAATATAGAAAAAAAGGGAAAAATTATGAAATATACACCAAAAAAAGTTGTCTGGGAAATAACTTTTAAATGCAATGTAAATTGCATACATTGCGGCTCAGATTGCACAAGTATTGAAAAAGACAGACAGCTAACAACAGCTGAATGTTTTGAAATTATTGAAGATTTAGCCGATTTAGGTTGTGAAACGATTATTTTATCAGGTGGCGAACCTTTAATGCGTAAAGATATAGGTGCTATCGCGACAAGAATACGTTTACTTGGTATGAAAGTGGCTTTTATATCGAATGCTTATCTGGTTAATGAAGAAACAATAAAAATTTTAAAAGAAATTATGCCGTCAGCCTTTGGTATAAGCATAGATGCAGGTGAAGCATATCTTCACGATTACATTCGTGGCAAAAATGGTGCTTTTGAACATGTGGAAAAAGCTATCAAATTACTACACGGAAACGGTATTATACCTAGTGTTGTTTCTACAATACACAAACTTAATTATACTCAATTGCCAAAAATTAGAGATTTTCTAATAAAAAATAATGTTAAACTATGGCAAATACAATACGGAGACCATATTGGCCGTATGCCACGCGAAACAATGATAACGGAGGCACAATTTGTAGAAATAGCAAAATTTATACTTCAAACAAGAGAAAAATATGCTGACAAATTCAAAATTGTATCTGGCGCAGACGTTTTTGGATACTTAGGCGATATGGGTTCAGAAGTACAAGGTCCTTGGTGGGGTTGTCACGCAGGTATGCAAGGTTTAGGCCTTGGTAGTGATGGAACGGTAAGAGGTTGTTTGTCATTACAACTAGATCAATTCATTGAAGGAAATACTCACGAACGTTCTTTAAAAGAAATTTGGAATGATAGAAATTCATTTGCATACAATAGACGATTTGATTGTTCAATGCTAAGCGGACACTGCAAAGAATGTTTGTACGCCTCAGTTTGTAAAGGTGGGTGCTTAAGGGCCGCATCAATTCAAGGCGGGCGTTGCAATCCTTACTGTCTGTATAAATTTGAAAAAGATGGTTTCAGCTCAGAAGAACAGGCAAGAACAGAATTTTCAAAAGAAGAACTTTATAATTTATATAATCCGATAAGAGAATTGCCTCAAGAATTTTGGGAAGAATAAAAAATTAATATATTAAAAAGGCTTGAATTTATCAAGCCTTTTTAATATCAAATAAATTATATTCTATTATGCCAAACGCCACCATCTCTGTCGATTAAAGCATCATAGAAAGACCAAAATCTAAACACACCAGTTAGTCCTAAAACTGCGTGAGTTACATTTTTTTCAGTTGTTTGTCCATTGATTGCTTGTCCAATTCCAGGCCAAACAAGAAGTGAACAAAGTGAAGCACCAACGCTTTTCCCTGTAATTTTTCCATCTTTACCATGAGTTCCTGCAAATGTTGGCATAAAAGATGTCAAAATCATTGCTAACACAAGTAATACAAAAAACTTTTTCATAAATAACACCTCCTTTTAACAAATATATTTTACTCAAAAAATCAAATTACTTAAACCATAGGTAACAAAATATTAACCTTTAAATATTTTTTGACATTTTTTTAAAAAATTATTTTTTAAAAAATATAAAGGTAAATTTTATGATAAATGGAATTACTTTTAAAGGACAAATTCAAAGCACAAATGCCAACAAAAATTCAAAAGGAATAAAGCCAACTTTAAAGCCAGATTCTTTTGAGTTAAGTGATAATGCAAAATTTAAAAAAACATATGATAAAGCAAAAGCTGAAATTATTAAAACATTAAAAGAACAAGGCACAGAAAAATGCTTTATACTAACAAAAGATGGCAAAATTTTGACGGAAAAAACAGGAGATGACAAAGAAGTAAGATTGAATCTTGAAAACTTGCCCTCAGGCTGTACTCTTATACATGGACATCCTAATTATCTCCCTTTATCAAGTGGTGATATAGCTTGTCTTTTATGTTCTGATTTAAGCGTCATAGAAGCAATTACAGAAAATGGCGATTACTCAAAAATGGCAAAAGAAGTTCCATTTACTATCAAAGATTACCAAAAAACATACAAAGACTTAGAAGAAGAACTATGTCTTGATGTTTTAAAAAAATTAAATATAGAAACCGAGATTACAGAAGATGATTTGATAGAGTGTTATAAAAAATGTGCTCAAATTTGCGATTATAAAGATTTAAGTTCAAAAACAAATGAAGAAATAAAAGAGGACGCGAAAAAATCCGGGTTTAACCTTGAAGATAATAGTGCTTATGAATTGTTAAAAAGCATATATGGGTTTTCATTTCTTTTAAAAGGCTTGGATTTTGACAAAGAATTTGATAAAAAAAGAAATACAATAATAAAAAATATTGATTTAATAAATGAAACTATGGAAAATGATGTAAAATTAAGACAAGATTTCTTAAAAAAACTAACAAAAAGATATAATATAGTTTATGAAAGCAATTTAAAAGAATAAAATCAATTTTCTTTTTTTAATAAGTAATTCATCAATAAAATTGACAGAATAATAACCATTGAACCAGTTAAAAAACTAAAATAATTAACCGATTCTCTAAATATCAATATCGAGAATAAAATACTAACTGGTATTTTTAAATTATTCATAATGGCAAGAGTTGAAAATTTAACAAATTTTGAACCCTTATTCCAAAGCCAAAAACCTAAACCTGTTGGGATAATACCTAAATATAAAATTGCTAAAATTTGCATTTTTGAAATAACTAATGAAGAAAAATTGACATTCAACAAAAGAAAAGGCAAAACAAATAAGCTTGCGCCAAAATAAGCACTTGAAATTAAAGTAATCTCATCTTCATTTATATACTTTTTCCACAAAACTTGTCCAAGCGCAAAAGATAAATTAGATGCCTCAATTAAAAGAATACCTTTTAAAATTATATTAACTGGCAAATTACCCCAAGTTGCAACAATTGCGCCAGCAACAGATAACAAAACACATAAAATGTAAGCTGGCTTAAATTTTTCTCCAAAAAAAGACGAAAAGATTACAACAAAAATTGGTGTTGTCGTTGTAAATAAAGCAACTTCACTTCCTTTAAAATATTGGAATGATTTTATAAAACAAAGATACATTATTCCAAACTGAATAATTCCAATTAATAAAGCTAGAAGATGTTTTTTTGATTTTTTAACGAATGGCAAAAACACTAAACTTGCAATAAGTAATCTTAAAAAGACGACCAGTTCTGGTCGCAAAGCAACCAAAGAACTTTTTATAATTCCAAAAGACAAAGAAAAGCAAATTGTTGCGAGAACCAAATATAACATTATCTGCTCAATAAATAATCTGCAAGTGGAGATTCAACTCTGCCATTTAGCGTTTTTGAGACTTGCTTTATGTTATCTGCGCTCTTTTGCATTTCATCAGTCCAGACAAAATTGTCTAAAACATATTTTTCGCCTGTTTCAAAATCATTTTTCATTTGTATTTCGATAATTTCATTTAGCATTTTTTTGGCCGTTGGAACCATTTTATCAATATCGACATCCAAAATTCCGTCTTTTGAAATTGAAATTGCACCTTCTTTTATAAAATAATAAGTTTGCATAACTGAACGAACTCTGTGTGCCTGACTCATTGTTGGTTTTGACACAAGAATATTGTCGGTTGCATAAGTTACAATAATTTGTTTTCTCTCATCTTCAGTATATAAACCTGCATCCGTCAAGACATCAAGCATCGCAAGAGAAACCATATCAGCTTTATTTTCTTCAATTATTGATTTATATTTTCCAAGCCCTTCAGTATTAGAATTTGGACCTAGTGAGTGTCCATTTTCATGACCTATTGTAAACCAATGGTCAGCTTCATCGTTGTAATATTTATGGAGTTCTGGGTTAAGCATAACGTTTAATCTTTTTTGAATTTTTTCTTTGGCGTCATCTGATGTTGCCATTCTGATTTGTCTATGATAAACATTGCGTCTGCCCGCATTTAAAACTTTTATTGAAAGCTTATCATCATTTGGCAGGTTTTCAGCCAATGTTATTCCCGCTCTAAATTCGCCAACATTTCCTAAAAGCGCAAGCAAATCGGCATCAATCATTGTTTGCTTAGAATCTGAATCCGGAGAAATATTTTGCACATATTCGTCTTTATGTGGCATATTTTCTGCCATTAAAGGAAGAAACTCTTTAACTTTTAAAATAGCCTCAGTACCTTTTTTATTAACAATACCAACACGCCCGCCTAAAAAATCTTTAGATGTTGGAACGATATTATATTTATCTAAAAGTTTTTTAAGTTCCTCATTTTCAAAAACCGTTTCTGTCATCTCATCTTGATAACTTTCACGAGTAATTGTAAATTCTAAAGGCGTATCTTGCAGAGTTGCCCACTTTTCATCAGCATAAGCATCAAGCATAGGGTCAGCTTCCCTAAATGCTTTTGCCTGCAAAATTAAATACTCATTAAAATCTGAATTTGTTGAATATTTTGAAGCCTCAATAAGCTCATCTGCCACCTTCATAAAATCATCTTTAAAATAATCAACATAATCAGTTGAAGTTAAAATATCACCACATCTTTGAACAATTGACCTTTGATTTAAAATCTTTTCAACGTCATCTTTTTTGTTGTCACTCAACATTTTAATCAAAATATTATGAAATTCTTCGATACTTAAATCTTCAGGATAAAGACCTTTGCCTTTCATTTCTTTATGATTTTTTGCAAGAGAAATTCTGTTACTTTCTCTATCTATTGCAAAAATCCCTTTTTGAGCATCAAATAGGATTTTTGTAAGTTTAGCATTTTCATTACCTCTTTCAATTTCTTCTTCTAAATATTTCTTAAAAGGTAAATTATGGATACTATCTAATTGGTAATTGATTTTTTCTATAATTAAAGCAGCTTTAAGCAAATGATAAAGCGCTTTTTTATCACCCTCATCAAGTGAATTATATTCAACCGAATCAACATCAAGCATCTTTTTAGTTGCCAAAAAGTCCTTATGGGTCCTTTTTCGCAATTCTTCTGTTGTTAAATTTAATTCGTATCCTTTTGTATCCATTGGCTTAACTCCTTTATTAAATATTATTCTATCAGATTGTTTGTCATTTTCAAGTCCCTTAAAAGAAAATGAATCATAAGATACCAAATTATTTTTAGGGTAATTGTTTCTAGGAAAAGTCTTAATAACCTTAAAATTAATTATAGAATTTATTCTCATCTTAAAACCTCTTAAAAATATCTATTTTTAAGAAACCTATAAATATTATTTTTTGCCTTAAAGCAAAATTATATTACTGAAAATTTTGCTTTAACTTCTTTTCTTTTGATTTTTGAAGTCGCAGTTCTTGGAAGCAATTCTCTTGAAACAAAAACACTAACCGGACGTTTAAAGTTAGAAAGTCTTTGTGATAATTCTTTTACTTCTTTTCGCATTAAAGCAAGAACCTCATCATCATTTAAACCTTCAACAATTTCGTTTTTTGGCACAACAACAACTGCGATATCTTCAGTACCATCTTTTTGTCCACCTTTACGGACAGCACCAAAAACACAACATTCAGAAAACTTATCGCTAAGTGCCAAAACGCTTTCAACTTCTTCTGGGAATACTTTTTTACCACCAGATAAAACAATCATATTCTTAATACGACCAGTAATAAAGATAAAACCATCTCTGTCAATCTTGGCAATATCTCCTGTATGTAACCAGCCATCAGGTGTTATAACTTCATCCGTTAAATCAGGTTGATTATAATAACCTTTCATAACGTTATCACCTTTAACCATTAGTTCGCCCGTTTCTTCATCTATTTTTACATAAACATTTGGTATAGGACGGCCAACAGAACCCGGTCTTATAGCACCTTCGACATTCATTGAAACAACAGGACTCGCTTCAGATAAACCGTAACCTTCGTATATTTTAAAACCAAGTCTGTCAAAAAATTTGTAAATTTCTATATCCAGTGGAGCACCACCTGACATAAAGCCTTTAAATTTACCACCAAATTTCTTATGAATTCTTTTAAACATAAGTTTTCTTACGCGATAAAAAGGTATGAATTTAGAAAGTCTGTACAAAAATGCAAATGCAAATTTTCCAAATTTACTCATGGATTCAACTTCCGCTTCTATTGAAGTTCTAAGTAATTTTAAGAATGCGGGTACAGCAATCATAAAAGTAATTTTCTTTTCTCGAATAATATTAAATAAATCTTTTGGTTTTAAACTTTGAGAGTAATATATTGATGTTCCCATATTTAAGAAAGACAAAAATCCGACTGTTAATTCAAATAAATGATTCATTGGCAAAATTGATAAAATTTGGTCCTTTGTTGATAAGTTAAAACAGCCTCTCAAGCTTTCAACTTGAGCTATCATGTTTTTGAAACTTACCTCAACCCCTTTAGGCATTCCAGTTGTGCCAGATGTGTAAATAATAAGAGCTGTTTTATTCAAGCTTCTGTGACGCCATTTTTTATTTGGACTATCCTTTAAGCTATACAAATTTGTGTATTCTTTATGAACACCGCTTTCGTTAATTAAAATAATATGTTCAATAGAAGGAACTGCTTCTTTTAATTTTTCTGCAGTTTCAAGATAAGCAACTGAAGTTAAAATTACCTTAGGCTGACAACTCGTAACAATTGAGGTTAATTCATAAATTGTAAGTTTTATATCCAAAGGAACAGTTGTCCCGCCTGCTAAAACTGAGGCAAACAAAGTAGCACCCCACTCAGGCATAGATTCAGACAATATAGCAATTCTGTCACCTTTTTCAATGCCAATTGAAATTAAGTGGCTTGCAAGACGTTGAGACAAAATGCTTACTCCTTTAAAAGTTAACTCTTGCCAACCCAAATGAGATTTTATTCCAAGTGCAATTTTATTTTCTAATTCTTCTGTTTTGTTTTCCAAAAATAAAAGAACATTATTTAAATGCGTTGTGTTGGTTTTCATAAAAAACTCCTTTCCTTAATTAACAAAAAGTTAATTAATTTGTTGTTCTTCGGCTGTTTCCTCTATTTCGTTTCTAATAATTTTAATTTTGACAATTCTTGGACCGTCAACTTCTAAAACTTGAAAAGTAAATCTTCCAAGATTTGCAACATCTTTATTTTGTGCAATATGCCCAAGTGCTTTAACTACAAGCCCACCAAGTGTTTCAACATCTTCATCTTCAACATTAACATCAAAAAATTCATTAAATTCATCAATTCTCATCATTGCGTTTGCAACATATTCATTTTCATAAATTTGTTTTATATCTAGTTCGTCTTCGTCAAACTCGTCTTGCACATCGCCAAATATTTCTTCGATAACATCTTCCAATGTAACAATACCTGAAACTGAACCAAATTCATCAATAACAACTGCAATTTGCGCTTTTTTTGTTCTAAATTCAAGCACAATATTATCTGTTGTCATTGTCTCTGGAATCAAAATTGCTTCTCTCAAAATTTGCTTAACATTTATTTCTTTATCGGCACAAATCAAAGGATAAATATCTTTAACATGAAGCATACCAATAATGTTATCTAAATCATCTTCAAAAACAGGATATCTAGTATATTGGTTTTGTATGATTAATTTGGTAAGTTCCTCATGAGGCG
Source organism: Cyanobacteria bacterium SIG30 (assembly GCA_015152475.1). Lineage (GTDB taxonomy): Bacteria > Cyanobacteriota > Vampirovibrionia > Gastranaerophilales > Gastranaerophilaceae > SIG30. The sequence continues at coordinate 152,718 of SUTW01000002.1, read as the reverse complement.
TATTTACATCAATTGCAACAACGTCAGGACGTGGTACCATAACTTGTTTTGCAAGCAAATCTGAAAATTTAAAAACGTTTTGCAGAATTTCTTTTTCAGTGTCGTTTAAAACACCTTCTTTATGCGAAGCATCGATTATCATATCAAGTTCTTCAACACTATGCGCACGAGAAACATTTGAAGCTTCTATTTTAAATATTCTAAGCAAAATATTTCCAAAACCATTTAAAATCCATGTAAATGGTCTAAAAATATTTCTGATAGCGTTCATTGGTTTTGCAACAACCAATGATGTTTTTTCAGTACTTTGAATAGCTATTGATTTTGGCATAAGTTCACCAATAACAACGTGCGCCAAGGTTACAAAAGCAAAAGCAAAAGGAACAGCGATTGAATGAGCTGTAGCGCTTTTTGCAGAAATTGGTAAAAATTCAATTAATGGTTCAAGAAGCTTAACCATTGTGCTTTCACCAACCCAACCAAGACCAATTGATGCAATTGTAATACCTAATTGAATAGCAGCCAAAGAATTATCCATATGTTCAATCAAATCATAAGCTGAAACAGCATCTTTGTTACCTTCGTGCATAAGTTGTAAAATTCTTGTTTTTCTAACTTTTACAATTGCAAATTCAGAAGCAACAAAAAAAGCGTTAGCGAACAGCAAAACAGCTATTACTATTAAACCTACCGTCAAACTTAAATCCATTTTTTTACTTTCTCCAATCTTCAAAAATATTTATATAAGTATATAACAAAATAGCAAAAAACGAAATATATGTAACATAATTTAAAGCACACAAGGTATTTTTTGTTTGTTTATAATATAATGTAATAAGTTACAGCTAAAAAAGAGAATTTTTATGACATTAACTGATTGGATAAATACACGTAGGGAGCAACAAAAAACTGTAATTAAAGAAAACGAAGTCAAAATAGATGATTCTATTGGTAAACTTTGGACTCTTTGTTATAATTGCAATTCCCAGTTACTTAAAAAAGATTTAGAAAAAAACAATATGGTATGCCCAAATTGCGACTACCATTTCAGATTAAGTGCAAAAGAAAGAATAAAACTGATTGCTGATGAAAACAGTTTTAGAGAAAAATTTGACAACATAAAAGCGCTTGACCCATTAGAATTTGAAGATACACAAACTTACACGGAAAGGCAAAAAAGCGCAAAAGAAAAAACTGGCTTAGATGAAGCAATCATAACTGGTACTTGCAAAATAAACGGCCAAAAAGTTGCAATAGCAGTTATGGATTTTGATTATATGGGTGGTTCAATGGGTTCTGTTGTAGGTGAAAAAATAGCACTCATTATAGAATACGCAATATCTAAAAAAATTCCTGTTATTGCATTTACATCATCAGGTGGCGCCAGAATGCAAGAAAGTGCATTGTCTTTAATGCAAATGGCAAAAACAAGTTGCGCAGTTGCAAAAATGAATGAGGCAAAACTTTTATATATAACTGTTTTGTGTGAGCCAACCTTTGGTGGAGTTACTGCAAGTTTTGGAACACTTGGCGACATTATGATTGCAGAAAAAGGTGCAAGAATTGGTTTTGCCGGCAGAAGGGTAATTGAACAAACAATAAGACAAAAATTACCTGCAAATTTCCAAACTGCAGAATATTTACTTGAATACGGACAAATAGATTTAATAGTCAAAAGAGATGAAATGAAGGAAAAACTTTCAAAAATTATTGAAATGCACACCATTCAGGAAACATAAAAAATGATAGTATTAGATTTTGAAAAACCAATATACAAAATACAAGAAAAAATTGATGAATTAAAAAAAATAAGTGAAGACACAGATATTGATTACACAAAGGAAATAAACATTTTGGAAAATCAAACACTAGAATATAAAAAAGAATTATTTGCAAATTTAAAACCTTTTCAAAAGTTACAAATAGCACGTCACCCACAACGTCCTAATTTTTTAGATTATGTCAATTTAATCACTGAAGATTTTATTGAACTTCATGGTGACCGTTTTGGAACAGATGATAGAGCAATCATAGGCGGAATTGCAAAAATTGACGGCAAGCCAATTATGATTGTTGGTACACAAAAAGGCAAAAACACAAAAGAAAATCTTGAATACAATTTTGGTATGCCACAACCACAAGGCTACAGAAAGGCACTAAGATTATTTGAACACGCATCAAAATTCAATATGCCAATTGTAACTTTGGTTGATACAACCGGCGCATATCCTGGAATTAAAGCAGAAGAAACTGCACAAGGGACAGCTATAGCTGTTAATTTATGCGAAATGGCAAAGCTTGAAGTACCTGTTATTGCAGTTATAACCGGAGAAGGTTGCTCAGGTGGTGCACTTGGTCTTGCTGTTGCAAACAAAGTAATGATTTTAGAACATGCATACTATACCGTAATTTCACCTGAGGGCTGCGCATCAATTTTATGGAGAGATGCATCTCAAGCTCAAATAGCAGCAGAAGCTCTTAAAATCACAGGCGAGGACCTTTTAAAATTCAATATTGTTGATGAAATAATAAAAGAACCTTTAGGTGGAGCACATTATAATCCAGAAGAAATGGCGTCAACCTTAAAGGAAAGCATTTTAAAATCTCTTGAAGAATTTAAGGGAATGAAACCTGCGGAACTTAAAAAACAAAGATACGAAAAATTTAGAGCAATGGGTGTATTTGAAAAATAACACATTTAAATTTTATTATTTCTTTGAAAAAAAGTTTAATATTTTATTTAGAAGTCCTTCGTCTTGCTCGAAGGCTTCTTCGTATTCCTTAGCTACATTTTCATCTTCTTCAATTCCTGCATATTTTTTATACAATCTTAAATCACCTTGTTTCTTGTAAAAATCAGCAAGAATATTAGAGGCTTCTTTATCCCCGTCTATTTCATAAATCTTTTGATAAAAATCCATAGAAACAAATTTTTCATTATTCATTTCATACAATTTAGCAATTTCAAACAAAATATCTTTGTTTTTAGGGTCTAAATTGTGAGCACTGTGAAACTGAACAATAGCTTCTTCAATTCTATCTCTTTGCTTAGCGCAATAACCCCAATTTATGTGAGCATTAACCTCATCTTTTAACCCTTCATAAACCAAAGCCATCATCTGAAAATAAACAGGATTAGGTTTTGCTTCTTTTACATATTCACCAAGTGTTTCAAGCGCCTTATTAAAGTCTTTTTTTACATAGTTATATTGCGCTAAAAGTTTTAGGTAATTTATTTTGTTATCTTTTTTTGGATTAGAATTTTTAATATCTTCTAAAACTTCATAGGCCTTTTCTAAAGATTCCATTTGAAGATAAATTTTTGCTTTAATAAAATTGTCTTTTGCAAATTCTAAAGCTTTTTCATAGTCATTAAAATCATAATAAAGATTAGCAGCTATATTTTTAAAATTATCGTCATTTTCAAATTGTTTAACAGCTTGAAGCGCAATATTTAATGCACTTTCTTTACTGTTTTCTTCACCATAAAGAGTAATTAAATCAAAATAAACGTTTTTATCGGTTGGGTCAAGTTCAAGAACTCTTAAAAATTCATCAATAGCTTTAACGTTCTTCTTTGTAACGGCATATAATTTTGCAAGCTTCAGATGAGGTCTGACTTCTGAAGCATCAAGGTTTATCGCCTTTTTGCAATCATTTATTGCATGTTCATAATGTCCTTGAACAATATTTAAATTCGCACGAGTTATATAATATGACATTTTATCGGTATCATAATATAAATCCATAAGCTGTGAATAAGCAATTGTATCTTCTGGACTTGATTCTATAATCTCATTATAAATTTTTATTGCAAGTTCATTGTTGCCATCAATCAGAGCATTATTTGCTCTTTCGTGTAAAGTTTCTAAATTTGCCATTATCCTTCAACCATTTTTGCTAAGGTTTCACAACCTTCAAAACCTCTCTTTATAATTTTCTCAGCAGCTTTATTTATGTTATATGGAACAAAAATGTGTTCAATTCCATATTCACCTTTTTCTTCATTTATATCCATTAAGACATAACAAGCTTCTTTTTCAACAGTCATCGGGCGACCAACACTTCCAACATTTACGAGCATTTTGCCAGATTCAAGCTGAAAACCACAAGGTATATGAGTGTGACCACAAAATACAACATCAACATCAACACCTTCTAAAATTACCTCAAGTTCATCAGGTGTGATATCAGAATAAATGTTTTCATCAACCGCTCTTGGTGAACCGTGGCACATAAAAATTTTAACTCCACCAATTTCAAGTTCTTTAGTTGTTTCAAATTGACTAACAAAATTTAAATTGTTTTTAAGAATATCTTTCAAATCTTCCCTGTATGCATAAGCCATACAAGGTGCAACGCTATAAATTCTGTCAAACCCGTCAGGAATTGGATGAGTAAGTAATAAATCAGTATTACCTTGAATAATTTCTATTTGATAATTTGAATTTTTTTTCAAATCTACAAATTTTTCAACAACGCCATTTGCATCATAACCTGCCAACATTAAATCACCAAGACATAATATGGCGTCACATTTTTTTTCTTTTATATCCTTTAACACCGCATCAAGCGCCAATGTATTACCATGGATATCTGACATAACTGCAATTTTCATGCTATCATACTAGCATGGTTTTAAACAAAAAACAAATACAAATAGGTGATATCAAAATAGGTAATGGTGCACCAATTAGTGTACAATCAATGACAAACACGCCAACTGACGATATCAAAAAAACACTAGATCAAATAAAAGAATTAAGTGATTGTGGATGTGAAATAATAAGACTTGCTGTTTTAAATAATGACTGCGCAAAAGCAATAGGTGAAATAAAAAGAAAATCTCCACTCCCAATTGTTGCAGACATACATTTTGATTACAGATTAGCTCTTGAATGTTTAAATCAAGGAGTTGACGCATTAAGGCTTAACCCTGGAAACATTGGCGGAATCGAACATGTAAAAAAAGTTGTAGAAGTTGCAAAAAAATTAAAAACCCCAATAAGAATAGGTGTTAATGGTGGCTCACTTGAAAAAGAATTAGAAGCAGATAAAACTTTAACTGTTGCACAAAAAATGGTAAAAAGTGCACTAAGCCATATAAAAATTTTAGAAGATTTGGATTTTGATTTAATCAAAGTATCACTTAAATCAAGTGATATAATTTCGACTGTTGAAGCATACAGAGAAATATACAAAATAATTCCATACCCTCTTCATATTGGCTTGACTGAAGCTGGGACAATGAAAGGCGGAATTATAAAATCATCAATTGGAATAGGAAGCTTGCTGTTAGACGGAATAGGCGACACAATAAGAGTTTCTTTAACTGAAAACCCAAAAGAAGAAGTTATTGCAGGTATTGAAATTTTAAAAGCATTAAAATTAAGAAATAAAGGAGTTAATTTTGTTTCTTGTCCAACATGTGGAAGAACTCAAATTGATTTAATAAATCTTGCAAAACAAGTTGAAGAAAAATTTAAAAATATAGAAGCGCCAATAACAATTGCCACAATGGGATGCGCTGTAAATGGACCAAATGAAGCTAAACACGCAGACTATGGAATTGCAGGCGGGATAAACGAAGGCTACATTTTTAAAAAAGGTGAAATGGTAAAAAAAGTCCCTCAAGAAAAATTATTGGAAGAATTAGAAAGAATAATCACAAAAGATTTAGAAAATTACACTAAATAGTTGGTTAATTTTAAAAAATAATGTATAATAATATTAAGTAAGAATAAAGAGGTAGTTTTCATATGAAAAAAATGTTATCGATTTTAGCTATGCTTGCAATTACACCTTTTGCTTGTGCCAGCATTTTAGAAGGCACAACATCAGATGTTGATATTTTAAGAAAAACAAATTTTAGTGAATCCGCAGTTAGAATTGTTGACACTGTAAAACACAATAATGATTATACAAAATCACAATACAACAGAGCTTATTCACCAGATGCTCCAGAAGATAAGAAAAAACATTTAGGCTTTTGGTATACAAGAGTAAAGGCATGGTTTGACCCAATGGCTGATGACCATTATTTTGGAGAACACGAAATCAACTTTGACAATAAGTTCTTCCAAATGGAACCAAACCAAGCAATCTATGGCAAAAGATACAAAGAGCAAAAAGCCAGAGAAAAAATGGATAGAGAACAAACATACGAAAATCTATAAAAATATAATTAAAAACTCCTCTCAAACAGAGGAGTTTTTTAATGCGGTTTTAATTAAAAAAGAGAGGTTATTAAAACCTCTCTTTCAAATTTTATTTGACTATCAATTAGTCATCTGCATGGCCAGCTGTGCCAAGAACGTCTTTCATTTTGTGCATAACCATTTCTTTAACAGCAGTTCTGCCTGGTCCCATATATTCACGTGGGTCAAATTTTTCAGGATGTTCAACAAAGAATTCTCTGATTGTTGATGTCATTGCAAGTCTTAAATCTGTATCGATATTAATTTTTGCAACACCATTTTTAGAAGCATATGCCAACATATCTTCTGGAACACCTTGAGCATTTGGCAATTTACCACCAAACTCATTACATTTAGCAACAAATTCAGCAGGAACTGAAGAAGAACCATGAAGAACAATTGGGTAATCACCAAAACCAGCTTCTTTTAAAGCATCTTTAATTTCTTTTAATCTTTCGAAATCTAATTTAGCTTCACCAGCAAATTTATAAGCACCATGAGATGTACCAATAGCAATAGCTAATGAATCACAACCAGTTTGTTTAACAAATTCAACAGCTTCTTTAACATTAGTATATTTAGCATCTTTTGCATCAACGTTAACATCGTCTTCAATACCTGCTAATTTACCTAATTCAGCTTCAACTGAAACTCCTCTTTCGTGAGCATATTCAACAACCTTTTTAGTTAAAGCAACGTTTTCTTCAAATGGGAATCTTGAACCATCAATCATAACTGATGAGAAACCACCATCGATACAAGCTTTACAAATTTCAAAATCAGCGCCGTGGTCTAAGTGTAATGCAATAGGTACAGTAGTTGTAGCTAAAGCTGCTTCAACTAACTTAATAAGATAAGTTTGGTTAGCATATTTTCTAGCGCCTGCTGAAACTTGAAGAATGATTGGTGATCTTGTTTCTTCTGCAGCTTCTGCAATAGCTTGCAAAATTTCCATGTTGTTAACATTGTAAGCACCAATAGCATAACCGCCTTCAAGAGCTTTTTTGAACATTTCTTGTGTTCCAACTAATTTTCTTTCACTCATTTTAAAATCCTCATAATAAAATTATTTATACGAGAATAATTTACAACAAATATAGTTTTAAAACAAGTTTATGATATTAAGAAATATTAAGTCCATTTTGCAAAATTAGACAAATTTTATTTTTACGTATTTTATTAAAATACAAGATAACATGTAATCTAAATGAAAGGAAATAAGGTTATGAAGATTCAAAAATTGTCCTCAGCTGAAATGCCAAAAACAATGCAACAAGCTAATTTTAAAGGCAAAGAAGGAGTACAACAAAATAACAATTCCATTAATTCATTAATGGATTCTGCATCAGCTGCATCTTTAAAATCAATGATAAATTTTAAAGGTAAAGGTGAACCATTAACAGATTATGAAAAAACATTAATCACAAACGACAAAAACGAAATCAGAGTTGCTGATTTATTCAACATGCCAGAAGATGTGCACATTTCAGCAAACGACATGGAACCTTCATCAAGAGACCTTAATACCGTAGGTTTAAATATAGAAAAAACAACAAAAGGCGATAAAGAAATTGTTAAAATTACAAACGACAATGGCAACTTAATTTTTGAAGGCGAAGTTAAAAAAGGTGCAAAAGTTCCACATTTAACTTACAAACAAGGTAAATTTATGCCTGAAGTTACCGTCAAAGATGATTCATTAGATGGTTCAGTAATCAAAATGTTTTCAGGAAGCAAAATTAAAGGCGAAGGCTTCAATTTTGTAATGCCAGGTGAATATACAAACTATGAAAATAACACACGCAAAACAGTAAGCTTTACTGGTAACGTAGCAATTACAACATTAAACAAAGAACCAAGAACGCAAAATGCAGTTGATTTATATATGGCATCAGATCTTGCTGCTAAAACAACTGAAGGCGACTATATGGATGTTGTAAAAGAAAACAATCCAACAATTGTAATTCCAGCTGGTGGTTTTGGTACTCGTTTCCACAACTTAACAAGAAATGATGAAAACAAACCATCTTATTTATTGCCAACAGCAAACGAATACAGAATCATAGCAACAGCTCTAAACATGGCTGCCTCAGCTGGTGTTATTGATAAAGACCCATCAAAAAATAATTTAACTTATTTAAGCCAAATGCACGAAATCGAAGGCGAAAATGTTAAAAATGTAAACAAATATAAAACTGACGGTGGCGCAATTGCAGAAGGTTTAGATGAAGATTATATCGACAGACACAAAGATATGATTATCTTAAATGCTGATATTATTTCAAACGCAGATATTTCAAGAGCATACAATGCATTAAAAACATTGCCTAACGCAGCTCTTGTTATCCCATCTTACGCAGTTGGCGCAGAAAGAGCAAAATCATTTGGCCTTTTAGGTATAGAACAAGATGAAAATGGCAACAGTCAATTAAAATCATTCGTTGAAAAACCACGTTACACAAACAAATCCCCACAACCAAATGAATTCTCATCAGACGAAGATTACAGAAACGCAATCGATATTTATAATGATGCACAAAATGCTGCAAACCCAACAGGAGATGGTACTTTCTTAGCTAACCCAGGTATTTATCTTTTAAGTCCTGAAGCTACAAAAGTTTTAAGACATTTAGGTATCAAAGATCCTTCTGAAACTGGTTTAGGTAAAAGTGTGATGCCTGAAATAGTTAAATTATGCAATGAAGGCAAATTAATTGGTGCAAACGGTGAACCAATGAAAGCTTATGTTGTCCCACTAGAAAGACAAGGTGGAGAAGCTGCTTTCTGGGATGATATAGGAACTGCAGGTGCTTACTTAAAAACAATTAAAAATATTGCAAAAGAAACTGTTGTAAATGGAACAGGTGAAGACAACAAATATTATGGTATGCCAGAATTTGTTCTTAACGATTTTGCAAACAATGTTGACTTAGATACAAGTATTGTATATATGTCAGAAAAAGCAAGAAACAACGTTGAAAACTTCAAAAAAGAACACGGTGTTTCTGTTATCGAAGGAAATATGTTCGCAGTTTAATAAACAAGAAGCGATATTAAAAAACCTAAAAAGTACAACTTTTTAGGTTTTTTTATTTGCAAAATTTATTGTTTTTATTCTATATTAACAGGCTCCATATTTATTGCTTTAATTGCAATTTTTGCATTTTCCTGCAAACTTAAACTAACATTCTCAACAATTGTGATTTGTCTTAAAAGATCAATAGTTCTTTTGAATGCCCTTACGACATCACCTTGGGAAAAATCATTTTCTGTAAACATATTGTCCCAATTTTCAGCACTTTTAGAATCATCTTCGAGATTCGAAGCCACCCAATATTCAATTAAAGAACAATATTGTGAATTTAAATTCATATTATTTTCAACATTATTTTCGCGCTCTAAAAAACTAAGTTCACGTCTGACATCTTTGATTTTGCCTAAAATCTTTCTCACATTTTTGCAAGGTGGAATTGCACTGTAATCATCCTGATTTCTAACCTCCTCAGAAGATATAGCACAAACAACCGATGCAAGCTCGACAGGGTTAAGGTCATCTAATAATTTTCTTAAAATAATTTCCCCAATATACAATTCATTTTCAGCCCTTAATGCCATTGGGGTTTTACCTTTTTGTGTTGGATAATTATCTTCAATATGACCGGTTCTTTCGAGAATATTTTTGTGTGCTAAAAATTTTTGCCAGTAAATATCCTTTTGAAATTCAATTTCTTTTTCAACCTTATTCATCTTTTTTAGATATCTTTGAAAAATTTCCAGCTCTTTTTTATGCTTTTGATAGGCTTTACAATTATCACAACGATATCTTTCCATATTTGCTCTGTATTCTCTTGACTTTTCAACAAACTGCATAGCCTCAGGCGCTAAATCTTTTTTTCCTGCCTGTTTTTTTAATGTCTTTACAATAGACCTTGATTCAACAAACATGTTTTTCCACTTTATAAAATCAAGTAAATCTTCATTTTTATGCCCAAAAGGACATTTATAATTTTTTATATCATCAACTTTTTTTGCATAAAATTCATATTCTCTAATCAAAGGAGTTACCCTGTCTGCTGATGAAAAATAACCAAAAGTTTTTAAAATCAGCTCCTTTGCTTCTTCCAAAGTAAATCTTTGGAGAAGATTTAAAACCATTGAATAACAAGGCGAAAACTTACTTTCCAGTGGATTTGATTTTGCAGTTGCAAGAGCAGCAACTTCAAGTGGTGTCTGAAATGGAGTTCCGACAATTACAACATATCCTATTTTATCCATCCCGCGACGCCCTGCTCTGCCTGACATTTGCAAAAATTCATTCGCAGTTAAAAGCCTATGTCCATTATCACCACGTTTTGAAATTGAACTAATGATTGTTGTTCTTGCTGGCATATTTATTCCAGCCGCAAGTGTTTCGGTTGCAAAAACAACTTTTATTAATCCTTTTTGAAATAATCTTTCAACTAAGACTTTCCAAGAAGGCAAAAGTCCTGCATGATGAGATGCAACGCCATTTTTTAATAATTCTATTTGATTATTATTTTCAAGATACGGATTTTCTTTTATGTAATTATCTACCTCAATTTCTGCAATTTTTCTTTCGTCTTTGGATAAAAGCTCTAATCCTAAACATTTTTTTGCATTTTCATCACATTTTTTTCTTGAAAAAGTGAAATATATCGCAGGCAACATATCTTTTTCATTCAAAACAGAAATGATTTTTGAAACAGGATTTTGCGCCTTTTTCTTATTAAAATGTTTATATTTGCTCTCTGGCTTAATTTTATTATTCAACAAACCATTTTGCGTTAACAAAGGCAAAATATCATAAGGTTTTGAACTATCGTAATAATAAAATTTTAAAGGAACTGGTCGAAAATCCGTATAAACCAATTCCGTTTTAGAATGTACAGAATTTATCCAGTCTGTTAATTGTTTTGAATTTTGAACAGTTGCGCTTAAAGCAATAATTTGAATATTTGTTGGACAATAAATAATACTTTCTTCCCAGACAGTACCCCTTTGCTCGTCATTCATATAATGAACTTCATCCAAAACGACATATTTAACATCTTGAAGATTATCCCGAACTGTTCCAAAAGTTGTTCCATAAAGCATATTCCGAAAAACTTCAGTTGTCATAACAACAATTTGTGCTTCACGGTTTATTGATGTATCGCCTGTCAAAAGTCCGACTTTATCTTCCCCATATAATTTGGAAAAATCAAAATATTTTTGGTTAGATAAAGCTTTAAGTGGAGTTGTATAAAAAATTCTTTGATTATTTTCAAGAGCCAGATGAATGGCGCTTTGTGCAATAACCGTTTTTCCGGCACCAGTTGGCGCACACACAACAACACTTTTACCTTCTTTTATAAAATTAATTGCTTCTTGTTGAAAATCATCTAATTCAAAATTAAAACCAAACATAAAATAATACTACCATATTTTCCCTAAAAAGGCATGATTGTTTTTTATTTTTCTGTTAAAATTAACTTAATAGAAAGTAATTGGGGATAAATATGAGAAACAAAATTATTCTTTTTTGGGTTATAGTGGCGATTGCAATTTTTAGTGCTTGTGTTGTTTTTACATCTCCTAAAGAAGGTCAAGAAGCGGGCAAAATATTTAATAAGCCTGCATCTTTGGGTCTTGATTTAGTTGGTGGCTCAAGTCTTGTTTTAGAAGCACAAACAACAGACACTATTGCAAAAATAACACCAGATATGATGGATTCCTTGCTTTATTCAATAGAAAGCAGAGTAAATTCACTTGGCATAAACGAAACATCTGTTAGAAAAATTGGAGAAAAAAGACTACTTGTTGAAATTCCAAACATAACAGATCCTGAAAGAGCAAAAGAATTTATAGGCGAAACTGCTGAACTTGAATTTAAAAAAGCTGTAAATGTCAATGAAAAAGGCGATATAACTTGGGCATCAACTGGTTTAACAGGTAAAGATCTTAAAAAAGCGTTATCTGCAACAGACCCTGCAGGAAACTGGATAGTTTCATTAGAATTTAATGCTGAAGGAAGTAAAAAATTTGCAGCCCTTACAAAAGAATTAATTGGGCAACCAATGGCAATTTTCTTTAACGGCGAATTAAAATCAGCGCCAATTGTTCAAGACCAAATTATAGGCGGTCACGCTCAAATATCTGGCGATTTTGAATATCAAGAAGTTAAAGATATGGTTGATTTATTAAATGCAGGTGCACTTCCAATTCCTGCAAAAATCATAGAAGAAAACTCTGTTGGACCAACTTTGGGTGCAGACAGTATAAATAAAAGCTTAGTTGCAGGTGCTGTTGGTATAGGTTGTGTAATGTTATTTATGATTATGTATTATAAAGCCCCAGGCTTTATTGCAGATATTGCGCTTTTAATTTATGCGCTTATTTTGTTTGCATTATTTAAATTAATACCAGTTACATTAACTCTTGCAGGCATTGCAGGCTTTATCCTGAGTGTAGGTATGGCAGTTGATGCCAACATATTAATTTTCGAAAGAACAAAAGAAGAATTAAGATGCGGAAGAAGTTTATTTACTGCAATTAATTCAGGTTTTGACAGAGCATTTACAAGTATTTTTGATTCAAATATTTCAACAATTATTACTTGTATAATCCTTTATTTGCTTGGTACAAGTATTGTAAAAGGTTTTGCTTTAACGCTTGCAATAGGTGTAATAGCTAGTATGTTTACTGCAATTACGGTTACAAGAAACTTTATGCATTTGGTATTTGGAACAGGCGAACTTAAACACCCTGCTTTATTTGGTCTTAAAGCAAGTGAAATAAATAATGAATACAAAGCAAGTGAAACAACTAAAGAAAATGCTAAGTTTGGCGTTTTAGATTAATAAAAATTTAAGGAGAATAAAATGGCACATCCTAATTTGCTAAAAGATAAATATATAATTGATGTAAAAAAACAACGTTGGTTATGGCTAAGTATTTCAGCAATAATACTTATACCTTGTATTGTTGCAATGATATATTCAATAATTACATACCCAAGCCACACGCCAATAAAAGTTGGTATCGATTTTACGGGTGGAACAATCATTAAATACGATATCAAAACAAATATTACAACTGATCAAATGGCTGACATCAGAAATGAATTAATAAAAGCAGGAGTTGAAAATCCTGTTATTCAAAATATGAGCACAGAACTAAAAACAGAAGAAGGTGGTGTTAACTATCTTTTATCTGTTACAACACCTTTTATTGAAGAAGGTGCAAACACGGCACAAGTTATAACTGATGTTTTAAATAAAAAATTAGAAAAAGCAGATTTAGTTTCAACAACATCGGTAGGACCAACATTAGGAAAAGAACTTTTAAAAAATTCTCTTGCAGCATTGGCTCTTGCATTTGTTGGAATTGTGCTTTATTTAAATTTAAGATTTAAACTTGATTATGCGATTATTGCAATTTTAGCTTTACTACATGATGCCCTGTTTGTAATTGGTGTTTTTTCAATAATGTCATTATTATTTAATATTCAAATTGATGGTTTATTTATAACAGCAATTCTTACCGTCATTGGTTTTTCAACTCACGACACAATCGTTATTTTTGACAGAATAAGAGAAAATAACAGATTTTTAGCAAAGAAAAGCACATTTACAGAAATCATAAATGCAAGCATTAATCAGACAATGGTAAGAAGTATAAACACTTCATTTACAACACTCCTTACTCTTCTTGCGCTTTACTTATTTGGTGGTGCAACAATTAAAGATTTCACTCTTGCAATGATTTTAGGTATTTTAATTGGTACATATTCAAGTATCTTCTTTGCAACAGTCCTTTTAGATATGTGGGAAGAAAAGAGAAGTCAAAAGAGAGCTTAAATGACAACAGACAAATCTTTTGCACAATTTATAGCTGAAAGACGTGAAGCCTTGGGGTTAAATCAGCTTGCGCTTGCAAAAAGATGCAATTTAACACTAGACGAAATTGAACAAATTGAATCCGGAGTTGAATTGTTTTTACCAACCACAATAAGACAAAAACTTGCAAAAGGTTTAAAGCTTGAATTGTCCGAAATACAAAAGTATGAAATAAAAGAAGAATTTAAAACAGTCAAAGACAATATTATTGAAGACATTAAAGAAAGAATACTGAATGGCGAAAAAGAATTAAAATGTCCAGTTTGCTCAGAACCATTAATTGTCAGAATAGCAAAAATGTACGATTTAGAAGACAATTTAATGTTACACCCAAAAGCAAGATGTACTAAATGCCCATTCCAAATCAAATATTAGTTTAAAAGTCTTTGCAAAAATAAAAAATTTAAGTATAATTTTCATAAATGAATGTTGGAGCATATTATGTCGAAAAAGGAATTATATACAGGCGCTGAAATATTACTAAAATCCCTTGAACAAGAAGGGGTTGATCGAATTTTTGGATATCCAGGTGGAGTTATCCTGACAATTTATGATGCCTTATATATGCAGGATAAAATTAAGCATTACTTAGTTCGCCATGAACAAGCAGCGATTCACGCAGCTGAAGGTTATGCAAGGGTGACAGGTAAATGCGGCGTTGCGCTTGTAACATCAGGTCCTGGCGCATGCAATGCGGTCACTGGTATTGCAAATGCTTATTATGATGGTTACCCATTGGTTGTTTTAACAGGGCAAGTTGCATCTGACCAAATAGGTGGTGATGCGTTTCAGGAAGCAGATATTGTTGGTATAACACGCTCTTGCTGTAAACATAATTATCTAGTCAAAGATGTTAAAGATTTAGCAAGAATTATAAAAGAAGCATTTTTCATTGCAACAACAGGAAAACCAGGCCCCGTTGTTGTTGACCTGCCAAAAGATATAATAAACGCTAAAACAACTTTTAAATATCCAGACGAAGTTAAACTTGCAGGATATAACCCAACATACGTTGGACACCCTTTACAAATCAAAAAAGCACTTAAAATGTTATGTTCCGCCGAACGCCCAGTCATAATTGCAGGTGGTGGTGTTTTAACATCAGGTGCACACGAAGAATTAACTGAACTTGCACAAAAACTAGAAATACCAGTTTGTCACACGCTTATGGGAACCGGTGTTTATCCTGCAAATAACCCAAGATATTTGGGAATGCTTGGAATGCATGGCAATTATTGGGCGAACTTTGCAGTTATGCATGCGGATGTAATTTTTGCAGTCGGTACACGTTTTAATGACAGAATTACAGGTTGCTTAAAACGTTTTGCAAAAGACGCACAAGTTATTCATATCGATATTGACCCTTGTTCAATATCTAAAAATGTAAAAGTTAATGTCCCAATTGTTGGTGACGCCAAAAATGTTCTTCAACAAATGAATGAACTATTTGAAAACAAAAAACAAGAAATTCACAGCGCAGAAAAAAAAGCTTGGTTTGAACAAATTGAAGAATGGAAACAAAAACGCGCACTTCCATCAAGAAGTAAAGATAAACTAAGTGCTGTTGATGTAATTAGAACATTGTATGAAACAACAAAAGAATACGACCCAATTGTTTGTACAGAAGTTGGACAACATCAAATGTGGACAGCACAATTATTTGAATTTAATAAACCAAGACACCTTATAACATCAGGTGGACTTGGCACAATGGGCTTTGGCTTTCCATCTGCAATGGGTGCTTGCGCAAGCAGACCAGACAAGGTAGTTTTAAATATTGCAGGTGACGGTTCAATACAAATGAATATACAAGAATTAGCAACTTGTATGGACTACGGTTTTAAAGTTATAAATTGTGTTATAAACAATGGCTATTTGGGAATGGTGCGCCAATGGCAAGAAAAAATATATAACAAACACTATTCACAAACAAAAATATCTGCTCCTGATTTTGTAAAATTAGCCGAATCATATGGTGCATTAGGAATCAGAGTTGAAAAAGAAGAAGAAATAATCCCAGCCATTAAAAAAGCAATGGAATCAGATGTACCAGTTATTATTGATTTTATCTGTGAAAGTTTTGAAATGGTTTATCCATGGGTATTAGCTGGAAAACCTTTAAATGAGGTTTTACTTTCTAACGAATAAAGAGGAATAAAAATGAATAATCACACAATAACAATATCTGTTACAAATGAACCTGGTGTACTTTCAAGAATAGTCGACCTTTTTTCAGGGCGTGGATTCAACATTGAAAGTTTGACTGTTGCACCAACATTGGACAGTGCATATTCAAGAGTAACAATTGTGACATATGGTGACGATAGAGCAATAGAACAAATCTTGAAACAATTAAATAGACTTATCCCTATTTTAAAAGTTATGGATTTAAATGTTGCAGAAGCAATAGAAATTGAAGTGGCGCTTATAAAAGTTCATTCAAAAGACGAAACAAGAGCACAAATTATGCAAAGTGTTGCAGCAACTAACGCAAAAATTGTAGACGTTACCGACAAAACATATACAATTCAAATCATTGGTGATACAAAACAAATCAATGCTCTTATAGAACTTTTAAAACCTATTGGTATAAAAGAATTTGTACGTTCAGGAAAAGTTGCAATGTCAAAAAGTGCAAGCATATAAATACGATAAAAATATTTTACATAAAAAAAGCAGGCTAATTGCCCGCTTTTTTTATTATCTAGCTTTAATTATTGACCTTTTAATTCATCTAAAACTTTATTTAAAACATCAAACAATTCGCCTCTTTCAATTTCATTCAATTCAAACAAAGGACGTCTTACATAATTTTCAATAATTTTTAATCTAGATAAAACGGCCTTTACGGGAATTGGATTTGGTGCCATAAATAATTTTTTAAATAAAGGATACAAAGTCATATGCATATTTCTTGCTGCATTAATCTGTCCTAATTTAAAGTTTCTAATCATTGATTTTATTTCGGAACCAACAACGTGTGAAGCAACTGAAATAACACCATGAGCACCAAGTGAAAGCATTGGCAAAGTTAAACTGTCATCACCTGAATAAATAACAAAATCTTCTGGACACAATTCTTTAATTTCACTTAAAGTATCCATATCGAAATAACTTTGTTTAACACCAATAATATGAGGATATTCCTTAGCTAAATGCGCCATAGTTTGAGGCGTCATATTTATTCCGGTTCTTGATGGAATATTATAAATAATAATAGGCAATTCTGTTGCTCTTGCAATTGCGCCAAAATGTTCAATAAGACCTTGTTGGTTTGGTTTATTATAATATGGAACAACTGATAAAAGAGCGTCAACACCAATTTCATTCATTTTTTTAGTAGTATCAACTGCAGTTCTTGTTGAATTTGAACCAGAACTAAAAATCAATTTACATCCACCACAAACAGTTGCTTTAACGGTGTAAAATAATTCAAATTCTTCATCGTGTGTTAAAGTTGGGCTTTCTCCAGTTGTACCTGCAATCAAAATGGCATCAGAACCATTTTCCATTAAGTGACGAGCTAATTTTTCGACACTGGGGTAATCAATTTCCCTTTTTTCATTAAAAGGGGTAGCCATTGCTGTTATTACTTCACCTGCGTCATATCTTAACATATCTTACCTCCTTAATATAATTGCATTTCTATGACTTTTTGTGCTAAACGAACCGTATTTAAAGCTGCGCCAATTCTAATATTATCGGCAACGCAGAACAAATCTATACCATTATCAAATGCAATAGATTTTCTTATGCGACCAACGTAAACCGGATTTTTATCTGCTGCATGTCTTGGTGTTGGATAAACAAAATTATCTACATCATCCATAACTTCAACACCCCAAGCATTTTCAAGAATTTCACGGGCTTTATCAGGTGTTATATCTTTTTCAAATTCAATAGTAACCGCTTCTGAATGCCCTTTGTAAACAGGAACTCTAACCGCAGTACAGCTTATTGGAACATTTTCAGATAAATGTAAGATTTTTCTTGTTTCGTTAGTTACTTTCATTTCTTCTTTAGTATAACCATTTTCGCAGAACATATCAATCTGTGGTATAACATTAAACGCTATTTCATACTTAAATGCATCGTTTTCATATGGCATACCAACTAAATGTGCTTTTGTATTTTCAGTAAGTTCGTTTATTGCTTTTAGGCCAGCACCTGAAACCGCCTGATAAGTTGAAACAATAAGTCTTTTAATTTTTGCATATTCATCAAGAGGTTTTAAAACAAGCATAAGTTGTGAAGTTGAGCAATTTGGATTTGCAACAATTCCTTTATGATTTTTTAAATCTTCATCATTAACGCCTGCGATAACCAATGGAACATCTTTTTCCATTCTAAAAGCACTTGAATTATCAATATAAACAGCACCGCATTTAACAGCTTCTTGCGCCAATTTTAAACTTGTAGAACCACCTGCTGAAGCCAAAACAATGTTCACATCTTTAAATGATTCAGGAGTTGCTTCAATTACGGTATGTTTTTCGCCTTTAAATTCAATTGTTGAACCCGCTGATCTTGCAGATGCTAAAAATTTAATGTTTTTATATGGAACGTCATTTTCAATTAATATATTTAAAATTTCACGTCCAACAACGCCTGTTGCGCCTAAAACTGCTATATTAGGTAATTCTTTTGTCATAGTATATTCTCCAATCCATATGTAAATTTGTTGTTATCATTTAAATATTTAACAGCTAATAAAACGCCGGACATGTAGCATTTTCTATCAACACTATCATGTCTAATTTTTAAAATTTGTCCAGGTGCTCCAAATAAAACTTCTTGAGATGCCATAAAACCAGGCATTCTAATTGAATGAATTTGAATATTTGAATCTGCCTTGCCACCTCTTGAACCTTTTATAGTTTCAACTTCTTCGCAATTTCCCTGAGCAAGATTTATATTATTTTGACTCATAAGTTCAGCTGTTTTAATTGCAGTACCAGATGGCGCATCTTTCTTTTGATTATGATGGAATTCAAGAATTTCAGCATTATCAAAATATTTTGATGCAGTTTGAGCAAACATCATCATTAAAACTGCGCCTACTGTAAAATTAGGAGCAATAAAACAACCAACGCCCAATTGGTTAGATTTTTCTTCAATAGCCTTAATTTGTTCGGCAGTAAGACCAGTTGTGCCAATAACGGATTTTACACCTAAATCCAAATATGTATTTATATTTTCAAAAATTGTTGATGGTTGAGTAAAATCAACAACAATATCTGGTTTCTTTTCAATAATTTCTGCTTTTAAATCAGATTTTATAACTACATTTTCAGTTACAGCCTTACCTTCTTGAAATTTATCAACAGCAAAAACAAGTTCTGTATCCTTATCTTCAATTACCGCCTTGCAAACCTCGGTACCCATTTTACCAAGAGCCCCTACAACGCCGACTTTTATCATGCTTGTCTCCTTATAATGCAATAATTATAACATAATTATAAGAATTAGCCCAACATAACAATAAAAAAAATAAAAAATACCCAGTAAGTTAATTCTTATATTTCCTTCAACAAAGAAAATAAAAAAATATTACAAGAAGGAGAAAAAAATGCAAAATTTAGAAATTAAAAAAGATAATTTTATGTATGCACCAAGCGTCACACTTGAAAAATTAGATAATTTATTCTTTGAGTTAACACATGAAAACTGCAATTTAAAATGTAAAAACTGCTATATAAAAAGAACCTCTTTTAAGGAAGTTAAGGATTATTTAAAAGTCGATAAAATTAAATCATCATTAATAGAAACAAGAAAAAAAGATATTAAAGCAATTTATTTAACAGGTGGTGAACCAATGATGCACCCTGACTTTAATACAATACTCAGAATGTGTCTAAAATGCGCAAATACAACCATTATGACAAATGGAACTTTTATAAATGAAAAGAAGGCCAGATTTCTAAGAAAAATAGATGACGAAAGTAATTTTGAAAGCATTTTTGTAATAAGTATGGGAAATTGGCAAGAAAAAGAAAATGATGAAATAAGAGGTTATGGAAATTTTAGGCGAACAATGCTTGCGATAAATTCTTTGTTAAAATATGAATTTAACCCAATAATTGCATATGTGAATTCAAACAACATCAGCCACAAAGAAATTTTTAATAATTTTAGAGAAATATTCAACAAAATTGGTTTTGATTTTGAAGAAATAAACCTAAAAATTCTGCCTGATTTTACCAAAATAAATATTGAAGAATGTATTAATTTAGAAAAAGAAACCAAAAAAGCAAAAACATTCGATTGTTCAAATTCAAGAATAATAAGTTCAAGAGGAGTTTTTGCTTGCCCTGTTTTATGTAATGATTTTAGGTCAAGAGTAGGTAATTCAATCGAAGATTTTACAGATAAAATTTGTCTTGATACAGAAAAATGCGCGATATGTGTAAAACACGGCAAAAAAGCGTTCTCGCACGAATGGGTATAGTCTTTATTTTTTAAACATTAAGTTGTGTAAAGAATATTTGAGTTTAGTTAAGTTTTATCGCATAATTTAATTAAAAGCACTTTACATTGTGTTTTTTTTCAAATATACTCTAAATAACGTAATATAATGAGGGCTAAACTAAGTGGAAAAGTTCAGATTAGATGGTTTTGATAAAAACCCAAATAGCAACAATGAATACAGCAATCAAAGATACGCTTCAAAAGCTAACATTAAAGTAGTAGGTGTTGGTGGCGGTGGCGGAAACGCTGTTAACAGAATGATAAAAGCAGGTTTAGGCGGCGTAGAATTTTGGGCAATGAACACAGATGCTCAAGTTCTTGAAATGTCATCTGCTACTAAAAAAATTCAATTAGGCGCTAAATTAACTAACGGTTTAGGTGCTGGTGGCAACCCATCAGTTGGTGAAAAAGCAGCTGAAGAATCAAAAGAAGATTTAATGATAGCACTTGAAGGTGCTGATATGGTTTTTGTAACTGCTGGTATGGGCGGTGGTACTGGTACAGGTGCTGCTCCGGTTGTTGCAAAAATTGCTAAAGAATTAGGTGCTTTAACCGTTGCCGTTGTAACAAAACCATTCGGTTTTGAAGGCAAAAGAAGATTAAACCAAGCTCTTCAAGGTTTAGAAAGATTAAAAGAAAACGTTGACGCACTTATTGTTATTCCAAATGACAAACTTATGGAAGTTGTTGAACGCAGAACTACAATGCGCGATGCATTTATCGTAGTAGACGAAGTTCTATTATGTGGTGTTCAAGGTATCTCTGATATCATCACGGTTCCTGGTATGATTAACGTTGACTTTGCAGACGTTAAAGCAGTTATGGCTTCATCTGGTTCTGCCCTAATGGGTATCGGACGTGCATCAGGTGAAGGCAGAGCAATGGAAGCTGCAAGACTTGCAATTAACTCTAAACTTCTTGAAACATCAATTAATGGCGCAACTGGTGTTATCATGAACGTAACTGGTGGCTCAGATTTAACATTATCAGAAGTTAATGAAGCTGCAAGCGTTATCCATGATGCAGTTGCTGATGATGCAGAAGTTATATTTGGTACTGCACTTGATGACAGAATTCAAGGCGAAATTCAAATTACAGTTATCGCAACTGGTTTCCAATTAAGAAATGGCGAAATCAAAATTAAAGATGAAAGCAAATTGAATGTAACAGACTTCTTTACTAAAGGAGGTTTTGGTGCAAATACAGTTCAAACAAATACAACAAATCAAGCATTTGACAATTTGACAACATCTACATATGAAGCACCTCGTCAAAATGAAACAAGTGGCGGCTTCTTGGATATACCTGAATTCTTAAATCCAAATCCAAGAAGATAAGTTAAAAAATATAATATATAAAAAAATCGAGGTTAATACCTCGATTTTTTTTTTGAAAATAACTTTTATTTTGCAAGATACAAAAAAACTGATAAAATAAAAATATGATAGATGAGCAACTAAAAGAGTATGTGGATTTTTTGAAATATGAAAAGAATTTAAGCAATAATACAATTATTGCTTACAAAAAGGATATTGAAGCTTTTATTGATTTTATTCAAAAATCAAACATTACAAATGCCATTAATATAAATAGAGAAAATATTAGTGATTTTACAAAATATTTATCATACAACAATATCAAACCAAGCAGTATTGTAAGAAAAATCGCATCAATCAAAGGTTTTTTTAGATTTCTAAACACAAGAAGAGAAATAAAAAACAATCCTTCAATAAACGCATCAACCCCAAAAATTCCAAAAAGATTGCCCAAGGTCATCAGTGTTGAAGAAATAGAAAAAATTTTGACAAATAAAATGAATAGCGAAGAAAGAGCTATTTTTGAACTGCTTTATGCAACAGGCCTTAGAGTAAGTGAACTTGTAAATTTAAATATGATAGATATCGATTTAAAAGAAAATACCGTCAGAACAATCGGAAAAGGTTCAAAAGAAAGAATAATTCCGCTTGGCAAAAAGGCAAAAAATGCAATAAAATTATACCTTCAGGAAAGAGAAAATAAAATTAAAATTTTAAATCCAAAATATCTAAACAAGGAAAAAGTTTTTTTAAATCAACACGGAGGCGCAATTTCACGCCAATATGTATACAATTTTATAAAAGAACAAGGAAAGCATATCAATAAAGAAATTTCACCACACACAATAAGACATTCTTTTGCAACACATTTGCTTGAAAATGGTGCCGATTTGCGTATTGTTCAGGAATTATTAGGGCATACAAATATTGAAACAACTCAACTATATACACATATAAGTAAAAAACGTCTAAAAGAAGTTTACCATAGCATAAATGGATAAGAACTATTTTTCAACAAACAAACATAAAGAATCTGGTTCTAAAATAAAATTTTCCTTATTATATTCTATACCATCGATATCAAAAGCATTGTCTTTTGATATGTCAAGAACTTGGAACCATTTTTTATTTGAATTATTTGCTGGTAATTTTACTTCAAGAGAATATTTTGCTTTTGAAACTGCACAAAAAATAACATCGTCTCCATTTGTTTTAAATGAAAAATAATCAGCATTAGTGTTTTGCCAATAATTTAAATTATCATTTGGTACAACAAATGCATTTGGGCCATAATAATCAATCATATGATTATAATTCTCATCAGATAAAACTTTATGCGCTTTTCTGAATTTAATCATAGAAGTTAAAAAATCATAAATGCGACCGGCACGAGTTTGTTTGTTTGCTGTATTTAAAAAATTTAAATAATTTATTCTGTTATCTAAATCATAGCTATTATTATTACCAAGCTTACTATGGGCAATAAAATCGCCAACTTGCAACATTGGGATACCTTTTGAAAGAAGTAATAGCGCGAGTTGTTTTTTCATTGCTTTTTCTTGTTTTTCGCTATCGCCTAAATAACTTGAACACAATTCCCAATCAGAACCGCCATTTGTTGTTTGGTTTTTCTTATCATAAGAATTCAAATCATTCAAAGTAAAACCATCATGAGATGCAATATAATTTATTGATTTTAAATTGTCGCCAAAACAAAATGGAGCACCCTCAATTAAATTTCTAAGTCCAAGAGGATCAGTTGTTTGAGGTGAAATGGTATTGGCTCTTAATGTGTTTCTTGCAACATCATTCCATTCACACCAATAAGGTGGAAAATTGCCCAATTGATAACAATTAGAACCACTACAAGACCAGGGTTCAGCAATTAAGGTAATACCATCGCCCAATTCCGTTGGACTTAAAACTTTTACACCCCTTCTTTCAAGTTCATCTTTAATATGAACCACAAAACCATCATATTTATCATAATTAACAGCTACACCACTATCTTTATCCATTAAAGCAGCGGCAAGATCAAATCTGAAAGCATCAACTCCTTGTTTTGCCCAAAATTCAAGAGAATCAATGATTAAATCTTGCACTGGCTTATTTGCAATATTAAAATCGTTGTTACAACAAGAATAACAAGTATAATAATTATTTGGCGTTTGCTTATAATATGTTGCATTATCAATAAGGGCATAACTTAAAAGATTGGCATCATTTACATCATTATCATAAATTTTTGCTTCACCAGTATGATTATAAACCATATCGAGACAAACTTTTAACCCATTTTCATGGAAAATTTTTACTAAGTTTCTAAATTCCCAAAGGGCACTTCCTGCTTCTTTTGAGTAAGAATATTTTTTTGCAAGTGCAAAATAAGAAAGTGGCATATAACCCCAATGATTATTCTCGTCATCAAATTCAGTAAGTGGCAAAAATTCAATTGTTGTAAGCCCCATTTCTTTTAATTTTCTTGCCATTTTTGAAGCACCAGCATAAGTACCTTTTTCTTCAAAATCAGATAAAGCAGTTAAATCCTTGAGATGAACTTCGCCAATTATTTCATCTTTAAAAGCTCGGTATGGAGTAACTTTTGGAATTTCTATATTTTCATTCAAGAAAAAAACGCTTTTAGGTGCATATTGTTGGTTATCTTCCGTATAATTTTCGAGATTAACTCTTGCACCTTTGTTTTTAGAAGGCAAATGACTAATTTCAAGAGAATATGGGTCATAAGCAATTTTGTTTGGATTAAAACGATTGTTATTTTCATCTACAAATGCCCTAAAGCCAGAAGAAGAACCAGGTTCAAAATCATCTTTTTTAACCCAATTAGGACCAAACAATCTATAACCATAATAAAATGGGCGTTTAAGATTACCAAGGACATAAACTTTGACCGAAGTTTCCCAAACGCCATTTTCTTTTTTAGTCATTTCAAAATTCATAACAGCATCTTCACCTTCAGGTTTTTCAAAGATGCACAAAACAACATTTTGCGCGTTCAAAGAAAATAATCTAAAATCTATACTTTTAGTTTCTTCATTGTAACTTGCGCCAAATTTTGTCTTATTAGCTGTAAGAATTTTATCCTGCAATTTATACCTCTACTTCCATAAAGGATTTATTGCAAGTCCACTTAATAATTTAGGATAAAAATAAGTTGATTTTTGTGGCATCTTATATCCAGCAGAAGAAATATCTCTGATATCTTGCATTTTTGGATAAGCCATAATGAATGATGCCTCAGCTTTTCCTAAATCAATCATATCAAATGCTTCAGCTTCTTGTTTAATGTATTTGATGCCATCTTGAGCCATTTGTTCTTCTTTTGTATAACCTAATTCTTTTGTGATTATTAATTCATGCAACACTGTCAAATCAAGTTTTTTAAGAACTTCTGGCGCTTCAACTAAATTTTGTGCCTCAGGCTTTAATTTTAAAACATAAAACTTGTTTACATTTTTCATATACAAGCCCATTGTGATTTGTTTTTGATTTTCTTCCTCAATTTTTGCCAAAAAGTCTTCTTTTACTTTTTCTTTTGTGTAGCTATCAAAGATAAATTCTTCAATATCATAATGTTTTTTAACACTTTCAAGCAAAACGTAAGGTTCAATTTGTCTTGTTATGATTCTGTGAGTCGGATAAACAATAAGGTTTTCATCATCCAAGTTTGTAAAATAACTCATAACATATTTGGCTTCTTCATTTTCTGGATGCTCATTTGAATAATTCATTGATGTTTCATATCTATGGTGACCATCTGCAATAAGAAGAGTTTTATCATTCATCATATCCTGAATTCTCTTGATATCGTTTTCATCATCAATAACCCAAACAAGATTTTGAACATCTTTATCATCTTTAACATCAATAAATGGTTTTGTTTCAGATAATTTTTTACCTATATCATTTTCCATAAGCATTGTACTATCTGAATAAACCATAAATATTTGGCTAAAAAATGCTTTGCAGGCACTAACTAATTTTAATCTGTCTGCCTTAGGTCCGCCCATTGTAAATTCATGAGGGAAAATTTTTCCTTCGCCAAATTTTTCAATTTTATTTCTTGCAATAAAACCTTTTCTTTCAACCTTTTTGCCTTTTTCGGTTGTATATTTTTGAACAATATATAAAATACAAGGCTTATCAAGTTGAGTTAAAACTTTTTCTTCAAGCCATTTATTAAAATCGTTTTTAGCATCTTCGTATCTATTCTCGCCTTTCGCCAAAATTAAACGAACTATATTGTAATCGCTTCTTTCGTATAATTCATTTTGATAATTTGAATCAATGACATCATAAGGTGGCGCAACGACATCTTCGATATTTACTTTGTCTTGGTTGTAAACAATAACATTTAATGGTTTAATTTCCACGATACCTCTCCTTTAAATACTTTTCTAAATTATAACATATAAAATTATTTTGAACTTCAAAAAACAAATTGAAATTTATTTAGTTAATTCATTTTTGATAATTTCAAATTCTTTGCTTGTGTCTATCGGGTCTCTAAAATATTCAGAGTCCTTGTTTCTGTGATCATTTGACGAATACATTATAACTCTTGAAATAGTTTCTAATTTTGAATTAGATTCAGCCTCGCGGAATTGTCTTGGCATTTCTCTTCTTCTTAACAATTCTTGTGCAGCTTGTTCTTCATGAAGTTGTTCAAATGTTTTTTTAAGTCTTGTGACATTTGAGAATTTTGCAAAATTAGATTCTTGTAATCTTTTTGCAATATCAAGAATAGCATCATTTGTATAACCACCAACAATTGGGTTTTCACGTTTTGGTTTTTTTATAACATCGCCTGATAAATCTGCCTTCATCAAGCTTTTTATTGCAGGATTTTCAATTACAGTTTCAACAAGATAAGCAAAATCAACTGCCTCTTCTTTGGATATTTTTGAATTATTTTCTTCTATTTTTTTTGCAATATCCTTGTTAAATATTATAGATTTGCCTATATTTTCGTATTCATTTTCTTTTATATATTCGTAATATTTAGCACCATTTTCTTTAACTAATTCATCTGCATATTTATCTAAAATTTTAAGATTATCAACAAAATATTGATAAGTTACAATTCTTGGAATAGCGCCTTTATGATTAAAGCTCAATATATGTTGGTCAACATTATCATAAAGCTCATCTTCAAATGCCATACAAGCATATTCTTCATCTACTCTTTTTGAATATTTTTTAGATTTTAAATCGTCAAATTTTGAACCAGAATCACCAATTAAAATTACATAGCCACCCTTGAAACCACTGGCAGGGTATGCACAACCTAAACCTACAGGACAAATTGGACTATAACCCGCAAGCAAAACGTCAAAATTATTACAATTATATTTTTTATTCAAATTTAAAGAAGATATTTTAAGTACTTTTTTGAACTCTGATTTTATTTTTTCAGTTGATAATTTAACAAAAGGAAAACCTGTTTCAGCGCAATATCTTTTACTAAAATCAAGTCTGTAATCTTTTTCATGAGGGAAAATAAACATTGGAGTTATTTTATCAATCCTTTTTAAGAAGCCATAATTTTGCATTCTGATATTACGATATTCAGGATGTTCACTATCGCTTCTTGTATCTAAATACTTTGATTCCTTAAGTTTTTCCCAGTAAGATAAACAATCATCATAATCAGGTAAAGACCTTTTTTCAATTTCAACAGGTTTACCAGCAAAAGTAATATTGGTCGCATATTTTTTAAAATTATTTATATTGCCAATTCCAATAGGTCTTATCATGATTTACCTCGTTTTATCTTATCTGATTAGATAAAACCTGAAATAATTTTTTTTTGCGAGTTAATTTTTAAGTTCCAGAAGTCCAAGAGTTAAGATATTCTTGTTGTTCATCTGTTAATTCGTCAATCTTAACACCTAATGATTCAAGTTTTATTCTAGCAATTTCAGCATCAACTTCATAAGGAAGATTGTATAATTTATTTTCTAGTTTACCTTTATTTTTAAGCAAAAACTCTATACCTAGCGCCTGATTTGCAAAAGACATATCCATAACGCTTGCAGGATGACCTTCAGCCGCAACAAGATTAACAAGTCTGCCTTGTGCTAAAACATGAATTGTTTTTCCATTTTTTAATTTCCAAGCGTCTAAGTTTGGACGAATATTTTTTTCTTCAACAAGATATTCTCTAAGCCCGTTAACATTTACTTCAACATCAAAATGTCCAGCATTTGCAACAAAAGCGCCGTCTTTCATTTCAAGCATATGGTGAACATCAACAACATTTTTATCACCTGTAACAGATAAGAAAATGTCACCAATCTTGCAAGCATCATTCATAGGCATAACTCTGAACCCGTCCATAACAGCTTCAAGCGCTTTAAGTGGTTCAACTTCTGTTACTATAACATTTGCACCCATTCCACGAGCACGCATAGCAACGCCTCTGCCACACCAGCCATAACCACCAACAACAAAAGTTTTGCCAGCAATTAAAATATTTGTTGCACGAATAATACCATCCATTGTGCTTTGTCCGGTACCATAACGATTATCATATAAATGTTTTGTAAGACTTGTGTTAACACCTAAAGTTGGAAATCTCAAAGATTTTTGCTTAACCATAGCTTCAAGTCTTATAATCCCAGTTGTTGTTTCCTCAGTTGAGCCAATAATGTTTGGAATTAAATCTGTATATTTTTGGTGAATTTGCGCAACTAAATCACAACCATCATCAATAATTAAATGAGGTCTGTGAGACAAAACTTCCTTAACATGTTCATTATATGTTTCTTTAGATTCACCAGCTATTGCAAAAACTGGAATATCATAATATTTAACCAAAGCAGCCGCAACATCATCTTGAGTTGATAATGGATTTGACGCAGCAAGAACAGCATCAGCACCACCTTCTTTCATTGCTATACAAAGCGCAGCAGTTTCTTTTGTAACATGAACGCAAGCACTCAAACGAAGACCCGCAAAAGGTTTTTCTCTTCTAAAACGTTCTTTGATTTGTTCTAAAACAGGCATATCTTTCATTGCCCATTCAATATTATTTTTACCTTGTTGTGCCAAATTTATATCTTTAATGCTATATTTTTTTAATGTCATTGTCATTTTTACCTCACTTGTTGATAAAATTTTAGCATAAAAACAAAATACATATTTCTTAAATAAAACTTTTCACAATTATAAAAAAATAGTAGAATAGAAAAATGAAAAATATTTACATAACATCACCAATAAAAACACCCGAAGACATTATTAATTTTTCGAATGAAACTTCTTGTCGCGATTTTTATGTTTATCATCATCGTTTTATGAATAATTTTGAATACATAAACGAATATATTGAAGCTGCAAGAAATACAAAAAGTTCAATATGTGTTAATTTTAAACACAGTGTTCTTGAAGAAGACATTAATCAAATCAAAAAATTTATTGAATATTTAACAACAACAAAAATTGATGGGATTTATGTTAACTCATATGGTGTTTTAGAAATCATAAAAACAATGGACTTGCCGTTTAAAGTCATTATAGACAGTTATTTCGACATACATAATCTTTGTGGAATTGATTTTATGGAAATGTTCCATAAAATCCATAAATTAATAATTACAGAAGAAGTTTATCTTAAAAATATTGAAAAAATTAAAAAATACGCAAAAATTCCACTTGCAGTTGATTCAGATAACATTCCTTGGTTTGCAGAAGATATGATTAAGTCTAAAGCAATTTCAAATGTTGTCATAAAAGGAAAATTTCAGGACTCAAAAGAAATTTTAAAAGCAATTAAGTTAATTGAAAAAATCTTGGATAAACCAAAACTTTTCAAAGAACAAAAATTGCCTTTTAAACATATAAGAAAAAGTTTTTACAAAACAAATCACTTCTCAGGCGAGATGATATCTGCCGAAGGAAAAGATTTTAAGTTTGCAAAAAATATTAGAAAATACGACTGGAAAGTTGAAGAACTTGATTTTGATGAAAAATTTGATTACTCAAAACTTGAATTTCCAAAATTAAATTTAAGGCTTTCAAGTATAGCTCAATTAAAAGAAGTCGATAAATTTATAAAAAAATACGGCATAAACCCAATTCATTCAATTGAATACGGAGAAATTGCATCTACTGTTGACCTTGCAACAAAAAGTTTTGATAAAATCATTATGCTTGTTAAAAAGTTCTGTAAGTCAAAGGGAATTGAACTTAACCTTTCAACCCCACGCATTTTAATTGAAAGAGATTTTGACAGAGTTTATGAAGCAAACAAAATTTTAACCACAACATCACCAAAGCCAAAAAGTATTGTTGTGAATAATATTGGTTATTGGTGGGCAATTATGAACGATCAGGATATGTCAGACGTTTATGTTGATATAGGAGGAGGCATCAACCTTTTAAATTCCTTAGCTCTTAAATGTCTAAATAATTTAAACCCAATAAGAGCAATTGATTTTAGTACACTTGGTGGCATCCCAAAAGTTGAAAAAGGTGAATTGCTTGATAAAATTGTGTGGGAAAAAGAAGAAAATATTGCAAAATGCCTCAAAAAAACAAAAAGAATCGTAACTGATAAAAAAATGTTTATCGGAGGTTGTCTAAGAGTTGAAAGCTTGGGCCTATGCCCTCTAAATTGCGATAGCGCTGTTGTTTCAAGACTTTCTTGCTCTGCGCCTTGTCATAAAGGACATTTTTGTTTGAAAGACCCTTCTTTAGACAAAATTCTTCCATTTTTGGTTGACGGTTTTTGCAAAATGCATATGTTCGAAGATATGGTTGTTCAGGATTTTGAACAAATTCCAAAATATCAGGAAATGGGTGTAAATGAATTTGTCATCGACTTTTCTGCAATACACTCACCTTTAATTCCAAAAGTTTTAAAAAATTATTTAACAATTTTGAAACACAATTCAGGAAAACAATAAAAAATTAGCGCCCACAATCTAAGGGCGCTATATTTTTAAAACAAATTAAAATATGTTTACCAAGGGTATAAAGCACGGTAACTTTCGTCACCAGCCATTCTTACATATTCATCCTTGTTTGGAATTTTCCAACCATTCTGCATTATAAGGTAAGCACAAGTTCCAAGAGCACCGCCTTTTTTGCAACCACTCGCATCTTTTATTGCAACACTTAATGAACATTGCATATTTTCATCATAGTTGCAATTAGGAAGTAATTTTCCACCAAAATCTTTACCATTAAAAACAAGTAAATGATTAAATATAAAAAGATCTTTACCTAATTCATTTGGGGCATTTTTACCATTTGTATCTATATAATACATAGCGTTTACATGTTTTCCAGCACCTTCTCCAAAACTCTGAGAAGCAACCCCAACAAGTGTCCCATTGGCTAAATAAAATTTTGTAAAATAACTTGCTAAAGATACAGTGGAAGGCGTACCGTTACTGCGTCTTCTTATGTATTTATATTCACAATCACCTTCATTACTTGTACCACATGTTTTTGAAACTCTTAAATATGGAATTATATATTTTTCTGCAAAATCTACTGAAAGATCAATGCCATAACCTTCTGGAATATTCCAACCTGAAACAGGTCCATAATCTTTAATTGCAAGATTTGATGTAGATGCTAACATACTATATGCCTTTTTAAGAGTTGTTGCTATTTCTTGATTTTTATAATTTGTAATCACAGATGGGATAGTGAGAGCCGCAACAACACCAATGATTGCAAGTGTGATTAAAACTTCTGCAAGAGTAAAGGCTTTTAAACTTCTAGATGCCCCCCCCCCGTAATTTAAGTTAATTTTTTTCATAAATTCTACACCTTTCTTAACTACCGTATTTTTAATTAATTCTATAATTATTATAACATTTTTTATAGATATTACAAGAGAACTAACAAGATTTTTAAATAAAAAATGCCTTATCAAGATAAGGCACAGAATATAGAATTAAGTTTTTACCAAGGGTAAAGGCTCACGTCTCCACCCATTCTCACATATTCTTCTTTGCTTGGAATTTTCCAGCCATTTGCCATAATTACATGAGAACAACGATTCCCATTGCCATTTAAATTACATCCGACATCAGAAGCCGTTACAGAGCTTTTAACCGTTGGTACTCTAAGATGCGCTGTTGGTACTAATTTTCCGCCATAAAAAACACCTGAACCGTAAACCATATAATTAAATCTAAAAACGTCTTGACCTAAAATATTTGGTTTTTTTAAACCATTTATATCAATATAAATAGGTGCATAGATATTTTTTCTACCTTCAGCATCAGTATTATTCACAAGTTGAACTCCAACAAAAGTCCCGTCGGCAAGATAAAATCTAGTATAGCCAAAAACAAAACTTTTATCGCTCGCTTCTTCCTTTGACGCGTGATTTAAATATTGGATAGGATGCCTACATTCATTTTGGGTATTATCCTTACAATTTTTTGAAATTTTTAAGTACGGAATCATATATGTGTCTACAAAGTCAATAGAACTTTGCATATCATTGCCTTCTCCAAAATGCCAATTTGGCATCGGACCATAATCTTTAATCGCAAGATTAACAGTACTCGCAAGCGTACTATAAGCTTTTTTTAATGCCGTTGATGTTTGGGTGTTTTTATAATTTGTAATCACAGATGGGATAGTGAGAGCCGCAACAACACCAATGATTGCAAGTGTGATTAAAACTTCTGCAAGAGTAAAGGCTTTTAAACTTCTAGATGCCCCCCCCCGTAATTTAATGAAAATTTATCCATAATCAATAAGCCTTTCCGTTTTACTATTTTTAAACCCAAAATATGGATTTATTATAACAAATTTTAATCAAGGTTTCAAGACAAAATTAAAACAAACAAGAAATATTTTTTAACATATTGTATCTAATGATTAAATATTTATGATATAATCAAACCGAAAAATGAGATAAGGATGATTAGATATGTTAAACTTTTTAAACAAGCGTGAGGAAAACTACACTTTTTTGGATGAAATCGATTTAAATGCTTTATTTAACAGCTTAAAGTATTTATATGATTGCGATAGTGTAACTGATGAAAGAAAAGAATATTTAAAAGAAATGATAGAGACATATGGTTATCTTCCATATCCTCATTTTCAAACTCTATCCGAATTAACAAGAGGTGAAATTATATATACTCTTGAACAAAAACTAACAAAAGAAAATATTATACAAAATGGTCATTTTGTAAGTTTTAAAAATCCCTCACCGCTTGCGCGCCTTGGAATAAAAAATCCAAACTGGTTCAAAAAAGAAGGGCATAACATTAAACTTATAACTTTGGCGGCTTTAAAAAACGGAGCAAAAACCGAAGAAACAGGAAAATTTATTGATTGGATTGCACAACTAATCACACTGCCTGTTGGAAACATCAAACAAGGCGTTATGCCAACAACAATTTATTTAACACCAATCCATCCAAGAGATTTTGAGTGCGCATATTTACCAAAATCTAGCGAAATAAGTGAAAAAATAAAAGATGAAAAACTTGAACAATTCCTGAATTTAGACGCAGAAAAACAAGTAAAATTATTCATTACACTAGCTCAGCTTGCGGGACACCCTGTTATTTATGATGTTTTGCCACAAACTGGCAGATTTTCAAAAATGGTATTAGCGAATCCTTCAATTGCGAGATGGTTTAACATCAATGAATTAATTATAAAAAATAAGGAATTTGCAGAAAATATATTCGAAAAACTTAAAAAAACAAGAAAATTCAAAGTTGAAGATATTGATAAAGCGCTTAAAGCATATCTTCAAGTTTTAAGAGGTTCAACAAGAAAATATACAGAGATACAAAAGAAAATAATCGAAAAAGTTGAAGAAGAATTAAAAGAATACAAGATTTTATCTTCATATAAAATGTCTTTTAAAGATAAACAAAAAGAAATTGTTCAATATGTTGAAGGAATAATTGAGGAAGCAAATGGTTTAAAACCAAAATGTGAAGATGACATCAAAAAACAAGACAAAATTATTAAGGCTTTAATCAATGTTGGTTGTTGGCCAGCCCCTGGTGGTGCTTGGTGTTCTGCTGGAGTTCCGATTTTTGACAAAATGAGCCCAAAAAGAGAATATCCAATTTTTAAACACTACAATTTCAAAGGCGAAGATGTAACACACTTTGCAAACCTAGACTGCCAAACTCCGTTTTTCTTCACATATTTTGAAAAAGAACGTTTTAATGGAGATGTTATTAATTTTTATGTCAATTATGTAAAAGATTTATGCAAAAAATTTAATTTTGACGGCATAAGAGTTGACCATGTTGACCACATTGTAGATGATTTCTCAGTAAGAAAAGACTCACCTATAAGTTACAGAGCACCTTCTTACGTTTTAAACAAAGTAAATGAAACTTTAAGAAAAGAAAAACCATATTTTGCAACACTTGCAGAATACATGCTTTGGGATGATTTCTATATCGAATACCACAAAGGAATGTCTTTTGATGTTTTGTGGGGAAATGATATCGTTTCTCAAAATTCAAAAACACCAAAACAAATTATTGAAGATAACGAAAAATTAGAAGCCTACAATAAAAAATTTGCGGGCAAAAGACCTCTTTCAATTCTAAAAACATATAATAACCAAGATGGTGAATTCGAAGCTATTGACCAATATCCAGGCCAATTAGGAGAAGCCGGAGCGCTATTTAAATGGTTTAAATATAAATTCTTGCCAGGCGGAAAATTTGCAAACAGACCATCTCTTTTTGTTGATGGGGATGAAAGTTTCACAAAAACCGGAATCGAAAGAATAATTGGCAAAGAAACTTCAATGGTAAGAGGTGAAAACTGGAATTTCTTCGAAAAATTTGACGCCTTAAACAGATTTGTTGAAAACAAC
The DNA here is from genome assembly GCA_015152475.1 of Cyanobacteria bacterium SIG30. Taxonomy (GTDB): domain Bacteria; phylum Cyanobacteriota; class Vampirovibrionia; order Gastranaerophilales; family Gastranaerophilaceae; genus SIG30. The sequence goes on along the minus strand of SUTW01000002.1, from coordinate 117,989 downwards.
CCAATAATCTTAAACGGTAAAGCAAAACTTTTAGAATTTGAGGAAGATGGTTTCTCAGCTTGGGAAATTATCGAAGACAAAAATGAAGAAAGCTTACTTGTTGTTGTAAATTACAAAGCGCCAAGTGAAAAACTTGATGTCAAAATGGAAGATGGAACAACAAAACGCCAAGTGGTAAAAGGCAAAACAATTTACGATAATATTGTTGAAATTGATGATAATAAAAAAATTGTCTCTTACTATGAATTTGAGTATGATAAAAATCAAAAGTGTACTTTTGTTCCAAAACCTTTAATTGACGAAATATATTCATCAATCCATTTTAATATTTTACAACCTTCAGAATTCAAGGTTTATAAACTCATAAAAACTAACAGTAAAAAGAAAAAGAAATAAAAAAAAGCCGAAGTTATAAACCCCGGCAAAAAGCACAAATAAAGTAGTATTGAAAAACTTAACCAAGAATATCTAAACCGCCGTGGTTATCCTCGCTTTCAATACTCTCTTGAGTTGCAAAAGGGTTAGAACCTCTTTTGTCTTTTGCTAAATTAGCTGTTGAGAAAACCTCTGTAGATTTTGGAAGAGGCATAATTTCTCTTGTAGTTTCTTTTTCACCTTCAGGTAAATTGATAGTCATTTTACCTTCAACTTGTTTAGCAACATTTGTTCCATAAAGTGCTGTTGCTGCTTGAGAATTTATGTAGGCAACATTAACATTTGCAGTATTTAATAAACCAGCATTCATCATAGAAATTTGTTTTTGAGCTTCTACTGATGTATTGCCGTTGTATAAATCAACACCTAGAGTTTGTCTGTTAAATTTGCTTAAATCTACTTTATTCAAATCAACAGTTTTTTGTTGAGCTCTTTTAAGTATTTGTTCTGTAACGTTTCCTACGTTTTGAACATCTACATTAGCCCAAGCAGAAGATATTGAATTTAGATTGAAATTAACTGACATTGTTACTCCTTGCTTACATATTTACATATCGACCATGTTGATATTGAACTTTATATTTTGGATTTGTTTTGTTACATTTATTTACAAAAAAAGATTACTTTTTGTTAAAGGAAAAAGAATAATTATTTAACAAAAATGGTTGTTTGTAGTATATTCAAAGTAAAGGGGAAAAGATGTATCAAACAAAAGCTTTGACTGGGGAATACTTCAAAATATTTAGTGGTGTTTACAACGATTTTAGAGAAAATTCTGCAAAGGATTACAACTTCGAAGTTAGCCCTATTGAATATCAAGATTTTATTAATTGCTTTGAAAAAGGCTATATAAAATGCATAATGCTTTTAGAAGATGGTATCCCAACTGGTTTTTGTGCTTATTCTACTCAACAAGAAGATGTGGTTGAACTTTTCATAATACATTTCTTGGGTGACGAAGATTTAAAGAAAAAATTCCGTATGCTTTTGACTGCATTTATGCAGGATATATCAAAAGAAAGACAAACAAAAATTGTCGAATATCCAATGCTTGGTCGTCAAAAAGATTTCCGAATTGAAGTTTCTTCAATGGGTTACAATTTTGTTGATTTGGGTGTTGTAAAATTTGACGTTTTAAACAAAGACAAAACAAGGGAGCTTTTAAGAGTTCGTCCAAGCAATTTACCACTAGGTTTTAAAATTATTTCATACAAAGAGAACTATCTTGAAGAACTTGCAAGCGCAATTCATCTGTGTTTCAAAAATGCAAGTGATACAAAATTTGATCCAAGATTTTTAACAATTGATGGATGCTTAGATATTGCACAAAAAATAACAACATCGTTTTATGGAAAATTTATTGAAGATGCATCAAAAATTCTTCTTCATGAAAACAAACTTGTTGGTTTTTGTTTAAGCAATATTACCGAAGGAAAAATAGGAAATATACCACTTGTTGGCATAATTCCCGAATTTCAAAAGAATGGAATGTCGAGCACCTTACTTAAATCGACACTTGACGAGATTATCAGAAAAAACCAAAATGGTCTTTTGAATTTATCAGAAGTTAACGCAAGTGTTGATTTGGCAAACATTAGGGCTTGCAGAATGTATAGAGCTGTTGGATTTGAAGAAGATTATACTTATCCACAAGCTTATTTAGAAAAAATATCCGTATAGTTTATAAGAAAGGAAAGTTATGAGAGACAAGGATTTTTTAATGATACCTGGACCAACTCCAGTTCCAGAAAGTGTTTTATTAGCACTTGCAAAACACCCAATAGGACACAGAAGTGGTGAATTTTCTGCGATTCTTAAAAGATGTCACGAAGGACTAAAATGGCTTTTCCAAACAGAAAATGACGTTTTTATTTTCACAGCATCGGGAACTGGCGCAATGTGCTCAGCTATGGGCAATTTGGTCAACAGAGGTGATAAAGTATTGTCTCTTGTAATTGGTAACTTCGGACAACGTTGGGCAAAAATTGCAAAAAGCTATGGTGCAGATGTTGAAATAATTGAAGTTCCATATGGACAAGCAATTAACCCAAATGTTGTAAGAGAAAGACTTGCAAAAGACGTTAATAAAGAAATCAAAATCGTAACTGTAACACACAATGAAACATCAACTGGTGTTACAAACCCAATAAAAGAAATTGTTGCAGCAATTAAAGAACATGGTGCATTATCAGTTGTTGACGGCATCACATCTGTTGGCGCAATTGACTGCAAACAAGATGAATGGGGAATTGATGTTTTAGTTTCAGGTTCACAAAAAGGTTTTATGATACCACCAGGATTGTCTTTCTTGTCAGCTAGCAAAAGGGCATTCGAAGTACATAAACAATGCGAATATCCAGACTTTTACTTCAACTGGACAGATGCTAAGAAAAATTATGACAAAGATACGACACCTTGGACACCTGCAATCAACTTAATAGTTGCTCTTGACAAAGCTTTTGAATTATTAAAAGAAGAAGGACTTGAAAATATAATTGCACGTCACAAACATAACGCAACTCTTTTAAGAGAAGGTGTTAAAGAAATGGGCTTAAAGCTTTTTGTTGAAGATGAATCAATTGCAAGCTATGCAATTACTGCAATCTTGCCTCCAGAAGGCATAAGTGTTCCAGATATCAGAAAGACTTTAAAAAATGACTACAATATAGTTGTTGCAAATGGACAAAATGACTTAAAAGACAGAATTTTCAGAATGGGTACTTTAGGTTTCTGTTCAGAAAGAGACGTTCTTACAGCTCTTGCGAGCTTAAAAGCAACAATTAACAAATTAACTAAATAAGGGAATAAAAAATGGCAAAAGTTTTAATTACAGATAAAATAAACGAAATGGCAGTAAAAATTGTCGAAAAAACAGCAGAAGTTGACAATTTGCCAACAATGGACGAAGACGAATTGTGCAAAATAATAGGCGAATATGATGCACTTTTAGTCAGAAGTCAAACAAAAGTTACAAGAAAAATTATTGAAGCCGGAAAAAACCTTAAAATTATAGGTAGAGCTGGCGTTGGTGTTGACAATATCGATTTAGAAGCCGCAACACAAAATGGTATCATTGTTGTTAACTCACCTGACGGAAACACAAATGCAGCCGCTGAACACACTTTGGCTTTAATGCTTTCAATGGCGAGAAATATTCCAGATGCAAACACTTCAATCAAACAAGGTTTGTGGGAACGTTCAAAATTCACAGGCGTTGAAGTTTTTGGCAAGACTCTTGGTATTATAGGTTTTGGCAAAATTGGACGTCACGTTGGTCAAGTTGCACTTGCACTTGGCATGAATTTAATCGTTTTTGATCCATATTCAACTCGTGAAACAGTTGAAAAATTTGGCGCAAAATATGTTGAACATTTAGATGATTTCTGGGGTGAATGCGATTTTATTACAATTCACACACCAAAAACAAAAGAAACAGACCACTTAATAAATAAAAATACAATCAACAGAATGAAAAAGGGTGTTCGCTTAATCAATTGTGCAAGAGGCGGAATTATGGAAGAAGAAGCCCTAAAAGAAGGTCTTGAATCTGGTCAAATTGCAGGATTTGCAATTGACGTTTTTGAAAACGAAAAAGATATTGCAAATTGCCCATTAATTTCTTGTGGTAAAAACGCAGTATTAACTCCGCACTTAGGTGCAAGCACATCTGAAGCACAAATAAATGTCGCTCTTGATGTTGCTGAACAAGTTGTTGATGTTTTAGAAGGAAGAGACGCAAGATCAGCAGTTAATATTCCTTCTTTAAAACCAAATAAACTTGAACCAGTTAAAGATTATATGGGAATCGCAGAAAACGTCGCAGGACTCGCACAACAAATTTCTGAAGGCGCACTTAAAACAATAGAAATTGAAGTCAAAGGAAAATTGGCAGGCTTAGACGTCTCACCTCTTGAAGTTGCAATTTTAAAAGGAATTTTATCAAGCCATGTTGAAAATGTTAACTTTGTAAATGCTCCTTTAATCGCTGAAAAAAGAGGAATACAAGTAACAATCAAAAAATCACAACAAACAACAGATTATGTAGGTTCAATTGCAGTTAAACTTGAATGCGAAAAGAAAAACGCGTATGTTGCAGGAGCTTTAATTGCAGACAATATGCAAAGAATAGTACAAATTAATGACTACAAGCTTTCAATTAGACCTCAAAAATTCATGTTGCTTGTACCACACAAAAATAAACCTGGTATGATTGCACGCGTTGCAACAGTTCTAGGCGACAATGATGTCAACATTTCAAGAATGCAGGTTGCGCAAAAATCATTAGACAAAAAAGATGATATATCTATAATGATTATCAACACAGATGGTGTTGTAACACCTGAAACACTTGAAAAAATAGCAAAACTTGAAGGCGTTGAAGAAGCCAAATTTGTAACTTTAAATGTTTAATTTGTAAGAAACATCTAAGCTTACAAGGTCATTATCAATTTTAACTATGGCCCAACGCACAACATCTAAATTATTAGCCTTAAACCAACTTTCAAAAAAATCGAGAGTTGGTTTTTTGCACTCTATTTCAAAAATTTTACTTACTATTTCCATACCAATATAATAACAAAAATAATTTTAGGTTATAATAATAAAACCAAAAATAGCAAAAAAAATTTTGTTTGTTTGTTATAAAAATGTAAAAAAAGGAATAAAATTATGACAATTAGTTTTGGACAATTTATACCAGTAAAGGTTTTTGTGGACGGCAAAGAAGTTAAAAGTGGCAATGGAAATAACATTCCAAAACCAATAGAAAGAGTCACTTTAACTATGTGTGATTGCTTAATAAAAGATAAAAATTATCCTGACACATTTTTAGCCGAACAACAAAGAAGATTTTTTGCATCACAAGTAAAAGATTACAAAGTTCCTGTTCAAAGTCCAAAAAATAAAACAAACATAACTGATTCATCTGTTAAAACAGCTAATATCGAAGGTCAAAGATATTTAGTTACAGGAAACGATATCTATACATACAAAGAATACGGTCACCAATTTGGTATCGACAGAAAAGGAATCTTGGACAAAGCCGAAGATAAAATTGGAAGCGAAGCTGATTTTATGTCTCAAGAAACTTTTGAAAGAACATTGAAAGGAATGACAAACCAAGAAATAGAAATTGCAAAACAAGACAGAATCAATTACATTAAAAGACATATGAGAAGAAATGAACGTATTTCAGACAAAACCCTATATATACACGCAAAAACTAACCCTGATGCAAAACTTGAACGCGACAAATATAAAATCGCCTTAATTGATTTTAAGGCTTAAAAATTAACATAAACAAAATAAGAGGCGCTTGTAATTAAGCGCCTCTTATTTTGTTTACCAAGGGTATTTTGAAGAATAAGAATCATTTCCAACAATTTCATTGTATTCTTTTCTGCTTGGAATATGCCAGCCGGACGAATAAATTAAAGCCGAACAATATGACCCACGTCCTTCCAAGTTGCAACCATATGTATCCACAGTAATATTATCCTTCAAATTACCAGATCCAACTGTTGACAACTTGCCTACAACTTTTCCATCGCTTAACAAAGCATAAGTAAGCACAAAAATATCTTTCCCAATTCTATTTGGTTTTTGTAGCCCATTGGTATCTATATAAAATTCCACACGTTTACTTTTGTTATTATTTCTTGCTGTGATAATTGAAACAACAAAAGTACCATCACTTAAAATAAATTTTGCGCAATTATCAGCAGATAAACCTATAGTACCACCCTTAAGCCAGTACGGCGCTCCTTCTTCTTCATACCAACATCCCTTGTTCTTTGAAACACCACAATTTTTTGTAATTCTTAAATAAGGAATAAGATATTTATTAACAAACCTTTCCACATCCGCCCCGCTAGCAGCCGCTCCGACGTCCCAGGTAGAAATAGGACCATTATCAGCAATTGCAAGATTTGTTGTATTCGCTATTGTGGTAAAAGCTTTTTTAAGTCTTGTTGCAGTTTCTTGATTTTTATAATTTGTGACAACCGATGGAATAGTAAGTGCTGCAACAACACCAATTATAGCAAGTGTAATAAGTACTTCTGCAAGAGTAAAGGCTTTTAAACTTCTAGTTGCCCCCCCCCCGACACATAAATTGAATCTATTCATAATTTAAAATCCTTTTATTTTTAAAATACGAGTATACTTAAATTCATACCAATATAATTATAGCATATTTTTTCAACAATACTATATTATTGTAAATAAATCTTAAACTATCCAAGCAAAATGCCTGCCATACAGGCTGAAATATATGAAGCAAAAGTACCACAAATAAGAGCCTTAACTCCAAGTTTTGCAAGGTCTTCACGTCTTGATGGTTCAAGACCACCAATTCCACCGATTTGAATTGCAATAGAACCAAAGTTTGCAAAGCCACATAGAGCAAAACTTGCAATAATTACAGATTTTGGATTAAGTACATCTGATGCTGCGATTAAATCAAGATAAGCTATAAACTCATTTAATACAAGCTTTTCGCCCATTAATGCGCCAACTGTTTGCATATCAGCTAATGGTACACCCATTGAAAGTGCAAAAAGTGAAAATAACGAGCCTAAAATACTTTTTAGGCTTAAATTTGCCAAATCAATTCCAATAAAACTTAAATTCCAATGCAAATTATTTGCCAAAAATGAGCCAAGACCACCTAAAACCCAATCTATCATTGCAACAATTGCAAGAAGGGCAACAAGCATAGCAATAACATTAAGTCCAACCTTCATGCCATCAGATGCTGCCGTTGCAATCGCATCAATTAAATTTACATGGTCTTTTTTTATTTCAACTTTAACTTCATTTTTTGTTTTTGACATTTCAACTTCTGGATAAACAATTTTTGCAATAACCAAAGCTCCAGGAGCCGCCATAATACTTGCTGCAAGCAAAAATTTAGCAGGAATTCCAAGCGCAATATAAATTGCCATAACACCACCTGCAATGCACGCCATTGAACCTGTCATACTTGCCAAAAGTTCTGATTTTGTAAGCGTTTTTAAGTAAGGTCTTATCATAATTTGAGCTTCAACCTGACCAACAAAAGCACTTGCAATGTTTGATAAAGCTTCAGCACCTGAAACATCCATTATCTTATACATGAGTTTTGCAAAAAAAGCGACAATTCTTTGCATAATTCCTAAATGATACAAGATATTAACAAGTGCCAACACAAAAATTATAGTCGTTGTAACTTTTATGGCAAAAATAAAACCGGCGCCATCATAGAAAAGTTCATCAAGCCTTGCAGACGAATTGTTTAAAAAGCCAAATACAAAATCGCCGCCCACATCCGAAAATTCTAAAATTTTATTAATTAAAACGGCAATTTTTTCAATAATAAGTTGACCTAATGGAACTTTTAAAATAAAAACCGCAAGTCCAAATTGCAATAAAAGCCCAGAAATTATTGTTTTATAACTTATTTTTTTTCTATTATTTGACATTAAAAAGCAAATGCTCAATATTAAAATTATGCCAAATAGTCCAGTAAATCTTTCCATAAATTTATTATACAATAAAAATTTTATTAAATTAAAAGAGTTTTTATGATAAAATTTTTTTATGGAAAATAAATTCCCCGAAATCAAAGAAGTATTACACGAAAAGGAAAGTCAGTTATCCCCTCTTGCTGCAAAATCTTATGAAAGCAAAGGAAGAAAAATAGAAGAAGAACCTTGTCCTTTTAGAACAGATTTTGAACGAGATAGAGATAGAATCTTGCATTCAAAAGCTTTTAGACGCCTTAAAAGAAAAACTCAGGTTTTTTATGCCCCTAAAAATGACCATTTAAGAACAAGATTAACTCACACCCTTGAAGTTTCACAAATTGCAAGAACAATTGCAAGAATATTAAACTTAAACGAAGATTTAACCGAAGCAATTGCGCTTGGGCACGATTTAGGTCACACACCTTTCGGACACACTGGCGAAGAAGCACTTAATTCAGTTTGCACAAACGGCTTTAAACATAACGAACATAGTGTTAGGGTCATAGAAGTTATAGAAAAATTAAATTTATGCGAAGAAACTCTTGACGGAATATTAAATCATACAGGCAAAATTAAACCTATGACTCTTGAAGGGCAAATCGTAAAAATTGCAGATAGGGTTGCTTATATAAATCATGATATAGATGATGCGATTAGAGAAAATGTTATGCAAACATCAGATATACCAATTGAATTCAGGCAATATTTCGGCGAAACAAAACATGATATTTTAACAAAAATCATAACAGACATATATGAAAACAGTGTAAATAAAAACGAAATCACAATGAGTGAAACTTGTGTAAATTTTTTAAACAATTTAAGAGCATGGATGTTTAAAAATGTATATTTTAGTGATAAAACTAAAAGTGATGAGCAAAAAATAAAGAAAAAAGTTATCAGACTTTTTGAATATTACAAAAATTTAGAAAATGAACAAAGTGCCATAGATTATGTGGCTGGAATGAGCGATGAATTCGCCAAAAGTGAATACAAAAAAATATTTAAAAAATAAATATGGTTGAATATTCTTTCCAAGAAGCAGTAGAAAAAATTAAAAATTCGCTTGATATCGTTGAGGTGATATCAAGATATGTTGTGCTTAAAAAAAGTGGGCACAATATGATGGGTTTATGCCCTTTTCACAACGAAAAAACACCATCTTTTGTTGTAACACCAAGTAAACAATATTTTAAATGTTTTGGTTGCGGGGAAGGCGGAGATGTTTTAAATTTTCTAATGAAAATAAACAACCAAAGCTTCAACGAAGTAATCCAAGAGCAAGCTGAAATTTTGGGAATAGAGCTTCCAAAAGGTCAAGGTAAAGACATTAGCGAAAAAAGAAAAAAAGAAAAAGAACGTCTTTATTTAGCAATGAAAAATGCTGTTAATTTTTTTCAAAATAATCTACTCGCAAACGAAAAAGCCTTAGAATATTTAGAAAAAAGAGGTGTAAAAAAAGATGTTATCGATAAATTTCATTTAGGTTTATCATTAAATTCAAAAAATGCACTCAAAGAATATTTAAAAAAAGAAGAACAAGGCGCATTTACAAATGATGAATTAACAAAAGCAGGGCTTGTTTTTGAAACCGAAAATGAATATATGGATAGATTCAGAAACAGAATAATGATTCCTATTTTTGATATTTCAGATAAATGTGTCGGCTTTGGCGCACGAGCAATTATGGAAGGACAAAGTCCAAAATATTTAAACTCACCAGAAAGCGAAATATACAATAAAAGCAATATTCTCTTTGGTTTGAACACAGCAAAAGAAGCAATAAAAGAAGAAGATTCTGCAATAATTATGGAAGGTTATTTTGACGTTATTTCAGCACAAGCAAATGGTGTTCAAAATACTGTTGCATCTTGTGGAACTGCCTTAACTCCACAACATATAAAACTTCTTTCAAGATACACCCAATCAAGAAAAATATATCTAGCATTTGACACAGACGGAGCAGGACTTCGTGCAGCAAAAAGTGGCGGGCAAACAATAAAAGAAATATTTAAAAATCTTGGAAACGTAAAACAATACGATTCAAGCTATGCGCCATTATCTAACACTGTTTGTGAAATAAGAGTTGTTTCGCAACTTTCAGGAAAAGACCCTGATGAATTTATAAGGGAATTTGGTGCAGATGAATATAAAGCACAAATTAAAAAAGCGCCATTATTTTTAGATTTTGAAATTCAACAAGTATTAAAAAACAAAGATAAAAATATAACCGCCCAGGAAAAAAGTATTCTTGTACAACAAATGGTTGAAATTTTATCAGAAATTGAAAATGAAGTTATTTTGTCCGATTATGTTAGAAACATCGCATATAAATTAAATGTTGATGAAAAAATAATAAAAAAACAAATCGATAAATTCAAAATCGAAAAAGAAGCCTTAATTGTTAAGAAAAATGAAGTTGAAAATAAAGTTGCAAAAACAATCAAAAACACCGCGCAAGACAGATACTTCAACATGGAAAACAACTTAATCAAGTTGGCTCTAAGTGCCGATACTGTTGAAAAAAGAGTGTATTTCGAACAATCAATTAAAGGCTTGACACTTGAAAATGAAATAAACAAAGCTATTCTTAGCAATATTGACAAAATGTTAACTAAGGTAAATAATGTTAATGAACTAGCAAAAAAACTTTTTGCGCAGTTTTGTAATGACGACAAAGTACAAAAACATCTAACAGATTTAACATACTCATCAGATGAATTTGCAGACCTTAGCTATGAAGATTTCACTCAAGCCCTAAAAGAAGTCTTTGACAGACTTAAAAATTTAAAGATAATGCTGGACAAAAATGAAATCCGCGCTAAGTATAAAAATAACAATACTACCGAAGAAGAACAAATAAGAATTTCTAAAGAGATATACGAAAAATTTGGACATAGGAGATAAGAATGACCAGAAAAAGAAATGCGAGCGATTCGATAAGCATACTAGATAAAGCAACATCAGATGACGCTTTCTATGAAGGCGCAGGTCTCGAAACAGATAATATTTCAAATATCATAAGAACTCATGGAATTACTGCAGAAAGTCATCCTTCAATGTTTGACATGTCTCAAGAAGAAGATGACCAAGAAATTGCTGTGCCAAAAGGAATTGCGGTTGATGACCCTGTAAGAATGTATTTAAGAGAAATCGGAAGAATAAAATTATTAACTGCTGAAGAAGAAATTGATTTAGCAAGAAAAATTTTAGCAGGTGGTTCTCTTGGTGCAGTTGCAAAACGTAAACTTGTTCAAGCAAACTTACGTTTGGTTGTATCTATTGCAAAAAAATATGTTGGACGCGGTATGTTATTTTTAGACCTTATCCAAGAAGGAAATTTAGGCTTAATACGTGCTGCTGAAAAATTTGACCACGAACGTGGTTATAAATTCTCAACTTATGCAACTTGGTGGATTAGACAAGCAATCACAAGAGCTATTGCTGATCAAGCAAGAACAATCAGAATCCCAGTTCACATGGTTGAAACAATTAATAAACTTAAAAAAGTTACAAGAAAACTTGCTCAAGAATTAGCAAGAAAACCATCCGAAAAAGAACTTGCTATGGAAATGGGTGTTTCAATCAACAAACTTCGCGAAATAATCAAAGTAGCACAAGAACCATTATCTCTTGAAACTCCAATCGGCAAAGAAGAAGATTCTCGCCTTGGTGATTTTATTGAAGATAAAGATGCAGATGCACCTGTTAAAACAGTAGCGCATGAACTTTTAAGAGAAGATTTAGCTGAAGTTTTAAGTTCATTATCACCACGTGAACGTGACGTTTTAAGATTGCGTTTCGGAATGGATGATGGACGCCAAAGAACATTAGAAGAAGTCGGACAATTATTTGGCGTAACTCGTGAACGTATCAGACAAATTGAAGCAAAAGCACTTCGTAAATTACGTCATCCAAACAGAAGCAAACGCTTAAAAGAATATGTAGAAGTTTAAAATAATAAAAAAGCCTCATTTCTGAGGCTTTTTTATTATAATTTTTTAATTCTGTTTAAAGGCCAAAATATAAAACTTGCACGCCCAACAATCCTATCTTTTGGCAAAAATCCCCAAAAACGACTATCAAGAGAATTGGCTCTATTATCACCCATCATGAAATAATTATCTTTTGGCACAACAAAAGGTCCACAGAACTTATCACTTGTGCAATCTGGCCAATTTGTATTTTTAAGAACATATGGTTCATCAATTTGCTTATCGTTAATATAAACATAACTATTACCATTTTTATCTTGTTTTATCTCAAACTTATCCCCGCCAACAGCAACAATTCTTTTAATATATGCTATATCTTTACAAAAAATACCTGTTAATCTTGCAAAAATAGACCATTTATCTTGCAGTAAAATTTCATCAGGTGGGTAAAAAACAATTACGTCCCCTCTTTTAAGTTCTCTATCCCAAAAAGTCATTTTTTGAACAAAAACCCTATCGCCTTCAATTAAAGTATTGCGCATTGAGGCAGATGGAATAAACCTTAATTCACCAATAAAAAAGCGGATTAAAATAACAGCCACAATAACAAAAACAACTGTTGAAATTATTTCTTTAATAAAAAGATAGGTTTCAACTTTATCATGAAAAACTTTTCTAAAATATTCTTTAAAATCGTTTAAAAAGTACTTAAAATTTCTCTTTTCTTTATTTTGATTTTTATAATATTTATTCTTAAAATTTTCAGTTAAAGTTTTAATTTTGTATTGAAGTTCTCTTTCTTTAACTTTTATATAGAATTTTTTAATTTCATCAAATAAAGACATTTATTTTTCCTTCAATTTTAAAAGTATTTCACAAAGTTCTTTTTTATATTTATTGTCAACAAAATTTAAGTTACTATTAGCCTTTTTAATAATTTCCAAAACAAATTCGTTGGCCATTTTTATAATATCACAATCAGGCTTATTTTTTGTACCACCCAAAATATTGCAAATTGTATATATCTCGTTTTTATCATCTTCAATAGAATTTAAATCATTAATAATTTGAAATGCAAGTCCAAAATTCAAAACAAAATTTTCAATTTCGGTTAAATGGTTATCGTAATTTGAAATAACAAGTGCTGATTTTACCCCCGATAAAAACAAAAGCGCAGTTTTATTAATATTTTTCTTTAAATATTCTTCAAGATTAATCAACTCGCCACGTGCAAAATATTGATCAATCTCGCTTGAAACCATAGCTTTTATATTATCGGAAAATATTTCCAGCACTTTTGGATTTTCAATTTGCGCAATTTCGTTTAGTGCCAAACTCAAAAGATAATCTCCGCCAAGAACTGCAAGCTTAGAATTAAATTTTTTATTTAATGTCTTTTGACCACGTCTCAATATTGCATCATCTAAAATATCATCATGGATTAAAGTGGCGCTATGCAATAATTCAACCGCAAGCGCAAGTTTTTTATGTTTCTCAGTTATTTGCAAATCAAGCATTCTAAGAACAAGAAAAATAATTAAAGGACGCAAGCGCTTAGATGGGAGACATAAAAAATCAGCAAGTCCAAGAGCGTCATAATCTTTTATGATATTTTTTAGATTATATTCAAGTTCTTTTATATTTTCTAGTGGCATTATATTAAGAAACTACCATCTTTATAAATCAATACATCATCGGCATAAATTTCGCCACCATTTTTCATATTTTTAATTATATCCCAATGAAGACCAGAAACATTTTTCCCGCCTGTTTCAGGATAACTAGCACCAAGTGCCATATGAATTGAACCGCCTATTTTTTCGTCAAATAGAATATTTCCTGTAATATTTTGAATTCTATTATTTGTTCCAATTGCAATTTCGCCAACAAATTTTGCGCCTTCATCTATATTCAACATTGATTGAAGAAAATCGTTACCTTTTTCAGCATATGCCTCAATTACTTTACCATTTTCAAATTTAAGCAAAATTTTGTGCGATTCAGAACCTCTGTATATGGCTGGAAAATCAAAATAAATATAACCATTAGCGCTATCTTCAACAGGAGATGTAAAAATTTCGCCATCAGGGAAATTAAAATGTCCTTCGCAACTAACCCAAGTGCGTCCTTTTGTTGAAAATGTAATATCGGTTTTTTCACCAACAAATCTAATTTTAGAAGTTTTATTTAGATAATTAGCAACTTTGGTTTGCTCGCGTCCAATTTCTTCCCATTTTTCAATTGGGTTATCTAAATCAAGATAACAAGCATTTTTGACAAACTCCTTGTAGTCATCAAGGCTCATTTTTGCCTCTTGTGCCAAAGCATTTGTTGGATAATCAGCAATGACCCAATCAAGATCACCTTTGGCAGAACGTTCTAACAAAAGAGAAGATAATTCTCTTGTAACACTTGATCTTTTCGCCATTTTGGTTTTATTTGCAGTTGCCATATTTTTTACATTATATGGCGCGCCAATAGTTATAAATTTATCAGCCTTTTCATATTCAACTTTTGACATTGGGTCAATATACTCAAGTTGCTCATCTGAGGCATATTTGAAATAAACTTCATTTAATTCATTCATTGAACAACGCACAACAGGATTTGCGCCAAGCTCCAAAACTCTTTTATAAATTTCTTTTATAAGTGGTTGGGCTTCATTTGATTCAGCCCTGATAATAACCAAATCACCTTTTTTAACACGTACTGAATAATCAACCAAAACACGCGCATATTTTTCTATAATCGGACAAACCAATTACTCTTCTCCTTTTTCCATATTTGCGTAAAAAGCAGCTTTTTGTCTTAAAGTAACGCCTCTCTTTGAGCTTCTAACAAAATTGATGACATTATCTACATAGTCATTTTTATCAACAGTTTTTTCGATTTCTTCAAGAGCCTGAGTTGTATTAAAATGTTCACTTGTCAAAATTCGAACCGCTTTATGAAGAGCGTCTCTACTGTCTTTATCAATTCCTCTTCTTCTTAAACCAATTGCATTTATACCCATTGGAACAGCAGGAATTCCTTCAGCTTTTACGTATGGCAAAATATCCATTCTTGCAGCTGAAGCTCCAGATACAATTGCCATTTCGCCAATTCTAATATTTTGATGAAATACACTTAAACCACCCAAAAAAGAACCAAAACCAACATGGACATGCCCACCTATTGTTGCAGCATTTGCCATGATAACTTCATCTTCCAAAACGCAATTATGTGCAACATGACTATAAGCCATAAGCAAACATTTGTTGCCAACAATTGTTGCATTCCCTTCACCTGAAGCTCTGTGAACTGTTGCAAATTCTCTAATCCAGCAATTATCACCAATGATAACCTTTGTGTTTTCATTTTTATAACCCAAATCCTGAGGTTCTGCACCAATGACAGACATTGGACCAATTTTACAATTTTCGCCAATTTCTGCGTATTCAATAAAAGAACCTGACAAAATTTTTGTACCGTCTTTTATTGTTACATTTTTACCGATAAAAACATTAGGTCCAATTTCAACATTTTTACCGATAACGGCTGTTTCGTCTATAACTGCTGTTTTATGTATCATTATTTAGTTTCTCCATCTACCATAACAACTTTCATAATTGCTTCTGTGCATAATTTGCCATCCACGTATGCCTTTGCAACAGAAACCCCAAAAGGTCCTTTTAGTTTTGTTAAATAGATTTCCATATCTAATCTATCGCCAGGGCGCACAATATTTTTAAATTTAGCATTTTCTATGCCTGCAAAAAGTGCAAGTTTTCCTTTGTATTCTGGTAGGCACAATAAAATTGGCGCCGAACATTGAGCAAGTGCTTCAATTTGCAAAACCCCGGGCATAATAGGATTACCAGGGAAATGTCCTTGGAAAAAACTTTCATTCATTGATAAATTTTTGTACCCCTTAGAATA
This sequence comes from Cyanobacteria bacterium SIG30, assembly GCA_015152475.1. GTDB lineage: Bacteria > Cyanobacteriota > Vampirovibrionia > Gastranaerophilales > Gastranaerophilaceae > SIG30. The sequence continues at coordinate 102,196 of SUTW01000002.1, read as the reverse complement.
TTCACCAGGGACACATTCCGTGATTCTATCAACCAATAAAAATGGATATCTGTGCGGAATTAACTTTTGTATCCCCATTATATCAAATGAAAGCTTTTCGCTCATAATTTCTCCTTTAAAATTTTGGCAGTTTCAACGTGCATAAAATGCCCTGCCTCTTTTACAATAACATTCATTTTGGCTTTAAGTGGATTAACTCCAGTTAATCTTAAATCACCAATGATGTCTAAAATTTTATGTTTTGCAGGTTCTAAATCACTTCTTAAATCAGTTGTATAGCCAACATCTTTAAGCCCAACAGTGTTATCAATTGTAACACCTCTTGAAAAACCTGCCGCTTGCAATTTATCTAAATCTTTCAAATAACCAAAAGTTCTTGCTTCAACAACATCATCAAGATTTTCGGAAGTCACAAAACGCTGTGTTAAATCAGGATGATTATAACTTACACAATAAGTTATTTTTGTATCATATTCACTTGGAAGTAAAATGACAGCACTTTTTTCATTTTGGTAATATACAGGCTCTTTTAAATTTGGAGTTCCATCTTCCTCACCAACAAATCCTGCTTCATTAAATTTTTCAACCCAAACTTTTGCACTACCATCTAAAATTGGCATCTCAAAAGCATTTTGCATCATTTTTGCAACTTCAAAATTAGGATTTTTAAAAACAATATCCAAAGCATCTATCCCGCATATTGCAACAGATGCCATAAAATGTTCAATAAGTGCCACTTTGTAGCCTTGGATATTTGAAAAATCACCCAAAACAACACAGTGTTCTGTTGAAACAATATTAAAAGGACTTGCCTCTAAAACAGTGTCTGCAATATGAAATCTTATGCCTTTTTTATCTGACGGACAGAGCTCCACAACTGAAGGAACTCCAGTCATAAGCCCAATGCCTTGAACTTCGATTTTAGATTTTAGCGTCTTCATTTAAAAATTTCTCATAATCTTCTAATAAGTGTTGATATTTTTTGTATTTTTGCACCATAACTTCAGCTTCGCCTAAATATTTTAAGCGTTTTAGGAAGTCTTTTCTAGGAACAGCAGGTGCACCCATTAATACTGAACGAGCAGGATGTGTTTTTGTAACACCAGCCTTAGCCAAAATAATTGAATCTGAACCGATTTCAATATGGTCAGCAAGACCAGCTTGACCTGCTATAACAACTCTGTCGCCGATAGTACAACTTCCTGCAATACCAACTTGAGAAACTATCATACAGCATTTACCGATTTTACAGTTATGACCAATCATAACCAAGTTATCGATTTTTGTTTGAGCGCCAACAACTGTATTTTCAACAGTACCTCTGTCAATTGTTGTGTTAGCACCAATTTCAACATCATCTTCAATTAAGACAGATCCTAAAGATGGAATTTTGTAAACTCTTTGGTCTTCTTTTCCACCTGAAATTGAACCTTCTTGACGAGCTTGCTCAATGTTATCAGGAGTTTCGGTTACAAAGCTGAAACCATCTGCACCCAATGATGCTCCATGGTGAATTATAACCCTTGCACCAACTTGAACATAATCGCCTATATTAACAGAAGGGTGGAATAAACAATTTTCTCCGATTTTTGCAAATTTGCCAACATAAACATTTGCCATTATTTTTGTATTATCACCAATGATAGCGCCTCTTGAAACAACTACATTAGGTCCTATTGAAACATTTTTGCCCAGCTTTGCTTCAGGGTGAATAACTGCAGTTGGATGAATTCCAACAGGAGTATCAGGAGCTTCATAAAATACATGAAGTAACTTCATCATCGCAAGTCTAGGTCTTTCAACTTCAATTGTTGAAATATTTTCAAATGAAACACCCAAAGGAGTCAAAGCACATTTAGCTTTGCTGTGTTCCAAATTTGCTATTTCTTCCTCACCTAAGGCAAGAGCTAATGCATTTTCGTCCGCCAGAAGTGGTGGAGCAACTTTATCCAATTTTGTATCATTATTTTTTGTTAAAATACCGCCTACTATTTCAGCCAATTCTTCTTGTGTGTACATTTTTTTACTCACCCTAACCTCCTTGTAAAGCATTCAGTCTGTTTTTAATAAGTATAGCAACTAAATGGGTATTTAGTCAATATTTTATTAAGTTTTGATTTTTTCTATAATATTTGTTGTTGATTTGCCATCTTCAAATTTTATAAATTCAACCCTGCCACCATTTTCAAGAATAATAGGTGCTTCAGGCAAAGTTTGAAGATTATAATCTGCACCTTTTGTATAAACATCAGGTTTTATATTTTTTAATAAATCAACAGGGCTCTTTTCGTCAAATAAAATCACATAATCAACACAAGATAAAGCACATAAAATATATGCTCTGTCATCTTGTGTATTAATTGGTCTATCGTTTCCCTTTATAAGTTTTACAGAAGAATCTGAATTCATAAGAACAACTAAAATGTCGCCAAAAGATTTACTTTTTTGAAGATATTTAACATGCCCAACATGCAAAATATCAAAGCAACCATTTGTCACAACAATTGTTTTGCCTTGTTCTTTAAGTTTAAATAAAACTTCGTTTATTTGATTTTGTTTAATTACCTCACCCATAAAAATTATTATACAATAAAAACTTATGTTAAAATGTAAAATATGAATTTCAAAACACAAAAAGCAAAAAATCTACTATCTAAAGATTTCAAAATTGCAATTCAAAGCGCAAAAGAAATTTTAGATAATGCAGACATAACAAGTTTTCAGGATTTATGTGAAAATTCTGAATTTATTTTTGATTTCATAAAAGAAAAAATTAACAACAATTTTCTTAAAGCAACAGATGAGAACAACTATCTAAATTTAATAAAACTATCTAATATTTATTGCGAAGATTTTGGGGATTTTATAATAAAAGGGCTTGTTAAATTTGCAAGCGAAGATTTAACAGATGAAATTTTAGAGGTTTTAGAAAATGGCACAAACGAACAAAGAGCTTGTCTTGTAAAATATTTTAATCATATAAAAGATCCTTTGGTGCTTGATTATTTAAAAGATTTTACATATTCGGATTATGAACCATTAAACTATAATTGTGCTAAGGTTTTATACAACTTTAATGATTATGAAAAATACAATGAAGCAATAGAAGTGCTTCAAAAAAGTCAAGATGATTTTGGAAAAATTAAAGCCGTTAATTTTTTAAGTGCATTTGGAGATAAAAATGCAATCGAATATTTGTATAATTTTATGCTTAATTCTCCTTTTTCATCAGAAGTAGCACTTGCAATATTAGAATTAGATAGTCTTAACAATATTGAAGATAATAAAGCACTTAATATTTACAATAATATTTTAAATTCATATCCGGAATTTTTGTCCTTGGATACCATTATTGCTTATAACATTTATTCTTATTTAAAGAAAATTTTGAATACAGAATTAAACGAAGAAAAATACTATATACTATATAAAACAAAAATAAAATTTAATTTATTTGTTAAAGAAGATATATACACATTTGACCTTGATAAAGAAACAAAAGAGGAAGTCAAAAAAATAAACGATTTAATAAATAAACATTACGAAAACTGGGAAAACAATTTACCAATAAATGAAAATATTTCATATATTGAAGATGTTTTAGACACAATAATTGAAGAAAATCTTGAACAATACAGGGAAGAAATCAAAAATTTAATGAATAAAACAGAAAATGAAATTATTATATGCAAATGCGCACAAGCATTAAATAATTTTAATGCAGAAATCAATCCTGATATTTTAAATAAGATAAAAAATCAAAACATAGAAGCCATTATTGCTGGTCTGAATTCTCATAAAGCTTAGGTTCAGTATTTTTTAATTTTAAATATTTACTTTTCCACCTTAAATCTATATATTCAATTTTATTTCTAAATTCTCCAATTTCAGGCAAAATTGAAACAATTGCTTCAAGTCTTTTATTAAATGTTAAATCAAGCTCTCCAACGCGAAGCAAAATATCATCAACGCAAAAATAAACATCTTCAATTTTTCTAAAATCTATATATTGAACTTTACTATCTGAATATGCCTCAATAAGTTTTACTGCAAGCAAAAGTTTTTCAACGCGTTCTTTATCCCACTTGCCATATATGTCATTACTTAAAACTTTTATTGTTTTAATAGATTGTTTAAGTGGCATATAATCGCGCCCTATAAGCATCCCATCTTTTGTAACAGCAGAAACAGCCTCAGATTCAAGATTAGGAGCAAGAGAAAAAACAGGATTTTGCTCTTCAACAAAAACAACAAATCTCGCAGGGAACCAAAATCTTCTGATGTGAACATTTTTTATTGGTTCAAGTTGTTTTATATTTTCTTCCATTTCTTTTGTGTTGTATCTAAAAATTTCAATATCTGGAACATTTGTTTGACGAATCATATCAACAATTTTGTAAGTCGGAGTTATATTATTCCCAATAATTTTCAAAACACTTTTATCGCCTTTTATTAAAAGATTATGATCAACATGCCAATTAGGAAGTTTTAGGACAAAAATCATAAGCAAAATAATTGCCAAAATAACGCCAAGCCTGCAAAGAACTCTAAGGAATTTGAGTTGTCTTCTTTTTGCAACAATTCTTCGAATTATTTTGTTGGCTTTTAGTCTTCTTTTATAATATTCCTGGCTAAAATGTTGTTCACCTTTTTGCATGGATTATTTATTTAACCCCGCAGTATTTAAAATCATTTCAACTAAATTGTTATAATCTATACCCATTTCATTAGCCTGAGCAGGTAAATCACTCAAATCAGTCATTCCTGGACTTGTATTTATTTCAAGACAATAAGGAGTGTCGCCAACAACAAGAAAATCAACTCTGCTTACTCCGCTACATTCACATATTTTGAATGCTTTTATTGAAAGTTCCTGAATTTTTTTTGTTAATTCATCATTAAAGTTGGCAGGCAAAATAAATTCTGTTAAGCCTTGAGTATATTTTGCTTCATAATCGTACCATTCCGTTTTTGTTCTGAAACCCAAAATTGGAGTTGCAAAAATTTTACCGTCTTTTTCTAAAACACCAACTGTGCAACTTTCGCCATTTTTAAATTCTTCAATCAAAATCTTATCGTCAGTTTTTTTTGCAATTTTAAAGGCATCTTTTAATTCATCTTTGGTATTAACTTTTGTCATACCAATACTTGAGCCTTCCCTTGCGGGTTTTACCATAACGGGAAAATTTAATTCATCAAAAACTTTTGTTAAATCATCTTCGTTCGAAACGCAACAAGATTTAATAATTGGAATTCCACCTTCTTTTAAAAGTGTTTTTGTCGTGTCTTTATCTAAACAAATAGCAGAAGCCTTAACGCCAGGACCAGTGTATGGTATTTGCAAAAACTCCAAAACACCTTGTATGCAACCATCTTCTCCGTATTTACCATGTAGAACATTAAAAGCATATTCAAAATTGCCGTCTTTTAAAACAGTTGCAATATCTCGCCCTACATCAATTTTTTTTGCATTAACATAACCAGATGACAACAAAGATTTATAAACTTTTTCACCACTTCTAAGTGAAACCTCTCTTTCACTTGATAATCCACCACATAAAACTGCAATTTTAGAATCTTTATTTACTGTTGCCATACCTGCTCCTCTTTGTCTGACATTTTCCCTATAAAAATAATTTCTGGTACTAATTTAATATTAAATTTATTATAAACACAATTTTGAATTTCATGCATTAAATTTACAATATCACAGCTTTTTGCATTGTTAATATTTAAAATAAAATTTGCATGAATATCAGACACCATTGCACCATTATAATTTTTACCCTTAAAGCCACATTTTTCAATCAATTCACCAGCCGAAAATCCTTGAGGATTTTTAAAAACGCTACCCGCGTTTGGCGTTTTTAAACTTGGTTGTTTTTCTTGTCTGTTTTTTACAAAATTGTCTATTTTTTTCTTAATTTCTTCATTTTTACCTTCTTTTTTTTCAAAAATGGCGCTTAAAATAACAAATCTGTCATTTTTTTGGGCAAAAATCGAATTTCTGTATGAAAAATTTAATTCATCTTTACTAAAAGTAACAAGTTTTTTTGCTTCTGTGTCATAAACATTTACAGAAACAATTAAATCACTGATTGCACAACCATAAGCGCCAGCGTTCATATAAATATTCCCGCCAATACTTGATGGGATTGTAGATAAAAATTCAAAACCTTCAATATCGTTATCTGATGCCCATTTTGAAAATTTTGGCGACATAACTCCTGCTTCAACATAAATTTTGTCGCCCATATCTTCAATTTTATCCATATTTTTCATAAACAATAAGGGTTCACTAATACCTTGTGATGAAAACAAAACATTTGAACCAGCGCCAATAACTCTAACTTTATGATTTTTTAAAATCTCAATTACTTCGTCTTCATTTTTTGGGAAATAAACAATTTCTGCAATACTTTCAATTTTATATGTATTTAAATTTTTGAGGTTATATTTTTCGTATTTTTCTATACTCATTTTCTAAAACCTCGCCCATTTTTGTTATATCACCTGCGCCAATTGTCAAAACAGTATCCCCGTTTTTTAAATATGGTGCAATAAATTCCCCTGCCTCTTTTATTGTTCCTTTTGCATAAAAAACATTTTCTTTGTTTATCTGATTGACAAAATCATAAGCCTCAAAGCCTTTTATTGGTTTATCACCAGCCCTATACACATCTGTCACAAACAACAAATCACAATTTTCAAAAGAAGTTTTAAAATCTTCAAATAAACCTTGAAAACGAGTGTATCTATGTGGTTGAAATATTGCAACAACTCTGTTTTCTGTGTAATTACGAGCAGATGAAAGAGCGCATTTAACTTCTGTTGGATGATGTGAATAATCATCTATGATTTCTATGTCATCAAAAATTCTATTATGCTCAAAGCGTCTTCCCATTCCAGAAAAAGAATTAAAATGTTCTTCAAAAACGCAAACATTTAAACCAATTTCACTCATAACAGACACAACTGCAAGAATATTATAAACATTATGAATGCCAAGCAAAATTGAATTAATATTGCAAATTTTTTTGTCATTTTTGTATATTTCAAAAGAAGTTGTTTTATTTTTGCATTCTATATTTTTTGCAGAATAATGCATTGAATCAAAAACTGTATCTGATTTAATACCATAAGTAATTATCTTGGCATCTGTTTTTAACTGTTTTAAAAATTCTTTATTGCCAGCATCATCAATATTTATAAATATATTTGAGGATTCATCAAATTTTTCACACACAAAATTGAATGTTTCAAAAATATCGGACAAACCATTTTTATAAAAATCCACATGGTCAACTTCTAAATTATTAATAACCATGTATTTAGGACAATATTTTTTAATAGTTCCGTCTGATTCATCAAGTTCAGCAATAAAATAAGAATCCCTGTAATTTAAAGATGATTTTGCATTTATATTCAAAGAAGGAATTATCCCACCAACTGCAAAAGATGGGTTTAAACCGCCTTTTTCTAAAACATAAGACATCAAACCACTTGTTGTAGTTTTCCCGTGTGTCCCAGAAAAACCAATAAAAGCCTTACAATTTTCACTTAAAATTTTAAGCATATCACTTCTGTGTAAAATTTTAAGCCCAAGCTTTCTTGCCTTGATTATTTCAGGATTATCTTCTTTAATTGCAGACGAAACAACAACATTAAAGCCTGCCTGAATATTATCTTCACTGTGGCCAATATAAACTTTTGCACCTAAATCTTTAAGTAATTTTGTGTATTTGCTCTCCTGAATATCAGAACCAGTTACAGTATAACCTTGCTCTAACAAAATCTTAGCAAGTGCACTTTGTCCAACACCACCTATTGCTATAAAATGAAATTTATCAACTTCCATTACTGCGCAATAACTCCGTGTTCTGTTTTGCCCCAATCCATAGTTTTTTCAGTAAAGATGATTTTTAGAATCATCATCAAAACAACTGGAGTCCAAAAGATTATTAAATATGCAGTTGTTGCAAAAATGGAGCGAATTTTTTCCCAAAAACTATAATTTGTATATTTTCTAAGGCTATAAAATAACATTCCGGCGAACAAAACTGCCATACAACCAATGATTATCATTGAAGATAAAATTGTATTATCTGCGCCTTTTACGTATCTAAACGCCTGAATAAAAATTTCTGACACAACCCAAAATGGAAGTAAAAACTCAGTAATATAAATAATCAAATCGGCAGTTACCCTAAATGACATATCCTTTGACAAAAGAATATCCCACATATATTCAAGATAACGTCTTATACTTCCTTCAACCCAACGACGTCTTTGTTTTATAAGCGCACCATACGTCAAAACACCTTCTTCATAAACAACAGCTTCAAGACAATAACGTATGTCCCAACCTCTTATATGCATTCTAGTTGACATATCAAGGTCATCTGTAATTGTTTCATTGTTCCAAAAACCAATATCTTCAAGTGCGCGCCTTTTAATTAATTCGCCATTACCACGAAGTTCAACCGCACCTCTTACAGCATCTCTACTTACCTGCATATGAGTATCGAGAGCATATTCTTCATATTGACATCTTGTTAAGAAATTCTGTTCAGCATTAATTATCATCTTCCTTGACTGAACTGCGCCAACATCTGGTGCTTCAAGCTTTGGAACCATTTTTTTAATAAAGTCAGGATCAATTTTTGCATCAGCATCAAAAACTAAAATAGCTTCGCCTTTTGCAAGTTTCATTGCATCATTTAAAACTGCAGATTTACCAGGAAAAGCGCTTTTATCCCTGATTAAACAATTAACTTTTTCATATTCTTCAGTTAGTCTTTTTAAAATTTCAGGTGTTGAATCTTCTGAACGGTCATCAATTAAAATAATCTCATAATCTTCCCAATCAACACGTAAAATATTTTTTACCGTATCTTCAATAACATTTTCTTCGTTGTGACAAGGTATTAAAATAGAAATAAAAGGCTTATAATTTTCATTAATAACAACTGGATATTTTTTCGCTCTCCGTCTTTGCAATTTGACAAATACGTAACAAAATATAAGATACAATCCCATAAAAATTGTCAAAAAGATAATAGCCCAAAAAGAATTAAAGTAATTTTGGAATATAAACAAAAATACTAAAAGTCCAGTAATTATCAATAGTAGTTCTATTCTTTCCTTCAATCACAACCTCACTTTAAAATCTCTCATGACAAATTCTAACAGAAAAAGAAAATAATGCAAAAAATGCGACTCGTAAAAACAAGCCGCATAAGTCAAGAAAGGAATGGTTAGACTATTAACTCTAAAAGTATGCCACTAATTACAAGCTTTTGGCAAATTTGTAATATAACTTAATATCTAATATTTATATAATATGCTAAAATGCTTATATGAAATATGATTTAATTATTATAGGACTAGGTCCTGCAGGACAGAAACTTGCACTTGAAGCAAACAAAAGAAATAAAAAAGTTTTAGTTTTTGAAAAAAATAAGGCTGGTGGGACTTGTCTTAATGTTGGTTGCATCCCGACTAAGGCAATTTTGAATGACATAAAAACATCAAGTTGGGAAGAATGTATTATACGAAAAAACAATATTGTTTCTAAATTTAATAGTGCGATTGAAAAAGATTTTGAAAAAAGAGGCATTCAAATAATCAAAGGAGAAGCTACTCTTGATTATTTAAACAAAAAAGTAATTTATAAAAACCAAGAATATTGTGCAGATAAAATAGTAATCGCTACGGGTTCTGAACCATTTGAAATAAAGGGCTTGGAATTTGATCATCAAAACATTTTATCATCCGATGACATTTTTAATCTTGAAAAGTTGCCAAAAAGCATTGCTATTATTGGTTCTGGCGCAATAGGTATAGAATGGACAAGAATTTTAAATTCAAAAGGGATTGAAACATTTGTTATTGAGGCAAAAGAACATTTATTGCCCCAAATGGATATCGATATTTCAAAAAGAATAGAAAGAATTTTTAAAATCAACAAAATAAAATACTTCACAAACACTGTTGCTATGAGTTTTAAAAATGGAATTTTAGAATTATCAACTGGCGAAACAATAAATGTTGAAAAAGTGCTTGTTGCAGTTGGAAGAAAAAAATTATTCCCAAAATGTTTACAAGAAGATATTTTAAAAATAAATGATGACTTCACAACAAATTATAAAGACATTTATTCAATAGGGGATACAACAAACTATCCAATGCTTGCACATAGCGCAACACATCAGGCAGAAATGCTTGCGTTAAATCTTTATGAAAACAAAAACATAAAAACTGATTTTTTGATTCCGTCTGTTATTTATGGTGAACCAGAAATAGCATCAGTTGGCATAAAAGAGCAAGATATAAATAAAGAAAATTATGAAATATATAATATGCCAATTCTTGCACTTCCAAAAGCGTGGTGCGACAATCAAACAGAAGGTTTTATAAAAATTATTGCAAAAGACAATTTAATTAAAGGCGCACACATTATTTCAAAAGAAGCTTCAAGTCTTTTAACGAGCGTTATGGTGGCAATGGAAAATAATGTAACAATAGATAATTTTAGAAAAATAATATTCCCGCACCCAACATTGTCAGAAGGTTTAAGCCAAGTTTTTGATTTTAAAAAATAAAAATTATTTTTTTAGAGCAGATTTATAACCCTTACATCTTTTAGAAATCATGTTTTGGTTATCCTGTTGAATTTCTTCATTGATATTAAGGCTCTTTGCAATTGTTTGCATGTAATCCATGTAAAGTTCTGGCTTAATTTTTGTTGCTTCTAATAATTTCAAAATAATTTTCACGCCCATGATATTAACTGCAAAATTTCTTGTTAAAAGCATGATAAAGCGCGCCTTCTCAAGGTCATTTTGAGTATATAATCTTCTGTTATATTTTGTTCTTTCAGGTACAACAAGGCCTTGTTCATCATAAATTCGAAGTGTTCTGATGTGAACATCCAAGGCTTGAGCCATAGCACCTATTGTAAACATAGGAACATTGCCGTTGTTTTCTTTTTCTTTATCAAACTTCATACATTAACTCCAGACCGTGACAATAATATATTATCATTAAAATTAAATTATGCCAAATAGGTCATAGTTGTCAAAATCTGTAATTTTAACAAGTTCGATATCGCAAGGAGTTAAATGTTTATCGGTTTTGATATAAACAAGGCCGTCAACTTCAGGCGCATCTTTATAACTTCTTGCAACAACAATGCCATCATCCCTGATTTCTTCAATAATACAAGGAATTTTTTTGCCGACTAATTTTGAATTAATTTCGTAGGATATTTCACTTTGGAGTTTTAGTATTCTGTTTTTTCTGTCTTTTTTAATTCGTGCTGAAACTTGAGGTTTTAAATTATAGGCATATGTGCCTTCTTCTTTTGAAAATTCAAAAACGCCAAGTCTATCAAATTTACTTCTTTTTACAAAATTATATAAATCTTCAAATTGTTCTTCCGTCTCCATTGGATAACCAACAATAAAAGTTGTTCTTATGCAAACATTTTTAATATTCTTTCTGATTTTTTTAATCAAAGAATCATAATCCTGTGGTGGACGTTTCATATTTTTTAAAACTTCTATATTTGAATGCTGAAGCGGAATATCAATGTATTTAACAACTTTATCGCAAGTTTTGTAAGCATCAATTAAATCATCATTAAAGTTTGTAGGATATGCATATAAAACTCTTATCCAATTTATATCCTCAATTTTGTTTAATTCTCTTAAAAGATTTGCAAGTTGAGGCTTACCATACAAATCAATACCGTAATTTGTGGTATCCTGCGCAATTAAAATAATCTCGCCAACACCTTTATTTGCAAGCTTTTTCGCCTCTTTAACAATATCTTCAATTTTTCTTGATTTATATTTACCTTTTAATTTTGGTATAACACAATAACCGCAAGCATAATTACATCCATCAGCTATTTTAATATAAGATGCAGAACCAACCGTAATTTGTTCTCTTTCAACGTCTTCTATGTAATTATATTCAGGCGCATCGCTAACCGAATAAAAATCATCGTTTTCGATTGCTTCAACAATTTTATCAAAATCGCAAGAGCCAACAATGGCCGATATTTCAGGAATTTCTTTTTTGAGCTCTTCTTTAAATCTTTGTGCAAGACAACCGGCAACAATAACCTTTTTGCCGTCATTTGCTTCTTCTAAAATGGCTCTGATGCTTTCTTTTTGGGCATCATGGATAAAAGCACATGTATTTATTAAAACCACATCACAATTAGTTGTATCTAAACTAATACTATAACCTTTTTTGACCAAAAGCCCTGCCATAAGCTCTGTATCAACCAAATTTTTAGCGCAACCAAGTGTTATTATTCCAATTGTTTTGTTATTCTTTTTCATAAAATAATTTTATCAAAAAAAGCAATTTTTTGTATTCATAAGTTTTAAATAAGTGGAGAAAATATAAATGATAAATACACCAGCAAATGCAAACAGTATAGTCGGATTTGATATTGATAATTTTATAAAAAATGACAGCGAAATGCCTTTAGGGCAAAATGCCACACAACAAGTGCAAAACAATATCAAAATGCCTCAAAAACTTGAAAAAACTCCACAAAAAGATGTTGTTGAAATCAAAAAACAAATTCCAAAAGAAGAAAAAGCTTGGAAAGCTTTTGGCGCAATTTTTGTTTGCGCATTAACAGCTTTAATTTCTACACCTTTTATTAAAAAACTTTTTAAAACCGTAAAATAATTTTTTAAGTTTTCTTAAAATTTTGCTTTTCTTATGAAAAAAAATTATTATATTTTTAATTATGAAAGCAAAAATATTTTTATTATTTTTTCTTATATTGTTTTTGACCCCTTCTTACTCTTTCGCAGAACTTGAAGGTTCAAGTAATGGTTTTTATGACCTTGATTTTAATTTTATCGACAACCCATTCTCCGGACAAAAAATAATAACCGAACAAGAATTTGATAAAACCTACAATCAATATAAGGGCAACGTAAAAAAGAAAAAAACCGGTGGTTTTTGGAATTGGGTTTTTAGAAAAACGCTTCCTGAAGATATGCAATACCAAGAACCAGTTGATATTAAAAAAGAAATATATTCAGACGAAATAAAATATCAAAAAGAGGTTTTAAATAAAAAACCAACGATAGCTCTTTCAAGTACAATTATTGATTCAAACGGCAATGAGGTACAAGAAGGATTTTACCAAGTTGTTTTAGATAATTCAAAAATAAAACTACAACAAGGTTTTGACACAATTGGAATATTCAATGCAAGAAAAGCAACTGACGATTGGAAAGAAAACGAAATTATTTACGCAAGACTTATTTTCCAAAACGAAAACGTTGTAAAAATTATTTATTCAAACCTTGATGATTGCTACGAAGCATATGGTGTTGTCAAATAACAAAATTTAATTAATTAAGGTCTGCATAAACTGGATTTTTGGCAATTATATTGACGATTTTCTTTTCACCATCAAATTTATAAAGATTGCTAATATAGTTTAATCTTTTTGTTAATTCAGAATCCGAAGAAGCAATTTCTCTATTTTCTCTGACAAAAGTATTCCAAGTTGATATTTCATAAATCCACGCTCTGATTTCTTCGCTTTTTGTGCCAGTCATTGTGTGGTGTTGACTTTCATGAGCAATTAAAGATGCAATTGTTTCAGCTGGAGCAGTTTCGTGTTTTTTATGTATTAAAATAACTAAACCGCCATTTTTTGTTCTCATTGTGACCGCTTCACAATTAGTAAGACCATAAACTTCAAGTTCTCTAAACATAACTCTAATTGGTTTTTTTGTTGTGTTATGACCAAATAAAATTAATAAAACTTCTCTTTTGTTAACTCTTTCTAAGGCCTGAAGTGCTTGAACAATTTTTGGGTTTTTTGCAATAACAGAAAAATCAGTTGCGTAAACTGTTAATTGAGAAAAAGTTAAAATCATTATTGCTAACACACAAAAAATTTTTTTCATTTTATCCCTGTCTTACTTCTTTAAGTGCCCTTAATATGCTTTACGGATTCAATAGACATGAACTTTATAATTTTTATTGTTATTGTTACAAAAATACATATTATTCTAAACCGCCCCGTCATTACTGATTTTGAGGACATAATACATTGTTAATATGCTTTAATGAACAACAAACAACTATACCCATTTGCAATAGCTTTAATTATTACTCGTTTTATTTTTTTAAATGCCAATGCTGATATTGAAAATAAAAAATTTTTAACCCCTAAGATGCTTAGAGAAATAAAAATTATGGAAAACAGGCATTTTAAAAGCAGAAGCAATAATGGAGAAAGTGAAAGTTATAGACTTGAAAGACTCGAAATAGAACTTATGGGAAGAAGTTATGAAAATTTACCCATTCAAAGAAGAATGGAAAGATTAAAAATAGCAAGTCAAAAAAGAATGTTGCAGGGGGTTTCGCTACCGGTTTCATTGAGCAAACATTACAGTCCTAAAAGAATAAGAAACGACTCAATTGAAGTTGTTTCAAAAAATGATGATGTTGGAATAATTGATGGACTTATGAAAGTTTATGCGCCAGATTTATTTGAAGCATACAGGTCAATGAAAGACAGGCAATTTGAAATGTTTTCTGATTAAACAATTCTGAATTGTCTTTTTAAAAGTTGTCTTTTATTTTTTAAATAATCTTCTTCTGAGTTAAAAAGACGAATGTTATTCAAAAGTCCAGTTACTGAAAGACAAGAAATTATATCGTTATCGACATTAAAAAATGAAACCTTGTTATTTTTTGCAAAACTATAAAAAACAGGCGATATTTTATTTATTTTATGCATATTAATGGCCATATCGCATTGCTGATTTTTCACCAAAATTTCTTGAAGTTTTTTTATGTGTTTCGATTTAATTTCATGTTTTTTGAATTTACATATAATATTATTTTTTTCTTTATTTTTTAAAATTTTCATAAAAATCCTAATGGGGTTAAGTAAGATTGTACTCTTTTTATTTAGAAAGTCTATTGTCTTTTTGGTTGAGAAAAGTAGTACATAAGTTGTACAAGAGCATTTTACCTTGCGATTTTAATAAATTTTTGATATTATCAGTTTATTAATTAGAAGGTATTAGATTATGTTTTTAAATGCATTATTCACAAAAGTCAAAAAAGATGATTTATTTAATTTATATCCTGATGCTACCTTGATTCTGCAATCAGATGGAAAAATTTTAGATGTAAATAACCAAACTTGCAATTTATTTGAATATTCAAGATTTAATATGGTTGGCGAAAATATTACAAAATACGTACCAGATGCAATAAATGCGATGAATAAAATTACAAGCGAAAACAAAACTGAAATTGTTAAACTTGAATGCGCATCAAAAGTTGAAAAATATGGTGAAATTTCCATAACAGATGATGAAGAAAATGAAAAAATATATTTAGTTATAAGAGATGTTACAAAAAAATATCAAAAACAAAACTCTTTAAATGGCGAATTTGAAATTGCAAAAAACATAATTGATGACAAAAATGTATATTTAACCAATTCATCTAATGAAATTTTATCTTGCACAGGTTCAATTGAAAGTTTTTCAAAAGCTTTAATTGATGGAGTTGGCGGAGCTTTAACTTCAAAACAAGAAAAATATGTCAATATAATTAATAAAAACGCAAAAGAACTTTTATATAATTTGGATAAAATGTTTTTGTTGTTTAAAACAGAATCTAAGCTTTTTAACAAGACATATAAGACTTTTGACATAGTTAATTTAATAAATGACACAACAAAAAAATGGAATGATTTATTCAAGGCAAAAAACTTACGCTTCAATTGTGATGTGCAAGAAATTGCATACAGAAATGTTTGTCTTGACCCAGTTTTAGTTGAACTTATTATTGATAATATTTTAGAAGCATCTTATAAAAATACTGAGGTTGGAACAGTTAATTTAACTATTCAAAATCCAACAAATGAATTCTTAAACGAAAAAGAAATAGAAGCTCAGGAAGATGAAAATTTATACAAAAGATATGTTGTATTTGAGTTCAAAGATTCATCAGCGCCTTTAAATGAAGAAGAAAATACATCAATTTTTGAACCATACAAATTAATTAAAAACCCACAAAAACGTTCAATGGGTACAAAATTCACATATCCTGCAGTTAGAAAAATTGTTCAGAGTTTAGGTGGAAATATATGGATAACATCTAAGCCTTCTCTTGGAGTAGCTGTAACAATTTTATTGCCAATAGAAAGAATTACAAAAAAGTAAGGTAAAATGGCAAAAATTAAATTTGAAAATATTTCAAAAAGTTTTGGCGACAAAGAAATTTTAAAAAACATAAATCTCGAAATTGGAGACAAAGAGTTTTGTGTTCTTGTTGGTGCATCAGGCTGTGGAAAATCAACTTTACTAAGAATGATTGCAGGGCTTGAAGTTCAAACTGATGGTAATATTTATATTGGAGATGAATGTGTAAATGATATTTCTCCAAAAGACAGAGATGTCGCATTTGTCTTTCAAAGCTATGCACTATATCCTCATTTAACAGTATTTGAAAATATAGCATTTCCCCTAAAAATCAGAAAAATTAAAAAAGAAGAAATTAAACAAAAAGTTTTGGAGGTTTCTGAAATTTTAGGTCTTTCAGATTTACTAAACAGAAAGCCAAAAGAATTATCTGGCGGGCAAAGACAGCGTGTTGCCCTAGGAAGAGCGATAGTTCGAAAACCAAAAGTTTTTTTAATGGATGAACCTTTAAGTAATCTTGATGCAAAACTTAGAGTTTCTATGCGAAGCGAAATTAAAAAATTGCATGAAAAATTACAGACAACTTTTGTATATGTGACTCATGACCAAACAGAAGCACTAACCATGGGAGATAAAATTGTTGTTTTAGAAGGTGGGAATATCCAGCAACAAGGAAGTGCTGATGAAATTTTCAAAAACCCAGAAAACACTTTTGTTGCAACATTTATGGGTAATTTGCCTATGAATATAATAGAAAATGATAATGAATTTATAGGTTTTAGACCAGAAGATGTAATTGTAGGAAAGCAAGAAGAATTTAATTTTATACCCAAAATAGATTTTTGCGAAATTTTAGGTGCAGATAAAATAATACATTTTGATTTAAATGGTGCAAAATGCTTGGCAAAAATCAATGCAGAACAAAATTTAGACAACCTTATTTTAAGTGTTAGCAAAGACAAAATATATCATTTCGATAAAGAAACCAAAAAAATTATTCATTAATATACTTCATTGTAAAAATCTGCAATTGTAGCTTTAATAATAGGGTCTTCGATGCTATCCAAACCATATTTTTTATAAGTATCTAATATTTCTTTTGCTTTTTTATGAGCTTCCTTAAATTCATCAGTGCCGGCTTTTATCCAAACCGTTTTATAGTAATCTTTTAATTTGATATTATCAGTTCTTGAAAGTTGCTCATCATTATCAACTTTTTCAAATATTTTTGCTAAATAACCATCACCTTTTGCAAGTTGAGAAGCAGCTTTACGCGTTTCAGGTGATAATTCCCAAGCAATTTTTGTTCTAAGACCATTTTCGCTTTGCACTTGTTTGTGTCTATCAAGTTTAAGTGCATCTTCAAGTTTTAGTTCAGTTAATCTTTGGGAAACAAATTTTTTGTTATCTATATTTCTTGCATCAAAATAAACATTTTTGTGTTCACTTGAAAAAATAAACTCTGGAACAATTTTTAATTTTCCATCAAGACAAGCGGCGTCAATTTCACTTGTTGACATTTTAAGAACTTTTGCAAGTTTATTTTTTTCAATTAGGCTTTTATTTTCTTTTCTAAGAGATAAAAGCATATTCTCCGTATAATCAGAAGAAGTATTAACGCACAAAATTTTATTGCCTTCGTCGTCTAGGCATATTGTTTTGTCAATTGAACCCTTTTTCAAAAGCTCAATAATTTCTTCTTTTGTGCCATAACCTAATCTTGCAAGTTCAGCAACAGGAACAGGTTTCCCGCCCATTACCAAATGTTTTGCATATTCTGATCTAACAGGAGTTTTTGCACAATGTCTTTTAATTGTATTTGAATTTATATCATCTTCTAAATCAATATAATCACTTGCACAAGTAAGATGTTCACCACCAATTACAGGAACAAGAGTGCCATTTTTGATATGTTTTACAATATCTTTTTCTGACATATTATACTTTGATGCAAAGTGCATTATTGGCATTGAAGTTTTAATTTTTTCGTTCAATTTTTCCAAAAATAAAACATTTTTCTTATACGAAGTATCAATATATAGAAGTTTTTCAAATTCATCAGCATCAATTAAATCTGATTTAATACAACATCTGACAGTTAATTCATCGATGCAGGCTTTGCGCGAAAAATCTCTTATTGAAAGAATTTCGGGTTTTTCTTTTAACTGCACTCTTTTTTTAAGCGGACTTAAATCTGGGTCATACAAAAATGCTGTATTTGGATTTTTTTCATATTGAGTATTATAAACCTTTAATGATTCATAGTACTCAATTGTTTTTTGAAGTCTTTTAGAATTAGCAAGATGTTCTTTATGTTTTATAGATAATTCTTTATATTTTTTATTAAGCTCAGCTTTTTCTTCATCAGATGCATTTTGTGCCCGAGAATCATTTTCTAAAATCTTTTTGAATACTTCACGTTTAGCTTTATATGTTGCATCAAGTTCTTCTTGTATGCCAACCAATAATTCATTAATCCTTGAAGTAGATAATCTTTCATTATTGTCTTTAACAAAACTATCTGGCTTAACTGTGCCTTTAAAGTTTAGTGGATTTTGACTATATTTATTTACTTTTTGTGCTTTGTTTTGCAAGAATTGCAAATTTAAAAAATTAACTTCCATAGAAAATTAAAGGAAAATTTTTAGAAAAAATTGCCAATTTATGAATAAATATTAATATGTATTTTTGCTATTTTCGTCATCCAGCCACACATAAGTTTGAGAAAAAGCATTTTTAAAAGGATTATATTCAAAATCAGGATTTGTAAACGGATTTGTTGCCATTTCGTCAAATTCCTTGATTTTATCATTTATTTTTTTAATATAACTTATAAGATTCATAATCTTTTCCTTTTTCTTCTTTTGCATTATGAGACTTTTTAAAACAAATAAAAATATCAAAAAGTAGAATCTTAAATAATCCAAAAAGATAATTTTGCACTATTTTTTTTTAGTGCTAAAATTAAGATATATACTATATAAGAACTATTTTTCAGGGGAGAAGAAAATTGAATAAAATAAAAGATTTTTTTAAGGCACATAAAGGTGCATTTAAATTAGCGGTTGTTATCTTGGTCATATTCTCATTAGTTGCTTTTAGGTATCTGGTTGGTGTTGCAAAAGGTATACTTATGGGTAATGCTATGCAACAGGCAATGATTCCAAAAGTTACATTAACAACAATAGGTGAAGCCGATGTTTTAGAAACTTATGAAGCACCAGGAAGAGTTCAAGCGCAATATAGTGTTGATTTAATTGCCCGTGTTAGCGGTTATCTTCAAAAGAAACACTTTAAAGAAGGTGATTTTGTTAAAAAAGGACAAGTTTTGTTCACCATTGAGCAACAACAATATCAAAATGCCCTAACACAAGCTTTAGGAAATTTAAAAAGCGCCGAAGCACAAGTAAGAAAAGCAGAAGTCGACTTCAACC
The DNA here is from genome assembly GCA_015152475.1 of Cyanobacteria bacterium SIG30. Taxonomy (GTDB): domain Bacteria; phylum Cyanobacteriota; class Vampirovibrionia; order Gastranaerophilales; family Gastranaerophilaceae; genus SIG30. Next base: position 82,551 of record SUTW01000002.1, on the reverse strand, counting down.
GCGCACAGGAGCTTGTTGAAAAAGATTTTATTTCAAAAGCAACTTATGACGACAGACTTGCACAAAGAGATATTGCAAGAGCGAGTGTACAAAGTGCGAAAGCGTCAGTTGATGATGCTAGAAGAAATTTATCATACACTAAAATCACAGCACCTTCAGATGGAAGAATAGGTGCAATGTACATAACTGAAGGTAACTATGTAACAGCGCAAAGTGGCGCACTTGCTCATATTGCAAGTATCAACCCTGTTTATGTTACATACTCACTTGATTCAAAACAATTTAATTCCCTAAGAGGAGAAAATGTTATCTCTAAAAATGGAAAACCATTCGAAGTTGAATTAGAGCTTCCAAATGGCGTTATGTATGATAAAAAAGGTATCCAGGATTTCTACGACAATGAAATATCTGAATCAACTGGTACCATCTCTTTAAGAGCAACTTTTGATAACCCTAATGGAATTTTAATTCCAGGCGATTTTGTAAAAGTAAAAGTTTTATCAAATACAACAAAAACAAAAACAGTTGTGCCACAGGATGCAGTGTTACAAGACCCATCTGGAAGATATGTTTACACAATTGAAAACAACAAAGCGAAACTTACAAGAATTGAAGTTTCAGGTCAACACGAAGGAAATTGGATTGTAAAATCAGGACTTAAAAAAGGCAACAAAGTTGTTAAAGAAGGTGCTTTAAAATTAACTGACGGAGTTAAGGTAAAAGTGCTGTCAGAAGCAGAATATAAAACAGAGGAAGCAAAAGAAAATAAGGACAATAAATAATGTTTTCAAAATTTTTCATAGATAGACCAAGATTTGCAATAGTAATCTCACTTGTAATCTTGCTTGCTGGATTTATTTGTTTAAAGGTTTTACCACTTGAAAAATATCCAACAATCACACCACCTCAGGTTACACTTACTGCAACTTATCCTGGTGCATCTGCTGATGTAATCGAATCAACTATCGCGGCACCAATCGAATCCGTTGTAAACGGTGTACAAGATATGATTTATATGACATCTACATCTGCAAATGGCTCATATCAACTAAATATCTTTTTTGAAGTTGGCACAGATCCAGATATGGCAGTTGTAAACGTACAAAATAGAGCAAGTTTAGCAACCCCAAGACTACCTTCTGAAGTTACAAAATATGGTCTTACAATAAAGCGTTCAACAAATGGTTCAGGTATTGTTATGTATGCTTTAACATCTCCTGATGATTCTGTTGATTTATTGACAGTTAGTAACTATGCAACAATATTTTTGAAAGACGAACTTGCTCGTGTTAAAGGTGTTGCAAACGTAAACGTATTTGGTTCAAGAGATTACTCAATAAGAGCTTGGCTTGATTCAGAAAAAATGGCAGCCTTAAATGTTTCACCAGCAGAAGTAGTTGCCGCAATACAAGCGCAAAACACACAAGTGCCAGCAGGTGACATTGGATCTGAACCATTAGTTAATAAACAAAAAATTATGATGACTTTAAAAACAAAAGGTCGTCTGCAAGACGCTGAAGAATTCCAGCAAATTGCAATCCGTTCAAATCCGGACGGTAGCGCAATAAGACTAAAAGATGTTGCAAAAGTTGAGCTTGCCGCAGAATCTTACGATTTCAATGGTCGTTCAAACTTAAAAGATAATGCAATTATTCAGGTTACGCAATTATCTGACGCAAACGCGATTCAAGTCGTCAGAGATTGTAATAAAAAAATGGAAGAATTATCTAAAAAATTTCCAAAAGGAATTAGCTATGAAATTCAAAGAGATGAAACCGAATTTATCCAAGAATCATTAGCAGAAGTAGTCGAAGCAATATTCCTTGCAATCTTCCTTGTTGTTATGACAGTTTATTTGTTCTTGGGGGATTGGAGAGCAAGTTTTATCCCATTTGTTGCAATTCCTGTGTCCTTAATTGGTACAATGATATTTTTTGCAGCTTTTGGTTTTTCAATAAATACATTAACTCTGTTTGGTTTAGTTTTAGCCGTAGGTACAGTAGTAGACGACGCTATTGTTGTTGTTGAAAACGTACAAAGACACATCGAAGAAGGAATGAAGCCAAAAGAAGCAACTATCCTTTCAATGGAAGAAGTTTCAGGTGCTGTTGTTGCAACTTCACTTGTCCTTATGGCCGTTTTTGTGCCAGTTGCATTCATTCCTGGTATTACAGGTAAAATGTATCAACAATTCGCAGTTACAATTGCTGTTTCAATTGCATTTTCAACAATTGTTGCCTTAACATTATCTCCTGCATTGTGTGCAATAATTTTAAGAGGCAAAGATGAATTACCAGAGAGAACTTTTTATAACAGATATCGAGATTTATATAAAGAATATTGGAACAAACACCATGGCAAAAGTCTAAGACGCAAACTTAAAAACCTTGGCGAATTTATAGCCTGCGCTTGGGATATATTTGTTAAAAAATTCAATATGTTTTTTGATAAATTGAGAGACGATTTTGTTAAATCATCAAGTACATTTATTAAAAATCCAAAATATACAGTTATAAGTTATGTATTTTTAATCATTTGCTTACTTGGTTTATTTAAACTTATACCAACTGGTTTCTTACCAACAGAAGACACAGGTGCGGTTCTTACAAGTATACAAATGGCAGATGGTACATCTCTTGCGGAAACATCAAAATTATCTGAAAGCATCGAAAGAGAAATGATGAAAATCAAAGGTGTTGCAAAAACCGTTGGTTTAATTGGTATAAATGGTAGTAACTCATCAATGATTATTACAACATTTGCACCTTGGGAAGAAAGAGAAGGAAGTATATTTGATATATTTAAAAGCCCAGAAGATAAAGCAAGAGACAATGCAACATTAGCGGGTATTCAAGCAAATATAAGAAAAATCACAGCAGGCATTACAAATGCAAAAATTGCAACATTTACTCCGCCTGCAATCCCTGGTCTTGGTATGTTTGGTGGTTTTGAATATCAACTTTTAGACAAAGGAGACAGAACTCCACAAGAACTTTTAATTGAAGCAAACAAAATTATAAATAATGCAAATATGAACCCAATGTTAACTGGTGTTTATACTCAGTTTAACGCAAATAACCCACAAATTTTAGTTGATATTGATTACAGAAAAGCGCTTGCTCAAGGAATTCCTGTTTCTGAAATATATACAGCCCTATCAGCACAATTTGGTAAAACATATGTAAATGACTTTAATAAATATGGTCGTGTATTCAGGGTTATGGTTCAAGCAGATGAAAAATATCGTGCAAAATTGAGCGACATAAATAAGGTTTACATAAAAAACCAAAAAGGAACAATGGCGCCTTTAAGTTCTGTCGTCACAACAAAAGACACAATTGGTCCATACAGCATAAGCCGTTTTAATATGTACCGTTCAGTTGCGATAAACGGAAGCCCAGCGCCTGGAAGAAGTTCTGGTGAAGCATTAGCCGAAATGGCAAAAATTTCAAAAGAAAAATTACCAAACGATATGGACTATGCATGGTCTGGTATGAGTTATCAAGAAGTTCAAGCGCAAGGTCAAATGGCAATAATCTTAGGTATGTCATTAACTTTTGTATATTTATTCTTAGTTGCTTTATATGAAAGCTGGATGTTACCAGTTGGGGTATTACTTATTTCACCAATTGCAATGCTTGGTGCGATATTATTCCAATATATAGCAGGTTATCAATTGGACTTATACGCACAAGTTGGTTTGATAATGCTTATGGGATTATCTGCAAAACAAGCTATTTTGGTTGTAGAATTTGCAAAAGAAGCACATGAAAAACAAGGAATGTCAGTTATTGATGCTGCACTTGAAGCTGCAAAAATAAGATTCAGAGCCGTTATGATGACAGTTATCGCATTTATTTTGGGTATTTTGCCTTTGGTTTTTGCAGTAGGTCCAGGTGCAGAATCAAGAAGATCACTTGGTACAACAGTGTTTGGCGGAATGATGGCGGCAGCCGTTGTGGGTACAATACTTGTTCCTGCATTCTATGTTTTGATTGAACAAATTTGCACATATGTATTTAAAAAAATGGAAGAAAGAAAAGCTAAAAGGGAATTAGAAGATAAAAATGAAGAATAAAATTATAAAAACTTTTATATTGTGTCTTGCAATTTTATTTACTTTTAATTGCGCAAGTTTTGCAATTGAAGAAAATAATGTGGAAAAGAAAAAACTAACAAGAAAAGAAAAGAAAATTGCAAAAGAAAAGAAAAAATATGCAAGATATACAATTCCAACAACAGAAATGATTCCTGAAGAATTAGAACCAGACAAACTTACAATCGAAGGGAGTGTTGCAAAATCTCTTGAATTAAATTTAGCGGATTGTCTGGAGCTTGCGCTTACATATAACCCTTTAATCAAGGCGCAATATTCTCAGGCACAAGCAACAAAAACTCTAAAGGGGCAAGCTCTTTCAAATTATTCTCCAAAAATTAATTTAGGTGCAGGAATTTCAAGACTAAAACCAAATTTATCTTCATCTGGTTTCAACATGGATGTTGACCCATTGACTCAATATACTGTTGGTGAAATTAGCGTAAGTCAACTTATTTATGATTTTGGTATAACACAAAATTTATATCACGTTCGCAAGCTTGAATATGAAGCTGCTTTAAATAATATTGAAAATACCGTAAATGATGTTATTTATCAGGTAAAAAATGCTTATTATATGTTAGTTACAGCAATTGAACAAGAAAGAGTAATGGAAGATACAGTAGATCAATTTGAACAAACATACGAACAAGCACATGCATTTTACCAAGTAGGTATGAAACCAAAAATAGACGTAACTATTGCGGCAACAAATTTAGCAGACGCAAAAGCAAATTTAATACAGGCAAAAAATGCTGTTGATATTGCAACTGCAACATTAAATAATGTTATGGGTTTGCCATTTATTGCAAAATATTCAATAGAGGAAAATTTGCCATACGAAGAACTTGATGTGGATATAAACAAATTAGTTGAAATAGCAAATGAAAATCGTCCTGCATTAAAAAATTCTGTACTTGGAGTAAAACAGGCAGAACAAGCTTGGAAATTAAGTAAAAAGTCTTATTTCCCAACATTGTCGTTCCAAGGTGCATTTGGTGGTGCTGGAAACAACAACCGTGATTTAGGTGAATTTTGGAACTTAGGTGGATATTTTCAATTTAATGCAATAAATCCATTTTTAGTTAAAAATCAAATAGACGAAAAACGCCATTTATTTGAAAAACAACAATATATTTCAGATGCTTCGGTTAACGATATATATTTTGAAATTCAAAAAACATGGGCAAATTTAATTGATGCAAAAGACAGAGTCCCCGTTGCACTTTTATCAATGAAAATGTCAAAAGAAAACTATGAACTAGCTTCTGGAAGATATAAAGTTGGTGAATCAGACGCAATTGAATTAAAAGACGCACAAATACAATATCAAAATTCAAGATTAATGTATTTTACAACTCTTTATGAATACAACAGAGAAAAAGCAAATCTTGAAAAAGCTGTCGGACAAACCCTTAAAAGTACACCTGTTGGAATTGAAGAAATTAAATTAAAAAATTAATTTAATAAAACAAGATTTGAATTCATTAAAAATATAAATTGATAAAAAGCATAAAAAAGAAACAAAAAACTAATCCAAACCAGCTGTTTTTTATAATATGCAATATTTGTAATATATAAAAATGCACCAAAAGCAAAAAACAAAAGCGAAAGAAAAATATAATCTCCATTGTTTGGAACAAGCAAATTTTCAGACAAATTAAACATCATTGGAATGACCGTTAAAAATAAAACTGCCACTAACCAAAAAATTGACCCTGTAATAAACTCTAATTTAGCTTTGTTCATAAAATAATTTTAGCATAAAGTATTTTTATTTTTTAAAAAATGTGCTAAAATATCAATATAAAAAATGGAGAAAAAATGATTAGAATAATTACAAAGGCGAGTTTATATATATTTTTGGCTTTTATTTTGATTTTTGGAAACATTAATTCAGTTAGCGCGCAACAAAATGCAACAGAAATTAAAACAACTCCAATTAAAATAGTTGAATCTCCAAACACTTTTATAAACAAAACTGTTATTTTTAAGGCCAAATTTGATAAATTTTCAGCAGTTGGACTTGATTATGCGCCAACAAAAAAAGATAGTGAAAATTACATTGGCTTCACTGTCCAAAGAGATGATATAACAGACCACAATATACCATTATCTGAAATAAAATTATTTTTAAAAAGAGATTATGCAGAAAAATTTGCAGAACTAGACACGGGCGACACAATTGAAGTAAAAGGCAAAGTCTTTTCACTTGCACTTGGCGACCCTTGGATTGATGTTGAAAATATTACAATAATTAAGAAGGTTGAAAAAACAGAATAGCTATGAAAGAACATAAAAAATATTTAACTATACACGGACACTTTTATCAGCCACCGCGCGAAAACCCGTGGCTTGAAGAAATAGAACTTCAAGATAGTGCAAAACCATTCCATAACTGGAACGCAAGAATATCTCACGAATGTTATGAACCAAATTCCGTTTCAAGAATAGCAGGGATGGATAACAGAGTATTAAATATAGTTAATAACTATGAATATATGAGTTTTAATTTTGGTCCAACACTTTTATCTTGGATGCAAAAATACGCAAAAAAAACATACAAAAAAATCCTTCTTGCAGATAAAAATTCAAGAAAGATGTATGGCGGGCACTCTTGCGCAATAGCACAAGTTTACAATCATATTATTATGCCTCTTGCAAACGAAAAAGATAAAATAACACAAGTTGTTTGGGGCACTAAAGACTACGAAAAACGTTTTGGACACAAGCCGGAAGGAATTTGGCTTGCAGAAACTGCTGTTGATGGCGATACTCTCGAAATTTTAATAAAACAAAATATTAAATTTACAATTTTATCACCTTATCAGGCGCAAAAAGTTCGCAAATTCAAAGACGCAAATTGGCAAGATGTAAGCTGTGGAAGCATTGACCCGTCTATGCCATACAGATATTTTTCCAAAGAAAATCCAAAAAAATATATAGATATCTATTTTTATGATGGAGCAATCTCTAAATCAGTTGCTTTTGATGAATTACTAAAAGACGGCAAAAAATTTGCTTACAGATTAAATGACGGTTACGCTGAGAACAGAAACAGAGTACAATTAGTAAATATTGCAACAGATGGCGAAAGTTACGGTCACCATACAAAATTTGGTGATATGGCTCTTTCATATGTTTTAACCGTAAAAGCAAAAGACTTAGGATTTCAAATAACTAACTACGGACAATTCCTCGAAATTTACCCGCCTACTCATGAAGTAGAAATCAAACCAGAATCTTCTTGGAGCTGTTGCCATGGAGTTGGACGCTGGATGGAAGACTGTGGTTGTTCAACAGGTGCAATGCCTGGCTGGAATCAAAGATGGCGTGCGCCTTTAAGAAAAGCATTAGATGACCTTAGAAATGATTTAATTGTTATTTGTCAAATCGAAGGAAACAAATATTTTAAAGATTTCTGGGGAGCAAGAAATGATTATATAGATGTAATTTTAAACAGGAAACCAGAAAATGTTGAAAAATTCTTGTCAAAGCATCAAAAGAAAAAATTAAGTCAAAAAGATAAAATTAATGCAATTAAGCTTCTTGAAATACAAAGACAAGCAATGCTTATGTACACAAGTTGCGGTTGGTTTTTTGCTGAAATTTCAGGCATCGAAACTGTTCAAATTATGAAATATGCAGCAAGAGCAATGGAGCTTGCACAAGATTTTTCAAAAGAAAATCTAGAAAAGAAATTCTTAAATACATTATCAAAAGCAATAAGTAATATTCCATCATACGGAAATGGCGCGAATATATATGAAAAATTTGTTAAGCCATCAATGATTACAGTTGACCAACTGGCAAGTCATTGGGCAATTTCATCAATTTATGTTGAAGAAGATGAAAATAGTAAAATATATTGTTATAACCTTAAAAAATCTCATTTCAGAAAACATAAATTTAAAAACGCCATAGTTGTTTCAGGCAAAGTTGAAATTGAATCAACAATTACTTTTGAAAAATGGGAAAGAGTTTTCACTGCTGCCGCAACAAGTGACGGTGAAATTTACTGTATATTATCAGAAAAAGATGATGTACAAGAAGTCATTGATGCAAGACAAGCATTTGAAAAAGAATATAAAGAAAATAATTGCACAAATTTCAAAAGATTATTTAAAAAACATTTCAAAGGAAAAAATTTCTCCCTAAAGGAAGTTTTAATCGATAGACGTAAAACACTTATGGAAAGATTTCTTGAAGAAGAAATTGCACAATTTGAAAATATTTATAAAAATATTTACCAAGACATGAAGCCTTCAATAACGCACTTAATAGAATTAGGGCTTGATATTCCTGAGGTATTCAGGCTTGCTGCAAAATACACAATCACAACTCAATTAGAAAAACTACTAAGTGAACAAGAAGATTTTAATGAAAAAGAATTCATTGAAAAAATAATAACAATTAAAAAAGAAACGGACACTTTTAATATCAATTTAAACAAAACAAATGCAAGTGAAATTTTAAGAAAAAGAATACAAGAAAAATTGTTGGAATTAATGGAAAATCCAAACACAACAATGGCGCAAGAAGTCATTTCAATGTTTGACGCAGTTGATTTACTGGATTTAAATTTAGAAATACGTGTTGCACAAAACATATATTTTGAAGACATTTATAAAAAATTGGGCACTCTTGCACAAAAATTAGAAAATGCTTCTATAAACAAAAAAAACAAGGAAAGGCGCCTTGCGTTATTGTTGCTTAAAATAGGTGAGCTTTTAAACATAAACACCGACTTTTATAAAGACGTTATAGATAAAGCGACATTGCCTAAACATTAAAATAGTTTATATCTTATTTTGTAAAAATTTATTTTTCAGAAGGAATTGCATTTCCTAAATTTCGGTTGTTTATTTCACCACCGATAAGCAAAACCATAGATGTATAATATAACCACACCATTAATATGGCAAAAGCTCCAAGTGTTCCATAAACTCTGTTATATGTCCCAAGCGAATCTACATATAAAGAAAAAACCCAGGAACCTGCTAACCAGAATGTACAGAAAAATAGTGAACCTGGAACAACACTCCCTCTTTTTGTTGAAAAATCAATTGAAGGCAAAATATAATAATTAAATGCGGCCATAATAAAAAGCAAGAAAAATGCAAGTGGCCAGCGCAAAATGGAAATTGTTTGTTCTAATAAAAATGGAATCTGAACATATCTTTCGATAAAATTCAAAATAACATTTCCTAAAATACTTAGATTTATACTAACAAACAAAAAAAGTGCATTCACAAAAACCATAACGATAGATAAAATTCTGACATAAAGAAAACTTCTTGTTTCTTTAACACAATTTGCTCTGTTTAATCCTTTTATAACGGCGGCTATAACGTTTGAAGCCAAAAACAAAGTCACAAAAAAACCAATAAAGGCAACCAACCCGCCTTTATCAAACAAAATTACATCATCTAGAACTATTTTAAATAATTTTATAATATCACTTGGTGCCATTGCTGATAAAATGACCAAAATTTTATCTATAAAAAATTGTTTACCCGCCCAGCCAAAAACAGCCGTTAAAAAAAGTGCAAATGGGAAAACACCAATGGTTAACATATAAGAAACTTCAGACGCAATTCCAAAATAATCTTCACTGATTATTCTGCTAGAAATATGTTTAAAATATTTAACAACAATTTTAAAATTCTTCTTCATATTTTTTTATTTCAGCCAACATTTCTTCAATAGCACGGTTTATTGGCAAATTTATTGTGCAACCGGCAGAATTTTTATGTCCGCCACCCGAAAATCTATTGGTTATTTTTGTTAAATCAAAAACTTTACTTCTTAAACTAATTTTTGTGGCAAGGTGTCCCGTTTCTTTTGCAACAAAAGCAATCTGGACACTATCAATACTTCTTAAAGTTTCGCATATACCTTCTGTGTGCTCATTTTTGGCATTGAATTTTTTCATTAAATTATTTGTAATACCAACATAGGCGATTTTATCACCTAATTCAAACTTGGCATTTGAAACACAATAACTGTGGAGCAGAACCATTTCTTTTGCTTTTGAATCATAACATTTTTTTGCAATATCTGCATTATCTATTCCTGTTGCAATAAGTTCTTTTGCTGCATCAAAAGTTGCGGGTTTGGCATTTTCATATCTAAAACAACCTGTGTCAGTTAAAATTGCAACATAAAGACAGGTTGCGATTTCTTTTGTAATAGGTGTATTTGTTGCCTTAAAATAATTAAACAAAACTTCGCCACAACTTGAAACATTTGCATCTACTAAATTATATTTTGCAAAATTTGGATTTGTTTTATGATGGTCAAAATTAATTGTAGAAGGTGCGTTATCAAAAATTTTTCTGCCATTTCTGATTATTCTGTCAGCCGCCGCGACATCAACAGTTATAACTAAATCATAAATATCTTGAACATTATCAAAATTTTTAGCTTCGTCAATTTTGGGCAAGAAAGAATATGTTTTAGGGTAAGGAATAGTTTGAATTAACATATCAGCCTTATTACCTATTGCAAGTTTTAAAGCACACATTGACCCTAATGTATCGCCATCTGGATTAATATGCGAGATAATTAAAATCTTCTTTGCGTTGTTGATTTGTTCTTGAATTTGCTTTATCATATTAATTAAGACTACCACAAATATGGATTAAATGGAATTATGAATACATTTCTACACATAATAACAATTGTCTTTTTTTTAATGGCGATAGTCTTGATTTGTGAAGTATTCACTAATGCAGTTGAAAATTTAGGAAAAGCTTTTAACATTGGTTCAAATGCCGTTGGTTCAATTTTTGCAGCAATCGGAACAGCATTGCCTGAAACAATTGTTCCATTGGTTGCAATTTTGGGAGCGTATTTAACCAATACTGATATAAAAACTGGTTCAGACGTTTGTACTGGCGCTATTTTAGGTTCATCATTTTTAATTTCAACATTTGCAATGTTTATGACTGGCTTAACAATTTTTTGTGTTCAAAAAAACAAAATAGCCCTAAATAATACAACATCTTTTTTAAATGATTTAAGATTTTTCTTTCCGGCTTATATAGTTTCGATTTTTACAATTTTTATTACAAATGAAAAAATAAAATATTTAATACCATTATTCTTAATTTTGTATTATTTATTCTATGCAACAAAAACTCTCAAGGAAGCACACGGCAAATGCAAAGGTGATGCCTGTGAATTACATATGAATAAATTATTTAAACTACAAAAAATAACACCTTTAATTTTTATACAACTTATAATTTCATTATCGCTTTTAATTGTTGTTGCAAAATTGTTCATAAACGAAATTACATATTTTTCAAATGTATTTAACATTCAACCTTTTATTTTAAGTTTAATTATATCACCCTTGGCAACCGAACTTCCAGAAATCACAAATGGTGTGCTTTGGGCAAAAAACAACAAAAACGATTTAGCACTTTCAAATTTATCTGGCGCACTTGTTTTTCAGGCAACAATCCCAATGGCAATTGGCATAGCCCTTACAAAATGGCAATTCAATTATGATGCCATTGTGAATGTTACATTAGTATTACTTGCAACCCTTGTTTTATACTCAAAAGCAAAATTTAAAGAACAACTTGAAGCAAAAGATTTAATTTTTTGTGGCATATTTTATCTAATATTTATTGTTATTATCGTTTTTAACAAAACAATATTATAAAAAGACTTAATAGCCCCTTAAATTCAATAAAAAACTTACAATTTTTTTTGTCCGTGATAAAATTTTCTTATGATGAAAGCTGAAGATATAAGAGAAGAATTTTTAAGTTTTTTTGAGAAAAAACACCAAAGTACACGAGTAAAAAGTTCGTCACTCGTACCTGACAATCCAACAATATTACTGACAACTGCTGGCATGGTTCAATTTGTTCCATACTTTTTGGGTTTAGAAAAACCACCATACAATCCAGCACGTGCAACAACTTGCCAAAAATGTGCAAGAGCAGGCGGAAAAGATTCAGATATTGAAAACGTTGGAAGAACGCCACGCCACCATACATTCTTTGAAATGCTTGGTAATTTTAGTTTTGGCGATTATTTTAAAGAAGATGTTATTCCATGGGCCTGGGATTTTGTAACTAATTATTTAAAATTAGATAAAGAACGTCTTTGGGTAACAATTTATGAAGAAGATGACGAAGCTGGTGAAATTTGGGTGAAAGCAGGTGTGAGTCCAGATAGAATTATCAAAAAAGGTAAAAAAGATAATTTCTGGGGACCTCCAGGACCAACTGGCCCTTGCGGACCTTGTAGTGAAATCCATTACGATTTAGGCGAACATTTAAAATGCTCCGAAGATTGTGGAGTTGATACTTGCGAATGCGACAGGTGGGTTGAAATTTGGAACTTAGTCTTCATGCAATTATTCCAAGACGAAGAAGGAAATTTAACCCCGCTTGAAAAGAAAAATGTTGACACAGGTATGGGGCTTGAAAGAATCGCTATGGTTTGCCAAGGAGTGAATTCTACTTTCGAAACAGACCTTGTTCGACCAATATTAGACAAAATTTGTGAAATGTCTGGCAAAAAATATTTAGAAAATGAAAAAACAGATATTTCACTTAGAATTATTGCAGACCACGCGCGTTGCGTAACATTTATGATTTCAGACAAAATCACACCTTCTAACGAAGGAAGAGGGTATGTTTTAAGAATGATTTTAAGACGTGCACTTCGTCATGGTTTTATAATTGGTCTCGAAATTCCATTTATGGAAAAAATTGTTGATGTCGTTATAGACAATTACAAAAAAGCTTATCCAGAACTTGTTGAATTAAGAGACGAAATTCAAAAAGTAATTCTTGAAGAAGAGAATCGCTTTAAATTAACAATTAACAATGGTTTCAAACACATAGATAATATAATTGCAAATCTAAAAGGCAATATTATTCAAGGGGAAGATGCATTTAAACTTTACGACACTTTTGGCTTCCCGTTTGAATTAACAAAAGAAATTGCTCAAGAAAAAGGTATTGAAGTTGATGAAACTGGCTTTAAAAACTTTATGCAAGAACAAAAAGAACGCGCAAGAGCAAGTGTTCAAAAAGTTGTCTTAACAAATGATTTAGCCTATGTTGACAAACAAGAAACTGATTTTGAAGGTTACACAAAAGATTCAAGTCAGGCAACAGTTATTGCACTTGTCAAAGATTTAGAAGAAGTTAATGAAACAAAAGAAGAAGATGTTGTTGATGTAATACTAGATAAAACAACATTCTATGGCGAATGCGGTGGACAAGTTGGTGATAATGGCGTTTTAATTAAACAAGATGGCACAAAACTTGAAGTTATTAAAGCTTTTAGAGTCGGCAAAGTTTTTGTACACAGAGTAATAGGCGCAATCAAAAAAGGAGATGTGGTAGAAACAAAAATAGACAGTCAGTCAAGACGCGAAATTGAAAAACACCATTCTCTTGCACACCTTTTACAATCATCACTACAAAAAGTATTAGGCTCAAATGTTCACCAAGCTGGTTCACAAGTTGAATATAACAGAACACGTTACGACTTTAACTACAACCAAGCTTTAACTGCTGAACAAATCAGAAAAATTGAAACAAACATCAATGAATGGATTAAGGCGGGAATTGAACAAAAAACCGAAATTATGACGCTTGATGAAGCTAAAAATAGTGGTGCTATGGCATTATTTGGTGAAAAATATGACGACACCGTCAGGGTTGTATGTTTTGGGGATGTTTCAAAAGAATTATGCGGCGGAACACATACAAAAAATACATCCGAACTTAGATTATGCAAAATAATTTCAGAATCAGCGATAGCTTCAGGAGTCAGAAGAATAGAGGCCGTATGTTCTGATTCTGCAATAGAATATTTAAATGCAAAAAGTGATGAAATTGATAAAATTTCAAGAAAACACAAAGTTCCATACACCGAAATTGATTCAAAAATCGAAAAACTTTTGCAAGATAATAAAGATTTGAATAATAAAATTGCAAAAATGGAAGAAGAGCAAGCGAAAAAAGAGTTTGCAACATTTATTTCACGTGCAAAAGACATCACAATTGGTGATGTAAATGGCAAAATCTTTATTTCAAAAGTTGAAGATATGCCACCTGTTGCGCTTAAAACAGGAGTCGAACTATTATCTAAAAAACTTGGCGAAAGCATTATTGTATTGTGCTCACTCAAACAAGACGGTACTTTTGTTATTTCAAAAGTAACAGATAATTTTGTTAAACAAAAAGTCTCGGCAGGAGAAATTGTTTCAAAAATCACAAAAGCCCTTGGCGGAAATGGTGGCGGAAGACCACAATTTGCACAAGGTATGGGCAAAACACAAAACAAAATTGATGATATATTATTAGAAATTGAAAAAGAACTTGTAAAGGGGATATAAAAAATGGAAGCATATTTAGAAAAAGTTATAAATGATACAAGAGCGAAAAATGCTCACGAAAAAGAATTCTTACAAGCAGTTGAAGAAGTTTTAACAACAATCGCACCTGCCGTTAAAAGACATCCTGAATACAAAGAAATGGCTTTGCTTGAAAGACTTGTTGAGCCTGAAAGAATTATTATGTTCAGAGTTCCCTGGATTGATGACAAAGGTCAAATCCAAGTAAACAAAGGATATAGAGTTCAATATAATGGTGCTCTTGGACCATACAAAGGTGGTTTAAGATTTCACCCAAGTGTCAATTTAAGTATAATTAAATTTTTAGGTTTTGAACAAATCTTTAAAAACGCTTTGACAGGATTACCAATTGGCGGCGGTAAAGGTGGTTCAGATTTTGACCCTAAAGGTAAATCAGACAACGAAATTATGAAATTTTGCCAAAGCTTTATGTTAGAACTTCAAAGACACATTGGCCACAATTTAGACGTTCCTGCGGGCGATATTGGTGTTGGCGGACGCGAAATTGGCTATATGTTTGGACAATACAGAAGAATAAGAAACCAATATGAAGCAGGCGTTTTAACTGGGAAAGGCTTAGATTATTGGGGAAGCTTAGCAAGAAAAGAAGCAACTGGTTATGGCTTAATATATTTCATGAGAGAAATGTTAAAAGCAAACAATCTTGATATGAAAGACAAAACAGTTATTATTTCAGGCTCTGGAAACGTTGCAATTTATGCTTGCGAAAAAGCTTATCAATATGGAGCAAAAGTTGTTGCAATGAGCGATTCAAACGGTTGCATTTATGATGAAAATGGAATTGATTTAGCTCTTATTAAAGAAATCAAAGAAATCAAAAGAGGAAGAATCAAGGAATACGCAGACGTTAAGACTAATGCAAAATATTATGAAAACAAAGAAGGTATGGAACCTGCAATTTGGTCAATTAAAGCCGACATTGCACTTCCTTGCGCAACTCAAAATGACATCAACTTAAATTCAGCTAAAAAGCTTGTTGAAAATGGCGTAATTGCAATTGGAGAAGGCGCAAACATGCCAACAACAATTGAAGCAATTAAATATTTCTTGGATAACAAAATTCTTCTTGCACCAGCAAAAGCTGCAAACGCAGGTGGCGTTGCAACATCAGCACTTGAAATGAGTCAAAACTCAATGAGATTAAGCTGGACATTTGAAGAAGTTGACCAAAAATTAGATAACATTATGGTAAACATCTTTAAATCTTGCGAAGAAACTTCAAAATTCTATGATTTAGGAACAAACTATGTTGCAGCAGCAAACTTGGCAGGTTTCAGAAGAGTCGCAAAAGCAATGCGCGCACAAGGCGTTATCTAATTAAAATAAATAAATAAATAAATAAATAAAACTTGCGCTTTAATTAAAAAGGCGCAAGTTTTTTTATGTGCAAACATTATAAAAATATGGCAGTTAATCAAATTCCAAATATTAATATACAACAACCACAGGCAAAAACTTCAAGTAATTTGCCTGCGATTTTGCCAAATAATCAAAACGTAAATCTTGATTTTTTCAAAAAAAATAAAACACAAAGTACAACAGCTGATATGAAGGGTAAACCACCAAAAGTGGGAGTTGTAGATGTGCCTGAACTTTCAAAAACACCTCTTATGGACACATTAAACATAAGAAAAAATGAACAAGGGCCACACCCAATTTTAAAAGAAAAGAAAACAAAAATGAATGCAAGTGCAACTTTTGGAATTTTATCTTTTGCAATGTGTATTTTGGGCTTAATTGTCGCATTTGCTAAAAAATCAGTAAAAAAAGTTAAATAAAAAGGTTGCATTTTGCAACCTTAATTTATATTATACGGATTTTTAAATCACATTACAAATTGTTTAAAAATGCTTTAATATCATCATCGTCGTTCATTTCTGTTGTTGCAGTTAAAATTTTATTATCTGAAATTTTGATACCTGCAAGTATGCCATTTTTGCGCATATTTTCTAAGAATTCATCAGCATTCTTAACCTCAAAAACAAATTCATTAAAGAAATTATTGCTTAAAACATTATAACCTTTTTCTTTTAATGATTGAGCCAATTTATGTGCTAAATCATAGCTTTTTTGTGAAACTTTTATGAAACCATTCTCACCCATTAAATCCATATAAACAGTAGCACAAAGAGCAACGAGTGCTTGGTTAGAACAAATATTGCTTGTTGCTTTTTCGCGCCTAATATGTTGTTCACGCGCTTGAAGAGTTAAAACAAAAGCCTCTTTTCCTTCCTTATCCACGGTTTTTCCAACAACGCGACCTGGTAATTGCCTTTTATATGCATCTTTACATGCAACAAAGCCACCATAAGGGCCACCAAATGCCATTGGAATTCCTAAAACCTGAAAATCGCCAACCGTAATATCGCTATTAGGAGGCTCAAAAAGAGCCAAAGAACTTAAATCTACACAAGAAATAATAAGTTCTTTACCATTTTTCTGAGGCATTTCTTCTAATTCACCATAATAATTTGGACTTTGATACAAAACACAAGCCAATTCATCATCTTGAACAGGTTTTTCGCCAACTACAAGCTCAATTCCAGATGCCCAAAGGTAAGTTTTTATAACTTCAAGATAATTAGGATTTATATTGCTTGAAACGAAAGCTTTATTTCTTTTATTTATTCTGCAAGTCATCAAAATAGCTTCCGCACAAGCGCTTGCACCATCATAAACAGAAGCATTTGAAACATCTTGATTTGTAATTTTACAAATCATTGTTTGAAAATCATACATTGTTTTCAATGTGCCCTGAGAAATTTCTGCCTGGTAAGGTGTATAAGCAGACAAAAATTCAAATCTTTGACTTATTGCAGAAATCGCAGGCGGAATAAATTTTTTATAACTACCACCGCCTAAAAAATAAATGTAATCATTTTTATTTTTTTTGGCAATTTTTTCAATTATTTTTTGAACTTCAAGTTCGTCTTTCGCATCTTCCAAATTAAGACTTGGAACTCTTGCTTCATCTGGAATTTGAGAAAACAAGTCTTCTAGTGTCGCTAGATTTATGGCCTCTAGCATCTCTTGAGAATTTTTTAAAATATCATTCATTGTTATACTATTTCTTCTTTATAGTCGTCATATTCCATAAGGCTAGCAGAATCTTCAGAAAAATTAGATGGTTTGATTTTTACAAGCCAACCTTTTTCCCAATTATCTTCGTTTACTATTTCTGGAGAAGCAAGTAAATCTTCGTTCACTTCAACAATTTCCCCAGCCACTGGTGCATAAATCTCACTTGCTGCCTTAACAGATTCAATTGTTGCAAAAACTTCATCCTTTGAAAAAGATGAACCAATTTCGGGTAACTCAACAAAAACTACATCGCCAAGTTGTTCAACTGCATAATCTGTTAAACCACATATGCATAAATCATTTTCCTCTAATACCCATTCGTGAGTCTTTGCACATAAAATGCCTTCTGGTGCTGTTCTTTGTTCCACTTTTAGTTTGCTCCTATATTTTTACATTTTTTTTGACAAATGGTCTTTTTACAACCACAGCATTATACAACTTATTTCTTACCATAATCTGTATTGTAGTGCCACATGTAACAGGGTTTTTATTAAGAGATGTTAAAGAAGACTTCTCAAAATCAATGTACCCTAAACCAATATTTTTACCTGTCGTAGGCGAAAAAGAGCCACTGGTTACAATACCAACTTGTTTATCCTCAAAATAAATTTCACATTCGTGACGGGCAATTGCCTTATCAACCATTTCAAAAGCTATAAATTGTTTTTTCTTCGGATATAAATTTTTATTTTTTAATCCTAATTGAGATAATATAATCTCTCTGCCGTTATAATCTTCTTCTTTATTTTTAGAAATAGACCAAGAAAGCCCAGCTTCAACAGGAGTAGTTCCTTCATCCATATCCTGCCCATAAAGATGCAAACCAGCTTCCAGTCTTAATGTATCGCGAGCACCTAAACCAATTGGTTCAATTCCAAACTCTTTACCGTTTTCCAAAAATTCGTGCCATAAAAATTCACTAAATTGGTTACGCACAAGAACCTCAAAACCATCTTCGCCTGTGTAACCTGTTCTTGCCAAATAAACAGAAACTGTATCAAGTTGCACTCTTTTTATTGAAAAATAATTCGGTTGATCTTCTTTTTTTACACCCATTTTTTCAATTAAAGAAGAAGCAAAAGGCCCTTGAATTGCTAAAAGTGAATAATTATGTGTTTGGTTATCTATAACAACATCAAAACCAAGTGAATTTCTTGACAACCAATTTATATCTTCATCAACCCTTGAAGCATTCATAATCAAGAGATATTTTGCAGGATTTTCTTCATTTTCTTGTTCGATTTTATAAGTTATAAAATCATCAATTATACCACCTTCATTATTTGTCAACTGGCAATAAATTGCGCCACCCAAAGCCAATCTTGAAATATTTTGCGGACAAATTTTTTGTAAAAACACAAGAGCATCTTTTCCATAAACAATAACTTCGCCCATATGAGAAACATCAAAGATGCCAACCTTTTCACGAACAGCTTTATGTTCTTCCAAAATACCTTTGTATGACACAGGCATTGACCAGCCTGCAAAAGGTACCATTTTTGCATTCACTTTTAATTGTTGTTCGTGTAAAAAAGTTTTTTTCATTTTATTCCTCTCTTGTATATATTCTTGGCAACCTGACTTTTAATCTGCACGTAAGCTCATAATTTATAGTATTCAAAATTTTTGCCCATTTGTCAATCGAATAAAAATTTTCATCATCAGATTTGCCTAAAAGCGTTATAATATCACCAATCTCAGCATTAACATTAGTAATATCAAACATCATTTGATCCATTGTTATATTGCCAATCTGTTTAACCTTACAACCATTCAATGATGCTTCAATTTTGTTTGACAGATTTCTTGCAACACCATCTGCATAACCAATTGGAATTGTAGCAACAACCGTTTCTTTTTGGGCCTTAAATTTGTGTCCGTAGGAAACACCGTCATTTTCTTTAATTTTATGGATGTTGGTAATTCTGCCTTTTAAACCAACAACCTGTTTTAGAAAATCAACATTTTCTTCTTTTGAAAAAGGCGTTAAACCATACAAGATAATTCCAAGTCTAACCATATTAAAATAATGATTATATTTCAATGTTGCAGGAGAATTTGCGCAATGGATTACTAAATTTTCTCTGTCAATTTTGCTTACAATTTTTTCAAATTCTTCTATTTGCTTCTCATAAATTTTGTTATCTTCAACATCCGCAAAATGAGTAAAGACTCCTTTAAGATTTATATAATTGGCACTTTTTGCGTCATTAATAAACTTAACTGCATTTGCTGTGTCGATACCAATTCTATTCATACCTGTATCAATTTTTATGTGTACGTTTAATTTTTTTCCAGTTCTTTCAAATATACTTTTTGCAACTTCTAGATGTTCATAAGAAAAAATTGAAACAGTAATATCATATTTAATTGCTGTTTCAAAAGACCAAATAGGAACTGCCCCAAGAACAAGAATTGGTGCAGTGATTTTATTTTCGCGAAGTTCAACTCCTTCATCGATAGAAGCCACACCAAAAGCATCAACTCCACAAGCCAAAAGTGTTGGCGCACACATAACGGAACCATGTCCATATGCGTCAGCTTTAATAACCGCAAGAGTTTTAACGTCATTTGGAAGCTTTTTTTTAATAGCTCTTATATTATGCTCCAAATGCCCTAAATCAATTTCAACCCAAGCGTCTCTATGTTTGTTTGAACCTCTGTTTTGCATTTTCACCTTAAATAAAAGAATAAAACAAAGAACCATGAAAATCTAGCTATGTTGCTAAAAATTAAGGTAAAAATTTTATTACAAAGACCTTATATCAACTTCAATTGAATCCTTAAATAAGCCTTCGATTTTTTGTTTCATATCATTTGTGGCACTGACCCAAATTTTATTATGAACTAAAACCTGTACTCTTTTGCCGTCATCTTCAAAATCAAGCACAACTGGGTTTTCGCCTTTAAAATCAGCTAAAACCTCTTTGAGTAAAACTAATTCCTCAGGATTAATATCTTTTAAAAATTTCAATGTTACAAGACTTGTATTTTCAATAGGTCTAACCTTTACAACAGAAAGATTCACGCTTTCTTCTCTAACTTGAACTCTTGCATCAAGAAAAACTTTTTGTTCATTTTTAATTGCATCACCAAATTCTTGAACAACCTTTGGAAAGGCAACAATTTCAATGCGACCTGTTAAATCCTCGATAATACCTGTTTTTAAAATTTTAGATGGGTCTTTCCTTGTTGGCTTAGTTACAATTTGTGTAAGTAAACCACAAATAGTAACAGCGCTATCTGGTTTTGGACTTTCCAAAATATCCTTGATTGTGTCTGTTGTTAAATATTTAAGGGTATCTTTAATACTTGATAATGGGTGAGAAGATACATAAATGCCCATAAGCTCTTTTTCGAACATTTGTATTTCGTTATCGGCAAATTCTTCACTTGAACCTTGAAGTTCAAAAGTTGGAATATTTAGTTCTTGTGCACTATCACCAAGCCCTGCAAAAAGACTAACTTGTCCAATATCTTTTGAAGCATTTGAAACCTTAACAAATTCAACAACATTTTCTAAATTTTCCAAAAGTTGTTTTCTGCTTCTTTCAATATTTGAAAATACTCCGGTCTTAATAAGTGACTCTAAACACTTTTTATTCAAACATTTTGCATCAACTCTTGAACAAAAATCTACAAAACTTTCAAATGGACCGTTTTTCTCTCTTTCATCTATAATTTCAGATATAACAGCTTGCCCAACACCTTTAATAGAATTTAAACCAAAACGAATATTATCACCATCCGGTGCAAATCCAGAACCAGATTTATTGATGTCAGGTGGTAAAACTTCAATACCTAATGATTGACATTGTAAGATATAGCTTTGTGTTTTATCCTGGTCGTTTGCCTGAGAAGTTAAGTTTGCACACATAAATTCAACAGGATAATGAGCTTTAAGGTAAGCTGTTTGATAAGCAACAAATGCATACGCAGAACTGTGAGCTCTGTTGAAACAGTATTTTGCAAAACTTTCAATTTGTTCAAAAAGAACTGAAGCATCTTTTTCCGGCATACCATTTTTGCCAGCACCTTCAATAAAGATACCTTTTTGTTTTGCCATTTCGTCAAGTTTTTTCTTACCCATCATACGGCGCACCATATCGGCACCACCTAATGTATAACCTGCAAGCACTTGGAAAATTTGCATAATCTGCTCTTGATAAACAAGAGTACCATATGTATCTTTTAAAATATTTTCAAGTAAAGGATGAGCATATATAATTTTTTGTTTTCCGTGTTTTCTTTCAACGAAATCCTTAATCATGCCAGCTTCTAACGGTCCTGGACGAAAAAGGGCAACAAGCGCACCTAGGTCTTCAAAAACTGTTGGTTTTAACTCCTTCACCAGCTTTCTCATACCACCAGATTCTAATTGGAATACAGCATCTGTATCACCTCTTTGAAGCATTTCAAAAACTTTTGCATCATCTAGCGGTATTTTATTAATATCTATATCAACATTATGTCTTTTTTTAATTAATTCAAGCGCATCATGAATAATTGTCAAAGTTTCAAGACCAAGAAAGTCCATCTTCAAAAGACCCAATTTTTCAATAGCAGCCATTGGATATTGAGTTGTTGTAGTTTTTTCTTTTGATAATGCAATAGGGATTATTTCATCTAATGGTTTATGAGAAATAATAACACCTGCAGCGTGTGTACCAACTTGGTTTTTAATACCCTCTAAGTGTCTTGCTTCATCAATCCATTTTTTAACAGAAGCATCAGAATCGCATAATTTTTTAAGCTCCATGCCATCTAAAAGAGCATCGTCAATTTTAATTCCAGGACCAGTTGGAATCATACCTGAAACCCTGTTACTTTCAGCAAACGGAATATCATAAACACGAGCAACTGCTTTAACGGCAGCTTTCGCAGCCAATGTGCCAAACGTGATGATTTGGCAAACATGGTCATCACCATATTTTTCAGTTACATAATCAATAACTTCGCCACGACGTCTTTTGCAAAAGTCGATATCTATATCAGGCATCGAAATACGTTCTGGATTTAAAAATCTTTCAAACAGTAAATTATGGCGGATAGGGTCAAGCGCTGTTATTCCAAGCGCAAAGGCAACCAAACTTCCTGCCGCAGAACCACGACCAGGACCAGTTGGAACTCCATGAGTTTTCGCCCAGTTTATAAAATCCCAAGTAATCAAGAAATAAGCAGGGAAGCCCATTTTGTCAATTACGCTTTTTTCATAAAGATATCTTTTTTCAACTTCTTTTGGAATATTACCATTTTCATCACCATAATGTTTTTTAAGACCTTCTCTACATAAAAAGTCAAAATAACTATCAAGTGTATAACCTTCTGGAATTGGATAACTTGGAAGATGTGATTTACCAAGTTCAATTTTAACATCACATTTTTCTGCTAATTTTACCGTATTTTCTATTGCGCTTTCAAAAGTTTCATCATCAAGCCAGTCAAATGCTTTTCTTAATTCTTCAACAGTTTTTACATAAAATTCATTGTTAGAGAATTTAAATCTATTTTGGTCAGTTTTTAAAGATTTAGTTTGTTCACATAAAAGTGTATCATGCCACAAGCTATCATCTTTTAACAAATAGTGACTATCATTTGTAATAACAATCGGAATATCTAATTCTTTTGCAATTTTTATCAATGTTGGATTA
Organism: Cyanobacteria bacterium SIG30; assembly: GCA_015152475.1. Lineage (GTDB taxonomy): Bacteria > Cyanobacteriota > Vampirovibrionia > Gastranaerophilales > Gastranaerophilaceae > SIG30. The sequence goes on along the minus strand of SUTW01000002.1, from coordinate 59,309 downwards.
GATTTTTTCTGTTCAACAAGCCCATGGTCTTGAATTTCTATATAATAATCTTCACCAAATAATTCTTTATACCATTTTGCAACTTCAAAAGCCTCTTCTTCACTTTTATATAGAACGTAATTTGCAAGTTCACCTTGAATGCAGGCGGATAAACAAATAAGCCCTTCAGAATGTTCTTTTAAAATTTCACGGTTAATACGTGGTTTATAATAAAAAGCCTGAGTTGTTGCAATCGAATCTAGTTTAATTAAATTTTGATAACCTACATTATTTTTTGCAATCAAAACTAAGTGATATAGTGTTTTTTTGGTTGTTTTATCTTCCAGAACATCTCCGTCACAAATATAAAATTCACAACCAATAAGAGGTTTAACCTCAGGAACTTCTTTACCTTGAAGATAAAATTCGATAATTCCATACATTGTTCCATGGTCCGTAATTGCAACAGCAGGCATATCATTCTTTTTGGCAAAATCAAATAAATCTTTTATTTTGATTGCGCCATCTAGTAAACTGTATTCTGTGTGCAAATGTAATGGAACATACTTCATATGAATAAATTAACACAAATAAATATTAAGTTAGGTAAATTTATTCACCAATTGTATCGATTGCTTCAACTCTGATATCTGTAATAAGTTCGGAATAAGAAATAATAACAATTGTTGGAATATGTCTTTCAAGCATTTGATATAATGGAAGCCTTATTCTTGGCGAACATAAAATAACCGGTTGTTTACCTATACTTCTTTGTGCTCTTATTATTGTATTTGCAGTTGCTTCAATAAGTTCTTGAACTTGCATTGGATTAAGTAAAAACATTGTTCCAAGTTCTGTTCTTTGGCAACTGTCATCAAGCATTTTTTCCCATTCATTAGATAATGTCAAAGCATACAAAACGCCGTTTTGTGAATTTGCAAGACAAATTTGACGTCCCAAAGCTGCCCTTAATCTTTCAGATAAAATATCTGGCTCTTTTGAAAATCTTGCATAATCGCAAAGTCTTTCAAATATGAAAATAATATCTCTTATGGAAACTTTTTCTCTGATTAAATTGACAAATATTTTTCTTAAATCAGAAGTTGAAATAATTGTTGGTACTAAATCGTTAACAAGTGTTGGGTCTTGAGATTTTACAAGTTCCATAAGTTTCAGAACATCAGTTTTTGTCATAACTTCATCTACATATTTACGCACGCAATCTTGAAGATGAGTAACAATTACATCGACACTGTCAACAGCAGTAACATTCGAAGCATTTTCTGCAATATCTTCTGGATTAATCCAATATGCCTGAGTTTGATAAGTAGGATCAACACTAACTATGGCATTTTCCGGCAATTTCGCACCAGTTGCATCCCATTGGTCAGCAATAACCATCAACTTGCCAGGATAAACCATACCTGTTGAAACAGTATTACCTCTAACTGCAATTAGATATTCATTATCCGCTATCGCGGATGCGTCCATAATTCTTATATTTGGAATAATATATCCAAGTTCATCTGTAACTCTTTGCCTTAATGCAGCAATTTTTGGAAGCAATTGACCATTTTGTTCAGGGTCAGCGATAACAAGTAAACCAGAACCTACTTGAAGATTTAAAACATCAACACCGAGTCTTTCATACATTTTATTTGGGTTAACCAAATCTTGCATGTTTTGCTTAACTTTGTCTAACTGACCAACTTGTTGCTGAATATCTTGATTAACCGCAACAGAGAACCCAGCCGCCGCAATTACACCAATAAACAATACAAAAGGCCACCAAGGAAGATGAGTCCAATAACTTGTAATTGCAATTAAACCCAAAAACACACAGGCAAACCCTAATGCTCCAGGTTTTGCAAAAATTTGTAGTGATAAATCTTGACCCAAAGAAGAACTAGCTGCAGTAGATCTTGTCATAACAACACCTGCCGCAATTGACATCAAAAGAGAAGGTATTTGAGATGCCAAACCGTCACCAACCGTTAAAACGGTATATTTACCGACAGCATCGGCAAGTGGCATCTGATTCATTAAAACACCAACGCACAAACCACCCACAATATTGATAATAACAATAATGATACCTGCAATCGTATCACCTTTAACAAACTTCATCGCACCGTCCATAGAACCAAACAGGCTTGATTCTCTTTGTAGATCTTCACGTCTTTGGACGGCTTCATCGGGCGATATAAGACCAGCATTAAAGTCTGCGTCAATTGTCATTTGTTTACCTGGCATAGCATCAAGTGCAAACCTTGCAGAAACCTCAGCAATACGTTCAGCACCTTTTGTAATAACCAAAAACTGAACAATTGTTATAATTAAAAATATTACAAAACCAACAACTAAGTTTCCACCGGTTACGAAATTCCCAAAAGCTTCGATAACAGCACCTGCTTCACCTTTTGCCAAAATCAAACGTGTTGAGGCAATAGATAAAACGAGTCTGAACATTGTCCCCATAAGAATAATTGAAGGAAATGCAGCGAGCTCCAATGGACGTTGCACATATAGAGAAATCATTAAAAGGACAATACCGATTGTAATATTTAAACTTATTGAAAAGTTAATAACCCAGTTAGGCATTTCAACAAGCAAAATGATAATGACGCCAATTACAAAAATCGCCATCAAGACTTCAGCTATTGGATTGTTTTGTTGTGCCTCCATTTGTGCCTTTTATCCCTTAGTCGTATATTTCAAATGCGTTTTGGATTAATTTCAACTGAGTTTTAAAGTTAGCATCCACAACTCCGTTTGACGCAATTAAAATACAACTTCCCTTTTCAACTTCATCGTCTGGTACAATTGACATTTTAGCCTCAATGTGCGCTTTTATCAATAAGTCTGGTAAAATTGATTGCGCGTATGCTAAGTCACTATTTGCAACCTTTACAGTTATTTTTTGCTCATCTGATGAAATTTTTTCAAGAACTTCATCTAGAACACCTTTTAAAATGTCATTATTGAGTTCTACTTCTTTTTTAATGATTTTTTTTGCAACTTCAACACCTAATTCTAAAATATGGCTTGAAATATTTTCGCAAATTTCTTTTTTTGCACCAAAAAAAGACTGCAAAGATTCTTTAAAGATGGCGATTTCCTCTCTTGATTCAGCTAAACCTTTTTCAAAACCTTCTTTATATGCAGTTTCTTTAATTGATTGTGCTTCCTCTTGAGCTCTTGAAACTAAGGTTCTTTCATCAATTCTTCTATAACCTTTTCTTCTGTCGCCCCTTCTTCTTTCAATGCGTTCTTTAAATTCGATACTCGTAATATCAGCATTTTCCACCTGAACAAGAATATCATCTCGTTTTCCAATAGTTTTTTCTTCTTGTTCGAGTTCAACTTTTAAAAGATTTTCGCTGTTCTTTCTTCTTATAATCATTTATGAAACTTTTTCTTTTAGGTATCTACAAACAACATCTGCAACCATTGCCGGCATTTCAATTTGTTTATCTTCATATGCTGACATCACAAATTTTTTAATGCGTGGTCTCTCATCTTTTATAATACACTCTATTTTATTTTTTTCCGAATTTTTAACAATTTTACACAATTGAACAAAACATCTGTCATAAGAAATTGCTGTTGGTTCAGGAAGAAATTTTTTCATTTGTTTTAGATAATTTGCAGCAATAACAGGGCTGAATTTTGTTTCGATATTTTCAATTTTTAAATATTGTGTAAGAATTTCAGCTTCTTCTTGTGCAAATTTACTTATAATATTTTTGATTTTAGCCTCTGGAAAACCTTTTATCAAATAAGCAAGTGATGCCAATTTAATCTTTTTGGTGTCATCAACATTTGAAACAGGCGCATTGGCATTTTGCATTTGCTCACTTATAACATCAACATTAGATTGTTGAAGAGCATTCGCTGCGACATCATCTTTAATAACTTTTTTATTAACTAGCTCACTAATTGCATCTTTAAAACTTTTTTTAACATGAAATTCCACAAGTTCAATTATCTTTTCTTGTGGCATTTTTTTTGAAATAGCATGTTTTGCAATTTCATAAATTGTAAAAGCAACTTTTTCAAGAATTGGTTTTCTTAAATTAGGCTCAATTTTACCTCTAATTAAGTCAATTGATTTATGAAAAGACCATTCACCAATAATTTGTGCAAGCATTGCGGCATCATTAACATCAAGTTTAACTGTTGCATCTTTTTTAATTGCATCGCCTGCAATAAGCGAAAAATCGTGAACTATACTTACAACAAACTTTTTATCTTCTTCAGATATGTCATTTGGCACAAGTTCACCAGCCTGATTTGCCAAATCTTGTGCAAAAGCCTGATGATTAAAACCTTTTATTAAGTCTTCTTGTTTTTGTGCCATTTTGTTCCTTAATTAGAATCAATCCATTTTTTTAAATTATCTGCAATATCACTATCATTTATATCATTCATATCTGCACTTAATTCAGATATAACTTCTTTTATATTGATATCATCTTGCATAACGACTGCTCTTTTTTGTTCAAGTTGTTGCGCTTGAAGAGCTTGTATATTTTGTTGTTCGAGCAATGTTTTTGCCAAATCTTGTTGATTTTGCATTAATTGGCTTGCCTGATTTGTAACGCTTTCAAGTTGTTGTTGTTGTTTTTGAGAAAGTTTTCTTAAAAATTCAAGCTCTTCAACTTGTTTTGCAGATTCTTTTTTAACTTTTGAAGTTATGTGTTTAAGGCCAGCAATTAAACCTATAAATAATATGCCACCAACAACCCACCAAGGATTTCCGCTTTCTTCTGGTTTTGGAAGTTCATTTTCTTTATCTGGTGCAAGAATTGCATCATGTGAATCAATGAACGCCAAAGAAACATTATCAGGGTTAACTTTTGGACTTGCGCTTCTTGCGATAAGCTCTTTAAGTTCTTGTAAACTCATTGTAATAGGAACTGCAGATTGTTCCATAGAAACCGCTATTGAAATTTCTTCAATAACACCTTTGTTCATATATTCATTGATTTGAGTTTTAGAAACGCCGTATTGAGTTTCCGTTGCAGATCTTGAATATTTTCTATCTTGTGATGCAGATGAAGAACCACCGCCAACTCCATAAGGCAAGTATGTGCTAACTGCGTTTGTTGCAGAATTAACATCAGATGAATTATCTCCTAGACTTTCTGTAAAACCTTGTTCAGTTACAGAAGTTTTAGAACTAGGGTCATATACAATACTTGTTTTTTCAACAGGTGCTTGCGTTAAAAATGTTGAAACAGTTACAACATAATTTCCTTTGCCAACAAGTCTGTCTAATTGCTGAGCAACTTTTGCCTGCATATAACGATCATTTTCTTCAATTCTTGCAAGTGCATCATCATGGGAATCAGAAATGCTGTTATACACATTTCCATTTGTGTCAGTAATTGAAATATTTTCAGCTTGTAAATCTTGAACTGCACCTAAAAGCAAATTCTTAATTGCCTTAACCTTCATATTATCAAGTTTTTCTCCACTTGGGATAGTCACTTGAACAGTTGCAGTTATAGGTTTTTTATCCGCTTTAAAGAAAGTTTGTTCAGGAATTGAAACAAAAACTTGCGCATTTTCAATAGGTGGGATTTTTCTTATAAGTCTTGCAAGTTCACCATTTATAGCGCGTACAAGTCTAATTTTTTTATCTTCTTTTGTTGATGTAAAATCACCTTTATCAAAAATTTCAAGTCCAACATGTTGATCAACTAAACCACTTTTAACAATTGCCAAAAGCGCCATATCTCTGTCTTTCATTTTGTTAACTTTTTTTCTTAAAACAATAACTGATTTGTTACCATCTAATTCTCTTTCAGCTTCAATACCTTGACGGGCAAGTAAAGCTTGAACTTCAAGAGCTGTACCAATATTATCTGTTGTAAATAATTTTACATCTTCTTTTAACGGTTCTTCTCTTTTAACTTCACCACCTGTAGTTTTATTTGCATTAGAACTATTAACAACGCCAACCATTACAAATAAAGCCAATACAACAACAACGGCAGCTATTGCGCCATATAAAAGTGTTTTATTTTCTTTAAATTTTTCTAATAATGCCTTAAAATCCATGGTGTATTAAATTTTCCTCGCCCTACTTGTTATTATACTATCTTTTTGAATATTAGTTAATACCTAAATTGCAATTTGAGATATTTTTTCATACGTTTGTATGACTTTACCAACAACTGTTGTTGCAATTGTTACTTGAATATCAGATTTTTGTATTGCACTCATAACTTCATGAACATCTGCATTACCCATAACAGCATCATTTAAAACCTGATCAGGCGCATTTGCCTGATTGTTTAAATTTTCAACAAGCCCTGATAAAACCGTTTTAAAATCAGCACTTTCTGGTTGCTCAATACTTTTCATTCGCATTGAACCCGCAGGCGTGTTCATTGAAAGTTTACTTGGTTCAATTCTTTCAAATAAATTTATTTTAGGACCTAAATTTGTCATAATTTACCTCGCTTTACAGATAATCTTTTAAAATTGACATAACATAATTTTGCGTTTCCTTATATGGCGGAACTCCATTGTATTTAGAAACAGCACCAGGGCCTGCATTGTACGCAGCAAGCGCCAAGATTTTATTACCGTTATATTTTTGAAGCATTGATTTTAAATAACGCACACCTCCATCGACATTTTGAACAGGATTCAGGCTATCTTTAACACCAAGACTTTTTGCAGTCGCGGGCATAAGTTGCATAAGCCCTTGCGCACCTGCTTTTGATTCGGCCTTTGGATTAAAACCTGATTCTTGCTTAACAACAGCTTTTACAAGCTTTTCATCGACCCCATATTTTTGAGCAGTTTTTTCAATCAAGTCCATTATTTGAGCTTTTGTATAAGTTGGACTGTTAGATGATGAACCTGTTTTATCGATATCTGTTATTGAACCAAATTTGACATTGTGAATTGGAGGTTTATCAATATCAAAAACTTTTCCATCTTCAAGAGTTGCCTGAAGAACATTTTTAAAAGGTTGTGCCTTAACTTCTTGGGTTTGTTTAGGTAATTCAATATTTTTATTTTCAATACTTTTGACGTACCCCTCTAATTGAGCAATACGCTTTCTCATATTTGCTTCGCCTGACGTATTTATATAATTTTGTATAGTCGGACTAAACATTAAAATAACCTCCACTCACCACTTTAAGTTTACGAGAAATATTGTATTTTAATTAGCAAGATGACAAAAAATCATATAATTGTAGTAGTTTTATTAAAATTTTAATGATTTATATTTAAAAGTCATATTTTATTTTTGTCTTTTTGAGACAGAATTATTCATTGCAAGCCATAAAATTTGTTTAATCGGGCAAGAAATTAAAATTGCAAAAACTGACAATAAAAAATCATAAAAAGTTCTTGTAAAACCAATATACAAAACGGCATCAACAAAAAATTGAAAATTAATTTGTCTAAATAAAAGCAAAATTAAAGCATACAAGATACCAGTTAAATAAACAGAAAAAATACCAGCTAAACCCGCATATAAAATACTTAAAAAACCAGTATATTTTTTTAAAAAATAATTAACTGCAAAAGTTGCAGGAATAAAACCTAAAATATAGCCAAAAACATATAATTTAGCGTATTGTATGCCACCACCATAACCAAAGACCGGTACAAGAAATAGTCCCAAAAGGATATACAAAATTAATGTCAACAGAGAAAAACGTATTCCTAAAATTGCGGAAATAAGAATTGTGGTCGGAATTTGTGCAACATAAGGAAAATTGACCATGAGTATTTTGAAACTATCTTCAAAAAGTGGTCTAAAACGAACCAGATTAAATTCACTAAATGTTGCAAGAATTAAAAGAAAAACACAAAAAATAACTACAACAAGAGTACCCAAAGTAAACGGAGTTTTTTCTCCTTTGTATATAAAATCCTCTATTTCTTTTTTGTATCTTTTATTCACCATTATTTTTATCTCGGTTAAGAATTATTTAATTTCTTCTTTTATTTTATTATATAAATTTTTATATTCATCACTTAAAATATCTTTTGTCCACATAATCAAAGCGTCTTCATTGTTGTCTTGGTAATAATTTTTTCTTACCCCAAGAGAATTAAAACCAAATTTTTCATACAAGCTAATCGCCGATTTATTGGAAGGGCGAACCTCAAGAGTTAAATATTTAATTTCATATTTTGTACATTCATCAATTTGTGCCAACAATAAGGCTTTTGCAACATTATTTTTTCTATAATCAGGATGTACAGCAAGTGTTGTTATATGAGCCTCGTCAATTATTTTCCAAATGCCCATATAACCAATACATTTTCCATTTTTATTAACTGCGCTTAAATATGAAGATGCTGAATTTAAAATTTCTGATTCAAAAGACTCCCTAGACCAATGATGTTTTCCATAAGACAAAGCCTCGATTTCCATAACGTCATCGAGGTGTTTATCTTTTAGGGTTTCGATTTTAAAATCCAACATAAGATTATTATATATCAATATTGAGATTTAATGCAAAAAGGAGTGTGTTCAACACTTAAATTTTTGTTATCAAGAATCCCTCTATTCAATTGAGAGTATGATGTATCTTTTGAACCAAATGCTTTTTTAAGGAACTCATAAGCAACTTTTGGATCGCATTGTTCACCACATGTAAATAAATCTACTGCTGCATAACCTAATTCTGGCCAAGTATGAATAGCTAAATGGCTTTCAGAAATAATGATTACGCCTGAAACTCCATATGGTGAAAATAAATGAAAACATTTTTGAACAATAGTTGCACCACATTCAAGAGCTGCTTCTACCATGTATTCTTCCACCAATTTAGGGTTGTTTAAAATGTTTGAATCACATTCAAAAAATTCTGCTAATATGTGTCTTCCAAGATAATTACTTGCATTTGTGCGAACTTGCGCTTCTTCAATAGGTACACTTACTGCCAATTCATAGTCCTCCTTTAAGGATTTTGTAACACAATATTTTTATTATAATATAAAACAGAAAAAAAACAAACTATACAAAAAGTTGACATTTTGTTAACTTTTTTTACAAAAATTGTTATAAATACACCAATAAATAAATAACAACAATATTTTTAGAGAAATTAAATGTTAAGAAGCGTTTGAACAGCTTCTTTAATATTTTCATTTTTATAAATATAATTTCCTGCAACCAAACAATTAGCACCAAAATCTTTGCAAATTTTTGCAGTTTTTTCATTTATTCCGCCATCAACCTGAATAATTAAATTTGGATTTTGTTTTTTTGCAATATCTGAAACTATTTTAATTTTTTCAGCCGCATCAAACATGAATTCCTGTCCTGAAAAACCAGGCTCAACAGTCATTATAAGAACCATATCTACCATTGGTATAAATTCAGCAATAGAACCTACAAAAGTGGTTGGTTTAATTGAAATTCCAACCATTTTGTTTTTAGATTTAATATAATTAATCAAACTTCTTGAAACGACTTTTGCTTCCTGATGAAAAGTTATAATATCAGCACCAGCATTAATAAAATCATCAACGTATTTTTCAGGATTTTCAATCATTAAATGCACATCTAATTTTGCATTTGTAATTTTTCTAATATCTTTAACAACTGGTGCGCCTATCGTAATATTAGGGACAAAGTGCCCGTCCATTACATCAATATGAATCCAGGTTGCGCCTGCATCTGTAACCTTTTTTATATCTTGCTCCAAATTTGCAAAATTTGCAGACAATATTGAAGGTGAAATAATCATAAATCCTCCTTTAATAATCCAAGTTCAATCAACGCATTTTTGGCTGCTTGCTTTTGTGCTTCTTTTTTTGAAGCACCTTCGCCTATCTTATATTTAATTCCATTTAGTTCAACCTGAACAAAAAATTTTTTATTGTGCTCTGGTCCTTTTTCTTCAAGCAAGTTGTAAACAGGTAAAATATGAAATTTACCTTGTGAATATTCTTGAAGCATTGCTTTTGGATTTAAAAAATCAATTTCATCTTCAATTTCATTAATTTCGTTTTGGAAATTACCAAAAATAAAATTAGACACCTTGTCAAATGCCTGAACATTATATTCTAAATAAATTGCACCTAAAAAAGCTTCAAAAACACATGCTAAAACCATATCATTTTCACACAAGTTTTTTTCATTTTTATTTAATTTTACAAAAGGTGAAAAGCCCATCTTTCTTGCAAATAAAGATAAAGTTTTATCTGAAACAATTTCTGCTCTTAACTTTGTAAGCTTCCCCTCGTCATCATTTTTATATTTTTTAAAAAGATAATCACTTACAACCATTCTTAAAACACAATCGCCAAGAAATTCTAGTCTTTCATAATTGTCTTTTGAAAAAGAAGGATGAACAAATGCTAAATTCAGGTTTTTAGAAGTTTTAAATTCTAAACCTAAATTTTTAGCAAATTTCTCTAAACTGTTTTGATTCTCATTAGAAACAAGCACTTAAAACACCTTTTAGATAGTTAAAAGCTTCAAAAATAATATTATTACCGTGAGTAAAATAAAGTATGTAATAATATGCCATTGGAAGCGCAAAAGCGTAACTATCCATTCTGTCTAAAATTCCACCATGTCCTGGAAGAATATCGCTTGAATCTTTAACGCCTGCATCTCTCTTAATCAAAGATTCTGAAAGATCACCAAGTTGAGCTGACACTGTCACAATCAAGCCAAGAATTGCACTTTGCAAAAGTGTCAAACTTGTATTTATAGCTGTCATAAGGGCGACCAAAATAGCAGCAACCGTTCCGCCTATCGCACCTTCCCAAGTTTTTTTAGGACTTATAACAGGGGATAATTTGTGTTTCCCATGTCTTGAACCAAAGAAATATCCTCCGATATCAGTTGCAAGAACCATTAAAAAAACCATAACGAGCAAATATAGACCTTCATTAGCTTCTATTGCAAACAAAGAAGTAGATTCAGCGCCAAATTTTCTTATTAATAAAATGTGACAAGGAAGCCAGCCTGCATATAAAAATCCCAAAACAGTTGTTGCAACATTTGCAATATACGGCTGACGCCCTTTAAATAATACAACCAAAAATGAAGCTATTATTGAAAGGGTCAAAATAAACGGTAAAACATCAAATCTGTTAAACGAAATTAAAATAACAAAAAAACCAAGCGCGACATATATTAAAGAAGGGCTTGGATAAAAACCTTTGTTCTTCAATATTTTATGATATTCAGATGCTGCCAAATAAATTGAAACAAGTAGAAATATTGTTAATGGGATACCGCCCAAAGCAAGACATGCAAGAGCCAAAAGCCCAATAATCCAGCCTGTTGTCAATCTCATAATTTTACTTTGGTTTTCGTTTTTGTTTTCTGTCATTTTATACTGTCATAACCTCTTTTTCTTTAGATGAAACAACTTCATCAACTTCTTTTACAAAGCCGTCTGTGATTTTTTGCACTTTATCCTGCGCATCTTTTACAGCGTCTTCTGGAAGATTTTCTGCTTTTTCTAATTTTTTAACATCGTCAGTCATATCGCGTCTTACGTTTCTAACTGCAATTTTAGCATTTTCTCCCATAGCCTTAACTTCTTTAGCTAATTCTTTGCGTCTATCTTCTGTTAACGGTGGGAAAACTAATCTGATAACTGTACCGTCAGAGTTAGGGGCAATTCCAAGTTCAGCTTTAACAATTGCTTTTTCAATTTCTTTGATGATTGAACGGTCAAAAGGTGCTATCACAAGAGTTGTTCCTTCTTGTACTGTAACTTGCGCCATTTGTCTTAGTGGAGTAGGTGCGCCATAATAATCAATCATTATTTTATCTAAAATAAGTGGATTAGCACGTCCAGTTCTGACTGTAGCTAAATCTTTTTTTAACTGCACGATTGCTTTTTCCATTTTTTCTTTGCCTGTTGCAAAAATATCTTCAACTGTCATTTTTGTCTCCTTAACTAACTTTTGTTCCTATATCTTTACCTTGCAAAATATCAACAATACTGTCTTTTGCACTAAAATCGAATACAACAATCGGAATTTTATTTTCCTTACACAAAGCGCAAGAAGTTAAATCCATTACTTTTAAATTGTTGTGAATAATATCATCATAACTTATATTATCAAGTTTTTTTGCATCTTTATTTGTTTTTGGGTCATCCGTATAAACGCCATCAACACCATTCTTTGCCATAAGCATAGCCTCTGCATCAATTTCAGAAGCTCTAAGTGCAGCAGCTGTATCAGTTGTGAAAAATGGGTTTCCTGTTCCTGCTGCAAAAATAACAACACGACCTTTTTCTAGGTGTCTTATTGCTTTAAATCTTATATAAGGTTCTGCAATTTTATTCATTGTAATTGCAGATTGTACTCTGCAAGAAACGTTAATTTTTCTAAGTTCACTTTGAAGAGCGATAGCATTCATAACAGTTGCAAGCATGCCTACATAATCACCAGATGCTCTATCCATTCCAAGTTTTGAGCTATTTTTCATGCCACGGAATATATTTCCGCCACCAACAACAACTGCAACTTGAACACCTTTATCAACTGCTTTTTTAATCTCTTGTGCAATCATTTCAACGGGTTCTGGGTCTATTCCAAAATCTTGACTACCCATAAGAGCTTCTCCACTAATCTTCAATAAAACTCTTTTATATTTTAAATCACCCATTGTTTTTCTCCTATTGACTATTATTATACTAAAAATTTGAGCTTTAAACAAGTAAAAAATTAGCCACTTAAATAAGTGGCTAATTACTAAATATTTTACTTAACTGATTCCGTTGGAACTACTTTAGGATTTAAAAGCTTTTGAATTTTTTCTTGAATAACTTCTGGTTTATAATTTTCATCTATATATTCAATTTTTGCACTAGCTTTTAAACCTTCAAACAGATTTTTAAGAATTTCTGATTTTTTATTAAACCTTATTAAAGCTTCTATTTCGGCTGAAACTTTTTCTAAAGCATCAAGTCCTGCTTTTTGTCTGTCTGTAACCATAATAATATGGAAACCATAGTCAGTTTTAACAATTTCAGAAATACTGTTTGGCGCAATTGCGAAAGCAACTTCTTCAAATTCTGGAACCATTTGACCTTTAGGGAAGAAGCCTAAATCTCCACCTTGTTTGCTTGAACCTTCATCATGTGAATATTTTTTTGCAAGCTTTGCAAAACCTTCTGGATTTTTCAAAGCTTTTTCTCTGATTTCTTGAGCTTTTGCTTTTAGTTCAGCAATCTTTGCTTGTGCTTTTTCTTCAATTTGTTCTGCGTTTAATTCACCTTTTTTATCATTACTTATAATTTCTTCTTTAATTTTATCAGGCTGAGCCATAATTAAAATATGAGAAGCACGAACTTGTTCCTTGTGAGTGAATCTAGCTTTGTTTTCTGCATAGAATTTTTTAATTTCTGCTTCTGTTACAGTAATATTTCCATGTTTTTCAATAAGTTTATCGATTTTAATTTCTTCTTTAATATCTTTTTCTAGATCTTTTTTTGAAACACCAACTACTTTAAGTCTTTCATCAAGAGCTTTTTTGCCACCAACTTTTTTTGCCACCTCTTCCATTTTTGCTTCAACCTCAGCGTTGGTGATTTTAATATCATTCTTCTTGATTTCTTGTTCTAAAAGTTTTTTTGTAATAAGTTCATTTACAACTCTGTCTCTTGTAATTAAACCTAAAAGACTTTCTTGATCTTCAAAATTTTTCTTACCCAACATCATATATTGTGGTGAATTTGTAGCATTTTCATAAGCTTTATCGTATTCAGCTTTTGTAATTGGTTCATCATTAACACTAACAATTCCTGTGCCAACTGTACACCCTGTTACAAGTGCTAATGATAAAACAGCTGTTGCCATAATTTTTGCAAACTTCATAATTTATCTCCTTCTATTTATTGTTTCCGAATTCTAATATGGTACTTGAAACATGATAAAATAAATCAACCAATATGTTAAATATTTCATCAAAGTTTCTATGATTTTTTTTCAGATAAATAATTCCTGCCACATCTGTCAAGGATTTTGGCGGTTTTTGGAATTCAAAATATTTTGTAACATTTCTGTTTTTATTTTTGATTATAAGCCATTCCTGAAAATTAAATGGCGTATATAATCTGATTTCTCCAAGAACATCTCTTATTGATGTAATTTTTATGTTCTCGGCTAATATTCTAAGTCTTATTAGTTTAATTAAATTTTCAACACTTTCTGGAAACTTGGAAAACCTGTCTTTTAGGCTTAAAACCATACTTTCAAGTTCACTTAACGTTTTAACATCACTTAATTTTTTGTATTCTTGAATTTTTTGCTCAACTGAACCAACCCAATCATCCGGAATAAAAGCGGTCACATTAAGGTCAATAGTTGTGATAACTTTTTTATCAATTTTTTCACCATTTTTAATTTCATTTATGCATTCTTCAAGTAAATTACAATACGTATCAAAACCAACAGAAACCATATGCCCGTGTTGTTTTGCACCTAAAATATTTCCAACACCGCGGATTTCAGCATCTTTTAAAGCAATATGGTATCCACTTCCAAGAGTTGTAAAATCTTTAATTGCGTTAAGTCTTTTGTATGCATCTTGCGTTAATTCTTTTGAAGGCTTATAAAAACAATAACAGTAAGCTTGTCTGTCTGACCTTCCAACGCGCCCTCTTAACTGATAAAGCTGAGCAAGACCAAACCTGTCTGCATCATGAATTATAATCGTATTAACATTTGGCATATCAAGCCCAGATTCAACAATTGTTGTACACAATAAAACATCAAATTCCTGATTTACAAATCTAACCATAGAATTTTCAAGTTCATTTGGACTCATTTGACCATGTGCTACAATAATTTTTGCATTAGGAATAATTTGTTCAAGATTCTCCTTAAAATTATAAATGGTTTCAACTCTGTTATATAAATAAATTATTTGCCCATCACGTGCCATTTCGTTATAAATTGCATTTTTTAGATAATCTTCTCTAAATTCTCCGACATAAGTCTTTACAGGAAGTCTGTTTTTAGGTGGCGTATTTATAACAGACATATCTTTAATACCAGACAATGCCATATTCAAAGTTCTTGGTATAGGCGTTGCAGATAAAGATAAAATATCAATATTTTTTCTAAGATTTTTTAGTTTTTCTTTATGCTTAACACCAAATCTATGTTCTTCATCAATAACTAAAAGTCCAAAGTTTTTAAATTCAACATCATCTTGCAAAAGCCTATGCGTACCAACAACAACATCACAAGTTCCGTTTTTTAAATTTTCCAAAGTAAGTTTTTGTTCTTTTTTGGTTTTAAATCTGGACATAAGTTCAACTTTTACAGAAAATGGCTTAAATCTCTCTTCAAATGTTTTAAAATGCTGAAGCGACAAAACTGTTGTTGGCGCGACTACAACTGCCTGATATCCTGACATAACCGCTTTAAAAACTGCACGAAGAGCAACTTCTGTTTTGCCAAAACCAACATCGGCACAAATTAACCTATCCATAGGGCGAGCTTTTTCCATATCGGCTTTTGTTTCGTTTATTGCTCTTAATTGGTCTGGTGTTTCTGTAAATTCAAAAGCCTCTTCCATTTCAAACTGCCAATTTGTATCAGTATCAAAACTAACACCTTCGCTCATTTCACGTTTTGCATAAAGAATTAAAAGATCTTGTGCAATTTCTTCAACTTCTTTTTTGGCTTTTGATTTTGTTTTTTCCCAGGAAGAACCACCCATTTTTGATAATTGTGGTTTTGTGTTAACACCTGCACCACGATATCTGAATAATAAATTCACTTGTTCTGCCGGCATAAAAAGTTTATCAGAACCAGCAAATTCAAGTTCAAGGTAATCTTTAAAATTGCCGTCAATTTCTTGCTTGCAAAGTCCTTTATATATACCAATTCCATGAATTGTATGAACAACATATTCTCCTTGCGTTATGTCATTGACAGAATCAATATAATCCTGAGAAGAACGATTTGAAGAATATACTCTGCTTGTTATGTCTTTTGAATGCTTGTTAAATAACTCCTTATCTGTTAGAAAAATTACCTTGCTTTTTTCTAAAATCCCACCACCTAATGACAAAGAAGGTAAAAATTCTATATTTGAAGAAAAAATTTCAACTTCATTTAAAATTTCTTTTATCCTTGATGCATAATTTGTACAGATAAAAATTTTATAATTTTCTTTAATTTTATCTTTTAAATACTGCGCAATTTTTTGAATATCCGCCGTAAACAAAGGTGGCAGAGAACTTGAAAATTCAATAAAATCGTCTGTTTCAGTTACAAAATTATCAAAACCAACACATTTTAAATTTGAAATTTGAGATTTAAATTCTTCAAAAGTTGTGTGGTTATAATTTTTTAAAGGCAACTTCATTTTATCATTTTTTAAATTTTCAAAAATTTCTTTTAACTCTTTATCATAATTTTGATATATTCCAGAAATTTGAGAAAATTCATCATAAATTACCACATAGTCAGAAAAATAATAAAGAAAACTTTGAATATTAGAATTAAAATATTGAGAATAATATTCAATTCCTTCAAAATAATTTGTTTCGAACAATTTTTCGGTTAATTCACTATGCAAATTTTTATCTTCAAAAGAAATATTTGCAAATTGATTTTTGTTTTTATCATCTAGAATAAATTTATAAAATGGGTAAATTATAAACTCTTTAATTTTTTCAAAACTTTTTTGGTTTGATGGATTAAAAAATCTTATATCCTCTATTGTGTCGCCAAAAAATTCAATTCTTACAGGATTTTTACTTAATGAATAAACATCAATAATATCACCCTTAACTGAAAATTCTCCTATATCAAGCGCAATATTCTTTCTTTGATAACCAAGCTTAATAAGATTTTCAATAAATTTTTGATAATCAAGAGTTTCATCTTTTTTTATTTTTATTGAATTATCTATATAGAATTTACTATTTGGAAATTTTTCAAAAATGGCTTTAATTGGAGCAAGCACAACATTATTTGAAGAATTAAGAACCGAAACCTGTTCTTGATAAATATATTTATTCTGTAAAACATCATCATAAAAAGACGTTTCCTGATAAGGAAAAATTGAAGAATCAACTTTTATTGCACTTAAATCGCTTTGAAATTTCAAGGCATTTTGCTCATTTGCAAGCAAAAACAAAACCTTAAAATTGTTCTTAACCAAATAATCAATTAGTAATAATTTAAAAGGATTATTTAGCCCAGACAAAGAAACAAAACTACCATTTTTCCTTTTTAAAAATCTGGAAAATGATGCAATTTCTTCATTATTCAAAATATTGAACAAGACGTTCTCCATCTTTATCGCCACGTCCAGAAAGAGTAACTATAACAATTTCGCCTTCTTTTGTTTGTGGCATTAAATGTTCTAAATATGCAACTGCATGCGCCGATTCAATCGCAGGAACAATACCTTCAATTTTTGATAACAAACCAAAAGCTTTAATTGCTTCATTGTCAGTAACTGGATAAAATTCAGCTTTGCCCGCATCTTTCATGTAACATAATTCAGGACCACAACCTGGATAATCGATACCTGCTGAAATACTGTAAGATTTACCAACATTACCATTTTCATCAACAAGCGCATATTGGACACCGCCTTGTAAAATTACTTTTTTACCTTTTGCAAGAGCAGCAGAATGTTTCCCGGTTTCAACTCCTTCACCACCCGCTTCAAGGCCAATCAATTTAACTTTGTCGGTATCGTCATAGAAAGGATAAAAAGTTCCACTTGCATTACTTCCACCACCAACACAAGCTAAAACATAATCAGGCAAACGCCCTTCTTTTTCTAGAATTTGTTCTTTAATTTCAACTCCAATTATGCTTTGAAAACTTCTCACGATTTTAGGATAAGGGTGAGGTCCGACAGTTGAACCTAAAATATAAAATGTGTCATCACAATTTTCTAACCAATAATTTATAGCAGCGTCAACTGCGTCTTTTAAAGTTTTTAAACCATCTTCAACGGCTATAACTTCGGCACCAAGCATTTTCATTCTTTCGACATTTAGTTTTTGCCTTGCAATATCATGGCTTCCCATAAAAACCTTGCATTCCATATCAAGAAATGCGGCAGCTGTTGCAACAGCAACACCATGTTGACCTGCGCCAGTTTCAGCAATTACTTTTTTATTACCAAGTTTTTTTGCCAAAAGCGCTTGCCCCATAACATTGTTTAATTTATGAGAACCTGTATGATTTAAATCTTCCCTTTTTATATAAATTTTAGCTTTATTGCCATAATGCTTTGTCAAATTTTCTGCAAAATACAAAGGAGTTGGACGTCCAGAAATTTCTTTCAATCTTTCATAAACTTCATTTAAAAAATTATCATCTGCCCAAGCCTTTTCAAAATCGACTTCCAATTGCTTTAAAACAAGTTGCAATTTTTCAGGAACATATGCTCCACCAAATTCACCAAAAAAACCTTTTCTATCTGGCAAATTATATTTTAAATTCTTTTCATATTTATGTTTAATTTCTGTCATTTTGAACATCCTCAAGTAAAGCTGCACCAATTATTCCCGAATAATCGCCAAGTTCTGCTCTTTTAAATTGTATATTTTTAGCAGGAGTTGGAAGTGCTTTTACTTTTGCCTTTCTTATTGTTTCCAAATAAAATTCATCTACGCTTTGAATTAACCCACCACCCAAAATTATAAGTTCTGGGTTATAAAAATTCATAACCGAAGCAAGCCCGCCTGATAAATAACTAACGGCTTCATTTACATATTGGCTAACAACCTCATCATGAGCATCAAGTGATTGTTTTATGTGTTTTGAACTAATCGAACTCAATTTTGGTGCAAAATCAGTTATTATTGATTTTCTACCTTTTTTAATTGCACCTAAAATTCTTGATTCAATGGCTGATCTGCTTGCATAAGCTTCAAGGCAACCATTAGCACCACAAGCGCAGGCTCTGCCATTTAAATCCACAATCATATGTCCAATTTCGCCAGCAGTACCAGATGCACCGTAGTGAATTTTTCCATCTTTTATAATTGAAGAACCAATGCCAGTACCAACAAAAACACAAACTATGTCTTTAAAATTTTTGCCTGCCCCAAAATTTAATTCACCAAGAGCGGCAACTTCAACATCGTTTCCTATATATGTTTTTATACCAAATTTTTCTTCAATCAAATCTTTTAAATTTAAGTCTTTGCAATTTAAATTTATTGCAGATATCAAAATTCCTTTTTCTCTGTCAACTTGTCCAGCGGCACCTATACCGATTGATGAAATATCTTCTTTTTTAAACTTTGAAACCGTTAAAAGTTCATCAATTGTTTCAAAAATAATTGATGTGATTTTCTCTTCACCTTTTTCTTTTTTGGTTTTATTTTTAACTTTATATAATACTTCGCCAGTTGTTTTATCTATTATTCCACCAAGAACTTTTGTTCCACCTAGGTCTATTCCGATTGCATATTTATTTTTCATACTTTACTTATTTTCTCTTTTTGCTTGATTCATTCCAATATCTTTTAATCGCTTTTCTATTCTCTTCCACCAATGAAGTTTATTTTTATAAAAATATTTATATCCTTCAAAATTAGCATTGCCAATATCTTCTAATTGTTTATCACAAAATCTTTCAAAATCCTGCGCCAAAAGGCTTGTAAATTGTTTTCTGTCATATTCGATAGATGTTATCGTTTTAACATCACCAAAATCCACAAGAATTTCAGGTCTATCTTGTCTTAAAAAGCAATAGTTAACAGCAACTGGCAACAAGTTAACACCGCCATATAACTTAACTGCTTTCTCAACAAGATAAGCAAGTCCGCTTCCGAAAACCTCCGGTCTATGATAAGGAGGTCTGATAATTCCTTGTGGGAATATTAAAAGACAACAATCTTTATCATTTAAAACATGGTCTGTTGTAAATTTAAATGATTCGAGCGAAGTTTGCGCACTTTTTTTATTTATAGGATAAGCACCAATATATTTAAACAAAGGAAATCTATTCATTTCTTCAATCATTACTCTGAATTTCTTTGCTTTAAATATATGATGAATCATCAAATAGCCCAAAAGACCATCCCACCAGTTAGTATGAGGTGCATAATAAATAGTTGCAAAATCCTTGTTCCTATTTTCGTAACTTTGCTCATTTTTTACAGCAACAGAAAAGAAACGATTTCGAATCATCTTCCCAAAAACATAATCAGCAATTACGTGCCAAAAGGGTATGTTTGATGGCGTTCTAAAAACCTCAACCCTATTTCTGATTTTTGTTGGCGGAATATTTGAATAAAGCTCTTTTGAAACTGTTTCCATAATTCAATTTTATAAAAAAACCTTACAACTGTCAATGAAATACGTATTAAAAATATTATAATTTTTCAAAAAATAAAATAGCTCACTTAGGCAATAATTTTTACAACAAAACAAAATAAAATCGCACAGACAAAAGTCGTGTGCGACATAAAATAGTAAAAGGAGTTTAAATCCTTATATTCTCTCTCGTACTTCTCCGATTGAGTTATGTATTTATAATGTTTGTGATTGATTCCAACGTGCATCAAGAGCAAGTTTTGAATTAACCATTTCTTGAGTTAGGTTGATGTTGTTTGGAGTAAATATAAATACAAACTCACCAATTTTTCTTTGATTTCCGTCAAGTGCATGGGTGCAACCACATAAGAAATCGACGATTCTTTGAGATTGTTCTCTATCTAATAATTGAAGATTTAAAATAACTGTTTTTCTTTCTTTTAAAGCTTCAACAATTGAAATTGATTCGTTATAAGCTCTTGGTTCAAAAACAACAACTTCGTGATTTGATTTGTTTGCCATAGGTACAACTTTAAGATTTCTATCCTGATTGCGTGATGGTTTAAATGCTGGTTGAAGCGCTACATTTGCTTCTGTTGGATACTCAGTTTCCATGTCTTGTGCCATGTCTTCAAAAATGTCGTCTTCTCTGCCACTTTCAAATGGTCCAACTAGAATGTCTAAAAACGATTTAACCTTGTCTGTAATTCCTGCCAATTTTCTTCTCCTTTATTCAAATAATATTTTACCAAGTCTCACTATTGTTGCCCCTTCTTCAAGAGCGATTTTGTAATCATGACTCATACCCATTGATAATTCCTTAAGTTGAAATTCTTCTTTTAGCTTATAAATTTCTCTAAATAATTTATGTAATTCAAACTCATCATCAGTAAATGGCGCGATATTCATCAAACCAACCACTTCCAAATTTTTAAGCTTTTGGATTTCATTAAGTATATTATTCAATTGTGAAGGTGCGATTCCGAATTTTTGTTCCTCAAATGCATTATTTACC
Organism: Cyanobacteria bacterium SIG30; assembly: GCA_015152475.1. GTDB lineage: Bacteria > Cyanobacteriota > Vampirovibrionia > Gastranaerophilales > Gastranaerophilaceae > SIG30. The sequence continues at coordinate 38,053 of SUTW01000002.1, read as the reverse complement.
TGAATAAAAATCTTTTGGATAATGCCTTTGTTTTGAGCAACAGTGGCTAATTCTTTCGCAAGATTTACTGAATCAACCGAGTGGATATAATCAAAAACCCCAACGACTTTTTTAGCCTTATTCGTTTGTAAATGTCCTATGAAATGATATGTGGATTTTGACTTTACTTCCTCATCTAAACTATTGATTTTTTCGATAGATTCAACTGCTCTACTCTCCCCAAAATCTCTAAGCCCTTGCCTATATACCTCCATCATCTCGTCTTTGCCATAATACTTAGTAACTGCGACTATTTTAGCGTTATATGGTTTAATATCCGAGCTGACTCTTTCGAGATTTTGTTTAATCTTTTCAGATAAAGGTTTCACAAATCACTTCCCTGTGTCATATGCAAGTTATTTGCATAATTCAATTATATGGTCATTCCATGCCTTAGGCAAATAATTAAACATATTAAAAAATAAGAATTTTTCACATCATGTCAAAACATGCATGGCGACATGATTTCAGCTATATTTAACAATGCTTAATTTTTCTTAACAATGTTAAGAATCATGAAGACATCAGTTTAAAATAAAGCTTGAAAAGTGCAATTTAAAAAGATTTTTTAAAAATCAAATCTTGCAAAAACTTTTTCAATATTTTGTAAATACATCTCACGATTGAAACAATTTTTTAATTCATCTTCTGTTAAATATTTTGAAATGCATTCTTTAAAATCCGCACCATTTTCAAAAGCTTCAAAAGCCTCTTTTTGAACAATTTTATAAGCATCTTCTCTTGTCATACCTTTTTGTGTGAGTAACAAAAGTGCATTTTGAGAATAGATTATTCCACCATATTTTTCAGTGTTTTTAATCATGTTCTCTTTTTTTATAACAAGATTTTCTAAAACATTGTTTAATCTGTTTAACATAAAATCTATTAAAATTGTTGAATCTGGAAAAATAACTCTTTCAACAGAAGAATGAGAAATATCTCTTTCGTGCCAAAGTGTAATATTTTCAAGAGCCGAAATTGCATTTGCTCGAACCAAGCGTGCAAGACCTGTTAAATTTTCACTTGAAATAGGATTTTTCTTATGAGGCATAGCCGAAGAACCCTTTTGCCCTTTTTTGAATCCTTCTTCAACTTCTGCAACTTCCCAACGTTGTAAATGTCTGATTTCAACAGCTGAATTTTCAATAACAGATGCCAGAATTGCAAGAGAATTTATAAAATCAGAATGTCTATCCCTTGAAATAACTTGCGTTGAAATTTTTGCTTGCTTTAAACCTAATTTTTTGCAGGTTAATTTTTCAATATCTGGCGTGATGTTAGAATAAGTACCAACTGGTCCAGACATTTGTCCAACCAAAATATCATCAAGAGATTTTTCAAGACGAATTTTAGCTCTTTCAAACATATCATACCAATTCAAAAGTTTAAAACCAAAAGTTGTAACTTCGGCTCCAATTCCATGTGAACGCCCCATGCAAACCGTTTCTTTATGTTCAAGAGCCATTTTTTTAATTGTGTTTAAAAGAACATCTAAATCTTCTAAAATTATTGAAGCCGCGTCTTTAATTTGAAGTGCAAAAGCAGTGTCTATAACGTCAGAACTTGTAAGTCCCATATGAATATAACGAGAATAATCAACTCCAACATTCTCATTTACATTGGTTAAAAACGCTATCACATCATGGTTTGTAGTTTTTTCAATTTCCGCAATTCTATCAACTGTAAAATTTGCAGTTTTTTTAATATGTTCAAGCGCTTCATTTGGGATTTTGCCAAGTTCACAATATGCTTCGCACACTGCAATTTCAACATTTAGGTAATATCTGAATTTACTTTCTAAATCCCAAATTTTTGAAATTTTTTCTCTTGAATATCTTTCAATCATAAACCAATTTTAACATAAAAAATAAAAACCACGCCACTACCTATCGACATATAAAAATGAAACATCCAATATTTCTATCTACTTCTTAAATATCAATACCCGTTAACTTCACCTTAGTGCTGCTATGTTTCCATCCTGACACGGTTCGGAGCATAATCGCCACCAATATTCAAGCTATCAACAATAAAAACATTTTCAATCCCACCCCTATAGGCCTCACAGTAGGCTCTGCACCCGACATAAGCTTCCGGTCAAGAGTTCGCAAGACCCCGTGGAGCGTGGTTATTAAAATTGTATCATAAATTATTTTTTATCGATAACTTTAATCAAATGCCAACCAAATTGAGTTTGCACTGGATCTGAAATTTTGCCAATTTCAGTTTCAAATGCGGCATCTTCAAAAGGTTTAACCATTTGACCCCTTGTAAAATAACCAAGTTTGCCACCGTCATAACCACTTGGGCATTTTGAATGCTCTTTTGCTAATTCTTCAAAACTTGCGCCATTTTCAATTTCAGCTTTTAAAGTTTTAGCCTCAGCTTCTGTTGCAACCAAAATATGTGATGCATTAACTTGTTGAACCATTTTTACCTCTTTTCTGTAATTTACTTCTGCCTTGACATTGTAGCAAAAAGATAAAAATAAAACTGCAATCAATAACAAATAGCTTATTTTTTTCATGCCTTACTCCTTTTTAAAAATAATAGCAAAAAATAAGATTTTTGAAAAACCCTTGCAGTGTATAGAAAAATGCCAAAAAGCTAATTCTCTCAGGCTAAGTCTCTTGGGCGATAAAATTGTATAAAAAATATGTTAATATAATAATGCAAGTCAGCAAACGCCTATCACTTTATTCGGGGTTTCGATAATAAGATTTGGGTAGGTCCTTTAAAGTTTTGATGGCTTGCACTTTTTTATGCAGTTTTTTAAAGAATCATGTATTCTTCTCTGTTTTCTTGCGCATACGAAACATGTATCCAGGATTTTTCCAAAATCAATTGGTCAAATAACATGTTGTCTTTTATGTAATTGCAAACCTCTTTATTATTAACACCCTTTACATAAAAATCACAAGCTTCACCAAGAATATGCTGACTGTTGAATGCACCAAAAATTTTTCTGTTTAATTCTTCACACCTAAAACCACTTGTGATAATTATTGGTTTGTTATAATGGTCGCGCAAGGGTTGCATGAGATTTTTAACTAAATTTATTATATTTTCGATTTCAAAATCTTCTGGCGTATTTTTTATTTTAAACTTTTTGGCCGTTTCTGATTTTGTAAATTCCTCTAATGTAAAATTTTTTGTTATTTGCATTTTTTACATCTCCAATTTTTTGCACAAAAAGTCATTTGGAAAAAATCAACTGCAAAGCCCATAATATTTGCTTTTACAACATTTGTTTTATGGTCTTTTAAAATTTCCCTAAAAATAAGAGAGGTAAGACGTCTATATTCTTTCATTGAAACTTGTTCTTTTAAAATGTGTTTGCGGATGAAGTGTTTATATTCAATTAAATAATCATGCACCATTGAAGCTACAAGATAGTTATTGTCTTTACTTTGCCCAATAAAAAAGAATATTTTTGGAATATCGGCACCATTCCAAACAAAACCTTCAAAAATTTGAAATTCAAATTCGCGCCTAGATGTTTTAACTAAAAAATTAACATCATTTTCTAAAATAAAAGGGTATTTCTTTTTGTTTCTCGTTAAATATTTATCATCATTTTTATCAATAACCCTAATACTTATATTTGGAATATTTTTAATTATAACTTTTTCAACTTTTTCTCTCATAATAATCCCTCTTGATTTGCTAAGAGTATTATGAGCTTTTTTCAATGTAACAAAATTTTTAGGTAAAGTTTAGGAAAAAAATAAAAAAATCATATGCCTAGAAAACCAATGATTTTACTCTGTTTTGTAAAAAAAATCTTAAAACAATGGTTAATTTTAAATAATGAAAATAGTCCATATTAAGTATAGAAGAAGTTTTAAAAAAAGCTATAATAAAAATATGATAGAATTTGCAACAATTTTTATAATTTTTCTTTCAACAGTTCTTGTAGTTTTAATCAAAAACGCAGATGATTTTGTTATCGAATACCGAAAAAAATTGGAAATTGATGCAGAAGTTATTATTGAATCAGTTAAAGAAATTCGAAAATCGCTTAAAGAAATAAATAAAATATTCAGAATAATAAAAGAATTCCAAGGCTTCAAATTCTATAAAATTATTTTCAAAATGATTGATGTTTTAAACCTTCTTTTGCTTTTTTATCCAGCAAAAAAGAAAATCACCATAGCAAAAAGATTTTTATCAATTAAAGCCTTAAAGCAAATTTTTTCAACTTTTAAAAGTCTTACTGCTTGACTTGAAAAAATGTTGTTGGTAGAATTCATTTGAGCGAACGTTAATGACAGTAAGCTTATAGCAAATTGTTGTTTGCAAGTTTCTCGGGATGTAGCGCAGCTTGGTAGCGCACCTCGCTTGGGACGAGGGGGCCGCAGGTTCAAATCCTGTCATCCCGACCATTTAAAAAAAGAGCCATTGAATGGCTCTTTTTTTATGAGAAAAATTATTACTTATGTTTTAAATTGCACCAAGTTCTTTTAATCTTTTTTGAACTTCTATAAGTTTTTGAGCTTCTTGTGCGTCAACATCAAAAATTGTTGTTACATGAATACCTTTTTCCCTTGCTTCTTTGTAAGGCGCCATAGCATTTTCATAATAATCTAATAATATTTCAGTTTCACCTTCAAACGTTTCTTGTGCTGGCTGTTTTGTTCCCCAATTTGGGTGAATTACTCCATCATGTATTTCTCTTTCATTATTATCTGCCGGTTTAAGACAACCTCGAAATAATCCAAGATTCCCCGCAATTGATGTTCCGCCATCTTTTGTTTTAATTTCCGTAGGTTGATTAACTGTGGCACCAAATAACCCAACATTACCCAAAATCATAATAAATCCTCCTTTTTACTACCGCTATATTTAAGTGATGTGTAAATAAAAACTTTTTGTTTGTTTTTTTTGATATCTAAAGATGTCATTGTGACAAAAATTTTACAAAATAAAATAAAATTTATTTTTTAAAAAAATAAAAACTTGTAAACTTTTATTAAAATTTAACTTAAAAATATAAAGTTTAACCTTTAAAAAACCGTAAGAAAGTATAGGTTATAATAAGAGGTTTAAATGAACGAATTTGAAAATTTTGCAGAAGAAAGCTTAATGATTGAACTTGGGCAAATGCCAAGCGACATAGTTTTGGAACAATTATACAGAAATAATGTTCTTAAAGACGAAGTTGAAGAAGCACAAATGTTTTTAAACATGTGTCAAACTTGGTCTTGGGCATAAAATTTTTCAATACATTTAATAAGCGATTCAGAAGATTTTAAGAGAGTTTCATAATCACTGTTATTTTCAATGACATAATCCCAGCCGTCATAATTATCAAGGGCGACTTCGGTTATGTCATTGGCGTTTGTAATATTTCCTCTTTTGCTTCTTGCCTCATAACTTGCCTCAACTCTTAATAAAAATGCATTTTGTTTTTTAAAAACTTCAAGCTCATGTTCAACCCTTATATCTGGAACAATAATATCAGATTCCATTTCAAGTAATTTATAAAGCCAAAAATCAGGGTCTTTTGTTCTGCCTTCGTTGCCAAGTGCAATTAAATCACTTCGGTAAAGGTGTTTATTTTTTTCTATTTCTTCAAAAGTAAGATTTTTCTGCGCTCCATATTCATATTTTATGGCGTCACCGATTCCAATTCTTTTAAAATTTTTAAATTTATCAAGCAAAATTTTAGCCACAGTATCTTTACCTGAATATTGTTTGCCCGATATAACTATAATCTTTTTCATAAATGCTACCTTTAATCAAATTCGATTTCTGAACCAGAAGGAAGATTCGCTGAAACCTCAGCGACGAGTCTAGACAATTCAAGACCACTTATCATAACTTCAAGAATTAATTGAGCATTTATTAAAAAGCTTTCTTTAAATTCCATTGTGTCTGGGTCTAAAACTTCAAATTCAAGAAAATCTTCGCCAACATATTTTATACGACCAAAATCTGCATCAGTTGCCCAACGCAAAAATACTATAGCCTTCTCCAAACCTTTTAGTTTTTGTATCATCCTCATAATTATAATAATATTCTTATTTATCCAAAAGTCAAACTAATTAAAAGTAATTGTTACATTTGCAATTTTAAAGTATAATCTGCTTATATGGGAACCAAGCTTATAGACACAAAAGAAATATATAAAATTATTTACAAATTAGCAAAAGATGCAAATATAAATTTACCATTATGTGTCTTTGAAAAAATAAAAAACTGCAATAGTGATGAAGATATAAAAAATGAAATATTGCAAAATGCTTATTTGGCCAAAACAAAATCAAGACCACTATGTCAAGATTGCGGTCAGGTGGTTGTTTTTATCGAAATTGGACAAAATATCAAATTAGAAGGCGATTACATAGAAGATGTTATAAATAAAGCAATAAGTGATTGCTATACAGAAAATTATTTCAGAAAATCAGTTGTAATTGATGCGATAAACAATAGAGACAACACAAAAAACAATACGCCTGCAATTATTCATACAAAAATTATTAAAGAAGATGAAATAAATATTCTGCTTGCACTTAAAGGTGGCGGGGCTGAAAATACTTGCCAGATAAAAATGTTTAACCCAACTGCAAGTAAAGAAGAAATTTTTGATTTTATCAGAGAAACAGCAAAAAATGCAATAAAGTTTGCATGCCCTCCTATAAGCATTGGTGTTGGAATTGGCGGAGTTTTGGAAACTTCATGTGAATTAGCCAAAAAAGCTCTTTTTGAAGGTGAAGATGTTGATATAAATTTAAAAGATGTTTTTGAAGCAAAAATGCTCACAACATCAACCCATATCGCGAATTTACCAGTTTGCGTCAATATAAATTGTCACAGTTCAAGATTTAAAAAAGCACATATAAATTTTGATAATCAAAATTATAAAATCACATTTGAAGAAGATAATTTCACGCCAAAAAAAATAGATTTAAATAAAGAGTACAAAAAAATTAATACAAATAATCTTGAAGATTTTAAAGAACTAAAAATCGGAGAAAAAATTCTTTTAAGTGGGACTATTTACACCGCAAGAGATATGGCACACAAAAGACTTGTTGACTTAATTAAAAAAGAAGAAAAACTCCCAATAAATCTTAAAGATATTTTTATTTTTTATGCAGGACCAGCTCCAAAAAAAGACAATGAAGTAATTGGACCTGTTGGGCCTACAACATCAAAAAGAATGGACAATTATGCAAAAATTCTTTATGACAATGGCGTTTTTGCAACAATAGGCAAAGGTGACAGGCAAGAGGATTTAAAACCATACCTAACAGCAACAGGTGGGGTTGCTTGTCTTTTGCAGGATTGCATTTTAAAAAGTGAAGTTGTTGCCTTTGAAGATTTAGGTGCTGAGGCTATATACAAACTTGAAATTAAAGATATGCCTTTAACTGTAAAAAATATTTAATTTTTAGGCAATTTAATTTTTTATGAGTTTTAAAACAGTATAATGATAAGTTTTAAAGCCAATCTAAAAGTAAATAAAGACATATATAAAAACCTCAAAAATGATAATGAAATTTCATACGTTGAAGGTGTAGTTGATAAATACAAAAAGTTTTTAGACATACCCTATATCAAAAAACTAAGTGAAGGCGACACAATTGAACTTAAAAAAGGTAAATACAGAGGCTATTCTCTTGAACTTAAAATAACAAATGACAACATGGAAGAACCTTTTATAACTGGTGTTTACACAACAAAAAAAGAACCAACTATCAGGTGTGAAGATTTAAATTTTCAAACACTTTTATATTTATGTCATAAAAAAGGTGAAAAACCTAAACTTTCAGAAAGCAGTATCAGATACGTTAAAAGAGTTCTTTTTCCTTGGACAAAATAATATAATATGCTAAAATAACTCAAAAAAGAGGATTTTAAAGTGCATAAATTTGAAACAAGAGTTTATTGGGCAGACACAGATACTTATGGTGTTGCTTGGCATGGAACATATTTAAGATGGTGTGAACAGGCAAGAACTGCTTTTTGCGAAGATAATGGTTATAATATGAAAGAAATTGAAAAAGGCGGGATTGCACTTCCTGTAATAAATATTGAAATTAAATATAAAAAAAGTGCAAGACTCCACGATAACCTAATAATTGAAACAAGTGTTGCTCCATCTAAAAAAATATCTATGACTTTTAAACAAGTTATCAAATTAAAAGAAACAGACGAAGTGCTTTCAGAAGCAAACATCGAAGTTGTTGCAGTTGATGTAAAAACTGAAAAAATATGCAGAAAAATGCCTTTTGAAAATTTAAAAAATATTAATTAATAAAAGACAAAATTTCGTCAACTGACGAATCTGACAAAAGTTTTTTGAATTCTGAAATTTTTTGAAATTCATCATTTAAAATTTCATACATAGTATTATTTTTAAAATCCGCAACAGGAATCGACTTAATAAATTCTATCTTGTTTTCAGATAAAATTTTTATAGCTCCTTCGTGCTCGAAAATTTCAAAAACAACTTGAACAAAATCGTAATTAACACCTAATAATTCTGCCATTTTTGAAATATTTATGTCGCCCTGCTTTTTGTTATGAGCATATTTAAGCATTCCTAAAAGATTTTTTATGTAAAATTCAATATCGTATGCAAAATTTTCAGCCAATAAATGAATTTTTTTATAATCGTTTTGTTTGAATATTTCTTTAAATTCTTCAATATTAGATGGATAATCAAAAAACATAATTCCATTCTCGTTGCCATTTTCATCATTTACTTTTTTTAAAATGGTTTCATATCCTTTAATATTTTCAAAAGTTACTTGTTTTTTTGCATAAACTTTAAGATTAATCCCATCTTTTTTTAGATAATCATTAATTTGCGGAAAAATATTATCCTTTTTTCTATGGTCATAAATCTTGATATCATTTTGCGTTTTTGAATACACATCAATAAGTTCAAGTTGAATAGTTCTGATATCATTAAAAATATTTAATTTTGGCACAAATAATAAATCTATAACTCCTGTCTGATTAAATTTATCCTTTTGCCACCATACGCAATTCAAAATTGAATTATCTTTTTTGCATTCAAGTTTTAAATGTTTAGTTTCTTTGCCAACAAATTTATGAGAAAAATAATTGGTATCTTTAATACAGAAAAGTGGCGCCGGGTTTCCTTCACCAAATGGTTCTAGTATTTTTATTTCTTTAAGCAAATCTTCACTTAAATCTGTTGTTTCAAGCTCAATATCATATTCAATTGAATTATCAATTAAAATACCTCCGTAGAGTTCTTTTATTGTGTTTAGAATTTTTATCTTTACTTGCTCAAAAGAAATTTCATTGCTATCAAATGAAAAACCGCCAGCAAGAGCGTGACCACCAAAACCCTGAAAAATGTCTTTGTTGTGTTTTAAAATTTCATAAACATTATAGCCTTTTGGGCTTCTTATAGAACATCTGATTTGACCATTTTCACCAGATGTCATTAAAAAGACCGGTTTCGAAGTTGCCTCAACTATACCCGATGCAACAATTCCGATTATTCCAATATTCCAATCAGGATTAAAATGGATTATGGCTTTATTTTTATCTTTTTTTGCAATTTCAAGAACTTCAGACAATGTTTCTTCGCATAAAGCTTGTCTGATTTTATTGTAATTATTTAATGTTTCAATATTTTCTTGAAAATTATTAGGATTTTCTTCGCACAAAAGTTCAAAAGGCGCTTTGACATCAGATAATCTGCCCATTGCATTTATCCTTGGCGTAAGCACAAAAGCAATATCTGTGCTTGTTATAACACCTTGTTTTCCAACCATTTCAAATAATTTAGAGATTCCTTTGTGTTTTTTGGCATTTATAAATTCTAACCCCTCAGTTGCAATTTTTCTATTTTCACCAAATAAAGGAACAAGGTCAGAAATTGTGCCAACACAAGCCAAACATAATAATTCTTCTTCAATCCCTTTTAAAATTGGACACTTTTCAATAAGGGCTTGCGCCAATTTAAAAGCAACACCAACACCTGCCAAATTGCATAAACTTTTAATTTCAGATAAATCTAACCTTTCTTCAATTTTATTCGGCGCATTAGCGTTAATTATTGCATACGCACAAGGAATCTCGCCCTCCATTTTGTGATGATCAGTTATAATTAAATCAACTTTTAAATTTTTTAAAAGTTTTGCTTCTTTTACATTTGAAATACCGCAATCAACCGTTATAACAAGTTTAACTTTTTCTCTGCTTATAAATTCGATTAGTTTTTTTGAATTTAACCCATGACCCATATCTTTACGGTTAGGAATAAAATGGGTAAAATTTGCACCTATCTTAGAAAAGACTTTATGCAAAAGTGCCGTTGAAGTTACACCATCTGCATCAAAATCACCCCAAATTAAGATTTTTTCATTTGCTTCTATTGCACTTATAATTCTTGATATGGCAACTTCCATATCAACAAAAGCATAAGGTGAAACATAATTTGTTTTTTTAGGATTTAAAAAATTCTCGGCATCAACTTTTTTTTCAATACCCCTGTTTAAAAGAAGCCTTCTTAAAACGAGACTTTTAATGTAATCTGAAAGTCCCGAATCATTATTGATTTCTTTAATTTTCCAGCTTCTTTTAATCATTTATTATCTTCTTTTGCTAAATAATCTTAAAAATTCAATATAAAGCCATACGATTGTCACCATAAGACCAAGTGCACTATACCATTCCATATATTTAGGAAAATAAGAATTTGCACCCTGTTCTATAAAATAAAAATCAACAATCAAATTAAAAGCAGCAATAACAATTACCGCGCATATAACAAAAACATTGTCATACGCACCAACAAGCGGTGCCAGAAATGTAATTTTAAAATAATATGCCAAGGTTGTAATTAAATAAAAGATAAATATAGAAGCTGTTGCAATATAAACAACTTTTAAAAATGTTTTTGTCACTTTTATTAAACCTGAAGAATATAAAAACAACATTGCAAATAAAGTAATTAATGTTGCAAGAACCGCCTGTATAACTATACCGTTTGCATAATTATTGTACACTGCAGAAATTGCACCAAGCGACAAGCCTTCAGCAAGCGCATAAATAGGTGCAATTATGTAAGAAAATTGTTTTTTAAAAGATGCACATATAACAGCAATAAAACCAACAATAATCCCGCCAAATGCAAGCATTGAAGCCTTGTCTGTAAAACCATTAATAACTAAATTCCAAGTAACAAGTGCTGAAACTAATGCTAAAAGCAATAAAAAACCAGTTTTAAGACAAGCACCTTGAATTGTCATTGACCCTTTTTCATCAATAACTGCTTCCATTGTATTAATTTTATTGAACATTGGATTAGACATATTTTTCTCCTCCTAAACTTATGTTTTAATTATACAACATTTTTGTTATAAAATAAAGTTATGTTAAAAGTAGGCATTACAGGCAACATCGGCTCAGGAAAAAGTTTAGTTGAAGAAATTTTAATTGAACAAAATTTCAAAACTATTTGTGCAGACAAAATATCAAAAGAAATTTTTGAAAATGATAAAAAAGTAAAAGAAGAAATTTTTAATTTATTCCAAACTAATGACAGAAAAAAAATTGCAGAAATTGTGTTTGAAGATTTTGATAAAAAAAATAAACTAGAAAAAGTAATTCATTCAAAAGTAAAACAAAAAATTGAAAATTTTTTTGAAGAAAATAAAAATGAAAAAATAGTTTTTGCAATTGTGCCACTTTTATTTGAAGCAAATTTTGAAAAAATGTTTGATAAAATAATTTTTGTTAGCGCAAACAAAGAAATAAGGTTAAACAGGATTTTGAAAAGAAATAATTATGAAATTAAACATGCAAAAAAACGTATTGAATCACAATTGGATGAAAGTGAAAAAATATATAAATGTGATTTTGTGATAAAAAATGAAAATACTATTGAAGATACAAAACAACAAATAGATAATATTTTATCTAAACTTATTTGATAGTTTTATAAATTCTTGGTAAAATATAAATTATGAAAAAGATTATTATTGCATTGTTTTTGATTTTATTTTTAGCAAATCCAACTTGTTTTGCTATCAATTTTGGGATGTATAAAGCAGAAACAGAATATGGTCTTTTAGATGGTTTTAAATTCAACTTTTTTAACAGAGAAAAAGGACAAAAAATTATTGAATTAAAATCTGAAACCCAAGAAGAAAAAAGAAGATTAGAAAAAGAAAAAGAAAAACCGCCTCTTGAAATTGATGAAAATGAACAATTCAGATTCATGCGAGATGGAGTTGTCCCATTTTAAATCTTAAAAGCCCATGTTTAATAAAGCATTAAAACTTCTCTGATTAAAGTGCAAGCGCTTGCAGTTGAAACTTTGCTTGGGTCAATATCTGGCGCAAGTTCCACAACGTCGGCACCTATAATATTATATTTTTTTAATTCACAAAGCCATCTAAGAAGTTCTCTGTATGTCAAACCACCAGCTTCAGGAGTTCCAGTTCCACGCATCAGAGAAGAATCTAAAACATCTAAATCGATAGTTAAAAATATATTTTTACCTTCAAATTTTTTAAGTTCAGAAGGGTCAAAAATTTGTGTTTTGTATTTTTTCATCAAATCAAATTCTTCTTTTTCACCAGAACGAATACCAATTTGAGCAATATTTTCAAAACCAACAATTTTTGAAATTTGTTTCATAACACCTGAATGCGTCAAATTTTCACCAAGATATGCTTCCCTTAAATCAGTATGAGCATCGAATTGAACAACAGCTAAATTACCATAAAAATCCTTTATTGCTTCAATTTCTGCAAGTGTTACAAGATGTTCGCCGCCAATACCTAAAACTTTTTTTGATGAATTATATATTTCTCTGACATTCTCTTGGATAATGTCAAGTTGTCTTCTTGGATTACCAAAAGGCAAATCTAAATCCCCGGCATCATAAAACATAACATCTTGCATATCTTTGTCAAATGTTGGTGAATAAGTCTCGATTCCTATACTTTCAAGTCTAATAGACTGTGGCGCAAAACGCGACCCCGGACGATTACTAACTGTTGAATCCATAGGCATACCAAGCATAACAACTTTGCTTTCTTCAAAATTATCAAGTGAACCTATAAAATTCTTATCTAAAAAAGGACCTTTCAACATATAGGCATATTAGCATAGTATAATGTTAAGTTTTGTAAATATATTATAAGCCTTACAGAATAGGTGTTTCCCCATGTAATATAGCATGTTTAAGCAATTTTTATATACAAAAATTGTTTACATGTTTAAGAGTATATTCAAGAAAGAGAAAGAGAGTTTATTATGCACATGATCGAACATCCACCAGTCCACAGACACGGACACCATGGACATCACGGATATGTCCAACAACCAACAACAGGCAGTTGTCACGAATTAGCACATGAAGTGCTTTCAGTATATGCACAACCACAGGTTCAGAATTGTCCACAATGTGATAACATTTTTGGTACAATGCCGCCTTATCAAAATCCATATGGTGACATTTATAATGACTTAGTACCAACAGAAGAAACTCAAGTTCAAGAACAACCACAAGAACAAGAACAAGAACAAGAAGGTGTTGGTACAAAAGTCCTAAAAGGAGCCGGCACAATTGGTGGTGGTATTTGGGGTGCCGCTAAGGGTGCAGCAATAGGTAGTGCGATTTGCCCTGGTATAGGTACCGTAGTTGGTGGTGTTCTTGGCGCAATCTGCGGTGGTACAATCGGTAAAGCAATTGGTGGCGCTGTTAGTAAAATTGCAAAAGGTGTCGGAAGCGTCATAAAAGGTATCGGCAATGGTATCAAAAAGCTTTTTGGAGGCTAATTAACAAAATAAATATAAAAAACCGTCTTGTTGTTGTATATAACAAGACGGTTTTTTGCGTGTATAATAAAACTATAAAATAAAAGGATACATTATGATAGAAATGAGAGTTATGGGAATCGCACTTGACACAAGAAGTGGTTCACCAATTGTAGTTTTAAACGACGCAGAAAACAGAATAGCCCTTCCTATATGGATAGGTTCAGCTGAAGCAAGTTCAATTATCAGAAAAATAGAAAATATACCTTCAAGCCGTCCTATGACACATGACTTATTTATTGATATTTTTAACAAAACGGAATTTAAGCTTGAAGAAGTCAGAATTAATGACGTAACAGAAGAAACATATTATTCTTCACTTGTTCTAAAAAACAAGGATGGAAAAATTGCTGAAATAGATGCAAGACCATCAGATGCAATTGCGATTGCAATAAGGGCACAAGTTCCAATTTACGTTTCACCAGAAGTTATTTCAAAAGGCGGTATAACAACAAACACGCAACGAGACGAACAAGAAGCGCTTGAATTCAAAAATTTTATAAAAGATATCAAGCCTTCCGATTTTGAAAAAATGATAAATAAAAATTTTGAAACAGACCAATAAATCTTAAAACGAGATTATCATTCAGGCATTTAAAAGTAATTTTTGTTTTAAGAATATCTTTTTTAAAATTTTTTAATCCAACACAATCTTTAGGGTTGTAATTAGATTTTTTTTTCATATATAATAATTAATAAAGAAAAACAGAAAGGCAAAAAATGGGAAAAGTAACAAAAGATATGGGCTTATTAGATATTGTTCAACAATATCCTGAAAGTTTAGAAGTTTTTGCAAAATATGGTTTAGGCTGTATTGGTTGCGCAGCAGCGCGTTTTGAAAATCTTGAAGCTGGTGCAAAGGTTCATGGCATCGACCCAGATGTTATGGTTGATGAAATAAATGCGCTTATAGAAAAATAACTGGACAAAAGTTATTTTTGTAATAAGATAATTAAAGACGCTCCAGTGGCGGAATCGGTAGACGCGTTGGACTTAAAATCCAATTAGGCTCACCCCTAGTGCCAGTTCAAGTCTGGCCTGGAGCACCACTTACAAAAAACTCGCTTTAAGGGCGAGTTTTTTTATTTACTTATATTTTCAAAACTACTCAGGAAGATTTCTAAGGTTCGCAAGTTCGTTTGCATGTCTTGCAATTGTATCTTCAAGAATTGTGATTCTTTTTCTAATGTCCAAATCTTTTATTTTATCTTCTATAATTTTCTTTCTTAACCTTACTTTTTCAAGGTTTCTAACCAGGATTTCTTCTTTTCCATCCCTTTCTTCAAGTTCTGCCAATTCTTTCTCTGTCGCAACAATACTTGCTTCTATAGAAGCAATTTTTGCTAACCTTAAATTACATTCTTCTTTTTCATCTTCCAAGGCTTCAATTCTGTCTATATTTATTTTATTTCTTACAGCAGGTTCATCTGTTAAAACTGCAATTTGTTCTCTGATAGATTTCTTTGCTTCATCTAAGATAAAATCAGACTTTATTCCCTTTGGAGCCTTAAATGCACTTCTAAAACGAGCAGAATCAATTGATTCAATAAATGAAAGTTTTTTAATTAAAATATTATATTTGTTTATAGCATCATTATTTGGTTCAATATCAAGACAAGAACTTTCGAAAAACGCAACTTCACCTTTTAGACTTTTAAGTTCTGACATTATTTCATTTTTTCTTTCAAGAACGGATTTTTTATCTTCAATATTAGTCTTATTGGTTGTAATTTTACGTTTAAGTGCATAAATTATCTCAAGTTTTTCAAGCAATTCTTTTTCTTGAACAGCATAATCTGAAGGTAGTTTTATTTTTGTTTTCTTTTCCTCTAACTCTGCCGTTTTTTCTGCAATCAAAACTTTAAGTTCATCATATCTGTCTGACAAAGTTTTACGTTCTTCTTCGTAATTTACTTCTTTTTCCATTCTTTTTTCAAGTTTTGACAATTTATCTTTTAACGTTGCTTCCTCTTTTTTTGAAATATTAGGATCGGCCAGTTGTTTTTTAATTGCTTCAATTTTAGCAACCCTTTGGGCATGCACACCTTCGGCCTTTCTAACATCATTTAAACCATTTGAAACTTCATTTTTTTCTTTTACAAGCTTTTCCAGTTCTTTTTTTATCTCTTCAAGTTCAACCAAAATTTTATATTCTTTATCTTTTCTCAGATCTTGTTCAGTTTTTTTAAGTTTTTCAAGAGTTAATTTTTTGTCAGCTAAACTTTTTTCCATCAAAGCAATTCTTTCAGCTTTTGTAGCGCCTTTTGGAATTTCAACTGCATAATCATCATCAGGTCTGACTTCATTTATGATAAGATTTACTTTACCCTTTGTTTCTTTTCTTATTGCCTTAACAACATCTTCTGGATAACTGTTATAACCTCTGACTTCTTTATTAACTATTCTTTTAACAACTTCATCTAAATATTTTTGCAGGTTTGCAGGCATTTCTGGATGATAAACAAACCATTCACCATAAGGCATATTCCCGCGTTTTGAATTACAGTCTGCACACATCGCAATATAATTCATTGTATTATTTTGCCCGTCCTTAGATTTTGGCTGAACATGTTCTGTTGTGCCTAGGGCAGAATTTAAAAGCCTGTTTGCAATTTCGAATTGTCCTCTTCTAGAGTATTTAATGAAGAAAGCACTTGCGCTATTGCTTGATGTTGGTAATTTTTGTGCAACTTTTAAGATTTTTTCTTGGTTCTCTTTTGAAGTTGAAGTGCTACATATATTTTCTAAATTAGAAATAAATGATTTTCTTTTAAAAGTTTGTTCATCGGTAAAAGTTTCAATTAATTTATAAGAATCATCAATATATTTTTTATATCTTTCTGATGTTTCTTTGTTCAAAAGTGGCGCAAAAGATTTTAATTCATCAAGAATCTCTCTTTGTTCATTTTGCAAATTTTCTCTGTGAAAAACACTTATTGTTTTAGTCAATTCCTCAACATTCAAATTAGGATATAAAACTGCATATTTTGAAATTTCTGCAACAACATCTTTTTCAACAGGACGATAATATTTATCATATCTTTTAAGAACTTTGACAAGTTCGTCACCTTTTCTATCACATACAGAATTCACAAAACTATTTAATTGCGAATTGGTGACCATATTCGTCCCGCAACAAGGGCAAGGTATATCGTAAAGCGCTTTTATTTTAAAATCATCAGCAGAACAAGGTTGTCCTTTAAAACTTAGATTGCATTTTTCAAAAGTATCAGCTTTCAATTCCTTATCAACATTTTTCTTGATAAGATTTTGCTTAAAGTTTATAAAATTATAGTAATTGGCTTTTATATTAGTTATTTTCATTGTTGCCTACTGCTGATGCATCATACATTGGTGGGTGTTTAATTAATTCAACAGCCTTAGTTGCAGTTTGAATTAAATTTTCATAGTATTTTTTATTTGGATATTCATTTTCAATTGCAAATTCACTAATATTTATAATTTGTTTCAACACATCTGTTGATTGAGCCAAAATCCTATAAATATTACCATCTTCAAACCTTCTTGCACTTGATAGAGAAAGAGCTTTTCCTTTGGCTTTTTTGCCTACAAATTCCCTTCCTAGCATTTTAAAATTATTAGTACTTTTTTCTGGATTTTCTGAGTTTTTATAAGCCCAATTATATGCAAGCCAAGCTTCAAAAATTCCTGTTTTATAATCAGAATAATTTTTTATTTTATGTTCTTTTTCAACTTCATTTTTTCTGTCATCTGATTCAAAAGCAAGCATTAAACTATCAATTAATGGTACTGTATCATCAGATTTTTTGCACATTTCCATAAGATTTTGTGCAAAAATCATTTCGTCTTTGTCTTTATTGTTTCTATCTTGTTTTTCTGAAGTCATCGCAGCCGCAAAAGATGCAAGTTCAATCGGATTTAATTGTTCAAGAAAACCAGAGAATATTACATCTACTATTGCAAGTTGGTTATATCCATGGGCTTTTGTTAACATTTGGCCTTTTAAAGTTGGTCTATAGCCTTTTTCTGTTGGTTCTAAGAAATTTAATTCAACAAGAGCCTGTCTGTATTTCTCGAAATCTTCTTTTAAATTAACAAGTGTTTTGTGTTTATTTTCAGCCTGGTATACCTTCAAAGTGTTTCTTTGGAAATAATCCAAAAGCGAATCATCTTCACATCTTTGATAATAAGCAGGCAAGAAAGAATAACTTGGACTAAAAGAACTTTTAGCCTTATCTGGTGCTTTCAAAATCAAATCTTTTGCAATATGTGAGTCTTTGTTTGTAAGCTTATATAAAACAACATTGCCAATTGTGTCAATTCCGCGTCTTCCTGCTCTTCCTGACATTTGATGAAATTCGTTAGCAGTTAAAGGAACATAATCTATACCACCAAATTGATTTCTTGTGGGGCGATCAACAGATGTTATAACAACTGTTTTAGCTGGCATATTTATTCCGGCAGATAATGTTGATGTTGCAAAAACAGTTTTTACAAGTTTTTTAGAAAATAATTCTTCAACCAATTTTTTATGCGCTGGAAGCAAACCTGCATGATGAACTGCGACACCTTGCAAAAGTTCTCTTTCGCTGAATTCTTTACCTAAATAAATACCTTTTTCTTTATAATTATCTATAATTTTTTGAATTTCTTCTTTTTCTTTTTGAGTGGTTAAATTTAAACCACCATCTGCTAAAATTGCAGATGCGTCATTACAGTTAGCCTTAGAAAATATAAAAACTAAAGCTGGCAATTTATTATCTGATTTAAGTGCTCTTACAAGATTTTTATAATCATTTTTCTTTTCCACTTTTGCATTTTTTGGAGTTTCAAAATCATTTATGCTTTTTGAATCAGAATCTATTAAAAGTTGCGTAATTTCTTGAGCCTTGATTTCTTTTAATCTAAATTCTCTTCTTAAAAGATCTGCAAATTGCAAATGTGGTGTTTTTGAAGAATGAGTCATAAAATTCAAAATATCAAGAATTTCTTTTTGCTCCTCTTTAGAAGCCACATAATCATCATCTTTATTATTTTGAATTTGATAAAGCATATCAATTGCTCTTATTTGTCTTTGTGACAAAGAATCATTTTCAAAATTTTTATTTATAGCCTTTATATTAACTTTACCTTTAATAAGTTCTTGGAACCCACCTTTTTCAAGTCCAACATAATTATAATAAACCAAAGGAACATGCCTATCCTTTGGACTTGCTTCAACTAAATTTGTCTTTCTGTCTGTAACATTTTCAATCCAAGATGCAAATTCTAAACCATTACCAATCGTGGCACTCAATGGCAATATTTGAACACTTGATGGAGTCAGCATAATGCTTTCTTCCCAAATACGTCCACGTTCATGTTCTGCGATATAATGAGCTTCGTCAAAGATAACCGTTTTAACACCATCGAAGCGCTCATCACTATTTTTTGCATAAGCACCAAGTGCCATATTTCTGTATATTTCAGTTGTCATTATAACAATTGGCGCATCCTTGTTTAATTTAATGTCACCTGTTAAAAGACCAACTTTTTCATCACCATAGAGTTTACAAAATTCTCTGTATTTATCATTAGATAATGCTTTGAGCGGAGTTGTATAAATAGTTTTTTTATCGTCTTTTAAATTTTTTGTAATTACATAATTGGCGATTGCGGTTTTACCAGTACCAGTTGGTGCGATACAAACAGTACTGTTGCCTTCATATAAACTTTCCGCACAAGCCAATTGTGTTTTATCAGGATAAGCCTGAATAATATTGCCATTTTTTGTTTTTATTTTAGGAAGTTTAAAATAATTATCAGAAATCGTATCAACAAAAGAGACTTTTTCCCTTCCCATAAAAGGAATTGAGGTATAGTTCATATAATTTAAAATAACATTTGAAGAAATAGGATTTTGCACCCCTATTTTTTCTTGTTTTTTTGTATTTAATTCCTGAAAATTAGGTATTTTATTAAAGTGGGCAATACTTCTTATTTTCATCTTCAACTACTATTCCTTCTTTGGTTTTACTAATAATCTCTTCGATTTCATTTTCTAATTTTTCAAATTCTGCTTTCTTCTCAGCAGATTGTTTTTCACGCCATTCGTTTAATTCTTGCCTGAATTGTTTTGCACTTATAACACATTCTCCAGTCCCAACAAGTGATTTATATTTATCAGCAAATTCTTTAATAAATGGCATATATGCTTCAACTATTTTGTCTGATGCAAGATTTGCATTTTTTGAAAAACATTCAAAATCTTTATCAATTTTTTCTCTCATTGAAGCTGAAATATCAAGGTTACCAAACATATTTCCCTGTATGCAAATTTTGCCGACATTTGGCCCAAGACCCATATATTGAATAGCTGTTTGAATCTCTGAAGTCATTTGTTGCATATCGCCTGTAATACCCCAGCTGCCGTCCATTCCATAAATTAATTTTTCGCAAGAATGTCCGCCAAATGCCAAAACCAAATCTGCAAAAACTTCTTCAAATGTATATTCCTGAGTTGAATTTCTCTTTGTATAAACAGCGCCTAAATAATTGCTTCTTGGGTCAAGTGCAATAAAGTTAATATCAGAAGATGTGTACCAAGGCATATCTTTTTTATTGATAATCTCGCTCATAATTTGTGCCGTAATTGCATGTCCACATTCATGGGCTGATGTAATTTCTTTACTATGGTCTGGCATATTATAAGAAGCTGGACGACCAGTTGTTATTTGCAAATATGCCTCTATAAAATCTTTTTGGTCAATTTTGTCTTTGCCTCTTTCTCTTGAAATATTATTAGCTTTATCTAAAAAAGCAATGAGTTCAACAAGTGGGAAACCTCTTGTGGTATCTGCTGCACTACTTAAAACTAAAGCTTTTTGTTCATCATCATCGCCAGCTATTTCTAGTTTTTTATTTTTAATATAGTAATCAAGAATTTCTCTTCTTGCCTCAGTTTTAGATGATGGTGATTCAACTTCTATTTTATCAATGAATTTAAAAGATTTTAAGGTTGAATTACCTATACAATCAGGGTCAGACATTGAACCCATTACAACAATGTTTAAACCTTGTTTTTCGGCATTGCCCATTTCTCTTAAAAGTTGAGACATAGCCTTTTGGTGATATTCGCTTACCTGTTCACCAACTGAAAAATATTCAAAATTTTCAATAAATAAAACAGCTGATTTTGATTCATTGGTTTCTGCCTGAGATTTAACAAGTCCAAATAATTTTTTAATTGAAGCTTCAGGAGTTAAATTTCCACCACCAAAAAGATCAACATCTTTCGTACCAAAATCGAGTGCATTAATTTCAATATATGGGATTTTTGCCTCTCCTGCTATCGCCTGTGCTGTATGACGTCTGCCAGCTCCCGGATAACCATCTTGAGAATAAATAATATAACCCTTTGTACCTACTGTTTTGTCATTTATCATTCTTACAATAGAGTTAGCTTCGCGTCTTGTTCCATCAGAACCAACAATATCTGATAATTTTTTACCGGTATCAAAGTTAACAATAACAGAACTATCCACATCAACGGTTTTAAAGACTTCGTTTGCTTCTTTTACATAAGCCATAACATCATCAACTGTAATTTTTTCATTATCAACATAATAAGAAGCCATTAAATCCATTATTTTTTGAGTTTTTTCTGGATAACTTCCTGAAAGCGTTGCTGAAATTTCGACACATTTGTCAACTGCTTCAGGCGTAAATGGTTTTTTGATTTTTGAAACTAAAACATTTTCTTCTCTAAATATTTTTTTAGCTTGCTCAGTATTTAAAATAGGAACATTTACTTCACCAAAATCAGCAAATGGATTTTCGCTATCTTGCACATCAACATTTTGATAATATTGGTCTTTTTCACTTACGACAACAAATTTAACATTTTTAGGCGGATTCTTAAATGTTTCTTCCATCATTGAAGAAAAATGATAATTTGTTGTTTTTGTTGAAAATACCAAAACGTGATTTTTGTCTTTTTCTTTTGTGGCTTGTCTGATTTTGTGTGAAATATAATCACCAGTTGCGTTATCGTTAAAAACAACTACATTTGTATTTTCTTTATTTAATTTACCGAATTGTTCACCATGAACACTTAAAATATGTTCAAAACTATTAACCAGATATTGCGGATTTACAGTTTTATCATGCAAAATAAACATATTTGTACCGACTGCTAAATTTTTCCAAATATTTCTTGCTTTTTCATCATAAAATTTTATATGTGGTTTTTCAGAAGTTTTAGTATCATTTAACATAAGCGCTTCTTGCAATCTTCTTCTAAATGGAAGTGCAATTTTTTTCGTATATTCATCATTATCTGGATACAAAGAAGCATTTAATACGGTTGAATCACAAAAAGCCAAGACGTCTTCTATATTATCTTGGTTCCAAATTGCATAAATTGTGCTTAAATGGTCTGTATTAAAACTAGGTTTTGTAATTTGGATTTTAGATTCTCTTCCATTTTCTGCCATCATATTTTGAAGCAATTGTATTTCATCTTTAATAACAGGTTTAATTTTCTTTCTTACGTCAGCTTTTTTAAACATATTAGAATCAAAAAATTGTTCCATAAATGATGCTAAATCTGACGATTTTTCTTCACCATAATATGTAGCACCAGAATCCAAATCTTCTATATAATTATCCAAAACTTCTAGGCAAGCAAGCAATGTATGTTCTTCCCTAACCTCTTTCGCACCGTATTTTTGGGCAATTTCAACACCTCTATCCATAACATACATAGCACTTGTTTTTGAATTAGAAATCAATTCTTCAAGCTTATCTCTTTTGCTCATACTCTCGCCACAAAAACTAACTGTGTCATATGGGATAGGCTTTGTGCTTAAATTTAAATTACCATTTGCAAAATTCACATTTCCTTTTTTTGTCAAAAAGTTAACAGAAGATATTGGTTTTATCATTTTCATTCCTCACGACTAGATTTTTATGTAGGAATAAAATGCGTAAACATTTTTTTTTGCATGTTTAAACAATAAAACTTTACGTTTGTACACATTTAAAAAATAAATTTTGAATATTAAAAAAGAAAGAAATCAGTTGTAAATTTTACCCTGTCACTTCTTATCATATCTTTTGTAAATTTTGAACCGCCAGTTATTCCAACAGAACCACTTTTTAAAAATTTTGGCATATATTTTAGACCGACTTCCTGGCGAAAATAATCGCCTTTTGAATCCATATAGCTTGTTGCTTCAAGCGAAACTTTATCTTTGTATTTTAATTTTGGAGCCAAATATACTTCTTTTGTTGAATGATTAATGTCTGCACGAGTGTGTACATTATAAAAACCTGTTTCTAGCTCAAAATATTTTTTATTTAAATTTAACCCAGTTTTTTGCTCAATACCTTCAAGCAAATATTTATCGTTTGTTTTTTCTGAACTTGATTTAATTGAAAAGTCGCCTTCCTGAAAATTTTTATCAGCAGGTAAAATATCACTTGCCTTAGAAGGTCTAAAATATTCATTTTCTCTTACCTTATAATTTTGAATATTTGCATCATTAAAATAATCTTCAAGCCTTATTTCATTTGTTTGCACTTCAAAATAATTATCACTAGCATAAGCAAATGATAACTGGCAAAGCAATAAAATTAAAATAAATAAACCTTTTTTGTACATCACAAGTATATTATATGCCCAATTTTATAAATGTAAAATTTTATTTTGTTTTTTTAAGAAAATTTAAAATACTATATAAAAAAATAAAATATTCACCAAACATTAAGTTTGTAAATTTTATTTTTTTCAAGTTTTGCAAGGGGCATGCTATAAAAATAAAAAATAAAAAATTTCAAGAGTTGATATTAACAAACCTGGTTAGTTATAATGGACTACGTCAAGAAAGTTAATTTAAGTCTCATTTTTGAAAGGAGTGGTGGCGTAAAATAGCTTAAAAGGGAATGGTTAGAGCTATTAAAAAAGATTTTAAAACAATAATTTTAAATGTTTATATAAGGTAAGGTTACCATAAAATGGAGAGGAAGTTGAAAATTTTGCGTCTAGCATTTCGGTTATGACGCAAGTTTGAATTTAACCACAAAACGAATTTTGTTTTGTGGTTTTTTTGGTTTTTTATTTTTAAATTAGCCTATCCATTTCTTAAAAAATTCCACACCAGCCTTTGCAGATTTTTCTGGGTGAAATTGACAGGCAACTATATTTTTATATTCTATTGAAGAGCAAAAATCGATATGATAGTTTGTTGTTGAACTTATTATATCTTCGTTTTTAGGTAACACATAATAAGAATTTACAAAATAAAAATATTCATCTTTTAAATAAGTATTATTTTTTGTAGTTGTTATATTATTCCAGCCAATTTGTGGTGTTTTCCCTATTTGAAATTTCTTAACTTCCCCCTCAAAAATTGAAAGACCTGCAACATTTGGTGCTTCTTCACTTTTTTCAAATAAAATTTGAAGCCCTAGGCAAATACCTAAAAAAGGAATTCCTTTTTGGACAGCTTTTTTAATTGGAACAATAAGATTTTTTTCGTTAAGCTTAGACATTGACTGCTCAAAATGCCCTTGTCCTGGGAAAATAATTTTATCAGCAGATAAAATTTTATTTTCATCAGAAGTAATCTCATATTCAACATTAAAAGATGTCAGCATATTGCCAACACTTTTAACATTTCCTGCGCCATAATCAATAATTACAACCTTATTCAAATCTGTGGTTGTCCTCTTTCATACGTCTTATAACTTCATCAAGACTTTGTTCATCAGCAGTTATAGACAAACGTACCCAACCTTCACCTAAATCACCAAAAGCATTTCCAGGGACTGCAACAATGCCTGATTTTTCAAGCAAAGCATCACAAAATTCTTTACTTGTTTTGTATTTTGGGGCTTTTTCTATCCATAGATAAAATCCTGCTTTTGGCACATCAACTTTAAAGCCTAATTCGTTTAAGCCTTTTACAAATTTTGTAATTTTATTTTTAAATTTTGCATTTGCCTGAGCAATATATTCATCACCCTCTTTTGAATTTATTAATTCAGCACCAACAAGTTGCAATGCTTTAAAAATACCTGTATCAATTGTTGATTTTAATTTACCTAACATACCAACAATTTCAGAATTACCACAAGCATAACCCATACGCCAGCCAGTCATTGCATAAGGTTTTGAAAAACTATAAAATTCAATAGCAACTTCCTTAGCACCTTCGCAATTAAAAATACTTATTGGTTTATCTTCTTCATTAAAATAAATATCACAATATGCGTTATCTGCAATTAAAATAATTTCATTTTTTATACAAAAATCAACACAATGTTGCATATATTCTTTTGTACAAACACAACCAAGCGGATTATTTGGATAGTTTATAATTAAAGCTTTAACTTTTTTAGAATCATAACCATCTTTTATAAGTTGCTCTAAAACTTTATCAAGATTTGGCATATAATTATTTTCTTTTGTCAAAGGAACACTATAAGCCAACCCTCCTGACACTTTTACCATTTCCTTATATGAAGCATATCCTGGATTTGGAATTAAAATAATATCTTTTTCTTTTTCAACAATTGTTGGATTAATAAGTTCTCTTATAAGGTTTGCAATACCTTCCTTTGAACCGATTAAAGAAAAAACTTCTGTTTTTGGATTCATTTCAACGCCAAAACGGTTTTTCATTCTTTTAGCAACTGCTTCAAGAAAATATGTTTCACCTTTTGGAATTGTATATGTATGAATTTTAGGGTCATCAAGACATTCTCTTAATTTTTGAACAGCATATTCTGGCACCATATCTGTTGGTGCACCCATAGACAAAGCAATAGGCTTTCGATTCTTCTTGGTTAATTCATCTGTTAACTCAAGCATTCTTGCCTTAATTTGAAACATAATGTAAGTTTCAAGGGATTGCACATAGTTGTTAAATTTTTTCATAATTTCCATTAGCTTCGTCTCCAAAATGAGTAGGAAGATTATAGCATAAAAAAATAAGATTGTTAAACAATCTTATTTTTTTTAACTTCCTATTCCTATCCCTATCCTGGCTCTTTGTTAGTTGTTGCTAACTAGCATATGAAAAGCAACAAGTCCCCTTGCCGAAATTCTCGAACAAGTTTTTCTTTGTTCCTTGACTATATTAAAAATTCTAATAATACGTTCAACTTCTTGACGACTATCGCGTGTGGATAAATCGTAAACGTTTTTAATTGGATCAGTTGTTATATCAAAAAGTGCGTTAATTTCAGATTCGTTCATAATACTAAAGTGCTCTCTAAAAACTAATATCTCGTACTTTAATAAAGTATTTTTTTCTGAAATAATTGCCTTTTTGTTACAAATGTTAATACAAAATTTCAGGGGGCTTAAAACCCCCTAAAATAAAGCTTTTTAATAATTCATCTGCCAGCCTTCTTCAATTATACGTCCTGCACAACCTTGACCAAAAAAATCACCATCTGTTTTGCAACCATAAACTTTATTTGAGTTATCCCAATTATAATAATCTAAACCTGTATAATACATTGTATCTTTACCACCTGCAGGGTATAGATTACCGTCTTGACCTATCATAAATTGAAAAAGGTCGCGCCCTAACATATTTGGGCCTTGATCACCATTGGTATCAACAAAAATAACCCCTAATCTTTCATAAAATTTGCCACCCTGTTTCTTTATTTCATCAACAGGTACAGTGCTTTGAATTGGCTTGTATGCCTGAACATAAATTGTTGACCCGTCCGCAAAATGAAAATATGAAACACCATACGCACCTGCAGATTCCCAGGTTTTCCCGTTTAATCTTTTATAATTCATTTCTCCCATTATTGAACTATTTGCTTGCACTTCAAGGACTTTAAAATGTTTTGCGAATTCTTGTGCAAATTCAGAATAATTATTCCCTGTGACATATTCATCGGGTGCTTTTGCCCAAAGTGATGTATTTGCAAGATTTAAAACTCCCTCACTTGCCATAATGTTTCTAAAACCATTATTCAAAACTGAAACAGTTTTTTTAAGCTGAGTTACATATTGTTGTTTTTGATATTTTGTGATTAATGTTGGAATTGTAAGTGCTGCAACAACGCCGATAATGGCGAGTGTAATTAAAACTTCGGCAAGAGTAAAGGCTTTTAAACTTCTAGATGCCCCCCCCCCGTGATTTAAAGCGAATTTATTCATAATTTTTAAAATCCTTTCTTAATTTCCGTGTTTAAAAATTCCACATCTTTATTATAACATTTTTTCAAGATGTTTCAAGGGTAGTTAAACAAAACTAAAGCCCCAATTAGTTTTTGGAGCTTTATAAATTTTATTGTTTTACCAAGGATATTGAGATCTATAATTTTCGCTTTTTGCAATTTCAACAAATTTGTCTCTATCTGGTATTTGCCAGTTATTTGTGTAAAGAACCGCAGAGCAATAACTTCCAAGTCCACCAATTCTGCAACCATAATCAGATGTTATATTCATATGAGCCTTATCTATCGTCAATGCGCCATAAGGTACTAATTTGCCAACTGGATTACCCTTTGATTTAATTGTGTAGTTAAAAATAAAATAATCTCGCCCGTACATATTTGGTTTTTGTTCACCGTTTATATCAATTTGAATTTCAAGATATTCATTTTCGCCACCATTGCTTGCAGTACTTCTTGAAATTTTTGTCGCAATGAAGGTGCCATCCGCTAAGAAAAATTTTGAATAATATTGACCAGTTAAATTTGATTCCACATTATTTAAAGTTTTAACTTTATGCAAACAAGTGCCTTCATCTGAAACGCCGCAATCTTTCATAACTCTAAGGTATGGGATTAAAAATTTATCATTAAAATCTTTTGCGGCAGCTCCGCTATTTGTGTCACCTAAATGCCAAGATGCAATAGAACCATAATCTTTAATTGCGAGATTTGTTGTATTTGCAAGTGTTGTAAAAGTTTTTTTAAGTCTTGTTGCAATTTCCTGATTTTTATAATTTGTGATAACCGATGGAATAGTAAGTGCTGCAACAACGCCGATTATAGCAAGTGTAATTAAAACTTCTGCCAAGGTGAAAGCTTTTAAACTTCTAGATGCCCCCCCCCCGAGATTAAAGTTTAATTTTTCCATAAATTCTATACCTTTCTTAATTCTATTCGCAACAAAAATTATATTGTTATTATAACAAATTTTTTAAATAGTTTCAAGGGTATAAAAAAGTGCTTGGTTTCCCAAGCACTTAGAATAAATATTCAATTTTAACATTATTTTTGGTACATAACAGCGGCAGCAGGTCCTGCAGGAATGACTTTTGTGCCATTTGCACCTGTTAACATAAGTGCAAAACGGTCCTGAATATTAACAGTACCATCTTCATTAACTGATGATGCTTTATTTGGACCTTTTTCACCATTGACATCGACTATAATAAAGCAAATGTTATCATTACTACAACCAGCATCACTTAATTTTTCAGGATGAACAGGTGCCCACTGATGATTAGAATTTGCTTCGCAACTATTTCTATTTGAAAAAGCAGCAGGCTCATAAATGATGCCATCAATTGTACCAGTTAGTTTATAACAGGTACCACCAGCTGATAATAAAGTAGCATCCGTAGACGCTGGTAACCAAAATTGCATACCATCTGATGTCACAAAATTACAATACATAGTCCCATTTCCTACGGAATGTTCCATTGATTCCCCGTCTTGAACTCTCATTGGCCCACAACCATAAGCTCCTGCATTTTTATAATCTGCACGGATTGTTTTCATATGCGATGCAATGACATCCATAAGTTCTAAACTATTATTAGTAGTTGACGGACTATCATTTTCAGTCGCTAAACGCATTGATAATGATTGACTTAAAACCGAAACTGCCTTTTTTAATGATGATTTGTATTCAGTTTGGTTAGTATTCAGAATAACTGAGGGAATAGTAAGTGCTGCAACAACACCAATAATTGCTAACGTGATAAGTACTTCAGCAAGAGTGAAAGCTAATCTATTAGTTGCCCCCCCCCCGTAGCATTAAGTAATTTTTTCATGGTTCTTAAATCCTTTCATTTTTAAACTACCTCAGGACAAATATAAAACTTATCCACAAATTGATTATAACAAATTTTTTAAGGGGTTTCAAGAGCGCAATTTAAATTTATCGCCCTGTCTTATATTTTTTTCCCACATAATTCTATCCACAAGATTTTGAGTATGAAATTTATGGTTTATCCAATTAGGCAAAACCGTTAAACTTCGAAGTCCACTACCTGCAATTCTGTGAATAGTTGTATCTGGACTTAAATATTCAAAAAAATCTACAACCAAATTTGCGTATTCTTCTTCTGTTAATAATCTTATATCATCAGCATACTTTTCAAGTTTACTGCCCTTTAAAATTGTAAGACAATGTAATTTCACACCATCAACTTCAAGTTCACCAAGTTTTTTTGCAGTTTCAAGCATCATTGAGCGAGTTTCATAAGGAAGTCCCAAAATTACATGGACACAAACCTTAATTCCTCTTTTTTTAGCTCTAAAATAAGCATCTTCAAAAGTTTTATAATCATGCCCTCTATTTATAAACTTCAAAGTCTCATCATGAATTGTTTGAAGTCCAAATTCAATCTGAGGATTAGGATAACTTGCAATTAAGTCAAGTTTTTCATCTTCAACGCAATCTGGGCGCGTACCTATTGAAATTCCAACAATGGAAGGGTCACAAAATGCGCTATCGTAAATATTTTTTAAATCATCAACATCCTTATAGGTGTTTGTAAATGCCTGAAAGTATGCAAAAAATTTTTCAGCCTTATGTCTTTTTCGAAGATACTCGATACCTTGAAAAATCTGATTATTTATAGATAAACAATTATCATGCCCCATTGAAAAGCTACCGGTTTCATCACAAAAAATGCAACCGCCAGTCGAAATTGTTCCATCACGATTTGGGCAAGAAAAACCTGCATCAATAGTGATTTTAAAAACTCTTGTCCCAAATGTTTTTTTTAAATAATCACTATATTTATAATATCTTGATTCTTGCTTATTATCCATTACACTTTTGTAATAATTTTGTCTATCAAACCATAAGCAAGAGCTTGCTCAGCAGTCATGAAATTATCACGTTCTGTATCTTTTTTAATTGTTTCAATTTTTTGCCCAGTATGAAGTGCTAAAAGCTCATTTAACTGTTGTTTCATTCTTAAAATTTCTTTTGCTTCAATTTCAATATCAGTTGCTTGTCCTTCAGCGCCACCTAACGGCTGATGAATCATAATTCTTGCATTAGGCAAAGCCATTCTTTTGCCTTTTGTACCACCAGATAATAGAAATGCGCCCATAGAAGCAGCATCACCTAAACAAATTGTTGATACTGGTGATTTAATAAGTTTCATTGTGTCATAAATCGCCATACCAGCAGTTATAACACCACCTGGTGAATTTATATAAAGCATAATATCTTTTTCATTATTTTCACTATCCAATAATAAAAGTTGTGCAACAATGGAATTTGCAACATCATCATCAATTGCAGAGCCTAAAAATATAATTCTTTCACGAAGAAGTCTTGAAAAAATATCAAAAGACTTTTCGCCACGTGATGAACTTTCAATTACTGTTGGCACATAACTTAAAATTTTGTATTCATTCATAATTTATTTCCCTTTATTTATTTTTATTATACAATACAAAATGGATTTAAGTAAAGGAATAATGTTATGTACAATGTAGCGATAATTGGGGCAGGCCCTGCAGGTATTTTTACGGCTCTAGAACTCGTAAAGCAAAAACCTGATTGGAAAATTGTTCTTGTCGAAAAAGGTGACAAGATTGAAAAAAGACAATGTTATTTAAGAAATGGCTCAAAAAAATGCACAAATTGCGGAACATGCGGTCTTCTTTGTGGCTGGGGTGGCGCAGGTGCTTTTTCTGATGGCAAACTTACTTTAACACCTGAAGTAGGTGGACATTTAACAGATTATATGCCATATGAAGACGTGCAAAAACTGATTAAATATTGTGATGATATCTATTTGGAACATGGTGCAACAAATGAAGTTTTTGGCTTAGATAAAGAAACTTATGCAGACATTGCACACAAAGCAACTCTTGCTGAATTAAAACTAGTTTATTCACCAGTACGTCATTTAGGAACGGAATATTCGTTGCATGTTTTAAAACATATGCAAGATTATTTATCAGATAAAATTGAAATTATAAATAATAAAACAGTTAAAAATCTAATCGTTGAAAACAAAACAGTAAAAGGTTTTGAAACAAATGATGGTGAATTATTTTTTGCAGATTATGTAGTCGTTGCTCCTGGTCGTGAAGGTGCTGACTGGATGGCGCACGAATTTTCAAAACACAAAATCAAAATGATAAATAACGCTGTTGACGTTGGGGTAAGGGTTGAGCTTCCAGCACCAGTTATGGAACCTATAACATCAAAATTGTATGAATCAAAACTTATATACCATGCACCAACTTTTGGTGATGAAGTTAGAACTTTTTGTATGAATCCAAATGGCGAAGTTGTTTCTGAAAATTATAACGGAATTATGACAGTAAATGGTCATAGTTATGCGGATAAGAAAACCCCAAATACAAACTTTGCACTTTTAGTAAGCAAGAAATTCACAGAACCTTTTAAAGAACCAATTGCATATGGTCAACATATTGCAAGCTTAGCAAATATGTTGGGTGGAGGCATTTTGGTTCAAAGATTAGGCGATTTGCTTGAAGGAAAACGCTCAACAGAAGAAAGAATCAAATCAAGCATAATCACACCTTCACTTCAAAGTGCAACTCCGGGGGATTTAAGTCTTGTTTTACCATACAGACAATTGACAAGTATTGTTGAGATGCTATACGCACTTGATAAAATTGCACCAGGTGTTGCGTCTAGATATACTCTTCTTTATGGTATTGAAGTTAAATTCTATTCAGCACGCGTACAACTTGATAACAATTTTGAAACAAAAGATGTCAAAAACTTATTTACAATAGGTGATGGTGCAGGTGTTACACGTGGCTTATTGCAAGCATCAGCATCGGGCGTGCATTGTGCAAGATATATAACTTCAAAATAAAAACACATGCAAAAAAATAAAACCACCTTATTAAAGGTGGTTTTATTTTTATTGTTTAGTTTACTATTCTTGTTCTTCCATTGCTTTATTGTATAGTTCTATAAGTTCTTTTTTTGCATCGCCTGAAAATTCTTTTTTAATTGTTTCTAAGAAATCATGTTTGTCTGAGTAACCGCTGTTATTATAGTGTTCAATCAAATCTTTTAACATTTCAGGCTCAAGTTGCATTATTTTATAAACTGTTTCTTCGTCTGTACCTAATTTATCAGTTGTTGCTGAGTAAAATTCTTCTGCGATTTCTTTTAGCATTTCTTTTTTGCCAGCTTCATCTTTAAGTGCATATTGAGCTTCTTTATTTTCTTCTGCATTTTTGATTCTGCCAACATATTTATCTTTTTCGTTACCTGAGAAATCACCCTTAACTGCATCTTCTAATGATTCGTCGTATAGTTCTTCGTAAATATCCATTACCTCTTTAAGTTCTGCATCATTTAAAGCTTTTTCACCTTTTAAATCTAGGTACTTTTCAACAACTTCTTCATCTGTTCCCCAGCCAGAAATTGCGTTATGTAATGATTTAGCTATAGATTTTGCATCAAAATCTTCTGAAACGCCATATTTTTCTTGGTATTCTTCTGAATTTTGGATGTTTTCTTTATTATCTACTACTGGTTGACCAATCACAGGTACACCAACTTCAGGTGTTTCGTCTGTTTCAGGTGTTCCAGGTACTTCTTCAACCGGTTTACCTGTCAAAGCTGAAATTAATTGTTGAATAAGGTCACTTAATTGTTGTAATAAGTTTTTTGTATCTTTTGGATTAGCTGTTCCTATATTGTCAAGATTATCAGTAATTTCATTGTTTTGGTTTTGATTTTGGATGCTTTCTTGCATTTGTTCGTAAGCTGCCATATATTTATCATAATTGTCTGTTAATGTTTGAGGAGTTGTTGTAGTGTTGATTGAATTGTTATTGTTTGAAGTTGAGTCTGTTTGTTCAGGTGTTGCAAAAATGTTTACGTTTTCAATGTTAATGTTTGTGTTGTTTGTAGTTGATTGAACATTTTGTGCATTTAAATTGATTTGTTGATCTATTTTTGCTTTTAATAAATACAAATCGTTTAGTGATGATGTTTGGTTGTTAACAGTGTTGCTCATAAGTTTTTCCTTTCAGTAATAGAGTGTGACGTAATGTAATGTAATAAGAAGTATGTATATTGTATATAAGTATTATTTAACAAAATAATTGCCATGTTTGATTAACATGTACTTAACATTTGTTAACAATTCATGTAAAAATCAAGCTATATGTTGTTTTCCAGCATGTAAGAAATGAGCAAATAAAATACATTGGCAATAAAAAAACAATATGATAATAAAAGTATATATACTCAAGTAATGTTATCTTTACAAAAGATTGCTTTAAAAAAACTATAATGATAATATAGTTTTATGGACATGATTAGCCCTTTAACAAGCGATTATATGAAAGAAGTCAAGCTTGACGAACTCATAAGAGAAGAAAGAGAAGCAAGGCTTTGTGATGCAAAAATAAAATTAGGACAATATATAACCTTGCATGATTCCCTTTTCGAGGAAACTTTAGAGGAAGAAACAAAAGATTTACTACTTGAAAAAAGAAAAAGAAAATTGCAAATTTTAAGAAATGCGTGCAGAAAATTATCAATATAGAATAAAAATAACAAAATTAAACGAACTAAAATTTATTTCACATCTTGATTTTCAAAATCTTATTTTAAAGACTCTTAGAAGAGCAAAATGCGAACTTGCACTTTCTGAGGGGTTTTCGCCAAGCCCAAAAATAAATTTTTCACCAGCGCTTCCCCTTTTTATAGAAAGCGAATGCGAGCTTGTAAATTTTGCCTGCACAAAAAAAATAAGTGACAATTTCAAAGAAACATTTGAAAAAAATACAAATAAGAATATGAAAATTAAGGAAATATATGAATATCCACCGACAGATAGAAGATTAGAATCCCTTGATATTCTTATACAATGGGCCAAATACGAAGCAGAGCTTTTTGAAAACAAAAAAAATGTTTACGATTTTGAAAAAATAATATATAATGTAGAAAAATGTTTATCTAACGATAACTTGTTTATCAAAAAGATAAATAAAAAAGGTATTGAAAAAAATGTAGATTTTAAACCATCTGTAAAAGATATAAAAACAGATGGGAATGGTAAAATCATATTTACGCTCAAAGCTGGACAGGGCGACGTTCCTGCGCTTAGGGCAGATGAGTTTTTAAAAACAATTTTTAAAGATGATTATAAACTTTTTAAAATTAAGAGAACTCATTTTTTCGATAAAGATTTAAAAGTTTTATAAAGGAAAAAATTATGACAAAAAAGATTGTTATTTCGGAAAA
Organism: Cyanobacteria bacterium SIG30; assembly: GCA_015152475.1. Classification (GTDB taxonomy): domain Bacteria; phylum Cyanobacteriota; class Vampirovibrionia; order Gastranaerophilales; family Gastranaerophilaceae; genus SIG30. The sequence continues at coordinate 3,762 of SUTW01000002.1, read as the reverse complement.
AGATAACATCGCTGCGGTTTTAGAGAATGGTAAGGCAAGTGAGTTTTTTATCAATAGAGGCGATGTACTTTTAGGAGATGTTTACCTTGCAAGAGTAGATAATATACTACCTTCAATTGAAGCGGCATTTGTTGATGTTGGTCTTGGAAAAATGGGTTTTATTCATACAGATGATATTATTGGAAAAGGTATCTTAAAAGAAAAAGTTAAGCCAAACCAAAAATTAATCGTTCAAGTTATCAAAGAACCAACAGGACACAAAGGTCCAAGAGTTACAACTGCAATAAGTCTTCCAGGACGCTTTTTAGTTTTGCTTCCAGGTGAAACTGGCGTCAATGTTTCAAGAAAAATCACCTCAGCAAAAGAAAGAGCAAGATTAAAATCAATTGTCAATCTTTTGAAACCCGTTGGAGTAGGTGTTATTGTAAGAACAGAAGCAGAAAATCAAACAGAAGGCGAAATTCAAGAAGATATTGAAATGTTGCTTGAAAAATGGCAAAGCATTGTCGCTTCAGCTGACACAATTGAAGCACCAGCACTACTTTATAGGGACCAAGATTTATTATACAGAGTTGTAAGAGAAGCCTGCGATACAGAAGTTGAAGAAATCTTAGTTGATAGCACTTACGCATTTCATAGATGTCAACAACTTTTGCAACATTGGAACTTATCTGACAAAATAAGAGTAAATTTACATAAAGAAAACGAATCAATTTTGGTTACAACAAAAGTAAATAAAGAAATACTTAACGCGCTTCAAAAGAAAGTTAATTTACCACTTGGCGGATATTTATTTATTGAGCAAACAGAAGCTTTAACCGTTGTTGACGTAAACAGCGGAAAATTCGTTTCTTCTTCAAACCAAGCTGAGACAATTTTAAAAACAAACCTACAAGCAGCAGACGAAATTGCTCGCCAGTTAAAATTAAGAAATATTGGCGGTATCGTTATAGTGGACTTTATTGATATGGTAAGCAGAGCTGACAAATTAGCTGTTTTAGAACACTTTGAACTTGCACTTGAAAAAGACAAAGCAAAGCCTCAAATCGGTCAGCTTTCAGATTTAGGGCTTGTCGAATTAACTCGTCACAGACAAGGTCAAAGCTTAAATGAAGTATTCACCAAAAAATGTGACGAATGCGAAGGGCAAGGCTTTAAAATTGAAGATTTAAAATTTGCAAACTCAAACGCACAAGGTGATTTAAAGGCAAAAATGAACAAAATCAAAGGTCCTTTTGCCCCACAATTTACCAACCAAAATAAAAAATTCAAAAATAAAAATAAAAATAAAAATCAAAACTTCCAAAAAGAAGAAAATAACAAACCTCAAGAACAACCTGCTGAAATAAAAGAGGAAGTTAAAGTTGAAGTAACTCCTCAAATAGAAGAAAAACCGGTTAAAAAACCAACAAGAAGAGGAAAAAGAAAATCCACAAAAGTTGATGAAATAAAACCTGAAATCATTAATGAAGATAAAAAACCTTCAGAAAAAACAGAAATAAAAACTGAAGAAAAAACCAAAACACGTAAAACAAAAACAAAAAAAGAAATAAAAAATGATACGCCAAAAGAAGAAATTAAAAGCGTGGAAACAAAAGAAGAAAAACCGGTTAAAAAACCTGTTAGAAGAGGGAAAAGAAAGGTAGAAAAAGTTGCTGAAAATTAAGAAATTTCTATTTATATTTTTAATTTTAACAATGTTTTGTCAAGTTCAAACATTTGCACAAATAGAAACATCTAGCCTAAATCAAGTGCAAGAAGTGCAAACTGATGCTAATTATAATGAAAGTATCAACACAACTCCAATGACAAGAACAATTGATGAAAAAACAGCAAAGTCACCATATGAGAACGATTTTCAAGAGACAAAACCTCATCAACAAAGCGAATTCACCGTTGCTGTCTTTATGTTTTTAAAAGTAATGGCGGCAGTTGCGATTTGTTCCGTTATGATATTCTTTATTCTTTTGGGCGTCAGAAAATTTTATGGTATCCCAGAAACCACAGTTGAAAACCCTCAAAAAATAGAAGACAATCTTAAAACAACTCAAAGCGAGAACGAAGCTTTAAAGATATTTTTTAACAAGACAAAAAATCAGTAGGTTTCGGAAGTCCGTGAGTCTTGATTAAAGATCTTACTATTTTTGGCATTTGACACACAAAGGAATAATGTTCTTGAATAATTGAACATTTAGTGCAATCACATTTAATTGTATAACATTCAAATGCTTGTTGTGTCCAATTTTGTACAATAGATTCCGAAATCTCGCCTTTTGTCTGTGGTAAAAATGAGTCAATATCGGGATCTACGTTTGAATAATTGTATAAGCCCATATACTACCTCTCAAGTTTGTTCACTACATATATAGTATACCTGTTTTGATAGTTTGTTAATCGTTCTTAAGATTGAAAAAAGACCCTAAAATTTAGGGTCTTTTGTTTTAAAATTATATTTTTACCAAGGGTATAAAGCTCTATAATCTTCGCTTCCTGCCATTTGGACATATTCATCAACTGTTGGTATATTCCAGCCATTTTTAGCAATAACAGCTGAACAGTATGAACCTGTGCCATTTTTATTACAACCATAAGCAGATGTAATATTGTCAACATCACTAATAGGGGATTTATTTGGTTCGATTTTTCCGAAAGGTTTTCCTGCCTGAACAAGATTGTATCTAAAAGCAAAAATATCTTGCCCTTGAACATTTGGTTTTTTATGTCCATTTATATCAACATATACTTCTGCAAGCTTATAACTTTTACCATCCAATTCAAAATTGCGAGTCCAAAGCATAATCATTGTCCCGTCAGCCAAATAAAATGTTGTAGCGGCATATGGGACAGCTGTCGTACCAGTCCTATTTAATTGGGTATATTTTTCACCTTCATAAATACAACCACTAGTTCTTGTGTTATTACATTCTTTTGCAATTTTAAGATATGGAATTAAGTATGTTTTTGCAAAATTACTAGAATTTTCAAAAGTTTCATTACCTACTTCCCAAGATAAAATTGGACCATATTCTGAAATTGCAAGATTTGTTGTATTTTGCAATGTACTTACAACTTTTTTTAATCTTGTAGCCGTTTCTTGATTTTTATAATTAGTTACAACTGATGGAATCGTAAGTGCTGCAACAACGCCGATAATTGCGAGTGTGATAAGTACTTCTGCAAGAGTAAAAGCTAATCGGTTAGTCACCCCTTCACCGTAATTTGGTTGAATTTTATTCATAATTTAAAAAATCCTTTCGTTTTCCTTATTCAAAAATATCCCGTTTACTTAATTATAACAAATTTTATAAATGTTTCAAGAAGATAAAGTCAAAATAAAAGCCCCAATTAATTTGAGGCTTTTTTATTTTTAAATTCTTTTTAATTATTTACCAAGGATATTTAGTTGCATCGCCACCCATTCTGACATAATCTTCCTTAGTTGGAAGTTTCCAGCCATTTGCCATAATGACATGCGAACAATGATCACCAAAACCATTTGTATTACAACTGGCTTCTATCGATTTTTGAAGATCGCATTGATAATTATCATCAAAACCGCAGCCAGGAAGAATTTTACCAATAGATTGCCCACGTCTTTTTATTTGATAATAAAGCAAGAATACATCGACACCAACTTTATTTGGTTTTTTGTCCCCATTTACATCAACTATTATAAAAGCACGAACCAAGTTATTAAAATTTATAGCCCCAACACCAACAAGAGTGCCGTCTGATAAATAAAATCTTACATAAGAATTATCT
>SUTW01000011.1 GCA_015152475.1 Cyanobacteria bacterium SIG30 | reverse complement strand
CTTTCTTGGTTTTGATAGTTTGTCACAACTGATGGAATAGTAAGTGCTGCAACAACACCAATTATAGCGAGTGTGATAAGTACTTCTGCAAGAGTGAAGGCTTTTAATCTATTATTGCCCCCCCCCGTGATTAAAATTAAAACTATTCATAATTAAAAAATCCTTTCTTAATTTCCGTATTTAAAAAATTTATCCTACGTTTTTATTATAACAAATTATTTAAGAGGTTTCAAGACAATTTTAAGTTATACTAACAAAAGCATTTTGCATATTTTTATATTCCATATAAAATAACATTATGGCGAGAAAAAAGAATAGTAAAATAAAAAGAAAGAATAAAACAAAAGGTTTTGCATATTTAATATTAATATGTTTGTCTGTTTTATTTGCGATTTTTTTAGCATTTAAGCTTTACCTTTATTCACTTCCGCCAATAAACAATTTTGATTCAATAAAGCCAAACCCCGTCACAAGCATTTATTCAAGTGACGGCAAATTACTTAAAACATTTAGTTCATTTAAATTTGAAAAAGTTGAAATTGAAGATGTACCAGATGATTTAAAAAATGCATTTATTGCAACCGAAGATAAGAATTTTTACCATCACGAAGGATATGATTTACTAGGGCTTGTCCGCTCGACCATTGTTAATATTATGGCAGGTCGTGCAAAACAAGGTGCAAGCACGATAACACAACAGCTTGCAAGAATTTTATTTTTATCAAATGAAAAAACATTTGACAGAAAAATAAGAGAGCTTATTTTGGCACACAGAATTGAAAAAACAATCAGTAAAAATGAAATTCTTGAAATGTATTTAAATGCGGTATATTTAGGCTCTGGTACATATGGTGTTTTAAGTGCATCTAAAACATATTTTGACAAAGAATTAAAAGATTTAACTTTGGCGGAAAAAGCTTTAATTGCCGGTTTACCGCAAGCACCAAGCATATATTCACCATTCAAAAATCCAGACAAAGCCATCAAAAGACGTAATTGGGTTTTAAAAAGAATGCGCTCAACAGGCTGCATTACAAAAAAACAATACGAACAAGCAATACAAGAAGAATTAACGTTAAACCAAAAACCAAGAATATATTCACACAACAAAGCTCCGTACTTGGTTGATTACATAATAAATGAATTAAAAAAAATAGGTTTTGATGAAGATGAGATTTCATCAGAAGGTTTAAGAATATATTCAACTGTAGATTATGAATCCCAAATCAAAGCCCAAGATTCAATCAGAACAACCATGCAGGCAGTTGGGCTTACAAAAGATAAGAGTCAAGCTTCACTATTTTCATTTAATCCAACAAATGGCAAAATTTATGCATATGTTGGTGGAAAAAATTATGAAAAAAGCCAATACGACAGAGTAACAAATGCAATAAGGCCACCTGGTTCATCTTTTAAACCTTTTGTATATGCTGCAGCATTAAAAAAAGGGTTAACTACACAAGATTTAATGGACGATTCACCTTTGAAAGTTTCAGAAAAATGGGCACCTAAAAACTATGGCGACAAATACAGAGGCGAAATTCCAGCTTGGCTTGCACTTGCCGTCTCATCAAACGTATGCGCCGTTAGATTAATTCAGGCAACTGGAGTTGACGCGGTTATTTCTATGGCGAGGGATCTTGGCATTACGACACCACTGCAAAGAGATTACACAATCGCACTTGGCTCTAATGGAGTCAAGTTGTATGATATGGTAATTTCATATGGTGCGTTTGCAAATGGCGGATACAGAGTTCAGCCTTATGCCGTTGAAAGAGTGGAAAACTCAAGAGGTGTTGTTATTTACGAAAACAAAAGCGTTAGGTCATTAAAAGTTTTAGACTTTGACATCGCAGCGTCAATGACATATATGCTCAAAAAAGTAATAAGTTCAGGAACAGGCAAAACAGCTTCAATTGGAAGAGAAGCAGCAGGAAAAACCGGCACAACAGATGATTACAGGGATGCTTGGTTTGTTGGTTACACTCCAGATTTAGTAACCGGCGTTTGGGTTGGCAATGACGATAATACGAAAATGCCAGGTATCACGGGTTCAAGCGCTCCTGCAAGAATTTGGAGAGAATATATGAAAGTTGCGACAAGCAATTTCCCCGAATCAGTATTTAATTATCCAGAAGAAAAAACTGCGCAAAACGAAGAAAAACTTGAAAATGCTATTGAAAAAGAAGAAATTGTTGAAGAAGTAACAGAAAATACAGAAGAAGAAAAACCTAAATATGAAATAATGCACACATCAGCGCCTGCGCCCGTGCCAAATACGGAAGAAGTAAAACAAATTGAATTTAAAAAACCGTTTGACACAAATGCGACACCAGCTTCTGCACCACTTCCTGGTCAATAAATCTCGTTTAGCTTAAATATTTCATAAGCGCTTCGCTGTCGAAAATTTCAACATTTTCTCTTGAATGGATAAATACAAGACACGAAATAACGGATTTAAACATTTGAAATTCATTGTACGAAAACTTATGGCGTAAATCGTCCATATTATCAGCTAAAAATTCTGTGATAAGAGTTTTGTTTTTAATTGTTAAAGATGTGAAGAAATCAAGCCCTTCTTTTGTTGAAATACCTTCAAAATAAACAATGTCTGGTGATTGAAATTCAATAAAACGCATTGCTTTATCTAAATTAAAACCAACATTTTCATTTAATTCGCATTGATAAATATTTTTTAGCTTATATTTTATTATTGATTCAAGCGTCATTACAATTTTATTTTCTTTAATAAGCTCTGACAAAATTGAATAAATAATATGAGTTTTTCCACTTAATGATGAACCACAAACAAGAATAACACCTGGTTTATCAAGAGCATTTTTTAAAGCATCTATTTTATCCATATCAAAACCAAGCTTGTTTAAACTTTTAGGTGGATGATAGATTTTTAAAGAAACTCTCTCTCCGGCAATTGTTGGAAACGCAGAAACACTTGCCGTAAGTTCAATATCATCTACATTAAAAACAAGTTTGCCAAGCTGAGGAATTTCTGTCACAAACGGATCAAGTCCAGCTAAAGTTTTAATTTTAGAAATGAATGGATTAATTAATAGTTCTGGAATAATTCCTGTTGAATTTGAATTTGTATGATGTTTGAAATTAACACTCAAACCACCTTCAACTCTGTCAAAATATAATTCATGAGCCGATTCCTTAATTGCATATTTTAAAATAGCCCCAAGTAATTCCTGTATTCTTTCTTCACTTAGACTATCTTTGTGCAAAATGTCTATCCAGTGATAATCTTCGCTATTTTGAGTATTTATATCCTGAACCTTATCTTTAATATCATAGTGCTCATTAATTTTTTTTAATATACATTTTTCAGAAGAAACAACAGGCTCAATTAATTTACCTGTGCGTTCAATAATATTATCTATCGCAAACAAATTTAAAGGATCAGACATTGCAACAGTCAAAGTGCCTTCAATTTCAAAAAGTGGCAATATTCTGTATTTGTAAGCTTCATTGTAACTTATAAATTGTAAGCATTTTTTATCTATTTGGAATGTTTCAAGGTCAACATAAGGAATATGCAGTTTATTTTCTAAAAACTTCAAAAGCACATCTTCTTTGATTAAGCCCGAATTTATAAGGGCTTGCCCTAAATTGATATTTTGAACTTGCGCAATTTCTCTCGCTCTTTCAAGATCCTCGAATTGAAGAAGATTATCTCTCACCAAATCATATTGAAGTTTTTCAATACTTTTATTATCGACTGCTTGATTTAATTCCATAACCAGATTATTCACCTATATAACTTTTAACTGTTTCAAATAATTCATTAAATTCAAAAGGTTTTGTAATATATTTATCAGCGCCTGTTTCTTCACCTATTGCAATATCTTGCGCTTGACCACGAGCTGTAACCATTATGATTGGAATATCTTTATATTTAGAATCAAATTTCAAAAGTCTGCATATTTTATAACCATTTATTTTTGGCATCATAACATCTAAAATTATCAAATCAGGTTTTTCTTCTTTTGCTAATTTTAAACCTTCTTCGCCATCGTAAGCAAAAACAACATCATAGCCTTTTTGTTTCAACATAAAGGCTAAAGTTTCAACTATATCTCTTTCATCATCAACTATTAAAATCTTTTTACTCATCATTACCCCTTATCAATTCCTTTAAAAGATTTTCAATTTTTTTAAATTGCGATTTTGTTGCTGTTTCTAATAATATACCACATTTTTGACCACTTGCCTCAATGTTTTTAATTTCTGTTTCAATATTATTGACCATAAAATTAAACGCTGATTCTTCAAGTTTTGGCAAATAGACAAAATAATGTTCATAATTGTCTTTATTAATTACGATTTCTTTTGAATTTTGTATTCTTTTTAATATATTTTTTTCTTTCAAATTTTTAACAAAATCTGAATTTTCTTTTTGTCTAATGTATATAAAATCAATATTCTGATTTTTCAAAACAGCTTGCGCTAAATCCATTCTGAAAACAAGAGAATCTGTATAATTAGGTATATAAATACTAAATTTACTTCCTTTGTCTTTTTGGCTTTTAACAGAAACCAAACCAAAATGGGTATCAAGCAATTGTTTGGTAATTGCAAGCCCAAGTCCAATTCCACCTATATTTCTTGTAAGTGAACTTTCAATTTGAAGAAATTTATCAAATATTTTCCCGATATCCTCTTCTTTAATTCCAACACCACTATCTTCTATTGAAATTTTTAAATATTTATCACCAACAATATCAACTGGGTCAACAAAAGAATCATCGGGCAGTGTATCTTTTTCTGCTGAAATTTTTATAAATCCACCAGAAGATGTGAATTTAATAGCATTTGAAATTATATTAGATAATATCTGCTCAATTCTTTGGCAATCAATATAAAATTCACCTAAATCTTCACTAATATTTACTTCAAAAGAAATATTTTTATCTTGTGCGGTTTTTTCAAAAGTCTCAGAAACTAAATCTATTGAAGGTTTAATTAAAGATTTTTTAAATCTATATTCTAATTTTCCTGTTTGAACTCTTGATAAATCAAGAAGATCTTCAATTATATTAGATAATCTTGAAACATTTCTTTTTGCCATATTTACAAAATTTCGAATATCATTATTTATTTCACCTGCCTGACCACTTAAAACAATTTCAAGTGAATTGTTTATAGGAGTCAATGGAGTTCTCAATTCATGAGAAACAATTGACACAAATTCAGATTTAAGTTTTTCAAGTTTTTCCAATTTAATGTTTGTTTCTTTTATTTCTTCATACAAAGTAGCGCTTCTTAAAGGCAAAGCCACTTGATGAACGATTGTTTGAAAACAAGTAACATCCTCATTTGTAAAAGGTTCTTTCTTAATTATTTCAACAACGCCAAAAAAATTATCTCCGACTTTTATTGGCGCAAATAATGTATCATAATTTAAAATTTTTAAATCATAAATATTATTTGATGGTTTAATTTTTTCAATCAATTTTATTTTGTCAAAATCAACATCAAAAGGTATAACTTCATCTTCAAAAACATTATTGTATTTTAAAGTTAAGCGCATTTTTAGGGCGTGCATAAGTGTTTTTGAAATTTCGCAAAGCGAATTAACGTGCATAACGGTACTTTTATCAGCGCCAAAAATCAAAACAGTTGCAATATCGAAACTCAAAATCCTGTTTAAACCTTCAAGCATTATGTTGCACAATTCATCTTTATTAAGAGTTCCTGCAAATTGCGAACTTGTGTTATACAAGGCATTTATTTGATATAAACTTTTTGATAAATCCTTATTGCTTGCAATTAACTTATCAAAATTCTTTTTAATTTTTAAATGAGATTTTATTGTGGTCATTAAAACATCATTATCAAAAGGTGCTTGAATTAAACCATCACAATATGTAATGTATTCCTTTTGAATTTTATTATTTGCAATTAAAATAATTTGATTGTTATCATCAATTGTAGAAGTTTTTGCAAGTTTAAGATAATTTCCAAAATTTTCAAAATTTGAATCAATAACAATTAAATCTGGTTTTTGTTCTTTAATGTTGCTTACAAAGTCCCATTCTGTGTTTAAATCATTAAAAGTACAGCAATCCAAATCCTCTATATTGGTTTTTATTAAACTTTCTATATTTGTATCTTTTGAAATTAAAAAAATCTTAGCCATAATAAATATTCTAGCAAATTTAACCAAGTGGCGCAAAATGTTAAAATATGTAAAACCTTGAGGAATTTCAATTTTATGATAATCTTAAATCTATGAATATTATAAGAAAAGTTAGATACAAAATAGGTAAATTATTCAAAGGTTCAGACAATGTGCCTGTTGTTGAAGCACTAAAAAAATACAAAAAAAATCCTTGTACTGGTTTTCATATACCAGGACATAACAGAGGAAATTGTATAGGCGCAGATTTCAAGGATTTAATGGGTAGTGAAGTTTTTGCAGTTGATTCAACTGATGAATTTGACAATCTTGGAACGCTTCTGCCTCAATCTGGCGCCATTGAAGAAGCTCAAAAGCTGGCAGCTGAAGCTTTTAATAGCAAAAGAACTTTTTTTATAACTTGTGGTTCAACCATTGGAAATATCTCACTTGCACTTGGTGCAACAAAACCAAATGATGAAATAGTGATTGGAAGAAACTGCCATCGTTCAGTTTTAACAGGCGCCTTAATCTCAGGTGCAAACCCAACATGGCTTATTCCAAAAAAACTTGAAGATTGGGAAATTTTTGGCAACATTGATCCAAAAGATTTAGAAAATACATTAAAAAATAATAAAGATATTAAACTTGTTTGGGTAACAAATCCAACATACGAAGGTGTTGTTTCAGATATAAAAGAAATTGCCAGAATATGCAAAAAATATAATGTTATTTTAGCAGTTGATGAAGCTCACGGTTCTCTTTGGAATTTTAGTGACAAATTACCTACATCAGCATTGGAGCAGGGTGCAGATTTAGTTGTTCACTCACTTCATAAAACTGGTGGTGCAATGGTTCAAAGTTCTTTACTTCATATATCAAAAACATCATCAATTGACCCAGACAAAATTGAGGCAGCATTAAAACTTGTACATACAACAAGCCCTTCAATGATATTAACTGCAAGTTTAGACAGTGCACGCGCAACATTATGTTCAAAAAAAGGACAAAATGCCGTCAATTCAGCAATTGAAAATGCAAAATTTTTTAGAAATGAACTTAAAAAAATAGAAAATGTATCTGTTCTTGATGAAAAATTTGGTGTCAAAGTTGACGTCACAAAAATTTTCTTAAAAATTAAAGGGTTAAGTGGTAAAAAACTTGAAAGCATTTTAGAAAAATTATACAGAATTGAAATTGAATCTGCGTATGATGAAGGAATCCTGATTCTTTCAAACATAGGCTCAACCCGTTCAGAATTTGAATATCTTTTAAGTGCAATTAAAAATATTGCACAAAAGCACTATAAGGACGAAGAAAGAACAACAAAACTTATGCCTCTTTTAGACCCCAAAATTTTAATGTCTCCAAGAGACGCATATTTTTCACCAAAAGAATACGTTTCAAAAGAAGATGCTGTTAACAGAATTTGTACAGAAGTTATAGTATTTTGCCCTCCTGGAATTTCAATTTTATTACCTGGGGAACTTATAACAAAAGAACATCTGCCTTATTTGACAAATAAAGATAAGATTGAAGTTTTAAAAGTTAGATAGTTTAATAAATATATTTATCTAATTTTAAAATTCACTTTTTATTTTGAAATTACGAAAATAACTTCTTCTGAAAAGAAATTTGTAATCGTTCTTATAAAAATATTAGAACGAGATTTTCTGTTGGTTAAATAAATAGATTCCAAAATTTTTATATTGTTATTTTTGCAAAAATCGAAAAAATCATTGACCGTTAATAAGTGAATATTCGGAGTATCATACCATTGCCAAGGCAGTGCCTCAGAAACTGGCATTTTACCTCTAAAAAATAGGTAAAAACGCACTTTCCAATAAGCAAAATTTGGAAAACTAACAATTGCCTTTTTTGCAACTCTGAGCATTTCTTCAATAACATAATCGGGTTTTTCAGTTGATTGAAGTGTACGGTTTAATATTGCAAAATCAAAACTTTTATCAGGAAATTCTTTAAGACCTTCGTCTAAATCGGCCTGAATAACAGAAAGCCCTTTTTCTATTGCTTTGACAACTGCGTCTTGTCTTATCTCAACACCAACACCTGTTACATTTTTTTCTTCAACAAGTTTTTTAAAAAGAGTGCCATCTCCGCAACCCAAATCAATAATCTTAGAATTTTCTTTAACGAGATTTGTAATTTTATCGTAATTTAGTTCACTCATTTTTACCTCTAAAAATTAGTAAAAACTAATTTTATTCTTCCTTGCCTCTTAAAAAGCTTTTGATAATTTTTGTTTGATTATCAACTTCAATTAAAAACGCATCATGACCTAATGTGCTTTGAATTTCAACAAAAGAAACTTCCTTTTGTGCCTGAATTAATGCCTTAACAAGTTCTTTTGACTGATTAGGTGTAAATAGCCAATCAGACGAAAAACAAACAACTAGAAATCTAGCCTTTGTTTTTTCAAACGCATTTTTAAGAGAACCATGTTTTTTAGGCAAATCAAAATAATCAACGGCCTTGGTTATGTATAGATAACTATTTGCGTCAAATCTGTCAACAAAAATACGTCCTTGATAATCAAGATAACTTTCAACTTCAAAATCTATACCAAAATCAAATGCAGGAATTCCTTTAAAGTCACGTCCAAATTTGTTGTGCATAGCTTCTTCGCAAAGATATGTTATATGTCCAACCATTCTTGCAATACCAAGACCCTTTTCGGGTAATTTACCGTCATAATAATTGCCATTATTAAAATTTTCATCAGAAATAATCGCGTTTCTTCCAACAGCATTAAACGCAATTGCTTGTGCAGAAAGTCTTGAAGTTGATGCTATAACTATTGCAGAATCAACCATATCAGGATAATTAACAGACCATTCCAAAGCCTGCATACCACCCATTGAACCGCCAACTACGGTTAATTTTTTTACACCCAAAAAATCAATAAGTTTCTTTTGGACTTCAACCATGTCAGAAACTGTAATAATTGGAAAATCTAAACCCCATGGTTTATTTGTTTCAGGATTTATAGAACTTGGTCCAGTTGTGCCCTTACAGCCCCCTAGTACATTTGACGAAATAACAAAAAATTTGTTAGTATCAAAAGCCTTATCTGGCCCAATCATATTATCCCACCAACCAGGCTTTTTATCATCTTCACTGTGTTTTCCGGCAGCGTGTGCATCTGCAGTCAATGCGTGCAAAATCAAAATTGCATTATCTTTTTTATCATTCAAATTGCCGTAAGTTTCATATGCCACCTGAACATTTTTAAGCGTTTTGCCACATTCAAGTTTCATCTCCTCATTAATTTGAAAATATTTTGTCTCAACAATACCAACGCTCATAAATATATTGTAGCAAAAAATGAAACAATAGTACAACTTTTGTATTACATTTAATACGCCAAAAGTATAAAGTTTTGTAAAGAATGTAAAAGTTTTTCTAAAAAATGCCGTAAAGAATAAGGTAGAATAATAGTACTTTAAACTAGGAAAAAAATGAGTAATTTTAGAAGGAAAAAACAGGAAGAACACTTAAATCCCCAAGGTGTTTCAGCTTATTCAAAGTTTGTAGGAATATTAGATAATGACCCACTTGAAGAAATTTTCGAATTAAATATGGGTGATTTTTTAACGGAGCATTTAATAAATTCTGATTTAGCCAACAAAATTGGCGCAAGTGTGCATGATAAAAATGAAAATTTAAAAAATCAATTAAAAGAGCTTGTTTCAATATATTCAATTGATAACACACTTGTTCTTTTAGGCTTCAGCCCAAATGAAGAACACATTATTTATAATTCAATTGCAAAAACAATTAAAACAATGTTGTCTTTGGAATATTGCAACATCTATACAGCAAAAAAATATGAAGAACTAAAATTAAGCGGAACTTCACTTAAAAAACAGATTGAAGTTTCAGAAAATGTTTTAACAAGTCAACAAGATGAAAAAACAATTGAGTTAAACCAAGATGGCAACCGGATATTAATTTTTCCTATGAAAAATAATTTTGAATGCATAGGTGCTATTGAAGTTGCAAGAAAAGAAGAAAGACCATTAGAACAAACTTACAGAGAATTAATTGAAATAACAGCAAGACTGTTTGTTACATCACTAGGACTCCAAAAATTAATTGACGAAGTACAAAAAGTTTTAGGCAACAAGGTTGTATCAACCAGCGAAATGCAAAATTTACGCGCCCAATTAACTATTATGATAGGCGACTTAGGCGACCAACAACAAAGCTTTGTTGAAAAAATGGCAGATGCAGTTGATATTAAAAGTAAGCATAACAGCAACCATTCTAAAAACACTGCTGAACTTGCAAAACAATTATGTAGCCATATCGGCCTGAACGAAAAAACAACAGATTTAATTTATTGGGCCGGCATATTACAAAACATAGGTCAAATGACATTAAGTGATGAATTATTTAATAAAAAAGAAAAATTAACAAAAGCAGAATGGAACAAACTTCAAAACCATCCAAACGCTGGCGTTACACTTCTTATGAACATAAACTTTATGTCAGAAATAATCCCTTACATTCATTATCAAAAAGAGTTATGGAATGGCAAAGGAAAACCAGAAGGTCTTGAAGGTTATTCAATTCCATTTGGTTCAAGAATTATAGCATTAGCTGATGCATATTGTGCACTAAGAGAAGACAGAGCGCACAGAAAGGCTCTTAGCAAAGAAGATGCCTTAAATATAATCAAGGAAGAATCAGGCATTAAGTGGGACCCTGCCTTAGTTGATGCACTTGTCGAAATTAAAACAATATAAAATTAATAAAAAAATTTAAACATAAAATGAGGTGCAAAAACGCACCTCATTTTTTTTCTTCACACAAAACACTTTATATGCTAAAATGTTTTCAGAAGGTGAGGAAGTTTTGTATATTAAATCCGAATACAAAAGGATTATAGAAGACGTTGTAAAACGCAACAAAAATTTTCAAGGAAATGAAGACATCCTTGATGAATTTTGTGAAGCCATTTACAAAAAAACTTATCTAATCCTTTCAACAAAAGAAAATGAAGACGATTTAAGAGAATATTTGCGTGTTGTATCACATAAAATTATGCTTGATGTCATTAAAAAATACACAACAAGAGCAATTTCACAAAACACCCAATATGTTCAAAAAGATTACAAACAATTCCTGCAAGACAAAAGCGACTACAAAGCAATAAAAGAAGAAGAAAGTGATGACAACAATCAAGATAGCGCATATTTTGATTATGCATCAATAACTGATCCGTCTTTATATGTCAGAAAAACAAACAAAAGAAGTCATATGCACAAGCTTGTTGCAACAGTTTATAATATACATTTGCAAATGCCTGAAAAATTATATTTCCAGATATTCTATTATAAATATTGCAAAGAATTGAATCAAACACAAGTTGCTAAAAAGACCGGCCTTTCTCAGGGAGAACTCAGCAAAAGACTCCTTGAATTAACACAAATTTTAAAAACATTTAGAATCAATTTTGATTAAATAATGAAATTTAATCAAATATTACAATTTGTTTCTAAAATAAAATTAAAATAATGCCAATTTAAAAGTTTTAATTTATAATTTTTACATAGGTTTTCTTTTAAAGGTTTAAGAGGAGAAGTATATTGCAAAACACAAACGTATTAGAAAATGAAAGAAAATTCGGTGTTGAACAAGTGAAAAGAATTTTAAATTCAGATATTTCACTTCTTAAAGACTTATGCAAAAGAGCAAGCCTTGAACCTAAAAGAGATAGAAATGGTGCAGTTTATTTTTCAAAAGATGATTTACAAATCTTGAAAAAATTAAAAGATTTACACCTTCATACAATGGAACTTCAAAGAAAAAATAGAAAAGCAATAGAAAAGCTTCCAAAACCAGTTGAAACAAATGTTAGCCAAGAAATGGTAATGCAACAAAACAGACTTAACTGGGAAGCAACTTTGAACAATCTTGAAAATAACATTGTTCAAAGAATTTCAACAACTTTAAGTGAAAAAATGGAAGGATTAGACGAAGTTGTTGTTGAACTAATAAGAGCAAAAACCGAAAACGAAACTTTGCGCCAAAGAGTTAATGAATTAAACAAAGAAGTATTTGCACTTAAAAATGAACTTGCAAGCTATAAACCAGCAATGTTTGGTCTTTATAGCAAAAAAGATACAGATAACTTCTTATTTTAATTTTTGTAATTTTTTATAAACTCATACCAGTTTTTATCAAAGTTCTTCATTTTATGATGAATATCTAAGATTTCATCGTAACTTATTGGTTTTGTTGAAGAATTGCTTTTTAATTTTAAAATTTCCATTTCATCCAAACCAAAAAAACCAACAGCGAAACTTTTTGTACATTTTTTGCATCTTAATTGTAAAACACAGATTTTATCATTTAAGTTCCTGATTAAATGGAAATCATCTTTATCAAATTCAGTGCCACAAAAAGGACACTGTATATTATTAAAAATTTTATAAAAATCAATATTTGCAGTCATCTTAATCCCCTTTTGTATAGTTTTGTTACAATTTAAAGAAAAATCATAAAGCTAAAAGTAAATCGTCCGATATATATAACATAAGTTAGTTAATAGAAAGTGAGGCAGAAAAATGTTTGAAGCACTAGGTTTAATTGTTTTCGCGGGAGTTATTTATCTTTTCTTAGTTGTAGTACCAACCGTGGTTGAAAAAGTTTCAAGTAAAGAATTTAAAGAATCTTATTTTTCATATTTAGGTGAAAAAACTCTAAATTCATACGGAAAATAGTTTTAATTCCAATAAGCTTTAAAAAATAACGCCATCGTGCGTTATTTTTTATTTTTAATTCAAAAACATATTATCCTCACTCAAACATTTTTGTTTATTTACAATATAAATAGACCAAATTATTGATTTTTTGTTCCATTTAAAAACATAAATAGACAAAAGCCAAACAAAGTGATAAAATTTTGTCATAAGAACATTAAAAAAGGAGAAAAAAAATGGAAGAAAATAAAGAATGCAAAGTTGAAGAAAAAGAAAATTGCAAATGCAAAAAAGTTAAATGCATAGTTAGCTTGTTAACTGTTATTTTTGCGCTAACCGCTATGACTTTTTCAATTTTAGTTAATTACAAAATGAATGTTTTATTTAAAGCAATCAATATTAACCCATACGCTAGTCAACAACAAGCTCAAGACGACTTTGTGATTTCAGAAAAATATGACAAAGGTCAAAGTTTTACAAAAGCAAAAGAAGAAAACAAACCTATTTTAACATTTTTCTATGTTGATTGGTGTGGTTATTGCAAAAGATTTGCACCAACATTTGACAAACTTTCAAAAGATAAAGATATCAAAAACAAATTTGCAATCGCTTATGTACACTGCGAATCAGCAGAAAATTCAGATTTAGTTTCTGAATATAAAATTGAAGGTTTTCCAACAGTATTCATTGTAAAAGGTGAAGAAAAAATTCAAGTTCCAAACAACATACTTTTTGATGATATAAAAGAACTAAAAAAAGCATTGCTTGAAAAAGCTGAATAAAACATAATTAATAAATAATAAAAAAGCGAGGGAATACCCTCGCTTTTTTATTTTAAAAATTGACTACCAAAAAATTAAAAGACCTTGCGAAAATGCAAGGTCAGTGTGTTGTTATACTTCGGGATTGTGTTGTTAGGTGTTGATAATGCTATATTTTAAGCAACTTTATTAAATTTTTTAGTTTCATTTATACCGGCTTCTATAGATTTTGCTCTAGAAACAACTTTTGGATTTAATATTTCGATTGATTTTTGTATAATTCCTGCAAAACCTGTAAGTAAGCCACCTTCAACAATGTTTTTGTTAGCAGATTCGATTTCAAGGCCGAAGTTTGTTTGACCACCAGCTTTGAAAGTTAATCTGTTATTTAGTGTACTATTTACATTTTTTATTGGACTTATTCTTAACATTTTTCTGTTTTAAACCTCTTGGTTTTTTTTGTTAATTAGTGTTTGTTAAACACTTTATCTTTATACTTCTACTATATACCCAAAATTTTTGTTTGTCAATACCTATTAAATAATTTTTTTTATCCAGTGTTTATAGGCATTTTCAGATTTTTTGAATAATTATTTTTCAAAATTGTCAAAAATACACTTAATAAGTTAACTTTTTCTTTGGTCTCGTATTTTATAAAAAAAACAAGATAATAAAAACAATTGTGACAAAAATCAAAAACACAATAATATTAGCCGCAAAAACAAAAGACAAATAGCCAGGTTGGGTAATTAACAAAACAAGCCATTTGTTATTATATATAAGTAAATCTTTTTCATACTTCCAGCTATTCTTAATTCCAGACAAGGGCACATTGAAAAAATGAGCCCGTTTTTTTTATGTCTAAACAAAAAGTTAAATTAATGACAAGATGACAGAAACGATATTTTTGTGATATTCTAAAGAAAAAGAATTTAAGGAAGATTTGAATGCCAAAAAAAGAAATTGAAGTTGTAATAGACGTTGAAACAACTGGCCTTGATTATACAAAAGAAAGAATAATTGAATTTGCAGGTGTAAAACTTGTAAATGGCAAAATAAAAGAAGAATTTCAAACACTAATTAACCCTCATCAGCATATAAGAAAATCTTCAATAGAAGTCCACGGAATTACAGAAGAAATGCTTGAAGGGCAACCTGAAGAAGAAGAAATTTATCCTAAAATATTTGAATTTATAGGCGATGCTCCAATAGTTGCGCACAACGCAATATTTGATTTTAGCTTTTTAAACAGAGCATCAAAAAGATTATATGGAAAAAATTTAGAAAACAGATATATAGATTCACAACATATGTTTAAAGAAGTTTTCCCGTCTTGCGAATCTTGCGGACTTGAATGTCTTATGAATACATTTAAAGTTGATTTTTCAACCCGTCACAGAGCAATGGCTGACGCAATGGGTTTAGCACTTGCTTATCCAAAACTTAAAAAAATGTATGAACAAAAATATGCTTGGGAAATTTCACAACTAAAAAATATAGATTATTTATTTGAAAGATATTTAAGAATTCAGCAAGCAATAACAACTATGCAAACCGAAATGCAGGATTTAAAATCAATATTTAAAATTTATTTTGAACAAGGTGGCAAAGACGTAACTGCACACAGTGGTGAAGTTTTGACATACAATTCTAAAAAAACTTTTTCTTATGATTTCAATCAAATCAAAGATGTTTTAGACGACATAGGCGCACTTCCAAAAGCTGTCAAATTAAATAACGCTTTTGTTGACAGACTTGTTGGCGGTAAAGCACTTGATGAAGAAACAAAAGATAAAATCAAGCTTGCAAGAATTGAAATTACAGAAAACAAAAATTGCAATGTCGTAAAACCTGATAAACACTAAAAACATTGCATAAAATTTTTTAGTATACTATACTAAATATTAACAGGAGAAAATTATGAGCCAAATAACAAAAATCGCATGGGATTTAAACGATAAAGCAGAAAATAGATATCAACTAGTATATGAACTTATTGAATTAGCAAAAAAATTAGTTGATGAATCTCAAATCAAAAAAAATAAAGATGATTTCGGATATGATTTCGAACAAACATTTGACCCAAGCATTAAAAAAGAAAAACCTGTCCAACACGCAATGATGGTAAAAGCATCTGAAGAAGATGACGGTGGACTTGTAGGTTAAATTTGGTTTTAAATGGAAGAAACTCTAAATTTTATTAAAAATAAAATAGGAGATTTTGTGCCCGAAACAGCTATCGTTTTGGGTTCTGCAAGTGGAGAATTTGCAAACGGAATTAATGGTGTTGAAATTCCATATTCTGAAATCCCAAATTTTAAAGCATCTTCTGTTGTTGGCCACTCTGGCAAACTTTTATTTTGCAATATTGAAGGCAAAAATATAGTTATTGCACAAGGAAGAATACATTTTTATGAAGGGCACGACATCAAAGATGTTGTTTTCCCTATAAGAATTTTTAAGATGCTTGGTGTTAAAAATCTCATTTTGACAAATGCCGCAGGCACTTGCAACAAAAAAATTAAACCATCAAGCCTTGTTTTAATAAAAGACCATATCAATTTATCTGGCGTTAACCCACTTATTGGCAAAAATGACGAAACATTGGGTGTCAGATTTCCTGATATGTCAAACATTTACGACAACGAATTTAGAGAAGTCTGCAAAAAATGTGCCAAAAAATTAAGAATTGATATTAAAGAAGGTATTTATGTTGGTGTCACAGGTCCATCATATGAAACTCCTGCCGAAGTTAATATGTATAAAAAATTTGGCGCAGACATGGTCGGAATGTCAACTGTAAATGAAGCAATTTATGCTAAATATTTAGGTATGAAAATTTTAGGTATATCAGTTGCAACAAATTATTGTGCAGGCATTTCAAAAACACCTCTAAACCATGCAGAAGTTGTTGAAATGGGAAAAATCGTTAATCAAAAAACGAATATCCTTTTAAAAGAATTTATTAAAAACATTTAAATTTAAAAAAAGCGCCTTGAAAAATCAAGGCGCTAATTTTATAAACGTATTTTACCAAGGATATGGATAAGCTCCTAAATCTTTAACTATTTCCTTATATTCATCTTTTGTCGGTATATTCCAGCCATTTTTAATAATTGCGGTTATGCAAGTATCACCATCGCTTTTTTTATTACAAGCACTACTTCCTTTAGTAAAAAGTTCATTGTATGATCTGTCATTATCATGAGTTGTTATAATTTTTCCACTACTTATACCATTTGGATCATGCATAACATAGCCAAAAGCAAAAGCGTCTATTCCAAGTCTGTTTGGTTTTTTATCTCCATTTATATCAATCAAAATATTTGCCGCTTTCCAGCCACTTGACGTTCTAGGTTGAACTCCAAGCAAAGTGCCATCCGCAAAATAAATAATATAATAAGTTGATGCTATATCAATCGTTGTATTACCATTCAAAGTTTGGATACTATGCAAACAACCAGAAGCTGAATCCTTGCATCTTTTTGCTACTTTAAGGTATGGAGTTAAATATTTTTCAGCAAAATCCTCACCACCGTCATTTTTAACATCCCAAGTATTCATAGAACCATGTTCTATACTTGCATGGTTCATTGTATTTAAAAGCAAATTAACACTTTTCTTTAAAGCTGCTGCTCTTTCTTGATTTTGATAATTTGTGACAACCGATGGAATAGTAAGTGCTGCAACAACGCCGATTATAGCGAGTGTGATTAAAACTTCGGCAAGAGTAAAGGCTTTTAAACTTCTAGATGCCCCCCCCCCGTGATTTAAAGCAAATTTATTCATAATTTTTAAAATCCTTTCTTAATTTCCGTATTTAAAAATTCCACATCTTTATTATAACATTTTTTCAAGATGTTTCAAGAGTAGTTAAACAAAATTAAAGCCCCAATTAGTTTTTGGGGCCTTATAAATTTTATTATTTTACCAAGGATAATTTTTAGGGTCTCCACCCCAATCAACAAATTGTTCTTTTGTTGGAATTTTCCAGCCATTTTGCAAAATAAGTCTTCCGCAACCTTTGCCATCAGCGTTTTTATTACAATAATGATAATTTCCAGATGACTTAACACTAGTAGAATTATCTTTACTACCGGGGAAACGAATATTGCCAGTAGAAACACCATTGTGCACTAATTGATATCTCATTAAAAAGACATCCTTACCAAAAACATTTGGCTTTTTATGCCCATTGATATCAACCATAACAGATGCATATACACCAAAAACCTGAACACTTATGATACTACCATCAGCTAATATAAACCTTGCGGCATTTTCATTTGTAAGATTATATTCATCACTTGGTTTATCTCCATTTAAATAAAATACACCATAAGAACAATCATCAGATGTTGAACCCTTGCAATTTTTTGCAACTTTTAAGTATGGAATCATATATGTGTCTACAAAATTTTGAGCTGATTTTTGCACATCAACTTCACCAAGATTCCAAGTCGTAATTGGGCCATAATCCTTTATTGCCATCAGTGAAGAATTAGATATAACATTAAATGCTTTTTTTAATTTTGTTTCAATTTGGGTTTTTTCATAATTTGCCACAACTGATGGAATAGTAAGTGCTGCAACAACACCGATTATAGCGAGTGTGATTAAAACTTCGGCAAGAGTAAAGGCTTTTAATCTACTAGATGCCCCCCCCCCCGTGATTTAAAGTAATTCTATTCATAATTTAAAAATCCTTTCTTAATTTCCGTATTTAAAAAAATATCTTACATTTTTATTATAACATTTTTTATAGATGTTTCAAGGGTAGATAAGA
>SUTW01000018.1 GCA_015152475.1 Cyanobacteria bacterium SIG30 | reverse complement strand
CACTTATCTTTTACTTCTTTTCTGCATATTTCTTTTAAGTTACACTTTTCTTGCATCTTTTTACTTGCCAAATTTTCGGAATAATGCAATCCAAGAACAGCATCAGCACCTTTTTGTACAAACAAGTATTCCATCGTTAATTTTAATGCTTCGGTTGCAATTCCTTTTCCCCAATATTCTCTGCCAACAACAATTCCTATTTCATAAATTATTTTGTTTTCTTTATAATATTTTTTTAAGTTATCATTTTCAATATACTCATCATTTTTTATTGATAACATATTCCCTACTGTTCCAATCATTTTGTTACTATCTTTTAAAATAATTGAAAAGTTTTCTTCTTCACTATTAGGTCCAATCCACATTTTAATTATGTTTTAGGAATCTTTAATTGTTTTGTGAGGTTCCCAGCCAGCCATTGGCCCAACCATTTCATCCTTCGCATATTCAAACATATCTTCGACATCTTTTAATTCAACTTTTCTCAAAATTAATCTTTTGCTCTCTAACATTAAATCATCTCCCTTAATTTTATTGTAACATAAAAAAAACAAAAGTGTATACACTTTGATTACAATTTGTATACATATTAATGAATATATTAAATTTTTCTTTTTCTTGATTGTCGGTCTAAGTTTAAAACCACCCCTATTGCGCTCATAAAAACCAACAGCGAAGTTGAGCCGGCAGAGATGAACGGAAGTGGAAGTCCTGTTGGCGGTACCATGCCTGTTAACATCAGTTATTGTATTATAAAATTTAACACAAAAAAACCAAGCTAGTGCTTGATTTTCTTAACATTAATTAAGTATAACAGGTACAAATTTAACTTTTTTATTCATGTTTTCTTTTTGCAGTGCTTGATAAAATCTTTGTGATACCAAATAAATTCTATAAGGAATTCCCTCTCCAAATATAGCGTCAGTCATGTAGAAATCTGAATCCAAATATTTATTTTTATTATTCAAATGTAACTGATAAGTGTTATCAATAATTATTTTTTTGTAATCGTGGCAAATTGGACAATTTTCTATTTTTTCTTGATTAGTTGTTTCAATCTCTTCAAATTTAATGATATTATCTGATAACAATTGATACAAATATTCGCAGTCTTCATTTTTTTGTTCAGAAATTGAAGATATATTAAATCCTTTAAAATTATACTTTTGAATTAATTCAACTAATTCCTTTCTTGCAAATATTTCAGAGAAACCAGTATCAACCGAATATAAATAACAGCCATCTTGTTTTGGAACATTTTTTATTTTTATTTTACCTACCTGCTTGTTGTGATGCGTTCTTTTAATTCCAAATTTATCTTCTATTATACATTTAGATTCAAAACATTCTTCACGATTTATAATAGAAATTTTTTGAGATTCTGGAACTATTTGTAAAAGATGTGCATTTTCTAATTCTTTCTTTGTAAATTGATTATAAACTAATGGTGTGTTTTTGATCAATAATTCTAGTTCTTTGTCATATTTTGAATTATCTTTAATGGAAAAAATAATCCTATTTGAACCTAAAATATTTTTAACTTCATATTTTAATTTCACATCATTTAATTTCTGTTCTAATATTTTAGAATATTCTTCATTGAATCTATAAATTTTTACCATACTTTTCTCCTACGCTTTCATTATAACACATAAACAAAAAAATATATACACTTTTATTACAATTTTCATACATTTTATTAAAAATTTTAAATTTTACTTTTCTTGCTCTGCCTATCAACAGCGTCAAAACTCTCGCTTTTGCTGATTTTCTAATGCAAATACTAGCCTATTGCTCGGTTTTTCCTTTCCCCTTCAAAACATTTGTTTTGTAGGGACCCCAGAATGTCTGTCGACATTAAGCACAACTCCGATTGCCGACATAAAAACTAAAAGCGAAGTTGAACCGACAGATTTTTCGGGGCCCCCGCAAGTTGCAAGAATGAAACTTGTGGGGAGAAGAGCAGTCGACCACTAGGTTGAACTTTTTCGTCAAAAAAAGTCAACACCAAGGGCGAACTGCGACGAGGCAGTGGCAACCCTGTTGGTGGGATTGAGCCTGTTAACATCAGTTATTGTATTATAAATTTTATAGTTTATTATGTTGCTTTAAAACCAAATTAACAAAAAACTCCTTATCAGGATTATTTTTTGCTATTTGTTTTAAAATTTCAACAGCCTTATCCTCGTTAACTTTCTTGTTTAAACAATCGCTTGCAACCCAATGTCTTATCATCTCATCTTGATTGTTTAAAAGATTTAAATACATTTGAGATAAATATTCAACATCTTCAATTTTGTCTATTTGTTTTGCAATTTTTGTTGCAGCAGCGTTGTGTTTTCTAACTTTACTTTTATCTCCATAATCATTGTTGTCTCTAATAATATCTTTAAAGATTTCAATATACATTTCTTCATCAATTCTTTTTTTCATATATTTCTCCTATAATCACATTATAACATAAAAAAATAAAAATGTATACGCTTTGATTACAATTTGTATACACTTTATCTAAAAAAATCAAATTTTGCTTTTCCTTCTCTGCCTATCTACATTCAACACAACACCAATAGCACTCATAAAAACTAACAACGAAGTTGAGCCGGCACTAATGAACGGAAGTGGAAGTCCAGTTGGTGGGATTGAGCCTGTTAACACGAGTTATTGCACTATAGAAAGATTTTTTAAAAAAATTATTACATTGCCTTATTATAAAGTTTTTACTGTTTAACTAAAATTAATTTAAATATATGGAAAGTATTCATGGCTACCATCATCTTTATCGC
>SUTW01000017.1 GCA_015152475.1 Cyanobacteria bacterium SIG30 | reverse complement strand
TTTGGTTTAAAACAGCCGTTTTCTTCCCAATTTTTGTAAATTAATTTTTCCTTATTTTGTGGTTCATAAGTTTTATCTAACATAATTTCTCCTTAAATAAAATCATATTATTATAAGGTTATAAAAATAAAAAAACCTTATAGCAAACTATAAGGACGATTGTTTAACCGTGGTACCACCTTATTTTAAAGAATAATAATTCTACATTTAAAAGATTATATTCTTCCTTATTTTAAAACTGACGTATTTTTCATTACGCAAGCGGTCTACTATACTTCTTCGCTTGAACTTGTTTGCTACCTTCGGTTGCTCTGTTTTAGGTTACTTTCAGCCGGTGATAACCATTCTCTACAAAACGAATTCAACGTACTCCTCAAACTTATATATCGTTTCTCTACGTATACATAATAGGATATTTATAATATTTTGTCAACGATTTTTCAAAAATTCTATATTGACAAGTTTAATATTGTATGTAATAATTAATTCAAGAGGTGAATTTATGAAAATTATTGATTATATAAAACATAATTATAGTGCATGTAATTTGGAAAATGTTAAAGATTTTGATTATACTCAACTTGATGAAATTGAAATTTTTAATGCTTTAAAAGATGCTTTTCATATAATGAATGGGAAAGATGTTGTTGTACATATAACGCCTGAATTAAATTATACCAACGTACAAACAGAATATTTAAAAGATGGAAAAGATTATCCTGTTGTGCTTTTATATGTAACTTTGATGGGTTCAAATATTGTGGATAAATGCAAAGTTAAATTAAACCCTTTTGGTTGTGCAGATGTGTATGATGGTTTTTTGTTTGAAGAAGAAATAAGAAAACAAGTTTCAAAAGCTTTTGTTAAATTTATGGCAGGAAAATTTGGTCCGGATTATGTTGCCAAAAGAAGTGAATATTTAATAATTATTAAAGATTTGAAAGTTAAAAAAGCAAAAGAAGATGCTGATTTCATAATTGAGCAGGCAGAAAAAGAATATAAAGAAAACTTGTTTGAAATTTAATAATGAAAATATTGGAGAGTTTATGAAATTAAAAGAATGTATATCAAAAAGTATTTCCAAAAGGGATATTGATGAAACTTTGAATAATATTAAAGATTTTGATTTTACAGAATTGGATGATACAGAAATTTTTGATGCAATAAAAGGTGAATTGAAGGAATGTGAGCTGTATATTAGTGGTCCTATAAACTTAGAACTTGCAAATACATATGTTCATACAGAGGTTTTGTTTGATGAAAAAAAATATCCTTGTATTTGGATGAATATTTTGGCTAATCATTGTGGTTTTGAGGAAGAAGTGACTGTTCGATTAGATCCTTTTACTTGTATCTGTGTGGATAGTGATATATTTTTAGATGAAATAGCGGCAAAGAAAATTGCAAGAGTGTTTGCTGAATTTATGATAAATAGATTTGGAAAAAATTATGAGCAGATAAGAAAAGAGCATTTTAGTAAAATAAAAAATATAAAAATTGACGCAGCGCAACGCGAGGCTCGAACAAAAATTAATGAAGCTGAAGAAGAATATAAAGAAAATACGTTTGATATTTTGTAATATTTAATATTTTGTATCTATTTTAAAAGGTGTGTTTATGAAGTTGATAAAAATTTTAGACAAAAAATATTCTGATGAAAAGTTGGCAGAACTTTTAGATGATGTAAAAGATTTTAACTATTATGAATTAAATGTTGAAGAAATTGCAGAGTTGATTAAACCTGTTGTTGAAAATACTGATTGCAGTTATGGAGGAATTACAGGTGTTAAGTATACTTCAATAGAATTGGGATGTGAAAAGTATTTTGACAATATAGTGTTTCCAACATTCGAACTCGGTTTTATATTAACCACTGGTTATGATAGTAAGATAAGATTGGTTGTTCAAATTTATCCTTTTGGTTGCTCAAATGTTAGATTGCCTAAAGGTAGAGAAGTAATAAGTTCTGATTTGTTGCGGAAGAAAATTACAGTAGAATTCATAAAGTTTATGAAAGCCAAATATGGAAAAGGTTACACTAAAATATGCAAAAGGTTTTTAGGTAGTGAAAAAAGTTCTTACATTAAGGCAATGCAGACAAATATTGATGATTTGCAAAAACAAATAGATGGTTATAAGAGAAGGATAAAAGAAGCAGAAGAAATGTATGATGAAAACACTTTAGGATTGAATTAAAAAGGGTCGGCAGTTGTGCCGACCTTTTTTTTTCTTTTGTTTTTCTTAAGTGTTTCATTTGTGTCTTTTAGATTTTATCTTTTGTGCTGTGAAAATTTTTCTTTTGTAAATCTATGTACTTTTTATCTTTTGTGTGTTATACTAAATTTGAATTTAGCATAAGATGAAATTTCTTTCATCAATAGAATTCTACAAAATTTGATTTTATTTGTCAATTGGTTCGACAAAATTCGTACTTGGTAGTTTTTGGAAAAATTTTTAAAAGTGGTGAAAAGTGAGTAAAAATATTAAAAAAGACATAAAAAACAATGAAAAAAATAATAATTTTGAAAAAATTGACTACAAAAAAAGTTTGGGTCAAAATTTTTTGTATGACACAAATCTACTTAAAGCAATTGCAAAAGATGGTGATGTAACAAATGATGATATTGTTTTAGAAATTGGGGCAGGGGCTGGAACATTAACTGAAGTGCTTGCACAAAACTCAAAGAAAGTTATATCATTTGAAATTGACAAAAGTTTAATTCCGATTCTGACTGAAAGGCAAAAAAACAATCCTAACATTGAATTTCATTTTCAAGATTTTATGGATGCAAAAGTTGAAAATTTGTTTGAAGGAAAAGCAAGAGTTGTTGCAAATATTCCATACTATATCACAACGCCAATTATTTTTAAATTGGTTGATCATATTGAAAAATTTTCTTCCATCTTGGTGTTAATTCAAAAAGAAGTTGCGGAACGTTTTGCTTCAAATTTTGGGAGAAAAGATTATGGAATTACGAGTGTGATTTTGCAATCTATTTTTGATGTAAATATTCCACGAATTGTTAAAAAAGAATGTTTCACTCCAAGCCCCAAAGTGGACAGTGCTTTGTGTAAATTGGTGCCACACAATAAGTATCAAAATTTGGATTTTGATGGCTTTAAAAATTTTGTTCATTTTGCGTTTTCAATGAGAAGAAAAACTTTAATAAATAATTTAAAAAATAATTTAGAAAAAGAAAAAATTATTTTGGCTTTACAAAAATTTGGTTACAAAGAAACTGTAAGACCGGAAGAAATAAGTGT
>SUTW01000016.1 GCA_015152475.1 Cyanobacteria bacterium SIG30 | reverse complement strand
CACTGCTATACATTTCAACTTTTCTTTCAATAATAGATGGGGAAATAATTTCAGCACCTTTATCAAACAAATCTTTCATTGAATAGTAATAACGAATTTCATACAATTCTTCTTTAATCTTTGAAATATCTTTCATAAAAACTCCTAATAACTCCTGCGACCAAATTTTTTTAGTATGCTTTGTAAAACTTCTCTTTGCTCAAATGTTGATAAACTTGATAATTGATTTAGCACTTCCTCTTGTTCAGGCGTTAAATAATCTTTTTTGCCAAGTTTAAAGTTATCGGATAAATATACACCACCATCGTATTTGCCACAGACAGTGTATATAGGATAAATAAGTGATAGTTCACGAATGTCAGTTATGATTGTGCGTCTTGAAACATTGAATTGATTGGCCAAGTCATCCATAGTCGCATGGCGCTGATCACATAAGATTTCAAAAATCTCTTGTCTGCGTTCGCTTGCTTTCACTCATTTCACCTCCTTTCTTTTTTCTTGACACCACCATTATCGCAGGTAACTGTGAAGGCGTTATTTCACAGTTAAATTATTAATTTGGGGTTGTTTTTATTTTTTTTTGAAAGAATTTGTTACTTTTTGTTGAATTAAAAAATACAAAAAACGCTCATTGATAAAAAAGGATTTTGACCTAGTACAATGAGCGTTTTTTTCAATATTTGATAAGAAATTTCTTTCTTTTTTATAAATCTATTTTTTCTCTTAACATTCATACCTATATTATAAATCAACTAAAACAAGGTGGTTATAAGATATACTATCTAATTTTGTTATATAAATTCTTATTGTGTCGAGATAAATACTATTTATCAACTTCTGTCTTTCGGGGCAGAGTTTAATCGCTGCGATGTAGTTTGCAATGCTCCAAAAAAATCAAAGTATTAAAAACTAAATTATTAAGCGATTTTTTTCTCGTCGTTTCACTTTTTCATTGCAAACTCCCTCTTTGCGATTTTTTTCGCCCTTGTCGAAAGACAGAAATTAGAAATAAGGAGTTGATAATAGTGTTTGAAAAAGTAAATGTTCAAGTGAATTTTGTATCTGGTTTTAGTAAACCTTTATTTACCTTTATTAAACTTTACTTTACTGTTTGTTTACATATCTATTCTATAAAACCACCTTGAGAGATACCTTTAAGATAGCTCTAAATAAAAAAACATCTATTATAATCAAAATGAAAATAAATTCACGAGATAGAATTTAATTCGCAAAAAGGAGGTTAATAGATGTTAAGGAGCATTCAAAAAGCTTTTGACATTATTAAACAACAAGATCCTGAAACTTGCATTACAATTCATACAATACGAGTTTGGTGCAAAGAAAACAAGATTAAAAACTTGCGAGCAGGAACAAAAATACTTGTTGATGTTGAAAGTTTATTAAATTACATTTCAAATAAAGATTAGGAGTTTTTAAAATGGCTTATTTTAAAATTGAACAAAACTCTAAAGGTGAATTACAAGCAAAAATACAAGTCAGTTGTAAAGATTTAAAAACTGGCAAGAATAAACTTGTAGCAAAAAGAGTGTATAACAAAGATAAACTAACAGAAGCTAAATTCAGAAAATTTGTTGAAAAAGAAGCTATTGATTTTGAAGAACAAGTTATAAAAGCATATAAGGAGCAAACTGAATTTAAGTCAAGAGTATTGACATTTCCAGAGTTAATGAACGAATGGAAACAAACAATATCTATAAACTTATCTCATAACTACTTATTAAGAGCTGAAGATTTAGAAGTCAAATTCAATAGATATTTACATTCTCGTGATTTATTTTATAAACCTGTTTCTGATATTAAAATAAGAGATATACAACTTTTCTTAAATGAATTTCTTGTTGAGCAAGATAGAAAGCTCCCATATTTTTCATTAAAGAAAGATATATGCAAAAAAATACCAAAAGCAGATATTGCACTAAACAACGCATTGATAAAATGTTCAATGTTTTCAAAGAGAAAATCAATAAATTTAACTGAAAAGAATGCAAAAGAAATCTGTAATAAATATAATTTAGATTTTGATGAGTATTTTGATAATTGCACTGTCAAACTTAAATATTCGCCTGTAACTGTTAAGGGGTATAGAAGAATATTAAGGTCAGTTTTTAATGAAGCATATAGATATGACTGGATACCTAAAAATCCTGTTGTGTTTACAAAGGTTACTTCTAATGGTAATAATGCCGACATAGTTGCAGTTGATGAAAAAGAAGTGTTTTCTGTTGAAGAATCAAACAAGTTTTTAAAATTGTTAGAAGAACAAGAAGATTTATATATTCATAGAACAATGCCATTAAAAATAATGTTATTAACAGGTGTAAGAAATGGCGAAGTACACGGACTAAAATGGAGTGATATTGATTTTGATAAAAAACTGCTCCATGTTAGACGAGCAAGACAATATTCATCTAAAATTGGTTGCTATGAAAAAGAACCTAAAAGCAAAAAGTCAATTAGAAGCATACCAATGCCAGATTACTTAATAAGTGAATTGAAAAAATATATGGACTGGTTTAGATTTGCTGATGATGATTTTGACAAAAAACTTGACCAATACTATATATGTGTAAATATGTATAGAGAAAAAACTCATCCATCTAGCTTGGATGATTGGTTAATTGCTTTTGAAAAAAGAACAGGACAAAAAAGAGTAACTTGTCATGGTTTAAGACATACTTATTGCAGTTTACTACTCTCTCAAAGTGTTCCTATTCAAACAGTTAGCAAATATATGGGACACGCAGACTCATCAATAACTTTAAGAGTATATAGTCATTTCCTACCAGATACTCAAAATTTAGCATTAAATGCTTTAAATGATATTTTAGATAAAAAAGAAGGTAATTAAAATGTTTGTACCACGATTAAGAAGAATTGAACAAGCAGTAAAAGAAATTAAAGAATTTGATAAAGACACGGAATTGAATTGGCGAATGATACAGCAGTTGGTTAAGGCAGGCGTTATCACATCTGTAAAAATTGGTAACGCTTGGCTTATCAATATTGATGAGCTTTATTCATTATTCTGGAATAAGGAGTCAAAATGAAAATAACAACAACTGGAAACCTATTAAAACTTTTTCATAAATATGATAAAGATACAATATTAAGAAAAAGAAATATACGAAAATTTATAGTTGACAATGTAAAACATCAAAGGTGTGGGCAAATGTTTGTCGTTGACGGCGATGACTTTATGTTCCAAGTTAATCCAAAACAAATAGAAACTTATTATCCTATCCCACGAATAAGAACAATAACATCTGCTGTGAAAGAATTTAATAAAACACATACCCAACAAATCAATATTCATATAATAGAAAAATGTCTTGCTGAAAATAAAGGAATTTCATACTATAAAGGTGCAAGATTGTACTTAATAAACTACGATGAATTGGAAAAAGAAATTATTAAACAATTAAGAAAAAGAAAAAGGAATTGTTAAAAACATTTGACATTCCTTTTTTCATTGATTATTATAATTGGCATAACAATTTGGCATAAAATTTCATTTTTGCAGATTTATGCGAATGCTGTCGAACTTTAAAAATGGCATAATTTTGGCATAATTCTGGCATAAAAGTTGGCATAAAACTTTAAAATTATTGAACAAAATGAACAAAATGCAAGAAATTTAATGCTATATATGGTTAAAAAATGCAAGAAATTGCACAAAATATAAGAAATTTAACGGAGCGAACGATTCTGACAACATTGGTAAGGCAGAGGTCACGGGTTCAAGTCCCGTCATCAGCTCCAATCATAAACCTTTGAAAAACCCCGTAAAATCGGGCACTTTCAAGGGTTTTTCTTTTTCTAAAATTTT
>SUTW01000015.1 GCA_015152475.1 Cyanobacteria bacterium SIG30 | reverse complement strand
TTTATTTGAAATATCGTAAAGATTATGATGAATTAACAAACTTATTTCCAGAAATGTCTTTAAGTAAAGATGAAATTAAAGAAATAGAAATGTAGTTATTTAAAAGGAGAAAATTTTATGATAATCTTATCTTGCGGAGCTAAGGTAAGGATATTGAAAAATCCTCTTAAAATTATAAATAAATAAAAGGAGTTTTTTATGATTATTGATGAAATTAAAAAAGATAATGTGCAAGCTATGAAAGATAAAAATGCTTTAGCTCGTGCGATTTATGGCGTGGTTATGAACAAAGTTTTGCTTACAGGTATTGAAGCAAAAAAAGACGGAAAAGAATTAGTAGATTCCGATGTTGTTCAAATTCTTCAAAAGACAATTAAAGAATTGACGGAAGAAAAAGAAAACTATATTAAAGCTGGTAATAATTCTGAAGCTGAAAATATTGAAGCTCAAAAGAAGATTATTGAAAAATATTTGCCACAAATGATGAGTGAAGATGAAATTAAAGCTGAAATAAATAACTTGGAAGACAAATCAATTCCAAGTGTTATG
This sequence comes from Cyanobacteria bacterium SIG30, assembly GCA_015152475.1. Taxonomy (GTDB): domain Bacteria; phylum Cyanobacteriota; class Vampirovibrionia; order Gastranaerophilales; family Gastranaerophilaceae; genus SIG30. Next base: position 3,319 of record SUTW01000015.1, on the reverse strand, counting down.
AAACACTTTAAAGCAAACTTTGCTGGTAAGGTGGATATGGGTCTAGTAAACAAAATTGCTAGAGGATAAAATGTTTAAAATATTTGCATTTTACTTAGGTTGCAAGCAAAAGCCGTAAAATGCAAACATTTCTCACATTTAATTTTAGGCAAAAAATTGAAGGATTATAATAGTATGAGATTAGTTATTCAAAGGGTTAAAAGTGCAAGTTTAAGTGTAGATGGCAAATCGATTAGTGAAATTGGTTTTGGACTTATGGTGTTTGCTGGAGTGTGCGAAGGCGACACAATGCAACAAGTAACTAAGGCAGCAAATAAAATTTCAACAATTCGTATTTTTGAAGAAGATGAAAAAATGAATAAAAACATTCACGATGTAGATGGTGAAGTGTTATTAATTAGCAATTTCACACTTTGCACAAAAGATACAAGTGGAGCAAGACCAGACTTTACACTTTCAGCAGATAGAGAGACAGCAAAAAGTTTGTATCTTGCACTTGCAGATGAATTAGATAAATTAGGGGTTAAAGTTAAATTAGGTGTGTTTGGTGCAGACATGCAAATAAATTCGCATTTAGATGGTCCAATTACAATTTATAAGGAAATAAAATAGGAGACAATTATGAAAAAAACAAAAAGATTGCAAAAATGGATGACACAAATAATAAGTTGGTTGTGACTTTAACTGAAAAAATTGAAGAGCATAAAAAGAAACAAATTGGTGGAAATTTTGAAAAAGAAGGAATGTTCTATAAAACAAAAGTTACATTTACTGCAAAATCTATGAACAAATATCAATACAGTCAACTATTTGCTTTGTATGATTTTATGAAAGATAATCCAAAATTATGTGAAGCAGATGTGAGAAAATTGTTGCGTTCAAAACCAATTAGGTTTGCATTCTTAAACAAATGTGATACAGAAGTTGAAGACTTCTTAAGTGATTTAAAAGACCATGGACCTGTTTATGTTGCAACTTACATAGAAAGTCACAATGGTGGACTTGAAAAATGGGCAAAAAGACATTTATAAGGAGAAAAAATGAACAATCAAGAAAAAAGACAACTTGTTAAATTATTATCGGAAAAAAAGAAGAAATTGAAGAATAAGGTTGTGCCAATAGAACAAGTTACTGTTATTAAAAGACCAAGAATTGATAAAAAATATGTGTCAGACAATGATTATAAAGAACTTGTTATTTTGTATGATACAATGAAAGAAAAACCTGAAGTCAGTATTCAATCTATTGAATATTTTATTGAACACAATTCTAGTAGTTTTCCTTTTTTGAAAAAATGTCTTATGTCAATATATGATTTTGTCTCTGAATTGAGATGTAATGGGCCATATTTTATTGCAAAAGAAATGACAAGACAGGGAAGAGAAATTGATTATATAAATAGTCATACAAAAAATAATCAACAATAACAATATTTTTTTAGATGAAATTTTTATTATGTTTACAACATGAGTATCTAAAATTTGATTATTAATTCTAGGTAAAACAGTTGAATTTAAGGGGTATTATGGAAAAGTTATTTAACACAAGTGGTTTAATTCATGATAAAGCAATTAAGAGCATGGTTAAACCATTGAAAAATGTGGAAATTAAAAAAATTATTGATGCTGGAAGTGGAAAAACAAGCGCAAGTATTTTGCTTAAATATTTTGAGAAGGCGCAAGTTGATGCAATTATTTATCCAGGAGATAACAGAAAGAAAAATCCAATTGAAAGTGCTATCGGTTCAAATAGATTGGAAGTTATTGAGGCGGATATTTGTTCAACTTGTTTTAGAAAAAAATATGATTTATGTTTGGCGCTTTTAACACTTGGAGAAGCACATAATTTTGGAAATCATTTTTCTGATTTGTTTCATCAAATTATGGACATACGTGCACAATACTTTATTATTTATGACATCTTGGAAGATCCTGCGGTGCATTATAGATATATGGAACAATATTTTAAGGAAAAAGGATTTAAAGTTTTAAAGAAAAAGAAATTTAAAAATCCGCATCCAGAACATTATCCAAAAGTCAAATATGATAAGTACAAACTTGAATTTGATTCAAAACATTTTGTTGGTTATTTGTTGGAAAAGATTTAGTTAAAAATATAAGGAGAAAGATATGAGTAGAAATATTTTAATTGGTGGTGCTTGGCCTTATGCTAATAATTCGTTGCATATAGGGCATTTATGTGCATTATTGCCAGGTGATGTTATTGCTAGATATTTTAGAAAGAATGGCGACAATGTTATTTACGTTTCAGGAACTGATAGCCATGGAACACCAATAACTGTTAGAGCAAAAAAAGAAGGAATAAATCCAAAAGAAATTGCAACAAAATATCACGAAGAATTCGTTAAAAATTTTAACGACTTGGATTTTTCGTATGATTTATACACAAATACAATGACTGACTATCACAAAAAATGGGTACAACACTATTTAAAGCAAATTGATAAAAATGGTTATATTTACAAAAAGGAAGAAGAACAAGATTTCTGCCCAAAATGTAACACTTTTTTATCGGATAGAGAAATTTTAGGAACATGTCCACACTGCGGTGGAGCCGCAAAGGGTGATCAGTGTGATAGTTGTTTAGTTACTTTAAATGCAAAAGAACTTCTTAACAAAGAATGTAGTTTTTGCAAAACTAAAACAGAACTTAGAACAAACACTCATTTATATTTCTCTTTGTCAAAATTCCAAGATGATATTCAGAAATTAATTAACGAACATAAAAATGTTTGGAGAAACAACGCTTTAAAAGAAACAGAAAAATTCTTATCAATAGGCTTAATTGACAGAGCTTTAACAAGACAGTTGAATTGGGGTATTGAAGTGCCTTTTGACGGCTTTGAAGACAAACGTGTTTATGTTTGGTTTGAAGCTGTTATGGGTTACATTACAACTGCAAGAAAAGTTGCAGAAGAAAAAGGTATTGATTTTGATAAATTTATAACTGATAAAAACACTTTAACTTATTATGCTCATGGAAAAGATAACATTCCTTTCCATACTGTTATTTTCCCTGCGTTATTGTCTGCAATTGATAAAAACATGAAATTGCCTGACCAAATTATTTCATGTGAATATGTAAATATGAATAATGAAAAAATGAGCAAATCAAAAGGAAATTTAATTAGTGTTAATGAACTAACTCAAATGTTTAATAAAGATTCAATTCGTTATTATATGATTGCAAATGGCCCAGAAACAAAAGATATAAACTTTAATTTAGAAGATTTTGTTACTGTGCACAACAAATTCTTAGTTGGAGTGTTTGGTAATTTTGTTAATAGAAACCTTTCTTA
>SUTW01000014.1 GCA_015152475.1 Cyanobacteria bacterium SIG30 | reverse complement strand
TTCTGATATTGCAGATGAGATTAAATCAGAAGTTAGAGAATTAAATTATGATTTAAAAGAAGATATAAAAGATGTTACTTATAATGTTAGAGAAGAAATTGGAAAAACCCAAGATTTAATTTTAGCAGAAGTTTCAAATTTAGAAGAAACAATTAATGCTGATAAAATTAAAAACCAACTTTCAAGTCTTGTAATTGAAATTTCTAAAAACATAGAAGACTTCAAAAACAATATGGCATCTGAAATTTCAAATATAAAAATTCCAAAAGCCATAGACGAAAAAGCTATAAAAGATAAAATATCTGAAGTTGTAACTGATATCGCAAATGAATTAAGAGAAAATTCTGACATAATAAGTTCTAGGATAAATTCAATTAAGATACCTGAACAAATTGACACAGAAGAACTCAGAAATTCAATAACTGAAGATATTAAAGATATTATTACATCAGCAAAATTTGAATTTACGGCAATTTCAAATAGATTGTCTGATGAAATAAACAATATTGAAATTCCGGAAACACAAGATAATAATTTACTTAAAGAAGAAATTAATAATCATATAAATAATTCAATAGAAAGAATACAAAACGAGATTTTAAATCTTAAAGATAGTTTCGAAAATCAAATCAATGATATTGAAATTCCAAAATATGACGAAAATGCGATAAAGGAACAAATAAAAGAAATTTCAGAACAAATTTCAAATATAAAGGTTCCTGAATTTGATGACAGCAATATACAAAATTCAATTCAAGAACTTAAAGAAAAAATCAACTTAATTACAGGAAATTTAAATAATCTAGATTATGCAAAACCACAAGATTTAGAAGACAACACAGATATTTTAATTGGCATAATAAGAGAAAGAATCAAGGAAAATGCCGATAATCAAAATTCAATTTTAAATAATCATTTTGCAAAACTAGAACAAAATTTATCAAACAATGATTCAAATATTTTAATTCAAAAAATATATGAAAAATTACAAAAAATTCAAGACAAAGAAAATTATGGTTTATCTGAAGTTGAAGACGATATAAGAAATATCAAGATTGCAGTTGACAGAACAAATAGCATTGATATGATTAAAAATTTAACTGCCGTTAAAACTTTAACATCAGACAATATAAAATTAAATCAACATGTTGAACAGCAATTGTCATATGTCAATAATTGGCTAAGAGGTGCTGCAAAAGCAATGGAGATTTTAGCACACAAGGTTGACAAAGTTGAAAAAATAACAGCAGGCAACGAAGGCCTTTCAATTGATACAGAAAAATTTGATAATGTCGCTGTAAACCTTGCACAAAAATATAAAATTCAAGAAATGCGCCTTGATGATATAGGCGAAAAAATCAATGCACTAATTCAAAAACAAGGCGAAGACATTGATATGACGTCATTTATAAAAGTTTTCCATGAAAGCGTTAAGCAAACAAATGCTCTTGCATCTCGCATTGATTCAATTGAAAACAGAATGAACAGTCTGCAAAAAAGTTTGGAAAGAATTGTTGCATTTATTGAATCATAAGGTAAATTATGCCAATTATAATGGATTACGATTTAATTGCAGAAAGAGCCTATGAAGATGATATTTTTCCTTACAAAAGATATCAATCTGGGGTCAAAGAAGCAGATAAAGCTGTCTACAAAGGTGTAGAAGGCAAAAATTATCCTGTTTTACTTTTAGAAGATAATCTTGTAAATCAAGATGGCTATGGGCTTAAAAAAGGATTTTATATGCTTGCCCCCGACCAAGATAAAGACTTTTTAATTTTTTATCAATCTGGCGAAATAAAAGCTAAAATCCCGATAATTTCAGTTGAACAAATTGAAAAAAAACATAAAAAAATAAGTAAATTTAGAAAGAAAAAAATTAAACAAAAAGGTATTTTGGAAGAAGAATATATTTTTTCAAAAGCCCAGATTTTTTACAACAAAGAAGAAGATAATTATCTTGTAATTTGGGAATATAAAAACACCAAAATTAAAGCTGTTATAAAATTTTAATTTGTTATATAATAGTTTTGCAAATTTCAATTAAAACTTTTGGGTTTGTAGCTCAGTTGGTAGAGCAGTTGACTCTTAATCAATTGGTCCTGGGTTCGAGCCCCAGCAGGCCCATAAAAAGAGGACTTATTAAGTCCTCTTTTTTTATTTCTTGTAAAAACTACATTATTTCATTCGGTCTTGTTCATTTGCAGACATTCCTCAAGATTTTTTCTATACTCGTCTTTTAAAGATTTTGGAGAAACTATTTTGCAACCTGCCCCCCACCTAAATACATGTCTTATAATTTCCTTGCTTCCACTTGCCTTAAAAGTTAAAGAATATGTTCCATCTTTATTTATTTTGCCACTTTGGGTTGGGTGAAAATTAAATAAGCTGGCATCTTTTGCGATTTCTTTTGAAAACAACAATTCAACATCGAGAATTTTGCCATGATAAACACCAAAAGACTCATTTGTGTATTCCTGAAGATTAAAATCTTTTTTGTTAAATGTTTTATCCATTATTTTTAATTCGCGAAATTTATGTAACAGATAAGTGAAAATTCCTTTTCCTTTTGCCTTTTCCCTTGCAATTAAGTATATTTTTTCGCCATAAATCAAACCCAACGGTTCAAGCAAACGTTCTTTATCATGATAATTTGCTGTTACCATTTTTGAATTTTGGAGCGCTTCTCTTATGGTATCAATTATATCTAAGGAGATTTTATACTGTGGCATTTGGCGAACCGCATAACCCTCTGTTTCCAAAAAAAGTGCTACGTTATCCTCGATTGAATTTAAATTTTTATGATTTAAAACTTTTATTTTTTCAACCGTTTTTTTAAGTTCCTCTTTCATTTCTTTATTTGTAGTACGTCTTTGCAATTGTTCAATGTTTGCAATTTCTTTCGCATCAAAATGAATTAAATGACTTATTGAATAATTTGTAAACCCCCAGTGTTTATGTGAATCCTCTGTTTCAATTTCATCGATTGTTGGAAAAATACAAATAAGGCTATCTCTCATGCGCTCTGCAGTCCTTCTTGAAACATTATATCTTGTTGCAATTTCATTTATTGTAACGCCGGATACTTTAGATGCCATAAAGGTTGCCAAATCTAAAATATCAGAAATTCTTGAATATCTTGGTTTATTTTCAGTCATTTTTTCTCCTTTTCTAAGAAATATAACAATTTTTTTTATATATGTCCATATTTGTCGTAAACAAATATTAAAATAATAAAAAAAGAAAAAAGACGTACGATAAAAACCTGAAAAAAGACTGTGAGTAAAACAAATAAAACTATAAAAGCTCAAATAAACGAAGACCTTTTACTTGCCCTAATAATGTTACTTTGCATTATTTTTATGGCTGTATTCTCAACACGAGAACACCGAAAAAATCTTCGGACCATAGAAAAAAACAAAATTAACATAAAAATCCAAAATAAAATACCTGCAAAAAACAATCAAGTATCAAGTAATTATTTATTAAGACAACATAGATAAAAGTTTAAAACCCTTTGTTATGCCAAAAATAGTCCAACAGAATTCTTATCTTTTTAATAAATTAGATTATTTATTAAAGTTTCTGTAATTTGGTATCCTGTAGTATTTTCAAAATGCACAAACATTGGCGCAGGATTTGCTTCTATAAAAACGTATTTGTCATCTTTTGTTCGTCTAATATCAATGCCAGAATATTTTAAGCCAAGAAGTTCAAGTATTTTTAGGCAATCTTTTTTGACATGTTCTGGTAAATTAATTTTATTAATTTGTGCTTTTGCGTCTTTTCTGAAATCAATGCAATCAACAATTATTTCACCAGCATATATTTCACCTGTTTTAAAAGCATATACTCTAATGTCTACACCATCAATACATTCCTGAAATTGTACCGGACAATTAATTATTAAATCTAAACGTTTAAAATCTTCTTCGGATAATTTTTGAGCAAAAGCTCCTCCCCTGACTGGCTTATAGATAACATTTTTATTATTATTGTTATAAAATTCTTCTACAATATTTTTATCAGAAGTTATAATTGTATTAGGAATAGCAATGCCATTTTTATGCATTAGCAAGCTTTGATAGCCCTTTTTTCTGTGCAATTCGACTGATTGTAAGGAATTATAACTTTTCTCTTCCAAGCTGTATAGTAAACTTTCTAAGGCAGAAGTTTTTTCTCTATACACGATATCTGTTTCACAATTTGTAACGCCATAATACCAACGCCAATATAACCCTTTTATGTCTTCTGTAGAAATTTTTGCGTTATTTAAAATAATGTATGAATTCAAATCATTAGCCGACCACGAAAAAGTTGGATATTTCCTGGTGTCTAAGTAAGCAACTTTTTGTTTGCGTTGGCATAGTTTTTCGTAAATATATCTTGAATGGAAATCATCTTCTGAACCTAATACAATAATCATTCTTTTTTACCTTTAATTTATATCTTTATTACAAATTGTAACAAAAAAATGTTTTTTTTTAAAATTTTAACAAAAAATGCCGTTAAAAAAATGTGAAATGAATAGAAAGGGAAAACATTATGTTTAAAAAAATTGATGGATGTAAAACTTTTATAAGATTTGAAACGCCTGGTCAATTCCAGAATAATGAAATAATGCAAACAATTGAGGATGGCAGTATTTTTAATTGTGAAATGATGAAAAAATGCGGAAACCATCCTAATAAAATAACCACCCAAGCTTTGGGTGAAGAAGGTGGAGATTCAGAACGTACGGTAACCACAATGGCTTTGGGTGAAGAAGGTGGAGATTCAGAACGTACGGTAACCACAATGGCTTTGGGTGAAGAAGGTGGAGATTCAGAACGTACGGTAACCACAATGGCTTTGGGTGAAGAAGGTGGAGATTCAGAACGTACGGTAACCACAATGGCTTTGGGTGAAGAAGGTGGAGATTCAGAAC
>SUTW01000006.1 GCA_015152475.1 Cyanobacteria bacterium SIG30 | reverse complement strand
TTCCAAGCCCAAGACAATAAATTAACAGTAGATCTTGATGCTTCTCGCGCATTCGTCTTTGAAATCAACACACCAAACATTGAACATGAAGCAAAAGAAATCTACAAACAACAAGGGTTGAAGTAAGAAATTAATTAGGTTTGCGTTTTTGTTTCTCACTTTATTTCAAAGGTATAAACTTTTGTTAAAATTAGTCAATTTTTCAAAATAGATTGTTTTTATATAAGTGTATCCTTGTAAAGTGGGGACATGAATTTGCAAATTTCAAATATAAAGCACATCAATAAAGTATCAAAACCATTATCTTTTGGCGGTTATAAAGACGTCAAGAAAGCTGATGGGCGCGATTTTATAAAATTTTATGCTCCTCCGTACGATAAGAATAAATATGAAATTTCTCTTGAAATTGCGCCTGCAAAAAAAGAGAATTCAAAATGGATTGTTGATTCCGAAAATATAATTCAACTTTCAAAATCAATTGAGCAATTTAAAAATGACGGCGTATACCATTTGTCAAAAGATTATGTCAAACAAACATTTTTAGATGATTTTGCTTATCGTTACAAGCTGACTGCAAAAAATGGTGAATCTTTTTATATCCATGATGCAGGAACTAAAACCGAAAGTGGCGATTTTAATATAATTTCAACAGAACAAGGTTATACTGGTGGAATTTCTGGTCCAATGTATCATATGTTTATAAATTCTTTTGCGCCAAGCAAAGAAGCAAAAGAAAATATGAAAACCAGAAACCATTTTAATGACGCAGGTGGTAACATACAAGGTGTTATAGATCACCTTAAAAATTCTGATACACTAGATAGTTATTCTTTAATTCTTTCAACTCCAATTTTTGGCGCAGACAATGTATCATCTCATGGTTATTGGAGTGCCAATCCTTATCAATTAAGTGAAAAAGCTGGAGATTTAAACGATTATAAAGATTTACAAAAGGCTTTGTTTGATAAAGGAAAAGCTTGGATTACAGACGGCGTTTTTGCATCTCAAGGTTTTAATTCGCCTCAAATGGCAAGTGTTTTAAAATGGGGCGATAAGTCTCCTTTTAATAAATGGTTTAGATTAGAGCAAGAAAAAATCAAGTTTGGCATTTTGCCATCTCAAATGATTACAAATGGTTTTGTAACAACAGAAAACCCTGCTCTTTCACATATTAAATATAAAATTGTTGAAAAAGAAGGAAAAGACGGTCTTACAACAAATTTTATACAATTTTACGATGATAGATTGGCAAGCAAAAAACAACAAACTGATAACGATTTTATTAAAAAATATGATAATTACCAGACGGATGACATTTATGAAATAAAAACAAATTCGGACAGCGTTCAGCCATATAGTTTTCCGCTTATAAATGTTGGGCGTGACCATATGAATAAGTTAAGAGAATTTGAAGGAAAATCTCTTGCTGAAATTGAAAACTGGGAAATTTTGGAATTTGATAATTTTGCGGTTACAACAAAAAGAAGAGCACAAAACGCTAATTTCTGGGATGGAAACATTGACCTTGTAAAATTAAACTTGTCAAATCCTGATTTTAATGATGCAAGTATTATTGGCTGTATTCAAGCAAGAAATTATGCTTATAATGCCGCAAATTATTGGACTAAAATAACAACAAATTCAATTCTTGAACATTTAGTGACTAATTTTGCAGACAAAGGTGTTTCGGCTACTTTGAAAGATGTCGAAAAATCTTTTAATGTTAAACTGGATTCTGTTAAACAAAATGTTGAAAATGGTGTATATGAAAACAAATTCTTGGAAAATGCTAATCCTGAAGAATTTTTAATGCAGGAAATTTTAAACTTCCCACTTGAAGCTGTATCTCTTCCAAAAGATATTACTGCAGTTCTTAGCAGTCCTTATATAACAGCTCGTCCTGTTGTTAAGAATGATGAAGCTAAACAAATTTCAGAATTAGATAAAGATGGCAATTATTATTCACAATTCGTTGATACCTTTATTGACAATGATACAAATAAACAAATTCATAGCTTTAATAAAGTACATGGTCAAATGTTAGATTTTTACAAAAATGACATTTTGGTTTTTGTAACTGACGTGTTAAAGAAAATCGATACCGCAAATATGTCTGATTCATCTTTTGAAAATAAGAATAATATCTTTGAAAAAGACGGGAAAACTCTAACTGAATACGGAATATATTTGTCAAAAGTTATTGTTCCAGAAATTCTTCAATATGTTATTGGAAATTCTGTTTTTGGTGAATTACATCCAGTTGATATTAAAGACGGAAAAATTGTAACTGATAAAAATGTTGTTGATAGCAATAGTTATTCTTCATTAATTGGTCAATCAGTTTATGATCCTGAAGATGAAGCAATTGTTTTGGTTAATAAAATGAAAAATAATTTTGCTGAAATTAAAGGTGAAACAGGAAAATTAGCTACATATTTTGCAGATAAATTTAAGACAACAAATATCAATGATTTTAAATTAGCACAAGCTGTTATTGACCAAACAGGCGCTGGTTTGAACTGGCGTTTTGATGCTGCTAAGGATATTGGCGATTTAGACGCAGTTAGAATTGGCAAAGCCGGTTTTGAAAAGGTTTGGCAGGAAACAATTGATTTCTGGCATAATTTTGTTGAAAATATTAGAGAAGAAAACCCGGCTTCATATATTATAGGTGAAGTTACAGACTTGTGGAGTTTGTATAATTCAAATATTGATTTTGGCAAATTCCAAGACCCAGATACAGCCGAGAGAGTTTTCTTGGAAGAAACAGGAATTACAACTGATACAAATTATTCTCACACGTTCTCATCAGTTCCTGCATTATTTGGACAAGTTTTTGAAAACGCTTCAACCGATTTATATGCAAATTTAGGTGCTTTGAAATACAGAATGGAGCAATATCTTGAATTTGGTCCATTACCTATGATTACACAAAGTCACATTGCACTTAACAACCAAGATAAACCTCGTCCATTGCATTCACTTGCAGTTGATGGAAAAATTTTCTTAAATACAGATAAAGAACATGTTAATTATCTAAAAAGAACTATATATCCAGATGTTAATCCAAGTTTAATTAATCCTAAGGCTCTTGCAGTTTGTGAAGTTTTAACTGATGCTATTGGAAGCAATGTTGATGATGAAGAAATAGCAGATGTTTTAATTAGAACAACAAAGGATCTTGCGCTTGGTAAAAAAGATTCATTATCAAAACCTGATTATATGCGTGCTGACACATTTGCATCGGATGATTTTCAAAATACTTTGAATAAAATTGTTGACGAAACTTATAAATATTTTGTAAGAAATGGTTCTGATAATAAAGCTACTAAACTCATAAATAATTCTAAAAAATATGTTAATGATGTTTTAGATGATGTTTTAAAAATTCCTATGCAAAGATATTCAAGAATGTGGGAATTGATGAATACATTGTTTGGAAATCCAACACTTTATTCAGGTGACGAATATGGTCAAAGTGGTTTTGAATATCCATCTGGTAATAATACTGTCAAAAACAGAAACATTGTTCGCCATGAAGTATTAAAAGAAGACGGCAGAGAATTAACTAAGGCATATAACAAAAAAATGAATGCCATTTCAAACTTACATACAAAAAAATCTCTGTCTGCCTTAGCTGGTGGTGCTCCAATTTCACTTCCACAAAATGATAATAACTTGTGGGCAGTTTATAAGAACGATGACAAAGGTTCCGAAGTTATAAGTTTATATTCAACCGCAGGACTCAGGGAAGCTTTTGATCAAGAATACGATAAATATGGTTCAATCAAAACAGACAAAATTTCATTGAGTGGTTTAAAAGGTGGCATCCAGGAAGGTACACAATTCACTCGTCTTGTTTATGATGAAAACGTTGGTGATTACGTTGATTGTCCTGAAAAATATGTAACAATTAAAGAATATGACGGAAGTTATTCACTTATTAGAGAAGATGGCAAAGAAATTGATGCCAATTCAACAACAACTATTTTTTACAAAAAATAGTTAATATCTTAATTTTGCAAATATTAAAAGTTTGCCGTCATCTGTGCGCCAGCGCATATAGCCTGTTTTTTGATTATTGTCATAGTCTAATACTTTAACAATCATCCAGTTGCCATTTATGTACCATGGTTGTATAAATTTTGCATATTTCCATTCGTCGACAATTTGTGAATTTTCATCTGGTTTTGCATATAAAAATTTGTCTTTTATTTCTTCAAAATAGTAAATTCCTTTTTTTTGACCAAATTTCATTATAAAATCCTGCCAGGTATAAAATTTTGCACTTTCGCCTTGTTTTACCCAGCCAAAAGATTTATTTTCTTGGTCAAAGCATACTAAATACCAATCTTCTTGTTCGTCTTCAACACTTAAGAATGCAAAATCATTTTTTGGGAAGAACGCAACAAATGTTTTTTCTTCGCTTTTTTTTAATTTATTATTAAAATTTTGCGCATTATCCCAATATATTTTTTGAATAATTTCCGAATTTTCATCTTTGTCTTTGTAAATATTGACTATTCTATTTAATCGCATGACGCCAATTCCGTAATGCTGAATAGAATTTATAGATATAGGTATATAATCCGCTTTTGCGCTTAGCGAAGAAAATATTATGAGAGATAGAATAATCAGAAATTTTTTCATAAATTAAATTATATATTATTTGTTAAGAAATGTAAATATAATTTTATTCTAAAAGTCAATTTTTTAGAGCAAAATGTTTTTATATATGTAAGGTTAGTTTATAAAGTTTATAGATAGGTTAGGAGGCAGAAATGACTTGGGTTATTCAGGCGCTTAGAAAGCAACAGCTAAAAATGCGTGTTAACGAGCTTACAAGCAAACAATTACAAATCTCACAAGAGATTATGGATTTGCAAAGATACGCTAGTAACATTGAGGACGGTATTTTAACTGTAAACGAGGTTGGAAATACACCTTCGAATTATTTTGGTACTCAGATGGAATTTATGGATGCATCATCTCAAATCGCTTATCAATCAGCGACAACAAAAACTGATGCTTATCTTCAACAAATGCAAATGACAGGAAATAATACTGGGAACCAATATCAATATGCGATAGGTAACACAGTTCAACCAGCAGTTTTATTTAATGAGATATATAAGCAAGAATTAAAAGAATATTCAAAACAAATTATGAAGCAAATTGACGCTGAAGAAAAAGAACTTGAACAAGAAAAATTGACAATTGAAACTCAGTTAAAAGCAGCGGAAGCTGAATATGAATCAATTTCCCAAAGTCTTGACAAATCAATTCAACAAAGCGCAATTCAATTAGCTTAAAAATGTATAACCCAAGAATATAAATTATAAAACTAACTTGACCGACTTTATAAGTCGGTTTTTATTTTAAAAAAAACATTTTACTTTTTAAAAATACTATGTTAATATAAGTTTATAAAAGTAAATATTTTGTAATATAGTTAGTTAAGGAAAAGGATGTGCAAAGATGACTGATGAAGCTTTAAATGAGCTTAGTGATTCAAAACAAAGAATTTTGGTAGTTGATGACGAGGCAAGTATCAGAAGAATTCTTGAAACTCGTTTGAAAATGGTTGGATATGATGTCGTTACTGCTCAAGATGGCGAAGAAGCAGTTGAGGTTTATAACAGAGCAAACCCTGACTTAGTTGTTTTAGACGTTATGATGCCTAAAATGGATGGTTATGGTGTAACTCGTGAAATTAGACGCACATCAGATGTTCCTATAATTATTTTGACAGCATTGGGCGATGTTTCAGAAAGAATTACTGGACTTGAACTTGGTGCAGATGATTACGTAATTAAACCATTTAGCCCTAAAGAACTTGAAGCAAGAGTTAAAGCAGTTTTAAGACGTACTAACGCCAAAGAAGTTATGGCTCCAACTGGCAAGGGTACAAAAAATGTTATTACAACTGGTAGCATTAAAATTGACACTGCAAGACGTCAAGTTTACAGAAAAAATGAACGTATTCGTTTAACTGGTATGGAATTTAGTCTGCTTGAATTAATGGTTAATAATTCAGGTCAAGCATTCTCAAGAAATGAAATCTTGCAACATGTTTGGTCTTATCCACCAGATCACAGAATTGATACACGTGTTGTTGACGTTCATATTTCAAGATTGCGTTCAAAATTAGAAACTGATCCAGCTAATCCTGAGCTTATTTTGACTGCTCGTGGTATTGGATATATGTTTGCAAGAATCAACTAATGAAAGAAAAACTTATTATAAAAAATAACACCAATTACGATAAAACAATACTCGTGATTGGTGTTGTTCATGGAGACGAACCTCAGGGGGAAATTTTAATAAATAAATTTCTCGAAAAAGATTTTGTTTGTAAAAACAGATTATTTTTTGTACCTCGCCTAAACTCGTCAAACACAAGAAAAAATCCAAATGGTGTGGATTTAAATCGTAATTTTCCAACTAAAAATTGGACTGTAACGGATTGTGAATCTGATTATTTTGGTGGTTTCAGTGCGAACAGTGAAGTTGAAACAAAGTTTGTTGTTGATTTGTTAAATAAATATAATTTTGACGCAATTATTACAATTCATGCACCATTCAGGCTTGTTAATTATGATTGCCATAAGGATTGTAAAATAACAAAACCTCTTGCTTCAAAAATTGCATCTTATTTGGATTATCCTGTTGAAGGCGATATTGGTTATCCAACACCCGGCAGTTTTGGAACTTATGCCGGTATTGAAAGAGGTATTCCAACAATAACTATAGAACTTTCTGAGAATGAAAAAATAGATGACTTATTTTTAAAATTTGATAAAATATTTAATTATCTGGCAAATGAATTTTAAAAATAAAATTGTTATAGGGAGTTAATAATGTTTGATTTAAATGACATAACTAGAATAATTTTGATAATTGTTTTAATTTTGCTTCTTGTTTTATATTTTTGGCTACGATTTGCCTTAAGTATTGAAGGCGGTTTATATAAAAGAAGATTAAAACTGGCAAATGATTTTTTTGAAGATAGTGTCAATAAAGAAAGTGAAGGAAATTATGTTGAGGCTGTTGTATCTCTTGATAAGGCTATAAAACTTAATAACCAACAGCCAGAATATTTTTATTTTAGAGCTATTGCTAAATCAAAATTGCATGGTTTCAAAGATGCGATTAAGGATTTGACTTCCGCATTATTATTAAAACCTGACAGAGTTGAATTTTATGAATACAGAATGAGACTTTATAAGGAAATTGGTGATTACAAAAATGCATATAAAGATGCAAAATATGTGACCGTATTTTCTCCTGAAAACATTTCGGCACATATCGAAAAAGCAAATATTGCATCTTTATTAAAGGATAATGAACTTGTTTTGGCTGATTTAAATCAAGCTTTAAGATTGGCTGCAAAGCTTGAAAATGCAAAGATGGTCCGAGCAATTTCTCTTAAAATAAAAAAATATGAAGAGAGTGTATAGCAAAAAATTTTTTTTAGGTGTATTATAAACAACATCATGAATAATTTGCTGGAAGAATTGACAGTTAGTGCCAATAACGAAAAAATACAAAAGCCTAATTTTAATACAAAAATTGGACGCGAGTTTCTTGCCTTTTATTTACTTACTAAATTTAGACAAGTAATTGCATATGACAAAAGGGCTGAAAAACAACTTTTAGTTGACATTAAACATGATTTTCTTTCAAATTTCTTAAAAAGACTTATCAATAGACCAGAAGATAGAATTTTAATTGCTCTGACCGGCGAGTCTGCTTCTGGTAAAACAACCATATGTGATGCTATTAAAGAATCAATTGAAAGATTAAATCTTCCTGTTTCTATTCTGAATGCTGATAATTATTTTAATGATATTTCTGATTTAATTAAAGTTCATGGAACTTTTGATGCGCTTAGAGATGCCGGATATGATATTGATGCGCCTGAAAGTTTTCAATTAGATTTGTTGCGTGATGATTTAATTAAATTGTCAAAAGGTATTGACATAAAAGCCCCAAAATATCTTGTCAATGGAACTGGTATTAGTGTTCCAAACGAAGTTCTTGTACAAAGCAAAAAAATTATTGTTGTTGAAGGAATGTGTTCTCTTTACAATAATCTAGATGAACTTTTTGATATTAAAGTTTATGTTGAAATTCCTGACAAAATGCGCGAAAAGCGTTTTATGGATAGAGCTCAATCAAGAAATCAAGATATGGATAATGCAAGAAGACATTGGAAATATGTCAAGGAAGCCGGCGAAAAATATGTTAGAACATTTAGAGATAAATGTGAAATTATTGCAAGTGGCGAATGTGATTTGGGTTATTTTGCTGATATTTTAGAATATCTGAAAATAATTACTAATAATTTCCAAGAAGGATAAAATTTTTTACATTTTTACACATTTTATTTACTTTGAATTTAATTTGTTGGATACTTATTTCAATGGGTAAATCGAAAAAAAGAATATTACATAAAACAAATTCCTCATTATTTATGACTCGTGAATCAGCTCTTTATAAAGTTAAGGGTTGCTTAAATAGTATAAATTCTGATATTAAACAGAAAAATGAAGCTAAAAGCCTTATTACTCTTTTTGGTTTGAGTGCTGAAGAATTATCAGAAGCTGGTGTTGGATACGAATATTTAAAATCTTTAGATAGCCTTATTTGTATTTAGACCTTCTAAAGATTTAAATGCTTATATTTCTGTTCTTATTGGCAAAATTATGTCAACAAGTGTTTTTTGATACTTATAAAACTTCCACTTGCAGAAAATGCAACACCAAGTATTAATACTGAAAATATTGTAAGTGCTTGTGCGTATGAATAACAAGGCATCATGAAATATGCATGCATTTTTTGCAGATAATTTTGAACTATATTTATTGGTATAACAGCCAATATTGCACCTAAGAACCCATATATCGCGCCTTGCAATATGAGTGGGAATTTAATATACCAGTTGCTTACACCCATTAACCTCATAATTTCAATTTCTTCTTTTCTTGATTGGATTACAAGTTCAATAGTATTGTTTATGACAGTAACCGTTAAAATACAAACAACGATTATGACAATAAAAGTTATTGTGTGGCTTATTTTGTCAATGACTTTGAATTTTTGTACCAAATCTTTTGCATAGCTCATATCGTTAATGCCAGAAATATTTTTCATATTTTTCATAACTTCTTCAATTTTTTCTGGTGTTTTAACTTTTATATGTAATGTATCTGGTAGAGGGTTTGAAATATCCGGGACATCAAGTTCTTTTTTGAGTTCTTCCCAAGATTGTTCTTTTGGTATGTATTGTACTCTTACAACATTTTCGATTTTCTTAATTTCTTTAACAGTTGTATTTACGTCGGCATTTGGACTTAAATAAGCTGAGATTTCAAGAACGCTTCCCATTTCATTTACTATACTTGAAACAGATAAAGTTGTTCTGAATATTGTGCCAAAAATTGTCAAAATCGCAGCAAGTGTTGTGATGATTGCTATGTTTATAAGACCGGTTCTTCCAATACTTTTTACAACTTCTGCAATTATTCTGTAAGTTATTCTTAGTTCTGTAAGCCAGTCTTTTGGTATATGTGATTTTATTTTTTGTTTTAAATATTGTCTTCTTGAGCCTCTAGTCATATGTACCTGCCTCAACATCTCTTACAATTTGTCCTGCATCAAGGGTTATAACTCTTTTTCTGAAATAATTAACCATTGCTCTATCGTGTGTTGCAACAAGAATAGTTATTCCCCTTTGATTTACTTGTTCTAAAATTTGCATAATTTCCATTGAATTATTTGGGTCTAAGTTTCCTGTTGGTTCGTCTGCAATTAATAAAGGTGGTCCGTTAACAATTGCGCGTGCAATGCTTACCCTTTGTTGTTCGCCACCAGATAATTCGCTTGGTTTTGATTTCATTTTGTCGTATAAACCTACAACCCTAAGTGCCCCAACAACTCTTGCCTCAATTTCGCGTGAAGCAATTCCTTGTGTTCTTAAAACATATGCAATGTTGTCATAAACATTGTGGTTTTGAAGTAATTTATAATCCTGAAAAACTATTCCCATACAACGTCTTAGACTTGGAATTTTATTTGGGTCTAATTTTGCTGTATCAATTCCACCTACAATAACACTTCCTCTTGTCGGTGTTTCTTCCATATATAACATTTTCATCAATGTTGATTTGCCAGCCCCTGATGTACCTGTCAAAAATACAAATTCACCTGGTTTGATATGCAAATTAATGTTGCAAAGTGCAAGTTTATTTTTGTATTGTTTGTATAAATCCTTAATCTTTATCATTAGCTTAAAATCCCTTTGATTTTTTTGTAAATTTTTTCTGCAGTTAATTCATAATATTCCATTAACGTCCTTTGTTCTCCGCTTTGGCCAAAGACATCATTTGTTCCTATTCTTAAAACTTTTACCGGTTTGTTTTCTGCTGTTAATTCGCATATTGCGCTACCTAAGCCACCAATAATGCTGTGGTTTTCAACAGTTACAATAAGTGGTGTTTTTTCTATTTTTTGGATAATGTCATTTGGCAAAGGTTTTACAACAGGTATATGTATAATTTGCGCTTCGATTCCATCTTTTTCTAAAAGTTCAGCACATTTAATTGTTTCTAAAAGTTCTTCTCCATTTGTTATGATTGTTAAATCGGAACCCTCTTTTATTGTTACTGATTTATCTGGATTAAATTTGTATTCTTTTTCATCAAATATTGTTTGAATATTGCCTCTTGCGATTCTAATATAAAATGGACCATCAGTTTCGCTTGCATATTTTATGGCTTGTTTTACTTCTGTATAATCAGCAGGCACAATAACTGTCATATTGGGTAAATTTCTCATAAATGCAACATCTTCTAATGCTTGATGACTTGCACCATCTTCTCCAACAGTAATTCCGCCATGAGTTGCAACGATTTTTACATTTGCTTTTTGATAACATATTGAATTTCTGACCTGGTCAAGACATCTTGCACTTGCAAACATAGCAAATGTGCTGACAAAGGCAATTTTTCCTGTAAGTGACAGGCCAACTGCTGTTGTCATCATATCTTGTTCTGCTATGCCTGCATCAAAAAATCTTTCCGGAAATTCTTTTTCAAACATGCAGGTTTGAGTTGAGCATGCTAAATCAGCATCTAAAACAACTATGTTTTTATTTTTCTTACCAAGTTCAACCAATGTTTCACCATAAGCTTTTCTTGGTGATTGTATCTCAGATATTTTTTTAAGCATTTTGAAGCTCCTCTAATGCTTTTTTGTAGTCTTCTTCGCCAGGCGCTTTTCCATGCCAACCTGCATTGTTTTCCATAAATGATACACCTTTGCCTTTAATTGTGTTTGCAATAATGGCGAATGGTTTATTTGAATTTTTGCCTTCAATTAAGGCTTTTTCTATATCTTCAAAATTGTGTCCATTTATTTCAATTGTTTTAAAGCCAAATGATTCAAGTTTTTTATCTAATGGGTCAATGTTTTTGACTTTTGATGTTTCGCCGTCTATTTGTAAACCATTTTTGTCTATTATGACAATTAGGTTGTCGAGTTTCCTATGTGATGCATTCATAAGTGCTTCCCAAACACTTCCTTCCTGCATTTCGCCATCACCCAATAAAACATATGTTTTTGAATTTATATTGTCTAGTTTTTTTCCTAAGGCCATACCAACAGCTATTGATAAACCTTGTCCAAGTGAGCCTGTTGAAGTTTCAATTCCTTCAAGTTTTGTAATTAGGCAAGGATGCCCTTGTAATCTTGTGCCTAATTTTCTAAACGTTTTAAGTTCATCTGTTGGGAAAAAGCCACAATGTGCAAGAGTTGCGTATAATGCTGGGCTTGCATGACCTTTTGATAATACAAAAATATCTCTTTTTTCAAAATCAGGATTGTTTTTCCAGTCTTTTGGTACGTTTAAAATATTGTTATACAGCACAGCTAAAATATCTGTACATGACAGAGAACCCCCCAAATGTCCTGATTTTGCGCCATATACCATCTTTAATATATCTATTCTGACTTGTTTTGCAAAATCTTTTAACTCTTGAATACTTTTTGACATTTTATTCCTTCTAAAACCTTCGTCCCATATCAATTATACTTCGAAAAAGAAATATTGGCAAAGTTGGGAAAATTCTCTTGAATCTTTCAGGTTGTTTTATTGTTCTGTATAACCATTCAAGGCCTAATTTTTGCCATATTTTTGGCGCTTCGCATACTTTGCCTGCCCATACATCAAAACTGCCACCAACACCTATTGTTATACAATTTGTAAGAATATTTTTTAATTTGTAGTTTAAGAATTCTTGTTTTGGTGAACCTAGAGCGCAAAGTAAAATTTGTGGCGATACATTTTTTATGTCGTTTATTATTTTTTCTTCATCATCGAAAAAGCCATTTTGAATATAAACTATATTAAGATTCTTTAAATCTTTTTTTATATTTGTAACAGCTTTTTGTAAAGTTTCTTCATCTGTTCCAAGAAATCCGACTTTGAAATTATTTTTATCGGCTAATTTTAATAATTCATAAGAAAAATCAATTCCTCTTGTATTCTCTAAATTTATTCCTTTTAATTTTAGTGCAATTTTTATACCAACACCGTCCATTATGGTTAATTCAGCTTTATTTAATATTTCTTTAAAATCATCTTGTTTGGATGCCTTGATTACCATTTCCGGGTTTAGTGTGACAATTTGCATATTTTGTGTTGATTTTATTGTGTTTTCAACTTTTTTTAAGGCTTCTTCTTTGTTGACTAAGTCAATTTTTATACCCTGAATTAAAATATTCTCTTTCATATAAACATTTTAACACAATCTTAATTTGACTTAATTTTTTAATTTTATACAATAAGGGTATGGAAAAAAAGAAATTTGTTGCAGTCGTCGGTTGTGGCGTCTGGGGAAAAAACATTGTTAGAAACTTTTATAATCTAAATGCGCTAAATACTGTTTGTGATTTAGATGTTGAAAATCTTAAAAAAATGAAGGAATTATATCCTGAAATTAAGACAACTTCTTGTTATGACGATGTTATTAATGACCCTGATATTAAGGCGATTTGCGTTGTTACACCAAGCCATACACATTATAATTTTGCAATTAAGGCACTTGAAGCAGGTAAGCATGTTTATATAGAAAAACCTATTTCAACTGTTTACAAAGAAGCTTATGAACTCAATAAAGTTGCAACTGAAAAAAATCTTGTTTTGATGGTTGGACATTTATTATTGTACCATCCTGCTGTTAATCGCTTGAAAATGCTTGTCGAACAAGGTGTTTTGGGTAAAATTAAGTATGTTCAATCTGATAGATTGAATGTAAACTATTTTGCAAACGACAGAAGTGTTATGTGGGATTTAGCGCCTCATGATGTTTCTATGGTTTCTCATATTCTAGGCAAGGAACCAACAAGAATCTTGAATGCAACTGGTTGTGCGACTCGAAAAGAAAATATTTTTGATATCACACACCTTACGTTGGAATATGAAGATGGCATTGTTGCGCAAATTTCAGATAGCTGGATTACTCCCCAAAAACATGTCTCACTGCTTGTTCGTGGAGAAAAAATGACAGCGATTCTGGATGATACTGTTGCTGATAAAAAACTCAGAGTTTACGATAATTTATCACCTAATTCTAATAATATTGAAGTTATGGATTATCTTGAAATCGAGCCACTTAAACTTGAATGCGAGCATTTTATTAAATGTATTGAAGAAGGTAAGACGCCTCGTTCTAACGGTGAAAATGGTTTAATGACAGTTAAGATTCTTGAACAAGCTGAAGAAATATTGCTTGGTGAAAAGCGTCTCGAACTTGATAAAGTTGATTTCGCAATGTCAAGACTTAGACAAAAATGTCAGACAGTTTAAAAGTTTGATTTTTTTGTTTAAATTTATGTAAAAATGCATTAAAAAATCCCTCAAAACTGAGGGATTTTAATTTATTTTATAATCAATTATGCTTCAGTAGCTTCTTGTTCTTGTTCTTCAATAATTGATTCTTTAATTGTTTCTGTTGCAACAACTGAAATTGCTAATTTTGCTTTAACTTTTGAAGTTAATTTGATTGTCATTGTGTAGTTGCCAACTTTATTGATTGGGCTGTCTAGAATGATAAGTTTTCTATCAACTTCGATACCAGTTTTAGCAAGAAGTTCTTCAGCTAATCTTTTTGTTGTTACTGCGCCAAATAATTTTCCGCTTTCACCAGCTTTTGTATCTATTTCGATAACTTCAACTGCTTCAATTTTGCTAGCTTTTTCAACTGCTTCATTGTGTAATCTTTCTGATTTAGCTTTAATTCTTTGGATATTTTGTTCACGATCTTGCAAAGCGCCTTTTGTTGCAACTTGTGCTAAGTTGTTTGGTATTAAAAAGTTTCTTGCATAACCGTCTTTAACATTTATTAAATCGCCTACTTCACCTAAGTTTTGTACGTCTTTTTTAAGTATTACTTGCATTGTTTTCTCCTTGATTTAGTATTATGTAAGGCAATTCTACCTAAAACATTATTGTTTTGCAAGCAAAAAATGAATTTATCCTAATTTTTTTGCTTTTTCCATGGTTCTTTTTATTGTTTTAAATAAAATATCTTCAACTTTTGAGTTAATTAAAATATTGTTTCCAACTTCTGTGCAACCGCCCGGAGTTGTGACATTTTCAATTAGTTTTTGTGGACTTTCACCTGATTTCATTATCATATTGGCTGAACCAATTGCGGTTTGGCTTGCAAGCTCAAGGCAAGTTTCATAATCCAAACCAAGTTTTTTCCCTGCAAGTGCAATTTTATCTATAAAGTAATAGAAAAATGCCGGTCCAGAACCTGAAATTGCAGTTACTATGTCTATATTTTTTTCGTCAACCTTGATTGCTTTTCCTAATTTTGAAAATAGTTCAAGGGTCCATTCTATATCGTATTCATATGCGTATTTTCCACCACAAATGGCGCTCATTCCTTCATTAATTAAGGCAGGAGTATTTGGCATAACCCTTACTATCCTTGTGTTTGGCAATTTTGTTTCCATTTTTTTTGTTGAAACACCTGCCATTATTGAAATTATTAAATGATTTCTAACTTTATCTTTTATTGAATCTAAAACATTATCTGCAACAAAAGGTTTTGTTGCAATTAAAACAATGGAAGACATTGCCATAAGTTCTTCAAGTGTTTCGCATGCATTTATTTTTAAATTCTTTTTTGTACATTTTAATGTGTCTTTATTTAAATCATAAAAATATATTGATTCTTTTGGCAAAAAACCTGATTCTATAATGCCTTTCATTATGGCTGTGCCCATTTTGCCAGCCCCAATAAAACCTATTTTATCATTTTTTTCTTTCATAAAGCTTGACTCCTTGATTTGTCTTTATTATTATACTTCATAACG
The DNA here is from genome assembly GCA_015152475.1 of Cyanobacteria bacterium SIG30. GTDB lineage: Bacteria > Cyanobacteriota > Vampirovibrionia > Gastranaerophilales > Gastranaerophilaceae > SIG30. Next base: position 131,578 of record SUTW01000006.1, on the reverse strand, counting down.
ATATATAAAAGTCAAGGAGAACAACAATGCGTCGTACATTAGAAGGTACAAAAGCAAAAAGACAAAAAACTAGCGGTTTCAGAGCTAGAATGGCAACTGCAGGCGGTGTAGAAGTTATTAACAGACGTCGTGCTAAAGGTCGTCATAAATTAGCAATCACTGCAAAAGAACGTGCTTAATCAAAAAAATAGATTAAAAAATAGGGTTGCTTTTTTTGCAACGTATAAACAAAACCATAGCGTAAGCGATGGTTTGTTTGTGCTATATACAGGTAGATTAAAAGAAAATAATGAAGAAACCAAATTTGGTTTTGTTGTAAGTAAAAAAATACATAATCGTGCAACTAAGAGAAATTATATAAAAAGAAGACTAAGAGAAAGTGTTCGTTTACTTTTAAAAGATGGTTATAATTCTAAATATTTAAGTTTGATTTTTGTTGCAAAATCTAATTCGCTTAATAAAAGTTTTTTAGAAATCAAAAATAGCGTTTCAGCCTTAATTTCAAAGGCTGAAAATTCTTAATTTTTTTGTTTCATATTGTTAAATTTTTTTTATTTAATGACAATTTACTTTCAAATAAATACTTTATTTATACATAGTGTGTGAAAGGAAGTATTATGACAGTACAAGGTATACGCGATGTTTTGACGCCTCCAACTATTAGAAATCCTTATTTGACTGCTGAGTCGGCACAAAACGCAACAAACGCAAATTTAATGGCACAAAATACTTTGGCTACTGGTGCACCACCTTTAGCTTCATCTCAGGTTTTGCAACAACAACAAGACAATCAAATGCATCAAGCAGCTGTTAATTCGCCACCTCCACCTCCAGGGTGTGGCAGTAATATAAATTGTTTAGCATAAATTTTTATGCTAATATATTTTTATGCTTTTAACAGTTGATATAGGTAATACAAATGCTGGTTTTCGTGTTTTTGACGGAGACGATATTATATTGTCTTTTTCACTTGCAACAGACACCAATAAACTTGCAGATGAATATGGTATTACAATTCTAAATCTGCTAAAAAATGCAAATCTGGCAGACAAAATTAATTTTGCTGTTATTTCAAATGTTGTAACCCAATTAGATAATGTTTTCAAAGAAGCTATTGAAAAATATCTAAAAATTGAAGCTCGTTTTGTTACACATAAATTAAAAATGCCTTTTGAAATTCAAATTGATGAGCCTAAAACATTAGGGGCTGACAGAATTGCAAATGCTGCAGCCATTCCAGACGATATTAAAAAACCTGTTATTGTTATTGATTTTGGTACAGCAACAACATTTGATATTTTGGATGAAAATAAAAAGTTTGTTGGAGGTTTGATTGCGCCAGGACTTTTAATACAGGCTAAATCTCTTGCTAGTTTTACTTCTAAATTGCCTAAAATTAAAATTGAAGCCCCAAAAAATGCTATTGCAACAAATACAATTGATGCTATGATGACGGGAATTGTAAGAGGGCATGCTAAGATGATAGAGGGTATGATTGAAGAGTGTGAAAAAGAACTTGGTCAAAGAGCAGTAATTATTGCAACCGGTGGATTGTCATCTGTTTTAATTGATTGCATGGAAAGAAAATTTGACATATTAGATAAAGATTTAACCTTTAAAGGTATTAAAAAATTATATGAATTAAATTTCAAATAATATTAAATTCTTGGGGATAAAAATGGATAATACTGTTTTAAAAATTAAAAAATTAGAAAATTTTGTTGAATTACCACAATACAAAAGCGAACTTGCAAGTGGCATGGACCTTTGTGCTGCAAATAATGAAGATATAGTTTTAAAGCCTATGGACAGAAAACTTGTTCCAACAGGTATTCAAATCGAACTTCAAAAAGGTTTCGAAGCACAAATTAGACCAAGAAGTGGACTTTCAATAAAAAATGGTATAACCTTAATAAATTGTGTCGGCACTATTGATGCAGATTACAGAGGCGAAGTTTGTGTTCCTTTGGTTAATTTATCAAATGATGAATTTGTGGTTAAAAGAGGAGACAGAATTGCCCAAATGGTTATTGCACCAGTTGTTTTTGCAGATATCATTGTAGTTGAAAATTTATCTGATACCAAACGTGCTTCTGGCGGTTTTGGTTCAACTGGCACAAATTAATTTCAGCATGAAAAAACTTTTCTTCACGAGTTTTATTTTATTGTAATAAGCTTTTCTTTATATTAAAATATTACTAATAAAGGTAAAAAAGATTGAAATATTCCAAATATTCAGCAATCATAATTGGTAGTGGTGTTGCAGGCTTATATCTTGCATTAAAGCTTGATGCGCAAAAAAACCTTAAAGATGGAATTTTGGTTATAACTAAATCTAAATTAGATGACAGTAATTCACGTTTTGCTCAAGGCGGTATTGTTGCGGTTATGGGGCAAAACAAAATGGATTCAGTAAGTCTTCATGTTTCAGACACACTTCGTTCTGGTTGCGGACTTGTTGATTTTAACGTTGCAACATTTATTTCGCAAAATTCTGAGCAGGTTATAAATGATTTATTAAAACTAGGTGTTCCTTTTGATAAAGATAAAAATGGTCTTTTCTTTGGGTTAGAAGCTGCTCATACAATACCTCGTATTCTTCATGCTGGTGGTGATGCAACGGGTGAGAGAATTGAACATACACTTTGTGAAAAAATTAGGAATAACGACAATATTGAAGTTTATGAAAACACAATGGCGGTTGAACTTTTAACTAATTCTTCAAATGAATGTATTGGGGTTTTAGTTTATAGAGAAGCAACTGATTCTTACGAAGCAATTTATTCTAATGCTGTTGTTCTTGCATCAGGTGGTGTTGGACAGGTTTATAAACATACAACAAACCCAGATGTCACAACTGGTGATGGTTTAGCTCTTGCAAAAAGGGTTAATGCTGAAATTTCTAATATGGAATTTATTCAGTTTCACCCAACTGCCCTCAATATTGAAGGTGGGAATAAACCTCTTGTGTCTGAAGCCGTTAGAGGAGAAGGTGCTCTTTTAGTTGACAAAAACGGCACTCGCTTTATGAATAAATATGATTTAAGAGCTGAGCTTGCACCAAGAGATATTGTTTCAAGAGCAATTTTTAATGAAGGAAGTTCGGTTTATCTTGATATTTCTCCAATTGGGTTAGACAAATTTAAAAACAGATTTCCAAATATTTCCAAAGTTTGTATGGAATATGGAATTAACTTAGAAGATGGGTTGATTCCTGTTGCACCAGCTGCACATTATTGTATGGGTGGTGTTAAAACAAAAATATCTGGCGAAACAAATGTAAATAACCTTTTTGCAATAGGCGAAGTTGCATGTACGGGGCTTCATGGAGCCAATAGACTTGCATCAAATTCACTTTTAGAATGTGTTGTTTGTGCTTGGGAATTATCAAATACATTAAGTTTAAGAAATCTTGATGCGCCTAAAAAAATTGATGACAAAGTGAAGAAAACTCTTAAATTATACGATGAGGAAGCTGATTATATTGAAGTTGATACAGATAGCTTAATTGCTTCTTTGAAAGAGATAATGTGGGATAAAGTTGGCATTTTAAGAGACGAAAAATCTTTATTGCAGGCAAAATTTGAAATTGCTGAAATTAAAAAAGAATTTAGAAAAACACACAGATGCCAAAACAGAAGAGAATATGAGCTTCGAAATCTTATCGAAGTTGCAAATTTAATTGTGGATTCAGCGCTTAACAGAAGGGAATCTGTTGGTGCGCATTATAGATTAGATTCTATGCAGGATAGCGAAAATATTAATAACACGAAGGAAGAGATATTAAATTATGACAACACCATTTTTATTAAATAATTTTTTAGTAGTAGACCATGTTAAAGAAGCACTTAAAGAAGACGTTGTATATGGAGATATTTCAACTGATTTTTTATGCGATGAAGATAAAGAATTTACAGTTTATTTAAAAACTCGTCAAGATGGTATTTTTTGTGGTGAAATTCCATTTAGAACTGTTTTTGAAATTCTTGGTGGTGTTGAATTAGAATTTTATGTTAATGATGGCGGAAAAATAAAAAAAGGTGACAGAATTGCAAAGATAAAAGGAAGCGCAAGAAGTATTTTAACAGGTGAAAGACTTGCGCTTAATTATGCTCAAAGAATGAGCGCTATTGCAACTAAGGCAAATAAATTTTCTGAAAAAGTTAAAGATTATCCTGTCAGAATTGTTGATACAAGAAAAAATACTCCAAATTTCAGAATGTTTGAAAAATATGCAATAAAATGTGGTGGTGCAAGTTTGCACAGATTTAATTTATCTGATTGTGTAATGCTTAAAGATAATCACATTGCTTTGTGTGATGGTTCTATTGAACTTGCTGTTCAAAAGGTTAGAAAAAATTTATCTCATGCACATAAAATTGAAGTTGAATGCGATACTGTAAAACAGGTTCATGATTGCGTTAAGGCTGGTGTTGATATTATCATGCTTGATAATATGAATACTGACGATATGAAAAAATGCATTAAATTTATCCGAGAATCAAATCCAAATGCTGTAATTGAAGCTAGTGGTGGTATTAATCTTGATAATATTGAAGATGTTGCCAAAACTGGCGTTGATGTTATTTCAACAAGCTCATTGGTTGTTGCAGGAACTATGGATTTAGGTTTTGATTGGGAACAAGATAATTAGTTTTTGTCATTTTCTATAATTTTTTTAAGTTCATAACAAGCTGTGAGTAAAGGGTCTATTGCACCCGATGTGGATGGCGTATATGTTAAATCAAGATGTAATAATTCCCAAATACTCATATGCTTTTGAAGTGCTGATGTGACGATATTGATTCTTTTATCAACATCACCTAACCCAATTCCTTGTGCACCTAAGATTTTTCCTGATTTTTTATCTGCAGTTAATTTTACTGTTATTGGTTTTGCATCTGGCATATAAGATGCTTTATCCATTTTGTTTACAGTAACACTAATTGGTTCAAAGCCCGTTAAATGTTTAATTTTTTCAGCCCTTGTTTGAGTTATGCCGGTTAATGACATTGTATAATCAAAATATTTTGTTGCACTTGAACACAAAATCCCATCAAATGTTTCGTTTTCGCCATTTAGGTTTATTGCACATACTCTTCCTTCTTTATTGGCAATTGAACCTAGCGCAACATATATAGGCAGACCTGTTATTTGGCATTTTTTTTCGGTACAATCTCCTGCTGCCCATATGTTTTTTATATTTGTTTGCATTTTATTATTTGTTTTAATAGCACCTGTCACTCCGATTTCGATTCCGCATTCTCTTGCAAGTTCAATGTTTGGTGTAACACCTGTTGCAATTAAACAAAAATCAGCACTTATTTCTCTTCCGTTTAAGGTTACTGCACTTTTAAAATGAGAACTGCCTTTAAGTTCTACAACTATGTCGTTGCTTATAATTTCAACATTTTTCCCATTTTTTTCTTGTATATATTGATAAATTTTTTCTCCAAATTCCTCATCAAAAAATGACATTGGATAATTTCCGTTTTCAACAATATATACTTTTAAATCGTTTTTTAAAAATGCTTCGAGCATTTCAAGTCCAATATAACCAAAACCTATAATTAATACAGATTTTGACCTTTGAGCAATATCTTTAATCAAAAGTCCGTCTTCCAAAAACCTTAAAGTGAATACGTTTTTTAAATTTACATTTTTTATATTGGGGATTTTAGCTCTTGCGCCCGTTGCGATTACTAATTCATCATATTTTATTTTTTCTTCGTTTATAATCACCATTTTTTCACTTGGTATAATTTTTTGACAATGCCTATGAAGATGTATGTGTATATTATTTTTTTCAAATTCTTCTGGTGTTCTTACAATTAATTTATTTATATTTTTAACATCTTGCCCAATGTAATAAGGAAGTCCACATGCCGAATAAGATACATAATTACTTTGTGTGTAAAGATTAATTTCTGTATCTTTATCCATTCTTCTTGATTTTGCTGCAACTTTTGGTCCCGCGGCCGATCCGCCTATAATTACGATTTGTTTTTTCATGTTATCATTATGCAAAAGGAGAATATAAATTGCATTTGACAGCTGGGCTATATAAAGGTAGTAAAGTTGATGTTCCAAAAGGTGTTAAACCAACTCTATCAAAAGTCAGAGAAAGCGTTTTTAATGTTTTAAATTCTTATTTTTATGATTCTGATAATTTAAGTTTTCTTGATTTATTTGCAGGAAGTGGCATTATGTCACTTGAAGCGATTTCAAGGGGTTATAAAGTAACATCTATTGAGTTAAATAGAAAAAATTTTCAAATAATTAAATCTAATTTTAAAAGCATTAATGCTCAAGCTGACTTAATATGTGCCGATTGTATAAAATTTTTAAAATCTAATACTGAAAAATTTGATGTCATTTATATTGATCCACCCTGGACGAATGCTGATTTTAAATATACTTACAATGATATTCTTGAACTTGCTTTTAATAATATTAAGGAAAGCGGAATTATTGTTTTTGAAAGCGAGAAAATAAAAAAGCTTTTACATCAAGATTTAAAATTCTTTGAAGAAAAGCTAATAAGAGAGAAAGTATATGGTCGTTGTTTATTGAGCTTCTATAAAGCCTAGTTCTCTATTGAATCACTTGAACTAGTTGAGCCCGAATAAAATAAAGACATTCTTTTTGGTTTTAAGTCCATAAATTCTTTTTGTTTTTCGCTTACTTCTTCATCTATTCCGTAAGCTGAAATTTCTGCTTGAGTTACTCTGCCGTCATGATTTTTATCTATTTCATTGAAATTATTTAAGACTTCTTCAAGGGTTGAGCTTGCAGTACCATAGTTGCACAAAAGCGCAAGTTGCTCTTGGGTTAATCCTGTTTGATATAAGTTATTTGTAAAATTAGTAAGTTCATTATTTGAAATAACTCCATCTTTATCTTGGTCTATTCCTTTAAAATTAGTTGATAAATAACTTGAAAAATTATTACTTTGTGCAAAATACAAAGGGTTTGATAAATTTGTTGAATTTAAAGACGACATAATGTTGTTTAATGAAATACCTTTTGCATCTTTATCTGTATTTTGAAGTGCTAATGAATAAGAATTATTTATTCCTGAAATAAGTTGTGTAAATAATCCTGTTCCATTAAGTCTTTGTGCCATATTTTACTTCCCTTTATTTTACATAAAGTATATTAATGTTTTTATTTTAAAAGTAAAACATACAAAAAGATGATAATTATAAATTTTTTCTTGAAATTAAGAGTCCATCCTGAAAGTTCAATAATTCGCTTTGATAATCTTTTCTTGATAATATTTCATCTAAGAATGGTTGAACTTTTTTTGCATGCGAAATAATGTTGTCCGATAAAATTACTCCGCCTTTTTTAAGTATTGGGTCAATTCTTTTGAAATAATTTAAATATTCTAATTTGTTTGCATCAATAAAAACGAAATCATAAATTTCATTTTGTAAATCAAGTAAAACATCTGATGCTGAACCAAGTTTTGTTGTTATTATGTCGTCAACTCCGCATTCTTTAAAATTTTCTTTTGCTAAATCCAGTCTTTTGTCCCAAAACTCAATTGTTGTTAGCTTGCCATTTGTTTCTTTAAGTCCTTTTGCAATCCATATTGCACTATAACCATTTGAAGTACCAATTTCAAGAGCATTTTGCACATTCAATGCTTTAACCATTAAGTTAAGATAATTCGCTGTTGCTCTATCAACGTTCCAAAATTCCTCTTGTGTCTTTTCAAGAGCGATTAAAATTTCTTCTGTTTTTTTATCAAAATTTGGCATAGATTATTTATCGATTATTATTAAATTTGAAACCTGAACTTCTAAATCTCTTTTATTTGTGACTTTTTGTTTGTCGCAATCTAAAATCAGGAATTGGTTTGTATTATAACCTGTAATCATTAAATTATTTTGGTTTGGTATTTTTGTTAAATTAGAATAAAATCCTTTTTTATCAAGTTGTATTTTTTCTTCAACCTTATTTGTTTTTGTATTAAAAATATCAACAGTTCCTTCTTGTGCACATAAAACAAATATCTTTTCGTTGAGCAAAATTGCATCAGTTGGTTTTGTATTCAATCTTATTTCGTGTTCAACAGTTGATTTTAAAGAATTATAAACAATTAAATTATTTTGTGTTCTTGAAATTGCGTATATAAAATCACCATTGTATAAAATTGATGATGCATTTTTTGTTTTACCAATTTCTTTTTCAATGTATTCGCCATTAAGTTCAAGAGTATACAATTTTTGAGTTACTCTATCAATAAATGCAAGTTTTTGTTTATCGTTACTTAAAGCAATTTTTGATGGTTCTCCTGTAACTTGTATTGATTTTAATAATCTTCCTGACGGAATTTCTGCAACATAAATTGCGTGTGCTTCGGGCGAAGATATGTAAGCAATATTTTTACCATCATCTAAAATTATATCTTTTGGATTTTTTTCAAGTGGAATTTGAGTTATTATTCTTTCGTTTTGCAAATCCAGAACTTCCACATTTAAATTATTGTAATATATTGTGAGTGCCATTTTTGAAATGTTTGAAGCAACAATTTTTAATGGAAGAGCATTTAATTTTAATTCATATAATGGGTTTGAAGATTTCTCGTCATATACATTTATAAATTTTGAACCATTTGAAGATACATATATTTTTTTTCCTTTTAACTCTTCCAGTGATTTAAAATTGCCTTTATTAAATAATTCATTTGCTAAAACTTGTCCTGCAAGTGGTGTAATTTTTGTTTCTTGCCCATCTTTATCAACAATTAATGTTGAATCAGAAACTGATGGGATTACAAGGTCACCTAAAATAAGACTTAAATTTTCTGGTATTTTAAGTCCTGGTGGAACAAGCATATCTTGTGGCATTACACCTAGTTTAACTTTTAGTGGTAAATTTTCATTTTTTGTTATTCCATAAAAGCCGTCTTTATCTTTAAAAAGTTTTAAAAGAACGAAATTATTGTTAAAAATAATAACTTCTGGAAGATTTTTAAGTTTTTTATCTTGAGGATATGTATAATCGATTACAATTTTATCTACTTCTTCTTTTTGGGCTGGATAAAGTGGAACATACATTACATCTTTTGAAACTACAATAACTGAGTCAAATCTTTGTGAAGAATTAGGTAATTCTTTTTGGATGTATTCCCATAAGTTATCCGGCAATTTACTTGCATGGGCAGGTAAAATTAAACACAATATTGCTAAAATAGATAAAATTTTTAATTTCATTTAACCTCATTTCGCGAAAGAACTTTTAATTTTTTCAACAATTCCTTCTTTATCATTCAATTTTTCTTTTTTAGAAAGCTCAAATAATTGTCTCCATAATTCTTCTTCTTTTGAAGATAATTTATCTGGAGTTGTTATTGATATTGTAACATAATGATTACCTCTGTGTTCTGAATTTCCAAGGTTTGGAACGCCAAAGCCTTTGAGGCATAGTTTTTCTAAATTTTTTATTCCTTTTGGAACAGATATTTCTTTTTTGCCATCTAGTGTTTCAACTATTACTTTGTCGCCAAGCACTGCTTGTGGCATTGTTATTTGCAAGTTTGAAAAGATATCATTATTTAATCTTTCAAAGATTTTTGATGGCTTAACATGGATTACTAGGTATAAATCTCCGCTTCTGCCACCATTTCTTCCCATATCGCCTTCGCCTGATATACGAATTTTAGAGTTGTCATCAACTCCTTTTGGAATTTTAATTTTTAATGTTTTTTCTTTTTCAACAAGTCCCGAACCTTTGCATTTTTTACAACATGCACTAGGGTCTCTTCCTGTTCCATGGCAACTTGGGCATGCACCAACAGTTGTGAATGCGCCAAGTGGCGTTTTCATTGTTTGTTGGACTTGTCCTCTGCCTCCACAGGTTTTACAAGTTATATCTTTTACATTTTTGTCTAGGCCAGAACCTGCGCAACTTTCACAAGGTTCTAAATGTTTAATCTTTATTTCTTTTTCAATACCAAAAATTGCTTCTTCAAATTCTAATTCAATATCATACCTTAGATCATCGCCTCTTCTTGAAGAGTTTGGATTACCTCTTGTTGAAAAACCGCCTGATGTTCCAAAATCAAAACCACCAAAGAATTGCGAGAAGATGTCGTTTATATCTCCAAAGCCAAAATCAAACGGACCTTGAGTATAACCTGCATTTTTTAAGCCATCTTCACCATATCTGTCATATAATTCGCGTTTACTGTCGTCAGATAAAGTTTCGTATGCTTTTCCTAGTTTCTTAAATTTTTCTTCTGCGTCAGGTGCTTTATTGACGTCTGGGTGATATTGTCTTGCTTTAGTTCTAAAAGCTTTTTTAATTTCGTCTTTTGTAGCGTCTTTTCCTACCCCAAGTATTTCGTAATAGTCCATTTTATTCCTCACTTACAGCCACACTTACCATAGAAGGTCTTAGGACTCTGTCTTTTAATTTATAACCAGTTCTCATTTCTGCAATTATTGTGCCTTCCTCAACGTCGTTTGTCGGAGTTTGTGACACTGCTTCATGGAAATTTGGGTCAAATTTTTGATTTTTTGTGTCAATTTTTTCTAAGCCACATTTTGTTAAGGTGTCTTTAAATTGTTTAATTGCAACATTATAGCTTTCTTTTACTGTTTTGCAATCGTCAAATTTTTCAACACTTTCTTCTGCTCTTTCAAATGTGTCTAAAACATCTATTAATTTAGTTAATGTTTCGCCTGCACCATATTGTAATAAATTTTCTCTTTCAAGAGCTTGTCTTTTTCTGTAATTATCAAAATCGGCAGCAAGTCTTAAATATTTATTATTTAGTTCGTCTTTTTCTTTTTGCAATTTTTCTTCAAGACTTTCTTCTTGTTGTTCGACTTTTTCTTCGTTTTCTGCTTCTTTATTTTCTTCTATATTTTCTTTAAATGGATTTTGTTTTTCTTCAAAAACGTCTTTATCTTTGTTCATTTATGATTTTCCTCTTTTATGTGCTCTTACTTAAATTATAGGCTAATCATAATTGATATACAACAATATTTATTTTATTTTAATAATTTCTTTGTTAAGTTTTGTTAACATTTAGCTTAAAAACCTAAAGTTATCTGATAAAATGACGTATTTATTCTTGTAAAGTAAAAAATCAAGGAGATAAAATGGGTCTTTCAGCGAGCCAGGCAAGATTTTTAATGCTTACAGCACAAAAATCAGATACTGAATTTCAAGTTCAGCAAATTAGTCATAAGCGTATGTTGCTTGCTAATAATTCTGAGGTTATTCAGCAAAAATATACTGAAAAAACCAATAATCAGATTTTGTCTTATAGACCTTATGCAAGTAGTCAATATGTTCCTTTAACCTATGAAGCTTTCACAAGTGATGCATCATTATCTTCTTATAAATTAATTGATGTTAATAATAAAATTGTTGTTGCTGATGCCAGCGAAATTAAAGACCCTTCAAAAAAAGATAATTATGTTATTGATGAAAATCTTTTAAAAAGAGAATATTTTGAAGATGCTCTTAAAGACAGAATGTATTTTATTGGTGCTTTAGACGAAAACAACAAAATGGTTCAAAAATCAATTGCTGGAATTTCTAATATAGCTGAAGTTTATGATGATTCTGATGATGCTGCGGCGAAAACAGAATATGATAATGAAATGACAAAAATTCAAAATCAAGATAAAAAATTGGAACTTGAAATTGATAGACTTGAAACAAAACACAAGGCAATTGAAACAGAAATTGAAAGTGTTCAATCTGTAATTGACAAAAACGTCGAAAATGGATTTGCAACATTTGGCTAATTAAGCTCTGCAAACACAAAAAAACCAGCTTCTTGCTGGTCTTTTTATTTTAACCTGATTTTACAACTTTTAATATTGCCTCAATTAACATTCCGGTAATTTCTTCAATATATTCTGAAGTTGTTAATCCATTTATAACGACATCTGCAATGTTCATTGTTGGTCTTATATATCTATATGCAGTTTGATTTACGTCATTAAATTGCATCTCTGCAGCTTTTCCAGTTTTACCTCTTGAAATTGCTCTTGAAAACCATCTGTCTTTTATTACTTGGAATGGTGTAAATACAAATACTTTTACATCAACTATATCAAGCAGGTTTTTATCCAAAACATATAAACCTTCATTTAAAATGATTTTTGCAGGTTTTTTAATTATTGAATTTTTTTTGCTTTCGCAAGTTATAAAATCATATTGTGGTGATTTAATTTCTTTGCCATTTTTAAGATCAATCAAGTGTTCCTTCATAAGTTCTAAATCAATTGCATCTGGTGTATCAAAGCTAAAACCTGTGGCGAATAGATTTTCGTAACTTCCTGCTTCTTTAAGTTCTCTTGAAGCATCTTTGTAATAATCATCACAGCAAACAACTGTATAATTTTTTGTGTCTGATTTTAAACAAGCTTTTACAGTGTTTTGCACAAGAGTTGTTTTGCCGGAAGCGGATTCACCTGTAACTGATATTAAAAATGATGAATCTTTTTCTAAAAGTGCTTTTCTTGCCAAATTAAATATGAAACCTTCATTTAGTTTTAAGATTAAAGGTTGTTTTTGTTCGCTATCGTACAAGATAACCTTTCGTATATTGTCTAAAACTCTTGCTACAAAAGAGATATCTGTTCTTAAATCACAAAATGCTATTTTTTCGTTCATAATTTCATCTTCCATAAGATAAATTATACAACAAAAAATAAAAAATTATTCTTCATCTTCCATAAAATTATCTGGAGATTTTTCAAGCAACATATAAGCCATATAAGCACCAGTTGCAACTGCTTTTGCATCCAAATCTGTTTTTTGCGCAATATCAATTATTGCTGAATTTAATTCAGGATTCTCATCCTTTATATAATGAATCATTTTTTTGCGCCAAGCACCAATGTCTTCAAGCATTGAGCTTACTGTTTCTTCGTATACTTCTTGTGTGATTAAAGGTAACATTTCTTTATAATATACTTTTTTACATTTATGTCAATCGTTTAATTAAATTATTTATTTAAAAATCAAAAATACTCTAAAATAGAGTATTTTTGATTTGTATTTTTATTCATTACTAAGCTTTTTTAGTTAGTTTAATTTCATTATCTTGCATACTCATTATTAAAGTGTCACCTTCTTTATAGTTGCCAGACAAAATTTCCTCAGCCAAAATGTCTTCGATTTTCTTTTGGATTAAACGTCTTAGAGGTCTTGCGCCGTAAGCTTCTGAGTAACCATCTTTTCCAAGATAATCTTTAACATCATCGCCTACTTCGACATTTAAACCTTGTTCGTCAAGACGTTTAAATAAATCTTTCAGCATTAAATCAACAATTTGTCTGATTTCTACTTGGTTCAAGTGAGCAAATACAATTATATCGTCAATTCTGTTTAAGAATTCAGGACGGAATGATTTTTTCATTTCTTCCATAACGGTTTCTTTTAATTTTTCGTATTTGTCTTTGTTTACATCTTCTGACGTTGCAAAACCAAGTTTTTGAGTTGTTGTAATCATACTTGCACCAACGTTTGATGTCATAATAATGATTGTATTTTTAAAGTTGACGTGACGACCTTTTGCATCAGTTAATCTTCCGTCATCTAAAATTTGAAGCATTATATTAAATACATCAGGGTGCGCTTTTTCGATTTCGTCAAATAATACAACTGAGTATGGTTTCTTTCTGATAATTTCTGTTAATTGGCCACCATCATCATAACCAACATAACCTGGAGGTGAACCAATTAGTTTTGAAGTTGAATGTTTTTCCATAAATTCTGACATATCAACTCTGACCATACTGTCTTCGTTTCCAAAAATTGCTTCTGCGATAGCTTTTGCAAGTTCGGTTTTACCTACACCAGTTGGACCTGAGAAAATAAAGCTTCCGATTGGTCTGTTTGGTGATTTTAAACCTACTCTCGCGCGTCTAATTGCTTTTGAAACTGAAACAATTGCGTCATTTTGACCAATAACTCTGTCGTGAAGCGTTGCTTCAAGTTTAAGAAGTTTTTCACTTTCTCCTTCAGTTATTTTTGTAACAGGAATGCCTGTAATTATCGCAATAACATTTGCTACATCTTCAACAGTTACTGTTGGCTTGTTTGCTTCTTGCGTGTCTTTCCAATTATTTGAAACCGCTCTTATTTTATCTTTAAGGTCAGCTTCAACATCTCTTAGGTCAGATGCATGTTCAAATTCTTGGTTTCTGATCGCTTCTTCTTTTTCTTTAATTACATTTTTAAGTTCTTTTTCAAGTTCTTTTCCTTCTGGTGGAAGTGAAGAAACTTTTAATCTTACTTTTGAACTTGCTTCATCTATAACGTCAATTGCTTTATCTGGCAAGAATCTTTCCGTGATAAATTTGCTAGATAATTCAACGGCTGCAACAATTGCTTCATCTGAAATATTTAATTTGTGGTGTTCTTCATATTTGCTTTTTAAACCCTTGATAATTTCAATTGCTTCTTCCATTGAAGGTTGTTCAACAAGAACCATTTGAAATCTTCTTTCAAGTGCTGAATCTTTTTCTATGTGTTTTCTGTATTCATCTAGAGTTGTTGCGCCAATTACTTGGATTTCACCGCGTGATAGAGCAGGTTTTAATATATTTGCAGCATCAATTGCGCCTTCTGCTGCGCCTGCGCCAATTAAAGTGTGCATTTCGTCAATAACAAGAATAATATTTCCGGCCTGGCGAATTTCATCCATAATCTTTTTAAGACGTTCTTCAAATTCACCTCTGTATTTTGTGCCTGCAACAAGTAAGCCCATATCAAGCTGAATTACTTTTTTGCCATCAAGAATATCTGGAACTTCGTTTTCCGCAATTCTTATTGCAAGACCTTGTGCAATTGCAGTTTTACCAACGCCAGGTTCACCAATTAAAACAGGGTTGTTTTTTGTTCTTCTTGCAAGAATTTGTATAACACGCTCGATTTCTTTTTCTCTTCCCACAACAGGGTCAAGTCTTTGTTCTTGTGCTGCAAGAGTTAAATCTGTACCAAATTCATCTAGGCTTGGTGTTTTTGCTTTTGATTGTGAGCTTCCGCCCATCATTGCAGGTTGCGAACCAGAATCACTTGCTGGTTTTGTTTCACCAAGCATCTTAACAACATTGCTTCTGCATTTATCAAGGTCAACACCAAGATTTTCCAAAACCTTTGTTGCAACTCCATGACCTTCTCTTAATAAGCCTAAAAGAAGGTGTTCTGTGCCTATATAATTGTGTCCAAGTTGTCTTGCTTCATCCCAAGAAAGTTCCAAAACTTTTTTTGCCCTAGGTGTGAATGGAATTTCAACTGCAACAAAACCAGAGCCTCTGCCTATTATTTTTTCAACTTCAGCTCTTGCATCTTTTATTGTAACCCCCATTGTTTTAAGGGTTTTTGCTGCTATACCTGTACCTTCAGCGATAAGCCCCAATAAAACTTGTTCTGTGCCAACAAAGTTGTGTCCAAGTCTTCTGGCTTCTTCTTGTGCGAGCATAATGACTCTTATTGCTTTTTCTGTAAATCTTTCAAACATTGTAAACTACCTTTTTATCTCTATTGTTCTATCTTAGCATTAAAATCGAATTCTTTCAATATTTTAATTTTTTGTTAATTTTTTATATTTTCTACTCCATTTAGATGATTTTTCATGCACCCTCTTAACATTTCTTAACTTTTGGTGCAAACTTAATAATAACAATTAAAATGTTAGGTTGAAGTTCCCCAAATTATGATAGAAATAGAAGAAAATTTAATTCAAGACAATAATACATGTGTCGATACTTTATCTCTTGCGGTCGAAGCACATCAGAAGTATTTAATTCGCGCGTGCAAGGAAGATTTGCAAACGGCTATTAATTATTATGTTGAAACAATTAGAGTTAAGCCTCACATTTCAACAACTTATTATAGACTTGCAAGTTTAATGTATGAAACTGGACAAATTACGGTTCAAGGCGCTGTTGACCAATGTAGGCAAGCGGTCATTATGGACCCAGATAATGCTGATGCACATATGTATTTGGGTTATTTTCTTGCTTTAAATGGGGATAAAAATTGCGCAAAAGATGAATTTGAAAAAGCTATTAAATTAAAACCATTTTCATCGGCTAGAGCAAGAATTATTATGGCAATGACCTTACTTGAAGATAAAACAAAATGTATTAAAAATTTATTTAAGGGTTTATATTGTTTATTTAGTGGTTCTGCACTTTTCTTGACTGATAAAGGCGGAATTAAGATGGTTTTAAAAAATATTGCAGATGATTTAAGTTACTATAAATATAAATTAAAAGGCTGCATTTACGAAAACCTTAAAAACGATAAAAAGGCTTACGAAACTTATTGTGATGCATTAGATGAAACTAAAAATCAACCAGTTTTTTATGAAAAAATGGCCAAAATTGCAATTAGAAAAAATAATTTAGTTGTTGCTCATCAATGTTATCAAAATGCACTTATTGTTTCAAATAACAATGTTGAGCAGGTTATAAATTCAATCGAATTTGTTGAAAAGAATTTTTCACAAAATTATGACGAATTAATTGATTACTATAATATTTTACTTAAAGCTAATCCTGAATTTTCTCGTTGTTATTATGAACTTGGCCATTTATATTTTAGAAAAAATGAGCCACTTAACGCATTAAATGCTTTTAAATTTGCTTTAAAATATGATGAAAATAATGCTTTTTATCAAAATTCACTAGCTTTTGCTTATGTTCAATTAGAGCAGTATGATGAAGCAATAGAACTTTATAAGAAGGCATTAGAAAATAATTCTGATTCGGAATGGTCAGCAATTGTTGCACAAGCGTTGGCAGCAATTTATCATCAGGTAAAGGGCAATTATGAAGCAGCAATTTCCATGTTGCAAAATGCCCTTTTACTCACTAAAAATAGAGGACAAATTTATCAAGCCTTAGCTGATATTTATTATGATAAAGAAAATATAGAAGAAGCAATTAAATATTATAATTTATCTCTTGAAGATAATCCTAAAGATTCTAAATCTTATTCTCGTTTGGCTATGGTTTATTGGGAATGTGACAGAATTGAAGAGGCAATTTCAAATTATTTAAAAGCTATTGATTTAGATCCTGATTACGATATTGCTTACAATAATCTTGGTGTTGTTTTCTTGGATGGTTTATGTGATGCAGAACGTGCTATACCTTATTTTGAAACCGCTTTTGACATAAATCCAAATTATGTTCTTGCTTATTTTAATTGTGCTAGAGCTTATGAAAGTTTAAATGCCAAGATTGATGCTGCAAAAATGTATCAAAAGGCTTTAAATTTAAATAAAAATTCTTTAGAAATGGATAATTCAATTATTGAAGAGAAATTATTTAAGCTTTTTGATATATAATTATAAAATATGGAAAACAAGTTTATAAAATTCATTAAAAGTACAACTGCAAAAATACTTTCTTCCTTGTTTATTTTAGCCTTGGTTGGAGGTTATTTTTTATTTCCTGATTTTTATAAAGAACAGGCAAAAAAAGTTGTAAGTTATTATTGGGTTTATAAAGGTGACAAATATTATAAAAATAAAGAGCCTCAAAAAGCTATTTATTCTTATCAAAAAGGTTTAGAATATTATCCAAAACATTTTAAGGCACAGTATAATTTAGCTAATATTTATGTAAGCTATGAAGATTATTATTCCGCTCTTTCTGCTTACGAAAAAGCCTTACAAATAAAACCGGATTCCATCAACGCCAGAATTGATTACGCAATTGTGCTTGCTGAGGCAACTTTTAATTATGATAAGGCTATCGAGGAGTACGATAAGGCAATCAAATTGTCTCCAAAATGGGTATATATTCCTTTTATTGTAAACAGTAAAAATACTTACAAGTATAATCGTGGTGTTGCTTTTTACAATTTGGGACTTGCTTGGCGCGGTAAAAGTCTTCTTATGGGTGATAAAAATTTTGATTCAAGAAAATTTTTAAATAATGCTGCCGAATCTTATAGCAATGCTCTTAAAATTAAGCAAAATTATCAAACTTTTTATAATCTTGGAATTGTTTATCATATTTTAAAATATCCGTATATGGCTGGCTATAACTACTGTATGGCAATTGAGAAAGCGCCAATGAATTATGAAGCGCATTATAATTTAGGTATTTTGCTTAGAGAATATGGACAATATAATGCATCTTTAGAAGAATTTCATAAAGCCAGTCTTATTTTAGATATTTACGGTGATGCTTCTAAAAACCAGTATATTTATGATATTCTAAATGATGTAACAAGACGAATTGTTGCAAAAGGTAACCATGATGCACTTGTTGATGCCTTAAAACTTCAAGATAAAAAAGTTGAAAACCATCTTGTTTATAAAGGCGGAAGAGCATATTTAGATGAAAATTATGAAAGAACTATGTATAAATATTTTAAAACTTGTGCACTCAGGGAACATTTTGTAAAAAATAAAGATAATGTGGATATCCAATGGAAATAAAAGATAGCTTTCAATTTAATTTTTTATATGACCTTTCTGGTAATTTAGAAGGCGCAGTTGATGAGAATGAAATTTTAAACGGAGTCAAAAACTCTTTTAAGAGTTTCTTTGATTTTAATTCTTTTTCTATTAAGGATATTAAAATTTATGCATTCGATAAAACATCAAATTCTTTGAGGGATTTTACAAGGCCTTGGCAAAACATTGATGAAAATTTATCTAGTTTAATTAATTCTGATTATTCTTTTTTTAAACATAATCAAATGGTTGAAAGTGGTAATTTGCCAAAACTTATCATTAATGATAATAAAATTACATCAACTTCAAGCGTTTCTGATTTTAATAAAGAATTTAAAAAATATTTAAAACCAAATGATAATGTTTTATCTTATCCTTTGGCGCATAAAGGCAAATTGTATGGCCTGATAAGATTTCTTTTTGCTTGCGATGTTGATAATTGCAAATTTACAAAAAATTTTCTTCAGCTTGTATCTTTCGCTGTTCAACAAATTTCAAATGCTATTAAAACTTTGGAATACATCAAAAAAATGGAAACAAACGTTAAGTTTTATCAGACAATGAAAGATGTTGCAAAGATTATAGAAACACAATATGAGTTGAATTATATTCTTCCGATTTTGGGCGAAATGATTGATAAATTTATTTCTCAACATTTGATTTATATTTTCTTAAAATCGCCAAGGAAAAATGAATATAATCTTATTTGGCCAGCAAAATGTATTGATAGCAAAGTTTTATCAATTTTAAATAAGATTTCACCTACTTCAACAATTGTTGAAGACGAAGGAAAAATGGGTATTTTCCCACTTGCATGTGAAGGTAAAGCGATAGGTGCAATTGTTGCCTATAATCATTTTGAGCCTTTAACGCAAATGGAAATTGAATATTTGGAACAATTATCAACGCAAGCATCCCTTACTGTTGACAGAGCAAATTCTTATTCAAAGATTCTGCAATTTGCAACTCTTGATGCTTTAACCGGCTTAAATAACAGACATCAGTTTGCTCATCGTTTAAAACAGGAAGTTGCAACCGCAAAACGTCAGAATTCTTCGCTCTGTTGTATTATGTTTGATATAGATTTCTTTAAAAAGGTTAATGATACATATGGTCACGCTGTTGGCGATTGTGTTTTAAAAAATGTATCAAAAGTTATTAAAAAAGAAATAAGGGAATATGATATTGCTTCTCGTTATGGCGGCGAAGAATTTACTATTTTAACCCCCAATACCACACTTGATGAAGCTTATCTTGTAGCTCAAAGACTTCGTGCTGAAGTTGAAAAGAAAAAAATCAATATAGAAGAGTATCATATTGAAGGTAAAGATACTATTTCTGTTACAATTTCCGTGGGTGTTGCTCTTTATGATAAAAAAAAATCTGACCCAAGCACTTTATATCAAGATGCCGACAAAGCTCTTTATGAAGCCAAAGAAAGAGGAAGAAACAGAGTTATTGTTTTTGACGATAGTATAAAAAATAAAAATGTTGAATAAAGTAAAAAAAAGTTGTATGATAATTTAATAGCATTTATGAGGATTTTTTTATGAATTTTGTTACACAGTTTATTATAGCTATTTCACTTGGTATTAAACGTAATTGGCATATATTTATTGGATTATTGGCTGGTATTGTTGTTGGCATGTATTTGCCAGCACAAGATTTTCCAGTTATCCATGATGTATTGGATTTTATTGGACAAGCATTTATTGGAATTATTCAAATGGTTGTTATTCCGCTTGTTGTTAGTGCTATTATTATTGGCATTGCAAATATTGGTGACAATAAGCAGTTAGCTAAGTTTGGTAAAAAAATGATTTTTTATTACGCAATAATTACCATTATTGCGGTTGTAATTGGTGCAACATTGGCTTTAACTCTTCAACCTGGTCGTGGAGCTGCTGAATTTATTAATTCAGAAACGGCAGTTGAAATGCAGACTATTGTTAAAGAAACTATCGATAGTCAACAAGCTCACCTTTCAAATGTATTTTTAAGTTTAATTCCAAAAAATCCTTTTAAATCTTTGGCTGGTGGCGAGATGGTTCCAATTATTGCTTTTGTTATGATTTTTGCAATTGCATTGACTAAAATAGGCGAAATTAATCGTCCAGTTGTTTCATTTTTTGAAAGTATTTTTGCAGCAACAATGAAAGTTACAGATTGGATTATGTATCTTGCTGCTCCTGGTGTTTTTGCCTTAACTGCGAGTGCGGTTTCGAGTTTTGGTCTTGATATGTTTAGTGGTGTTTGGAAATATATACTTGCAATTTGTATAGGCTTAGCACTTCAATTATTCTTTGTTTATCCTATTATTTTAAAAATATTTTCAAAGGTTCCTGTCAGAAAATTGTATCTTGCAATTACGGAAGCCGTAATGGTTGCTTTTGGTACAGCAAGTTCTTCTGCAACTCTTCCTTTAACTATTGCATGTTGTGAAAGACGTGGTATTTCAAATAAGATTTGTTCTTTTGTATTGCCCTTAGGCGCAACATTAAGTATGGATGGTACAGCTCTTGTTCAAACAGTTGCTGTTATATTCTTGACTCAAGCTTATGGTATTGAATTATCACTTACATTGGTTGCTCAAATTGCTTTTCTTGCAATTGTTGCATCTTCAACTTGTGCTGGTATTTCAGGTGCTGGTTTAATTACTATTGCACTTGTATTAAATAGTTTGGGTTTAACACCAGAACAATTAGTTGCAGGTTTTGCATTCCTGTTTGCACTTGAAAGATTTGCCGATATGTTAAGAACAATAGTTAACGTTACATCTGACGTTGTTGTTGCTGCAATGATAGCAGACAATGAAAATGAATTAAATTATGATTTATTGAATAACCCAGACAGTTATAAGGAATAATTTAATCATTGAATATCAGAATTCTTATTGATGGTAAATTAAAAGAAAGTTATTTTAAAGAAGGCGTTTTAGAGTTTCAAAAACGCCTGTCTGGTTTTGTTGATTTAAAAATTATAGAAACCAATAAATTGTATGAATATTGTATTTCTAAAAACAATATTTACATAGTTACTCTTGAAATTGAAGGCAAGATGCTTGATAGTGTTTCTTTTGCTCAAAAATTAAAAGATATACAACAAGAAGGTTTTTATAGTGAAATTGTATTTTTGATTGGTGGTTCTGATGGTCTTGAAAAAAGAGTACGAAACTTGTCGAATTTTAAATTTTCAATGTCTAAATTAACTTTTTTGCACCAAGAGGCTCTTCTTATTTTGGTTGAACAGATATATAGGGCTTTTAAAATTTTAAATAATGAGACTTATCATAAATAAAGGAGAATAAATGAGGGCTGTCGATTTAATTCAAAAGAAAAAAACAGGTTTAAAACACACAAAGGAAGAAATTGATTTTTTGATCAATGGATATATGAATGGTGTAGTTGATGATTATCAAATATCTGCGTGGCTTATGGCAGTTTGTTTTAATGACCTTGATATTGAAGAAACAGCCTGGTTAACGGAGGCATATATAAACTCTGGCGAAATCTTAGATTTTAGTGATATTTCAAATAATATTGCTGATAAACATTCAACTGGTGGCGTTGGAGACAAAGTTACTTTGGTTTTAATACCTCTTTTGGCATCTTGTGGTTTGCATTGTGCTAAATTGAGCGGTAGAGGTCTTGGTTACACTGGTGGTACAATTGATAAATTGGAATCAATTAAAAATTTTAATTGCCAAATCTCAAATGATAAATTTAAAAAACAAATTAAGGAAATTGGCGCAGGGATTTCTGCCCAAACACCCAATTTAACACCTGCTGACGGGAAAACCTATGCTCTTAGAGATGTTACAGCAACTGTTGATAATAAGTCTTTAATTTGCGCATCTGTTGTAAGTAAAAAAATTGCAAGTGGTGCGGACCACATTGTGCTTGATGTTAAATATGGTTCTGGTGCTTTTGTTAAAACAAAAGAAGATGCATATGAACTTGCAAGTCTTATGATTAAAATTGGTCATCAGTTAAAAAGAAACATTAGAGCTGTTATAACGTCAATGGAGCAACCACTTGGAAAATTTATTGGTAATGCGCTTGAAGTTTATGAAAGCATTGAATTTTTAAAAGGTAACTGGGAAGATGATTTGTATGAAGTTACAATGAAAATTGCATCTTTACTTTTAGAAAATTCAGGAATTGTGAAAAATGAAGATGAGGCTTTAAAATTATTAAATTCAAAAATTCAATCTGGTGAGGCTCTTGATAAATTTAAACAAATAATTCAACACCAGGAAGGTGATGTTAATGTAATTGATGATTATTCAATTTTAAATATTTCAGAATCAAAAACCAATATTATATCTGATAAAACTGGCTATATTACAAATCTTGATGCACTTTCGATTGCTAAGGCTTGTAAAATTGTTGGTGCTGGCCGTGATAAAAAAACTGATCCAATTGATTTTGGAGTTGGTATTGAATTAAAATCTAAAATTGGTGATTTTGTGAATAAAGGTGACACGCTTGCTATTTTATATGCAACCAAAAACATTGAAGATGCTGTTGAAATTGCAAAAAACGCTTATACTATTAATGAATATAAGAGCGAAATTGAGCCTTTAATTTATAAGACAATATAAAAACAATTTTAATTATTTTTAAAAACCCACTTTCTTATAAAGTGGGTTTTAAATTATTTGTTTTCATTTTTTCTTTGGTTATTATAGCAATATATAAAATAGAACATAACGCCTAATATCACCCAAAGTGGAAATAATTTTGCCGATGTTTTAAGCGAGCCAAGTGAATAAATCATTAAACCGCCACAGCTTAAAATACCAAGAATTGGCACAATTGGCGAAAAAGGAACTCTGAACGGTCTTTTTCTATCAGGGTCAGTTTTTCTTAAAATTAAAACTGCTACACATACAATAATAAATGATGTAAATGTACCAAAATTGCAAAGCTCTGCTGATATATTTAAGTCCATAAATAAAGCACCAAGTATAACAATAATTCCTGATAGCCAAGTTACAACGTGTGGTGTTTTGTATTTTTTGTGTACTTTTTGTAAGATTTTTGGTAAGAAATTATCTCTGCTCATTGCGTACAAAATTCTTGTTGTTCCAAGTTGATATACAAGTAATACTGAGGTTAATCCAGCAAGTGCTCCTGCTGAAATTAGCCCCGCCATTTTATCTTGACCAACAAAGCGCATAGCATGTGCTATTGGTGCGTGAGTATCTATCATTGAAAATGGAATCATACCAGTTAAAACAAGGGTTACTAATATGTATAAAATTGTGCATATAGTAAGTGTTCCTAAAATTCCTATTGGCAAATCTCTTTGCGGATTTTTTGTTTCTTCTGCCGCGGTTGAAATTGCATCAAATCCAATATATGCAAAAAAGATAATAAATGCGCCAGACAAAATTCCTTCAATTCCGTTTGGTGCAAAAGGAGCCCAGTTTTCAGGTTTTACATAAAAAGCGCCAAATACTACAAATGATAGTATAATGCATAAGTTTAAACCAACCATAATGCTTGCAAGCCTTGTTGATTCTCTAACGCCTTTTACAAGAAGTATTGTTAAAAGAGTTACAATAAAAATTGCAGGCACATTTATTGCGATTGGAATTGTGTCAAACAAATAAGGTATTTGTTCTTTTATATTTAAGCCTTGATCTTTGCATAAAATTGTGACTGTTCTGTAATCATTTATAAGCCACATTGGAGGATTAACAAGCCAAGATGGCAAAACATGTTCAAAACCCTTTAAAAGCTGGAATAAGTACCCAGTCCATGCTGATGCAACAGTTATGTTCCCAATTGCGTATTCAAGCATTAAAATCCAGCCTACAATCCAGGCCATAAATTCACCCATTGTGGCGTATGTATATGTGTATGCAGAACCTGCAACTGGAATCATTGATGCAAATTCACTATAACATAATGCTGTAAAAATGCAGGCAACCGCTGCAAGAACCATTGAAATAATGAGAGCTGGACCTGCACCAACTGCTTCTGGTCCGCCTTTTGCCGCAACGCCAACGATTGTAAAAATTCCAGTACCGACAACGGCACCAATTCCTAAAATTATTAAATCAAATATTCCAAGTGTTTTTTTTAATTCTGATTTATTTGCCGTATCAATAAAATCATCAGCGCTTTTGACGCTTGCCATGTTTAAAAAAATCTTTTTCAATTTATTCATTGTTGTCTTGTGCTTCTAACTTTCTTTTTTGCTTATAACTATATGTGAAATATATCATTATTCCTGTCAAAACCCATACCAAGAACAACATTGGTGATGTTGACATTATGTTTTCTTTGACATTTGTTAATTTTAAAAATGTATAATATCCCATAAGTCCACCGCAACAAACTACCCCAAGCGATGGGAATAATGGTGAAAATGGGACTTTAAATGGTCTATGACGCTCTGGATCAGTTTTTCTTAAGATTAAAACTGCAACACAAACAATAATGAAAGAAGTAAATGTTCCGTAAACACAAAGGTCTGCTGCCATATTGATATCTATAAAGAATGAGCCAGCAATAACAACTGCCGCAATTCCGATTGTTATAGCATATGGTGTTTGGAATTTTTTATGTACCATTTGCAAGCTTTTTGGTAAGAAACCATCTCTGCTCATTGCATATAAAACTCTGCTTCCTGCAAGCATTAAAACAAGTAAAACTGATGTTAATCCAGCTAGTGCACCAACAGAAATAAAACCTGCAAACCAGTTTTGACCAACATGGTTCATAGCATATGCAATTGGCGCTTTAACATCTATTGCGTTTAATGGCATAATTCCTGTTAAAACAAGCTCAACCAAAATATAAACAACCGTACAAACTGCAAGTGAGCCAATAATCCCTATCGGGAGATTTTTTTGTGGATTTTTTGTTTCTTCTGCCGCAGTTGCTATTGCGTCAAAACCAATATATGCAAAGAATATAATAAATGCGCCTGATATTATACCTTCAATTCCATTTGGTGCAAAAGGTGTCCAGTTTTCAGGTTTTACATAAAATGCACCTGCAACAATAAATAAACCTATTACAAGTAATTTTATTGCAACCATTATTGCTGTCATTTTTGTTGATTCTTGAATACCTTTAATTAAAATCATACATATAACAATTGTCGCAATGATTGCAGGCACATTTAAAAGTATAGGCATATTTCCGTTTGCAAGAGTTATAATTGGTTCGTTACCAATTAAATATGCAGGCGGATTTGTAATAAAAGCAGGCAATATTTTTTCAAATCCTTTTAAGAATTGCATTAAATATCCAGTCCAAGCAAATGATACTGCTATATAGCCAACTAAATATTCTAATGTAACTGCCCAACCTATAATCCAGGCAAAAAATTCACCCATTGTTGCATATGTATATAAATAAGCAGAACCTGCAACTGGAATCATTGATGCAAATTCGCTATAACATAATGCTGAAAAAACACAAGCAAGTGAAGCTAAAATCATTGAAACAACAAGTCCTGGACCAGCTCCTAAGGTTGAACTATCTCCAACAGTTGCAAGTCCAATAACTGTAAAAATTCCACTTCCTATAATTGCGCCAACACCTAAAACTATAAGGTCAAAAGCACCTAGTGTTTTTTTTAAACCAGCTTGGTTTGCTGTTTTAATCATTTCATCAGGGTTTTTGATTTTAAATATATTTTTTACAAAATTATTCAGCCCTTTTAATTCATCAGCACTTATTTGTTGTGTTGCTTCGCTTTCTTGTATGTTATTCATCTTCCAGTTTCCTATTTTTTAAGTAGTGGGAAACCCAACTTCTCTCTTTGTTCTACGTACAATTTCGCAATTGTAGCAGCCATTTTTCTTACTCTATTTATATAATTTATTCTTTCGTCTTTGCTTATTACACCTCTCGCATCAAGCAAATTGAATGTGTGTGAACATTTTAAGGTCCAGTCATAAGCAGGTAAAACTATTTGCTGCTCAGCACAGCTAAACGCTTCAGCTTCGCACATGTCAAACATTTTAAATAATCTTTCAGGTGTTGAAAATTCAAAATTATATTTTGATTGTTCGATTTCGTTTTGAAGATAAATATCACCGTATTTTAATTCTTTATTCCACATAACATCAAAAACGCTATCCACATTTTGAAGATACATAGCAATTCTTTCAAGACCGTATGTGATTTCAAGAGCAACAGGCTTAACTTCAAGACCGCCAACTTGTTGAAAATATGTAAACTGTGTTATTTCCATACCGTCAAGCCAAACTTCCCAGCCAACTCCTGCTGCACCAAGTGTAGGTGATTCCCAGTTATCTTCCACAAATCTAATGTCATGCTTGGATAAATCAATTCCCATTGCTTCAAGAGATTTTAAGTAAATGTCTTGTGCGTTATCTGGTGATGGTTTTAGAATTACTTGATATTGGAAGTAATGGCCCAATCTGTTTGGGTTTTCGCCATATCTTGCATCTGTTGGACGTCTGCAAGGTTCAACCATTGCAGTTGAATAAGGTTCTGGTCCTAATGCTCTTAAAAAAGTTGCAGGATTCATTGTTGATGCACCTTTTTCGATATCGTAAGGTTGTTGAATTATGCAACCATATTCAGACCAGTATTTTGATAAATTTAAAATTAATTCTTGAAATGTTAAAGCCATACTAATAATTTTATTACAAAATTATTATTTTTCAAATTTTATTTTATTTTTATTGTACCTTTAACATCTTTATCTATATTTAAACTTTCACTAAGGCTTTGTTTTAATTCTTGTTGTGTATTTGCTGTATAAAATTTTCCACTTGTTGTAATTGCGGTACATCTTAATTGTTTGTTTGCTTCTGCATCATAAATATCGAGTGCAATAACATCAATTTGTATATCTTCTCTTTCGCGCATTAGTGATATTGCATATGTGCAAGGGCTTTCGTCACAATTTTCACCACCATCGGTTAATAATATAATTCTTTTTGTACCTGAAATTCCGGCAAAATCCTTATTTACTGCTTGTTTTAGAGAATAAGTAATTGGCGTCCAGCCTTTTGCGGGTGATGTGTATAAGGCATTTTTTATATTTTCAGTATTATTGTGTCCAAGTGGTACCATTAGTTTTGTCGCAGTGCAACCATCAACATAGGTAAAACCTGCTCTGTGACCGTATATTCTAAGTCCAATTTGTGTTCCTTTTGGTATTTGCGGAAGCAGATTTTCAATTGTTGAAATTGCCATTTGTAATTTTGTTTGATTTCCGATTTTTTCATTCATACTGTTTGAAAAATCAACTATAAATAATACTTTGTTATCATTTTTAAATGGTTGTATATTTTCTTTTGCATCACCTGCGCCAGTTACGTTGTAGTTAAAATTATCTGCAAATATATTCTGGTTGATATTTGCAAAAGTTATAAAAAATGCTAATATTATTAAAAAGTTTTTCTTCATAAGACAATAATACAATAAATAAGGAGATTTTATGGAAATTTTTGAAGCACTTGATACAAGACAAACTATCAGAAGTTATGGTGACAAAGTACCTACAGTTGACGAAATTAAAAGGATAATAAATTCAGCAAGACTTGCACCAAGTGCTTGTAATGCTCAAAACTGGAAATTTATTGCAGTTTTAAATAATGAAGTTAAACAAAGATTAGCAGATGCTATTCTTGAAAAGTATGATGAATTTGAAAAAATCTTGCCACAAGAAGAATATCAAAAAATGGGGCGTTTCAAATCTCATTCTACGTTTTTTACATCTGCACCTTTGCTTATAGTTTGCGTGCAAACTTATGCACCAAAATTTTTGGAAGGCATTTTGGAAAATGCTGGTTTGTCTGCTAAAGAAATTCAAGATATTCGTCCTGATTCACAAATTTTAAGCATGGGTGGCGCAGTAGAAAATATGAGTCTTGCTTCATGGGCTTTGGGTTATGGGTCTTGTTGGATGGTCGCGCCTTTAATTGCACAGGCTAAAATGCGTCAGATTTTAAATCTTAACGATGATGAACAGATTTTATCTTTACTTGCAATAGGTGAACCAAAAGTTATTCCAACAAGAGCAATAAAAAAGAACTTAGATGATGTTATTGAAATAATTGAATAATTTTTAAGTTGTTATATCAATAATTCTTTGAATTACTTCTTTTTGATAATCAATATCAGATAGTCCATTTAAAACCATATCTGCTTTTTGTTCTTGTGGCAAGATGTGGATTTTAGCTTTACCTGTGACGTCTTTAAATTGCTTGATTGCTTCTTCGCCAACAGTGTTTCTTTCAGCTGTTCTTTTGAACCATCTTTTTTTCATTATTTTAAACATTATTTATACGCAAAATAATATTCCCCTCCTGTAGTTAATATTTTTTAAAAACTCAGAAGGGAAATATTTTGCTATTGTTATGTTGATTATTCACTTATTGCATTTTGGCAATCTTCACAAATGCCGTTTGAATTTAATTCTCTATATTTCCAGCATCTTGCGCATTTTTCACCTTTTGCTTTAATAACATCAACTTTGATATCATCTTGTTCGTATGATGCCAGAATTTCTGTATCTGCTTGAGTGTTAACGTAAACTTGAGAAACGATAAACAAATCTTTTAGATCACTTTCATATTTTTTCAATAAGTCAGCATTTGCGCTTGTGATGTAAACTGAAGCTTCAAGTGAACTGCCAATTATTTTGTTTTCATTATTTCTCAATGGTTCAATCGCTTTTGTTACAATTTCTCTTATTTTTAGCAATTCGCTAAAATCTTCTTCCAGATTTTGTGCAACCCATTTGTCGTTAGGTTCACACCAAGAAGTTAACAATACGCTTTCAAGCCCTTGTTTTTGGCATTCTTGCATATTTTGCCAAATATCTTCTGCTTGGTGTGGCATAACTGGTGCTAAGATTCTAACTAATACATGTAATGTTTCATATAATACAGTTTGGCATGCTCTTCTTGATAATGATTTTTTGCCAGCTGTGTATAATCTGTCTTTTACAATATCTAAGTAGAATGAACTTAAGTCAACTGCGGCAAAGTTTTGAAGAACTTGGAAATATTTAAAGAATTCATAGCTTTCAAAAGCCTCATCAACTGATTTTATAACCGCATTTAATCTGTGAAGTGCGAATTTATCGATTGGCTTCATGTCTTCATATTTGACATAATCAACATCAGGATTGAAATCGAACAGGTTTCCAAGTAAAAATCTCGCAGTATTTCTTGTTTTTTTGAATATTTCTGCAAGTTGGCCAACTATGTTATTACCAATTTTGATGTCGTTTCTGTAATCAACACTTGCAGCCCATAATCTTAAAATGTCAGCGCCATATTTATTGATTATTTCGTCTGGTCTGATAAAATTACCTAAGGATTTTGACATTTTACGACCATCTTCACCAAATACAAAACCGTGAGTTAAAACTTGTTTGTATGGCGCAATTCCTCTTGTTGCAACACAAGTTAATAAAGCAGATTGGAACCAGCCTCTGTGTTGGTCTGAACCTTCAAGATACATATCAACAGGAATATCACCTAATTCTTCTTTTCTTTTTTCTACAACAGCAGACCAAGAAACACCTGAATCAAACCATACATCCATAATGTCATTTTCTTTTGTAAAATCTGAGCAACCGCATTCGCATTTAATGCCTTCTGGCATTAAATCTTTTGCTTCATATTTTACCCAGGCATCAGATGATTCTTTTTCAAAGATTTCTGCAACTTTTTCAATTGTTTCATCTGTAATAATAGGTTTACCGCATTCTTTACAATAGAATACAGGAATTGGCACACCCCAAGCTCTTTGACGTGAAATACACCAATCCGTTCTGTTTTCGACCATATTTCCAATTCTTTTTTCACCAGATTGTGGTATCCATTTTACGTTTTTAATTGCGTCAGTTGCTTGTTTTCTAAATCTGTCAACTTTAACAAACCATTGCGGAGTTGCTCTGTATATAACTGGTTTTTTACATCTCCAGCAATGTGGATATGAGTGTGTTATATCTTGCGCTTTAATTAAAGCATTTAGCTCATTTAGTTTTTCAATTACGATATTGTTTCCTTTGTAATATGGAATACCCTCAAGGTCTGGAACTTGTTTTGTCCATCTTCCTTTACTGTCAAGTGGTGAAAATGTATCAATACCATATTTTTGACCAACTTCCCAGTCTTCAAGACCGTGACCTGGAGCTGTGTGAACTGAACCAACACCTGCTTCAAGCGTAACGTGATCTCCTAAAATAATTGGAGAAAGTCTGTCGTACATTGGATGTTTTGTATTGAAACCTTCAAGTTCTTGACCAAATGTTGTTCCGATTTTTTTGATATCTTCCCATTCAACATCTTTTAAGAATGATTCTAATAGTTCTGTTGCAACAACATATGCCGCATCTTTATATTCAAAGAATGTATATTCAAATTTAGCATGCAAACAAATTGCCATATTTGATGGAATTGTCCAAGGTGTTGTTGTCCAAATTATTGAATAAATTGGTTTGTCTGTTTTTAGGTTAAATTTTTCTTTAACTTCTTCTTGATTTTCAAATTCAAAACGAACATAGATTGATGTTGAAGTGTGGTCCATATATTCAACTTCTGCTTCTGCAAGTGCTGTTTCGCAGTCTGCACACCAATAAACAGGTTTTAGACCTTTTTCAACATAAGCTTTTTTATACATTTCGCCAAAAATTCTAACTTGTTGTGCTTCGTAATCAGGCTTAATTGTTAAATATGGGTCTTCCCAATTACCCAATACACCAAGTCTTTTGAATTCATTTTCTTGTCCTTTAAGGTTTTTAAGTGCAAATTCTCTGCATAATTTTCTAAGTTCAAATGGTGTGACGGATTCTCTTCCGCCTTCTAGGTTTTTAACAACTTTATTTTCAATAGGTAAACCGTGAGCATCATAGCCTGGAACATATGGAGAATAAAAACCTTTTTGAGTTTTATATTTAATTAAAATATCTTTTAAAATTTTATTTAAAGCTGTTCCTACGTGAATTTTTTCTGATGATAAATATGGAGGACCATCGTGAAGGACAAAACTGTTTGATTTATCTTTACCTTCAAGCATTTTTTGATAAATATTATTTTCTTCCCAGAATTTTTGAATTTCCGGTTCTCTAATTATTGCGTTTGCCCTCATAGCAAGAGTTGTTTGAGGTAAGTTTATTGTGTCTTTTACTTCTATTGTTTTTTCTTCTGCCATTTTGTTTTCCTCTTTAAATAAAATTAATTAAATATATATAAAATTATATGACAAAGATTTTTATCTTCAAATAACATATTATTTTTGTTTTTGTTAGAATAAAAATATGGAAAATATGTTAAAAATTGCAATCCCAAATAAGGGTAGATTATCTGAAAAAATTTACGAATTATTAAATAATGCCGGACTTCACTTTGAAACAAAAGGCGAGAGAAAGTTATCTGTCAAAACTCAAGATGGCAAATATTCTCTTGTTTTTGTTCGAACACAAGATATACCAAGACTTTTAGACGCAAATGTTGCAGATATTGGTTTTACTGGTCATGACATTGTTGTTGAGGAAAATCTTGATATTGAAGAAATAAAAGATTTAGGTTTTGGTGCTTGCAAAATGGTTGTTGCGGTCAGGGAATCTGATTCATATAATTCAGTTTCTGATTTGCCTCAAAATATTAACGTTGCAACAAGTTTTCCAAATATCACTAAGGATTTTTTTGCAAAAAATGGCAAAAATGCTAAAGTTATTGAAATTTCAGGCGCTGTTGAAATCACACCTTCACTTGGTTTGTCTGATGTTGTTGTTGATATTACTTCATCTGGCGCAACTCTTAAATCTAACAACTTAAAAATTATTGCTGAAATTTTATCTTCAACAGCAGTAATTGTTAAAAGAAAAGGCTTAACCGATTCTCAAAATGAAAAAATTAGTTCTCTTTTAAGAGCTTTAGATAGTGTTATTGACGCTAAAAAGAAAAAATATTTGATGGCTCATGTTCCACTTAGTAAAATGGATGAGATTAAAAAATTCTTGCCTGGATTATCAACACCAACAATTATGAAACTTTATAATGATGACGAAAATGTTGTAATTCATGTTGTTATTGATGCAGATAAAGTTTACGACAGCATTGATAATCTCAAAAAAATTGGTGGCCAAGGCATTTTGATCATGACAGTTGACCAAATGGTTAAATAAGTAGCTTGAATCTTCTTTAAAAAAATGTTATACTTGAATATTATTTATGTAAGTACGAAAAAGGGTTTATAGATTATGTTTTTAACTAGTCAAAAATATGGCCATAAAAGTTTGAAAGCTTTTACTTTGGCTGAAGTTTTAATTACGCTTGCTATAATTGGTGTTGTTGCAGCGATTACAATTCCAACAACAATTAAAAATCATTGGCATACAGAAATTTCAACTGGTGCAAAAACATCTTTTTCGATTATGAGTAATGTTATAAGAAAAGCCGTTTATGATCATGGACCAACTGATACTTGGGATATTGGTATAACTGGTAATATTGATAATGCTGAAGATTTTATAGAAAAATATATTTTGCCGTACGTTAAAATTGCAAAAAATTGCAAAAGATCAAAAACGCAAGATTGTTATTATAAAATATATAACTTAAAAGGTGAAGTTTTTGATTGGAACAGTACTGATGACTATCCGAAAGAATTTGCTCGTTTTTATTTGGCTAATGGTACTGCAATAACATTCTTTTTGGGTGGTCATATTGGTACAAAGACAAGAGAGGTTCAATTATTTACCGATTTTAATGGTTGGCGAGGTCCAAATAAAATGGGCATAGATGTTCAAACATATTTTATTAATCTTCATCTCGAGGATGAAGATTACGATCCAAAGAATAGATTTCGTCTCTCTTTGCCTTATGAAGGCGAAAGCAAAAAAGCTAAATCCCTTATTACAAATCAATATAGAGGTTGCAGTAAATCTGCGGGGATTTATGCAGGCATGTGGTGTACAAGTTTAATGTATTTATATAATAATGGTAGAGTTCCGTCTAAAGAGCAATATGTTAAATGGGCCGAAAATAAGGATTATGCAAAAAATTATCCTTGGTAAGATTTAATTTATATACTTTTCTTAATTTTGCGCCTTATCTTAATAAGGCGTTTTTTTTATTTAAAAATCTTATTATTTCTCTTGAAACATCTATAAAAAATGTTATAATAAAAACGTAGGATAAATTTTTTAAATACGGAAATTAAGAAAGGATTTTTAAAATTATGAATAAATTTGCTTTAAATCACGGGGGGGGGGGCATCTAGAAGTTTAAAAGCCTTCACTCTTGCAGAAGTTTTAATCACACTTGCTATTATTGGTGTTGTTGCAGCACTTACTATTCCATCCGTTGTTACTAATTATAAAAAAAATGAAATTGAAACAAAAACAAAAAGTGCTCTTTCCATTTTGTCTAATTCTCTTTATTTAGCAGTTGCGGACCATGGACCAATTTTGACTTGGGATTTTGGATTTGCAAATACGGGAAGTAGTGCACAAAATTTTGCTGAAAAATATATTATTCCATATACTAAAACGGCAAAAATATGTGGCACATCAACATCTTCTGACTGTATTTATGATATTTATCAATTAAACGGTGAAAAATTTGATTATGGTTTTTTTAATAATGAGGATTTTGCTCGTTTTTATTTGGTAAATGGTACTGCTATAACACTTAGTGTTGTAGGTGGTATGACTGGTTCTAATGCTTCTCAAATCCAGTTATTTATTGATACAAATGGCTGGAAAAAACCAAACAAATTGGGTGTTGATGTTCAAGTTCTTATGTTCAATAAACCTTCAGGTATAAATAAAAAGTCTAATTATAGATTTAGTTTTATGGGAACAGGTAGTCCTGAGGGTAATATTTCTGATAATAAATTTGGATGCAAACATACAACAACTCATGGAAGTGGTGTTTATTGCACTTCGCTTATTACTGTTTATAATGGCTGGAAAATTCCAACTAAGCAACAATATGTTGATTGGGGTGGAGCACCTGAAGAATACCCTTGGAATTTTTGACATAAAAATTCGACTATTTTATAATAATTTCTATGGAAAATATGTCTAAACTTATTAAAACTATAGAAATTCTACGTTCTGAAAATGGATGCGCTTGGGACCGTGAACAAACGCATTATTCGCTTCGTCAAAATATGCTTGAAGAAGCTTACGAGGCGGTTGATGCAATAAATGCAAATGATATGAAACATCTAAAAGAAGAATTAGGTGATGTTTTACTTCAAGTTGTTTTGCATTCGCAAATAGCAAGTGAAGAAAATGAATTTAATTTAGATGATGTTGCAAAAGGTATTAATGAAAAGCTTATTGAAAGACATCCTCATGTTTTTGGTGACATTAAAACAGATGACGTAAATGTTATTTTAGATAATTGGGAAAAAATAAAAAAGGAACAAAAACCACATAGAAAAAGTGTTTTGGATGGAATTTCTAAATCTCAATCAGCTCTTATGAGTGCACAAAAAATTTCTAAAAGAGCTGTTAAAGTTGGTTTTGAATGGCAAAATTTAGAACAATTAAAAGAATGTATTAAAAGCGAATTTAAAGAATTTGAAAGCGCTAAAACCGAATTAAACAAAGAGGAAGAATTTGGCGATATTTTGTTTGCACTTGTCAATTTGGCTCGTTGGCATAATATTGATGCCGAACAAGCATTAATTAAAACAAATAATAAGTTTCAAAAACGTTTTAGACATATGGAAGCAAATTCTTCAAAAGATTTGGAAAAATTAACTTTCGAAGAATGGGAATTATTGTGGAAAAATGCTAAAAAAGAAGATTAATCTTTGTAATTTTCTTCTGCATCATCAATGATTGCTTGTGCAACAAGATCGAATTCATCGTCATCATCAATTGTTTCAAAGATATATTCTTCGTTTTCTATTTTAAAACGCATTAAAACAACTTCTGCGTCATCGGCTTCTGGGTCTGCATCTTTTGGTAATAAAAGTGCATAATCAATGTCGTCAACATTTACTATGTCTAGAAGTTTTAATTCTACCTCTTTGCCTTCTTCGTCAGTTGTTTTTATTATTTGTAATTCTTGCATTTATAGTCCCCTTAAATAATCTTCTAATATCAAACAAGCACTTTTTAAATCAACAAGACCCTTGTCTTTTGTGTATTTTTTTCCTTCTTTTCGAAGTAGTTCTTCAGCTTCTGATGAAGAATACCTTTCATCACAATATACTATTTTGAATTCTTTTTCAAGTGGTTTCATAAAATCTATACAATTTTGTGCCTGAAAACCTATTGAACCGTCTGTGTTGTATGGTAAACCTGCAACAATTGTCTCAACACCATTTTCTTTTGCTAAATTTCGTATTTCGTCTTGAGCTTCTTTATCATTTTTTCTTAAAACCAATTTTAATTCACGCGAAAAAATACATAGGGGGTCGGTTATTGCAACCCCTATTCTTTTTGTTCCTATGTCTAAGCCTAAAATTCTTTTTGCCATTTCTCTTCTATTATATCCAAAATTTCATTTTTTGTTTTTATAAATAAATTTTCTTTTTGATTTTTGTAATGAATAATTATACTTTTTTTGATAATTAAATTTTTTAATTCTTTTTTTGTTTTTTCATCTTTTCTTATTGAATTTAATATCTTTGACAATTCGTTTTTATGATTTTGTTTTAGGAAATAGCTTTGGTATAAAAGCATATCATCTATATTTTTGTTTAATATTAAACCTTGTTTTTCTTTGATAATTTCTTCAATTTTTTCAATTTCTTTTATTTGGTTAATTTCATTTATTAGTTTATCAAATGCTTGATTGTCACCATAATTTATAAACCAATTATCAAAATATTTTATGATACTTTTAATATCTTCTTTCTTTAAATTTGTATATTCTAGACAATTATTTATTTCATCTTCGATATTTTCATCTTCTTTTATGTCGCAAGTTAGTGTTTGCCATGCATACAATTCATAACACTGTTCTATATCATTAATAATAGCGTTTTTTGTTATTTTGGTTAAAATATTAGCAGCTTTTTCTGCGCCAATTTCTGTAACTTTGTCTTTTTTATATATATTTTTCGCAATTTCTCTAAATTCACTTCTTTCTAAATCTTCAAAACCAAAACATTCAACTGCGCCGTTTGCCAAATTTAAAACGGTTGCAAAGAAAGAAATTGTTGAATTTAAATTTTCTCTTGCAAACATTAAAACAAAATTAAATGCGCCATCAATGTCGCTTACCCAACCATTTAAAGGTTTTGAATCATATAAAATTTCACTATATATTTCTTCTCTTGTTTTTTCTTTTCTTAATCCTAAAAGTTTTAATTCATTGATTGCTTTGTGTGCAAGCGCTATATATTTTTTATTTTTAAAATTTTTTATTATGTAATTTAACGGCAAAAATGATTGATATGATTTTATTTTACTTATCTTTTCAATTGCGTATTCAATATTTCTTTCATCTTTGTTGTAAATTAGTAAAGATAGTATATTTATTAAGTCATTTTTATTGCTGTTTTCAATAAATGTATTTAAAATTTCATCTTTGTCTTCATCATTTGATGCAAAATAAAAATCCATAAAATCAATTTGGGAAGATATTGTTTTTATCGCATCTTCTTCAATTTCATCTGCTTCTTCGTAAAAATTATTTAGTGGATTTGAAATTGAATTAACTAATGCGGAATAATTTGCGTTTTCATTTAATTCTTTTAGCACATTTATTAAATACAATTTTTTATTGTCATCAATTTTATCTGACATAATTGCATCAAAAACATAATCTTCCGCATCTTTTCCAATGCTTTTTGTCAAAATTTGCAACAAAAAATAATCATAATCTGAATTGTCTCCTTTTAATTCATTTATAATAATTTTTGATAATGTTTTGTAATCCTTAATTGTTGAAAAATCAACAAGTTCAGCTTGCGCATCAAGAGTTTTGTTGTTGATCCCCTGCTTTATTTTTTCTAATTTTTTTAAAATTTGTGCTCTTAATTGAATCTTGCTTTGTTGATTTTGGGTCATTTTAAATTTCTCTATTTTTCTTGTGTTCCCCAAAGCATATCAATAATTTTTTGTGCTTCTTGAGATAGGGCACCATCTTGCAAAATTAAATATTGAACTGCAATCAATGTGCATTCAGAACAAATATTAACTCCTGGACCTTTTACCATTTTGGGCACTTGTGTATTTGGTCTTCCGCAGAAACTACAATAGACTGGTTCTATTTTTTTTGTTTCAACTTCTTTAATTGTTTCCTTTTTGTCTTTCTTTTTTGAGCCTATTGATACTACTTTTTTATCCATAAATTTTCCTCTTTTGTTTGATTATATCATATTTTTGCTAAATGTATAATTTGTTAATAAAAAACCGGACCATTAAGATCCGGCTTTTTGAGTTCACTATTGCTTTGTTAGCTTAGCAACAGCAGCAAGTTTTAGCTTTTTTTGCTTCAATAACTGCTTGAGCTGCTGCAAGGCGTGCTTGAGGAACTCTGAATGGTGAGCAAGAAACATAATTCAAGCCAATATTGTGGCAGAATTTAACTGAATCTGGGTCGCCACCGTGTTCACCACAAACACCACCAACCAAGTTGGCATTAACTGCTTTACCTTTTTCCATTGACATTTCAACTAATTTACCAACACCTTTTGTATCTAATGTTACAAATGGGTTGCTTGGTAATATTTTTTGTTCAACGTAGTTTTTCAAGAATTTGCCTTCAGCGTCATCTCTTGAATAACCGAATGTCATTTGAGTTAGGTCGTTTGTACCGAATGAGAAGAATTCAGCGTAGTCAGCAATTTCATCAGCTGTGATACAAGCGCGTGGAATTTCGATCATTGTACCAAATTTGTAATCTACCTTAACGCCTTTTTCAGCCATTACAAGTTCAGCAACTTTAACTAAAATTTCTTTTGCAACTTTTAGTTCGTTAACATGTCCAATCAATGGAATCATAATCCAAGGTTGAACTTTGTGACCTTCTTTAACTAAATCACAGCATGCTTCAAAGATTGCTCTTACTTGCATTTCGTTGATTTCAGGGTAAGTTAAACCTAAACGGCAACCACGAAGACCCATCATTGGGTTTGATTCTGACAAGTTT
This sequence comes from Cyanobacteria bacterium SIG30, assembly GCA_015152475.1. GTDB lineage: Bacteria > Cyanobacteriota > Vampirovibrionia > Gastranaerophilales > Gastranaerophilaceae > SIG30. Next base: position 93,050 of record SUTW01000006.1, on the reverse strand, counting down.
TCAACGATATCAAGCATTTTTTGATCTTCTGAGTAATCTTGACCTAATGCTTTTTTAGTTGCAACTTTTTCAACTAATTCGATTTTTGAAGGTAAGAATTCATGTAATGGTGGATCTAATAGACGAACTGTAAGTGGTTTGTCGCCTAATGCTTTAAACATTGAGTAGAAGTCATCATATTGCATTGGAAGCAATTTATCCAAAGCTTCTTTTCTAGCTTCTTTTGTTCCTGCAATAATCATTTTTTGTACCCAAGGAAGTCTGTTTGGATCCATGAACATATGTTCTGTACGGCAAAGACCAACACCTTCAGCACCGAATTTAATTGCGTTTTCGATATCTTTTGGAGTATCAGCGTTAGCTTCAACTTTCATTGTTTTAATTTCATTTACCCAAGAGAAGAAAGTTTCGAAGTCTGAATCAATACCTGCTTCAACAAGTTCGATAGCGCCTTCCATAACTTCACCTGTACCACCATCAAGAGAAATAATATCATCTTTGTGGAATACTGTGCCGTCTTGGCAAGTGATTGTTTCGGCTTTAAGGTCGATAACTAAGTCTTCACAACCTGAAACGCAAGGTTTACCCATACCTTTTGCAACAACTGCTGCGTGAGATGTAGCACCACCACGAAGAGTCAATACACCTTGAGCAACTGCCATACCGTGAATATCGTCTGGGCAAGTTTCAATTCTTACAAGAATAACTTTTTCACCAGCTTCACCACGTCTTGCAGCTTCTTCTGTATCAAATACTATTTTACCAACAGCTGCACCTGGAGATGCGTTTACACCTTTTGAAACTTTGTGTGCGTGTTTAACAGCAGCTGGGTTAAAGCAAGGTAGTAATACTTGATATACTGAATATGGGTCAACTTGAGCGATTGCTTGTTCTTTAGTCACGATGCCTTCGTTGTATAAATCAACTGCAATTTTGATAGCTGCTTTTGCAGTTCTTTTACCATTTCTTGTTTGAAGAATCCAAAGTTTACCACGTTCGATAGTAAATTCCATATCTTGAACATCATGGTAGCCTTCTTCTAATTGTTTTGCGATTGCAACATATTGTTTGTAAAGTTCTGGCATATCAGTTTCTAATTCTGCGATTTGTTTTGGAGTTCTGATACCAGCAACAACGTCTTCACCTTGTGCGTTTACAAGATATTCGCCGTAAAATTTGTTTTCACCTGTTGCAGGGTTTCTTGTGAATGAAACACCTGTTGCACAGTCATTACCCATATTACCAAATACCATTGTTTGAACGTTTACGGCAGTACCGAAATTGTGGTCAATTTTGTTCATATTTCTGTATGCAACGGCACGTGGAATATTCCAAGAACGGAATACTGCTTCAATTGCTTCTTGTAATTGAACATATGGGTCTTGTGGGAATTCTTTACCTGTAACTTCTTTAATTACATTTTTGTAAATTGGGATTAAAGATTTCCAACCTTCTGCTGAAATTTCTGTGTCAGCTGAAACGCCTTCTCTTTCTTTAACTTTTTCAACTTCTGATTCGAAGTATTTTTGTCTGTCCATTTCCCAAGCAACTGAACCAAACATAGTTAAGAATCTTCTATATGAGTCATAGCAGAAACGAGGGTTGTTTGTTAATTTAACCATAGCTTCAACTGTTTCATCATTTAAACCTAAGTTTAAAATTGTTTCCATCATACCAGGCATGGAAACTCTTGCACCTGATCTAACTGAAACTAATAATGGGTTTGTTGTGTCGCCGAATTTTTTGCCTGTTTGTGCTTCAACGTCTTTTAAAGCTACTTTAACTTCATCCATTAAACCTTCTGGCATTTTGTTTCCATTGTTGATGTATGCCATACAAGTTTCTGTTGTGATTGTTAGTCCTGGAGGAACTGGTAATCCTAAATTTGTCATTTCTGAAAGGTTAGCACCTTTACCGCCCAATAAATTGCGCATATCGGCATTACCTTCGCGAAATAACCAAACACGTTTTTCTGTCATTATTTTTCTCCTTTAAAAATATAACGTTTTCCTGTCAAAATCATATCATAAACATTGCCTTAGGCAAATGTTTCTTTAAAATAAAAGGACCCCTTTAAGGAGTCCTTCAAATCTTTAAAATCTTCTTACGCTTTTGTAACTTTTCCTGCTTTTATGCAAGATGTGCACACGTTTAATTTTTTAACTTGACCATTTACAACCGCTCTCACTGATTGGATGTTTGGAAGTTGTCTGTGTGTATTTTGTTTGTGTGAAAAAGTTATTTTTGCAGCTTTGATTGATTTTTTACCACATATATCACATACTACTGACATTTTTAATTCCTTTCAATTGGTATCACTTATTTAAAATCTAACATCAACAAAAATAGAAATCAAGTGTTTATTGAGTTTTTATGTAAATTTTTTACTTTAAAGTTTACTTTTTGTTTCAGAAAATGTTATAATAAAGATGTGAAGTTTTTAAATACGGAAATTAAGAAAGGATTTTAAAAATTATGTATAGATTTAATTTTAATCACGGGGGGGGGGCATCTAGAAGTTTAAAAGCCTTCACTCTTGCAGAAGTACTTATCACATTAGCTATCATTGGCGTTGTTGCAGCACTTACAATCCCTACTTTAATTGTTAATTATCAAAAGCAACAATACGTAACTCAGCTTAAAAAAACAGTTTCGGTTTTAAGTAATGGTTTTAAAAATGCCATGGCAAATGATGGTGTTACAAAACTTGAAGATACTAATTTGTGGCAAGCGGCACCGGATGAATTAGAAGGCAATGTTTATTCACCTTTTATTGCGGAATTTTCAAAAGTGTTTAAGGTCACCGATTCCGAGGCAAGCTCATCTAAATTGACTGACCTTGGCTATGTTGGATTAAATGGTCAAACTCTTTCAAGTATTGTTTTGCCATATTTTCATTTTGCCGATGGCTCAACGGTTTTTGTTCATCCTTTTAATCCTTCCACCGTTTTGCTTCCGGAACAAATTGCCAATATTCCGATTATTAAAAGCAAGGGTGGTAAATTACCATATGATTTAGGACAAATTTTAATAGATGTTAATGGTGATAAAGGACCTAATAAGGCTGGTCGTGACCTTTTTGAACTAATTGTTGCTCCAAATGGTTCAATTTATGCTGAAGGAGGTTATGACTATGCACTATATATCGACCCTTTAAACCCTGAAGCATATCATTGGAAAACTAGTACTAATGTAAGTCTTGGTTGTTCTGATGGTAATATTAAACAAGTTAATGGTTATGGTTGCACTGCTCGCATAATAGATGAAGGCTGGCAGATGAATTACTAAATTTAATATACAAACTAAAATACTAGCAAGTTAAGTTACTTGCTAGTATTTTTATTATATGAATTTAGTTATTTAAGCTATGAATTGGGGCTGGAATTCTGCCGCCACGATTTACAAAACCTGCGCTTGAATATTTATTAACACTCATAACAGGCGCTTCGCCAAGAAGCCCGCCATAAACCGCTTTGTCACCTTCCACTTTGTTTGGAACAGGGATAATTCTAACGGCAGTTGTTTTTTTGTTAATCATACCGATTGCCATTTCGTCTGCAATAATTCCAGATATTGTTGAATTTGGTGTATTGCCAGGGATTGCAATCATGTCAAGTCCGACTGAACATACACAAGTCATTGCTTCAAGTTTATCAATTGTTAGAGCACCCTTATTAACAGCCTCAATCATTTCTGCATCTTCTGAAACTGGAATAAATGCACCAGATAAACCTCCTACATAACTTGATGCCATTGTCCCACCTTTTTTAACTGCATCATTTAACATTGCAAGGGCTGCAGTTGTTCCGTGAGCACCTGCTTGTTCAAGGCCCATTGCTTTAAAAATGCCTGCAACACTGTCATTTTCCGCAGGTGTTGGTGCAAGAGACAAGTCAATAACTCCAAATGGAATTGCAAGACGACTTGCAAGCTCTCTGCCTATAAGTTCGCCAGTTGTTGTAATTTTGAATGAAGTTTTTTTGATTAAATTTGAAACTTCACCAAGGTCCGCATCTTTTGGCATATTTTGAACTGCCCATTTGACAACACCTGGTCCTGAAACACCAATATTTAACGCACATTCTGGTTCATTAATCCCACAATATGCACCAGCCATAAATGGATTATCTGAAACGGAATTGCAAAAACATACTAGTTTTGCTGCACCAATACCGTCTTTATCTGCTGTAAGGTTTGCTGTTTCTTTAATAATTTCGCCCATTTTTAAAACAGCATTCATGTTGATTCCGGCTTTTGATGTTGCAAGGTTAACAGATGAACACACACGCTGTGTTTTTTGTAATGCCTCTGGAATTGATGAAATTAAGGCAATGTCGCCTTTTGTACAACCTTTTTCAACAAGAGCAGAAAAGCCACCTATAAAATCAACGCCAACTTGATTTGCTGCGTCATCTAAAACTTTTGCTAGATACACATAATCCATATCTTTTGCTGCTTCGCCAATTAAAGAAATCGGCGTTACAGCAATTCTTTTGTTTATAATTGGGATTGAAAATTCGTTTTCAATATCATCTGCATATTTTGAAAGGTTTTTTGCATATTTTAGAATTTTGCTATGGATTTTATCCCCAGTTTCTTTTATGTCCGTTGAAATACAATCCCTTAAACTTAATGCCAAAGTGACGGTTCTTATATCTAAGTGGTGAACCTTTATCATTTGGATTGTTTCCATTATGTTGTTTATATTAAAATCAGCCATTTTAAAACCTTTTATATTGTGTGCATTTTGTCAAAAATATCTTTTTTTTGTATCCAAGCTTCCATTCCAAGTTTTTCAGAATTTTCTATGATTTCATCTTTTATTTCTTTAAAACTTTTTGCAGAATTTGAAATGTCGCATAGCATAACCATAACAAAGAAATCTTGCATAATTGTTTGTTTTATATCTTCAATATTTACATTCAATTCTGCAAGTTTTGCTGAAACTGATGCAACAATTCCAATTTTATCAAGTCCTGAAATTGTAACTATAATTCTTTGTTTACTCATTTTACGTCATCCTTTATAACGATTAAATTGTTCATAATTTTCATTGCGCAAGTTGGTAAAACAACGTCATTCAAGCCGTTTGCAATACTTATAATTTTTCCTGCGCCAAGGATTTGCTCTTCTCCTCTGTAAGTAAATTTGTAATCAGTTGTTCTGTCTGACCTGATTGTGATTTTTTCAGCCTTTGTCATATTATTTTCCTTATTTTATTAATTCGCATCCAGAAGATGTACCAAGTCTATCTGCGCCTGCTTCGATTAATTTAAGTGCTTGCTCTTTTGTTTTAATGCCACCACTTGCCTTAACCATAATGCCTGCCGCTTTCATGATTTTTACATCTTCAACTTTTGCACCTACTCCGTTTTTTACAAAACCGGTAGAGGTTTTCGCGCAATCTGCGCCAGCTTCTTTGATTGTTTCTGTTGAAATTTTAATTTCATCCTGTGTCAATAAATCTGTTTCGAGGATTACTTTTAAAATTTTATCTTTGCAAGAAGCTTTTATTTCTTTTATTTCTTCTTTAATTTTGTCCCATTTTTTATTTTTGATATCTGAAACATTGATAACTGTGTCGATTTCATCGGCGCCATTATCAATTGCTTCTTTTGCTTGCTGTGCAGTAATTTTACCACCTGCTTTTCCGAGCGGAAAATTGACAACTGTTACCAATTTAACATTTGTATTTTTTAAAATTTCTTTTGCAAATTTAACGTAATCGGGATTTACGCAAATGCCTAAAAAATTATGTTCAATTGCTTCTTGTGCCAGTTTTTTTATTTCATCTTCACTTGCATCTTGTTTAAGGCAAGTATGTTCAATGCATTTATTAATTTCCATAAAAAAATTATATCAAAACCAGTCCATGCTATCAAGAATATTCATACTTTGTCATATTACTATATTTTCATTTTTAACTTCGCATTTTTTATTCATAGCACATTTTATATTTGATATTGTCATCTGCATTATTCTTTGCATTGCTTCTTTTGTGTTGTATGCAATATGCGGTGTTACAATTACTTTTTTATTTTTTAGTAATTTTTGATTTGTTATATATTTTTTAAGGCAATTTTCACTATTACATTCTAGACAAAAATCTTTTTTATTTATGTTGTTTGTTATATATTCGCACTCTATTACATCAAGCCCTGCAAAATTTATTTTTTTATTTTCTAGTGCATTTAATAGGTCTTCCGTTTTTATTATTTCTCCGCGTGCTATATTTATTATTGTTGCTTCATTTTTCATTATTTTAAATTTATCTTTATTAAATAAATATTTTGTTTTGTCAGTTAATGGACATGTAATTATTATAAAATCCGACATTTTACAAAGGCTATCAAAATCAACTTTTTTATAATCAGGGTTGTCTTTTATGTCGTAAAAAATTATTTTCATGTTAAAACCTTTGCCAATTTGTGCAACCCTTTCGCCAATTTTACCAAGCCCTATTATACCTAATGTTTTTGAATGTAATTCAAGACCCATAAAATCATCAGGATTTACGCTTCCATTTTTAACGGCACTATTTGCTTCCATTATTTTTCTTACAATACTTAAAAGAAGTCCAAAAGCATATTCTGCAATTGTCCAGTCGCCATAACGAGGTGTGTTAAAAACCCTTATCTCTCTTTTCTTACAGTATTCGGTATCTACATGGTCATAACCTACGGAGCGCAAAAATACATATTTCAGATTTTTAAATTTTTTCAAGATTTCTTTTGAAAAATTTGAACCAATAAAACCAGAAATCATTTCAGCTTCTAATTCTTCTTTGTTTATTGTTTCTTTATTAAGTGATGAACTGGTAAAAATTATCTCAAGTTCGCTTGGACAATTTGTTCTATAAAATTCTTTTTCTATTTCTTTGATGTCATAAAAAACTATTTTCATAGTTTTTTTATATTATTAAATAACATTATTTAATATGCTCAAGTTGTTTTTCTTCTTGGGCAATTTTTTTATTTAGATTATGTTCAATATAGATTTTTTGAAGAGTTTTGCTTTTGATTGGCTTTTTTTCAATGTCTATAAATTTAAACATTTTATCGTAGTTAAAATTCTTTTCCCATTTTGCTATAACTGTTGTTGCAACGCAGTTACCGATTAAGTTAACAGTTGTACGGCCCATATCTAAAATTTGGTCAATACCAAGTAATATTGCAACACCTATTGTTGGAATATTAAAACTGGACAATGTTCCAACAAGAACTATTAATGATACTCTTGGAACACCTGCAATACCCTTTGAAGTAAGCATTAATGTTATCATTATTGCAATTTGTTGTTGCAGATTTAAATCAATTCCTGCAAGTTGCGCGCAAAACAATGATGTTAAAGCCAAATATAATGTTGTGCCATCTAAATTAAATGTGTAGCCCGTTGGGAGAACAAAACTTACAATATTTTTTGGTACACCAAAATTTTCCATGATTTCCATTGCATGAGGAAGTGCTGCTTCTGAACTTGCAGTTGAAAATGCAAGAAGTGCGGGTTCTTTTAATGCTTGGATTAAAGCTCTGAATGGTATTTTTATAATTCTGCACACAACAAGCAAAACAGTTACAACAAAAACAATTAAAGAGAAATAAACTATGCCGATAAATTTTGCATAACTTACAAGGATACCTATTCCGTTTTGTGCAATTGTTACAGCGATTGCACCAAATATACCAATTGGCGCAAAATACATTACATATTCTGTAAATTTAAACATTATTTCACAAGTACTTTGTAAGAAATCTAATACTGGACGCGCTTTTTGTCCAATTCCGCAAATTGCAAGCGCAAAAAATACCGCAAAAACAACAATTTGCAAAAGATTTCCTTCTGCCATTGATTGAAATAGACTTGTTGGTATACAGTTTATTAGTAATGTTTTTAGTGAATGATCAATTTGTACTGTTTGCATTTTTTGAACTGCATCCATTGAAATTGACGATAAATCAATATTGAAACCAACTCCAGGCTGAAACAAATTTCCCATTAATAGTCCTATAACCAAGGCAAGAGTTGTTACTATTTCAAAATATAATAATGTTTTTAAACCAATTTTTCCTAAATTTTTAATATCGCCGTGTCCCGCAATTCCAACAACAAGGGTTGCAAAAATTAACGGAGCAATAATCATTTTTACCATTCTTAAAAACATGTCGGCAAAAACATCCATTTTTATTGCATACTCAGGAGCAAGCCAACCAAATAAGATGCCAAATGCCAGTCCTAAAAATATAAAAAGTGTCAGTTTAGAATTTTTCATTTCTCTCCAGATAAGGGCCTTTTAAAATTCTAACACAAATTTTTTATTTTTGTGACTCTAATAAATCATTATATGTTTCAATTGTTATTGAAAAGATTGGAAGGCTTCTATCAACAAGCGATTTTATTGTTGATGAAAAACATTTAAGAAGTGCTTTTTTAACCCCTTTTTCACCTTCGTTTTCTTTTAAGATTTTTATTATTTCTTCCCTGAATTCAGAATTTCCTCTTGAAGGGTCAATTTTATCAGCAATAAAAATAATTGATTCGAACAAATTCATATCTGGTTTACCAATCGTGTGCCAGCGGATTGCTGATAAAATATCAGCGTCCTTTATGCCAAAACCATCTCTTGCGATGTAAGCACTAACTGGCGCGTGGAGAATTTTTTCCGTTCTCGTTTCCATTGGGTCCATATCTTTCAATTTGTGTCTTACAATTTCAAGCATTTCTAATTGACTTTTGCATTTTGCGCAATCGTGCATCAAACCTGCAATATATGCCTTTTCTTCATCTAAACCATACATTCTTGCAAGTTCAACGGCACACCCTGCTGTTCCAACTGAATGTACATAACGCTCTGGTGTTAGATTTTCTTTAAGCCATTGTTTCATATAATCTGTGTTCATTTATGTATTTTTCCGTTTCTTTTGTAACAAGTCCATTTAATGACTCTTTATTTGCCTTTTTTCTTCTTATTTCTTCTGATGAAATATCTATTTGTTCGAAATTTAATATTTCAAAATTGTATCCTTTTTGTTTTAATTTTTCAAATTCATTAAGATTTTTAACAGTTTTTCTTGGTAAAACTAAAAAATATAAATTTTCTTTTAAATATTCTGGATTTTTCCAGGTTTCAATTTCAAGAAATGCGTCATATCCAATAATAAAATAACATTTTCCAAGTTTTTCTATAATTTTATAAGTATAAGTAACGCCTTCTTGCCTGCTTTCTATTTCATTTACTTTTAAGTTGTTGATTTTTAGCATGTTAACCCTGTCTTTGTAATTTAAAACTTTTTTGTGTGGAGGGTTATATGCAGGGACAAAAATAACTTCACCGTATTTTTTTTCTTTTTCGATGAATTTTGCTATTTCTATATGTCCGATATGAACCGGATTAAATGTTCCAAAAAAATAACATTTCATAATATAAAAAATTATATTACAATTAAAACATAATGAATAAATTTGATTCCTTAATTTTAAAGTTTTTTTATGAAGAAAATGTTGGTTTTTTTGAGGACGCCTCTTTGCAGAAAATTCAACAGCCATCAAGGCATGAACTTGTTTTCACGTTAAGGAACTTTGGACAAAACAAAAAATTTTATATAAATATTAATCCTGATTTTTATCATGTTTGTTTCATAGATGAAATTTTTTATGAAATTCCAAAGCAGCCACCAATGTTTTGTATGTTGCTTAGAAAATATTTATCTGGCGCTAAAATTAAGCGTGTTTCATGTCCGCCTTATGAAAGAATTTTAGAATTTTATTTTGATTATATTGACGAATTAAATGAAACAACTCAATTATGTTTGTCGGTTGAACTTATGGGCAAATATTCAAATATTATTTTGTATAACGCAATAACAAGAACGATTTTAGGTTCAATTCATAATGTTTCAAAATTAAAAAGTAGTGTCAGGGAAATTTATGGTGGTATCCCTTATGTTTATCCTAATAAACAAGAAAAAAAAGATATCTTATTGACTCCTTTTTCTGATTTTAATTCTTTAACTGTTGGCGATATTAATCAGAATTATTTTTATTTAACAAAACCCTTAATCTCTCTTTGTGCTGAAATGTCCAATTCTTCTGATAATTTATTTTCTCTTTTAAAAGAGGTTGTTTCTGAAGGAAATAAAGACATTATATCTAAATTGTATGGAGTTGATTTTGATTCGTTTAATGATTTGATTCTGAAATATCATAATAAAAATTTTAAGAATTTTATTTTAGATAAAAAAAAGAAAAGTTTAATTTCCAAAATTAATGGCGAGATTAAACAACTTGAAAAGATTTTTAATGAATCTTCTAAAATTTCTGATGCAGATAAATATAAAACTTATGCTGAGCTTATACTTTCTAATTTATATTTAATTAATGAGGGTGATAAATATTTAACTATCGGAAATGACAAAATTAAACTAGACCCCAATTTGAAACCTTCACAAAATGCGCAAAAATATTTTGATCTTTATAAAAAGGCAAAAAATGCTAAAAAAGTTTTAGATGAAAAAAAAGAGTTTATTTTGCAAAAGAAAAAATTTTTAAATGAAAAAATATTTTTTATAGAAAATGCTACTTCAATTTTTGATTTGGAGGATGAAAATAATTTGCTTAGTGATAAAAAATCGGATAATAACAATATTCTTAATCCAATTAATTTTCTTGATAATTTAATTTATATTGGTAAATCAAGCAAACAAAATTCAATTCTCTTATCAAAAATTGCAAGACCTGATGATTTTTGGTTTCATTTGAAGGATATGCCATCTTGTCATGTTATTTTAAAAAATCCAAATAAAACAAATGATATTATGGACGACGTTTTGCTTTATTGCGCTAAACTTGTAAAAGAAAATTCATCCGCAAGAAATTCGGGTAAAGTTTCAGTTATTTATACAAAAAGAAAGTATTTGTCAAAACAAACCGGTGGCATTGAAGGACTTGTTATTTACTCTAATGAAAAAGAAATTGTAATTGAGTAATGTTTTGTGTATATTTATCCTATAAATTATTAAAGGAGTATTGTTAAAATGCAAGTTTCACACGAATGGCTAAATGAATTTGTTGATCTAAGTGATATATCTAAGGAAGAAGTCGCTCACATGCTTACAATGAGTGGCTTGGAAGTTGAAGATGTTGAGATTAAAAGAGTTAATTTTACAAATATAATTACTGCAAAAATTATTAAAATAGATAACCATCCAAATGCAGATAAACTCCATCTTGTAACTATAGATACTGGTTCTTCAACAAAAACAGTTGTTTGCGGTGCACAAAATATTGAAGAAGGTCAAATTATCCCATACGCAAGCGTTGGTTCAAAAGTTTTTTCTAGAAAAACTGGTGAAATATTTGAACTTACACCTGCCGTTATAAGAGGTGTTGAATCACAAGGTATGTTGTGTTCAGCTGATGAACTTGGTCTTGATGGCGTTCAAGAAGAAGATGGTATTTTAATTTTAAACAGAATTTATGACAACTTGAAGCTAGGTGAAAAACTTGAAGATGTAATGAATTTAAAAGATGAGATAATTTATCATACAGCACCTACTGCAAATAGGGGTGATGAAATGTCTGTTATTGGTATTGCAAGAGAACTTTCATCTTTGTTTAACAGAAAAATGAATTTTTCACCTCTTGAATGTGTTCAGGATTTAAATAAAAATAATTTTAAAGTTGAAATTTTAGCTGATGACGCTTGCAAATATTATTCAATTGGTGTCATTAAAGATATTGTTATTAAACCTTCACCTGATTTTATTCAAAGAAGATTGATTTCATCTGGCATGCGCCCAATTAATAACATAGTTGATATTACAAATTACGTAATGCTTGAATATGGTACACCTTTGCATGCTTTTGATTTTGATAAATTAAATAATTATTTGTGTGTTAGATATGCTCAAAATGGCGAAAAATTAACAACAATAGATGATGTTGAAAGAACGTTAACTGAGCAAACTGTTTTAATTGCAACAAAAGAACAAGGTGTTTGTTTGGCAGGTGTTTTTGGTGGTAATAATAGCGAAATTGATGATAATACCAAAAATCTTGCACTCGAAGCTGCTTTCTTTACTTCGCATACAAATAGAAAATCTGCAAGAAGCGTTGGTTATAGGTCAGAAGCAAGTGCTAGATTTGAAAGAGGTGTTGACATTGAAATGGTTAAGCCAGCTTTGCTTAGAGCAATGGATTTAATTGTCAGGTTTGCTGATGGCAAGATTGAAGAAATTGCTGAAACCGGTAATCCTAAAAACCAAGATATAGAAGTTACATTAAGAAATTCTGAAATCAGAAGAATTATGGGTATTGATATTCCTCAGGAAAAATCTATTGAAATACTTGAAAATCTTGGTTTTAAACTTTTGGGCAAAAATGAACTTGCTGCAAAATTTAAAATCCCATCATACAGAGTTAACGATGTTTACCGCGAAATTGATTTAATTGAAGAAATCACAAGAATTTATGGTTTTGACAAAATTGAGCCTGCAATTCCTAATTTAGATGAAGGCGCATCGGTTAGTAAAGACGAAAGAATTCTTAAAAAAATTAATGATTTATTTTTGGGTTCTGGCTTTGATGAAATTATGACAAGTTCACTTGTGGGCAATAATCTTTATAATAGTTTTTTGATGAATTTGAATGAAGACAATGCAGTTAAGGTTCTAAATCCAAAAAGTGAAGACACCACTACACTAAGACAAAATTTAATGGCTAATCTTTTAAATGTTGTTAAATATAATTTTGATAATGGAAACAAAAAATTTAGATTATATGAAATTGGTAAAACTTATTTTGTTCAAAGTGAAGCGACTGAAGAAAATTCTGGCGTTAAAGAATCAAGATGTTTATCAGGTTGTATTTTTGGTTCTGTAAACAATGAAATCTGGAACAAAAAAATCCCTGTTGATTTTTATAATCTAAAAGGTGTTTTGGAAAATATGTTTGAAATTTTAGGACTTTCAAACAGAATTGTTTATTCAGACATTAAAACAGAAGATAAATATGATTTCTTGCATCCTGCTCAAAGCGCTAAAATTCAAATGCTTGGCAAAAATCTAATTAATTTAGGTTATATTGGAAAGCTTCATCCTGTTTTGAATGATAAGATGAAATTAAACCAAGATTTATTTGTTTTTGAAATTAATCTTGAACCTATTTTTAATGGTGTAAATTCATCAATTGTAAAATATAAAAAGGTTCCTCAATTCGGCTTTGTTGAAAGAGATATTGCATTCATTGTTAATAAAGAAAGAACTTATGCTGAAATCGAAAAGGTTATCAAAAAAGCAGCTGATAAATCTATTTATAAAAATGCTCAAATCTTCGATATTTATCAAGGCGAAAACATAAGCCAAGACAAAAAAAGTGTTGCTATAAGAATTACTCTTCAAGATAACGAAGCAACTCTAAAAGATGAGGTTATAGATAATCAAATTAAGAATATTAAATCTGCAATTGAAAAGACTTTTGCAGAGACAGAACTTAGATAGCAAATTAAGTAAAATATAATTATTAAAATTAAAGCAGGCATTGTGCCTGCTATAATTTTATATTTTTAATTATTTATTTTTTCCTTTAAATCTTGTACTTCGTATTTTAATCTGTTAAGTTCGCAAGTTATTGGGTCTGGAATTCTGTTGTGTTGCAATTGCCCTTGAATATAAACTTTTTGTTGAACAATTCTTCCTGGAATACCAACAACGGTTGAGTGAATTGGAACATTATCAATAACAACTGAACCTGCTCCGATATTTGAACTTTCCCCAATTGTAATATTCCCTAAAACTTTTGCACCAGCGCCAATTGTGACGCAATCCTGAATTGTTGGATGACGTTTTCCAACATCTTTTCCTGTTCCGCCTAAGGTAACCCCCTGATATAAAAGAACATTGTCACCTATTATTGTTGTTTCGCCAATCACAACACCCATTCCGTGGTCAATAAAGAAATTTTTACCAATTTTTGCGCCAGGGTGGATTTCAATTCCTGTTAAAAATCTTGCAAGTTGGCTTATAAATCTTGGAATAAATGGAATATGCCATTTTAATAACTTATGTGCAATTCTGTACATTAAAAGTGCGTGAAAGCCTGGATACAACAAGATTATTTCAATAACGCTTTTAACTGCTGGGTCTTTTTCTCTTATATTTTTTATGTCACTAATGACGGTTTTAATTCCTCTGACGATAGATAAATTTTCAAACATATAAGTCTCCTGAAAGATATCTTTCTCCGTTGTCTGGTAAAATTGCAACAATCATAGGATTGTCTTTGTTATATATTTTTGAAGCTTCAATTGCTCCACACAATGATGCACCTGATGAAATGCCAATAAGCAAGCCTTCATTTTTAGCAATTCCTCTTGCCATATTATAGGCATCATCACCGCTTATATCAATTATTGTGTCAACAACTGATAAATCAAGTGTTTTTGGGATAAAGTTTGCACTTATACCTTGGATTTTATGCGGTGCGCTAATCCCTTTTGTAAGTAGTGGGCTTTCTTTTGCTTCAACTCCTACTATTTTTATATTTTTATTATATTTTTTGAGTTCTTTTGCAATACCTGTAATTGTTCCGCCTGTTCCGATGCAAGCAACTAAAATATCAATTTTGCCATCAGTTTGTTCAAGAATTTCTTTTGCTGTTTGTATGTGGCTTAATGGATTATCCATATTTTCAAATTGAGATGGAATAAATGTTTTTTTGCCATTATTTTTTAGTTGTTCAGATATTTCATTTGCTTTATCGACACTGGCTTTTATCCCGCCTTCCTTTGGGGTTAAGACAATTTCTGCGCCATATGCTTTCATAAGTTTTATTCTTTCTAAACTCATATTTTCAGGCATTACCGCAATGAACTTTAATCCCATTATTGATGCGCAAAATGCAAGTCCGATACCAGTGTTTCCACTTGTTGGTTCAATTATAACTGTTTTGTTGTCAATCAAATTTTTTTCTTGCGCTTTTTGCAACATATTGAATGCAACTCTATCTTTAATTGAACCTGCGGGATTAAAGTATTCTATTTTTGCATATAAATTGTCATATTGTAGTGAATTAACTTTTACAATCGGTGTATTACCTATTGTTTCAAGTAAATTAGAATACAATTTTGGCATAATTTCTTTTTCCTGCTTGCAAGATTATTTCTTTGTCAATTATTGTGGTCATGTCACTTATTTTTTCGCCATTTATTTTAACACCGCCACCTTGAATAAGTCTTTTAGCCTCACCTTTGCTTTGTGTAAAATTAAGTTCAACAAGCAAATCTAAAATATTTGTTGCATTTTCTTTTTTGTATTCCTTTATATCGCTTGGAACACCTTTATTTTGAATTACATTAACAAAGTTGTCCTGTGCCATTTTGGCGTTTTCTTCACCAGTGTACATTTTTGTAATTTCGTATGCGAGACGCATTTTTTCGTCTCTTGGATTGTTGGTTGGATTGTATGTAAGGTCAGTTAATAATGTGTAGTATTTTGGCATTAAACTGTCTGGGATAGACATAAGTTTGCCATACATATTTTTTGGATCTTCTGTTAATGAAATACAATGTTCTGGGTATGTTTTTGACATTTTGACAACGCCATCCGTACCTTCAATTAAAGGTAGTAACATAATCATTTGCGGGTCATCTATTCCATAAAACATTTGGACATCTCTACCCATTAAAAGATTAAACCTTTGGTCGCTTCCGCCAAATTCAATATCTGCTTTGACTTCGACGCTGTCATACCCTTGCATCAATGGATAGAAAAATTCGACAACACTTATTGGACGACCTTCTTGATATCTTTTTGCAAAGTCTTCCCTAACCATAAGTTGAGCAACTGTTGTAGAAGATGACAGTTTTAACATATCAACAAAAGTCATCTTGTGTAGCCAATCTGCATTATTTACAACTTCTGCCTTTGTAACATCAACAACTTTTGACATTTGGTCAAAATATGATTTAGCATTTTCTTCAACTTGTTCTTTTGTTAATGCTGGACGCGTTTCGCTTTTGCCTGATGGGTCACCAATCATTGCTGTTGCCCCACCAACAATTAAAACCACCTGATGTCCTAATTCCTGGAATTGTTTTAACTTACGCATTACAACGGTGTGCCCTAAATGTAAATCTGGTCTTGTAGGGTCAAGTCCAAGTTTAACTCTCAGGGGTTTATTTGTTTCATGTGCTTTTTGAAGTTTGTATGCAAGTCCTTTTATACCGTTTGGCAAAACTTCAATGCCTTCTGATAATTTTTGTGCTTGTTTTATAAATTCTTCTTTTATCTCTATTTTTTCTGTCATTTTTGCTTCCTCTTTTTATCTATTTCAAATATATCATAAAATTTAATCTAGTTATATATGTTAAGGTAATTCCAATATCCTTCAAAAACTTTTTTTACATATATTTTTGTTTCAAGAAATGGCATTTCTTCTATAAAAATATCAAAATCTTCATCATATCTTTCTTTTAACCATTTTTTTACATTTCCGGGTCCTGCGTTATATGAGGCTATTGCAAGCATATAATCATTATTGAATTCATTTTTCATTTTTGATAAATAATTTGTGCCAAGTTGTATATTGTATTTTGGATTTTTTAGGTTTCCTTTTAAGGCTCCATTTTCAATAAATAATGCTGTATCTGGCATAATTTGCATAAGGCCGATTGCGCCTGTTGAGCTTATTGAATCTGAATCAAAGTGGCTTTCTTTTCTGATTAATGAAATAACAATTATTTCAGATAAGTTTTTATTTTTTGAATTTTCAGATATTTCATTAAGATAATAAACTGGATATACAAGTTTGTTTTCATCTGTATTCAAAATATTTTTTTTGTCCGCTTCATCTCTTGCAGTCAAAAGAGAATAAGCATACCTATTTTTTTTATATGCTATCCAACTTTTGACAAATTCATCTTGTATTTTGTAGTCTTCGATAGTTTCGATATCATCTAATTTAACTAATGTTTTTATATAATTGTCAATTTTATCATCAAATTTTTTTGGGAATTGAATATCTGATTTTTTGCTAATTTTTTTATTTTCATCAACTATAAATATATATTTGTTATTAAGGGCACAATGTGCTCTATATGCCCAGTAACTATTAGGGTAGTTTTCCTGAATTTTTTTAAAAAGCCCTTTTGCTTGGGTTTTTTTATTTATTTTTTCAAATGCTTTTGCAAGAAAATACATTGTTTTTGGCGCTGTTGGTTCGTCTTTGTATAAATTAAAATATTTGTTTCCAAAATCGATTACTTTTGCGTAGTTTGCATTTTTATAATCTTGATAAATTATTTCAGATAATGCTTTTGGGGAATAACTACAATTATTTTTATAAATTTCTTGATATAAGTTATACTGATACCTTTCCTCTAATTTTTGAGCATAATGAAGAGTTATATAAGAGTGTAAATTTTTATTTTTATTTTTTGTTAAATCGTAAATTTCTTTTAAATCACTTTGTGAATTTTTTTTATTTGCGTAGTAGTTAATACTTTCTTCAATTTTTTTATTATCTAGGTTGATATTTTCCATACCAAAACTTTTTTTTAGGATTTCTAACGCAAATTTTTCTTTATTTTGCTCTTTGTAGTTTTGAAAGATATAAAACCAAGCATTTTCAAAATCGGTTTGATTTAAATAATATAATGATTTGTCATAATTTTCATTTTTTAGGTATGAGATACCAAGTGTTAATTTCGTGTTTTTATTTAATGTTGTATTTGTATTTTCAATATACCGAATTGCTTTTTTTGAAAATCTTCCAAGTGGCGCATAATTTAAATATTTTGTAAAATAATTTATAGCTTTTTCTTTATTTTTTTCAAGTAAAATTTCGCCAATTTTAAAGTATGAGGCATATGTATAGTCGTTTTGCCCATATTTTTCTTCAAGTTTTTTAAATGTTTTGTATGCTTTTTGGGTTTTATTGTTTTCTAAATATAAATTTCCAAGTTCCCAAAGAGCAACTGGCGTCATTACCTCGTTTTTTATTTTTTTTACATACTGTTCATATTTTTTGGTTGCAGTTTTTGTGTCGTTTATTTTTTTTGCACATCTTGCTTGTTTATAAATTGCAAGTTCATAAATTTTTGAAAATTTATTTATTTTCCCATAATTATAATATGCATTTTGATAATCTTTTTCTAATTCGAAATTAAGCCCTTGCTTATAGTATTTTTCAGAATTTTTACAAGATGTTTTTATAAATAATATATTTGCAAAAATAAATATAAAAATAATTATTAAATAAAGTTTTCTTTGCATATTGTAATTGTAACATAAAATATGTTGCTGTTTTTGTCTTTATTATTCAAATTAATTTTACATGGGATTATTTTTGCCTTATAATTTTTTTATTATGTTGAAGAATTATTTTATAGATATTGTTGCCAAGGCAATTGAAAAGGGAATTAATGATAACAAGCTTGGCGAGCTTAAAGAATTTGATAATGTTTTAGTTTGCGAAAAGCCTAAAAACGAACAGTTTGGTGATTTTTCCATTAATGTATCTTCGCTTGCAAGATATGCTAAAATGGCTCCACCTGTTATAGCTAATACTATTGCTGAATATATATCTTCTGAAAAATTTGATGTTAGCGTTGTTGCAGGTTTTATTAATTTTACTGTTAAAGACGAGATTATAAATAATGTTATTAAAGAAATTTTGGACAAACAAAAAGAATACGGTAAAGGTTTAAATAAAAATCCTAAAAAAATTAATTTAGAATATGTCAGCGCTAATCCAACTGGTCCGTTTCATATAGGTCATGGAAGATGGGCTGCTGTTGGCTCTTCGCTTGCAAATGTTCTTAAATTTTATGGAGATGATGTATTTCAAGAATTTTATATTAATGATGCAGGCAACCAAATAAATAAACTTGGTAAATCCTTAGAAGTTAGGGTTCGTCAACTAAAAGGGGAAGATATTGAACTTCCAGAAGATAGTTATCCAGGCGAATACTTAATTGATTGTGCAAAAAAATATATTGAAGAAAAATCTACTCAGGATTATGCAATTTATGCTGAAAATGACATGCTTAATCAGCAAAAAGAATTGCTTGAAAAATTTGGAGTAAAATTTGATTTATTTTTCCATGAAACTGATTTATATAAAAATAATGAAGTTCAAAAATGTGTTGATGAACTTGATAAAATGGGTAAATTGTACAAAAAAGAAGATGCCGTTTGGTTTAAAAGTTCAGATTATGGTGACGAACAAGATAGGGTTATTAAAAAAGCCGATGGCACAAACACTTATTTAACAGCAGATATTGCATATCACCAAAATAAACTTAAAAGAGGTTTTGATACCCTTATAAATATTTGGGGTGCGGATCACCATGGATATATTAAAAGAATTGAAGCTTCAATTGAAGCACTGGGACGCGACCCAAAAAGCCTTGAAGTTTTACTTGGACAATTGGTTAACATAGTTCAAAACGGTGAAACAATGAGAATGGGCAAAAGAAAAAAAATGGTTACCTTAGGAGATTTGGTTGATGAAGTTGGAGCAGACGCGACAAGATATTGGATGCTTATGCGCTCAATTGATACAGCCCTTGATTTTGATGTGGATTTGGCAAAATCAAAAACCGATCAAAACCCTGTTTTTTATGTTCAATATGCCCATGCCAGATGTTCTTCAATTATAAGAAAAGCAACAGAGGAATCAGTTGATACATTAGACAATAACAAAATTATTCCTTCGACAGTTACAATGGATGAATTCAATAATTTTGTTTTAAAACCCCAGTTTAGTTCAATTTATGCACAAACTGATGATTCAAAAAAATCAGTTAAGGCTTTAGTTTTAAAACTTGAAGAATTTAAATCAGTTGTTGAAAATTCTGCAAAAAATAGAGCACCATATTTATTGTGTAAATATGCTCAAGAAGTTGCAGGTGCTTTTCATCATTTTTACAATTATACAAGGGTTATTACTAATGACAAAACCGAAACACTATCACGCATGTGTTTGGTTTTTGCAACCAAAACAATTATGCAGATAACACTTGATTTAATTGGTGTTTCGGCTCCTGAAAAAATGTAGTTGATTTTTTCTTATGTTTGTAAGATTATAATTATGTTGAAGCAATTTGATTTGTGATTGCAAAACAAATTTGCGGGCTGCTAGCTCAGGTGGTTAGAGCGCACCCCTGATAAGGGTGAGGTCGGTGGTTCGAGTCCACTGCGGCCCACCATTTTAAGAGGTCATAAGACCTCTTTTTTAATGTTAAAATTTGCATTAATTCTATATTGCTAATGTTTTTATTTATTTTAATCTAAAATATTTTCTTCAATTATTTTTGCTGCTTGTTCAATAATTTTCTCGCAGGGTCTATTTTTATAGTATTCATCAGTTCTTTTTTCTGGAGTTGGTGAAAAAGTTTTATCTTCAAGTTTTAATAGTTCTCTACAAATTATTGTCCCATAGCTTTCTTTAAATTTTTTAGCCAACATTTGTATATATTCGTAGTGTTGTTTTTTTGTTTCATCATCATTTGCTGAAATATACCCTTTTTTAAGTCCTGCAATCATAAACATTGCGCTTATTGCGCCACAAACTTCGCGCATTCTTCCCATTCCTGCACCAAATGAAGATGATAATTTTAATATTGTTTCTTTGTCAAATGGAATTTTATCTTCAAATGCTAATAAAACTGATTGTGCGCAGTTGTATCCTTGTCTAAAATTTTCTATTGCTTTTTTGGAGTAATTTTTCATATATTTTTATATTATTATTTTTTGTATTTTTTACACTAATTTTTACATTTTTTTACAAAAGGCTTACAAAATAGCAAAAAAAATATTTTTCAAGTTTATTTGTGATTAGAAAATATTTTAGGAGAAAAGAATATGCGCATTAACAACATTAATCCACGTGCAAGCTTTGGTCATAAAATTATTATTGACATTGGTGCTAGTAATCCAAAAGGAACTATGAAAGCACTTGTTAAATCAGAAAGTGGAGAAGTAATTTATAAAACTGATGGGACGTTAAATACAACTTCAAGAGGTTTTTCTTGTTACGACACTTATACAAGAACATATGATGAAGGGCAATCTGATTTTATTTCAAAATTACATGACGTAATTAAAAATGTTCATGATGAAGTTGTTGAAAAAGAAAAAAATGGTGAAATACAATTTGAAAGCACCAGAGATTCAAAATTAACTGGTGTTGCCGTTTTTGTTCCAGGAACAACATTTACAATGTGTAAGGATGATAGAATTGCATTTATCCCAAACCTTAAGAATGCCTATGGTGATACATTAGAAAATATAGATTTTAAGGCTTATGAAAAAGCAATTAAAGCAGGCGATGACAGAACAGTATCTTTTAATGTTTCAGATGATTTTGAACTTGAAGTTACAAAAGACTTAGGTGGTACCGGCTTGGGTATTGCAAAAAAGATGGCCGATAAAGATATGCTAAAACCTGGTGATTATATTATGGGTATTATGACAGGTGGTGGCTTTGGTAGTGTCGATATTAAAGTTAAAGGTCATGAGCAATATCCTGTTGTTGAATTTGAAACTTCAGAAAGCAGTAGTTACTTAACGGGTAACGTTTTAATGTATGACAAAATTAAAAAAACCGTAAGTGATATTTTAAAATCTGACAATCCAAATGAACAACTTAGAAAACTAACCGCAAACGACAACAAAGAACTTGTTGAATTAATTCCAATACTTGGAAAAATCGGAAGACAAGGTGTAAGTGTTAAATCGCATTTAAAATGTTTCTTTGAAGCGCTAGATTTAGATGTAAGTAAATACGAATACAATGAACTAATTAATCTGGCACTTGAAATTGGTGATGCACGAATTGTTGCTGATGATTTTATGTATATTTCTAAAAAAGACGGTGCTTTAGTTGAAAAGGTTAAAAAATGCAAGTATTTTGAAGAAATTGAATCAGATAAAGATGATAAATTAAAATTCACTTTAAATAAAAAAGTTCTTGACCCAGATAAAATTAAAGAAGCAAGAATTCATGCGGTTAATGATTACGCTAATGCCGTTTCATTAATTTCAATCAATAAAATCAATGATTGTATCAATAAAGTTGTTTTAGTTGGTCCATTTGCTCAAGGTTTAAATAGACACGTTAAAGAAAACCCTGAGGATTATGGTGCAACTGATTTAACTGATTTAATTCTTCAAAAAATTAATACAAATATTGACCCTAAACATGCTGATTTGCCAACAACAAAAAGACTTATGAAATTATATAATTTTGAAATTATTTGTGACCCTGAAATAAATATTTCAAATAACACGGATTGTGGCGAATTGTTACTTCAAAAGAAATTAAGCTTTACTCCAAATAGAGGTTCTTGGTTTAGTATTCCGTTGAATGTTCTAAAATATAGCTAATTTCTTAATTTAATAAATTATGTTAAACTTTTAGTATGTTTACAAAAAACGAAATAATTGAAATTTTATCAGACAACTCTAAAAACGAATGGCTTTTTGGGTTGTCTGATAGTATTAGAAAAGATAATGTTGGAGACGGAGTCCATTTAAGGGCTTTAATCGAGTTTTCTAATTACTGTAAAAATAATTGTCTTTATTGTGGTTTAAGATGCTTAAATAAAAATGTAAAAAGGTATAGAATGCCTAAATCTGAAATAATTGAAACTGCAAAAAAGGCTGTTGATGCTGGATATAAAACTATTGTTTTGCAATCTGGAGAAGACATTAAATATAAAATTAATGAATTATGTGAAATAGTTTCTGAAATTAAAAAATATAATGTCGCAGTTACATTAAGTATTGGTGAATATTCTTTTGATGAATATAAAATGCTTAAAGATGCCGGTGCAGATAGATTTCTGCTTAGAATTGAGACAAGCAATAAACTATTGTATGAAAAAATGCATCCTAATATGTCATTTGAAAAACGAATCGAGTGTTTAAAAAATTTATCTGAATTAAATTTTGAAGTTGGTTCTGGCTGTATTGTTGGTTTACCATTTCAAACCATTGAATCGTTAGCTTCAGATATTTTATTCTTTAAGGAAATCAATGCTGATATGATAGGAATTGGTCCTTTAATCATACATAATAATACTCCGCTTTCTGATTACCAAAATGGCGATTTTATTCTTGCGCTTAAAGTCATGGCAATTACTAGAATTTTAATGCCAAAAATTAATATTCCTGCTACAACCGCTATGGAAACTTTATTGAAAAATGGACAAGAAATGGCGCTTAAAGCAGGTGCAAACGTTTTAATGGTTAATGTTACTGACCAAATTTACAGTGACAATTATTCAATTTATCCAAATAAAATTAAATCAAATTCAAATATAATTGAGCAAAAAGCATTAATTGAACAAAAATTAAAATCTATAGGCCGATTTAATTCAAATGATTTTGGTTTTAGAGCTCGATGATTTATATATTTTTGCTTTATGTTAAAATACTTTTATGCCGAAAGTAGATTTACATATCCATAGTGCCTTTTCAGATGGTAGCGACTCAGCTTCTGAGCTTTGTGATGTTGTTAGAAACAATAATCTTGAAATTGTTTCAATAACAGATCATGACACTGTTGAATGCTATTCAAATTTAGGTGATTCATTTCCGGAAAATATAAAACTTATAAAAGGGATTGAACTTACTTGTAAGGCTGATTATTTTGGTGCGCATATTTTGGGTTACGATATTGATTTAAATAATGATGAACTTTTATCTTTAATTGAAAAAGGGAAAGTTTTAAGAAGAAAAAAACTTGAAAAAAGAATTCAGTTTTTAAAAGACGAATGGAATATAATTTTAAATGATGATGAATTAAACTGGCTTTATACAAGAAAAAGTGTTGTAAAAATTCATGTTGCAAATATTCTTGTAAATCGCGGTTTAGCTGTTGACAATTTATCTGCTATTAAAAAATATTTAGAAGGTTGTAAAACTGGTGTGTCTAAATTTGATGCAAAAGAAGCAATAAATATAATTAAAAAGGCAGGTGGGATTGCAATTTGGGCACATCCAATTGGGGGTGAAGGCAAGGCTCACATTATGGATGCAACTTTCTTGAAAAAGCTTGATTATATGAAAAGTATTGGAATTGATGGTCTTGAATGTTTTTATTCTAGATACAATTCAGATGAAATTGAATTTTTATTAAAATGCGCAAATGAAAACAATCTTCTTGTATCAAGCGGAAGTGATTATCATGGGCTAAATAAAGATGTTGAAATCGGACAGTTAAATGTTGAAAAGAAAGCTGTTGATTTTAATCAAATTAGTCTTTTGCACAGAATAAAATAAACTTATAAATTTTTTTCAATTTGCTCAATTAGATTTCTTGCAACATTAACTGCATTGTCATAACTTTTTTTATCATTTAGAAAATCTTCAGCATTTATAAATTCTTTAACAATTTTTCTTGCATAAGAACCTATTGCAACGCCATCTAATTTGATATCGCACATTTTTGCGAGTTCTGATGTTTTTGAATTTGTTCCGCCTGATACAATTAAATATGCTGGAAGATTCGCTTTGTTAAAAATTTGTGCAATTGATATTGCTTGAAGAGTTGAATTATAACTATCTTCTTTTCCGGACATCGCAATTCCATCTGCCTGAATAATTGCTTTGTATGGAGGTATTTTATTAATTAATTTTGATATTCTTTTGATTATTTTTTCTTGTCCAAGTTTATTTTGCGCAATGCAAATGCTTAAATTGCCGTTAAATTCTTTATTTAATTTTTCCCAAGTTGGATATAATTCTTTTTTGTTTTTGCCTGTTGTATGAAGTTCAATGCAACTTATTCCACATTCATTTGCCATTTTAATTATTTCATTTAAGTTTATTTCTTCTTGTTGCATTTCAATTGAATTATTTGGGCAATTATTGATACAGTTTCTGCATCCAATACATCTTTTTTTATTTACTTCAATATTTTTGCCATTTTTTGTTATTGCACCTTGAAGGCAATGATTTATGCATTTTTCACATTTTGTACATTTTTTATCATCTATATTTGCTTTAAAAAAGTGGATATCATCACTTGTGCCTATACTTATGCATAAGTAGCAATCTTTTGCGCCAGAATGCTTTAACCCCCTTTTTGCAGCTTCTATTATTTCTTTCTTTGGACTTAAATCAAAAAATCTGCAACCTGCGGAGGAATATACTGAAATTAATTTTTCAATTTCTGCCGTATCTTGATTTCCTGCCCCACATATTAATTTAAAGATTTTTCTTTCTTCTAAATATTCTTTCATAAAATTTTACCCCCATTAAACAAAAATACCTTTGACATAAGTCAAAGGTTATTTAAAATGGTGGAGGATAGGAGACTCGAACTCCTAACCCCCTGCGTGCAAAGCAGGTGCTCTACCAATTGAGCCAATCCCCCATATTTAGTTTTCAATTTGTAAGCCCCTTTGACTTACATAATTATATTAGCAAATAAAAAAAAATAATCAAGATTTTTTTTAAAATTTGCAAAGTTGTTCTGTTTTATGTGATAATACTTTTGTAAATGGAGGTTTTATGCAAACATATATCCTTATATTTCTTGCTTTTTTGCTTGGTTTAGGCATGGGGCTTTTGATATGTTTTATTTTAAAAAACAAGGTTGATATTGAAAATAAATTTTTAAAAGAAAATTTAAAAACGCCTGACATGTTAATCGAAGTTTTAAGGAAAGAATTTTCTCAAATCGCTAATGAAACAATTATTGAAAAACAACAAAAACTTCAAGAGCAAAATGCTTCAACTTTGGAAGACAAATTAAAACCCGTTATCGAAAGAGTTAAAGAATTTCAGGAAAAAGTGGAAAATTTTAATAAAACCGAAATTGAAAATAATGCTTTTCTTGTTAAACAATTTGAAAATTTAGAAAAAAATAATCAAATGATAAGTGATGAAGCCCAAAAATTAACTTTAGCGCTTACAAAAAATCAAAATATTAAAGGTGCCTGGGGTGAAAATCTTATTAGTACCGTTTTGGATTCATCTGGACTTATGGAAAATATACATTATTATAAACATTTTCATACACAAAATCCTGATGGTGAAACAATTTATCCTGATATTGTGATTAATTTACCAAACGATAAACATCTTATTATTGATTCAAAATTTACGCTTACAAGTTATATTGAAATGTGTCAAGATGATGAAAATAAAGAGTCTCAAACTAAATTTAAAAGAGAAATTAAATCAAGAATTGATGAAATTGCAAAAAAAGAATACAAAGAGGCGCGCAATTTGAATCAACCTGATTTTGTTATTATTTATCTTCCTCTTGAAAATTCTGTTGCATCAGTTTATCAAGATTCTGAACTTGTTCAATATGCGCTTAACAGAGATATTATTATAACAGGTACATCTTCTCTGCTTACAACTGTTAGACTTGTTAATCAAATTTGGGCTAAAGAAAAAAATAATGAAAGCGTTCGACAAATTGTAAATGCTGGTGTTAACATGTATGAAACTTTTGTTGCTTTTTGTGAGGATATTAAAGCTCTTCAAAAACAATTTGATAATGTTAATAGTCAATTTAAAACACTTTTAGGCAGATTTACCAGAAATAATCCAAAAGCTCCAAGTATCTTTTCGCAAGTTGAAAAATTAAAAACTTTTGGAATTACAAGTGCCAAACAAATTCCTTCAGAATTTTTAGAAACAGATGAGGATAACCTAATTGTTGAGGTTCAGTCATGATAGAAATTTTAGTTTTATATGTTTTAAAAAGATATGATTGTTCAATTTATAGAATAAGTAAAATTATTGAAACTACTTTTTTTGCTTTATTTAAACCTAGTTTTGGTTCTTTAAACCCTGCAATTAAAAGATTAGAAGGTATGGGGTGCATTGAAGTGTCTTCAAGTCTTACTGAAGGCGGTAAACGCGTTAAAAGGGTTTCAATTACATCATTTGGTGAAAAATATTTTAAAAATTGTATGCAAACTTATGAATTTACAAATCCTTCAAATTTTTTAAACGATGCGAATATTCTGCTTTTTTGCTCTAATATTCTTGAAGGTGAGGATTTATTAAAATTCCTTGATAATTTAAATCTTCAGTGCAAGATTTTTATTAATAAAATTAATTCTGGTTTAAATGATAGTTATAATCCTTTAAATGATTTACAAAAGAAAATAGTAAACGAGATTTTGTTTCAAACAAAAAAAATTGAGGGAATATGCGAAAAGGGGCAATAATTTCGAATGTTGATATAGATTCAATTGCAGATGAATTAGCTTTTGAAAAAGGAGATATAATCCTTTCTTTAAACGGTATAAAACCTCGAGATATAATCGATTATAGTTTTTTAATTCAAAACGAATTAATCGAGATTGAACTTGAACGTAAAAATGGTGAAATTGAAATTTTTGAAATAGAAAAAGATTTTGAGGATGACCTTGGTATTTCTTTTGAATGTGCAGTTTTTAATGGGATTAAACCTTGTGCTAATCATTGCGTTTTTTGTTTCGTTGATCAGCAACCGAAGGGACTTAGAGATTCTCTTTATGTTAAAGATGACGATTGGCGTCTTTCTTATCTACAAGGAACTTATGTGACACTTACTAATCTAACAAAATCTGATTGGGCAAGAATTGAAGAAACGCATCCAAGTTCCCTTTTTGTTTCAATTCATGCAACCAATCCAACCGTTCGTGAAAAATTGCTTAGAAACAAAAGAGCTGGTAGTATTTTAGATGATTTAGAAAAATTAAAAAAATTAAAAATTGATTTCCATGGGCAGGTTGTGTTGTGCCCTGGAATAAACGACGGAGCTGAACTTAAAAGAACACTTGACGATCTTAAAAAATTTAAAAATTTAAAATCTCTTGCAATTGTTCCTGTAGGAATTTCAAAATTCAGAAAAGAAGACATTAAAACTGTTGATAAAAATATTGCAATTCAAACAATTAAACTTGTTGAAGAATTTAATAATGATATTAAAAAGAATATCGCTATGGTTTCTGATGAATTCTTTTTACTTGCTGATATGGATTTTCCGGAGAAAAAATATTACGGTAAGTTTTTGCAAATTGAAGATGGTGTTGGAACAACAAGACTATTTCTCGATAGCTTAAAGAAGGACATAAAAAAATTAAAAAAATCTTTAAAAAATCCTGTTAAATTAACATTTTTGATTTCCGAGAGTGGGATTAGAGCTTTTGAAACAATGAAGAATATGATTAACGTTAAAAATCTTGAAATCGAATTGCTTGTTGCAAAAAATAAATTTTTCGGTAATCAAATTACTGTTGCAGGGCTTTTAACAGGTTTTGATATTATAGAAGCTATTAAAAATAGAGACTTGGAAAACATTGTGCTTCCTTCATTAGTTTTCAAAGAAGGTTCTGATGAATTTTTAGATGGCTTAACTTTAAAGGATGTTAAAAAGCACACCAAAGCTAATATTTTTATAAATAAAGAATGTTACAATTTTTCTGATATCTTAACAATTATCAATTCTTTTTAGCAATTTATTTTATTATCCTACTTAATTCTTTTGTAAGGTAAAGGTGTTTTATGGTTCAAAATGCACAGTTAAATTCAGTTCCGCAAGCTACTAATCAAGCTTCTAATTCAAGTCCTGGTCTTTTGGGGGCAGTTGCAAACACAGCTGGTGTTGCTCTTCCAGGTACCCTAATTGGTGGTGGCGCTGGTGCTGTAATGTCATTTTTACCTGTTTCTAAAAATCTTGTAAGAAGTGAAGTTCTGGATTTATTCACTTGTGCAAGTAAAGGAAACATTGTTAGTGATGGCGCTAAAAATTTACTAAAAAAACCTGAATACAAAACCGTTATAGAAAATTTTAAAAATTTATTTGAACAAGCTAAACTTAAAGATTGTGATGCAAATTCATTTAATGCACTAAAAGAGACTGCCTTCAAATCTTTTGATGATATGTTTTCTAAATTAACAAAAAATGATGAATTATTGCAAACTGCGAAAAAAGCTGCTAAAAAAGCAAGCAGAACTCGTTTAATAAA
This sequence comes from Cyanobacteria bacterium SIG30, assembly GCA_015152475.1. GTDB lineage: Bacteria > Cyanobacteriota > Vampirovibrionia > Gastranaerophilales > Gastranaerophilaceae > SIG30. Next base: position 64,075 of record SUTW01000006.1, on the reverse strand, counting down.
GAACGGTGTTCTTTTTGGTGCTTGTGCGGCTTTGCTTTCAAATTTATTAACGACATTTAAACAAAATAAAGCAAGTAAAACTCAGCAATAATTATATATTAAGTTTTCTTTATTTTTTGCCAATAGGTCATTTTTATTGTATTATTTGACTATTAAGGATATTAATTGTGTCTATAAACTCATCTGAAAAATTAGTTATTGTAGGGCAGACTCCACTTAGAGGTGAAGTTTCTATTGCGGGCGCTAAAAATGCTGTTTTAAAGCATATGGCGGCAGCTTTGCTTGCTAAGGATGTTAGTGTTATTTGTAATGTTCCAGAACTTACCGATGTTCAGATTATGCTTGATGTTTTAAATGAACTTGGTGCAAAAACTGATTATAATAAAGATGAAAAAATTGTAACTATTGACGCAACCAATTTAACAAGTGTTGTAGCGCCAGATGAACTTGTAAGCAAAATGAGAGCCTCTTTTGTTGTTTTGGGTTCTTTAATCGGTCGCGAAAAAGAGGCGGTTGTTGCACTTCCTGGTGGTTGCGCAATTGGTGCAAGAAGAGTTAATTTTCACCTTAAAGGAATTGAAGCTTTGGGCGGAGAATGCAAAATTGTTGATGGTTATGTACATGCAAAGGCTAAAAAATTAGTTGGTGCTGATATTTGCCTTGATATTCCCTCTGTTGGTGCAACCGAAAACATTATGCTTGCTGCTGTTTTGGCAGAAGGTGTTACCCATATTCAAAATTGTGCTCAGGAACCTGAAATTGTTGATTTGGCTAATTTTTTAAAGGCAATGGGCGCAGATATCCAAGGTGCCGGAACAAATCAAATTACTGTTACGGGTGTTAAGCAGGAGCAGTTGCACGGAGCCCATTATACAACTATTCCCGATAGAATTGAGGCTGGTACTTATATGAGTGCCATTATTGCAACAAGAGGTAAAGGTATTATAAAAAATATTTTCCCAAATCATTTAACTATTTTTACTGGTAAACTTCTTGAAATGGGTACAAAAATAAAAATTCTTGAGCCAAATACAATCGAGGTTAGTGCACAAGGGCGTTTAAATGCTGAGAATTTTATAACTCAACCTTATCCAGGGTTTCCAACTGATTTGCAGGCTTTGGCTATGGTTTTATTGTCGACCGCAAATGGTGTTAGTGTTGTGACTGAAAGTTTATATGAAAATCGTTTTATGCACATTAATGAACTTTGGAAAATGGGTGCAAATATAAAACAAGATAAAAACCATGCAATTATTAAAGGTGTTGAAAATCTTGTTGGAACACAAGTAAGTTCGACAGATTTAAGGGCTGGTGCCGCACTTGTTGTTGCAGGACTTATGGCAATTGGTGAAAGTGAAGTTAATGCACTTCATCATATTGACAGAGGTTATGAAAAATTTGTTGACAAACTCAAGGGGTTAGGTGCTAAAATAGAACGTGTAAAAGAATTTGACAGGAGCCTTCATGACGCAAAAATATAAAAGATGGTATGATTATGATCCTTCATTAATCGAAGTTATTGATTTACTTAGAAATTATCAAAATGAACTTCGTTCTCAGGCTGAAATTTTTTTGCAAAAGGTAGAAGAAAAAGTTACCAAAGAAGCTGTTGACAGATTTTACGAAATGGTTAAGCCTTTCAAAGGCAACAGATGGTATGATACTGACCCTATTATTTCAAAAACAGTTGAGCTTTTAAGAGTTATTCCTCAGGATATCCAAAAGCAAGCTGCAACAAATTTCATTACTTATTTAAAAGAAAATGGGATTTTGAGCGAAGAAGAAAATTAGATTTTTTTAATATTTTTTCGCTTAAGTTTAATTCTAGGTTATTTCTATATCTTGTCATGTTGTTTTGAATTATTGATGAAATTCTTTTGAATTTTCTTAATTTTTGCATCATTTTGACATTATTTTTTATTTCGATTTTTAACATATTTAATTTTTTATAATCTATTTCGTTATCTATACAACTAGATATATCTTCGTTAGTAATTATATTTTTCATATAGTTTACCTTATTTAATGTATGTAATGTTTTATTTCTTCTTGCAATTTTTCTCTTGCTCTTGCGATTCTGGATTTAACTGTGCCAACATTTGTTTTTGTTGCTTTTGCAATTTGGTCATATGTTAATCCTTGTAATTCTCTCATTACAATTGCGATTTTATATTGATTAGGCAGATTATTTATTGCGTTTTTTATTATTTCATCAAGTTCGTTTGATAAAATATTTTTTATTGGGTTTGAACTGTGGTCGGGGATTTCTTCTTTTTTCTTTGTATTTTCTTCTTCATCTTTTATGATTTTTATGTTATCTTTTATTTTTTTGTTTTTTCTTAAATAATCATAAAATTGTCTTAAAATTATTTTATTTGACCATGATTTGTATGTTGCAATATTTTTTAAATTTTGAATATTATTTGTAATTTTAAGTAAGATATCTTGAACTAAATCTAATATTTCGTCTTGATTTACCCCTAGATATCTTAGTGTTGCATATATGTTTGTCTGCTCTCTTTTAATTAATTCTTTTAAGGCCTGGCGGTCGTTTTCTTTAATTTTTTTGATTATTTTTGTTAGAGAGCTTTTTTTATAGTCTAAAGTCATACTTAAAAAATATAATCATTTAAGTATTTTTCCTATAAACCTTTTTATATAAACAAATAGGTAATTTATTTTAATAGCCAGTCGAAATCCGCTGGGTTGAATTTTTCATTTGAAGCGCCACTTTTTGTGTATTCTTCATATATTTTTAATGATAAATCTTTTACTTTACTGCAATATTCATCATCTAAATATTTTTTATAAGTGTCGTTTCTGTTTCCTTCCCAATTACCTAAAATGCTTGCATATTTAATTAATTCATCGCGGTTTGAACCACCTGCATAAGCTTTTGTTTTTGCATCCGTTCCAGATGGTCTTATTTCGACAAATTTATTATCAAAATTTAAATAAGTTCCGTCACCTGCGAATTTTATTTCATTTAAATTGCTGAAATCCAGTTCTTCAAATGTCGAAGATAGTATTTCTTTTGCATTTTCAAGCGTAATTTTATTTTGAATAATTGCTATTGCAAGTGCAAGATAATAAACGTCATTTTTTGTGCGTTTAATTTCGCCTTCTGTTTTTTGTAATTTTAATTTTTCAATATTCATTTCGCTTTCGTTGTAATAACTTATGTCTTGTCTTGTGTCGAAACGCGCAATAATATTGTTTTTTTCATATACATTTATTAAATGTTCAGCCAGTGTTTTATCTTTTAGGCTTGCAATTAAATCTGATGCTAAAATTATTGCTTCTGATGCACTTTTTTCACGCATTGCAAGTGCCATTCTGCCCATATGTGATTTAATTGGGTTTATTGCACCAACAATCATACCACCAGATTCTTCGCCTGCAAATAATAATCTTGGTGAGTCACCTAATTCAATTTTATTGCCAAAAACATCTTCTACAACAATATTTTTAACATTATTATTTATTTGTGCTTCAATTTTTTTGCAAACATTTGCAATTTCCTTAAAGCCAACAGGTGTATTTACGCAGGCAATATTGTTATTTCTTGCCCATTCATCCCAACTTTTAGAACTTGCCGTTGTTTTAACAATAAACATTTTGTGGTTGTTGTCTTTCAATGTTTTTTGTGCCCAGTAATCCATAATCATCAGGAATGCTTGGTTAGCACTAAAAATTGATAGAATTGAATCATTATCAAGTCTTATATAATCAACACCAGCTTTTTTGATTTTTTCAAGATTTTTTATGCTGTCTTTTTGAACAATACTTAATCTGTCGTGGTCTGGATCCGTAACCAATGAAACTGTTCCTGTTGGATAATTTTTTAATTTTTCTTTGTAGTTCATTGATTCAATTACAGGGAAATAATTTTCACCATTTTCTTTTTTTGCAAGAACAGTAATATCGAGTGACCAGTCGTATAAAAATTCTTCATTATTTTTATCTTTTTTTGCGCATTTACCAATTGAATGGAAAAATGGGTCTTCTTTAATATTTATCCAGTCAAATTTTTCTGAAATATTTAATTTTTCAAGAATTTTGTTTGTTGTTTTATAAGCGCAACCACCAACATTGTCAATTATAATTTTTTTATCAAAATTTTTAATTGCAGTTAGGTCTTTTGCAACACCTTCATTTAAATATTCTATGTATAGGTCAATTCCTTTGTTTAGACGAGTTAAAACATTTTGATTAATTTTTTCATCTTTTAGAGATGAAAATTTAATTTCATATTTTCCTTCTTTTTCAACTGTGTTTAAAATATTTTCAATCTGATTTACAAATTCCATGCTTTCGTCAGGTAAAAACTGTGAACCTTGTTCATTTAGGTCTTTTGTTGCATTTTTGACGCTTATCCCATGCGAACTTGTAATGTATTCTGCGCCAACAAGATCTAATTTGAAAGCCAAAAACGATGCAAGCCATATTGGCATAGTTTCTTTATCTTGTGGAATTATTGTTGTAATGCCTTGAGATGCTTGTATTCTTGAAATTATGTCCATATAAATTTTGCTGTTATATCTAACTTCGCATCCGCACAATTTTACAAGATTTTTGTTTTTGTATTTTTCTTTTAAGGCTAATGCCTTTCCAAGTGTTGCAAGCGTTACGCCAATTGTATTAATTGGGAACCTTGTGTCATGCGGATATAACACATTTTGTGGTCCTCTTATGCCCGCAGTTGAAACCATAGCCTCTTTTTTATATGCATTAAACCATGATTTTAAATCTAATTTTTCTACAATTTCTTTTGTTAAAGTAAAGGTGAATTCTTCTTCGCTTTTATAGTCAAAAACACTGTCTTTTTTGATGTTTTCGGGAGTATTTTTCTCAACCGAATTAAATAATAAATTTTCTAAATAATTTTCCATAGTGAGAAAATTATAGCATAAATACTCGTTTAATTATTTTTTGCTACTTTTTGCTTTTTCACTTATTGGTTTTTTACCTGTAGCTTTACTTACAAGCCTAATCCACTTGCCATAAAGCCCTTTATTATTGTAATTCTTTTCTTCAAATTTTTGGATATCTTCTTTACTTTCCATGCGCTTTTGAGGTACACCAATTGAATATCTGATTGATGTTTCGTTGCATACTTCGGTTACAGCAGGAACAAGTGTTGCTGCAAATAGACTCTTCATAATTGAGTTTGCAAATGTTGTATTAAATAAATTCATCCAGAATGCATTTGTAACAAAGTTTGTCAATTTGTGCCCAATACGTTCATTGGTTACTTCTTTTGCTCTTTTAACATCTTTTCCTGCTGAATCAATTAAGACTTGGTTTCTAAAATCATTTACAAAGAAATAGCTTGCAATAAGTGTTACAAGGGTTCTGCTTGTCATGGCAAAACTTGATTGTTTATATTTAATCATAGTTTCATCATTAAATAGTGAATCTATGCGTTTTTGAACAAGTTTTCCTGCTTCTTTTTCACTTAAATTTTTACCCGTAACTTCTCTGCATAAAACTGACAAAGCATTTTTAATTTCACCAATTTCGCTTTTTGGATTTTCTTTGTGCCATGCAGGTTTATATTTTATTAAATTACAAAGTGCGCTATATGGTGCTTTTGCTAAATCTATTATTTTTTTAGGCATTGCCAAAAACATGCCAAGTATTGTGTCTTTTTGGCCTAAAATATAATATTTTCCTTGTCTGAATGAATTTAAATTGCTTCTGAATGTTTTTTCAAGTTCTCCGTAGCCACTTTCTTTGACTGCTTTTAGAGTTGCCTCCATTTTACTTGGTGTAACAATGATATCTTTTTTGGTTAGCTTATTTCCAATTTTTTTAAGTTTATTGATATTTATTTTGTCACCATAGTCTTTAATGAACGGTTCAACTATGTGTTTTATAGCTTTATCCCAGGCAAAACCAAATAATAAAAGTCCGCCTAAGATTTTTCCTGCTTTGACTAATATTGATTTATTATTTTTGTTTTGTGCTTCATTATTTTGTTTATTTGTTATTGGATTTTGTACATTAGTGTTTGTTTGGTTTTTAATTTGTGAATTATTTTGATTATTTTCGAAACTGATATTTTTATTTGCCATAAAGAATGGAATTTTTGCTCCAGTTTTTAAACTTTGTATGTAATCATCAACGGTTTTTATTTCATTTGGCAAATATACGTTTGAATAATTGTTGTTGTTTGCAATATTATTGCTTTTGTTATCTTTTTTATTTTTACCCTTGAATTGTCTTTCATCGTGAATTTTTTTTGCTTGATTTGGTGTGAGCGGGGTCAGTGGAGTACCATTTTTTAGACGCGAAAATACTTCAGAAAATAAAGTAGCGCCAGCGCTAACACCAGCTGCCGCAAGCATTGATTTATTTGTCCATTTTGAAAATATGCCAAGTACACTAAAACTTATAAATGCACTTGTTGCAATTCTTGTTATTTCTTGTTTGAAACGTTTTCTTTCACTTTTTTTAGCTTCTTCTTTGTTGTTTGTTTGATACATTGTAAGATTGTAAAAATCTTTTCCAACAAATGTCGCCGAAACAGCTCCTGTTGCAAGTCTATTTAGTGCTCTTTCACTTTTTGCTGAATATGCACCCATTGGTTTTTTGAGGTTGTCGCCTATAAAATCAGCCAGTGATGTATTGTAATTTGCAACTTTTACATCAGACGTTATTTGTCTTAAACCAATATCAAGCTCGGCACCTTTTTTTGCCATACCAACGATAGAGTAAAATAAGTTTGTTGCTTCTTTATTTTTTCTTTGATTTGTTAGTATTTTTGAATTGTATAGTTTATTCAAAAAATTACTATTTTTAAGACCTTTGACTTTTTTTAGTGCACCTAAACCAGCATTTGCTGTGTCAAGCCAGAAACCTTTCAGAAAATAAGTAAAATTATCAACAATTTTGCCTAGAATGTTTCTCTGACTAAATTCAATTACATTTTGTCCTAGCCCATTTGAAGCTTTCTGTGTAATTCTACTTTGTGTAATTGTTTGACTAAAATTTAAACCTTTTGTAAGCTCGTCAAATTCACTTAACATTTTTGGGAAGCGACCATCAAGGGCTTTTGTAAAAGTGTCACTCACTCTAACAATTGTTTTGCTGTTAAGTATTTTTTCTAAACCCGTAAAATTCAAGTTCTTAGTAATTTTAGGGATACTTTGCCCTTCGCACCTTCTTGTTATTGGTGTTTTTGTTAAATTACTATTAACCTGTTTAAAATCTATTTTCACCGAATTCCTTAAGGCTATTATTTCACATCATTCATGAAATACAACTAGTTGTTAACATGTTTACTAAACTTGTAAATTATTTTTATTTACAAAAAATAGCCAAATATTAACAAATGTGACGTATTTTTAATTTATTTGTCATCATTCCAAAAATAAGATATTCTCTTATTATGAGCACATTTAATAGAATGGTTATAGTCGATGATGAGCCTATGGTTCTTAAGACACTCAAGATGCTTTTGAATCTTGAGGGTTTTTCAGATGTGCATTGTTTTGATAATCCTGAAGATGCCTTGGATTTTTTGGCAAAAAATGAGACTTCATTAATTTTGTCAGATTTTATCATGCCAGAGATGAATGGTTTAGAATTTTTATCAAAAGCAAAAGAGGTAGCACCAAATGCTACTCAGATTATTTTAACAGGCTATGCAGATAAAGAAAATGCAATTAAGGCCATTAATGAGTTAGGAATATACAAGTATATTGAAAAGCCTTGGGATAATAGTGAACTTGTTATTAATATAAAAAATGGTCTTGAAAGAGCACACTTAAAAGAACAAGTTGCACAAAAAATCAGAGAGCTTGAAGAATTAAATGAATCATTAGAAGAAACTGTTAAAGAAAGAACAAAAGAACTTCATCAAACCAATGTTAAATTAAGAACAATTATTGAGGATTGTGCTGACGGAATTGCTATTTTTGATGTTAATTATGAGATTTTGCTTGTAAATAATGCCTTAAAAAATATGTTTGGCATGAATGATGAAGATATTTTGTTAAAGAATTTTTTTGAAATGGTTATAAATGAAAAAAATCAAAAATTTCAAGATTCTTTAAGAGAAAGAAACACAATTTATTTAAGAGATTTTTCTATTGTTAATTTCAAAAAAGAAAAGAAAATTCCTGTTGAAATTAATATTTCATCTGTTTTTGATGACGAAAATAATTTCTATATTGCATCAATTAGGGATGTAAGTTATCAGGTTGAAAATGAAAATTTAAGAAATGATTTTATTGCAACTTTGACTCATGACCTTAGAACGCCACTTCTTGCTGCGATTAGCGGACTAGATTTTATGCTTAATAAAACGCTTGGTGACTTAAACGAAAAGCAAAATGTCATGCTTGATACAATGAAAAGAAGTAATCAAGATATGCTAGGTCTTGTTAATGCTCTTTTAGAAGTTTATAGATATGAGTCAGGTAATCTTTTTTTGACTAAAACTCAGTTTTGTTTAAATTCTTTAGTTAAAGAATGCAAAGATGAACTTTTGCCTTTGCTTAATGAAAACAATATTGATATCGATTTAAATTTGATTAATGAAGATAATTCTTTTGAAATTAATGCTGATAAGCGTGAAATTAAAAGGGTTATTATGAATTTAATTGGAAATGCAATTAAACATTCTAATAGTAATTCTAAGATAATTGTTTCTGTGAGAGTTGATGACAAGGATGTGACTTTATCTGTCAGAGATTTTGGTTGCGGTTTAGATGATTCAGATTGTAAAAAATTATTTAAGCGTTTTTCACAAGGTACAAGTAGAAAAAGAGCTTGTTCAACAGGTCTTGGGCTTTATTTATCAAGACAAATTGTTGAAGCGCATAATGGCCGAATTTGGGTAGAAAGCGAAGTTGATAAAGGATCTATTTTCTCTTTTACTCTAAAAGGCGCAATTACGGAAAACAGGGTGTTATTATGAGTAGTGAAAAAATAAAAGTTTTATTGGTTGAAGATCAAATTATGATGCGTTTAGCAACATCTACTGCACTTGAAAATTCGGGCAAATTTGAACTTGTTGCACAGGCAGAAGATGGTGTCATTGGTGTTGAAATGGCAAAAAAATTTGAACCAGATGTTATTTTAATGGATATTGGTCTTCCTAAAATGGATGGAATTGAAGCTACTTCAAAAATAAAAGAATTGAATTTAAAATCTAAAATTTTAATGTTTACACAAAGAGATGCATCTGAAGATGTTTTTGCAGCTTTAAAGGCTGGTGCAAATGGCTATATTATGAAGGATACTAATCCTGATGTTTTATCAAATGCAATTATTAATATCCATCAGGGAGCTGCCTGGCTTGACCCTGCAATTGCAAAAATGGTTTTATCATCAGTCAATGAAACAAGTATTAAAAGGGATGCTCCAAAAGATAAGAACAAATATGGTCTAACAAAAAGAGAATTAGAGGTTTTAGCGCTTATTGTCGAAGGGCTTGAAGATTCTGAAATATCAGAAAAGCTTTTTGTTTCATTGTCAACAACAAAAACACACGTGCATAATATTTTGCAAAAATTATATTTAAGTGGGCGCACACAAGCTGCTGTTTATGCGGTTCGAGAAAGTCTTGTGTAATGAAAAAGGGCATTTTATTTACTTTTTTATTTTTATTTTTATTCAATTCTTGTGTTTTTGCAAAAAATAAAGAATATGACCCAAATACTGTACTTCAGTCAAAAAGTTTTTTTGACCGTGTTGCTTTTTGGAAAAAATTTAAGAAAAATAATGACACTGAAAAGATGCCAATTACGCCTGATGAGTGGCTTATTCGTGCATCAAGTATTCCGTTAACTGAAAGAGAAAATCCAAAAATTGTACCCAAGGTCAATAAGAAACTTTCTAAAGTTAAAGAAAGAGATTCCTATATTTTAAAATACAATATTCCAGCAGGTGGCATGGAAGTTAATTTATCTGATGTAAAAAAATACTCATCTGTTAATTCTTTGGGTGTTGCAGATGAAAGTTTAAGTAAAATTGCATATGTTACTCACTATTATTACCCTTCAACAAACCAAATTGCATCTGAACTTTATATTGCGCCTCTTGATAAAAGCTTTTCAAAAAAAGACAGATTCAAAAAAGTTAATATACTAAATGCTCAAAAAACAAATTTGCTTAAAAGTGGAGTTGAGATGGTCAAAGATGATTATTTTTCTTCTTTAACAATTCTTGATTGGTCAAAATATGCAAATTTTATACTTGTAAAAGAAAAAATTGGCTCTTTAAATACTGGTTTGTTTACAACTAATCTTTATAAGGTCAACATTAGTGATTATTGTGAAACCTTGTCTGTTGAAAAGATTGATTTTGAAGAACCAATTAAAAATTTTTGGAGTAATCAATTATCCCTAAGACTTAATTTTTACAGATGGGATATTAAACCTCTTGGTTTTAATGCTGAAAATGAAGATGAAATTATTGCAATCGCATATGGGTACACAAAAGAAAACAAAAAAGTTTTTTTAGGAGCATGGAGTGCTATACTTTCAACAGGCGAAATTATTCTTTTATCGCTTGATGAAACACAATTTGATATTGTACCTCATGGTTTAATTTTAAAATACGAAATACCTTAAAAGTTAGCCTAAAACAGGTGGAGTTTGAACGTATAGTGGCTTAACGGCTGACCAGTGACATTGTCCAATTTTTGTTATTGTTTTTAATTTTGACAATGTAATGCCTGCTAAAATTTCACCTAATTCAAAAGATTCTTCTTCAAAATTTATGGCTTTAAAACCTGCTTCTTTTATTATTGAAGCACAATTTGTATCGCAAATTATTGGTATGTTTTTATCTAATTCCTCAAAAAATTCATTTAATTCATCTTTTTTAAATAAATGAACTTTTGTACCTTTTTCTTGATTATAGCAGTAATACATTTCTCTTCTTGCATCCATTAAAACGGGACATATTTTCCCTTCTGATAAAAATATTTTTGAAAGTATCTCGCAAGATGAGACGCCGACCAATCTTATGTTAAGTTGTTGCGCTATTATTTTTGCGACAGTCAAGCAAACTCTAATACCAGTAAAGCTACCAGGACCAATATTAACACCTATGGCATCAATATTTTTTAATTCCACAAAATTATTTGCCAGAATTTGTTTTATTTGGCTTATTAAATAAGCGCTATGATATTTTAACTTTGAACTCTTGATTTTTGTTGACACAAAAGTTGAAGTTTCTGTTTTGGAATCTTGTAGTGCAAGTGTTATATATGTTTTATCCAGTGATGTATCGAAAACTAATACTTGCATTTAACATAACCTCTCTAATTCTTTTTCTCTTTGTATAATCTTTTTTTGTAATTTTTCAACAATTTCTTCCATTTTTTTGCCATTGGCTGAAAATTTAAATATTCTTAAATTTTCATTTTTTGTGTGTGTACCATAAGTGATTTCAAGACTTATTCTTTCTTCTGGAAGATAATTTTGTCCATAATTTGCCCATTCAATAAGAGTTAATTTGCCATCTTCAATATATTCATCTAATTCTTTTGATATGGTTTTAAGACCTTCTTTTTCAAGTCTGTATAAGTCAAAATGATAAATAGGTATATGTTTGTCGCTATGGTATTCGTTTAGTAAAACAAATGTTGGACTTGTAACATTTTGCTCAACTCCAAGCGCTTGAAGCAAAAATCTTGTAAAGGTTGTTTTTCCAACACCAATTGCGCCAGATAAGGCTATAAATGCGCCATCTTTTCCGACACATTGAGCAAGAAGTGTCGCGATTTCTTTTGTTTTATTTAAGTCTTGGCAAATTACATCCATATAAAAATTTTAGCATAAAAATTAAAACAAACTCATTTGATTATTATTTTGTTTGATGCCAATGTGTTTAAGTCCATTATTTGTTATTTTTCTGCCTCTTAAAGTTCTCTCAAGAAGTCCTGATTGTATTAAATAAGGTTCATAAACATCTTCAACGGTTGCAACATCTTCGCCAATTGCAACAGCAAGTGTTTCAATTCCAACAGGTCCACCTTTATATTTTTGAGCAATTACGTTTAAAAGTTCTCTATCTGTGTTATCAAGACCTAAATTGTCGATGTTTAGTCCGTCAAGCGCTTCTTTTGCAACGTCCAATGTAATTACGCCGTTATGTTTTACAAGCGCCCAATCACTTGCTCTTTTAACTAATCTGTTTGCAATTCTTGGAGTTAATCTTGATCTTTTTGCAATTTCAAGTGCAGCCTCGTCATTTATTTGTATATCTAAAATTTTTGCACTTCTTAAAATAACCTCTTTAAGTTCTTCGTCTTTATAAAATTCCAATCTGTGTATTATGCCAAATCTATCTCTTAAAGGCCCTGATAGTGCTCCAGCTTTAGTTGTTGCACCAATTAATGTAAATTTTGGTACAGGAACTCTCATTGTTTTAACTGTTTGCGATTTGCCTGTTGTTAGGTCAATGTAAAAATCTTCCATTGCGGGATATAGTATTTCTTCTGCAACTTTGCTTAAACGGTGAATTTCGTCTATAAATAAAATTTCACCGCCTTTTAATCCCATTAAAATTCCTATAATATCTCTTGGTCTTTCAAGGGAAGGCGCTGACGTTATTTTAATTTCAACATTCATCTCGTTTGCAATTATTGTTGCAAGAGTAGTTTTTCCAAGTCCTGGTGGTCCATATAACAATAAATGGTCAAGAGGTAAACTTCTTTTTTTACTTGCTTCAATAGATATTTTTAATGTTTTTTTAAGTGATTCTTGCCCTATATAATCTTTAAAATTTTTGGGTCTTATATTTCTTTCGTATGACATATCAAAATCTTGCTTTTTTGGAGCAAGATTTTGATTTTTGTTTATTATTTTTTCATTATTGTCTTCAGAAATTATCATAATTTTATTTTAGCAGATATTTTAAATAAATGTATATCATTGATAAAACTACGTTTATGATTGTTACAAGGCTACCGTATTTTAAGAAGTCGATAAATGTGATTATATGACCTTTTTTGGCAGCGCTCTGGCTTACAATTACGTTTGCTGCAGCACCAATAATTGTTAAGTTGCCACCAAGGCATGCGCCAAGTGATAATGCCCACCAAATTGGATAGACATAATCAGCACCCATTGTTGTTTGAATTGATGCAACAACTGGTGTTAGGGCTGTTGTATAAGGAATATTACCTATAACACCTGCAATAAATGTGCTGCCCCACAAAATTGCCATTGTTGTAATTTCTTGTGAACCATTTGTTATTTTCATTAAAAAATCAGCACAAACGCCAATTGCGCCACTTGCTTCAACGCCACCTATTACAAGGAATAAACCTACAAAGAATAACAAAGTATTCCATTCAACATGTTCTAAGACTTTATCAATATCTTCAAATATTAATAAAATACTTGCACCAATCATTGCAATTAAAAATGCTGGAATATGAGTGATGTCATGTGTTACAAAACCTAAAATAATTAAGCCTAAAATAATACAAGAACGAACAACTAATGGCTTGTCTGTTATTGTGCCTTTGTTACTTAATGTTTTAATTTCTTCCATTTTTTCAGGGTTTGCAATAAGTTGTTTTCTGAATAAGAAAATAAGAATTAATGCTGATATAAAGAAGCATATTACGACAATTGGAGTTAACTCATTTATAAAATCCATAAAGCTAAAGTTTGCTGCAGCTCCAATAATGATGTTTGGAGGGTCCCCAATTAAAGTTGCTGTTCCACCAATGTTTGAAGCTAAAATTTCAGTTATTAAGAAACAAACTGGGTTAATATCGAGCATTTTACAAACTGCATATGTAATTGGCATAACAAGGATAACCGTTGTTACGTTATCTAAAAATGCGCTAACAAAAGCTGTAAATGCAGCGAGTGCGAATAAAACTAATTTTGGGTGTCCTTTTGTTATTTTGACTAATTCTTTTGCAACCCAGGTATACATTCCTGAACGGGCAGAAATGTCAACTACAATCATCATTGAAACTAATAAGAATATAATTTCAAAGATTTGTTTTAAAAAATTAGGGAAGTAAGCTTCAAGAGTTGTACCTGTTCCGTGGATTGTAAATGCTGCAAGTAATAATGTAAAAGATGCACCAATAAGTGCAACAGTTACTTTTGAAACTTTTTCCCATACTATAAAAAAGTATGTAATGAGTAATATAATGCCATTTAAGAGCATGGTATTATTTACTGCAAATTCGTGTAATTGTTCCATAATTGTCCTCTCTAAAAATAAACATACATGCTTAATTATCCCACAAATATTTTTATTTATAAAGATTTTTTAGTCCTGTATTTATGGGCTTTTTTGCCATAAGGTTCAAATTTAACTTTACAAAACTTAACAATTATTTATCAATTTAGCAATTTTTAAAACAAAAAAAACTTTACTAATGTAAGGGATTAAATTTTTAGGAAGAATTTAAGAACGAGAGTTACACATTATTAAGGGAAAGAGAGTTAAATTATGACTTGGGCAACTATTTCATTAAGAAAAATGGAGCTTAAAAACAGAATCAATCAACTTGAATCTGAAGCAATCCAAATTAGCCAAGAATTACAAACGGCTTCAAGAGAATCATCACAAGAACAACAAATGACAAATTTGACATCAAATTATCAGCAAAGCTTAATGTATGCTGATTATGAAAAAGCTATGGATGCCATAAATTCAAACAAAAAAATTGATGCAAGTAAAAAACAAGAAGCAATTATGAAAGTTCAACAACGTTACAACCAGAATGCTAATGTATTTTCATCAATTAATGAAAGTAAGGCAAGCAGCTTGAAAAACGTAACTGATGCTAAGACTAAGGCAATTGAAGCAAGAAAAGAACAAGTTGAAACTCAACTTAAAGCTGCGAATGCTGAATATGAAAGTTTAGGTCAAGCAATGGATAATGATATTCAAAAAAGTGCAATTAAATTAGCATAGTTTTGATAGATTTATAGATAAATTCAATATTTTTAAAATACTCTCAAACTCAGTAGTGACTTGAAAAAGAGTGCTTTTTGAAAAACGACTTTGTTAACAAAACTTAACAATTCGGAATAAAAAAGGCACTTTTTTTTCGCAATTTTTTTTTATTAAGACACGAGGCAATAAAACAAAAATAAAAAAACAAGTAAACACATTTTTACATTACAAAGAAAAGGAGAGACACTATGGGCTGGGTCACAATTTCACTAAGAAAAATGACGCTCAAAAATCGTATCAACACACTTGAATCTGATTTAATTAGAATCAGTCAACAACTTCAAACAGTTGCAAACAACAGTTCATACGAACAACAAGCGGGTCAATTACAGTACAACTACGATACTGCAGTAATTAATGCAGCGTATATGAACAACATCAATGGTATTAACACAACTGCCACGGGCAATGTTAATGATCAGTTAGCAACACAAAAACAAATCATACAAGCAAATCTGATCTATAACAACCAAAAGCAAAATGCAGAAAGTATCTTTAATGCTAAAAACCAAACACGTCAAGCGATTGCTGATGCTCAAACACAGGCATTAGAGGCACAACAAGAGCAAATAGAAACTCAGCTTAAAGCAGCTAGGGCTGAATATGAAAGTCTTGGTCAAGCCATGGACACAGATATTAAGAACGGCGCAATTAAGCTAGCTTAAAAAAGAATTAAATAGATTTAGCTCATATGGACAGGGAAGTAATGTAAAATGTTACCGCACAAGTAATTGTGCGGTTTTTTTTATTTTTGCCAAAAAGAATATTTCTATGTATAATAATTGTGTTCGAGAAAGGTTATTTTATGAAAATTTTAGTGACAGGTGGCGCAGGTTTTATAGGTAGTTGTTTTGTAAGATATATTTTAAATAAATATCCTACATATAAAGTTATTAACCTTGATTGCCTCACATATGCGGGTAATATTGAAAATCTTGACGATATAAAAAATAATCCTAATTATAAGTTTGTGAAAGCAAATATTTGTGACAAGGATATCGTAAATGATATTGTAAAAGATGTAGACTGCATTGTTAATTTTGCAGCTGAAAGCCATGTTGATAGGTCTATTTCATCACCTGAAATATTTATTGACACAAATGTTAAGGGTACTTTAAATCTTTTGCAAGCAGCTCTTAATAATAAAATTGGCAGATATCTTCAAGTATCAACAGATGAAGTATATGGCTCCTTAGGTAAAGTTGGTCTATTTACAGAATCTAGTCCAATTTCACCAAATAGCCCTTATTCTGCATCTAAGGCAAGTGCTGATATGTTAGTTAGGGCATATTTTGAAACTTATAAATTACCAACATTAATTACAAGATGCTCTAATAATTATGGGCCTTATCAATATCCTGAAAAATTAATCCCATTTTTTATTTCTAAATTATTAAAAGGCGAAAAAGTACCAGTTTACGGTGATGGCTTAAATGTTCGTGATTGGCTATATGTTTATGACCATTGTAGCGCTATTGATACTGTTTTGCATAATGGCATTGTCGGTAATGTTTACAATGTTGGTGGACGAAATGAAAAAACCAATATAGAAATTACAAAATTAATTTTAAATGAAATGAATCTTGGCGAAGATAGAATTGAATATGTTCAAGATAGATTGGGTCATGATAGACGTTATGCTATTGATAATACTAAAATTCAAACAGAACTTGGCTGGGAACCTTCTGTTACTTTTGAAGAAGGCATTAAACTTACTATAAATTGGTATTTAAACAACCAAGACTGGATTAAAAGTATTGAAGCTAAAAAGGCGGTTTGTTTATGAAAGGTATAGTTTTAGCAGGTGGATCAGGCACAAGGCTTTATCCAAGCACAATGGCAATTTCAAAACAGTTATTACCAATTTATGACAAACCTATGATTTATTATCCTATTTCAGTTTTAATGCTTGCTGGAATACGCGACATTTTAATCATCTCAACTCCGCATGATTTGCCAAATTTTAAAAAGATTTTAGGTGACGGTTCACAATTTGGTGTAAAACTATCTTATGCAGAACAGCCTTCTCCTGATGGGCTTGCACAAGCTTTTATTATTGGTGAAGAATTTATTGGTGATGATTCTGTCGCTTTAATTTTAGGCGATAATATTTTTTATGGTAATTGCTTTACCGAAATATTAAATAATGCTATAAATAATGTTGAAAAGAATGGTGGTGCAAACGTTTTTGCTTATTTGGTTAAAGACCCGACAAGATTTGGAGTTGTTGAATTCGATGACAAATTTAATGCAATTTCGCTTGAAGAAAAACCACAAAATCCGAAATCTGATTATGCTGTAACCGGGTTATATTTTTACGATAATTCAGTTGTTAAATTTGCAAAATCACTTAAACCATCAAAAAGAGGTGAACTTGAAATTACTGATTTAAATAATATTTATTTAAAAAATGGTAATTTAAAAGTTGAACCTTTAGGACGTGGTTTTGCATGGCTTGATACAGGGACTCATGGTTCACTTTTAAGCGCAGGACATTATGTTCAAACAATTGAAGAAAACCAAGGCGTAAAAATCGCCTGTCTTGAAGAAATTGCATACAGAAAAGGTTTTTTAACTCGTGAAGAAATAGCCTTAAATTGCTCAAAATTTAAAAATAATGAATATTATGGTTATGTTGAAAGGGTTATTAAAGGAAGAATTTAGTATTCCTACTTGAAATTATATTTTGAGCAAATTATAATCTTAATCAGCAATTAAATAAAAGAGGTATAAAATGAAAAAAGATATTCACCCAGACTATCAAAAATGCAAAATTAAATGTGTTTGCGGTAACGAAATTGAAACAGGTTCAATAAATCAAGATATTACAGTTGAAATTTGTAATGCTTGCCATCCTTTTTACACAGGAAACCAAAAGATTCTTGACTCTGAAGGTCGTGTTGAAAGATTCAGAAAACGTTACGAACAAAAGAAATAGTTTTTCAAAGGGCTTATGCCCTTTGACTTTTATTAGTTATGCATTTTAGGAGGTTTTATGAGCGAAAAAGAACAATGTGTTAAATTGATTGCAAAACCAGAGAACATGTTGAAAACCATTTATACAGCTTGTAAAACCTGTTATAGTGCAAAACTTCCTGCAGAAATTTATGACGAAGCACCAGATGAAGAAACAATGCTTAACTTAATTGAAAGAGTTATTTCTTCTGGTCATTATTCAACAATTGAGCATATTCAGTTAACATTTGCAATTTCACATGTATCACGTGCTTGTACTCATCAATTAGTGCGCCATAGACATATGTCTTTTTCTCAAAAATCTCAAAGATACGTTAAGGAAAAAGGTGAAATTGATTATATAGTTCCAAGTGCTATAAAAAACAATAAAGATGCCTTGGAAATTTTTGAAAATTATATGAAGGAAGCATCTGATGCTTATCAAAAACTTGTTGAATGCGGAATTAAAGGTGAAGATGCAAGAGCTGTTTTACCTAACGCAATTTCGAGTTCAATTGTTGCAAGTTTAAACTTAAGAGAATTGATTCACTTAGCTAATTTAAGATTATGTACGCGCGCTCAAGGTGAAATTCGCTCTATGGTTAAAAAAATGTGTGACGAAGTTTTAAAAACTGAACCTTGGCTTAAAAAACATTTAGTACCTAAATGTGAAAGACTAGGTTTTTGCGATGAAGACAAATCTTGTGGAAGGATGCCAACTAAATAAATGAAAGACATGTTAGAAAAAATACAAAAAATAGAAGCAAAATATACTGAATTAGGTATCTTACTTTCAGATCCTAAAACCGCACAAGATTATGAAAAATTCAGGGATTTATCTAAGCAAAGAAAATCTATGGAAGAAACAGTTGAAACCTATAAAGAGTACAAAAATTCTCAAGAAGCCATAGAAGATGCTAAAAATCTTTTACATGGCGAAAAAGATTCATCCATGAGAGAGTTTTTACAAGCTGAAATAACTGAAAATGAAGAAAAGATTGTTAAATTAGAAGAAAAATTAAAAGTCTTATTGCTTCCAAAAGATCCAATGGACGATAAAGATATTATTCTTGAAATCAGAGGTGGTGCAGGTGGCGATGAAGCCAATATTTTTGCAGGCGACCTTATGAGAATGTATTTACGATTTGCATCTAACCAAGGTTGGCAAACAAGTCTTTTGTCAATAAATGAATGCGAAGCTGGTGGTGTTTCTGAAGCAATTATTTCAATTAAGGGTGAAAATATTTATTCAAAATTAAAATACGAATCAGGTGTGCACAGGGTTCAAAGAGTTCCCCAAACTGAATCTCAAGGAAGAGTTCATACATCAACTGCAACAGTTGCTGTTATGCCCGAAATTGATGATGTTGCCGTTGAACTGAGACCAGAAGATTTAGAAATTTCAACCGCCCGTTCAGGTGGTGCAGGTGGTCAAAACGTAAATAAAGTTGAAACTGCAGTTCGCGTTGTTCATAAGCCAACTGGACTTATGGTTTTTTGTACAGAAGAACGCTCACAACTTCAAAACAAAGAAAGAGCACTTCAAATTATCAAAGCAAAACTATATGATATGGAAGTGCAAAAACAAATGCAGGAAGTAACGGATTTAAGACGTTCGCAAGTCGGAACTGGTGACAGGTCTGAGAGAATTAGAACATATAATTTTCCTCAAGGCAGATTAACAGATCATAGAATTGGTCAAAACTTAAATGTTTGGACCGTTATTGAAGGCGAACTTGATGAACTTATTAACCTTCTTGTTGAATATGACCAAAAATTAAAATTAGAAAAACTTGCACGAGAATAATAAATTATTCTATTGTTATTTCTATTTCAAAACTTCTGTTCCAAGGTCTATTATATTTTAGATTTGTATATTTTGTTTTTAAAAAACGGTTTATTTTATTTTCGTAAAGTTCAAATTTATTAAATTCGGTTTTTCTTATATGTGCTTGATATGCCCAATCATCCATAAATCTTGTAAAAAGTAATTTTTTAAACGCATTTTCATCAAATCTTTTTGCCAAATATCTTGTAATTGCAATGCATAATGCGCATCCAATTGTGTTTGCACTTGTGTTATAACCTGCATAACCATAAAAATTATCATCAATGCTATTTTTAAATAAGGCATCAATTAAATTATCATCTGCGCCATTTGCATTATTTACATCAGCAATAAAGTAAGGTGTATTGCATTTTTCAATAATGATATTGTTCTTATTTATTAAATCTCCAAGAACATGGTCACCTTGTTCAGCTTCAAAATTGTTTATAAAAAATTTTATATCATAATTTTGATCGTCTGTTTTAGCACCCGTAATTTCAATTTGTTCCATAACGCATTCTTTGATTGAAATATCTTCGTATTTTGAAATTAAATTTATTGATTCATTTTTAATAAATATTGGATTAATTGTTAGATTCGAATTACCCATAATTGCTCTTGATAAAAGACTTAACGGGATTTCATCTGCACCGGTTTTTACTTTTGCATTTAATTTCTTTTCTTTTATTTTTTTGTTTAAAATCTCTGCTTCTTCAACATTGAGACCAAATTTTCCTGTGTCATCTTTTGAAAAGATAAGATAGTCAAATTTATTAATTATTTCAAGATAATATTGATTTACTAAAAAATTTCTATTTCTTGTATTTAAATAATCATCCAAAATATCTTTTGGAATCCTGTTTTCGATACAAGTTTCAGTTTTATTAGCTCTTGCTTTATGCGTATGGTATGAGTATTCAAATATTTTTTTGCCCCAAATATTCCAATATTCTTTTTCTTCTTCATTTATATTGTTGTTTGAAATTCGCATTATGCTTGAAAAAGCATATGTTTTACATTTTTTATTTTCTATAATTTTTTCAAGTTTTTTTATTCTTGAAATAATTTCATCATAGGTGTCATTGCTTCTTCTTGAATTGATTAATCCGCCATACGCAATTGTGTCAAGTGACAAAATTAGATAATCAATTTTGTCCAAATTATTTAACCATGACAAAATTTCTTCTATATTAGAACTCTTTGTTAGATTTCCAAGATATTCTCTTTTTGGCATATAAAGATCAATGTCCTTGTCAATCGCTGTAATTTGTTGAATTAAGGTATAACAAATTGGTCTGTCATCAATTGGTATAAAAGCAATTTTTTTCATAAATTTTATTGTACAGCATGTCTTATTTGTTTTACAATATATGAATGAGATTTAGTATTGATGAAATAGTAAATAATTCTGATGCAGAAATTATTTTTAATAGAGATTTAGATGGTGTTTTTGACATCTCGACTGACACAAGAAAAATACATAAGGGCGATATTTATTTGCCTTTACGCGGTGAAAATTTTGATGGGCATAATTTTATAGATAAAGCTATTGAAAATGGAGCTCTTGGATATTTTACACAAGATAAAAGAAAAATTAACAAAAATGCTAATTTTGTTTTGTATTCAAAAAATACTTTAATTACTTATCTTCAACTTGCAAATTATATTAGAAATAAAGTTAATCCAAAAGTTGTTGCAGTTACTGGCTCTTGTGGTAAAACGACTGTTAAAGAAATGTTGGCTTCAGTTTTGTCAACCGAATATAATGTGCATAAATCTATTTTAAATCATAACAATGAAATTGGGCTTTGTGAAACAATGTTTAATATGCCTTTAGATACTGAAGTTTTGGTAATTGAGATGGGTATGCGCAATTTAGGCGAAATTCAAATGCTATCTAAATATGCAAGGCATGATATAGGGGTTATTACAAATGTTGGCTCTGCACATGTTGAAAGACTTGGAAGTTTAAAAAATATTGCAATTGCAAAATGTGAAATTGCATCATTTTTGAACGACAATGCATTGCTTGTTGCGCATGATAATAAATTAATTCGTGATAATTTAAATTTTGCAGGTGACGTTAGATATCTTTCAATTAAAAATACTAATTCTTTTAAAATAGATAAGAATTTATCTGTTTTTGATTATAATAATGAAACTTTTGAACTTAAACTGGAAGGTGAACATAATATTGAAAATGCGCTTCTAACAATTGAAGTTGCAAAATACCTAGGTTTAAAAACTGAAAACATTAAAAAGGGCTTATATAATTTTATTCCAATTGAAAAAAGATGGGAAATTACAAAAATTGATGGTATTACGCTTATAAACGATAGCTACAATGCTAACCCTGAATCAATGAAAGCTGTTTTAAAGACATTTTTATCAGTTTATAAAGAGTCAAATAACATTTTGGTTCTTGGCGATATGCTTGAGCTTGGGAAGGACGAAATTAAATATCACAGAGAACTTGGTGAATTTCTTGAAAACTATTCTAATCTTAAATTAGTTACAGTTGGTAAACTTGCAAAACATATTGGTAAAAATACAAATTTGAATTCTGTTCATTTTAATTCAAATGAAGATTGCGCCAATTATCTGGCTCAAAATATTAATGATGGGGATGTTTTATTGTTTAAAGCGTCTCGCTCAATGAAGTTTGAAGAAATTATAAGTTATATAGGTAAAAAAATATGATAATGACATCTGTTTGTATGTTAATTGCGTTAGTTCTGACACTTTTGTTAGGTGTTCCGTATATCGCATTAATGAAAAAGAAAATGTACGGTCAATATATAAGAGAAGAAGTTGCAAAAATGCATGCTGGAAAGGAAAAAACTCCAACTACTGGCGGTGTTTTTATAATTGTTTCAATTTTACTCGCATCTCTTTTAGTACTTTTTATGGCAGAAGCGACTACAACAAGGGCGTTTGTTATTCTTATGACTTTTGTTTTTTATGCTATAACTGGTTTCCAAGATGATTTTAAAAAGATTAAAGGGCATAAAAACGAAGGTTTAAGTGCAAAAGGGAAACTTATGTTGCAAATTGCTGTTTCTATGCTTCCTGCATTTTATTTAATTTTTGCATCACAAACACAAATCACTTTGTTTAATTTTAGTTTTGATTTAGGTTGGTTTTATCCAGTTTTTGCCGTTTTTATGATTGTTGGCGCATCAAATGCCGTGAATTTAACGGATGGACTTGATGGCCTTGCATCATCTTGTTCTATTTTTGCTTTTTTAGCGTGCACGGTAATTTGTTTATTAAACAAACAAGTTGATATTGCTATAATTTCTGGTGCTGCTTGTGCTTCTTGCGTTGGTTTTTTATATTACAATAAAAAACCTGCAAAAATATTTATGGGAGATACAGGAAGTCTTGCCTTGGGTGGACTGCTTGCAGTTATAGCGATAATGGGCAAATTTGAACTTTGGCTAATTCCTATTGCTACAATTTTTATTTGTGAAACAGTATCTGTTATGATACAAATCACAAGTTTTAAATTATTTGGTAAAAGAGTTTTTAAAATGACTCCAATTCACCATCATTTTGAACTATTAGGTTGGAGCGAAAATAAAATTGTTATTGTTTTTGCCCTTATTAATGCTTTTATGGGTTTACTTTCAGTCTGTTTGTATTTTTTATCTAGAGGTTTATTTTAGTGTTTGAGAATTTTAGAAATAAGAAAATTTTAATAGTCGGATATTCACTTACAGGTATTGCTGCAGCCAAGTTTTTTGCAAAAAAAGGCGCAGATGTTTTTATAACCGAATTATCTGACCAAAAAGACAGAAATATAGATAAATTAACAAAATTAGGTATTAATATTGAATTTGGAAAACATAGTGATGAATTTATAAATAATGCTGAATTTGCAATTTTAAGTCCATCTGTTCCATTGAATTCAAATATTTTAAAGACTTTACAAGAAAGAAAAATTGAATATTTTAGTGATTTAGAATTTTGTTCTAGATATTTTAATAACAAAATGGTTGTGATTACGGGTACCAATGGAAAAACAACTACAACAATGCTTGTAAACCATTTGTTATCTTATAAATTTAATTCAAAATACTGTGGAAATATTGGCATCTCTCCATTTGAATATCTAGATTCAAATCTCGATTATTTTGTTGTTGAAGCAAGTTCTTATCAGCTTGAATATTCGCCAACAATATCACCTAAAATCGCTATTTTTACCAATTTAACACCAGACCATATATCTTTCCATGGCAATGTTGAAAACTATTTTCTTTCAAAAGCTAAACTATTTAAAAATCTTTGTAAGGATTCTTTTGCTATATTAAATTTTGATGATTCAATGGTTTCAAAATTAAATAGTGAACTTAATTGTAACGTTTATGCATTTTCAACAAAAAACAAAGCAGATATATGTCTTGTTGATGAAAAAATTATTTTTAATGAAGAAGAAATAATTTCTGTTGATGACATTCCTTTGTGTGGAGAACACAATATACAAAATGTAATGTGCGCAATCTTGGTTGCAAAAATTCTAAATATAGATAATGAAGCTATTGTTAATGCGATTAAAACTTTTAAAGCACCAGAACACAGATGCGAATTTGTACGCAGAATCAATAATACGGATTTTTATAATGATTCAAAAGCAACAAATCCTGAAGCTACAATAGTGGCACTTGATGCTTTTCCTTCAAAAAATGTTTGTTTAATTGCTGGTGGTCGCGATAAAAATACTTCACTTGATGAATTTTGCTCAAAAGTTAAAGAAAAAATTCATGATGTAGTTTTAATTGGCGAGGCAACTTCTCGTTTTGAAAGTGCTTTGAATGAAGCCGGATATAATAATATAATCAGAGCATCTTCGCTCGAAGAAGCAATAGATTTGGGACAAAAATTAAATCCTGATGTTGTTTTATTGTCACCTGCTTGTGCAAGTTTTGATATGTTTAAAAGTTTTGAACACAGAGGAGAGGTTTTTAAAGATTATGTCTTTAAGAAATGAAAATAGAATTGATTTAAGTCAACAAACAATAACAACTCCGCCCGATAAAACATTGATTTTAGTTTCGGTTTTTATTGTTGTAATTGGTATTATGTCGGTTTTTTCAGCTGGTTCTGCAAGAGCAATTAGAGAAAATATCACACCTTTATATTATGTTTTAAGACATTTAATAGGATTTTTAATAGGTGTTGTCGCCTGTTCTTTTATAATTTTTAAATTTGATTACAAAAAACTTAAAAATCTGGCTTTGCCATTTGCTTTTTTTGTTTTATTTTTACTGATTTTAACAGCATTTACTCCATTAGGTTATACAGCAGGCGGTGCAACAAGATGGTTAAATTTCGGCGGTGGAATTAGGTTTCAACCGTCTGAATTTGCAAAACTAGCAGTTGTTTTATGTTTTGCTAATATTTTTTCAAAGGACATAAGGATATTAGATTCAAATAAATATATTTATTATTTTTTATTTGGGCTTATTTTGTTGCTTGTATTAAAGCAACCCAATTTATCAATGGCGCTTTTGCTTTTAATGACTACTTTTGGAATTTATTTTTGCGCAGGTGGCTCGATTAAATTTATTTTGTCATCAGTAATTTGCGCTATTCCAGTAGGATTTTTATATTTAAGAGGTTATCAATGGGACAGAATTTTAACTTGGCTTAATCCAGA
This sequence comes from Cyanobacteria bacterium SIG30, assembly GCA_015152475.1. GTDB lineage: Bacteria > Cyanobacteriota > Vampirovibrionia > Gastranaerophilales > Gastranaerophilaceae > SIG30. The sequence continues at coordinate 38,684 of SUTW01000006.1, read as the reverse complement.
TAGAGACCCAAGAGGTACAGGTTATAATATTATTCAATCACTTATAGCATTTGCTGAAGGCGGTTTGATTGGCGTTGGGTATGGTAATTCAAAACAAAAGCTTTCTTGGTTGCCTGAAGGGCATACGGATTTTATTTTTTCTGTAATTGCGGAAGAATTTGGTTTTATTGGTTCTGTTTTTATTGTTATCTTATTTTTAGTTTTTATTATGAGAGGATTTTTGATTGCAACAAGGTGTCCTGATATGTTTGGGAAACTTCTTGCATTTGGCATAACTTTCTCAATCGGCACACAAGCTCTTTTGAATATGGCGGTTGCAAGTTCGTTTATACCGGCAACAGGTATTCCAATGCCTTTTATTAGTTACGGTTCAAGTTCTCTTGTGGTTACTATGTGTATGCTTGGAATTTTGTTAAATATTTCAAGAAAAAAAGTTAGAAGAATTATGCCAAATGGGGTAAATTAATGAAAAAAGACAAAAAAACAATCTTTATAACTGGTGGTGGAACAGGTGGACATATTTATCCTGCAGTTGCTATTTATAATTCATTAAAAAACGAAGATTTTAATTTGTATTATATTGGCAATAAAAAGAAACTTGAATTTGACATATGCAAAAAGGAAGGTTTTAATTTTCTTTCAACAAATGTTTCTGCAATGCCCAGAAAAATTGGTTTGTCTTTTATTTTGTGGCTTTTTAACACTTTTTTTGCAAGTTTAAAGGCATTAATTTATTTTATTAAATATAAACCCTGTGTAGTTTTTGCAACAGGTGGTTATGTTAGTGCTCCAACATTGATATGTGCGAATGTTCTAAAAGTACCATATATGCTTCATGATTGTGATGCTTATCCAGGCATTGTTTCAAGAGCTTTTGCACGAAATGCAACAAAAATCTCAACTGCTTTTGAAAGCGCTAAATTGCATTTAAAGAATAATAATATTGAATTTAATGGCAATCCAATAAGAGAAAGTTTTTCAAAGAAAACAAAAATTGATGCAAGATTTGAAATGAATATTTCTCAAAATGATTTTGTGCTTTTAGTAATGGGCGGTTCACAAGGTGCAAAATCTATCAATGAAGCTACTTTAAAATTGATTAATGAATATAAAGACAAAAAAGATTTTAGAATTATTTTACAAACTGGCGCTAAAAATTACCAGGAATGTATTGATAAAATTGAAAGTATTCCACCAAATACAATTATTAAGCCTTATTTTGATGATATGACGCTACCTCTTATTGCTTGTGATTTGGTTATATCGCGTGCTGGTTCTTTATCAATTTCTGAAATTTGCGCCTCAAATTCACCATCAATTCTTGTCCCTTACCCATTTGCTGCAAAAGATCATCAAAGATTAAATGCAAGAAAGCTTGAAGAAATTGGAGCATCTATTTATTTGGAAGATAGTGATTGTACATTTGAAAATTTAAAATGTATTATTGATGATTTACTGTTGAATTCTGAAAAACTTAATGCAATGAAAAAATGCGCACAAGAAAATGCAAGATTAAACGCAACATTAAATATTAAAAACCAACTTTTAGAGGTTATTAAAAAATGAATGCTGTTGATATTTTAACCTCGTCTGATAAATTCCATATAGAACTTGGTTTAAATCGAATTAAGGCCATTCTGGCGCTTCTTGATAATCCTCAGAATAATTTAAATGTTATTCACATTGCAGGTACAAATGGAAAAGGTTCAACTTGCGCAATATTAAATCAAATTTTAATTGAGAATGAATTTAAAACAGGTCTTTTTACAAGCCCGCATTTATTTAGATACAATGAAAGATTTAAAATAAATAATGTAGAAATTTCTGATAACGATTTTAACGAAATAATTAATTTTATTAATAATTTAGCTTTAAAAAATGACATTCATTTAACTGAATTTGAGCTTTTGACAGCTGTAGCATTTTATTATTTTAATAAAAATTCAGTAGACATTCTTGTTCTAGAAACAGGTCTTGGCGGCAGGCTTGATGCAACTAACGTTGTTGATAAACCACTTGTCACAATAATAACTGATGTTGATTTGGAACATACAGATAGACTCGGAGATACAATTGAAAAAATTGCATTTGAAAAAGCTGGCATAATTAAAAAAGATGTTCCTTTGGTTGTTGGGGTTAATAATAAAGGACTAGATGTTTTTAGGAATATCACCAAGGATATCAAAATTGTAGAAGATGCAGTTTTGCCTTCTGGTTTTTCGCTTAATGGTGAACATCAAAAAAGAAATTTAGCTCTTGCGCTTAATTCTCTTGAATTTTTACCATTTGATTTTAACGAATCTTTGATTTTAAAAGCATTATCAAACGTTAAATGGCGTTTTAGGCTTGAACTTGATACAAAAAATAACATTTTAATTGATGGATGTCATAATCCAAGCGGCGCAAGAACTTTAAGAAAATTTTTAGACGATAATTATAAAAATTCTCATATTCAATTTATTTTTGGTTGCTTAAAAAATAAAAATTATTCTGAAATGCTTGATATTTTAGTAAAAAACGATGATGAATTATTTATAAATGAATTTTCTCACAATTTATCGTTAAAATTTGATGATTTGCCAGAAAAATTTAATGGTAAAGCAACTAGATTTGATAAAAATAAATTAGATAATAATTCACTTAAAGTTTATTGCGGTTCACTTTATATGCTTGGAGAATTATTTGGTAACAATTAAAATCTGTTTTATTTGTGATAAGATTTAGTTATGTTTGAATCTTTATCCGATAAATTACAAGATATAATAAGAAAAACGTCAGGTAATGCTACTTTGACGCAAGAAAACACTGATGAGGCACTAAGAGAAATCAGGCGTGCTTTACTTGCATCCGATGTTTCTTTAATTGTTGTTAAAGCATTTATTTCGCGTATTAAAGATGAAATTATTGGGCGAGATGTTTTAAAATCAGTTAACCCATCTCAAATGCTTGTTAAAATTGTTCATGACGAATTAACAAAATTATTAGGCTTCGAAAAAGCTGAGCTTAAACTTGACACAAATCCAAGTTTAATTATGTTTTTGGGGCTTCAAGGTTCAGGTAAAACTACATCATGTGCAAAACTTGCACTTAAATTAAAAAATGAAGGTAAAAAACCCTTAATTTTAGCCTGTGATATTTATAGGCCCGCCGCAATTAAGCAACTTGAAACATTGTGTGTAGATAATAATATAGATGTTTTTAAAATTGATAATTGCACAGATGTTTTAAAAATTGTTGATGAAGGTTTAAAATTTGCAAAAGAAAATAATAATACGGTTGTCATTATTGATACTGCTGGTCGCTTGCAAATTGATACAGAAATGATGGCTGAATTATTTTTAATAAATAAAAGTTATCAGCTGAATGAAAAATTGCTTGTTATAGACTCAATGACGGGGCAAGAAGCAGTTGATGTTGCAAAAAACTTTGATGAACAACTTGGACTAACCGGTGTTATTTTAACCAAACTAGACGGTGATACAAGGGGCGGTGCCGCACTTTCTGTTGTTTATACAACTGGTAAACCAATTAAATTTATTGGTTTAGGTGAAAAAATCGAACCTCTTGAAGATTTTTATCCAGACAGAATGGCAAATCGAATTTTGGGAATGGGCGATATTGTTTCACTGGTCGAAAAAGTACAAAAAACAATCGATATTGAAGAAACAAAAAAACTTGAAGAAAAGATGCTTAAATCTCAATTTAGCTTTGATGATTTCTTGAATATCCAAAAACAAATTAAAGCGCTTGGTTCTTTTGGGGGAATATTAAAAATGCTTCCAATTCCAGGACTTAAAAACGATGATATTGATACAATTTCGCATGAAGGTGATAAGCAATTTAAGCGCATTGAAGTTATGATTTCATCCATGACGCCAGAAGAAAGAATGAATCCTAATCTTTTAAATGCAAGCAGAAAGCAACGTATTGCAAAGGGTGCTGGTGTTTCATATGAAGAATTTAATAAATTCATTTTACAGTTTGAACAAATGAGAAAAATGATGAAAGGACTTGGAACCCTTAAAAAGGGCGGAATACCAAACTTTAAAGGAAGAATGCCAAATTTTCCTTTTAAATAAAATTTAAGGCGCTTATTTAAGCGCCTTTTTGTTTTTTATTGTTTTGTTTCATTATTTTGTTAATTCTTTTATGAAGTTTGGTGTTGCAAAAACGCCTTTATGGAACTTTGAATTATATATTTTGCATTGTTTTTCAATTTCAAGAGCTCTATCTTCATCTAATTGTGTTTCGAACGTTGGTATCTCAACATCATCACTACAAAATGCCCAAGACCAATATCCAGATGGATATGTAATTACTGGAGAACAATATGGTGCAACATTTTTAAAGATTTTTTTAAGTAATTTATAAACTTTTCTGCAATCTTCTTGTTGTCCAAATGGTGATTCACTTTGTGGAACTACGATACCATTTGGTCTTAGTGAATTTTTAACATTTGTATAAAATTCTTCGGTAAATAAACCTTCTCCTGGTCCCATTGGATCTGTTGAATCAATCAAAATTACATCGTAAACATTTTTTTTATCTTTTATAAATTCTATTGCATCTTCGACATAAATTTTTACTTTTGGGTCATCTAATTTGCAGGCAATTGTTGGAAGAAATTTTTTACTTGCATCGATTACCATTCCGTCAATTTCGCACAAATCAACATTTTTAACACTTTTATGTTTTAAAACTTCTCTGATTGTGCCACCATCACCACCACCAATCACAAGAACATTCTCGGGATTTTTATGTGTGATCATTGGGATATGTGTTATAAGTTCATGGTAGAAAAATTCATCTTTTTCTGTTGTCATCATTAATCCATCAAGTGTTAAAACTCGTCCCAATCCTCTTGATTCAAATATTTCAACATCTTGGAAATCAGATTTATCCTTAAATAATACTTCCCCTTTTTCAATAGAGATTCCATAGCCATTTGGTGTCATTTCAGTATACATTTTATTCTCCTTATATAATGTAAGGTTGATTATATCAAAAAAATATTTTACATGTTATAATAAATATGTTAGGTTTATTTTATGCAGAATTCTATTTTTAAATCATTTGAAGATTTTGTTATGTCGCCCGTAAGTATTCTTAAAGGCAAAATAATTAATATTGTGAATTTAAAAACGAATTTAACTGAAAAAAAATCAATTAACGTTGATATAATGAAAAATAATATTCAAATTAATGTTGTAAATAATGAAAAAGTTTATAATCTTTTAAGTATAGCAATGTATAAAAAAAGAATGAAAGAAATGAAGGCTGATGCTAAAAATCAAGAATCCAAAATTTTTAATTAGTGCTCCTGATTTATTGCATTGCCCTGATTCTCCCTTGCCTGAATTTGCACTTTTAGGGCGTTCAAATGTTGGAAAATCATCTTTTATTAACAGATTAACCAATAATGCAAAACTTGCTAAAACATCAAATACTCCTGGCAAAACAAGACTTATAAACTTATTTGAAATTAGTGAATCTTTTATTATTGCAGATTTACCCGGTTATGGTTATGCAAAAGTTTCAAAAACTGAACAAAATAGATGGCAAAAATCTCTTGAAGAATATTTACTTGAAAGAAAAAATTTAAAATCGACAATACTTTTTATTGACGCCAGACACGATATTCAAAAAAATGATTTACAGATGTTAGAATGGTTGCAATTAAATAATGTTCCCTATTTTGCCATTATGACAAAATGTGATTATATTTCAAGAAATGAAACTTTTAATAAAATTAATTCGCTTTCAAAAATTTTATCTTGTGACGTTTTAGCTTTTTCTTCAAAAAATGATTTTTATAAAAACAAAGTAATTAGTTATTTTGAAAAACTTATTTGATAAGCTTTATTACAATTTTAATCTCAATTCTTGACATTCAACTTTGGTTCAAATTACTATATAGTAAAGGGAATGAGTTATGAAAAGTTTGACATCACACAGAATAGGACTATCAAAGGAGAGAATGTCTATGTTTGAAGATATGAAGCCAAATAATTTAGATAACAATGAAATTATGCCACAATATTCAGAAGCTGGTGCAAAAAAAGAAGTTGAAGAAACGAATGAACTTGATGTTTTATATAAAAACATTGGCAGAAATTTCACAAGAAGCCATGTGAACAAAACTCCTGGAGTTTACTACGTTGTTGGTTTTGTTTCAGGCGTTCTTTTTATGTTATTTGTTTTTGGCATCGTTGCTTTAAGCTCTGCTGGTGTAAACAAGGATAATGAAATTGAAGTTAAAACTGTTCAAAAAGTTGAACAAAAAGTTGTTGAAAATGCTCCTTTGCCTGATGCTGATTTAATCCAAGAAAAATATACTATTCAAAAAGGTGATACATTGGATAAAATCGTTGTAAGATATTATGGTCAATATAGTGACGAAAAAATTAAAGAAATTCAACAAATTAACAACATTAAAAATCCTGCAAGACTTCAAATTGGGCAGGTTATAATTTTGCCCTCAAAATAATAAGGAATAGCCGATGAAATTTATTTTAAAAATAATGCTTGCATTATTTTTCTTTAACACGCAAAGAGTTTTTGCTCTTGAATTAGATAAGAAAATCGATAGTGTTTTTGCACCTTTTTCAGATTTTTTTTCAAAAATAGTATTTTTTCCAGTTAATATAGCTGGAGTTGATGTGCCAATACTTATTTTATTGTTAATTTTTGCAAGTATATTTGCCTCGCTATATTTAAATGGTATTAATTTGTGGGGCTTTGGTTATGCAGTTAAACAAATTATAAAAAAAGATAATAACGGCAATTCAGACGGTGAAGTTTCATCGCTTCAAGCGCTTTCAACGGCATTGTCTGGTACTTTGGGTCTTGGAAGTATTGCAGGTGTCGCAATAGCGATTTCTGTTGGTGGGCCAGGTGCTATGTTTTGGATGTTTTTTGGTGCATTTTTTGGTATGGCACTTAAATTCTTTGAATGTACACTAGCTGTTAAATATAGAAAATTTAATCCTGACGGTTCTATTTCTGGTGGCCCTATGTTTTATATGGCGCATGGGCTTACAAGAAAAGGTATGAGAAAATTTGGTGAAGTTTTAGCATTGTTTTTTGCTATTATGTGTATTCCTGGATCATTAGGTGGTGGCAATATGTTGCAGGTTAACCAAGCAACTCAACAAATTATATATATGACAGGTGGTGAAAATAGTTTCTTTTTTAATAATGCTTGGGTTTGTGGCTTAATTTTAATGATTATTGTTGCACTCATCATTGTTGGTGGCATTAAAAGTATAGCAAATGTTGCATCAAAAATCGTTCCTGTTATGTGCGGTTTATATATGTTGATTTCCTGTTTCATTATTGTTATTAACTTTACAAATATACCAGAGGTTCTTTATACAATTATAAAAACAGCCTTTCAGTCAACTTCTGTTGCGGGAGGCGTAATTGGTTGTATTATTATTGGTATGAGGCGCTCAATTCAGTCTAACGAAGCAGGTGCAGGTTCTGCACCAATTGCTTATGCCGCAACAATGACAAAAGAACCTATTTCGCAAGGTTTTGTTGCACTTCTTGAGCCATTTTTTACAGTTGTTATGTGTTCAATGACAGCTTCTGTTATTATTATTACCAAACAATATCAAAATTATACAGATGGAATTACTGGCATACAGCTTACATCTTCTGCTTTTGGAAGTGTATCAAGCTTTTTTCCTTATATCTTATCGTTTGTTATAGTGTTATTTGCATTATCAACAGTAATTTCCTGGGCATATTACGGTCAAAAGGCTTGGTGTTATATTTTTGGTGAAGGTACAAAAAGAATTAAAGCATTTCAGATAATGTTTTGTTTATTTATTGTAATTGGTTCTTCAATGAATCTTCAAAGCGTTGTTGATTTTACAGACGCAACAATGCTTGCAATGGCGCTTCCAAACTTAATTACAATATTTATTTTAATGCCTGAAATCAAACAAGATTTAAAGGATTATTGCGCAAGATTTAAAGTTTTTAACTGGCTTGGTGTAAAAATTAATAAATAATTTATGCCCTTGGATGTGCTTGGCTATAAACTTCTTGCATTCTTTGCATTGAAACGTGTGTATAAATTTGTGTATTTGCAATACTTGCGTGCCCTAATAATTCTTGTACAATTCTTAAATCTGCACCTTTTTCAAGCATTTTTGTCGCAAAACTGTGCCTAAAAACGTGTGGTGTAACTTTTTTTGGCAATTGTATTTTATCTACAACTTGTTTAATTGCCTTTCTAATGCTTTGATTTTGTAGTCTATAACCAGTATTATTAATAAAAATTGGCGATTTTGCATCAATCTTAGTATTGTAAATTAAATTTTTAACATTATTTAAGTAATTATTTAAAAATTCTTTTGTTTTATCTGGTATTAAAACAATTCTTTCCTTATTTCCTTTTCCGCAAACTCTAATTTCATTGTTTTCCAAATTTAGATTTTCGTAATTTAAACTTGATAGTTCGCTTACACGCATTCCAGTAACCCATAATAGTTCAAGAATAAGCCTGTTTCTATAGCCACTAGGTGAATCAATTTTTGTGTTCCTTAAAATGTTTTCAACTTCTTCTGTTGTTAAAAATTTTGGCAAACTTTTAGTTCTTTTAGGTAAAATTACATTATCAATCGGGTTATAATTGATTTTTTCTTTTAAATATAAATAATTGTAAAATGATTTAATTGACGCAATTTTTCTTGCAACTGTTGTTTTTTGATAATCAATATTTTGAATAAATCTTAAAAATTCTACAAATTTTTTATTAGTAATTTCAATAGGATTTTCACCATTAAGCCATAAAAGAAATGTTGAAACATCTGATTTATAAGCTTTTATCGTGTGCATGGAAAAATTCTTTTCATATAATAAATATTTTTCAAAATCATTCAGGTATTTGTTCATAAGATAATTATACTTTATTTTCAATTAATAGGGCAAATTTTCTAAATCAAAAAATATATTTTTAAAAATAAAGCTTTTATTTATCTCGATTTTAGTATATTATATTATTAGGTAGCATATCGAGGGCGAATGTGAAAGATAATTTCGATAGTCTTGATAATAGAGAAATCCAATTAAGAAAATCTTCCGTTGTTCAAGAAAGAGCAGGACTTGTTGCTGTACATATGTTTAAACAGTATCTTGATTTTCAACATTCTTTAATGAATACAAGTGATGCATTTTCAAAGATTATTGATAATATTGCTCTTATTATTGAACAATTAAAACAATCTTTTAGTGTTCGAAATGTTCCTGTTCAAAATATAACATGTGAAATTGATTCAGCTAAAACTGTTGCTGTTGTTAATATTTTGTGGCATACATTAAGCTTTACAACACGTTTTAACAATGTTCCAAAGGCACTTCAAAGAGTTAATGATTCATCTCCACTTTTTTGTGGACGAATTTTTGCACTTAATGGTAATTATTATCAAATTTTAGAAGGCGTTTCTCCTAATAATTATGATGAGCAAATCAAAATTCTTTTAGATAAAGAAATCGCTTCTTTGTATTTGCCTGCTGAAAAAAATCAAAGCGCCATTATGACAATTAAGCATATGGATAATAAGGAATTTTACATAAATCAATCTGATGCAGCTCGTGATTTTACGCTTAAAGTTATTGAAATTGTTTGTGCTGGCGGAAGTTTTCATGAGCAAGTGCAAAAAAATCCATTTCCAACTTTTCCAAAATTTTAATTTTTGTAACTTTTTTTATTTTTTTGTAAATATATTTTTACTGGTTGTTTTTATTTATATATAGAGAAATAAGGACAAACTATGACTTTTGAAGTTCCAAAAATTAGTTCAAACGAGATGAATTTTTTTGCAAATAGCAAGAAGATTAACACTCAAATGCCAAGTTTTGGCGCATCTCATATCACTAAGCAACCAGTAGCAGGCAGTAAACTGCATCAAGATTTAAATGAAATATCTAATTTTGGATATCAAAAAGCGAATAGCCAAACCACATATGGCCTAGGTGGAGCTTCAACTCCAGACGAAGGTTGTGGTCAAAAATTATGGCTATACGCTTAATCTAGTTTTATTATTTACTTAATTCGCTCATTTCTTCGCGTGATGCAAAAACTGAACTTGCACCACAGTCAACAAATTGAACTTGTCCTGTAACGCCTGATGAAAGGTCAGACACAAGGTACAAACCAGCTTTTCCAACATCTTCTAGGGTTGGTGTACGTTTCAAAGGAGCTTTAAGAGCGTTTGCTTTAAGCATTGAATCAAAACCTGAAATACCTTTTGCTGCAAGAGTCTTCATTGGTCCTGCAGATAAGCAGTTAACACGAATATTGTATTTTCCTAAATCCATTGCAATGTAACGCGCAGAAGATTCAAGAGCAGCTTTTGCAACACCCATAATATTATAATTTGCGACATATTTTGTAGCGCCCAAATAAGTAAGTGCAATAATTGAACCGCCATTATTATTTTCCATTTGTTCTTTTGCGTATTTTGAGATTGTAAGAAGAGAATAAGCACTTACATGCATTGCCAAATCCCACCCTTCTTTTGATGTTGTATAAAAATCACCCATCAAATCGTCTTTATTCGCAAAAGCAACAGCATGAACTACAAAATCAAGTGTACCATAATGTTTTTTATATTCTTCAAAAGCTCTTTTAACATCTTCTTCTTTTGTGACATCACATTCTAAACACATTTTTGAATTCATAGATTCCGCAATAGGCTTAACTCTTTTTTCCATTGCTTCATTAGCGTAGGTAAAAGCAATATTGCCACCTTCATTATAAATCTGCTCAGCAATGGCATTTGCAATACCAAATTTATTGGATACTCCAAATATAATACCATTTTTACCTTGCATTATTCCCATAAATCCTCCTTATTTTTTATACATTGCTTCGATTTCTTGACTATACCTTTCGCAAACAACGTGTTTTTTGATTTTTAAACTTTGAGTCATCATGCCGTTATCAACTGTAAATTCTTCTTTAATAAATGTGATATCATTTATTCTTTCAAATGGTCTAAAATTAACTCTTGATTTAATTTTGTTATTTATTTCATTTAATAAAAATGCTTTAAAATCAGTCAATGTATTAGGATCCTTGTTTGCTTTCTTTGGCATAACCTTACAGAATTCGTCTTGATTTAAAACAATTAAAGCTGTTAAATTAGGTTTATCTTGACCAGTTACAACGATTTGTGAAACATAAGGTAATTCAAGACAAACCGCTTCAATTCCGTCTGCTTCAATATTTTCACCGTTTGATAATACAATTATTTCTTTCATTCTGCCTGTAATAACAAGATTGGCATCTTTTGTAAGCCAGCCAATATCGCCTGTAATAAACCAGTCTTCATAAGTAACTTTTTCTGTCGCTTCTTTATCTTTATAGTATCCAAGCATAACCTGTGGACCACGAGCAAGGATAAGACCCTTTTGTCCTTGTGGTTTTTCTTCAAATGTTGTTGGATCAACTATTTTAAAATCTGTTCCAGGAAGAGCTGGACCAACAGAATAAAGCTTATTGTTTTCTTCTTTTCTAACGCTTAAAACAGGTGATGTTTCAGTTAATCCATAACCAACGTAAAGTGCTACACCGACTGCTTCAAAGAAATCTTCAATATAATGAGGCAGAGCACCGCCACCTGATATGCCTTTGATAAATTTACCACCCAAAGCATCTTTGATTTTTTTGTATACAAATTTCATTGAAAATTTATCGATGGGCATTAATATATTTGTTACAAAAAATGGTATAATTTTGCCTAAAATAGTGGTTTTTTCGTGATAAATCGATCTATTTGAGATAATACGTTTTGTTTTTTTACATATTTTAGAAATCTTTAATAAGAAATTAAATATCATTCTTGAAATCAATGGTTTTGAAGCAATTTCAGCCATTATTCCGTCGTACAACAATACCCAAAGTCTTGGTACAGAAATTAGATATTGAGGCTTAAAGCGAATTAAATCTTTTTTAAAGTTTCTAAGATTTGTGTAATCAATTATTGCGCATTTTGACATTGCATAATATTCACATAATCTTTCATACATATGCCAAATTGGTAAAATACTTAAAAAATGTCTGCCTTTTTTTACTTTGATAACAGTGTGAATTGGTGCAAATTGCGAAAGCAGATTACCATGACTTAACACAATGCCTTTTGGCTTCCCTGTTGTTCCGGAGCTATAAACTATTGTGGCAGGGTCATTAATTTCAATTGTTGTAGGCCAAAATTTCTTATCTTCAGCGTATTTAACAAAATCTTCAAAACTATAAAAAGGTATTTTAATGATATTTTTAAGTCCACTTATATCATTTTTGCCAATATATATAATAAATTTAGGCTGTTTTTTTGCAAAAAGCGGTGATAGCGCCTCAATAACCTTGATATCATCCGTCACAAGGGCAACACTGTCTGAGTGCTCATAAATGTATTGTAATTCGCTTTTTGGTGCCTCAGAACCCCTTACGGCATTAATTGCGCCACATGCCATGATTGCCTGGTCTAAAACTATCCATTTTGCACTATTTTCACTAAATTGCGCAACCTTCATGCCTTTTTTAATGCCTAACTTTTGAAGCGCAGCAGCACAAGTTGAAAATAATCTTACAAAATCAGATGTCGTTAAAGTAAGCTTTGAATATTCATCATTTAAAATGACTGAATCTGGATATTTTTTTGCAAGCTCAAACCATATTTTTGACAAGCCACTAATGTTTTTAGTGTTTGAAAATATAGAAAGATGTTTACCTAAAAAACTAGGTATTGATAAATCTTTTTTTAATAAATTAAACATAAAATTCTTCCCCTATTGTATTTTTATTATAGCTTAAAGAGAAAAATCTGCAAATTATGTTAAACAATACCCTCTTTTATTGCCTTTACAGCAGCTTGAGTTCTATCATCAACAACAAGTTTTTGGATAATATTACACACATGCGCTTTAGATGTATGTTCGCTAATACTCAATATATCTGCAATTTGTTGATTTGATTTGCCATCTACAATAAGTTTTAAGACTTCATATTCTCTTTCGGTTAAATTTGCATGTTGAGCTTTAAATCCTGCTCTTGTCATTTTCTTTTGGGGAAGAATAAAATCTGAATTCTTTTTTATTATGTCAGCCACTTGATAATCAAGATAGAATGCGCCTTTTGCAACGTTTTGAATAATAAAAATCAAGTCGTTATCCGGAATATCTTTTAAAACATAAGCATTTGCGCCAGCTTTAATTGCTTCCAAAATATTATGAGGATTTTTATCAGATGATAATGCAATAATTTTTGTATCTGGTGAATTTTCTACAATTTTTTTAATAACTTCAATGCCCGATATATCGTTTAGTAATATATCGATAACAGCAAGGTCAATTTTGTGAGATAAAATTTTGTTTATACCTTCTTTCCCCGTTTCGCTTTCTGCAATAACAATTATATTTTTTTCTTTTTCAAGTAAACTTCTTAAACCATTTCTAAGAAGTTTATGATCGTCAACAATTAATACTTTAATTTTATTCATAATGTAATTAGTTTAGAAAATTTTTTTTGTTTTTTCATTATCAAAAAAAAATCTAAAAGTTTATTTTTAAAAAAATAAAAATAAAAATTTAGATTTTATTAAAAATAGATTTTATTTTTTAAATGAATATTATTACTTTATCACTAAACGATATATATCGATAATATTTTTTTATTTTTATTTAAAAAAATACTTTATTTAAAAATTTTAAATAATTAATTATTAAAAATTTTATTATTTATAATTTATTATATTTTTTAAAAAATATATAATAGTGTTTCAAACTTTTAGTATAAAAGAGTAAAAAATGTCAGTAAAAAACGTAATAAATGCCCATTTTAACTTTTGCGAGTCCAGAATGCCCTTATTTTAAATTTTAATTAAAATACGATTGTTTATACCTAAAAAAAATTTAATGTGGCTTAAAATTGATTCTAAGAGTTCATTTTTAAAAATTAATTTAAAAAAACAATTTAATCAAATTATAAACAGTAAAATTGTTTGATATTTATTCGATATTTATTTTTATAACAATTTGGTTTATTCTTTTTAAAAATTTAAAATAAAACTCCGTTCATTTTATATTATTATTGTTTCTTTTTTTTATTATTTTTATTTTTTTTATCTTATGTTTTTAATAAAATTACATAATATCTATTATAGATATATATCATTTAGTTATAAAAATATACTAAAAATAGCGAAAAATCAAAAAATAGTATTTTTTAGATGAATTTATTTAAAACATAATGTCCAAAATGTATCAATATTATTGTCATTATTTTGTTAAAAATAATAATATTAATTTATTTTTTAATTAAGCATGTGGTAAAATGCATTTTATGAATAAAGAAAGATCTTATGATGTTGTAATTATAGGTGGAGGTATTGCAGGAATTTCTTGCGCTTATAATTGCGCTAAAAATAATTTAAAAACATTGCTTGTTGAAAAAAATAATTATTTAGGTGGTCTTACAACAGGCGGGCTTGTTGTGCCATCAATGAAATCTAATGACAAAAACATTAATACGGATTTTTATAACGAATTGGTTAAATATTCTAAATTAAATAATGCACAAATAACATATGGAGATGGTAACAAAGGGTGGTTTAATCCTATACTTTTAAAAATTGTTTACGAACAAATGCTTAAAAAAGTTGGAGTCGATATTTTATATGAATCCACTTGTGTAGATTTTGAAAAAAATAAAAATAATATTAAAAAAATAAAAATTGAGTCTGAATTGTTATCGTTATATATCTATTCGAGTTATTTTATTGATGCAACAGGTTCTGGAAAATTTTCAAAAATTTTAAAATGCGATTTTATAAAAGAAAAAAATAAATTTCAAAAAAAATCTTTAAGATTTTTGGTTTCTAATGTAGATTTAGAAAAGTTTTCAGATTTTATTTTAAAAATTGATAACAATAGAGATGTTACAACGTCATTTAAAATTGATAACGATAGACATTTAAGTACAGCATATACATCGTCAAAAGACAAAAAATGGGCACTTGAAGAATATTTTAATAAGGCAATAGAAGATAATGTGCTAAAACCTGCTGATACTGAGTATTTTCAGCTATTCACAGTTGCAAAAATGCCATCTACAATTGCCTTTAATTGCCCTTATTTAAATCTAGATAAGGATTATGACCTAATAGCATACTCAAACGCGCTAATTGAGGCAAGAGAAGCTATGGTAAGATTGCTTGATTTTTGCAAGAAATATTTAAAAGGTTTTGAAAATGCCTACATTTCAAATATAGCGGATATAACAGGTAATCGCGAAAATGGTAGAGTTAAAACAAAATATATATACAAAATTAACGATATAATTAATGAAAAACGCTTTAAAAATGAAGTTTTAAGTTCCGATTATCCAATTGATATTCATTCAGATGATGATTCAAAATTGACAAAATACAATAATTATTATTTGCCGATAGAATCATTAATGTCCACAAATTATGACAACCTGTTTATCATTGGAAGATGTCTTGGTGCTGACTTTGAATCACATAGCGCGCTCAGGGTACAAACAAGTTGTGCTTCAATGGGTGAAGGTGTTGCAAAATACATTGCAGCTAAGATCAAATAATCAATTATCTGAGCCGGTTGGCGAAAGCCTGTAACCGCCACCGTAAACTGTTTTTATATATTTTTTCTCACTACATGATATTTTATCAATTTTGGAACGAAGATGTCTCATGTGAACTCTTATAATGTCAACATTATCATCCTCACTATAACCCCAAATTTCTTTAAGCATTGTACTTAAAGGTACAATTTTGTCATAATTTTGTACAAGTATATTTAAAATTTCAAACTCGATTGGTGTTAATTTAGCTGTTTTATCAAGGATTTTAACTTCGTATTTTTCAGGCATTAAAGTAATATCGCCAATATTCAAAACTTCTTTAACTATAAGTGAAGAATAGGTGTTTTTATTTGTTCTTTGAGCTAAAACCCTAACTCTTGCTTTAAGTTCTTCAATTTCAAAAGGTTTTGTTAGGTAATCATCAACGCCAGAATCAAATCCTTTAAGTTTATCTTTCAATTCACCAAGTGCAGTTAACATGATAATAGGTATATTTTGAGTTGTTGCATTTTGTCTAATTTTTAGTGCAACACTATATCCATCAACTTCACCCATCATAACATCCAAGATGACAACATCTGGTAATTCCTGCTTAACAAGTGCAAAACCAATATTAGGATCTGTAGCACTTAAACAAGTAAAGCCAGAAAGTTCTAAATTGATTTTAACAAGCTCGCAAATTGAAGCATCATCATCAATAATTATTGCTTTAATCATGCATTAACTCCCAAATCAGACATACAATTTAAAAATGTCGGAAATGATGTATTGACCCACTCAAATCCATTAATAACACTGGATTTTTCAGTAACTAAAGATGCAACAAACAAACTCATAGCAAGTCTATGATCATGTGCAATTTCAAAATCACATTCACCTTTAAGTTCTGATTTACCATTAATAATAAAACCATCATTGGTTTCTTCGATATCACAACCCATTTTTTTAAGCTGAGTTACAACTAATTTAATTCTATCGCTTTCTTTATTTCTTAAATCAGAAGCATCTTTTACAATTGATGTGCCATTAGCCTGAGTTAATAAAACAGCAATTATGGGAAGTTCATCAATTAAACGAGGAATAATACTGCCTTCAATCGTAACCGGTTTAAGATTTTCCGTATATTTAATTTTAATATCTGCAACATCTTCCATGCATACGTTTTTTTTATCTAAAATTTCAATATTGGCACCCATTTTAAATAAAACATCAATAATTCCAGAGCGAGTTTGATTTATGCCAACATTTTTAATAATAATTTCAGAATTTGGAACCAATAGTGTTGCAACTATAAAGAAACTTGCAGACGAAATATCACCAACAACATCTAAATTTTTGGGTTCTAAATTCGATTTTCTGATAACTGTTTTATTGTCAACGCATTTAATATCTGCATTAAAAAATTTAAGCATTAATTCAGTATGATTTCTTGAAAGATATGGCTCAACAACGCTTGTTTCACCTTGTGCATTAAGTCCTGCAAGCAATATACAAGATTTAACTTGAGCAGATGCAATATTGGAAACATAATCTATTCCGCACAAATTAGATGGCTCAAATTTTAAAGGAGCTTTATTGTCATTTGAAAATATTTTTGCCCCCATAAGTTCAAGTGGCTTGATAACTCTTGCCATAGGGCGTCTTGATAGGCTAATGTCTCCAATAAGTTCTGAAGAAAATTTTTGTCCCGCACAAATACCACTCAAAAGACGCATTGAAGTACCTGAGTTACCACAGTCTAAAGAAGTATTTGGTGCCATAAAACAATTTTTTGCATCTAGTAATAAAGTTTTTTCATCCAAAAATTCAATTTCTGCACCTAGATTTTTTATAATATTTAGTGTTGAAATACAATCAGCTGAACTTGAATAATTTGAAATTTTGATTTTGCCACCAGTTAAAGAACCGATAATTAATGACCTGTGTGCAATTGATTTATCGGCTGGTATTGTAATTACACCTTTAAGAGGTGTGCTTTGATATTTTGTTACAAGATTTATTGTCATAGCTTAAAAAATGTCCGATTTTGACAGCTCTTCTTTAATTTTGTCAAGACCTGATTTAATAATACGAGAAATTCTTGATGGTGATATCATAAATTCTTCAGAAAGTTCATGGAGTTTCTTTTCTTTAAAAAATTTTGCCTCAATTAAATCTCTTTCACGTCTTGGTAAATTTGAAATAGCATGTTTGATTGCTTGTGAAATTTGTATAAATTCAATATTTTCTTCTGGAGTTTTTCTGATATCTTTTACTTCAAATGGTTTATCAGATTCAATAAGTTCGTCTGTCGATAAAATAGTCTTGTAAATTGCTTCTCTGATTTCAGTTTTGTCTTCATCACTTGCTTTGCCAACAATTTCAGTTCTTACACCATGCCACCTATAACGTCTTCTAAGTTCATTTCTGATAGCCCATTTAACTGCAGTTGCAATATAAGATTCATTGTATTCATTCATTTTATTGTTATCAATTAAGATATCAACTGTTTGAATACCAATGTTGACTAATTCTCCATATTCAATAAGATGTTGTGCATTTAAAATTTTATACTCAGCCTTTGCAATTTTATTTATAAGGTCTAAATATTTTCTTAACTGAACATCTTTTTCGATTTTTTGTTTGTAATTATTCATTTAACCAAAACTATATAAATAATAAGATAACTATAATATATCAAATTAAAAACATTTTTCAAGAGGCAAAACAATTTTAATTGTTGACAAACACGCTTTATGTAATATTATTTAAATATACTGTAGACAGTAGGTG
The DNA here is from genome assembly GCA_015152475.1 of Cyanobacteria bacterium SIG30. GTDB lineage: Bacteria > Cyanobacteriota > Vampirovibrionia > Gastranaerophilales > Gastranaerophilaceae > SIG30. The sequence goes on along the minus strand of SUTW01000006.1, from coordinate 20,299 downwards.
GTTGAAAACCTTAATTTCCTACCGAGGTAACGATTAAAAATATTGTTATTTTGTATGTTTTGCAGTATATCAATGCAAAACTTTTTTAGTATATAAAAGGTTTTAAATAAAAAACAACAGAAAGGAGAGCACTAGTTCAATGTCAACAAAAGCTTTTAAAAATGAAAAAATTGAAAGTTATAAAAAGCAATTTGAAAATGCTAAAGTTGCCGTTGTTGCTGATTACAGAGGCTTGACAGTTGAAGAAATTACAAAATTAAGACGCGAGCTTCAAAAACAAAATGCTGACTTAACTGTTACCAAAAATACATTGTGTAAATTAGCATCAAAAAATACAGGTTTTGAAGCAATTGAATCACTTTTAAATGGTCCAACAGCAGTTGCGTTTGGTTTTGGCGATGAAGTAGCAGCAGCTAAAATTCTTTCAAATTTCATTAAAGAAACTAAAAAATGCGAAATTACAGGTGCTGTTTTAGACGGAAAATTACTTAATGCTGACGAAGCCAAAGAACTTGCAAAACTTCCTTCAAAAGAAGAACTTTATGCAAAAATTCTTGGTTCAATCAATTCTCCAGCATCAGGTATCGTTTATACAGTCAATGGCGTTATGAGCGCACTTGTTCGTGCTATTAACGCAGTTAAAGAACAAAAAAGTAACTAATTAATAGAAAGGTAAAAGAAAATGAGTAACGTAGAAACTATTTTAGAATCAATTGAAAAATTAACTTTAATCGAAGCAGCTGAACTTGTTAAAGCTATGGAAGAAAAATTCGGTGTTTCAGCAGCAGCTCCAGTTGCAGTAGCAGCAGCTCCAGCAGCAGGCGCAGCAGCAGCTGAAGAAGCTCCATCAGAAGTTACAATCACATTAACTTCAGCTGGTGCTAACAAAATCGCTGTTTTAAAAATCGTTAGAGAAATCACAGGTCTTGGCTTGAAAGAAGCTAAAGATTTAGTTGATAACGCTCCAAAACCAATCAAAGAAAACGTCAAAAAAGAAGAAGCTGACGCTATCAAAAAACAAATCGAAGAAGCTGGCGGAGCTGTTGAAATCAAGTAGTAATTACTACAAAAAATTATTAAACCCGTTTATCAAATATGATGAACGGGTTTTTAAATTATTAAAAATAAATTTTAATAAACTGATTTTTATGTGATAATTTAAATATGAAGAAAAATAATAAAAAAATCAAAGTCTCCTTTCCACATATGGGAACTATATCAATAGCTTGGTCTGCAGCATTGAATGAATTAGGAGTCGAGCCACATGTTCCACCATATACAAACAAAAAAACTTTATCAATTGGAACAAAATATTCTCCCGAAGCTATTTGTCTGCCATATAAATTAATATTAGGTAACTTTTTTGAGGCAATAGAAGGTGGGGCTGATTATGTTTCTATGATTACGTCTCCTGGAATATGTAGGCTTGGTGAATATGGAAAAAGTATTCAAAATGCATTGAATGAAATGGGTCATGGCGACAAATATATTGAATTAAGCCTATATGATGGTATAAAAGGTATGTATGATTATATAACAAGATTAACAGGCATTAAAAACCCATTCAAAAAGCTTTATGCGATATTACTTACAATGAGAAAAGTATTTGCGCTTGACCAATTGGAAGATTTTTTATCTTACCACAGAGCAAGAGAAATAAATGTCGGAGATAGCGAAAAAGCATTCAAAAAAGGATTAAAATATATAGAAAGCGCAAAATCAATATTGGAAACAAATAAAATGCTCAAAAAAGCATTAAAAGAAATTTCAAATATTAAAATAAATAAAAATAAAGATGTTTTACACGTTGATTTAACGGGTGAAATCTTCTTGGTTTTAGATTATTTTGCAAATCAAAATATATGTAGAGAACTTGGAAAAATGGGTGTTCAAGTTAGAAGAAGTCTAACGGTAAGTAGCTTTTTAAAAGATGCAATAATACCAAAATGGTTTAAAAAAGGCGAAACACATCTTGAGCGTGCTTTTAGACTTGCACAACCATATTTAATGAGAGATATTGGCGGAGATGCCTTAGAATGTATAAGTGATGTTATATATGCACAAGAAAAAGGAAAGGATGGCATAATTCATATTTCACCTTTTACATGTATGCCTGAAATTATGTCACAAAATATATTTCCAAAAATGAGAGAAGATGTTGATATACCAATTCTGCCATTAATTATGGATGAACAGACAGGCAGAGCGGGCTACCTCACAAGACTTGAAGCTTTTGTTGATTTAATGAGACGCAAGAAAAATAAAAAAATTATGCAAGCTAAATTGCAAAATCAATAGTTTTACTAATGGTTAATATTTTTAATAAATGTTATAGTTTATTTTATGAATGAATGCATATTAAAAATAAATAATTTAACGCTAGATTTTGAAATTAAGGAAAAATATTATAGGGCACTAGATAATATTAATCTTACTTTTAAAAGAGGCAAGACTCATGCCTTAGTTGGCGAATCTGGTTGTGGAAAAACCATGACAGCAATGTCTGTTTTAAAATTACTTCCAAATAACGCAAAAATTATTTCAGGCGAGATATTTTATAATGATAAAAATTTGCTAGATTTTGATGATAAGCAAATGCAGGAAATAAGAGGACAAAAAATCGCGCTTATTCCACAAGACCCAATGACATCATTAAATCCATTATACACAATTGAAAATCAACTTATAGAAAGCATTACTCTAAACAATAAAATAAGCAAAAATAAAGCAAAAGAACTTGCTTATGATGCATTGAAAGAAGTTGATATTAAAAACATTGATAACGTTTTAAAATCATATCCACATGAACTGTCAGGCGGAATGAAACAAAGAATAATTATTGCAATGGCACTTTTAACCGATGCTGAAATAATTATTGCAGATGAACCTACAACAGCACTTGATGTCACAATACAAGCTCAAATTTTAAATTTACTAGACAAAATTAAAAAACAAAATAAAACAATCATTTTAATAACACATAATCTTGGAATAGTATCTGAATATTGTGACGATGTATGCATTATGTATTCTGGAAAAATTGTTGAACAATCAGAAACAAAAGAATTATTTAAAAACCCTAAACATCCATACACAAAAGCTTTAATAAATGCAATACCAAAAGAAAAAAACAAAAAACTGGAAAATATCAAAGGACAACCAAAAACAATAACAGAAAAAATATCAGGTTGTTATTTTAACCCAAGATGCAATAAAGCATTTGATAAATGCAAAGTAAAAAATCCAGAATTGGTAAATGTTAACAATAATTCAAAAGTTGCTTGCTTGTTATATTTAGAGTAAAATATTTGTAAAATAAACACAAAAAGGGGAGATACATGTCATTTACAAATTTTTTGCTTAAAATTTTTGGCGATCCGCAAAAACGCAAAATTAATAATATTATGCCAATCGTTGAGCATATAAATTCATTGGAAGAATCATATAGCAAACTAACAGACGATGAATTAAGAGCTAAAACACAAGAATTTAAAGAATATCTTGCAAATAGAGAAAAAAGTAATAATTTTAAAAAAGATTTAGAATTAGAAAAAGAAGCATTAGATAAAATTTTACCAGACGCTTTTGCTGTTGTCAGAGAAGCTGGAAAGCGTGTTTTAAATATGCGTCATTTTGATGTACAACTTATTGGTGGTATTTTTTTACACAACGGCAATATTGCAGAAATGAGAACAGGTGAAGGCAAAACTCTTGTTGCAACACTTCCTGCATATCTTAATGCTCTAACAGGCAAAGGTGTCCATATAATTACAGTCAATGATTACCTTGCAAAACGTGACCGCGACTGGATGGGCAAAATATTTGAATTTTTAGGCTTAACCGTTGGTGTAATCCTGTCAAATTCGCATTATACACCTGATGAATACGAATTAAAAAGACAAGCTTATAATTGCGATATTACTTATGGTACAAATAACGAATTTGGTTTTGATTATTTAAGAGATAATATGGCATCTTCAATGGAAAATTGCGTACAAAGACCATTTAATTATGCCATCATAGACGAAGTTGACAGTATTTTAATTGACGAAGCAAGAACTCCTCTTATTATTTCCGGAAGACTTGAAAAATCAGCGGAAACTTATCTTTTAATGTCAAAAATTGCACCAAAACTTGAAAAGATAACTGATTACGAAGTAGATGAAAAAAATAAAAACATAATTTTAACAGAAGATGGTATTGATAAAGCCCAACAACTTTTAAATGTAAAAGAATTATTTGATATGGAAACACAATACGCGCATCATCTTCTTCAGGCGTTAAGAGCAAAAGAACTATATGTTAAAGACACTGATTATGTTATCAAAAATAACGAAATTATGATAGTTGATGAGTTTACAGGTCGTATTATGGAAGGACGTCGCTGGTCTGATGGCTTACATCAAGCAATTGAAGCGAAAGAAGGCGTGCCAATTCAGGACGAAACCCAAACTCTTGCAAGTATTACATTCCAAAATCTATTCAGATTATACCCAAAATTATCCGGTATGACTGGTACTGCAATGACAGAGGAAGCTGAATTTGGAAAAATATACAACCTACCTGTAACTTCAATTCCAACTAATAAACCTGATATAAGAATGAATTATTCTGATGTAATTTACAAAACAATTTCGACTAAATATCTTGCAGTTGTTGAAGAAATTGCCCAAATGGCAAAAATTGGAAGACCAACTCTTGTAGGAACTGTTAGTATTGAAAAATCCGAATTAATTTCTCATCTTTTAACAAAAAAAGGTGTTAAACATAATGTACTAAACGCCAAACACCATGAAAAAGAAGCCTATATTATTGCGCAAGCAGGACGTGTTGGTGCAGTTACAATTGCAACAAATATGGCAGGAAGAGGAACAGATATTTTACTTGGTGGTAACCCTGAATATCTTGCAAAAGAAGAACTAGAAAAAAAGGGAATTACACCTGATAATCCAAACTACAATGAACTAAAAGAAAAAGCTTTATCAGAAGCTCAAGAAATTACAAAAAAAGAACATGACAAAGTTGTTGAACTTGGTGGTTTGCACGTTATTGGTACCGAAAGACATGAATCAAGACGTATTGATAACCAATTAAGAGGTCGTGCCGCACGTCAAGGTGACCCTGGTTCAACAAGATTTTTCTTGTCACTTGAAGATGACTTAATGCGCATTTTTGGTGGCGAAAAAATTACAAATCTAATGAATATTTTAAATATGCCAGAAGATATGGCTATTGAAAATCCACTTATATCTAAACAAATTCAATCAGCACAAAAGAAAGTTGAAACATATCATTTTGATATAAGAAAAAGTGTTCTTGAATATGATGATGTAATTAATATACAAAGGGAGAAATTCTACGCACAAAGACATGAAGTACTTGAAGTATCCAATTTATCTTCACAAATAAAGTACATGATTCAATGTGAAGTAGATAGAATTTTAGGCAAAAATTTATCACCATCAATGTCTCCAAGTGAGTATATAGAAAGCGATTTAAACCTTCTTGTTAATGAATTGCGTATGGTTTTTGTCTATATGGATAGTTTAACTGTTGAATCAATCAAAAAATTGCGCTACAGTGATATTGAAGCCAAAATTAAACAAATGGCAACTGAAGCATACGATAAACATGAAAAAGAAATTATAGATAGCTTTAATTCAGTCGTAACACGTTTTGGAAATCCAGATGATGTACAAAAAATAAATACCGATAACAACATTTTAAGGTCTATCGAAAAAGATGTTTTACTTAGAGTAATTGATGCAAAATGGATTGACCATTTAAATAATATTGATGTCCTAAAAGATGGAATTGGACTTGTTGCATATGGACAAAAAGACCCACTTATTGAATATAAAAAAGAGGCATTTAATTTATTTAACGAAATGATGGCTGAAATTCAATCAGAAACTGTAAGACACATTTTTAGAGCAAAATTTGGGGTTCAGGTTGTAGAAAATGAACCAATAAATATGCCACAAGAAAATCATGAAGTTGAAACCGAGCTTACTAAGGCATTAAAGACTTCACAAACAAATTCTAGTGGAGAAAAAGAAGTAAAAGACGATAAGCCATATATAAGAAAAGATAAAAAAGTTCAAAGAAATGAATTATGCCCTTGCGGAAGTGGCAAAAAATACAAACAATGTTGTGGAAAATAAAACAATAGATTACAATAAAAAGCCTAGGGATTATTCCTTAGGCTTTTTGCTTTAACTGATTTTATGATATTTTCTGCAAATTTCTTTTTAAGATTATCGTCTAGAAATTTATTTTCAGAAAGTATTTTATAAATTTTTTCTTCATCGACATAAATATCGTCTGAAAAATCAATTTCAGAATTTTCTTCATCCAAATCGTCTTCAAAAGTTTTATTTAAATCGTTCCAATTTTTATAAGAAAAAACAATATCATTGATTTCAAGGCCAATGCCTTTGGCATAAACTGAAGTTTTTTTTAAAATATCTTTCTTATACATACTAATTTCTTGTGAAACAAAAGAGTTTTTACAAACCACAAAAAGTTTGTTGGATTTTAAAGAATAAGGTTTAGAAAAACTTGAAAATTTACTGCCTACAATATCTGGCCAAAAAGAAAAAAATACCGCTGTTTTGGAAGTATTAGAATACTCGGCACCACCTTGAAAAGTAGAGCCGAGTATATTTCCAATTGAATTATAATTAAAGTCGAAATCTTCTCTCATTTATGCCTTAAAAGCAAGTGCTTGTTCTTTAAGTTTTGAAGCTAATTGAGTATCTTCCCAAGGAACAACTAAATCAGTTCTTCCCATATGACCATATGCAGCAAGTTTTTGATAGAATTTTCCGCCATTTTTTGCAGGAAGATTTCTTAAATCAAATTGCTTGATAATAGAAGCTGGTCTTAAATCACAATTATCTTTAACTAATTTTGAAAGTTCTTCATCTGAGATTTTACCAGTTCCAAATGTATCAATTAAAACTGATACTGGTTCACAAACACCAATCGCATAAGCAATTTCAATCTCACATTGAGAAGCAAGACCTGCTGCAACAATGTTTTTTGCAACCCAACGAGCAGCGTAAGCAGCAGAACGGTCAACTTTTGTTGGATCTTTACCAGAAAAAGCACCGCCACCATGACGAGCGTAACCACCATAAGTATCAACAATAATTTTACGTCCAGTAAGTCCAGCATCTCCCTGAGGTCCACCAATTACAAAACGTCCTGATGGGTTAATTAAATATTTTGTATCACTATCGGGTTTAATTTCTTGGTCAGCAAACACATAATCAATAACATGTTCAATTAAATCTTTTCTGATTGTGTCTTGAATAAATTTATTATCTGTTTTGCCATTAATTTCTGGATCATGTTGAGTTGATAAAATGATTGTATCAATTCTATATGGTTTACCATCTCTGTATTCAACACTAACCTGAGATTTACCATCTGGTCTTAAATAATTCAAGATTCTTTCTTTTCTAACTTGTGCAAGTCTGTAAGACAATTTATGTGCAAGTGCAATAGGCAAAGGCATAAGTTCAGGTGTTTCGTCGCAAGCATAACCAAACATAATACCTTGATCGCCTGCACCAATATCTAATGTTTCATCTTTTGATGTGTCTGAATTATCACAACGAGCTTCTAGTGCTTTATTTACACCACCTGCAATATCGGTTGATTGTTCGTCAATAGAAGTTAAAACTGCACATGTTTTATAATCAAAACCGCCGCCTTCTTCACCTTTATAACCAATTGATTTAATAGTGTTTCTAACAACTGATGGAATATCAACGTAACAATCAGATGTAATTTCACCGCATACAAGAGCCATACCCGTTGTAACGGTAGTTTCTGCAGCAACTCTTGATTTTGGGTCTTTTGATAAGAATTCGTCTAAAATCGCATCAGAAATTTGGTCACAAACTTTATCTGGATGACCTTCTGTAACTGATTCTGATGTGAATAAAAAATTTTTTAAAGCCATTTTTTTCTCCTTAATTTTTATAATCGCTGGTAAGGTTTTTAATTCCGACCCAGCTTGCTTAATCAAAATTATATTATATAAATATTTTAGTTCAATAAATTTTATTAATTTTTAAAGAAAATAAATAAATTTTTATTAAAAAATAGCCATTTTAATATGTTTATTTTATAATTTATTTGCTTAATACTTGAAACGAGAGGAAAAAAATGGAATTAGCATATAAAAAACAAAATTGCGCACAATTAAATGAAACTTTTATCGAAAAAGACGTAATGTTGGCAGGCTGGGCAAGCACAATTCGTGACCTAGGTGGCATTATTTTTGTTGAGTTAAGAGACAGAACAGGTTTATTCCAAATTGTTGCCGACCCACAAATTAACAAAGAAGTACATGAAGTTTTATCAAAAATAAAACCAGAATACGTAATCCAAGTTGAAGGTAAAGTTTCAAAAAGACCTGATGAAACAGTAAATGATAAAATTTCAACAGGAAAAATTGAAATGTATCCAACAAAAGTTACGGTTTTAGCAAGCGCACAAACATTACCTTTTATTCTTGAAGATGACAATGTATCAGAAGATATCAGATTGAAATATCGTTACTTAGATTTACGTCGTGAAAAAATGATGAAAAATTTCCAATTAAGACACGATATTGTTAAAGCAATCAGAAATTACTTAAATGATTTAGATTTTATGGAAGTTGAAACTCCAATACTTATGAACTCAACTCCAGAAGGCGCACGTGATTATCTTGTTCCATCAAGACTTCATGATGGTAAATTTTATGCACTACCTCAATCACCACAAGTTTTCAAACAGCTTTTAATGGTTTCAGGTTTTGAAAAATATTATCAAATTGCAAAATGTTTCAGAGATGAAGATTTACGTGCAGACAGACAGCCTGAATTTACACAAGTTGATATAGAAATGAGCTTTGTTGACCAAGATAACGTAATCAGTATGACAGAAGGCTTAATTGAAAACGCTTTTAAGGCAGCCAATGTTGAAGTTAAAGCACCTTTTAGAAGAATTACATATAAAGAAGCTATGGAAAAATATGGCTCAGATAAGCCCGATACACGTTTTGGACTTGAATTATTTGATGTAACAGACATAATGGAAGCCTCAACTTTTGAAGCATTCAAAGCCGTTATTGCCGCAGGTGGCACAGTAAGAGCTATAAAAGTTCCAGGAATTGCAAACTATTCAAGAAAAGACATGGATGATGTTAGAAATCTTGCAATTTCATTTGGTGCAAAAGGTCTTGCCTGGGTTACATATATGGAATCTGGCGAAGTTAAATCACCTGTATTTAAATTCTTAAATGAAGCACAAATTGAAGAAATCGCAAAAAGAGCAGATGCTCAAAAGGGTGACATTGTATTCTTTGTTGCAGACAAACCAAAAGTTGTATTTGATGTCTTGGGTCGTTTCAGATTATATTTTGGCGAAAAATTAAATTTAATTGACAAAAATCTTCATGATTTACTTTGGGTTGTTGATTTTCCATTGTTTGAATACAGCGAAGAAGAAGATAGATACGTTAGTGTTCACCACCCATTTACAGCACCAGCTCTAGAAGATATGGACAAACTTGAAACAGATAAAGGCTCTGTTCGTTCAATCGCTTATGACATAATTTATAATGGCAACGAACTTGGTGGTGGATCAATAAGAATTCATAATCCAGAAACTCAAAAAGTTGTATTTAAGGCATTAGGTTTGAGTGAAGAAGATATCAAACTAAAATTTGATTTCTTAGTTAAAGCATTCGAATATGGCACGCCTCCACACGGCGGTATTGCACTTGGCTTAGACAGGCTTGTTGCTTTATTAACACGTTCTAATTCAATAAGAGAAGTTATTGCATTCCCTAAAAACTCACAAGCAAAAGACTTAATGAACGATAGTCCATCAGATGTTACAGAAGCACAACTTAGAGAATTGCATTTAAAATTGAGAAACCCTAAACTTGTTTAATTATAAAACAAGAAATACAAAAAAGAGGCTATTTTAAGCCTCTTTTTTTTACTTACATATTGATAATTTTATTTATCTTTCTCTAATTAAAGTAAAATCACCATCATCATTATATACAGAAATAACATTTTTACCGCTGTTTTTTGAATTATAAAGTGCTTTATCCGCTTTATCAATCAACATTTTAGGATCAGAAGATTGGAAATCGAATTGCGCTATACCAATAGAAACAGTAACTTTAACACTAATTGTTTTATGAACCTTAATATTTAATGATTCAATTTTTTTTCTTAAACGATCTGCAATAATAACAGCATCTTCTTTTGTTGTTTCAGGAAGAATAATTGCAAATTCTTCGCCACCATAACGCGCAGGAATATCAATTTTTCTAAGTGTTTCAACAATTTCATTAGAAATTTCACGAAGTGTTTGGTCGCCTGCCAAGTGACCATAAACGTCATTAACGTTTTTAAAATCATCAATATCCATCATTAAAAGAGAAATATTGTGTTTATATCTAACGCTTCTTCTTATTTCATTTTCAAGCAATGTATAAAAATGTCTGTACATATATAATTTTGTAAGACCATCTTTTGTTGCAAGTTCATATAATTTTGCATTATCAATTGCAATTGCAGCTTGGTTTGCAAGAGAAGTCATAAATTCTAAATCTTTTTGATTAAATAATTTATTATTTTTCTTATTTGAGATATTTATAACACCAATGGCTTCACCTTTAACAATTAATGGCACACATAAAAGTGATTGAGTTGTTGAAAGGGCATTTCTTTTAACGAATCGCGGGTCATTTGAACCTAAATTTGTAATAATTGCACGTTTTTCAAGAAAAACAGTACCAGCGACACCTTCGCCGGCTTTAATTTTTTGACATTCCATAAAGCCGTTATTTATGTTATCCTCTGTAATTTTATCAGCGAGCCCATATACAACTTTAACAAGCAAACTATTTGAAGAATAATCATAAAGCATTAAAGAACCTTTTTCGGCGTCAAGAGTTGTTAAAGCTTTACTTAAAATAACTTGCAACAATCTTTTTAAGTCATCAATAAAGTTAACCGCTTGCGAAATATTGTATAAAATTGAAATATTATACAATGATTTTTGCAATTCAAAAATCTTATTTTCTTGGTTCTTTGCCTCAATAAACTTAATTATATTTGGTTCAATATAATTAAATAAATTATTTAAAAATAAAAAATCGTCTTCGGATAAATCTTTATCATTATTTAATGACATAAAGCAGAAACAAACCGGAAGATTATTTTCAAAAAAAGCTCTAATATATCTTGCATTAAGCTTTTTTAGACCAGCCTGATTAATAAACGAGGAAAAAATTTGAACTTCGTTATCATTTACGGCTTTTACAATTTTATTTGAATTTAAAATACTCCAAAGAGCTTCATTATCAGAATCATACTCAAAATATTCATCAACTTTAATTGAATCATTTGATGAGACAGCTTTAAAAACACCATTATGTGATGAAAAAAAAGTAATTTTTAAATCTGGTATGTATCCGCTAATAAAATTTGTAATTTTTTCAAGAAAATCAGAGAAATCTACAGATTGATTAACAATTGTACTAATTGAAAACATCTTGTTTAGCTTATTTAAATTCTTCTCTAGTTCCTCGTAATTATTCATTCTAAAAACCTTATTTGCATGTTAATATTTATTATAAGCTAATATTTAATTTGACACAATCATTTTAATAAAATTAAATATTATGGGGGATTTATGAAAATAAGAAAATGCCAAAGTTGCAAAATAGATAAAAATCGAGATGAACTTATAAAAATTACAAAAACAAAAGAAGGATTATTATTTATTAATCCAGATAGCAACATCACGGGACGCTCAATGTATATATGTAAGAATCCAGAATGTATAAATTTAGTAATTAAAAAAAAGAAAGTCGCAAAAGCGCTTAAATGTAATAACTTTGAAATAATTGAAAAAATTGAAAACGAATTATTAAAACTTATTTAAAATTTGCTCATTTTTTCTTGTTGTAATAGAATTAGAATGTAATGACGGCAATAGAATTTAAAAAAACATTAACTTGGAAATTTATAGAGTATATAAAAAATCAAAACAGTGATTTTTTAATTACCCTTGGTAATGTTGCAAAAGATTTTATAAATGTATCAAAATATGTATTAAAATTCGAAATAAACAAAAAGATATTAATCGAACAATGTTCAAGATATGCAATAGATAGCTTACCAATTACACTTACAATTGTTTCAATGACTGCAATAATTCTTGCTATGCAAATTGCACCGGAACTTGTAAAACAAGGTGGTGGCGATTATATGGGAATGGCATCAGGTCTTGTTATGGTTAGAGAAATGGGTGCAATTATGGCGGGTTTTGCCATTATATCAATGATTGGTTCATCTTTTGCATCAGAATTAGCATCAATGAGTGTCACGGAACAAATAAGTGCAATGAAAGTTTTGCGTGTTGACCCAATTAAATACCTTGTTGTACCAAGATTTTTAGCAGGTGTTATAATGATGCCTTTTGTTGTAACTATTTCATCTTTTGTTGGCCTCATTTTTGCTTGCGTTATATCAAAAACAACAGCAGGGATATCCTATTTAAATTTCTTTAATTCTCTCTGGCATGGGCTTTATGTAAAGGATATTATGGTAACCTTACTTAAATCATCCGTATTTGGTGGAACAATATCTTTAATTAGCTGTACTTGTGGTTATTCGACAAGAGGAGGTGCTAAAGAGGTTGGTATTTCAACAACAAAAGCCGTTGTTTGGTCATTTTTAGGAATTGCAATATGGGATTTCATATTTGCATCAATATTTTATATGTAGGAAAATTATGAGTTTAGAGGTTAAAAATTTAACAAAAATATTTGATAATAAAAAAGTTTTAGATAATGTATCATTTACTGTAAATTCAGGTGAAACACTTGGTATTGTTGGTTTTTCAGGAAGCGGAAAAAGTACAATATTAAAAATAATATGCGGATTGCTTTACGCAGATGGTGGAGAAATCAAAACGGATAATGGTGATATAGCAATGGCATTTCAATATAGTGCATTATTTGATTTTTTAAATGTATCAGAAAATATTGCTTTTCCATTGACCGAAAGAAAAGAATTTAAAAGAAAATATACACAAAAACAACTCGATGAAATTGTAGCTCAAAAACTTAGCATGGTGGGTCTTGAGGGTATTGAAAACAAATATCCTTCAGAATTATCTGGCGGGATGCAAAAACGCGTCAGTTTTGCGCGCGCAATAGTAACAAACCCAAAAACCATATTGTATGACGAACCAACAGCAGGACTTGATCCTGTTTCATCAACAATTATCGAAGATTATATTGTTCGTTTAAAAAATGAATTAAACGCAACTTGTATTGTTGTAACCCATCAATTATCAACAATAAAAAGAGCAACAGACAAAATTATTATGCTCTATAATGGAAAAATAGTATTTAAAGGCACGACAGATGAAATGCTAAAAGGAAACACTCCTTATACAAAGCAATTTATAGAAGCGTCAACTGAAGGGCCAATGCAAATTACATCAATAAATTAGATTATGTTATAATACACAAGGGAAGAGGAAATGAAAGCACAAAAAACATCATCATCAATAAAGGTAGGATTACTTACTTTAATTGCAATATTTATATTAATTTTCACAGTTATGTGGATTAAAGGCCGTTCATTAAGTTCAGGCGAAAGATTCGAAGTAACATTCAAAGATGTAAATGGTATCAGAGCAGGTTCTGGTGTGCAAATGATGGGTTTAAGAGTTGGGCAAATCGAAGAAATTACACCTGTTATTGATGGTATTAATAGCAGAGTTGTTTTAAGATTAGTTATAACTGAAAAAGGCGTTGAAGTTCCTCCATTATCAACAATATCGATACAACAATCAGGTCTTATTGGTGAACAATTTATTGAAATTACTCCTCCAAGAATTCAAACTTTGTATCTTGATAACGAAGGAAGAACAAAAAATATCAGAAAAGAAGATAAAATCTATATGGAGTTTGAAAACGAAATCAAACCAATTGCAAAAGTAGTTAAAGTAGAAAAAGTTCCAATGAGCACATTGCCCCTTAGATATAGAAGTTTAATTAAAACCGAAGATGTATTTAAACTAAGCTATGTTATGACAAAATCCGATATTATTCTTGATAATTCGAATCTTGAAATAGATTTTAAAGGCACAAAACTTTTGTTTAAAACAAAAAATGGCGATAAAATTACATACCCAAAAGAAGATAATAAATATACAATTGTTGAACCAATAAGAATGAGTGAATTTATGGATTTACAATTCCAAGCTGCAAATTCACTTAGTGAAACATCTGATAAAATAAATGAAATTTTATCTGATGATTTGGTTTTCGAACTGCAAGAAAGCGTTAAAAATATGGCACTTTTAACATCAAAAGCAATCACAACAATTGAAAAAGCGCAATTATTAATTGATGAATCAAAAGAAGATTTAAATATTATGTTTAAACAAACAAACAAACTTATAAGTAACTTGGTAAATTTATCTGACAGCGTTAATAAATTACTAGGTGATGAAGACCTTAAAACATCTGTTACTGAAGCATCAAAATCTTTTGTAAAACTTTCAGATAATATTAATACAATTTTAGAAGACGAGCAAACAAAAGAAATAATATCAAATTTAAATGATATTTCAAAAAATATGTCTGAAATCACCAATTATGTTGATGAATTCACAAAAGATGAAAAACTAAAAAAAGATTTAAAAGAAACAATTTCTGGCGTCAACAACGCAATGAAAGGTATAAATTCAACTCTTGAATCTTTAAACGAATTACCTGATGGCGAAAAAATTGAAATTAAAAATGCAATAGGCGATATCCTAATTGCAACAAGGAACATTAAAACATTTTCTCAAAAATTAAATAAAAGATTTCTTCTTTTTAGATTGATGTTCTAGGAGAAAAAAGTTGAAAACATATTTGCAAAAAGTACACTATAATAAAAAAAATAATATTTATCTATGTATAATTTTAGGATTTTTTTCATTATTTTACAGAATAGTAATTGAAATTAAAAATTACCTATATGAAAAGAAAATTTTAAAATCTGGAAAAGTGAACGCAAAGGTAATATGCGTTGGAAACATAACAACAGGCGGAGTTGGAAAAAGTCCCTTGGTTTGCGAAATTGCAAATTATTTAGCAAAAGATAAAAAAGTTGCGATAATATCAAGAGGATATGGTGGACAATTAGATAACAAAAACGTAAATTTAATTAAAGACTACCAAAGAATAATCATAAGTGACCCAATTTTAACTGGCGATGAACCGTATATGATAGCAAAAAATACAGATAAAGTTGTCGTCTTAACCTGCGCAGATAGAATAAAGGCTTCTGATTTTGCAATCAAATATCTAAACGCATCAATAATAATTTTAGATGATGGTTTTTCAAACAGAAAAATTCAAAAAGATTTAACTCTCTTGCTTGTTGATAAAGAAAAACAATTTGGGAATGGAAATCTATTGCCATTAGGCCCACTTAGAGAACCAATAAAAGAGATAAAAAGAGCAGATAAAATTGTTTTAATTAACAAACAAGCAACAAGTGTAATTATTCCCGATTTTCAAAAACCTATTTGTGAATGCAAATTTGTTAAAGATAAATATTACAATTCAAAAACAAATCAAGAAGTTATGCCAGATAAAGAAAAAGATGTTGTAGCATTTTGTGCTATTGGACAACCACAACAATTTTATAATTATCTATATGATGATTTTAATGTCATAAAAACAAAGAACTTTGAAGATCATCACGTTTATACAAAAAGTGAAATAGAAAAACTTACTGAATATTCAAAAACATTAATTACGACTCAAAAGGACGAAGTAAAATTAGTAAAAATAATTAAAAATATGGATATTGAGTTAATTGTGCTAAAATTAAAAATCGAAGCAGATATAAAGGCAATACTGGATGAATAAAAAAATCGAATTATCTTGCGAGGTATTTCCTCCAAAAGGAGAGGATTATAACAACAAAATCAACATATTATTAAACGAAATTAAGGAACTTTATTCTCATAATTTAGCCTTAATATCAGTTACTTATGGTGCCGGAGGAAGCAATAGGGATAATTCACTAAAATTAGTAAAAACACTAAATGATTTAAAATATAATGTAATGCCTCATTTTACATGCGTATGTTCAAGTAAAGAATTCATTGAAGATTATTTAAAAAAAATTGAAAGTCTTGGAATTAAAAATATACTTGCTTTAAGAGGTGATGAACCTAGCGAAATTGATGTTTGTTACAGAGATTTTACAGGCGCTAATGACTTAGTTAAATATATCAGAAACAAAACAAGTTTTAATATCGCAGTTGCGGGATATCCAGAAAAACACCCAAAAGCAAACACTCTTGATGAAGATGTACAATATTTAAAACAAAAAATAGACTCAGGAGCAACAAAAATTTATACACAGCTATTTTTTGATAATCAAGATTTTTATAATTTTAGAGAACATTGCGAAAAATACAAAATTAATGTACCAATAATAGCTGGCATAATGCCAATAATAAGTTATTCGGGTTTAGAAAAAATGACACAAATGTGTGCATCAAAAATACCAAATCAACTAAGAGAAAAACTTGAAAAATATAAAGAAGATTCAAAAGCAATAACTGAAATTGGCATTGAATACGCAAGTGAACAATGTTTGGATTTAATAAAAAATGAAATTGATGGATTTCATTTTTATGCATTAAACAAATCTTATAGCACTGTTAAAATTTTAAATAATATAATGTAAATTTTTTGTCACAATAAGTCAATTTTTCCCAAAAACTTATCTTTTTAAATATAGGGACGGGAAATTCATGGCAATTCAAGCAAACAGCAGCTTAAATAAAGTAGAATTACCAACAGGTTCATATTATCTTTCTGAAAAAAATGCAAAAGAAAAGTATGAACATGAAAATCATATTATAAAAACCCCTTCAATGATTAGAAGCGGTGCCAATAAGCTTGCGAATAATGTATTTGTTTATGCGCCAAAAGGCATGAAAGGCTCAATAAACAGTAATTTCCATGAATACTTGTCGCTTGGTTCCCTCCCATATATTGCAGGCTGTGTAAGTCTTGCGGCACTTTATAATGTTGCAAATAAATTTTATGATATAGATTCAAGAAACGCTGCAAACAAATTAGGAAGAAAAATGGGGCTTGGAATTGCCCTTTATGCATTAGGCAAATTCCTAGGTAAAAAAGTTATTGAAACAGGTGTTAAACAGACAACAGGTATTGATTCAAATTTAACATACAAAAAAGTAATCCATGAAATCCCGGAAAACAAAAATCAAAAACCAAAAAGTTCTGTTGAGTTCCACAAAGTATTTGAAAGTGTTGATTTCCCAAGATGGGACTTAATTGAAGCAAAAAGTAACCATGAAGATGGCAATAGATATTCATATTATGACAAAATTGCCAAAAAAATGGGTTACAAAGAAAAATTGAATTCCCCAGACCAACTTGTACAAGGTAAAATCCAAAATGTATTAGTTAAAGCAAATGCTGCAAAAAATGTTTCATCTTATCTTTGGGCAGCAACAGGTGTTGCACTTGCTTTCCAGCCAGCATTTGATACTTTAGCAAATATTAAAAAACCAAACAAAAACATTTTTAAATATATAAAAAATAATTACAAAAATATAATCAAAAACACAGCTGGCACTTTTAGAGATGCCTTCAAAAGCTTATGGCATGGTAATGGAAAAAGATATTCAGGAACAATAGGGAAAATACTTATATTGGGTTCAATTGGTTCAAGTATTTTAGGTGTATTGAATGCTAAAACATCATTCAAGGCTGTTAAAGAAAACAAACAAGCCAAAATTGATTTTAGCAAGAAATACGAGGAGGTTTAATTGCAAAATTCAGTTAATACCTCAAAAGCACTTCAACAAAAATTAATTGAAAACCAAGTTTTCAAAGCTTTTACAATGCAAGCAGATAGAAAAAAACCAGACAAAGCAACCGGTAAATTGCTTGCAAATCCAAATATGGCAAGAGATTTAATTGATGGAAGTATTGATACTGTAAAAGACACAGTAAATCTTGCAACAGCACTTAAAACAGGTAAATCAACCGACAATAAACTCGGAAGATTAAATGATTTAGGTTTAAAACTTGGCGGAGCAGGAATTGCTTCTTATCTATATACTCAAAAATTCGGCAAAGGTTCAAAATTAATGGAATTTGTCGGTTTTGGCGTATTTTTATCATCAATGTATTTGTGGCCAAAATTATTTATTTCAAAACCAATTAAAGCAAGATATGGCTTTGATATTGACAGAAAATATATAGATAATCAAGGAAACAAAAAGAAATTCTTCCAAGATAACCAATATTTGCCTTGGGATATTTGGGATAAAAAAGAAATAGATAAGATTGCAGATAAAATGGGTGTTGATAAAAACTTGGCAGAACGCGAAGAATTCACCAAGAAAAAAATGCAAAAAGTTGCTCTTCAAGCAAATACTTTAAATATGCTAACTGCAGGCTTTGGAACACCATTAATGGCTGCTTTAATATGTGATAAATTAGAACCAGTTGTAAATAAAGCAAATCTACATATTACAAACAAAAAAACCAAGATTAATGCAGCTAAAATTGCAAATTCAGATGCAATTGTTAAGGCCTCAAAAGAAGAAAGTTTGATTATTGGAAAAAATATTAACAGTATATTTAAAAAAGCATCAAATATTGAAGAGGCATCCATTGAAATAACAAAAATATTATTACAAGATTGTATCCCTCAAAAAGATATTTCAGAAGCATTGGACAAAGATATTTTAAATATTTTACAAAATTCAAGAAAAATTGACACTGAAAAAGCAAGTGATTTCTTGAAAAAAGCTTTATTTAATTCAGATAGAACAATAATTAATGCTGAAGGTGAAAAACAAATATTAAAAGCACCAACAATTGAACAAATAAAAGAAATATTAGAATCAACAGACAGCAAAATCGAAAACATCTTAAAAGCCTTCCAAGAAAAAGGTTTAATTACAGACGCAAAAGGTTTCAAAAAAGTTCTGAATGAAATGTTTGGAGATAAAAAAATTGTATCAATAGATACTAAAAAAGCTAATGAAACAATTATAAAATTGTATGCAAATAATATAAAACCTTTTGTTGAAAGATTAAAAGGAATTGGCAATCTTGTTGAAATGGCTTGTGGCGAAACTCCAGATTCAATCGCAACTGCAACATATAAAGCAATCGCAAAAGAATTTATGGAAGAAATGAATTTATCTTTTGAGCAATTAGAAAAAATCAGATTAGGTGGCAAAGGTTCATTAGACGAAGTAGTTAGAATAATTCAAGAAAAAGCATCTGATGATGCTATTTATAAATCATTTATTGAAAATTTAGTAAACAAGCGCACAAAATATGAACAAATGAGCTCTGAAAGCTTAGATGTAGCTTTATCAAGTGGTAAAAAAATCTTAGGAAAATGTTCAGAAACTTTATCTTGTGACGAATTATCTAATTTAAGAAAAGTATTTGCAAATTCAGACAATAATACTGTTATTGATGCCTTTGAAGCCGCAATTAAAGGTTCTTCAATAAATCTAGACGGAATATTAGTTAGAATACTTGCGGGTGCAGACTTTGAAAAGAGATTACTTGAAGAAGATAGTTTAAAATTTATTCAAAAACAAGCAGATGCTTGCTCAATGAGCCTTGATGAATTTGTTAATATGTGCAGAAACATTTTATATACACATAATATGAACAATTTCCAATGCAAAAACGAAATTGCTGAGCCAGATATATATTTTAGAGCAATTGAAACTTTATTTGGCAAAGAAACAGCAAAGGCAACAAGAGAAGTTTTTGAAAATGGTAACATTGGCCAAGTATCAGAATTCAGTATAAAAAATGGCGAAAAACATACTGCAAATATTTTTGAAAAAGGAAAAGAATTAATCAAAAATATCGCATTAAGTATTAAAAATGCAGGAAATCCTGACCACACAGTTGAAGGAATTGAGACGGGTCTAAATATGAATTTAAAATATAAAGCCATAGGCGTTCCATTGGACGAATTTTTAGCAAATAACTCTAAACAACTCTTCAACAACAAAAAATGGTTTAAGATATTTGCTCCTGCCTTTGGTGTACTTGCAGGTGTTACAGTGTTGTCTCAATTCTTCTTTGGAAAGATGAAAGATGAACATTTATACAAAAAACAAGAAGGAGTGAATAATGTCAGTGGTAAATAATGTAACATTAAAATATTCTCCTGTTTTAACA
>SUTW01000010.1 GCA_015152475.1 Cyanobacteria bacterium SIG30 | reverse complement strand
AGATAATTCTTATGTAAGATTTTATTTATCAGACGGCACTCTTGTTGGTGTTGGGGCTATAAATTTTAATAACTTGGTTCGTGCTTTTATAATAGTTGATGTAAATGGGGACAAAAAACCAAATAAAATGGGAATTGATGTTTTTGCATTTTACTACCAAATAAGAAAAAATGGACAAGCTATTGGAAAAATCATTCCTTATTGTGAACTTGATGAAAATAATCAGTGTGATTTGAAAAAATCTATAGAAGAAAGTTGCGCAGATGGTAGCCAAGGTCATTATTGCCAATATGCCATTATGGCAAATGGCTGGAAACTTCCAACTAAGGAAGATTATGTCAGAATGGGTGGAGATGCAACTTTATATCCTTGGTAAAAATATCATTTATAAATAAGCAGGAGCTTTAAGCTCCTGCTTATTTTATGCTAAAATTTTTTTATGAAAAAGAAATATTTAGCACTTTCAATTCCAACTGGCATAGGGCTTGACATTGGTGGTTATGCTGGAGATTTTGGGCATATTGCAAGAGAATTTTCAAAACATTTTAAATTGATTTTAAATCCTAATGCCGTAAATGGTGGAATCTTAAGCGCAATAAATGACGAAATGCTATATACAGAAGGTTTTGCGCTTGATAATTTTTTGATGGGTAAAATTAATTTACAACCTGTTAATATACCAAATAAAATTGGCGTTATTTTTGATTGTGCAATACCAAAAGACATTTTAAATATACATATAAATACTTTAAATGCGCTTAAAATTGTTGAAGGTTACGACATTTTGCCTTATATGCTGACGTCTGAACCTGTTGGGATTGACTTTTCAATAAATAAACATTCAAAAGTTTCAACAGGCAGTATCAAAAATCCAAAAACATTACTTGAAACTGCTAAAAAATTAATTGATTTAGGCGCACAAGCACTTGCAGTTATATGTTTTTTTAAAGATTATGATGAATTTGACGATTTAAATTACATAAATGCGCAAGGTGTTGATCCGATAGGCGGAGTTGAGGCTATAATTTCTCATTTATTAGTTAAAGAATTTGGCATAATGTCTGCGCATTCACCTGCTTTTTCAAAATTGGAAATATCAGATAAAATTGAAGACAAAAAAGTGGCTTCTGAACTTATTTCGTCAACTTATCTTCCTTGCGTTATAAGAGGGTTAAATCGTGCGCCTAAAATTATCAAAAATGATATTTCAGACGAAAATATAATTTCATATAAGGATATTTGTGGTTTTGTTGTGCCTGAAAAGGCGCTTGGTTCGCCTGCGGTTTTAGCTTGTGTGAAAAATAACATTCCAATTTATACAGTTGACAATAAAACTCCATTAAATATAGGTTTTAAAGAACTTAAAATAGATGTTAAAATGCACTTTGATGATTATTTTTCTTTATTAAATTATTTGAGGGAAAATCAATGAAAAAAATTAAATTTGCAATGACACTGGCTGAAGTTATGTTTGTAATGTTTATTATTGGCATAGTCACAACTTGTTTGATTGTAGTTTTCAAACCAAAATTTACAAGAAATAATGTTTATCATATAAGAGCAACATTAAATAATATTGAACAGGTAAATGATTATTTGTTATCTGAAAATAGAGAAAATGGAAAATGGTCTTTTGATGAAGGAGAAGACGGAGTAATAAATTATTGTAAAAGATTTGCAGATACGGTTTCAACAAAAGGGGAAGTTTGTTGTTCTTCTTCTTGTTCTGATTATAATTTTGTTTTGCCTACGAATGTTTCAATTTCAGGGCTTAATGGTGACTGGGACGAAGCTTTTAATGGTTCTGAAAATAATCCTAAAAACTTTAAATACAAAGATATAATTTTTGACACAAATGCTAACAAAGAACCAAACCAAGAAGGTGTTGATAGATTCGGGGTTAGAATCTTGAAAAATGAACACTATGCGATTCCAATTAGGCCACAAGATGGCGATAATAATATTTTAGTAAACAATTCACTTATTAGATACAAAGTAATTGTTAAAAGAAAAAATGGTGGTAATGACCTTTGGTATGATGTTTATGAACCAATAGAAACAGTTACAGTTAACGGAAATCTAACAAATATTAAAAATGGTATAAGTTATGGAAGCGCTGCTTGTATTACGGGTTTGGCTGATGAGTTTTTAACACTAAGTGAAAGAAATTCTATTCCTTATTGCAAAGAATTAAGAGAAGGCGCAGAAGGCATATGCCAAAGATATTTTGACTGCGATATTCAAATCATGGATATTCCAACTTATGCGAGCATGTTCACGGTTAGAAAAAGTTATTAATTTTTTTAAAAAACATGACAAACTTGACAAAAAAAGTTCAAAAATTATTAAGAAATAGTAACAGAATTTTTTTTTAAAAGAATGGTAAAATTAAATAATAGATAGTGTTTCAAGCATATTTTAAAAATAGTTAAGAAATATATATGTAAAATTTTGTGTATTTGAAAAAATCCTCTAAAAATATGATTAAATTAAGCTTCTACATATGTAAAATGTAAAATATCGGAGGAAAAATTATTTAACAATTGCCATAATTGTATTCTTTGTTCTATTATATTTATAAGGAAATAGACAAAGACAAGCTGGCAGGAAGCCACGGAGGAAAGTTGTTAGAAAACGGTTATATTCAAATCTATACTGGAGACGGAAAGGGCAAAACCACTGCTTCTTTGGGCTTAGCTTTTAGAGCTCTTGGACATGGTTGGAAAGTTCTTATTATCCAGTTTACAAAAGGTGACAAAGGAACTACTTATGGTGAAATTGCATCTTCTGGCCGTTTTGCTAATTTAGAAGTTCGCCAATATGGTCTTGATAGAGTTGTTTATTCTCACAACATGAACATGGATGATTACAAAGAATGTAAAAAAGGTTGGGAATATGCTAAACAAGCAATTCAAAGTGGCGAATATGGTCTTATCATTTTAGATGAAATCAATATTTGTTTAGATATGGGTATGTTAAAAGTAAGTGATGTTAAAAATACTTTGATTAACAAACCTAAAAACTTAGAAATAGTTCTTACTGGTCGTCGTGCGCCACAAGAGTTGGTTGCCCTTGCTCATTTGGTTACAGAAATGCAACCTATTAAACATTATTTTGATGTTGGTGTAATGGCAAGAAGAGGTATAGAATACTAATTTCTACTAAAAAATTTAATGGGGAAACGGGAGGTTTAAAACTCCCTTTTTTTTATGTATTTTTCTGTCTTGAAACCTTTTAAATAATTTGTTATAATAAAAATGTAGGATAAATTTTTTAAATACGGAAATTAAGAAAGGATTTTTAATTATGTATAGATTTAATTTTAATCACGGGGGGGGGGCATCTAGAAGTTTAAAAGCCTTCACCTTAGCAGAAGTTTTAATCACACTCGCTATTATCGGCGTTGTTGCAGCACTTACGATTCCATCCGTTGTAACTAATTATCAAAATCAAGAAATAGCAACGGCTTTAAAGAAAACTTATACAACGCTTGCAAGTATAACAAATCTTGCAATTAAAGACCATGGCCCAATTTCTGGCTGGGAAATAGGCAAAGATAACACAGGCGAGGATTCTTTGGATTATGCCAAAAGATATATTATTCCATATTTAAGAATAGCAAAAGATTGTGGTTTAAGTAATGAAGGTGAATGTGAATATAAATATAATTATAGATTTAAATACGAAGGTCAAACTTATGATTACGAAGATTCCTTAGAAAAATTTGCAAAATTTTATTTGCCTGACGGGGTTTTTGTTGCAGTTAAATCAAATAATGGGACAAATAGTAATGGACGACAACTTAATGGCATGTTTACAATTGATGTGAATGGTAAAAAGAAGCCAAATATGTATGGTCAAGATGTCTTTACGTTTAGCCAAGATTTAATTAGAAATGGAATAGCTACTGGTGGAAAATTGTTGCCACAGTGTGCACATGATTCTAATGGGCAATGTTCTTTAGAACCTTCAATAAAAGACACGGCTTATGGTTGCAATAATGTGGCTTATCGAACATATTGCCCTTATGTAATTATGGCAAATGGCTGGAAGATACCAAGTAAAGAAGAATATGCTAATATGGGTGGTGAGATAAGTAAATATCCTTGGTAGTAAAAATAAAAATATTTAAAAAATGCAAGATAACCTCTTGCATTTTTTTATGGAATGCTATATATTAACATATGTAAAAAATACACTTATTCATGCGCAAAAAAATAGTGCAAAGTGTTTTTATTACATGTATAGTGAAGGAATTAAAGTAAAGTGATTTTTATTGCTAAACAAAACCGTACACGACGTATTAATCAAGTTCAACGCTTGATGAACTTGATATGGGGATTGTAGTAATTTAATCGTGTAAGGAGAAGAGAAAAATGGCAATAAGCTTAACAACTAAATTAATTTCAGAATTAGGTAATAGTTCAGGTTCTATTTTACCAATATGGGCAAAAGATGTAGCTCAAGATAGCGCAACCACATTAGTTTATAGTAAAAAGGGTGGAAAACACGACGGCAAAGAGAAAGCCATAGAAGAATACGGCACAGGTCTTGTTTGGGTTTGTGGTATTCCTTTTGTGAAGAAAATTTTTGATAAAACTATTTATAAAAAAGCAAAAATTAACCCAGATTTCGATATCAGAAAATTTAAGCAAGGTGCTGAGGACAGCATTGATTATGCACTTGAAAAAGCTAAGAAATTTGCAGTTGACCAAGTTGGCGATTTAGAAAAAATTAAAGCGAGCAAAAAATTAACCCAAGGTTTATTTATTGGTAAATTTATTGGTGCAACAGCAATTTCAATGGCAGCTTTGGGGGCTTTAATTCACCTTAAACAAAAAACGACTGAAAAATCAATAAAACAAAAATTAATTTCTGAAAAAATTGTTGATGACAAAATTAATGTTACAGTAAATAATGATGAATTTTTCAGTTCTTTTAAAGGAAATGCCCAAAAGAAAGCCAATAACCCAAGTTTTAAAGGTCTTTCAAACTTTATGTATAATCCTGTTTGGAATATGTCTATTCTAGACGCTGCAATTTCCGGAACAAGATTAACAAAAGCAAGAAAAGGTGAAAGAGCTGAAGTTTTATTTAAAGAAGCTTCTGCTGTTTCATTCTTCTATCTTTTAGCAACACCAATTCAAAAAGGACTTGAAAAGATTTCTGAAAAATTATTTAAAATTCCAATTGACTTAGATTATAAAGTTTTGGCAGATAATGAATTCGTTGATGCTGTTAAAAATGGCAGTTTAAAAAATGCAATTAAAGATTTTAAAGCGACACCAAAAGAAGGCGTTAAAGTTCTTGATTATGTTTGGGAAAATGAAAATGGTGTTCTAGTTAATATGCTTAAAAAATCTGGCGTTGTTCCAACAACAAAAAAAGGTAAAATTAGTGCTTTAAAATTCATGGAATCAGGGGAAGTTGTTGATACAATTGATAAAATGGATAAATTTATCACTAAATCTTCAACTGAAACTCTTGAAAAATTTGCAAAAAAAGCAAAGGGTTTAAAAATTGGTTCAATTTTTGCCAATATCGGAATCGCGGTTGCATTTTTAGGAATTATCCAACCACTTCTTGCAATTAAAGGCAGAAAATTAAAAGGTGGCTCTAACGAAAATCCTGCAGTTAAACAAGTTGAAAACAAAGTTAAACAAGATTTAAATCTTGTTTAACAAACCATTTTATTTGTTTGTAATTTCTTCGTAAACTTGTTTATATTCTTTTGCGGATTGTTCCCAGGTAAATCTTGAATTTAGTGCATTTTGCATTAAAAGTTTCCAGTCTTCTTTTCTGTCGTAGTATGTCCAGATGGCATTTTTTATTTCGTTTAACATTGATTGTGCATCATATCCTAAGAATTTGAAGCCATTTGCATTCTGATTTGGATAAGCAATAATTGTGTCATCAAGTCCGCCTACGGCTCTTACAATTGGAATCGAAGCATATTTAAGGGCAATCATTTGCGAAATGCCACAAGGTTCAAACAAACTTGGCATTAAAAACATATCTGAAGCTTTATATATTTTATCTGATAAATCAGCCTTAAAATCTATCCAAGCACGCATATTTTTTGAATTATTTGAAGACCATATTAACATTCTTTCATATCCAAATTCGCCAGTGCCTAAAAATATAAAATCGGCAGGTTGCTCCATCATACCCCATTTTGCAACATCAATTAAATCCAATCCTTTTTGGTATACAAGACGTGAAATCATTGCAATTAAAGGGCGGTCAGGATTTTCTTCAAGTCCGAATAATTTTTGTATTTCTGCTTTTAATTTTGGTTTTTCATTTATATCAAAAACTTTTTTATCGTATTTTGTGCCATTTAAAATACCTTTAATTTTGTGGGCCTGTCCTCTTAGGGTGTAATCCATGCCTTCGCCAAATTCGCCACCTAAAATTTCTCCTGCATATCTTTTTGAAACAGTTAAAATTTTATCTGTACAATAAATAGCACCTTTTATCCAATTTACTCTGCCATAATGTTCTAAGCAATTATCTTTGTAAACTTCATCCCAGCGCATATTTGCAAAATCGATAATTGATTTATCGCAAGAGCCTTGATATGCAAGATTGTGAATTGAAAAAACCGTTTTAGTGTTTTTGTAAAATTCATCAAATTTGTAATTGCTCTTGATATAAACAGGTAACATCGCCGTATGCCAGTCATTTGCGTGTATGACATCTGGTTTAAAATTTAAAAGTTTTGCATATTCAAGTGTTGCAAGTGAAAATGCAACATATCTTTGAATTTCATAAACATCATCTATCCATTGAGGGTAAACACAATTGAAACATGAAAAATATTTTGGATTATCTATGAAAAAAACGGTGACATTTTTATTTAATGGGTGTTGACATTTTTTTAATTTGAAAATATGTTTTGTTTGCCCCATATTCATATGGAGTGCCGAATTTTCAAGTTCCTCAATTCCCCATTTATTTTCATCAATAGAGCCATATAATGGTGTAAATATGGCAATTTCGCAATCTTCTTTTTCAAGATATAAAGGTAATTCTCCAACAACGTCTGCGAGCCCTCCGACTTTTGAAAAAGGTGTTACTTCGGCAGATGCGAATAAAATTTTCATTTTTTTAGTCATTAGATAAAATCCTTAGAGTTTCTTTTAAAAGTTCTTCTCCATCGTCCTTTGAAACAATATTTAGCGCAGTTTTAATAGCATTTGAGTATTCGTTATTGGACCAGCCTAAAGATTGCAAAATTGTTTGAACTTCTGCTATTGTTTCTTTTGATATTTTTGAATTTTCTTCAATAGTATTTGATGCAATTATATCAAGAGTAGTCGCATTTGATGCCAATTTATCTTTTAGTTCTAAAATAATTTTTTGAGCAAGTTTAGGACCAACGCCTTTCGCTCTTGAAATCATTTTGTAATCACCAGATATAACAGCTCCAATAAGCTCTGAACCTGCAAATTCGTCAAGCAAAACCATTGCAACTTTGACTCCTATTCCACTTACCGTTGTCAGGATATCAAAAATTATCCTATCTTCGATTTTTGAAAAACCGCAGAAATACATTGAATCTTCTTTGTGGATTAATTTTGTATAAATTTTTGCATCTTCACCTTTATTTGGTAGTGCAAGAATTGTACGTTGGTTACATGTTATCGAATAACCTATGTTATTATTTTCAATTACAACTTTTGGAAAATTTTTAGATATAATTTTGCCTTTTATGTAATCGTACATATTTTAAATAAGCTCCATTTCTTCGATATATCTTGGACGAGATTTTACTTCTCTAAAGATTTGCCCTAAATATTCGCTGATTATTCCAAGGCAGAAAATTTGTATGCCAGAGAAGAAACAAACGCAAACAACAAGAGTTGTCCAGCCGGGAATTGTATTTTTTAGATATAATTTTTCCCAAATAACTTCTAGGCCAACACCAAAACTCACAAGAGTCAGAATTATACCTAAAATTGCAACAAGTCTTAAAGGTACAACTGAAAAAGATGTTATTCCGTTTATTGCAAGAGTACATAAACTTGCAAAATTGAATTTTGTTTTTCCGGCCATTCTTGCCTTTGTGTTATATGGCAAAATTGTAGTTTTGTAGCCCATTTCTGTAAAAACACTTCTTAAGAAAAGTCCATATTCTTTAAAATTAGAAAGTGTTTCAAGAGCTTTTTTGCCGACAAGTCTGTATTCGCTATGATTTGGGATAACATTTGCGCCTAAGATAGACATTGTTTTATAAAAAAGTGCAGAAGTTAGTCTTTTAATTGGGTTCTTGATTTTGTATTCTTTTCTAACCCCAAAAACAATTTCGTAGCCTTCTTTGTATTTTAAAACAAATTCTTTTATAAGGTTTTCGTCTTGTTGCAAGTCTGCATCAATAGTTATTGCGCAATCACAGCCTAATTTTTTTGCTCCAAGCAAACCTGCTAAAATGGCATTTTGATTTCCAAAATTTCTTGTGAATTTTAAGCCTTTTACTTTTTTAGTTGTTCTGTTATAGGTTTTGATTATTTCGAAAGTACTATCTTTTGAGCCATCATCTACTAAATAAAGAAAACTATTTATATTTATAATTTTTTCTTGTTCCAATTCTTTAAGAACATCTAAAAGTTTTTGGATAGTAATTGCCAAAACTTCTTGTTCATTATAACAAGGAACAACAATTGCTAATTTTAATCCGTTCATTTTTTCTAATAACATAAAATAATTATAGTATAATAAATGGTATGAATACAAGTAAAAAAATTATAATGACTGCAGATGATTTCGGAATGACTTCAACAAGAGACAATGCTATTATGGATTGTTTTTTGAATGGGTTTTTAACATCTACTTGTATTTGTGCAAATGGTAAAACATTTGAAAATGCCATGAATCAGATTTTGCCAAAGTGCATAAAACTTGGTAAAAGAATTGATTTAGGTGTGCATTTAGACTTAATTGAAGGGCATGCCTTAACCGAATGTCCTCTTTTGACATATGAAAGCGGAATGTTTAAGCATGGATTCATTTCTTTACTTATAAATTCATTCAATTTTGATTTTTTAAAAGAAGTTGAAAACGAATTAAGAGCTCAAACCGAAAAAGTTGTTAAAGAAGCTGAAAAACAAAACATAAAAGTCAGTTTTATAAATTCGCATATTCATTTTCATGCTATTCCAAATATTTTTAAGATAGTCAAAAAAATTGCAGAAGAATATGACATTCCATTTGTAAGAACACAAAAAGAACTGCCCGCACTTTTAGGTGGTATTAAACTTATAAATTTCATAAAAGTAGTTGTTTTATGGTTTTTGAATTTATTTAATAAAGCAGATTTTACAAATGATTATATAATGGGTGTTGCACATACTGCTCATATGAATAAAGATGAAATATTTTTTGGTGTCGAAAGATTAGCAAATAAAAACTGTCTTATTGAGATTTTGCTTCACCCTGATTCAGATATTAAAAACGCAAGTGGTTATTTTGAATATCAAACAATGTTAGATGATGATTTAAGAAAAAATATTGAAGAATTAGGATTCAAATTTACTTCAATTCTTGATTTAAAAAATTAATTTATATTGTTGGTATAGCTTTTAATAAGGTTTTTGTGTAAGCACATTTTGGATTGTTGAAAATTTCTTCTGTTGTTCCACTTTCAACAACTTCGCCTTTGTATAAAATTATTACTCTGTCACATAAATATCTAACAACATTTAAATCGTGTGATATAAAAAGATAAGTTAAATCAAGTTTTTCTTTTAATTCTTTCAAGAGATTTAAAATTTGAGCCTGTATGCTAACGTCTAATGCACTTACTGGTTCATCTGCCACAATAAATTCAGGGTTTAAAACAAGTGCCCTTGCAATTGCAATTCTTTGTCTTTGTCCGCCTGAAAATTCGTGAGGGAAACGATTTAAATCGTCTTTATTCAAACCAGTCATTTCTATTACTTCAAGAATTCTGTTTTCTTGCCATTTTTTGTCCTCAATTTTATGAACAATAAGTGGCTCTTGCAGTATTTCTTTTATTTTCATTTTTGGATTCAGACTTGAATATGGGTTTTGGAAAATAATTTGAGATGAACGCCTAAAATTCATAAGTTTTTTCTTGTCAAAAGTCATAATGTTTTCATTTTTAAATAGAATTTCACCCCTTGTTGGTTGCAATAATCTTAAAATACAATTACCAATAGTTGATTTTCCTGAACCAGATTCACCAACAAGCCCCAAAATTTCACCTTTTTTAATGTTTATTGAAACATTATTAAGGGCAAGTGTTGAGTGGTGTTGTTCTTTTGAAAAACTGTTTTCGGACGTATAAATTTTTGTAAGATTTCTAACTTCAATTAAATTTTCCATACCAAAATTGTACCACGTGGAATTATATAAATAAATTAGACTTTTTATTATTTTTGTTAACTTTTGTAAAATTATTAAACCATGTATATAAAGTTTTAATTTTAAAAGTCGATAAGACTAAACAAGTGTACATCAAAATTTAAAGTGAAGAAAGGGGAATTTTATGTCAGAAATTAAGATTGACCAACTAAAACGCGGAGTCAAACTAACAGAAGAACAGCTTTTAGACATCAAAAACGGAGACAAATTAACAGAAACTCTGAAAGAGAAAAAGTATCTGGAAGATAGCCAAATTGATGAAAATGAAATTGTTGAATTTTTAAATGAAGCAGATACTAATGATGATGGTATTGTAACAAAGGAAGAATTTGAAAAAACAGAATTAGCAACAAAAAATAATGTTAAATTTTCTGATGTACAAAAATTATACAATAAAGCAGTTACAGTTGCCGAAGAAGAAATTGGAATTACAACGGATAAAGATGGAAATAAACTTGTAACAATTGCCAACTGGCATACAGGCAAAGCTCCTAAAGATGGTATGGAGGTTAATAATTGCCTTTCTCGTGTTGCAAAAAATTATAAACCAGCCAACATGTCTATGGCAGATGCAATGCAAGCAATTATAGATTTGAATCCTGAAATTTATAATTCCGGTAGAAAACTTGTTGGCGGATCAGAAGTTCTATATGACGGCGAACAACTAAAATTGCCACCTGAATGGTTTAGCGAAACTGTAGAAGTCGTAGACGATTCTTCAACTGAACCTGCAAACGGAGCTGAACCTGCAGAAGGAGCTGAACCTGCAAATGGAACTGAACCTGAAAACGGAACTGAACCTGCAGAAGGAGCTGAACCTGAAAACGGAACTGAACCTGCAGAAGGAGCTGAACCTGTCAATAACAATGGAAATACAAATCCTGTTACTAATAATAACAACAGCAATAATACAACAACTAACAATAACAACATTGAAATTAACATAGGTGAAATAAATATCAATATTTCAGATATTGGTGATTCGATAGATACTTTTAACAATATTGTTAACAATATGCAAAATCAAAATAATACACAAAATGTGAATGATATTTTGATTCAAATTGCAGATGTCTTTAATAAAATTCAACTAATATTAGAGTCTATTATTAATGGCGGTACTACTCCGGTTGATGATGTTGAAGATCCAGATTCACCTGACGATGTTGACGATGTTGGTGTTTTGCCTCCCGTTGGAGATCTTGAAGATGAAAACGAAAATCAGAATCCTCAACTTAATGTAAACGAGATTATTAATCAAATTAATCTTGTTCTTGCAGAACTTGAAAATTCAATTAATTCTAATAGTAATAATGCAACAATTGAAAATAACCTGAATATCATTCTTAACCTATTTGTTCAGTTATTAAATGTATTTATTTTGATAAATAGCCGACAAGGCAATAATGATTTTACTACTTTACCTTGGCAAATTCAAGATAGTGAAGGTCTAGAACTCCATGATTTATTGTATCGTCCTAATGACGATAGGAGATCCGCTTTTAGCAATTTACTATCCATATACACTTATGATAACCCTTTGTCATACGACCCATATGTTTTTAAAACAGCTGATTCTAAAACTGAAAATTCTAGTGTTGGTAAAGGGGTCGTTGATGCGGCTACTTTGGCTGGGCAAATAGCAATTAACGCGTCAAAGAATAAAAAGAAATCAGGTGGCAATAACACAAAAAAGGTGTAAACCATTAAATCAATAACCCATCTTATTCTGGGTGGGTTATTGATAAAATTTTACAAAAAATCTTTTACAAGAAGGGGCATTATGTCAGAAATTAAAATTAATAAAATAAATCAAAGTGTAGATATAAATAAATTAATTCTTCAGGCGCATAGTTGTGACGATTTAGAAAAAACGTTGACTGAAAAAAAATATTTGGAAGACGGAAAAATTGATGAAAATGAGATGATGGAATTTTTAACTGAAATTGATGACGATAAAGATGGCGTTATTACGGTTGAAGAATTTGATAAATCTTATTTGACAAAAGATAAGAAAGTTGATTTTTCGGATCTTCAAAATTTTAACATGTATGTTACAAATAAAGCAGCTGCTAATGATGCGCAATCAAAATATTTCGAAAAGATAAATTCCGAAGAATATCAAAGCAAATATGGCATCTCAGAAGGTTTTGATGCAAAAGCCGTTGCTGAAGTTCTGCGCGATGCAATGAAAGGCTGGGGCACAAAAGAAGATGTCGTTAAAAAATATTTAGATTTAGACGGTGAAAAAGCTTTGAGTGACGGAGAGCTTAAAGAAGTTATGAACGTTTACGAAGAAAAATATGGTCGCACTCTTGAAAAAGATATTAGAGGTGATTTTTCAGGTTTTCTTGAAGATAAATATATTGGTAGGATAAAAAATGCAAAAACTAATATTAATTCCAACTATTTTTTAATTGATGACAATAATAAAGAAAATTTTCTTCGTGGTTTATCTAAAGAATTTTATAATGCTACAACTAAAAAACTTGGCACTGATGAAGAATTTGTTTATGGCATTATGCAAATGGAATCAGGCTTACTTAAAGATTTTATAGATTATTATAATAAATCTGAATATGCTTCTTTTGGTACGGTAAAAGAAACAATAAAAAAAGAATTTTCAGGCAAATCGAAAACCGAATTATTAAGTTTATACAATGATATATTAGTTGATGATACCGAAGAAACTCAAAATATTGTTTCATCTGAAGATTATCAAAGAAAATATGGTGTCTCAGAAGATTTTGACGCAAAAGTTGTTGCCAAGATTTTAAATAAAGATATTGGTATTTTAAATTATTCAGAAAGATCTGTCCCTCAACATCCGTCCAGCACCGAAACCTTTGATCGCTACATGACAACAAAATTAAATGATGCCGAGCTTCAAAAAGTTATGGATGCCTATAAAGAAGAGTATAATATTTCTTTAGAAGAAATGGTTAAAAGAGCATTTTCAGGAGATAAAGAAAACCAATACCTTGCAAGACTGGCAAAAGCAAGAGAAAATGTTGAAGCAAGATATGCTTTAATGAGTAATGATAACAAAGAAGAAATTCTGAAGGAATTGGCTCAAGAATTTTATGATGGTGATGCAATAACTATTTATAAAATTATGCAACTGGATACATCTTTGCTTGCAGATTTTATGGAATACTTTGATAAATCAGAATTTTCATCTTCAGGTTCTGTCAAGGAAATTATTTCTAATACACTTAATATTTCGGATAAAAAATTCTCTGATTCCGATAACATAGCCGCAGCGAACTACAGGCGTGCTATGTCAAAAATATCGCTAAGAAAACTAACACAACAATAAATTAAAACCCACCTTTTCAGGTGGGTTTTTTATTGACTTAGACTTTGTTAAAAACATCATTAAAATAATTGTAAATAAATGTAACAAAATAACTTAAAAATATAAAGTCATTAAATAAAAATGCCGTAAAACATGATGAACTCAAGATAAGGAGACGAATCAAATGGGCATGGCAGCATCACAATCAAGATTTTTAGCTTTGACTGCAAGAAAGTCAAATACTGAATTTCAAGGTCAACAAGTCAACCAACAAAGAACGGTTCTTTCAAATGAAAGTTCAAACTTGTATAACGAGATGTTGAATCTTAAAGTGCCAACACCTCCTTCTTCAAACGACTATTATAATATGACATATTCGTTTACCGATAATAATGCTAGAAAAATTGTTTTTGAAGATTATTCTATTTTGGGAAAGAAAGCAACGGTTTCTTATTCAGAACCAAGCTGGGTTTTAAAATCAGGCAGCACCATTAGTTCATTAGCTGGTCTTAAAAATCTTAAATCAATTGACCATAGTGTTTGGGGTGATACAAAAAATGCTGATTATGCAAATTTAAGAACAGCAATAACTAATTTAGGAAACGATGCTTGGAGCGCTAAAGATAAAATTTGGACATACGAAGGTGGAGATGGCCAAACTTATTATCTAAACAATGAACAATATGTTAGTCTGCAAGCAGGTTCTTATATGGCTGTTCCTAAGACAGTAAGTGAAGGCACTGTTGAAACAACAAAAGAAATTAACGATGTAGAATTTAAATATGACAATTCAACTGGTAGATTAACTTCAGTTACATTTGGTCAACATGGTGGTTCATTAATTCCTGCTGGCGAATACAAATTAAATTTTTCTAAAGTTGACGATGATGATGCTTATGATGACGCGATGAATGAATACGAATATCAAAAAGCTTTATATGATAAAAAAATTGAAGATATTAACGCAAGAACAGAAAAAGTTCAAGCAAAAGATAAAAATCTTGAACTTAAACTTAAACAACTTGATACTGAACAAAGTGCCATTCAAACAGAATTGGAAGCTGTTCAAAAAGTTATTGACAAAAACGTTGAAGATACATTTAAGACTTTTGGATAAAAAATTAAACAATAAACCATGCTTTACGCCCGATTTAATCGGGCTTTTTATTTTTAAAAAATAATTTTTCCTCTTTTTAGAGGATGAAAATTGACTTATAAAAAAATATCATTAAAAAGTATAGTAAGTTTCCCTTAATTATATTTTAATAGGAGATAAAAAGATGGGCATGGCAGCATCTCAGGCTAGATATCTAGCATTGACGGCACGTAAATCAAATGTTGAATTTCAAGGTCAACAAATAAATCAACAGAGAACACTTTTGTCAGTTGAACAAACTGAACTTTTTAACGAGTTAATCACACTTGAAACACCAACGCCACCAAGTGTTGCAGATTATACTCAAAGTGTTTATAGTTTTACAACTACTGATAGTGCTGGAAATAATACCGTATATAAAATTTTGTCTGATAGTATAACAGAAACTGAAGAAGTTGATGCTGAAAACAATAAAATTTATTCAATGGACATTATATGGACAATAGATGGAGTTGATTATACAAGCACTGTAGAAGGTCTTTTAGAAAAAAAAGAAGGCGCTAATTTGTATAGTTATTTTAAAATAACTGATGCAGGCACAACAGGAATTCAAACTCAGGATGCTTTACCTTTGTCTTCAGGAAGTTGGGAAGATGAACAGGCTTATACTGATGCAATGAACAAGTACAATCGTGACCAATCTGTTTATACAAAAAAGGTTGAAGAAATAAATGCAAAAACCCGCGAAATTCAAATTCAGGATAGAACTCTTGAAATGAAATTAAGAAACTTAGATACTGAACAAAATGCTATTCAAACAGAATTAGAATCGGTTAAAAAAGTTATTCAAGACACAATCGAAACAGTATTTAAAACCTTCCAATCATAGAAAATAGTGAGGTGAAAAATGTCTTACAAGTATGACCATTATTTAACAATTGCAAATAAATATTCAGGAGCAAGTTCAGCCGCTAAAACACAATTATTTGAAACATATGACAAGTTAAGAGACTTGACGGTTTCAGGTTCAAACGCAACTGGTAGTGGTTTTGGAATGGCTGGAAATATTTTATGGCAACTTGCAAGTGTTTTTGCCCCAAGTACATTTATGTCTGTTATGGGTGGTGGCAATAATATGAATATTGCTGGTACTTCTTATTATTCGCCAATTACAGGGGCAACTTCTGCTTATGATGGTGCAAACAGTGCTTTTGGTATTGGTTCAATTGGTTCTTACCCGGGGTTTCCATCTGGCGCATCATCAGTTTTGAGTGGTTTTGGAAGCAGTAATATTGGTTATCCAACAGGTGGTGCATCAGGTGTTATGACAGGCGGAGCAGTTAGTGCTGCAGGTATAGCTGGGCTTAATACAGCAGCTTACGCAGTTGGTGCAACCTCTGGTTTTTCAATAGGACAAAATGTAGTACTTCCACTTGCGGGATTGTTATCTGGTTGGGGTGGTATTTTGCAATCTATTTCTCCTTATCTTGGTGAATATGGTTTAGGTGCACTTGTTGCGGGAAACTTGATTTCAGGAACAGGTAATGCAGCCGTTAATGCTTATCAAAATGTTACAGGTAATATAACCGCAAATGCAGACACAATTTTGGAACAAAGAGTTGTTAATATTGAAACAGTTTGTAAGATGTTAGATACTCAGGCTGATATCGTTAGAGAAATGCTTAAATCTGACATGGATTCAACAAAAGAAGATGTCCAAAAAATCAGTTCATAAACTTTTGTTACAATTATTTTGTTTCTTGAAATTAGCTTTTAAAAAATTTTTTTATATAAATAGTTGTAAATAAAGGGTTTTTATGAGTTTAATTCAGAACATATTTTCTTCAAGTGCCAGTAAAAAAGTTGATCTTAATTCAGAGGTTAAACAAAGTTCTTTAACCAGTACTGATAATTGTGCTTTTCCAACAACAAATGAGGATGATTTAACTGGTCTTGATGAATTTAGCTATTCTGAAACAAGGGCTAGATATAATTTGCTTATTATGAAGCAGGAACAACAAATCCAGCAATTAGAAAGAGAAAAAGACCGCCTGCAAGCTCAATTATACAAAGCGGAAGATGAGCAACGAGATGCAATTAAAGGCCAAATTAAAAATATAGGTGATTCAATAGATGCTTGTTATGACCAAATTAATGATTATCTAACGGCTATTATTTCAATAAATAATGTTGAAGCCACAGAAAACGTTTCAGCGACATCATCAACATCATCAACGTCTAAAACATCATTAAAAACTGCATCAAGTAGTTCTAAAACATCAAAAGGAGAATCAACATTAAAAGATGCTAATTTTGACACAATGCTAGGTCATGTTTTAGGGTATGAAGGTGGTTTTTCAAATCATCCTGCAGACAGAGGTGGTGCAACAAATTATGGCATAACGCAAGGCACTTATACTTCATATAAAGGTAAATATGTTGATGTTCGAAATATTACCAAAGAAGAAGTTTACGATATTTATTACAAAAATTATTATGTTGCATCTGGTGCATCTAAAATTGCAAAAACTGATCCAGATTTAGCATTTGCTGTTTTTGATGCTGCAGTTAATCATGGTGTTGGGTATGCAAAAAGTGCGTTAGCCAAGTGTGGTAACAATGTAGATACATTTATGGAATTAAGAAAACAAAAATATATTTCAATTGTTGCAAATAATCCAAGCCAAAAAGTTTTCGAAAAAGGCTGGCAGAACAGATGGAACAGAGTTTATTCTGTTATTGATTCAAACCATAAATATGTAAATTATATTGGTTAATTTGATGATATAATTTTTCTATGGATTCAAATTCAAAAGATTTTGCCATAAATATTGAAAATGCCAACGTTATTTTAGATGGCGTTGAAATTTTGCATGATATAAATTTGCAAGTACCATATGGACAGAAATGTTTTATTTTGGGTGCAAATGGCGCTGGTAAAACAACTTTTGTTAAAATGCTGCTTGGTTATGTTTGGGCAAAATGGGGTTCAAAAGTTGAAGTTTTAGGTAAGCATTTTGGCAAAACAGATTTAAATGAATTAAGAAAATCTATTGCTTGGGTGAGCCCTTTTATAAATAAAACTTGTTCTGGTAACAATGGCGTTGATATGGTTTTGTCTGGAAGAAGTGGCACTTTGGGTTATTATCTTCAAGCAAGCGAAGATGAGCTTAATGAAGTTGCCGATTTTTTAAAAAAAGTTGATGCGCTGCATCTCGCGAATAAAGAATTTTCTGAAATGTCATCTGGCGAACAGATTAAAATTTTAATCGCAAGGGCGTTGTTTGCAAAATCAAAACTTATGATTTTAGATGAACCAACAGCATATTTAGATATTGCACAAAGGGAATTTTTGCTTAAAGCAATAAATAAAATTGCTAATGAAAACCCTAATTTAACAATAATTTTTATTTCACAAAACATAACCGATATTTTGCCAATTTTTGACAAAGGAATGATTTTGAAAGATGGTAAAATCATGAAATATGGCGCAAGAGATGAAGTTTTAACTGAAAATAATTTAAAAGAAATTTTTAATCTTAATGTAAAACTAATAAAAACTGATAATGGCAGGTTGTGGAGTATTGTTGAATGATGTTTAAAAATAATAAAATTTTTGCAAACGAAAAAATAGATTATAAAAAAGTTGATAATGCAAAAAAAATTATAACAGAATTGCAAAATGATTTAGATAATTATGTCAAAAATGGCTGTGGACCTTTTGTTGCCTGCATTTGTGATGAAAACGGCAATATGATTGCAAAAGCGTCAAATTCGGTTGTTAATGAAAAATGCAGTAATAACCACGCAGAAATAAATGTAATTAAAATGGCTGAAGAAAAATTCGGGACTTATAATCTTGCTCCATATAATTTAAGTATTTACATTACAGCCGAACCTTGCATGATGTGTCTTGGTGCTATTATGTGGTCTGGTATTAAAAATGTTTATTATGGCGTTCCGTCAAATATCGTTGAAAAAATAACTGGTTTTGATGAAGGTTTTAAACCTAATTGGCATAAAGAATTTAAAAAAAGAAATATTAAAGTTTACGGCAATATTGAATTAGAACTTGGCATTGAAAAGCTTGAAAACTATGTGAAAACAGGTAAAATTGTTTATAAGCCAAATGATGCGAATTAATGTCGATAGGGTTACTATTTTGGAACCCAACGACAATATTTATCAGCAAATAGTTCATATCATGAAACAGTCCACTCAGGAATACTACAATATGAGAATGGTGTTAGGGTTGAAGTGTGCATAATTATCTTTTGGATAAATGGTACAAATAACTTTAATTTTGTGTTATTATAAATACATACCTATAAAGAGTGTACGAGGGACAAGCCCGTTGACTACACAGCAACCTATTAAATTAGGTGCTAACGCTTGAATGATAGGTGGATGTTAAGAAACCTATCGCTATGGGTTTCTTTTTTGTTGCTCTTATAGGTGATGTTACTAAATAAAAAGGAGAACAACTATGGAACAACAAAATGATGATGAAATGAAAATGCTTAAGACATTTTTTGCAGAACATGGACTTGAAGTCGTTTATGGACTCAAAAAAGAATTAGCAGTACCCTTATCCAAATTATTAACAGGTATTTATGACAAATTAATGGAAAATTTTGATTACAAAAGAGTCAAACAACTTCATTATTCATGTGAGCATCCACTCCATCACAAGGATACACGAACACACAAGATTATATTTACGATTGGGCTGATGCATAAAAAGACTATGTCTTATCCTCAAAAAGAGTATGCAATAAATAGGGTTATTGAAGAATTAGGGGATTGCACTATTGTTGATTGTATAGGCTCTTTTAAGGGAACTCAAATGCGAACATTTCAGGTTACGAAATTTATTGAAGGGGAAATACCACGAAATTTTGTTCACGATAAGGCAAAAGAACTAAAAAGAATATTCTTTCAGGAAAGTGTTATTACAGAAGTTTATGACAGTTACCAAATTGATTTTAATGAATATAGCAAAGAGTATGAAAAAGAAATAGAAAATTTAATGAGTGAATATGATTTTTCATGGAATGAAGCGGTATTAGCTTATAAGAGTGGTTTGTACTAGAATAAAACAATTAATCAACAATAAAACACTAATACAAAAAGTTGCAATAATTATTGCAACTTTTACTGTAATAAGTGGTGTCGTAGGGGGGACTTGTCTTGGATTATTGGCGCTCGGCAATCTAGGACTCCATTTTGCAATTTTATTTCAAAATTGCTTCATTCCGCACGATTGCCTCGCATAGGCGTTCGAACTTCGTTCTGCCACGCCTGCACAAAATCCGCTGAACCCCATTACCAAACTTCGTTTGGTGGGGGTTCTTCGCCCCAATCGAAAATATTTAATTATCAATTAAAATGTCGTAGGGGGGACTTGAACCCCCACAGATTACTCCACACGCCCCTCAAACGTGCGCGTCTACCATTCCGCCACTACGACATACTTTATTTAATTTTCAATTTTTTTATTATTATATACTCAAAATTAAGCCTCTTCAAGTTTTTGAAGAGGCAAAGTTTTAATTATATTTTTTAATAATAATACTTGCGTTATGACCACCAAAACCGAATGAATTTGATAGAGCATAGTTTACTTCGGCCTCAATGGCTTTATGTGGAACATAATCCAAGTTTGCAACTTTTGGGTCTTGGTTATCTAGATTGATTGTTGGTGGAATAATACTTTCTCTTATTGCACCTAAACAAGCAATTGCTTCAATTGCACCAGTTGCGCCAAGGAAGTGACCGTGCATACTTTTTGTTGATGAAATTTTTAATTTTTTGTTTGTTTCTTTATCTCCAAAAAGTCTTGCAATAGCGTGTGATTCTGCAACATCACCAAGACCTGTGCTTGTACCGTGTGCGTTTATATAATCAATATCGGATGTTTCAATTTTTGCATCTTGAAGTGCATATTCCATAGCTTTTTGTGCGCCACGACCTTCTGGGTCTGGTGCAACGATGTCGTATGCATCAGCTGTTTGGCCATAACCAACAATTTCTGCATAAATTTTAGCACCACGCGCTTTGGCATGTTCTAATTCTTCAAGAATCAAAATGCCTGAACCTTCTGACATAACAAAACCATCACGGTCAATGTCAAATGGACGAGACGCTTTTGTTGGTTCATCATTTCTTTTTGATAGGGCTCTTAAACTTGTAAAAGCACCAATACCTAATCTTGTGATAACGGCTTCTGCGCCACCTGTTATAATTACATCAGCGTCTCCATATTGGATTGCTCTGAATGAATTTCCGATAGCATGGTTTGATGTGGCACAAGCACTTACAACGGCATGGTTACATCCTTTGAAGCCATATTTAATAGAAATTTTACCTGAAGCCATATCTGATATAATCAATGGAATTGTGAATGGTGAACATTTTGTGGGTCCTTTTTGATTCATAACGCCATGTTGGATTTCAAAAGTTTCAAAACCACCAACACCAGAACCAACAATTACGCCGTATCTGTATGGATCATCAAGATTTTCATAATCAATGCCTGAATCTTTAATTGCTTCTTCTGCAGCAACCATTGCTACTTGGTTGTATCTGTCCATTCTTTTGGCTTCTTTTGGGTCTAAAAGTCCCATTTCTTCGAAATTTTTAATTTCACCTGCGATATGTACATTTTGACCTTCTAAACTAATTCTTTCAACTTTGCTTATAGCACTTTTACCACTTTTAAGTGCGTCCCAAAGTATGTCTGCACCATTTCCGTAAGGTGTGATTGCACCTATACCTGTTATTACTACTCTTCTTGTCATAAAACCTCCTTATATAACAAATGCAACGAAATATGCCAAATTAATCACTCAAAATGGCAAGCTTTCGTTGCAAATCTTTTACACTTTTATCCTTGAAGTTAATTATGATAAATGTGCTTCAATGTAATCTACTGCATCTTGAACAGTCGCAATTTTTTCAGCTTCTTCATCAGGAATTTCGCAACCGAATTCTTCTTCGAAAGCCATAACTAATTCAACTGTATCTAGAGAGTCAGCGCCAAGGTCAGCTGTGAAGCTAGCTTGTGGTGTAACTAAAGCTTCTTCGATGCTTAATTGGTCTACAACTACTTTTTTAACTCTTTCTAATGTACTCATTTTTTTTCCTCGCTATTTTAGTTAAATACTAATTGACTCTTATATTATAACTTCTAAATAAAAAATTGCAAATTTCTTTACAAAAACTTGTTTTTATCTGCTTTTTAAAATACATCAGCATGACAAATTATTAAAATATACTTGCATTTCAATTATGCTTGTGTTTTTATATTAATTAGGTAATTAAAAAAGGAAAAAGGACAAAAAGAAGTGGTAAAAATAAGACTAAAAAGATTAGGATATAAGAAAAACCCAGTATATCGTATTGTTGTAATCGATTCTCGTGAAAAACGTGAAGGTAGACCAATTGAAGAATTAGGTTTTTACAATCCTAAAACAAAGGAAATGAAATTAGATAAAGCTAATGCGCAAAATTGGTTAAGCAAAGGTGCTCAAGCAAGCGAAACAGTTGCTTATTTAATCGCTAATTGCGACGAAAACGGCGCTTTAATATATAAGAAAAAAGAAGTAGTTAAACTTTCTAAGAAAGCACAAGAAAAAGCGAAAGCTGAACAAGAAGCACAAGCAGCAGCGCAAGCGGCGGCAGCGGAAGAAGCTGCGGCAGCCACTGAAGCTGAGGCTAGTGTTTAATAAATTTACAAAAGAACACTTTATTACAGCCTCAAAGAAATTTGAGGCTTATTTTTTGTTTTAAAAGGATATATAAATGATAATTAATTATTACAAAGATTTTCGAGCGAGCATGACTTATTGAATTATTTGTTAGTAGATTAAGAATTAAGGAGAAAATAAATGCAAGATTCATGCCAGATAAATATTAAACCATCAGATAAAGTTTTAAAATTACCAAAATATATTTTTGCACAATTAGATGATTGGAAAGATGAAGCAAGAGCAAAAGGAGTTGACCTTATTGACTTAGGAATTGGGAACCCAGACGGTGCAACTCCAAGACCTGTTGTCGAAGCCGCAATGAAAGCAATTCAAAATCCAAAAAGTCATGGTTATCCAAGCTTTAAAGGGAAAAAAGAGCTTAGAGAAACAATTGCTTGGTGGGTTAAGGAAAGATATAATATTGATGTTGATCCAGTGAATGAAGTTCAGACTCTTATTGGTGAAAAAGAAGGCCTTGCAAATGTCGCGATGGCGTTCACTAATCCTGGGGATATAAATATTGTTCCAGATCCTTATTATCCTGTTTTATCCCGTGGAACGTGGGTTGCAAGTGGCGAAGTTTATCATGTTCAATTAAAAGCAGAAAATGATTATTTGCCAGATTTAAAAGCAATTCCCGAAGATGTTGCAAGAAGGGCAAAATTATTTTTTATAAATTATCCAAATAATCCAACAGGCGCAACCGCACCAAAAGAATTTTTAAAAGAAATTGTAGACTTTTGCAGAAAATACAATATTCTTTTAATTTCGGACCTTGCTTATGGCGAAGTTTGCTATGATAATTACCGCCCATTAAGTATTTTTTCAATCG
Organism: Cyanobacteria bacterium SIG30; assembly: GCA_015152475.1. Lineage (GTDB taxonomy): Bacteria > Cyanobacteriota > Vampirovibrionia > Gastranaerophilales > Gastranaerophilaceae > SIG30. The sequence continues at coordinate 16,101 of SUTW01000010.1, read as the reverse complement.
AAGGTGCTAGAGATGTTGCAATGGAATTTTATTCTTTTTCCAAAACATTCAATATGGCGGGCTGGAGAGTTGGTTTTGCAATTGGTAAAAAAGAATTTATTGATGCACTATCTGCCATGAAAAATAATTTAGATTATGGCACATCAACAATTGTTCAAGATGCTGCAATTGAAGCTTTAAAAATGCCTTATTCTTACGTTCAGGATATTATGGATGAATATAACGCAAGACGCGAAATGGTGGCAAAAGGTTTCAGAGAACTTGGTTGGGAAGTTATTAGAAGTTCTGCGACTATGTATTTTTGGCTAAAAGTTCCAAAGGGTTATACATCTAAGGAATTTTGTAAATATGTTATGGACAAAACAGGAGTTGTTTTAACTCCAGGAATTGCTTTTGGCAAAATGAGTGATGATCATTTTAGAGTTTCTATTGTTCAGCCGCCAGAAAGACTTAAAGAAGCTCTTCAAAGATTAGAAAAAGCCAACATCAGATATGAATAATGTTTAAATAAATTTAAAATCATAGAATAATACTCTAAATGAATTATTCTATGATTTTTTAGGTGTGTTATAATTTCTTTGTGTGAAATATAAGGAATTTTTAATGAATAAGAAAAAAGCGCAAAGTTTAATAGAATATGCTTTAATTTTGGCTCTTGTTACTCTTATTGCTGTCACGGTTTTAAGTTTTTTAAGCAAAAAAATTAATTCAGTTTTTGAAGTTCCTGAACCTCAAGTTGAAATTCAAACTAACCAAGTAAAATAAATTAACCAACAAGTTTTTTAAATTTTTCTAAATCTTCTTGTGTGTCTATTCCAACTGGGTTTATTTCTGTTATTGAAACCTTTATTTTCATTCCATTTGAAAGAGCTCTTAATTGTTCTAAACTTTCTGCGCGTTCAATGTCTGATTGTGCAAGGGAAGTTAATTTTTCAAGTGATTTTCTTGTATAGCCATAAAGTCCTATATGTCCATATGTTTTTGCTATATTTTTGTTTCTTTCATAAGGAATTGGTGAACGAGAAAAATATAATGCATTGAAGTTGTTATCAAAAACACATTTTACACAATTAGGGTCCTGAATTTGTTTTTCGTCTTTTAATTCACGAACCAAAGTTGAAATATCGCAATCCTCTTCAATTATTGTTTTTAGCACTAAATCTATTGCCTCTGGCGTTATCGAAGGCTCATCACCTTGAAGATTTAATATATATTTAAATTCTTCATGCCTTGAAACAACTTCCATAATTCTGTCTGAACCACATTTATGGTCAACTTTCGTCATTTCAACTTCTGCGCCAAAAGCTTTTGCGCTTTTATATATTTCTTCATGATCTGTTGCAATGATTATTTTAGTTGCATATTTTGACTGGATTGCTTTTTCCCATACCCATTGAATAACAGGTTTGCCTTTAACATCCGCCAAAACTTTTGCATTTAATCTTGTTGATGCGTACCTTGCCGGTATTAAAATTGCGATTTCGTTTTTCATACTTTAATTATAATTTAAACTTTATTTTTGTGCAAAAATGCAACATTTTGTCCACAAATATATTGAAAAAGAAGTATAATCTATGTTATAATATCAATATAAAAAGGAGTTTTTATGCGCAAAAAAGGTTTTACTTTAGCAGAAGTTTTAATAGTTATAATGCTTTTGTCAGTTATAGGAACAATGTTAATTTCGCTTGTTAAATTTATTTTGCCAAATGAAAATGAAGCAAAATTGAAAAAAGCATATAATACTTTGACACAAACAGTTCAATATTTAACAAATGATTCTACTATTTATGGTGAAAATCTTGGAGATATGGTTAGTTCGACAACTGATCCTGCAGGTTATTTCTGTAAACATTTTGCAGATCAAGTAAGTGTTAAAAGTGCTGTTGTTTGCAATAATAGTACCGATACAGCAACACAAGCAATATCATTAAATGCTAGTAATGTTGAAGGTTCATTTGATGATCTTGATAATGCATGTGACAAGAGAACATCAAATTTTGCATTTGAAACTATAGATGGTGTTTCTTGGTATGGGTTTAGAGATACTTTCTCTTCATCAAATCTTGTTGAAGGCATTGACCTAAGATATGTAGTTGTTTGTGTTGACCCAGAACCTGATAGTTCAAAAGTTTTACCTTATGCCTTTGGAGTCAGAAGAGATGGTAAAATCTTGGTTGGCAAACGTGCACAAGATGTTTTAGAGGGAGATTAAAAATGACAAAAGAACTTGCGACAATTGGTATATTTGGCGGCTCAGGATTTTATGAACTAGGTGGAGCTGTCGAAGAAATAAAAATTGATACACCTTACGGTGAAACTAGTGATAGTTTATTTTTGACAGAAATTGAAGGTAAAAAAGTTGCTTTTATGCCACGACATGGAAGACATCACACAATTGCACCTTCAAAAGTTAATTACAGAGCTAATGTATGGGCAATGAAAGAAATTGGTTGCAAAAGAGTTATTTCGCCTTGTGCAGCAGGAAGTTTGCAAAAACATGTAAAACCTGGCGATATTGTTTTTTGTGATCAATTTGTAAATTGGACATCAGGAAGATGTGATACTTTCTTTGATAAAGACGAAGTTTTGCATGTTTCAGCTGCAAATATATATTGCCCTGAAATGCGTGAAGCAGCTTTTAAAAGTGCAGAAAATCTAGGTTTGAGTTTTCATAAAAAAGGATGCGTTGTTGTTATAAATGGTCCAAGATTTTCAACTGAAGCTGAAAGCACATTCTTTACAAAACAAGGCTGGGAAGTAATAAATATGACACAATATCCTGAAGCATATTTAGTTAAAGAAATGGATATGTGTCCGCTTAATATATCTCTAATAACTGATTATGACGCAGGGCTTGTCGCGGGTTGCGAACCAGTTTCTCACAAAGATGTTTTGAAAGTGTTTAACAACAATATTGAAAATCTTAAAAAACTTTTAAAAGAAATCATAAAAAATATTCCAGATGATCAAAAATGCGATTGTCCAAATACAATTAAGAATTTGAGGGGCTAATGATTTCTTACGCAATAACACAAGTTTTCAATTTAATATATTTAATTTTGATAGTTTCAGTTTTATTTAGTTGGATTCCAAGCATAAATTATGCAAAACAGCCATTTAAAGCGATAAGGGAATTTTCAGAATTATTTTTTAAACCATTTAGAGCAATTATTCCGCCAATAGGCGGAATGCTCGATATTTCGCCAATTGTGTGCTTTTTATTTTTGCAACTTTTGCAATATGGACTTTTAATGTTATTTAACAGTATCGGAATGTAAAATGTTGGGAAAATTTACACCAGTTATTCTTTTAACAATTTCAAATATTTTTATGACATTTGCTTGGTATGGTCATTTAAAATATAAAAGTACAGCACTTTGGATTGTTATACTTGTAAGCTGGCTTATTGCGTTTTTGGAATACTGTTTTCAGGTTCCAGCAAATAGAATTGGGCACCAGTTTTTTGATGCGGCCCAGTTAAAAATAATGCAAGAAGTTATAACATTGATTGTTTTTTGTATTTTTTCTGTTTTTTATTTAAAGGAAAATTTAAAATGGAATTATATAGTAGGTTTTTTGCTTGTTGTGCTTGCGGTCTTTTTTGTCTTTAAAAAGTGGTAACTACCCTTGAAACATCTTTAAAAAATGTTATAATAAAAATGTAGGATAAATTTTTTAAATACGGAAATTAAGAAAGGATTTTTAATTATGTATAGATTTAATTTTAATCACGGGGGGGGGGCATCTAGTAGATTAAAAGCCTTCACTCTTGCAGAAGTACTTATCACACTCGCTATAATTGGTGTTGTTGCAGCACTTACGATTCCATCCGTTGTAACAAATTATCAAAATAAAGAGCGAGTAATTCAATTTAAAAAAACAACATCTTTATTGATATCGACTTTTATTTTGGCAACAAAAGACTATGGTCCAATGCTCAATTGGGATTTAGGAACCAAAGATGACCCAGATAGTGCTGTAAAATTTATGGATACTTATCTTGCACCATATCTTAAAGTTGCAAAAAATTGTGGCAAATCAGTTGATGGAGTTTGTGGACATAAAGCTAAGGGGTTAGACGGAACTGATAGGGTTGCTTTTGATAATAGATATGCAAAAATTTTATTAAATAATGGTGTTTACGTTGGTTTAAGAATTTCAGAGAACAATAGTCGGTACAAAAGAGTGCAGGTAATGATTGACGTAAATGGAGAAAAGGGTCCAAATAAATATGGTTTAGATATTTTTCCATTTTATTATGTAATTGTTTTTGATTACAAAATATATAATCAAATAGTTTTTATGGGCACGGGGGATATAAAAACATGTATAACTGATAGTTGCAATAAAAATGGCAGTGGAACATATTGTTCACAAGTTATAGCTAAAAACGGTTTTGAAATTCCAACTAAAGACCAATATGTTCAATGGGCAGGAAGCGAAGAATACCGTGCTTTATATCCTTGGTAAAAAACTTAATTCTATATTTTTGCGCCTTATTTATTAAGGCGCTTTTTTTATTTAAAAATCTTATTATTTCTCTTGAAACATCTTTAAAAAATGTTATAATAAAAATGTAGGATAAATTTTTTAAATACGGAAATTAAGAAAGGATTTTTTAATTATGTATAGATTTAATTTTAATCACGGGGGGGGGGCATCTAGTAGATTAAAAGCCTTCACTCTTGCAGAAGTACTTATCACACTCGCCATTATCGGCGTTGTTGCAGCACTTACTATTCCAAGTGTCGTTACTAATTATCAAAACCAAGAAACTGCAACAAGACTTAAAAAAACTTTTTCAACACTTGCAAACACAACAAATCTTGCAATTAAAGACCATGGTCCAATTTCCGGTTGGAATATTCCAGATGAAATGAGTGGAGCTATTTCTAAAAAATTTGCAGATGACTATATTATTCCTTATCTTAAGATTTCAAAAAATTGTGGGATAAGTATTGATGGCGATTGCGGGCATACGTTTAGTTTCCATCAAACATCAGGAGCATTAAAACCTTATACATTATCCGGTAGTTATACAACATTTTATTTGGCAGACGGAACATTCTTGGCTCTTAAGGTTAATAGTGGCGAATCATCAAACGGTGTTCAAAAAAATGCTTCTATTTATGTAGATATAAATGGAAAGAAAAAGCCAAATATTTTAGGAAAAGATGCTTTTATTATAAGTTACGGTTTAATACTAGCAGGTAAAGATGTCGGGGGTAAATTTTCTTTAAGTTGTGGTAGAAATGAAGATGGGCAATGTACTATTCCTGAAAGTATAGCAGGACAATATGGTTGTAACTCAAAAGGTTCTGGTGCGAGCTGTTCTTATTTGATTATGGCAAATGGGTGGAAAGTCCCATCTAAAGAAGAATATGTTAATATGGGTGGGGATGTGAACCTATACCCTTGGTAAACCTATGTTATGCGCCTTAATTAATAAGGCGCATATTTATTATTTTTTAACCTCTTGTATAAGTTTTTTTTTCTGTTATAATTTATTTAAATCAAATAGTTAAGCGCCTGTAGCTCAGCTGGATAGAGCAACTGCCTTCTAAGCAGTAGGTCATGCGTTCGAATCGCATCAGGCGTACCATTTAAAAAAGAGGCTGAAATTCAGCCTCTTTTTTTAGTTATTTTAAAACCTGTTATTTACTTGGTGTTACATTTATAAATGGCATAGTGTTGCCCATCATATATTGAGGCATTTTGCCATCCCACTTTTGAACTGCTTCATATTGAACAAGTGATTTGTTTTGAGTTAATGCTTGAGCTCTTATTGCCATTGACTTTGCTTCAGCTTCTGCCGCAATGACTTTTTGTTTTGCTTCTTCTTCAACTTGAACAGTTTTGTTTTTTGCTTTTAGAGCTTCTTGTTCTGCTGTTACTTTACTTTCAATTGCTTTTTCAAAAACGTCAGAGTAGCCTATTTCAGTCATTTGGAAATCAGTAACATTGATATAATTATCTTTTAAATGGATTTGAAGTTTTTCTAAAATATCTCTTGTTGCCTTTTCTCTATTCGCAATTAAATCTTGCGCGTTCCATTTGCCAATGATATCTTTAATTGTGCCTTCGACAACTGGTGTTAAAATTGTTGATTGATAATCCATGCCAACTTCTTGGAACAATTTATTTACATTGTTTGGTTGTACGTTAAAGTTGATAACATAAGTAATTTGAGCTTGTTGGATATCTTTTGTGTAAACAGCAGTCGTTAAAGTATTTTTTTGGGTTTTTACGTTCATTGTTTTAAATTTTTGTATGAATGGGAATATAATATGCAAGCCTTCGCCATAGCTTTCAGGTTGAACTTCACCTAATCGAATTTTGATTCCTCTTTCACCAGGTCCAACCATTACAAATGGGTTGCACATTACAATAAACAAAACAAGTAATAAAAAAATTGCAATTCCGCCAAAAAGCATTGGGTTATTTTGTTTTTTTTCAGTAGTATTTTGTTGCATATTTTCTCCTTTTTTAATTGTTGTTTTAATTTTATTTTTAATTGTTGTCGCTAGTTTTTTGAATAAATTTTTGATTTTTGTTTTAAGCGACCTTCTTCTTTTCTTTTTTATCATAGTCACCTTAATTTAATGCCGTTAGTGCTAATGCTGTGTACATTGCAGCAACAATGAGAATGAAACTGCCAAATACTATAAGCATTTGTTTGCCATATTTTTTATACAAATTTTCGCCTTTTAAATAACAAATTGTTAAAATAACCAAATTTACTAGAATTATTAAAGATAATAGTAAAAGTAAAATTCTTACAACCATATTTTTCTCCTTATCATTAATTTTACAATTATTTCAATTCTCAGCATCATATAAAGACACGATTTTATATGTATTTCAAAAAAAATAAAAATATTATATAATTCATTTATGAGCAAATTGGAACTTTTAGCACCAGCACAGAATATTGAATGTGCGATGTCTGCAATAAATTCAGGAGCAGATGCGATATATATTGGAGCGAAATCCTTTGGCGCAAGGAAAAATGCTGGAAACTCAATAGAAACGATTAAAAAAATTGTTGATTATGCCCATTTATTTAATGTTAAAGTTTATGTAACTGTTAACACAATTATAAGTGACGACGAGCTTGCTGAATGCGAAAAACTCATTTGGGAATTATATGAAATTAAAGTTGATGCAATTATTGTTCAAGATTTAGGTATTTTAAATTTAAATTTGCCACCAATAGCACTTCATGCAAGCACGCAATGCGACAACAGAACTGCTGACAAGGTTAATTTCTTAAAAGAAATTGGTTTTAGACGAGTTATTTTAGCGCGCGAACTTCCACTTGACAAAATTGAGAAAATAAGTAAATCCACAGACGTTGAACTTGAACATTTTATCCATGGTGCACTTTGTGTTTGTTATTCAGGACAGTGCTATATGTCCGAATTCATTGGCGGCAGAAGCGCAAATAGGGGTGAATGCGCACAAAGTTGCAGATTAAAATATTCGCTTGTTAATAGCAAAAACGAAATTATTTTAAGGGATAAATATTTATTGTCTTTAAAGGACAATAATCTTTCTAAACATTTAGACAAGCTTATAAAGGCAGGTGTAGTAAGTTTTAAAATTGAAGGAAGATTGAAAGATTCTAATTACGTTAAAAATACTGTTTTGTATTACCATAACCTTTTAAAGAAATATCAAAGACAAGGGCAAGGGATTATTATTTCAGATTTTGAACCCGATATCTATAAAACATTTAATAGAGGATTCGTTGACGATTATTTGTTTAATAAGAAGGATAATATTTATAATTTTGATACTCCAAAATCAATTGGTGAATATCTGGGTGAAGTAATTTCAATAAATGAAAATCATTTGGTTTTAAAAACTAATAAAAAGGTTAATGCGCAAGATGGTCTTTGTTATTTTGTTGCAGGTATTTTAGAAGGTTGTCTTGTAAACAAAGTAGAAAATGTTAAAAGTGGAGTTAAAGTTTTTGCAAATAAAAAAGTAAAATTGAAAAAAGGCGATAAGGTATATAGAAATATAGATTTTGAATTTAACAAAATTCTTCAAAATTCAAAAACAACAAGAAAATTGGAAGTTGAATTTGTTGTTTCAAAAGATAGCATAACGGTTTTTGATAAAAACAAGAATAAAGAAACTTACTTCTTTGAAAATTTTGAAAAAGCAAATGATACAAACAAAATGAAAGAAAATTATGAAAAATCTTTGAGAAAAACAAACGAAACTCCATTTATCGTTTCTAAAATTTCTTATTCTGATAACGATTTGTCTTTTGTTCCGGTTTCAAAATTAAATGAAATCAGAAGAAAACTTTTAGAAGATTTACAAAGTAAAATTTTATCAAGATACAAAGTCAAAAAAGCATCTTTAATTGACGCATCAAAGTTCCCAATGGAAAATGGTGATTATAGATTAAATGTTCACAACAAATTGGCGGAAGAATTTTATGAAATTTGTGGTTGCAATGTTTTGGAGAAAAGTTTCGAAAGAGAAAAGAAAAAAAATAAACAATACGAACTTATGCGCATGAAACATTGTTTAAAAAAAGCAACACTAGGTTGTGATTCAAAAGAAGATTTATTTTTAATTGACCAAAAAGGAGTTAAATATCCATTATTTTTTGATTGCAAAAATTGCGAAATGGTTGTTTTGTCTCCAGAAAATAAATAAGCCAAAAACAATATAAAAGGTGGCATAATGCCACCTAAAATTATTCTTTATTTGTGCTTTTTGCTTTGGGGGTTTTGATTTATATAATCATATCTAAAATGCCGTCACCTTCATAACCTTTATATGTTTTTGCAAGTGCGTCTCTTAATTCAACGCAAGTTTTTGCGCCATATTCTTTTTGTAAAAGTTTTGCTCCTTGTTCTGTTATTTGGCCTTGCATATTAAAGATTTTTTCATTGTTTTTAAGAACTTTAATTGGGGAAGTTTTGATAATGTTACCGGATTTAAGTCCTGCATCTTTTATAATATCAGTTAAACCTTTTGCATTGATTGAGTCAAGCGTTGCTCTTCTTAGATATTGTGGAAGTCCTTTAAAGCCTAATTGTGGATTCATATTTGTTGCGCCTATCATTTCTAACCCCTTTCACTTTGTTAAATTATTAAACTGTACTAAAAATATAAATTGACATTATTTTATATAAACTTTACAAAAATTAAAAGTTTTATTTTAAATTTTAATCCAATTAAAAATCAAATATGTTTGTGTTAATATTAAACTTGAATAGTAATTAAACTATTTAATTGATTTTGGTTTGTAATTCAATAAATGAAAGGCAAAAAAATGGAACAAATTACACAAGAAGTACAACGCATGTGCTGTGTTAAGCGCGGTGTAAAAGGCGAACCTGCCCCAATTCCACAAGAAGGTGAATGGACTAAATGTAAAGAAATCAAAGACATTTCAGGTCTAACTCACGGTTGTGGTTGCTGTGCTCCTCAACAAGGAACATGTAAACTTACATTAAACGTAAAAAAAGGTGTTATTCAAGAAGCATTAGTTGAAACAATTGGTTGTTCTGGTATGACACATTCTGCTGCTATGGCTGGCGAAATTCTTCCAGGCAAAACAATTTTAGAAGCACTTAATACAGACTTAGTTTGTGATGCTATTAACGTTGCAATGAGAGAATTATTCTTGCAAATCGTTTATGGTAGAACACAAACAGCTTTTTCTGAAAACGGCTTACCTGTTGGCGCAGGTCTTGAAGATTTAGGAAAAGGTTTATGTTCAATGGTTGGTACGATTCACTCTACTAAACAAAAAGGTGTAAGATACTTATCATTGACAGAAGGTTACATTTTAGAACTTGGTTTAGATAAAAATGACGAAGTTATCGGTTATAAATTCGTAAATCTTGGAAAAGTTATGGACGCTATTAAAAAAGGCGTTGATGCAAAAGAAGCTTACGAAAAAAATATTGGTACTTATGGTCGCTTTGCTGACGCAGTTAAAACTATTGACCCAAGAGAAGCGTAACTAAGTGCAATAATGATGAAGCATTAAACAAAATGCTGGGTCATTGACCGTTAGAGAATACGATAAACAAAGTATTCACAGACGAAATGGTACAAAACTAATTATAAGGAAAAATAAAAATGGCAAAATTTGAAGGACAAGATAGACGTGAGGCTACATTAGCTAAAGTTCTTAAAGAATATGGTTTTGCATCTTTAGATGAAGCTAATGAATTATGTCTATCAAAAGGAATAAACGTAGATGAAATCGTTAAAGGTATTCAGCCAATTGCGTTTGATAACGCTTCTTGGGCTTATACTTTAGGATGCGCGATTGCTATTAAAAAAGGCGCTACTGTTGCTGCTGATGCTGCAGAAGCAATTGGTATCGGTTTGCAAGCATTTGCAATTCCTGGTTCAGTTGGTGATTCTAGAAAAGTTGGACTAGGTCATGGTAACTTAGGTGCAATGTTATTAAGAGAAGAAACAAAATGTTTCTGCTTCTTGGCAGGCCATGAATCTTTCGCTGCCGCTGAAGGTGCTATTGGTATTGCAAGAAACGCTAACAAAGTAAGAAAAGAACCTTTAAGAGTTATTTTGAATGGTTTAGGTAAAGACGCTGCTTATATCATTTCTAGAATCAATGGTTTTACAGCTGTTGAAACAAAATACGATTACAAAACAGGCGAATTAAAAATCGTTAAAGAAACACCATTCTCTGATGGCGAAAGAGCAAAAGTTCGTTGCTATGGTGCAGATGATGTTTCTGAAGGTGTTGCAATTATGATTAAAGAAGGCGTTGATGTTTCAATTACAGGTAACTCAACAAACCCAACTCGTTTCCAACACCCTGTTGCTGGCACATATAAAAAATGGTGCTTTGAAAATGGAAGAAAATACTTCTCAGTAGCTTCTGGTGGTGGCACAGGTAGAACTCTTCACCCAGATAACGTTGCTGCTGGTCCTGCTTCATATGGTATGACAGATACAATGGGCAGAATGCATGGCGATGCTCAATTTGCTGGTTCTTCTTCAGTGCCAGCTCACGTTGAAATGATGGGCGTTATCGGTATGGGTAACAACCCAATGGTTGGTGCAACAGTTGCAGTTGCAGTTGCGGTTGAAAATGCCCTAAAATAAGCTACAAAATAATTTTGTGAGAAAAGAGAGTTTTTAAAAAGCTCTCTTTTTTTTGATAAGAATTTAATTTTATTTTAAAATGTTATTGTGTCAGACAAGGTTTATTTGTGTATAGATTTAAAAAGTTTTTATGCATCAGTTGAATGCGTAGAAAGAGGACTTGACCCGTTTAAGACAAATCTTGTAGTTTGCGATAAAACAAGGGGGCAAGGCGGTATTTGTCTTGCAATTTCGCCAAAATTAAAAAGTTTAGGTGTCAAAAATAGATGCAGATTATATGAAATTCCTGAAAATATTGACTACATTATTGCAAAACCAAGAATGAAGAAATATATGGAATATTCTGCAAAAATTTATTCTATTTATTTAAAATATGTTTCGAAAGACGATATTCATGTTTATTCAATAGATGAATGTTTTATTGATATTACGCCTTATATTTCAATTTATAATAAGACGCCAAAAGAATTTGCAGTTATGTTAATAAATAATGTATTAAAAGAAACAGGAGTTTGTGCAACTGCCGGAATTGGAACAAATATGTTTCTTGCAAAAGTTGCTCTTGATATAACTGCCAAAAAAACAGATGATTATATTGGGTTTTTAGATGAAGAAATCTTTAAAAAAACAATATGGCATCATAGACCCATAACTGATATTTGGAATATAGGACGTGGAATTGCTAAAAGATTAGAGTTTTATGGTGTTTATGATTTGTATGGTGTGACAAGAATGAATGAAGAAACTTTATACAGGGAATTTGGTGTTAATGCGGAATTTTTAATTGATCATGCTAAAGGAATCGAACCTTGCACAATTGCAGACATTAAAGCATATAAAGCGAAAACTAATTCAATTTCTAATAGTCAAATTTTATTTGAAGATTATGAATACAAAGATGTTTTTTTGCCAATTAAAGAAATGGTTGATAATTTAGTTTTAGAACTTGTTGAAAAAAATATGATGACAAATTCAATTTCTTTATCAATTGGTTATTCAAAAAACATTCATTCTTCAACTGGCGGAACAAGAAAAATACAAAAATATACAGATTCTTTTGACGATATTATCAAAGAATTCCAAATATTATTTGATGATACAACAGAAAAAGATTATCTCATCCGTAAAATAAATGTGGGATTGAATAATATTGTTGATAAAGATATTGTGTCATTACAATTGAACTTATTTGAAAACACTTTAAAAAGTGATAAGGAGCGAAAAATTCAAAAAGCTGTTTTGAATGTTAAAAATAAATATGGCAAGAATGCTCTTTTAAGAGGGATGAGCTTGAATGATAAAGCAACCGCAAAATCAAGAAATAAGCTTGTTGGAGGGCATAATGGCGAATAATTTAGATAGAGCAAAACAGTTTATGCCTTTTTCGCCCCTAAAAGGTTATTATGAAATGGCTCAGTATCAAGAATATATAAAAGAAGATAGGCACGAATTGTCTGAATCCGAAGAGCAAATTTTATCTGAAAAATTGTCTTGTTTGAAAAAAGGTGTTGTAATTAAGCTTACTTATTATAACGAAGACCATTACGAAACAATTGTTGGGTGTGTTACAATGATCGATTGCATTTTAAGAAAAATAAAAATAATAAAACAAGAAATTTTCTTTGATGATATTTTGAGTATTGAAAATAATGATGATTAAATAAAAATAAAAGCGATAACTTTTGTTATCGCTTAAACTTAACTAACCTTTTTATAAGTTAGTGTTATTTATTGGCTTGATGTGGTATTTAATTTGATGTGTTCTTAAACAATATATCAGCAAGTGGACGTGCAACTTCTTTGTAATAATTGCCATCTGCACCTTTGAAATATTTGTTTGAAGGTGTGGTTATTAATTCACATTTTCCGTTTTCAAACGAATATTTTTCAAAACCACTTATTGTCTCATTGACACATTCTTTTTCATTACCTTTTTTGCAATATTTAATTTGTCCGTTTGTTACTGTACGAATATAATCATCATCGCCTGGAGTTGCTTTTATACCAGTTCTGAAACATCCTTCAAGAGCACCAATAGCACCTGCCGTGTTTTCTCTTTCTGCTCCGGTATCACGGTAACTATGAAGTGCAATTTCAATTACGTTCATTTCATCAAGTGTTTTGACAACAACATTACTTGGAACACCATTGTTTGTGTCTATTGCAAGAAGTCTTAAATTATTCCAATTATCTGATAATTCATTAACGTAACCATATGTAGTTCCATCAATAAGTTCAGTATTAGTATATTGCTGTAATTCATCAAGACCATGATTATATCCCATATCTGTAAACATTAAGTCTTTGATATAACCCCAGCCACCTGTTAATGATTGACCTTCTTCTGGCATACTTACTTCTTGATTATCTGCATTAATTGTTTTAACCAAATACATATAATGAAGATTTTCTGCTTGGTTATCGGCCATCCAGGTTATACTTTCATTATCATCTAAATTAAGCTTTTTATCTGTGTTGAATTGGCTTACTAAATCAGATGTTGTTTTATTACCATTAAATATTAATACGATTGGGTCATCATGTGTTGTACAAGATTCAGATATACTTGAAATATAGTTATTTCCGTTTATAGAATCTTTAAATATATTTCCACAATTGTAACTACCATATGTACCACTTATCCATGCACCAGCAGAAGAACTGTGTGTATATTTACAACGATAGCTTTTCCAGTTATCATAAACCATAGAGCCATTTACCCCAATATGATCCCAGCCTTCGTAAGCATATACATGTTCTGTGCCTGCTGCTATCATATTTGTTGTTGTTTGAGTGATAGTACCTACACACTTACAAGTATGAGGGTCAAGAGTCGCTGTTTTTGTAACTGTTTGGCTGACATCGCAAGTGCCAGGAGTTGTTGTTGAGGCATAAATTTTGTTTTTGCCTCTATCATTGGTGCTATAAACACCTTTTGTGCTAGAGTCACAATTCATAGTCATATTAAAGCCTGTACCCCTTGGGTTGTATGTTGCAGGATTACATCTTCCATAATGCCAAGTAGTTGTTGAACTTGCTTGCGCTACAAATGATTGATAAGCTTCATTTAATCGTGGACAGTTGCTGTTGTTTGTTAATTTTATACAGCTTTGTGCCATACTATTACAATCCGTTATAGGACATTCTTTCCACCATGAACAATCGGCTTCACTGGTTTTGTAAGTTTTATCTATGTTATCAAAATCACACGCATAAGACCATTTGCAAGTATTGTTTTTGTCACTTGCGTTACCGGCAATCCAAGTACTTTTATAATCTACAATACCATAGCCTGGCCACCAGTCTGTTCCCCAAATAGGTGTTGTTCTTTTTGCTGGTGGATTTGCTGCTGGTTTAGTACATTGATATTCACAAATGCCTCTATCCGGATCATTTACAAATACCCAGTTTGGGTTACCGCTGTGTTTTGTTCCATTTGGAGTATCGCAGTTCCATTTCCATCTGCATGAATTATTTGCATCATTGGTTAAACCAATCAACACATGATATTGACTTGGTTTTTCACCGGGATTACAATTCCATTTACAAGCTTTAGTGCTATCGTTTGTTATTGCACCAAATGATACGGTTGAACTTGCTGTATAGTCGCCACCGTTGTTACAACTTGCCTCGCAACCACATTTACCTTTTGTTGTAAGTTTTTGTAAAATGATTGGTTTTTGACTTGTTTGTATTTCATTAGTACCATCAAATTTTGTTGTTACGGTTTGGTTTTTAAAGTCTTGTACACATTTAAAACATTCATTTTCAAATGAATCTGCTTCTGAATGATAATACGTACTTTTAGCATAATTTGCCTTTGTATTTACTTCATCTTTATTGTATCTGTGACAACTTTTTACGCAGATATTACATGTTGGTTCGCTTGGAACATATCCTTTAAAGCCACAGGCACTATTTTCGTAAGTTGTTTGGTCTATTTGTGCACAATCACATCTTTGATTAATGTTATCCCAATCGCCACCAGATGCTACACAGTTAAACACACTTCCAACAGGGCATATTGGAATATCTTCTTTACAAATGCAATTCTCTTTGTCTAGTACTTGGCCTGATGGACAACTTATATTACATTCGCAAGCACAAGCTTCTTTATTGAAACTTAATCTTCTTGCAGCGCAAGCGCTTGCAAAAAGAGTACATTTATCATCTGGGCCATCATCAATAAAGCCCCCAGGAGTGCCTCCAGGAGTATCGCCAGGTCCATCTGGAACTTTGTTTCCTTCGCTATCGATAATTGGCTTAGAACTTCCATTCGCTACAACGCTAAATGAACCATCATTATTCATTGTAAAATATTCACCTGCTTTTTCATTTAATCTATATGCAGGCATAATAAGTCCTATATCTTTACCTACTACGTTAGGACCTTTTTTACCATTTAAATCATATACACCGGTTACAAAATTAAGAGCTTTATTTGACATCTCAAAATCTTTACCTGAAGTACTTATCACACTTGAATCAGGAATAAACTTAGGAACATCAATGTCAGAATTTACATAACTCATAGCAACACTGACACCATTTTTTGTTAAAAAATAATGATTATATTTACTAAGTTCTACTTCATTTCCTGCTTTATCTTTCATCTTACCTAAAGCAAAAATTTCACCTTTGGTATCTTCATTGTACATACGTACAACGTTAAATTTATCAGCAAGAGCACTAAAGAAAGATGTTTTATCTTTACCTGCATATTTAGATAAACTCTCTTCAGCGTTCATCAAAGCAAGTGCTGTTGCAATATCACTTCTGAATATAGAACGCCCAGCAGAAAATTGTCTGTCAGTGTTAACTCTGATAACACCAATAGTCATCGTTGCAAGTGCACCTACGATCGCAATAGTAATCAAAACTTCAGAAAGTGTAAAACCTTTCTTAAAACTACCTTTTCTAAACATCATAGTAATTCTGCCTTTCTTTATCTCTTTCATAGCCAATAAATAGTATATACCTCTATAT
>SUTW01000005.1 GCA_015152475.1 Cyanobacteria bacterium SIG30 | reverse complement strand
TTCCAAGCCCAAGACAATAAATTAACAGTAGATCTTGATGCTTCTCGCGCATTCGTCTTTGAAATCAACACACCAAACATTGAACATGAAGCAAAAGAAATCTACAAACAACAAGGGTTGAAGTAAGGATATTTGGTAAATAAAATACTTGTTGGCATTTTATATGGCTAGCAAGTTTTTTTATTGACATGTTTTATAGAAAAGTAGAGTAGATATACGTATAGGTTAAGGTGAAGATATTTAAAGTAAATAACAATGTCCATTTCAATGGATATAAGACTGAAAAAGACAGCAATAACAACGATTGCATTAAATTTTATTTGCCAAAAAAATATTGCACCAATATGGAAGTCGAAACAGTAAGACTAAAAAGAAGCAGTGAAAATACTGGGGCATGGACTGTTGTGTCAAACCCATTAAATTGGAAAAATAAAAATGAAGGTACAAGCTTATATAACCACGAAACATCCATTTTAAAAGATGAGATAAATAAAAGAATATTTGCAAACCAAGATACAGCCCTTGGATACAGATTTAAAATAAAAGATTTTGAAAAAACATATTATATAAATGATCCAGGAACAAAAACTGAAGACGGGTTATACAACGTAATTGCTCCAAATCAAGGTGCAACAACAATGACAGGTCCAATGTATCATATGTTTATAAATTCTTTTGCGCCAAGCAAAGAAGCAAAAGAAAATATGGAAACAAGAACACATTTTAATGATGCGGGTGGCAATATACAAGGTGTTATTGAACATTTAAATAACTCAAATTCACTTGACCCATACAAATTTATTTTTTCAACTCCAATTATTGGCGCAGACAATGTATCGTCTCATGGTTATTGGACAGCAAATCCTTATCAATTAAGCGAAAAGGCTGGAACAATTGAAGATTACAAAGAATTACAAAAAACTCTACTCGAAAAAGGTAAAACCTGGATTATAGATGGCGCATTCACATCTCAAGGACTAAATTCACCACAACTTTCACATGTTTTAAAATGGGGAAGCGAATCACCATTTTATAATTGGTTGCGTCTTGAAGATGAAAGCATAAAAATAGGTTTATTTTCATCAAAAATATTAAATTCAGCTGGTGAAGAAAATTTAGCAGCAGAAAATTTAAGATATAAACTTGTAAACGCACCAAATTCAACAGGTTACGACCAAACAAAACCTACATATCTACAATTTTATGATGATAGATTAGCGACGGACGAACAAAAAAAATCAAACAATCTTATTGATAAATATGGAAAATTTAACACAAATAATCCATATGACATCAAAGAACATCAGGATTCTACTCAACCTTATGCAATAGAAATAAATCCTGACAATAAAAGTAAAATTGGAATTCTTAAAAAATACGAAGGACAACCATTGGTTGATTCTGGAATATCTGATGAACTATTTGAATTTAAAGCTTTTAAAATAGTTAATAAAAGCAAGGCAGGTAATGCAACTTTTTGGGTTGGCAATGTTGACCTTGTAAAAATGAATTTAGCAAATTCTCAAAACTCAAATCCTATGTCAGAAATAGGTTCAACTCAAGCAAGAAGCTATATGTATAATGTTGCTAAATATTGGACAAGATTAACCGATTCAATTTTAGTTGAAAATCTTGCAAAAAAAATGAGTAAACACGGCCAAACTCTAGCGTTAATGGATTTAGAAAAAGCTTACAATATAGAAACAAATGATTATTTTAAAATATTTAATCAAGCCAAAAACGTACCTGAAAGTGATTTTATAAAAAAAGTAAAAAACGATAAAGATTTTATCTTAAAAGAAATTACAGATTTTCCACTTGAATCAATTGAATTTTCTAAAGAATTAACATCTGTTTTAAGTAGTCCATATATAACAATAAGACCGGTCAGAAAGCAAGATCAAAATTTATCAAAGTTTGATTTAATGTCAGACAATTTCGTGACGGAAGATGGCAAAAATACATATGGAAATTATTTAGAATATGCTTCAAAGTCATATCAAAATGACAAAAAAGCAACCTATACGCTCAAGAATTACTCCAAAATTAATGATAAAATGAATTCATTGTACAAAAATGAAATCAATGAATACACAATAAAAACACTTAAACAACTTGAAAAAGAATTAGGACAAAATATTTTTGACCAAAATGGTAACATAACAACATATGGTGCATATGTAGCAAGAAACACAATACCCGAAATAGTAAAATTTGCAATAACAAAATCTCTTTTTGGCAATATGGCATTTAAACAAGGCACTTATGATTATGATTACAAAAAAATGAAAAACCTAGGTTTAAAAGCGCTTGATATTAATGCTGCAACAGCACCTACTCCACAAGATGAAGCTGACATTTTAATTAAAAAATTAGAAATAGGTTTAAATAAACTATTAAATAGTGATGATGATAAACTTGCAAAAGTTCTTGCCATGGACTTAAAAGGAATCAGTGCAAAAGACTTTATGCTTGCAGATACAGTAATTAAAGAAATTAAAATGGGCTTAAATTGGCGTTTTGATGCTGCGCGCGACGTATCTGATATTGAAGCAAGGCTTGATGGACGCTCAAATTTAGAAAGTTGTTGGGATGACACAATTGATTTTTGGAAAAATTTTATATCCAACATAAAAGAAGAAAATCCATCATCATATACAATAGCTGAAATTACAGACCTTTACGATTACTACTATATGAATAAAGATAATCAATCAATGGTTGATTTTGGCAAATATAAAGATGCACCAACAGCAGAAAGAATGTTCTTTGAAGAGACTGGTGCTTCAACAAGCAGTAATTATAGTTACACATTCTCGACTGTACCAGGATTTGTTGCAAGAATACCGGAGGATGGCAACACAAGATATACTGATAATTCTGACGCTGTTATAAGAGAAATTAAATCTTGTCTTGATGGTTCACCATTAACAATGATAACAAATAGTCACGTCTTTATGAATAACCATGACAAACCTCGCCCATTACATTGTTTTGCGCTTGGTGAAGAAATGGAATATTTCTTGTATGGCCATGAAGATTCAAAAGAAAATGGCTTTAAAAATAGAGTACAAAAAGTTTTGGGTACAGATAGAACGGAAATCGACAATCTAAGCTCAGAAGCCATCACAGTAGCCTCTATTTTAATGAATCATTTTAAATCAGTAATTAATAATGAATTTAAAAATGATAAAGAGTTATTGCCATACATAAATGAGGCAATAAAAGACTTAGCGCTTGGTAAATTTAAAGAATATAAAACCGAAAACTTTAGAAGAGCAAAAGCATTTGGAAGCGAAGATTATAATATTGTTATAAATCAGGTAATTGAACAGGCAAAATATATAGCTTTAAACTCAAATGCAACAGAAAGCGTATTAAATAAGTTAAATAACCAAGAAAAAATATCAAAAATTAAGGCAAAAACTCACGAAGCAATTATAAAAGAAAGTCTTAAAAATTTTGAAGAAGCTTGGGCAATTTTAAATACAATGCTTGGAAATGCCACATTATATTCAGGTGATGAATATGCACAAACAGGTCATGAAGACCCATCAAAAAACAACAAAGTTAAAAACAGAAACATTGTAAGGCACGATATAATTGGTGATAAAAATTATCAATACATCAATGAATTTAATCAAAAAATTAATGAAATATCATCATTATACAAAAAAACAAGCGAAGAACTTGGAATTCAAAGTGTTTTAAGATACCCGCTATCAGCACTTGCAGGAGGCATACCAAGCGTTTTATACAGCAACAGCAAAGAACAAATGTTTGGTGTATTCAAATATGACGACAAAGGTTCTCAGGTAATTTCAATTTATCAGCCAAAAAATAACGATACGGAAGTTGATGAAATAAGATTATATGATATACCAGATTTCATAAACGAAGACGCGAATTTTGTCCGTTTAATATATAAAGACGGCAAATATAAAGCTGAAAAAACACCATATATATTCAAAAAAAATCATGAACTTAAAAACCCTTATGGTGGCGGCACACATAAAGGACCATGCTTGATCAGAAAAGACGGAAAAGAAATTGAACTTAAAGACCAAGTAAGTATCTTTGTTAAAGCAAAAATATAGAAAACAAAAAAAGACGACCAAGGTCGTCTTTTAAAATTCTGGGATGGAAGGACTCGAACCTCCGAAATGTCTGGACCAAAACCAGATGCCTTACCACTTGGCTACATCCCAATCCATATAAATATATTATTAAATCAAGACGTAATGTCAAGTGTTTTTTAATTCTAATCTTTTATAATTTTTACACTCATTCCACCATCAATATCATTGTTAAAATTGTAATATTGTCCAGTATTGTCATAGTAAGAGTAACCATTACCATAAGAATAAGTTTTTAAATTATTATTTAAATTAGAATTAAATGGATTGTTATAAGTTCTAAAAGAACTAGGATAAGAATTTGAAAAAGAAAAAGGATTTGAAGTCTGAACAGGAAGTGTATAACCAGTTATAGTGCCATTAAAAAAATTGCGAAAAACAGAATAGGGACTATTGTTCCTGTTATTATAAATAATGCGCTTTGGATAATTATTGTAAGAATTATTTCGCCTATGGCGTCTAAAATGGTTTCTTTTTGACGAAGAAATATTGATATGGTTTTTAGCTAAATAATCATCACAATAATAAATATCATTAGAAAAAACTGAATTTGCAGAAAAGAAAATCAATAAAAGTAGAAAAATTTTAAATATTTTATTCATAGTTTAAATTTAAAATATTGTATGAATAAAAACATTAAACACAAAGAAAACTAAAAGAATAATTAAATTTTAAACAAAAAAATAAAACCGCCCATAAGGACGGTTTTAAAATATTTTAAATTAAACTATTTAATATTTGAGAATGTCCAAGCATCATAGTTTGGATTTTCAACCATTCTTACATCACTGCTATCTTGGCCAGCTTCAGCACCAGCATGAGCAATTGGTTTATAAATTCTGTTATAATACTCAATTACCATACGGTCTGAATTAAAGTAAGCTTCAGAAGTGCGCATAGCTTGACGCATCAATCTAGCCCATTCTTCTTTATTTTCATAGTAAGTTGGAATAATATCATTTTCAATGATTTCCATAATTCTCTTATGGTCTTTTGCATGACGTTCTTCCCAAGGAATATCATCATCCAAACCAGGATATTCAACTGTGTAACCATTAATACCAGTAAATGTACCTTCAACAGCCCATCCATCTAAAATAGAAAGATGTAATGCACCATTCATATTAGCTGACATACCTGAAGTACCAGAAGCTTCCAATGGACGAGTTGGTGTGTTTAACCATATATCAGAACCTTTTTTAAGTTTAGCACTTAGGGCCAATTCATAACCTGGAAGAACAGCAACGTTTTTCATTGTTTGAGATTCTTTTAGAATCTTATTAAACATTTCTTTACCCATTTTATCATCTGGATGGAATTTACCAGCAAAAACAATTTGAATTTTATTTTCGTTTAATAATTTTTCAATACGTGGTTTATCCATTAAAATAAGCCAAGCACGTTTATAATCCGCAAATCTTCTTGCCCAAGTAATAGTAAGAACATTTGGATCAAATCTCTTACCGCAATTATCAGCAATGTATTGACATAAGTCCTTTTTCATTTCAAGTTTTGCATCAAGCAATTCTTTTGAAGTTTTTGCAGCAGCAATTCTTTCATCTTGCCAATAATGAATATTAACAGCATTTGTTATAGCTTTAATAGGACATTTTCCTTGAACCCAATCCCACATCTTATTAGCAACAAGACCATGAAGCTGAGAAACAGCGTTTGAAACTCTGCTCATTCTTAATGCTGCAACAGTAAGCGAGAAGTTTTCTCCACCCAAAGCAACTGCTTTATCGCGTGGACAATCAGCAAAGAAACCGCCTTGTAACAATGTATCAACCCAGTGAACTTCGTTACCAGCAGCAACAGGAGTATGAGTTGTAAATACAGTTCTTTTTCTAACTTCATTAAGGTTGCCATTGAATTGTCTTAATAGTTCAAATGCTGCAGGAAGAGCATGACCTTCATTCATATGAACAACATCAAACTTGTAACCAACTGCCTGAAGAATTCTAACACCACCAATACCCAAAACAGTTTCTTGAGCAACACGGATTTTTTCATCTCCATCGTAAAGTTTGTGTGTAATTTTTCTAGCCCATTCAGAGTTGCCTTCAATATCAGTTGTTAATAAATAAACAGGGCAAGTGCCAAATAATTCAGGTTCAACTCTATATGCTTTAACTATAACATCTTCGCCAAACACTTTTACAGTTGTTTGAACATTTAAATCAGTTAAAAAGTCGTAAGTTTTTCTAATATAAGCAACTTCTACTTCGCCATTTTGATCAATTCTTTGATCGTAATAACCATAACTCCAAAGCATTGTTACACCAACCATTGGAAGTTGTAAATAACCAGCAGATTGCATATGGGAACCTGCTAGAAAACCAAGACCTCCTGAATATGTCGCAAGAGATTGGTCAATTGCAATTTCCATAGAAAAATATGCTACATTTGGTAATGACATAAATTAATCCTCATCTAAAGTGTGTAATCCATAGTAAATAACATTCTAACATAAAAACACTATTTTTTCATGTAATAAGAAAAATAATCCTAAGGTATTAGTTCTATTGTTTTAGAAAAAAGTGCAATATAGCTTAACAACAAGCATTTTAAGTTACTTAATATTTTGTAATAAAAATAGAATTTAAAATCATCTTAAAATGACACAATTTATAAAAACAATAATAAAATCAAGAAAATGTACATTCATGATACAATTTAATTACACAAAAAATCGTTTGGAAAGTAAAATTTTATTCAGGTATAAAAACACTATAAAACGTGCAAAATGACAAAAATATCAATAATAATACCAATATTTAATGCAGAAAAATACTTAAAAGAATGTTTAGATAGCATAGTAGGACAATCTTTGAAAGATATTGAAATTATTTGTATAGATGATTGTTCCACAGATAATTCTTATACTATTTTGCAAGAATATGCACAAAAAGACGAGCGAATTAAAATTTTAAAACAAGAGAATAACCAAGGACCTGGAGCAGCAAGAAACAGGGCAATCGATGTTGCAAAGGGAAAAAATATAATGTTTATTGATGCTGATGATTTTTTTGAACAAGACGCCTTGGCAAACGCATATAACCAAATATCTAAAAATAATGACGATATGGTTTATTTTGATTTACAATACTACGATGAAACAAGTAAAGAAGTTACACGCCATAATTTAACTAATATATTTAGAAAATATTTCAATGGACAAAGTTTTCATTTGTATGATATTCCCGAACCTTTTGTACAAGCAGGATATTCTGTATATAAAATTTATAAAACCGAATTTCTTAAGAAAAATAACATAAAATTCCCGGATGAAAGATTTGCCGAAGACTCCGTTTTTTACATTCAATGCATAGCAAATTCAGACAAAGTCTCAGTACTTGATAAAAGCATGTATAATTATAGAAAATTAAATAATAGTGCAACAACAATTTCTGCAACAAAAAACTGGATGAATATATGTACTATTGGAGAAAAGAATTTAAATATAATGCAAAATTCTAAACAGGCAGAAAAATATTTGCCAAAATATTTAATATACAGAATTAACCAATTGTTGTACTGGTATGAATATTGGTCACAAATTAAAGATTTTGACAAAAAAGCATATTATCAAAAAATGCACAAAGAATTAAAAATATTAGATAAAAAATATTCCAAAATAATTTCAGCAAATAAAAAATACATATACGATTGGGCAAATTATAAATGTTTTTCCAAACAAGAATGGAATTGTTACCTTGTAACAAAGTTTGCGCAAAAGCTATTTTTGGTCAAAAAAATTGATAATTGTATAAAAATAAATATTTTAGGCATAAAAATAAAGTGTAACAAAAAATAAAATTAGAAAAAACATAAAAAAAATGTTTGCAAAAATCGCAAACATTTAATAAACACGAGGATATTAAGAGAGAGTATATTTGAATCTTTTATATATTTTGTAATTTATCTTTTATTTAGTGCTTATAGAATTTTAAATCCCTTACACTATAATAAAGTTTTTTTTAAATAAAAAATTGCCTGACAAAAGAAATATATTAAGAAATGTAAACCTTAAACAAAATAAAAAACAAGTCGCATGGACTTGTTATAAATTTTTATATGGAGCGGAAGACGGGGCTCGAACCCGCAGCAGCCTGCTTGGAAGGCAGGTACTCTACCAATTGAGTTACTTCCGCATAAGTAACTATAAAATTAATATATCATAAAAAATTTAAAAATAAAGTAGGTAAATTTTGTTCAAACAAAGTAATAATGTAATACCAAAAGCAGCGCAAGAAGATATTAAAACAGCACCAGCACTCATATCCTTTGCAAGTTTTGCTAATTTTGCCCATTTATTTTTATAATAAGCATCAAGAATAAATTCAATGGCTGAATTCAAGAGTTCTAATGACAATGCAATTGAATTTGCCAAAATTATTAAGCATAAAGAAATTAAATCAAGTTTTAGAAAAAAAGCAACCACAAGTGAAGTTGTAAAAATTAAAATATGTTTTTTAAAATTTCTTTGTGATTTAAAAGCTAATCTTAAACCATTAAGCGCATAATACGCACTCTTTGCAAAATTTTTAGATTGATATTTTAGCACTTCTTAATTCCTTCATCACAATATCTTGGATACCAACTACTAATTTATAATCTTCATCATTTTGGTGATCAAAACCCAAAAGATGCAATATACCATGAGTTAAAAGTAATTCAATTTCATCTTCTAAAGTAATCTTAGCTTGTCTTTTTGCTGTATCAACAGAGATAATAATTTCACCTAAATTAATTGTGTCACCAAAAACAACCGGGTTTTTGTCATCTGCGAATAAGGCAAACGTAATAACGTCAGTCGGAACATCTTTACCCCTATATTCTTTATTTACTGTTTGGATTTCTTCATCACTGCAAAAAACAATATCAAAAGAAATTTGTTTAAAATCGTAATTAAAAATACAAGAATTTTCTTTTACAACAGGCATATCAAAAAGAAGTTTGATGATTTTTTTAACAACATTTTTATTGTTAAATTTATAGCCTATATAATTATTTAAAACAGAAATATTAGTTTTCATCACTTTCGTTTTCTAAGCGTTTCCTTTGAATTTTTCTTTCATTTTTTTCTTCTTGCGTTTTAGTAAAACGAATTGAATCATTTTCCTTAAATTCATTCATTAAATTTTCTTGATATTTAATTCTGTCGTGTTGCATACCTCTTAAAATTCTGTTAAAGGTTGATGCTATTAATTTAATATCTTTTAAAGTTAGCGGAGAATCGCTTAATTGTCCGTCATTTAATCTTTCAGTAATAATTTTACTTATCATTTTTTCAATTTCATCAGGAGAAGGGTTTTTTAAGGATCTCACAGCACTTTCAACTGCATCAGCCAACATAAGTATTGCAGTTTCTTTTGTATTAGGTTTTGGACCTGGATACCTGAATTGTTCTTCAGAAACAGCTTCTTTACCTTCTTGTTGTATTGCTTGTTGATAAAAATGACCTGCAAGACTTTCTCCATGGTGCTGTTGAATAAAATTGATAATTGATTGAGGAAGCCCATGTTCTTTTGCAAGTTTAACACCATCTTTTGCATGAGATGTAATAACCATTTTACTTAAACGAGGGTTAAGTTGAATATGCGGATTTTCAATATCAAAATATGATTGGTTTTCAATGAAAAATAAAGGTCTTTCAAGCTTCCCTATATCATGATAATAAGCACCGACTCTTGCAAGAATAGGATTGCCACCAATCGCTTCTGCGGCACCCTCACACAAATTTGCAACCATTAAAGAATGATGATAGGTTCCAGGAGCTTTATATTGCAAAGTAGCTAAAAGTTCTTGGTTATGGTCAGCAAGTTCAATTAGTCCATAAGGAGTAACGATTTTAAATAATTTTTCTATAAAAGGCAAACTGCCTAACGCAATAATGCTTGAAGTAAAGGCAGCAAGACCAACTTGCAATAAACTATTAAACACAGTTGCATCTAAATCCCATTCAAAAACTAATATAAGAAGGTTTGCAACAAGTGCAATTGCCGAAACTTCAAAACCACATTTAATTAAATCAAATCTTTTTGTGTAATTAATTTTTGAAACAGAATAACTAGCCAAAATTGTTGTAAAGATTAAGGCAAGAATTAACTGTTGGTCAAAATTAAGCGCAACCGAAAAAAGACAAAGTGTTAAAATTAATGATAAACAAGCAAGCACAGGGCTTGTAAAAATTGCAAGAATCAATGTATATGCAGGGAAAATTAAATATAACAGAGGCAGTAAATCATAATGCGCGATTGTAACTGCAATAACCGTTGAAACCAACAATAAAGATGACTGCAAAAGCAAATATCTCAAATTATAAAAATTCTTTTCATATTTTTTCATATAAATAAGAACAAAAACAAAGGTTAAACACACAAGAGAAAATAACCCACATATTGAACCTTTATTTAATTCAAGAGCCGTATAGCCTGCTTTTTTAAGTGCATCTTTTTTAAACTGTGTAACGGGTTCGCCAGATTTTAAAATGTAATCACCACGTTTAAATGTTACTACAAAAGGCTTAATTGAATCTTTTGCTTTTTCTCTAATCAAATTTGTAGCACTTTCATCAACTAATAAATTTGGGACAATAACATGTTCCATAAGTGACATAATTGGTTTAATATAACTTCTTTTTATATTTGTTTGAGGATAAATATAAAAAAGACTTTCGATATCATTTTTAGCAAATTCAGTTTCGGTAAGCAAACCGCTTTGAAGAATTTTTTCCAAAATAACCATTGAATCTTTAAAAAATTCTTTTAAAGTAGCTTCTTGATTATTTAAGATAAAATCGATTGTACCTTTTTTTAAGGAAGAATTAGAAATATGTAAAAGGTTATTTAATTGCGCCCTTTTTTCATCATAAGGTATATTAGAATTTTTTATTTTTGAAATATTTTCAACCAACAAATTTAAGTTTTGTTTAATGTAGTTAGATTCAATTGCAACAAGAATAGGCTTTATTTTATTTGCAGCATCTTGTCTATAAAAATCTGTTTTTTTAACATCAACAACCTCAAAAGATTTTTTTGCAATAATGTCTTTTTTACTGATTCCATTTGCAACAATATCCTGCATATAATAACTTGAAGCTAGAATTGCCGTAAAAGATATGGTTGTAAACAAAAAAAGCAAGAATGCCAAAACTCTTGAAGATTGAAAAGCATCCGTAACAAAACTAATAAAATTTATTTTTCTCATAAATATTATCCTATTTTTAAAATTAACAAAGATATTATACTATAAATTTTTATAGTATAATATATCACATGTTAAAAAATAAAATAATAAAAACAATTTGTTTAACTTTTCTATTATTTACAGGGGTTGCAAATGCCGAAGATGGCATAGAAAAAAATAATTTAAGAGATTTATTTATCAATAATAAATCTATAATGTATGCAATAAATATAAGAAATTTTGGTGCAGTTGATTTAAATAATGATGGCATTATAGACAAATATGCAGGCGAAAAAAGAGGCACATTTATAAATGCCGTAAATAAATTAGATGAAATAAAATCAATGGGCTTTAATACAATATATTTGCTTCCAATAACAAAAACAGGGAAACTAAAAGCACTTGGAACAGCAGGAAGCTTATATGCAATGGATAGTTTTAACACGGTAAATCCACAATTCGATGAACCAGATAATGACTTAAATGTTTTTGATGAAGCAAAAATTTTTATTGAAGAAGCACACAAAAAAGGGCTAAAAATCATAATTGATATGCCTTGTGCGGGTTCATATGATTTTTCGCTACAAAACAAAGAATTATTTTTAAGAGATCAAAATGGTCAAACAATAGTGCCATCCGATTGGACAGATATTAGATTATTCAAAATATATAATGGTAAAAGCTTAAATAAAGATGTGCTAGATGGCTATAAAAGTTTTATTGACATGACACAAGAGCTTGGTGCTGATGGAATAAGAGCTGATGTTGCAGGGATTAAACCAAAAGAATTCTGGAGTGAACTTATAAAATATGCAAGAGTAAAAGATTCACAATTTTTATTCCTAGCAGAAGCAAGCCCTTCTTGGACAAATCCAACAAAAGCACAAAATTTTTACACAAGTGTAAAAGATTTATTAGACGCAGGTTTTGATGGGTATTACGGAGAATATGGTTTAGTCAAAAACATAAACAAAGCAAAAGACTTAAATAAAATATTAAAAAAAGAAAGAAAAATTCTAAAAAAATTCAATTATAACAAATCAACAATATCATCTTTTGTTACACATGACGAACAAAGTCCAACTTTAAATGGAACAAAAGGCAGAAGCGAAATGTACACTTGGCTTTCTGTAACTTTGCCGGTAAATCCTTATTTTCTTGATGGAATACCAACTGGTGATGATTTTAATCATAGTTATACAAATCAAAAAGCATTATATAGTGAAACGGATGATGAATATTATTTTGTTCATAAAGGCAAAATGGATATATTTAATTTTTCAAAAGCACCAGGTGGAAAATATAATGATTTATACGAAGATGTAAAAAAGGCAATACATTTTAAAAACTGGACAGATAAAATAATTAAAAATCCAAATTTTAATATTTTGAAAACATCAAACCCAAATACATTTGCATATACAAAAAATAATAAACAAGATTTTATTATAGTTATTGGAAATTTAAGTAATAAAGAAACTATAAAAACTAAAGTAAAACTAAAAAACATAAAAAATAAAGCAACAATAATTTTAATAAAATCAGATACCGAACCTGACTTCAAAACAAAAAACTTAACCACAACTCTTAAGCCTTCTGAAATTCAAGTTTACCTGATTAGCAACAAAAAAAGATAATCTTTTGCCAGATTATTTAAAATATGATTTAATAAAATAAATAAGGATTAAATTATGATTACAGAGAAAATTTTAACCATGGTTTTGGCGGGTGGACAAGGCAAAAGGCTATATCCATTAACTCGCGACAGAGCAAAACCAGCAGTTCCATTTGGTGGAAGATATAGAATTATTGATTTCGTATTAAATAATTTTGTAAACTCAGGATTTTATAAAATAAAAGTTTTAACGCAATATAAATCAGACAGCTTAAATAAACATATTTCAAGAGGTTGGGATTTAGCATCATCAATAGGGCAATATGTTGATTTAGTTCCTGCGCAAATGAGAACTGACGGAAATTGGTATAAGGGGACAGCTGACGCGGTTTATCAAAACATTAATCAAATAATTGATGATGGTTTTGAAAACGTGTGTGTATTTGGTGGTGACCACATATACAAAATGAATGTAAAACAAATGCTAAATTACCATTTAAATACAAATGCTGATTTAACAATATCCGCAATACCAATGCCAATTGAACTTGCAAGCGAATATGGAATCATTGAAGTTGATGAAAATTGGCGTCTGACAGGTTTTATTGAAAAGCCAACAACAAAACCAAAATCAATACCAAACGATCCAACAAAATGCCTTGTTTCAATGGGAAATTATATATTTAAGTCTAGAGTTTTAGTTGAAGAACTCACAAAAGATTCGAAAGACGAAACATCAAATCATGATTTTGGTAAAAATATAATACCAAACATGCTTAAAAATGATTACAAAATTCAAATCTATAATTTTGCAACAAATGAATTTCCCGGCATGACTCAATCTGAACGTGGTTATTGGAGAGATGTTGGTAATATTGATAGCTATTGGCAAGCAAATATGGATTTGATTGATTATAATCCAGAATTAAACCTATATTCAAAAGATTGGCCACTTAGAACATTTAACTACAACTTTCCACCAGCAAAATTTGTTTGGGACGAGGATCAACGTGTTGGTATGGCAAAAAATTCACTGGTTTCAGAAGGTTGTATAATATCAGGCGGAAGTCTTGCAAGATGTGTATTATCACCAAAAGTACATATAAACAGTTATAGCAATATAACAGATTCTATCCTTTTAGAGAATGTTAAAATAGGCAGATATTCGCAAATAAACAAAGCAATAATAGATAAGAATGTTGAAATACCACCATATACTAAAATAGGCTTTGACAAAGAAGAAGATTTAAGGCGAGGCTTTTATGTATCAAACGGTGGTGTGACCGTTGTTCCAAAAGATTCAATAATAAATTAATAAAACAAAACCCAGTTATTTTAACTGGGTTTAAAATTATTATAAATTAAATTTTTAGATTGCCCCTATTTGTAAAGGCCAAAAAACTATTCATTGTAATAGGATTTTTATAGCTATCTTTAAACATAGGTAATGTGTAACCAACTGTTTTATTTTCAGCAACAGCTTTCAAATATCTTTTTTGCATATAACTAGCATAATTATTTCTTACAATTGGAGTTATAATATTGCTTGATACAACAGCTCCAAGAAGAGAAGCAACGGCAGCAACGCCATGTCTTGCTTTTATAATATCTTTTTGTGGCAAAGATTTATCAAAATCAATAATTCCTTTATCAACAAGTTTTCTTGCACCCTTGATCATTGAATGGGTTAAAACATAAAAAAGACCAACGTTTGTAACACCATCTGCGAGTTCTTGAGGTATTAAATATTTCTTTTCTTTTGGGTCAATTTTTTTATTAAAAGTAACACCAACAATATTTGCAGCGGCGGCGAGCCCCCAGCCAATTGCAGCGGTATCTAATAAAAATTTATCAGTATTATTAGCATATCTATTAAAAATACCCGTTTTTAGATTATTAGCAAATTTTGATAAACTATTTTGCAGGGACATTGTTTACCCCCTTATTTTGTTTACCAGAATTAATTTTATCCATAATTTTATTTTGCATCCAGTTTATTGCAGGCACGTCAATTGCGAAGTTTGTGAATATCATAACAGCCAAACCAATTAAAGTACCGATAGTTGCAGAATAATTTTTAATTTGGTCTTTGCTTGCATCAGCAAGAGAAGTTACAACCTTCTTGCCACTAGCTGTCATTTTTGCAATTTGTTTTTCAGACATTTTAAAATCAAGGATTTTGCCTTCTTTTACAAAACGATCAGCAAATTTAATTGTTGCACCACGCACGGCAACACCAGTTGCAGTACCAATAATTGCGCGCGCAATAGATCTTGCAGCAGAAGATTGTCTGGTTTTTTTATCAACTTTTTTATTATTAAAATCAATCAAAGGTTGAAGACCAAGTGCAGTTGCACCAATTAAAACTCTTTGACCAACACTTGTAATATCGTCAGCTTTATGGAAAAATTTAACAGCCTTGCCGCCTAAATTATTAAGCGCGCCAAAAGATTGTGAATTTTTTCGTAAATTGTTGTCAATTTTTATCATATTATTTTAACCAAGTAGATAAAACGGGTAAAAAATATAAATTGCTAAAAGTTATTTTCAAGGTAATAAAATTTAATATTTATTCAACCCCTTGTCAATAAATAAACTTTTATAATACAATATTATCACAAACAAGAAGAATACAACATGAAAAGAAAACCATTTTTTTACGACATAACATTAAGAGACGGGAACCAGGCATTAAAAAAACCTTGGAGTATAAAAGAAAAAGAGATTGTTTTTAACAAATTAGTTGAACTCGGTGTAAATGGAATCGAAGTTGGCTTTCCAAGTGCTTCTGATATGGATTTTGAAGCTTGTCAAAAACTTGCAAATATTGCACCAGATAATATTGTAATATCAGCACTTGCAAGAAGTGTCAAAAGTGATATAAAAACAGCAATAGACGCAATCAAAACAGCAACAATTCCAAGAGTACATGTATTTTTAGCACTAAGTCCATTTCATATGAAACATGTATTAAACAAAGAACCGCACGAAGCAAAACAAATTGCAATTGATGCAGTAAAATTCGCAAAAGAAGAAATATTAAAAGTAAACAAAAATGGACAAGTACAATTTTCTGTTGAACATTTTGGAGATTGCGAAGAAAATATTGATTTTGTAATTGAAACGCTAAAAGAAATTGTTAAAGCTGGTGCAGATGTAATAAATCTTCCAAACACAGTTGAAAGATACAGAATTAAACCACTTGTTGATATGGTAAATAAGGTTTATGAAGCACTACCAAAAGAAATAACAATTGCTGTGCATCACCATAACGATTTGGGAATGTCAACAGCATCAACTGTCGAAAGCTTTTATGCAGGCGCAACACAACTTGAATGTTCATTAAATGGTCTAGGAGAGCGCGCAGGTAACACAAATATGTATGAAGTTGCAATAGCACTTTATAATTCTGATGTTGAACTTGATTTAAATCTTGAAAAAATATATGAGACAGCACTTGTTATTGCACAAATGTCAAATATAACAATCCATGAAAAAGCACCTCTAATAGGTTCAGATGCACTTGCTCACAGAAGCGGAATACATCAAGACGGCGCAATTAAGACAAAAGATATGAAGAAAGGCGCTTATAGAGCGATTGACCCGTCAATTATTGGAAGAAAAGAAGACGAAAGAATTGGTTTTACAAGCCAATCTGGAAAAACAGCCGTATTTGAAATTATAACAAGAGCAGGATACCCAATTTCAATTGAAGAAGCTATACGCTTAACTCCAATAATCAAAAAAGAAGCAGAAACAACAGGTGAAGTCCCTGTTGAAAAAATTGTTGAAATTTATTTTAAAAACTTACTTGAAGTTAAGGGTGCATTTGAATTTTTATCATTCACTCTTGTTGAAGCAGACACATTTGAATTAAGATTTAACTATAAAGACAAATATTTTGACGTTAAAGGTTACGGAAATGGTCCAGTTGATGCCTGTCTAAATGCATTGTCAAAAGCAGGATTTAAAAGAAAATTATCCGGATATGAGCAAATTGCAGTTGACGCACAAGATTTTGGCGCAGGCGCAAGTGCTATTAGTACAATTCACTTGATGGGCAAAAATGGTCAAGATATAATTGGTCGCGCATGTGATAAAAATACTGCACGCGCTAACGTAAAAGCTATATTTAACGCAATGAATCTTGTTTATAATTAATATAAAATATTTTATATTAAAACATTCCTTTTCTTGCAAAAATTAGCCCTGCAGCCAAGGCGACAATAATTGAAATAATAAAGACAAATAAGAATCCAGGCATAAAAGAAATATTTGGCAAATCAACATTCATGCCCCAGAAACTTGCAAACATCGTTGGGATTGCTAAAATAATCGTAATTGAAGTAAGTCTTTTCATTACAATATTCAGATTATTTGAAATAATAGAAGCAAACGCATCCATCATATTTTCCAAGATGTTTCTATGCATCTCAACCATTTCCAAAGCCTGCTTGTTTTCAATAATCACATCTTCAAGTAAATCAATATCTTCTTCCGTAAACTTTAATAAAGAAGAAGCCGAACTGGCTTTAGTTAATCTTAAAAGTTTTTGAGAAACCATATAATTGTCTTTTAATGCAGTTGTAAAATAAACCAAAGCTTTTTGTAATTCAAATAATCCAAAAAGAGCTTTGTTTTTCATTGTTTTTCTTAAATCTTCTTCTGTTTTTTCACTTTTTTTATAAATAGCATCTAAATATCTTAAAAAAGCCTTAGAAGTTCTAAAAAGAATACTTAATAAAAACTGTGTTTTATCAGCAGTGTTAAAATATTTTGCCATATCTTGGTTAAAAGATTTAATAATTTTATTTTCACGACTACAAACAGTTATAAAACTGGTCGGAGTAAAAATAATACCAAGAGGCAAAGTATCAAATTCACCATCTTCAACAATAGGAACATTAGTAATTATTAAAAGATGGCCATCTTCAAATTCAATACGAGAACGCTCATCTGAGTCAAGAGAATTTCTTAAAAAACTATCATCAAGATT
Organism: Cyanobacteria bacterium SIG30; assembly: GCA_015152475.1. Taxonomy (GTDB): domain Bacteria; phylum Cyanobacteriota; class Vampirovibrionia; order Gastranaerophilales; family Gastranaerophilaceae; genus SIG30. The sequence goes on along the minus strand of SUTW01000005.1, from coordinate 135,579 downwards.
AAGAACTAAAGAAACCTTTTGCATTTCCTCATCATTAGGGTCAATCAAATTAAACCAAGAACCACTTTGTGCTTCATTGATTCCTAATTCAATCAAATTATTATCTTGGTCAGTTTTATAAATCTTAATCATATCTATCTCACAAAATTAGTTCTCAATAAAACAATTAAACTACACATTAAAAAAATGTGCAAGAAAAAATATCCAAGTTTTAATATTTAATATTAAGAAATATTAAAAGATTAAATAAAAAAATAACAATTTTTATACAAATAAAAACTTATATAAATAGAGAGAGAATTATACAAGTATTACAAACACAAAAAGGAGAGAGGAAAAGATGAGTATTCAATCATGGGGACAACCACAACAATTAAAACCAATTAGTCCATTGTTTATTAATTTAAGCAATCCAGATGTAAAATTTGAAAAAGGCAAAACGTATTACCAAGCATCAGACGGAAGTATTATTGCAGTTGACAAAAATAGCCAAGGTAAAGTTTTTGAAGACAAAAATGGCAAAGTAAGTATCTATAATATGGATGGTGTTAATTATTATGGCGGAAACGAAGATAACAACGTAAGCATTTATAATTCAACAATTAATGAAGTAAATGCAGGACGCGGAAAAGATAAAGTAACTGTAATAAATAGCCAAGGTGGCGACATTAATGGTGGCAGAGGAAAAGATAAAATAAATGTTATAAATAGCAAAGTTGATGATATTTTTGGTGGCAGAGGAAAAGATAAAATAAATGTTATAAATAGCAAAGTTGATGATATTTTTGGTGGCAGAGGAAGCGACTTTATAAATATACAAAACTCAAAATCTGATTATGTTTCAGGTGGTAGAGGAAATGATATTGTAAATATGGGACACTCTGGCGCAAATACATTATATGGAGGCAAGGGAGAAGACATATTTAAAATTAATCATTCAGGCGTTAGATTTGTAGATGGTGGTAAAGAACTTGATAAAACATATGATTTTCACTCATTTGTTGGCAATACTGACAGAACATTATATTACGAATCATAATTTTAATAGCAAAAAATTAAAGGCTCTTCGATTTGAAGAGCCTTTAATGATATAAATTTTATATTTTCTAGAATTCTAAACCAGCTTCTCTTGCAGCATCAGCCAAAGCTTGAATTCTTCCGTGAAATAAGAAACCGCCTCTATCAAATACAACACCCTTGATGCCAGCTTTGATAGCTTTTTCAGCGATATCTTTACCAACAATTTTAGCACTTTCAATGTTTCCACCGTGAGCCAAATTCAATTCTTTTAATTTTGAAGAAGAACTAACTAAAGTAACTCCTTTAACATCATCAATGATTTGAGCATAAATGTGTTTTAAACTTCTATAAACAGCTAAACGTGGATATTCAGCAGTTCCTGAAATTTTTGCTCTTACTCTAATATGTCTTTTTCTTGTTTTTTCTTTTTTATTTTCTGATTTAATCATTTTTCTTTCCTTTCACCAAAACCAATTCTTGTTACACAAGAGGTTTATATTGGCAATTTAACTAACTATTTTTTACCTGCTTTACCAGCTTTACGTCTTACAAATTCGCCTTCATAACGAATACCTTTGCCTTTATAAGGTTCAGGAGCACGTTTTGAACGAATTAAAGCTGAAACATCACCAACTTTTTGTTTATTTGTACCTGAAACAGTGATTTTTGTGTTAGCTTCAACTTCAATTTTAATGCCTTCTGGAGCTTCAATAATAACTGGGTGAGAATAACCCAAGGCAAGATTTAAATCTTTTCCTTGCATATTTGCTCTGTAACCTACACCAATAATTTCAAGTTTTTTAACAAAAGCTGTTTTAACACCATTAACAGCATTAGCAACCAATGTTCTTGAAAGACCATGTAGAGCGCGAGAATTTTTATCGTCATTAATTCTTGATAAAACTAAAGTATTATCAACTTTTTCAACTTTTAATTCTTTAGCAACTTGTACTTCTTCAACCCCTAAAGGTCCTTTTGCTATAACTTTATTATCAATAATTTGAACATCAACGCCATCTGGAATAACTATGGGCGTTTTACCGATTCTAGACATTTTTATCTCCTTATGTGGTATATAATAAACGCTTTATTAAACTTTTCTACCAATTATGTTTAATAAAAATTAGTGGATATAACAAAGAATTTCGCCACCAAGATTTTCTTGACGAGCACGTCTGTCAGTCATCAAACCTTTACTAGTTGAAACAACTGCAATTCCAAGACCATCAAGAACTTTTGGTAAGTTTTTAGATTTAGAATAAGTTCTAAGACCTGGAGATGAAACTCTTTTTAAAGAAGTAATAACTGAAACACCGTCAACGTATTTCAAAGTTACATTAATATCAGATTTCACGCCATTTTTTACAACTTCGAAATCTTCAACGTAACCTTCTTCTTTTAATAATTTAATAAGTTCTACTTTTAATTTTGATGCTGGAATAGATACTGTAGGGTGTTTAACCATACAAGCATTTCTAATTCTTGTTAATGCATCTGCTACTACATCTGTTACCATAATTTATTTTCCTTTATCTTACTACCTGCAAGCACGTCTTGCGGTTTAGCTACATAATTTATCTTACCATGAAGATTTTGTAACACCAGGAAGTAATCCTTGATGTGCCATTTTTCTTAAACAAATCCTGCAAAGACCAAAATCTCTATGGAAACCATGAGGACGTCCACAAATAGAACATCTATTGTGAAGTCTAACTCTTGGATATTTTCCTTTAAGAGCTAAAGCTTGTCTTGTTGCTTCTTTGTTAATCATTGCTTTTTTAGCCATATTTCAAATTTCCTTATATTTACTTCTTAAATGGCATACCTAAGTGTGCCAATAAACTTCTTGCTTCATCATCAGTTTTAGCTGTGGTAATGATTGAAACATTCATACCTTTAACTAAATCAATTTCTTCATAATGAATTTCTGGGAACAATGTTTGTTCTTTTAAACCAAATGTATAGTTTCCTCTACCGTCAAATGATTTAGCAGAAACGCCTCTGAAGTCACGAATACGAGGAAGTACAACACAAACTAATTTTTGGAAGAAATCATACATTCTTTCTCCTCTAAGAGTAACCATTGTACCAACTGGCATACCTTCTCTTAATTTATAAGAAGCAATTGATTTTTTAGCTTTAGTAACAACTGCTTTTTGACCAGAAATTTTTGTTAATTGATTAACAATGTTTTCTGCTACTTTTGAACTATGAGAAGCTTCACCAACACCCATATTCAATACAATTTTATGAAGTTTAGGAATTTCTAAGTCGTTTTTATAACCAAATTCCGCCTTCAAAGCATTTTTTACTTCGTCATTGTATCTTGTTTTAAGATCTTTTGTAACTGTCATTGTTTTTATCCTTTATCTTAGCCTTTGAAACTTTGCAATAATGCCTATCAAGCTTCAATGCCCCACCATAAGTGGTTAATCTATTTCCTTATTGCATTTTTTGCAAACACGAACTTTTTTGTCATCTTTAACTATTTGTCCAATTCTTGTAGCTTTTTCGCATTGTGGACAAACTAGCATAACTTTGCTTGAATTAATTGGTTTTTCAATTTTTACCAAACCACCTTGAACGCCAAGCATAGGATTAGCTTTTTGAGCTTTTGTCACTATGTTAACACCTTCAACCAAAACTGTGCCGTCTTTAGTGATGATATCTTTTACGTTACCGATTTTACCTTTATCTTTACCAGAAATTACGATAACTCTATCACCTTTTTTTACGTGAATATTTTGTTTTTCTTTCTTTTGTATCATTTTCTTATTCCTTAAATTACCTCAGGAGCCAAAGAAATAATTTTCATAAAGTTTTTATCTCTTAACTCTCTTGCAACAGGTCCAAATACACGAGTTCCTCTTGGGTTGCCGTCTTTGTTGATGATAACGGCAGCATTTTCATCAAATCTGATTACTGAACCGTCATTACGTTTAATATCTGCTTTAGTTCTAACAACAACAGCTGTAACAACTTCAGATTTTTTAACTGTCATGTTTGGAGCTGCTTGTTTAACTGTTGCGATAATAACATCACCAACTGACGCATATCTTTTATTTGAAGAACCCATAACTCTAATGCAAAGAAGTTCTTTTGCACCTGTGTTATCTGCTACTTGTAATCTTGTTTCTTGTTGTATCATTTTTCTGCACCTTATCTATTTCGCTTTTTCAACAATATCTTTCAAGGCCCAACGAACTGTGCTTGAAATTGGTTTGCTTTCAATAATTGTAACAACGTCACCAACGCCAGCAGTATTAAGTTCATCGTGAGCTTTATAATTTTTTGTTGTTTTCATAATTTTTTTATATTTTTTATGAGGATTGTGTTCTGCAACTTCAACAACAATTGTTTTATTCATTTTGTCGCTAGTTACAATACCTTGTTTAACTTTCTTAGGCATTTTTAATTTCCTTTAATTCTTTTTCTCTGATAACTGTTTTTGCTTGTGCAATTGCTCTTTTTGTATTTTTAATTTGAGCAGTATTTTCTAATTGATTAATTTTGTTGTGTTTCATTCTTAAAGAAAATAATTCTTTCTTAAGATTAAGAACAACATCTTTTAATTCATCTATTGTTTTTTCTCTTATTTCTTGCAGTTTCATAATTAACCTTCTTTTTCAACGATTTTAACTTTAATTGGTAATTTTTGAGCTGCTAGTTTCAATGCATGAATTGCAACTTCTCTTTCAGGATATTCTATTTCGAATAAAATTCTTCCTGGTTTTACAACAGCTACCCAATATTCAGGGTTACCTTTACCTTTACCCATACGAGTTTCAGCAGGTTTTGCTGTAATTGGTTTATCAGGGAATATTTTAATCCAAACATTACCGCCACGTTTAACGGCTCTTGTCATAGTACGTCTTGCAGCTTCAATTTGTCTTGCTGTAATCCAAGCAGGTTCAGTAGTTGCAATACCGTATGTACCGAATTCCAAAGATACACCTCTGGTTTCGTGTCCTTTCATATTACCTTTCATTTTTTTTCTGAATTTGGTTTTTTTGGGCATTAACATTTTTATTTTGCTCCTATTGTTTATTCTTGTGTTTCTTCAGCCTTCACTGCAGCTTCTCTTCTTGGTCTTCTTTCTTTAGCTGTAGAAGGTTTCTTTAATTTAATATTTTGGTCAGCTTTTTCACCAGGCATTAAATCGCCTTTGAAAATCCAAACCTTAACGCCAATTTTACCCATAATGGTATCAGCTTCTGCAAAACCATATTGTACATCAGCACGAAGTGTTTGAAGAGGAATTCTTCCTTCTTTTGCCCATTCACTTCTAGCAATTTCAGCACCGCCTAAACGACCAGATACCATAACTTTAATACCTTGAACGCCAGCTCTCATTGTTCTTTGCATTGCTTGTTTCATTGCGCGTCTAAATGCTATACGTTTTTCTAATTGAAGTGCAATGTTTTCAGCAACTAATTGTGCGTCAACATCTGTTCTTGCAACTTCAACAATGTCTATAATAACATTTTTGTTGTCTATGAATTTTTGAACAGAAGCTCTCAATTCATCAATACCTTGTCCACCACGTCCTACAACAATACCAGGTTTTGCAGTAACAACTGTGATGTTTACGTTTTGAGCTTTTCTAGTGATGATGATTCTGCTAACTCCAGCTGTATAAAGTTTTTTCTTTATAAATTTGCGGATTTTAGCATCTTCTGCAACAAATTCTGCATATCTTTTTTTAGTAAACCATTGGCTAACCCAAGGTTCAATAATTCCTATTCTAAATCCTGTTGGATGTGTTTTTTGTCCCAAAGTTCTTCTCCTAGTTACTTGTAAGTTTAATTGTTAAGTGTGATGTTCTTTTTAATCTGCTATACATTCTGCCTTGAGCACGAGGTCTACCTCTTTTGTATGATACAGATTCGTCAGCAAAAATTTCTGAAATTTTTAAATCTTCAGATTTTGCACCAAATTTTTGCGAAGCATTAGCGATAGCTGCTATAAGATTTTTTTCAACAACTCTTGCCGCAAAATATGGCATGAATTTTAAAATTCTGATAGCTTCGTTGGCTTTTTTGCCTCTTACTTCGTTTATAACACGACGAACTTTTCTAGCCGTCATTTTAATATCAGTTTGTTTTGAAGTTGCGCTTTGCATTTTTCTATTTCCTTCTAACCTCTTTTAGCGGTTTTGGCAGAACCAGCATGACCTCTGAATAATCTAGTCGGAGCAAATTCGCCTAACTTGTGACCTACCATTTGTTCTGTAACATATACAGGAACATGTGTTTTACCATTGTGTACCGCAATAGTGTGTCCAAGCATATCCGGTACTATCATTGAAGCTCTAGACCAAGTTTTAACAACTTTCTTTTCTTGTGCTTCATTTAATTTTTCAATCTTTTTAATTAAAGAATGATGTATATATGGACCTTTTTTTAATGAACGAGCCATTTAATTATGTTCTCCTTACCTTATTTTTTTCTTCTTCTTACAATCAATTTAGATGATTGTTTGTTTGGATTTCTTGTTTTAACACCAAGTGCTGGTTTACCCCAAGGAGTCTTAGGATTACCACCAGGACCTGTTTTACCTTCACCACCACCGTGTGGGTGATCAACTGGGTTCATAGTAACACCACGAACTGTAGGCTTAATACCTAAGTGACGTGTACGACCAGCTTTACCAGTTTTAGTGTTTTTAAAATCGCTGTTTCCTAAAGTACCAATTGTTGCCAAACATTCTTTTTTAACCATTCTCATTTCAGATGATGGCATCTTGATAGTTACATAAGCACCTTCTTTTGCCATTAACTGAGCTGAAACACCAGCTGAACGAACCATTCTAGCACCACGTCCAGGAATTAATTCAATGTTGTGAATCAAAGTACCTAAAGGAATGTTTTCTAAAGGTAATGCGTTACCTGTTTTGATATCAGCATCAGGACCAGATATAACAGTATCGCCTACGTTAAGCCCTTCAGGTGTTAAAATGTATCTTTTATCACCATCTGCATAAACAACAAGAGAAATTCTTACGTTTCTGCTTGGATCATATTCGATAGTTTTAACAAAACCAACTACACCGAATTTATCGCGTTTGAAATCAATAACACGGTATGCTTGTTTGTGACCACCACCAATGTGACGAGTTGTTATTCTTCCTGTATTATTTCTTCCGCCTGACTTTCTTAATGGCTTAAGAAGAGATTTTTCTGGTTTTGAGGCAGTGATTTCAGAATAATCTTGTCTTGTCATACCTCTTTGACCATTTGATGTTGGGTTTATTTTACGAGTTGCCATAATCTACACTCCTGTCAATTCTTCAATAGGTTCGCCTTCTATTGTGACAATAGCTTTCTTACCTGATTGAGTTCTGCCAAATTTCATACCCATTCTTTTAGCATGAGATGGCATATAAACTGTTCTTACTTTTTTAACTTTACGATTTGGATAAGCTTGCTCAATTGCTTGCGCGATTTCAACTTTTGTTGCATCTTTTGAAACTTCAAAAGTATATTGAGCATTTTGAACTGCCGCCATTGATTTTTCAGTAACAACAGGTTTTCTTATAATATCGTATAATTTTTCTTGATTTGTTCTTGATTTGCTCATTAGCTTAACCTTTCAGTTATAACGTTGATTGCTTCTTTTTCAATAACAACGCAATCAGCTTCTATTAAATCTTTTACGCTTAAGTTTGTAGGCAATAATAATTTAACATTTGGAAGATTTCTTGCAGATAATTCTAAGTTTTTGTTGTTTTCTGCTTTAAAATCAGCAATAATTAAAATTTTGCCTGCAGCTTTGATATCGCTTAAAATTTTAACCATTGTTTTTGTTTTTGGTTCAGTTAATGCTGAAAAATCATCAACAACAATTAAATTTTCAAATCTTGCAGATAATGCAGATCTCAAAGCTAATTGACGAGCTTTCTTTGGAAGAGAAGTTTCATAGCTTCTTGGTTTAGGTCCAAAGATTACGCCACCACCAGCAAACAATGGGCTTCTTAAAGAACCAGCACGAGCACGTCCTGTACCTTTTTGTTTCCAAGGTTTTTTACCACCACCAGAAACTTCTGCTCTAGTTTTTGTGCAAGCACTACCTTGACGCGCATTGTTTAATTGTCTTTTAAGTGCCAAGTGCATAACGTGAATATTAGGTTCAATTCCGAAAATATTTCCAGAAAGCTCTAATTCACCAACGCTAGCACCTTGAATGCTTAACATATCTACTTTTTTGTTTTTAATTTTATCTTTAACCATTTTGTACCTCAAATCTTAGTTAAACCTTGCAGGCTTAATTGTAACCAATTTGCCTTCAGGGCCTGGAGTTGAACCTTTGATTAAAATAATGCTTTTTTCTGCATCAATTCTAGCAACAGTCAACTTTGTAATAGTAACTTTTTCATTACCCATATTTCCTGCCATTTTTTTACCTTTATAAATACGGCCAGGAGTTGTACCAGCACCAATTGAACCAGGTGCTCTATGGTTTTTAGAACCATGTGCCATTGGGCCTCTTGAAAAATTATGACGTTTTACTGTGCCTTGGAAGCCTTTACCGATTGAAGTACCAGAAACATCAACTTTTTTAACATCATTTAAAACGCTAACGTCGATTGTATCACCAACTTTGAAAGCTTCAGGATTGTCAACTCTGAACTCTTGCAAATGTCTGAAATTATCTAATTTATTTTTTGCAAAGTGTCCAAGTTGAGCTTTAGTTAAATGTTTTTCTTTAGCGGCAATTGTGCCAACTTGAATTGCATTATAACCGTCTGTTTCAACTGTTTTAACTTGTGTCACTACAATAGGATCAACCTTAATTACAGTGACGGGTATTGATAAGCCTGACTCGTCAAAAATTTGCGTCATGCCAAGCTTAGTACCTATAACGCCTAGTGTCATATTTTACCTTTCTTTGTTGCGAGAGCTGTATATAAATTTTGTTCATTGAACTCTATTTATTACCACAGTTCACATTTAGTATCATTTTCTTATTTAGTTGTCATTCGTGCGCCTTAAAGGCGCAAATAAAATTAAAGTTTAACTTCGATGTCAACGCCAGCTGGCAAATCCATTCTTGAAAGTTCTTCTGCAGTTTGTGCTGTAGGATCATAGATGTCTATAATTCTTTTATGTGTTCTCATTTCAAAATGTTCACGAGATTTTTTATCAACGTGAGGTGAACGAAGTACACAATAAATTCTACGTTTTGTAGGCAATGGAACTGGACCAGATACTGAAGCATCTGTATTCTTAGCAGTGTCTACAATTTTTTGTGCAGAACTATCAATCAATTTATGATCGTATGCCTTTAGGCAAACTCTAATTCTTGGTCTTTTTGTTGTTTTGTTGTCCATTTTCTTCGTTTCTTTTTCATTACTGTTATGTATACGCAAAGATAACTCTATAACAAACAAAATTTAACGTCAACAATTATTTTTTATTTTATTTGTAAAGTTTTGTAAATTTTTTAAAAAAGATAAAAATAATAATAAAAATACAAACAAATATATTATACTAACATAATATATAATATAAAACCAATTATAAATGAGGATAAAAATGGATAAATTAAATTTTATAACCGCAGGAACACCAATGCAAGCTGGCGGATACAAAATGGCTTGCGACACGCTAAGAGAATTAAATCTGGACGGTATGGAAATTGAATTTGTGCATGGAGTCAGAATGAGTGAAGAAACTCAAGAAATAATGAAAAACACAAAAAAAAATCTATATTTTACCGCTCATAGTCCATATTATATAAACTTGAATGCAAAAGAAGAAGAAAAAGTTCAAGCAAGTATTAAAAGAATACTTGATACAGCAACAATGACAGAATCGCTTGGTGGATATTCAATTGTTTATCATGCAGGTTTTTATTTAGGGAAAAGTGCAGAAGACACCTATAATCAGATAAAAAAATGCCACGAAGAAATAACAAAAAAAATGGAAGAAAAAAATTTAAATATATGGATTAGACCAGAGACAACAGGCAAAAAAAGTCAATGGGGAGATTTAGATGAAGTAATAAAATTATCAAAAGATTTTAATAAAGTGCTTCCATGTATTGATTTTGCTCATCTTCATGCGCGCTCAAATGGAAAATTTAACACATATGATGAATTTTCAAAAATTTTTGAAAAAATAGGCAATGAATTAGGTCAAATTGCACTTGATAATTTTCACGCTCATGTTGCAGGAATCGCATACTCTGAAAAAGGTGAAAAACACCATCTGATTTTACAAGAATCAGATATGAACTACAAAGATTTGCTTAAAGCATTTAAAAGTTTTGACATAAAAGGCGTTGTTGTTTGCGAAAGCCCAAATATTGAAACTGATTGTAAAATTTTAAAAGATTATTATTTATCCATATAGGCAACTTTTATTATTTACAAGTTTTAAAGAAACACGAATAAAAATACGAAAGGAATAAAATATGCAAATCAACAAAATTAACAACACTCAAAATTTTGGTATGGCGTATAAAATTGACGCAGGTGCCGCAAAAAAACTTAAAAAAGTTATTGTAGGCAACAAAAGTGCATTAGCAAATATACAAGCAACAAAAAAGATTTTTGAAAACGTACCTGATATTCTTGAAATTAAAGATACTAGACCTTCAAAATTGTTTGGAAGAAAACGTTTATTGATTAAATATACAAAACCAGAAACTGGCGTTCTAGAACAACATATAAGTCCAAAAAGATTTGCCAAAAAAACATCTGAAGTTATTCAAAAAATGAATGCAGACATCATGAAAGCAAAATACAAAAATGCTAAAAAAGCTGTTGCAGATGAGCTTGCAAGTTCATCTTTAATAGGTGAATAAACTAATTTTTAACAGTTAATCTCTCAACCCATCTTATAAATCGGGTTGGGAGATTTTCATTATCGGCATCAATTCCATCAACCAAAATCGTTAAGCAACCAGCATTAATCCCAGCCAAAATATCAGTAACAGGCCTGTCACCTACCATAGCGCATTCCTGAGTATTGAGGGAAAATTCATCCATAACACGTTTGAGCATAAAAGTTTGAGGTTTTTCAGCCGGAAAATAAATTTTGATATGAATTTCCTTTTGAACACGTGATATATAGTTTTCAGAATAATTGTTTGAAATTATCGCAAGTTTAAAACCCTTATCTTCAAGTTTTTTTATAAATTCTCTTGCTCTATCTGAAAATTTTGCGGATTTAGAAACGGTAATTGTAGAATCAAGGTCAAAAAAAATCGCCCTAATTCCTCTATCCCAAAGTTCATCTATATTAATTTCATAAATATTCTTTAAATTATAATCAGGTTTAATTTTTCCTTTTAAAAGCGGAAGATAAGCCTTAATTTTATTTTTAATACTCATTTTTAATTCCCAAAGTTCTCGCAAGTGCGAAATTGTAATCAATATCAACTTCTCTATCAAATTTTAAGTAAACGATGTCATTTGTATTTGCAACATCAACATCTTCTCTTTTTTCATTTTTAATTCCAACAACAGTTAAAATTTCATTTTGAAAAGGCGCAATAACTTCAATTTTATCATTTAATAAAATTTTATTTTTAATTTCTACCTTATAGCCAATTTCATCTTTATCCTGAAAAACGCAAAGAAAATCAGCGCCTGCAAGACCTTTTGAAATATCATAACTATAAGAACTTGGCTCATTAACACCTAGGAAGAAACCTGTTGTATAGCCTCTGTTGCCAACCTTTTTAAGTTCTTCAAAACCTGAATCAGATGAAATTTTATTATCTAAAACCTCTCTATAAGCCTTTGCGACAGCGCTCACATAATAAAGGCTTTTTGTTCTTCCTTCAATTTTAAAAGAGTTAACTCCTGCATTTTCTAAATCTTTAAGATAATGGACAAGACATAAATCTTTTGTTGATAGAATATGTGAACCCTTATCATCTTGAACAATTTCAAAATATTGCCCCGGGCGCGTTTCTTCTAAAAGTTTATAACTCCATCTGCAAGGTTGAGCGCACCCACCTTGATTGGCTTTTCGCTCATTATTTGTCATATAATCAGATAATAAACAACGTCCTGAAAAACTCATACATTGTGAACCATGAATAAAATGTTCAAGTTCGATATCAGGAACATTTTTTCTTATAGTTTCAATTTGCTTCAAAGATAATTCACGAGCCAAAATAACACGACTTGCACCTAAATCACGCCAAAATTTAACAGCTTCAGAATTTGTTGTGTTGGTTTGAGTCGAAATATGAATATCAATATTTGGTAGTTTCTTTCTAACCAAATTAAAAATACCAAAATCACTTAAAATTATTGCATGGGGATTTGCATCTTTAATGATTTCTAATGTTTCATCTAAATTTTTAATATCATCATCAAACGCAAATATATTTAATGTTAAATAAACTTTCTTGTTAAGACTTCTTGCTTCGTCAATTGCAATTTTAAGATTATCACGAGTGATAAGTTCACCTTTTCTCATTGTGCGAAGTGAAAAATCAACAAGCCCCAGATAAACTGCATCCGCGCCATATGCATAAGCATAGCGCATTTTTTCAATGTTTCCAGCAGGTAAAAGTAATTCAGATTTCATAAATTAATATTAGCATAAAAAAATAAGGGGTTACCCCTTATTTTTTTAATCCATTAAACAACATTCAAAAGCAAAAGCCTTAACCCACATTGATGGAACATTAATCCATTTAATTTTATGTTCACTATTTGTTTTTGGACAAGAAATTGTCGCGTCTTTTAAAGTAATAACATCTTTGAAACATTTACAATCTCTGTCGTCGCAACAATAAAGCTCGCCTTTAATTTTTGTATCATCCACCCAAACAATTAAATAAGAGGAATCAACATGCTTTCTAAGTTCATAAATCGCATCATAAGTTTTACACATAATAATCTCCTTTTTAAAATACTCAAAAACTATTATGAGAAAAATTTAAAAGAATAAAATCGCCCAAGTGGAATTAATATCAGAATTAGTTAATTAAAGAATTTTTTTAAATATTTTCCCGTGTAAGATTTTTTAGATTTAGCAATTTCATAAGGTGTTCCAGCCACAATAACTTCACCGCCACCCTGACCACCTTCAGGACCTAAATCAATAATATAATCGGCACATTTTATGATATCTAGATTATGTTCAATTATAAGAATTGTATTACCAGCATCAGCTAATTTATGTAAAATCTTAACCAATTTATCAATATCATAAGAATGAAGACCAACTGACGGCTCATCCATTATATATAAAGTTTTGCCAGTTTGTCTTTTATTTAATTCATCAGCAAGTTTAACCCTTTGTGCTTCGCCGCCAGATAAAGTAGTAGCACTTTGCCCTAAATGAATATAATCTAACCCCACATCATAAAGAGTTTGAAGTCTTTGCTTAATTTTTGGGATATTACTAAAAAATTCAAGCGCTTCACTTACCGTCATATCCAAAACATCAGAAATTGTTTTTCCTTTATATTTAACTTCAAGAGTTTCCTGATTATATCTTTTCCCATGGCAAACATCACACTTAACATAAACATCAGATAAAAAGTTCATCTCAATCTTAATAAGGCCGTCACCCTTGCATTTTTCGCAACGTCCACCTTTAACATTAAATGAAAATCGACCTTGATTATACCCTCTGACCTTTGCTTCATTTGTTTTTGCAAAAAGCTCTCTTATGTGTGTAAAAACATCTGTATAAGTTGCAGGATTACTTCTTGGAGTTCTTCCGATTGGCGATTGATCAACACAAACAACTTTATCAATATTTTCAAAACCTAAAATTTCATCAATACCTTGTGGTTTTGGTCTATTTGATAATAATTTGTGTAAAGCATATTCATGAATAATATCGTCAACTAATGTTGATTTGCCAGAACCGGAAACACCAGTAACTGCAACAATTTTTCCAAGCGGAATATCTACATCGATATTTTTTAAATTATTTAGACTTGCATTCATAACATGAAGAAAATTACCATTTCCCTCTCTTGTTTTTTTTGGAATAGGAATTTCTTTTTCACCGCTTAAATATTTCCCTGTTAAAGATTTTTTTGAAGCAGAAATATCGTCAATAGTTCCTTTTGCAACAATTTTACCACCATGTTCACCAGCTTTTGGACCAATATCAACAATATAATCTGCATTTCTTATGGTGTCTTCATCATGTTCAACAACAACAAGAGTATTACCTAAATTTCTTAAATGTTTAAGAGTTTCAATTAATCTGTCATTATCTCTTTGATGCAAACCAATTGATGGTTCATCAAGCACGTATAAAACACCTGATAATCCACTTCCGATTTGAGTTGCAAGTCTTATTCTTTGAGCTTCCCCGCCCGACAATGTTGAAGAGTTTCTGGTTAAAGTTAAATAATCAAGCCCAACATCTAATAAAAATTTTAATCTGGCCCTAATCTCATCAAGAATCTGTTTTGCAATTTCAAGTTTAAATGCGTCTAATTTCAAAAATAATTCAGAAACAAAATTATACGCATCCTGAACACACAAAGAACAAAAATCAAAAATATTTTTATCAAGAATTTTAACAGAAAGCGCAAACTTATTAAGCCTTGCACCATTGCAGGCCTTACAAGGAATTGATGACATATATTTTTGAACTTCAGCCCTTATGATTTCGGAATCAGATGATTCATATTTTTTCATTAAATACGGAATAACACCAACAAAAGGTAAATTATGCTCTCTGTATCTTTTTGTTCCAAAATCTTTATAGCGCATTTTAATTTTTTCATCACCATTGCCATAAAGAATAATTCCTTTTTGCGCAGGTGTTAGTGATTTAAAAGGCGCATCAATATCAATATCGTAGTGGTTACAAACAGCAACCAAAATATCTTTATAATAATCATTACCTGTTCTTGCCCAAGGATAAATCGCGCCCCCCAAAATACTTTTATTTGCATCAGGCACAACAAGGTCAGCCGTTACTTCATAATGAGCACCAAGTCCATGACAAACACTACAAGCACCATAAGGATTGTTAAAACTAAAAATTCTAGGGCTTAATTCATCAAAACTTAAATTACAATCAGGACAAGAAAGTTTTTCGCTATAAGTTTCTTCTCTATCCCCAACAATATCAACAATAACAAGTCCTTTAGATTTCAAAAGTGCCAAAGAAACACTATCTGTCAATCTTGATAAAATATTATCCTTTATGACAAGTCTGTCTATTACAACATCGACATTATGTTTAACATTTCGTTCAAGTTCAATGTCATCTTCATCAAGATTATAAACTTTCCCATCAATTCTAATTCTTAAAAATCCATCTTGTTTTAATTCATCAATTATATTTTGAAACTCACCCTTTTTACCTCTTATAATTGGTGCGATAATCTGAATCTTTGTCCCCTCATTCAAAGACATAATTTTTGATGTAATTTCATCAATTGTTTGAGGAACAATTGGTTTGCCACATTTCGGGCAATAAGGTGTGCCGACTCTTGCATATAAAAGTCTTAAATAATCATAAATTTCAGTTATTGTCCCAACTGTTGACCTTGGGTTATTACTTGTTGATTTTTGGTCAATTGAAATTGCGGGTGATAACCCATCAATAGAATCAACATCTGGTTTATCCATCTGGCCCAAAAACTGCCTTGCATAAACTGACAAACTTTCAACGTATCTTCTCTGACCTTCTGCAAAAATAGTATCAAAAGCCAAAGAACTTTTGCCTGATCCTGAAACACCAGTAAAAACAACAAGTTGGTTTTTTGGAATTTCAACAGAAACGTTTTTTAAATTATTTTCTCTTGCACCTTTTACGATAATGTTTTCATTCATATAAACATTATGCCACAAAACTATTTTTTCTTTAAATAAATAAATGAATATCCAAATATTGTGATAACTTTTGAATTTGGCATAGCGCATCTTTTAAAAGATAATATTTTATCTAAAAAAGAAAATTCAATTTGTTCAATGCACATTTTATAATATTTTTTTAATTCATCATCAGTAAAGTATTTTAAAATAACATCTTGTCTTTCTGATGACGCAAGTTTTCTTGTCAAATAATTTGTTGAAATACCACCTAAAGTATATTCAGAAACAATGTAGGGTAAATATTCAAATGAGGCATTATTATTATACAAAATAAGCCACATTTCATAATCACTTACAATTTTATAACTTTCATTATAAAAGCCAAATTTTTCAAAAATATCCTTTTTAATAAAAGCTGATTGGTGATGAATAGTACGGAAAAATAAAAAATCCTTATTTAAAACTTGCGGTGCATAAGAAACATTATTGGCGGGATTATTAAGTTTTCTGTAACCATGGCCATACAAGACATCTGATAAATATTCTTTATTGTCAAAAATAGATTTTAAAATATTATTATGATAAAAACTATCGCCGCCATTCATGAAATTTAAGTATTTACCGCTTGCAAGTTTTATACCTTTATTCATTGCATTATAAATGCCATTATCTTTTTCTGAAATTAAAATATTTATTCTATCTTGATATTTTTTTAAAATTTCCAAAGTACCATCCGTTGACCCACCGTCAACAACTATCCACTCAAAATCCTGCCAGCTTTGATTTACTATACTTTCACAAGTTTTTTCAATGTCATCTTTTATATTGTAGCAAACAGTTATAATACTTAATTTTACCATTTACTTATATTCCTTTTTAATAAAATAAAATTTAAAACCAAAAATTCTTACAATTTTGTATTTATAGTGATCAGAATTTTGAATTGAAAAAATATTTTGCAAGAAACTAACTTTTTTATTATCAAAAAGAATTCTTCTTAATTTTTGTTTTAATTTATCATCATCTGTCAAAAAATCAAGCATTTCTTCTTTTACTTTAAAATCACATTCCTGAGTAAGTATTTTTTTTGAAACTGTTGTGTTTGTTGTATGGATTCTGTAATCAATTAAAATATCTGGCAAATTGACAATTCTTGAATATTTAATAATATTTGACCAAAGATGATAATCTTCGGCAGATGGATAATTTTCATTGTATCTGATATTATATTTATCCAATATTGATTTTCTGATCATTACAACATTATTGTGAACACAACAACGTTGAACAACATCAAGATATTTTAAATCATATTTATTTATATAAATTTCATCATTAGAAATTTTTAAGCCTGCGCCAACAACTGCAACATCTTGGTTGTTATCTAAAAAATTAACCTGAATTTCAAGACGATTTGGATAAGATGTATCATCTGAATCCATATACGCTAAATATTCTGAATTCGCCAAATCTAAAAGGCGATTTCTTGTATATGGAATACCCATATTTTTTTCATTTTTATAAAATTTTATTCTGTCATCATTAAATGATTTAATAACAGATTCAACATCATTTTTAGAGCCATCATCCAAAATAATAAATTCAAAATCGCCAAAAGTTTGATTTAAAATACTTTGAATTGCCTCTTTAAGGAATTCTTCATTGGTATTATAAACGGGCATTAAAACAGAAACTCTTGGCATTATATCTCCTAAAATAATATATGGTGGGCGATACAGGGCTCGAACCTGTGACCCCTTGAATGTCATTCAAGTGCGCTACCAACTGCGCCAATCGCCCGCAACAAAAATATATTAGCATTAAAATCTATTTTGTAAACTTGATTCTTGAAGTAATAGGCTGATAATATTCAACACTATTGATTGAATTGTAGTCATTTATAATTGAAGGTGGCAAAAGATGCCACTTAAAAGTTGAAAAATTCATTTTATTATAGAATTTTTTAATCCATTCCTCTTTTTGAGATTTAGAAATTTGATGTTCTTTTTCATACTCGAACAAATGTTCTAAAAGTTCAAAATAACCATAACCTTTGTTTTCAACAAGATATATTATTTCATCTAAAAAATGATACGGCATATTTTCATCTTCGGCACAAACAGGAATACCATTTTCATCAAGTTTTAATTCAGCACCTGGTCTTTTTTCTAAAATACTCAAAGGAATAATATCACCAAATCTTTTATTTATATATTTTCCAAGCTCAAAAAGTTTTGTTTTACATACATCTGCAATTGGGGCAAAACCACCAGACATATCTCCATTAACGGTTGCATAACCAATATAAAGTTCAGATTTATCGGAAGTTGCAATAGTTAAGGTATTTTTAAATTCATTTGCAACACTCCAAAGAATTGTTGCGCGAGATCTTGCCTGTAAATTTTCAAAAGTTGTAGAATTTTGATATCTTTCAAAATCAATATCATTAAACAAATTATCAAAATCTGAACAAAAACTCTTATACACATTTTCAATTGGCAATTCTAAATATTTTATACCTAAATTTTTTGCAAGTTCGCCTGCATCATTTTTACTTAAAGAAGTTGTAATTTTTGAAGGCATAGAAATTGCAAGGACATTATCTTGTCCAAGTGCATATCTTAATAAACAAGCGCAAATTGTTGAATCAAGTCCGCCAGATAAACCCAGAACAGCTTTCTTGAAGCCGTTTTTTGAAAAATAACTTCTTATACCGCAAATTATACTTTCAAAACATCTTTCAAGATCATCTTCGTAATTTAAAATAGAGAAATCGTCAAAAGATTTTGAAAAATAAGTCTCTAAAATTTTACCTTCAAAATTATCAACCAAATAAAAACCTTCTTCAAACGAATTAGCGCAAAAAACTTTTTTACCAATTTCATTATAAATTGATGAAGCGCCATCAAAAACATAAGAATCTGAATAACCCACCTGATTAATATGGATAAGTTTTAAATTATTTTCGGATGCAAATTTTGAATAACAAGATTCTCTTTCTTGTATCAAACCAGCTCTTGAAGGAGATGATAAACAATTCAAATAAACATCAATTTTGTTATTTTTCAATAAATCAGAATTTAAGCCCGATTCTACACAAAAATTTAAACCATTTAATTCGAATGATTGCGCATTTAGTTCAATCGAATTTGAAAAAACTTTAAAAGCAGATTCCAAGCTATCGCCAACGTAGCCAATAACGATTGCTAAATTTGTGCTGAGATTTTTTATTTCATTTAAGATGTTATCCTGAATATCAAAAAGCGAATTATGTCTTTCAAAAATATCGCCAAAAGGAAAACCTGAAAGAGTATATTCGGGAAAAATAACCAAATTAGCACAATTAGTTTTTGCATAACTAATTGCATCCTTTACTTTTGAAAAATTGTATTCAATATCACCTGCAATCGTGTCGATTTGTGCAATTAAAATTCTCATAATAGAAATTGTATATCAAAAAATAATTTTATGATAAAATTTAAAAACACAAGCAAGGAGCATTAAGTTTGAAAATTCTTGTAGGAATGTCTGGTGGAGTTGATTCATCAACTACAGCATTATTACTAAAAAAACAAGGTCACGAAGTCATAGGCGTAACTATGACTATTTGGGGCGAAACAGAAACTTGCAAAAAAATTAAAAATAATAATGCCAATAACCAAAAAACACATTCTGCTTGCCTTGGTGAAGACGAAAATAAAAAAATTGAAGAAATAAAAAAATTTGCACAAAAAGAAAATATTGAATTTCATGTAATAGATTGTGCAAGTGCTTATGAAGAAATAGTTTTAGAAAATTTCAGAGAAGAATATTCAAAAGGCAGAACTCCAAATCCTTGCGTAATATGTAATTCAAATATAAAATTTGGTGCACTTATTGAATATGCAAAAAAGCAGGGAATAGAATTTGACAAATTTGCAACCGGACACTATGCAAAAATTGAAAAAAACCAACAAGGAAGATATATTGTCAAAAGAAACACGAATGACAAAAAAGACCAATCGTATTTTTTGTATAGATTAACTCAAAATCAATTAAAGGACATATTTTTCCCACTTGGCGAATATACAAAAGAAGAAATTAGAAAAATGGCAAATGATTTTGGAATAGAAACTGCCAACAAGCCAGACAGCCAAGATTTTTATAATGGTGATTACAATGATATTCTCCAAAAAGAACCGATGGAAGGGAATATTGTTGATATCAATGGAAAAATTTTAGGAAAACACAAAGGATTTTGGAATTACACAATTGGACAAAGAAAAGGACTTATGGTAAGTGCGCCTGAACCTTTATATGTTTTAAAATTGGATGCTGATAAAAATGAAGTTATTGTTGGCTTTAAAGATAAGACCTTAAACCATAAAATAATTGCAAATAATTTGAATTGGATAGCTTTTGAAAAATTGGAAGAAGAAATTAAATGCCTTGCCAAAATTCGCTCAACACAAGAAGCTACACCTGTTTTAGTTAAGCCAATAAATGAAGAAAAAATTGAAGTTACTTTTGAAAATATACAAAATTCTATCGCAACCGGACAATCTATAGTATTATATAAAGACGATTTATTACTCGGTGGCGGGATAATAGACGAGGTTATTAATTAATGTCAATAATAGATGATATAAAAAAATTAAAAAAAGAAAAAAACGCAGTCATTCTGGCGCATTGTTACCAAAATGCAGAAATTGATGAAGTTGCTGATTTTGTGGGTGACAGCCTATATCTAAGTAGATGTGCGAATAAAACCGATGCAGATATCATAGTTTTTGCAGGCGTGTATTTTATGGCGGAGACAGCTAAAATCCTATCCCCAAATAAAAAAGTTTTATTGCCAAAAAAAGACGTTGGCTGTTTTATGGCAAATACAATAAATCTTGAAAAAATTAAAGAATTTAAAGCAAAAAATCCTAACATTCCAGTAGTATGCTATGTTAATTCAACTGCTGAAGTAAAAGCTGAATGTGACATTTGCTGTACAAGCGCAAATGCAGTTAATGTTGTTAAAAAATTAGGATGTGAAAAAGTTCTGTTTGTCCCTGATATGAATCTTGGAACATATGTTAATTCGCAACTGGAAAATATTGATGTTATAAGCTATTCAGGTTATTGCCCAGTACATGCAGAAATAACAACAGAGCAAATTAAAAAAGCAAGAGAACAATATCCAAATGCAAAAATTTTGGCTCACCCAGAATGCAAAATGGAAGTTTTAAATTTAGTTGATTATATAGGTTCAACAACAGGAATTTTGAATTATGTAAATAAAAGCACCCATAAAGATTTTGTGATAGTAACAGAAAAAGGTGTTGTTGACAGATTAAAAAGAGATTATAAAGACAAAAACATTAATTTAATTCAAGATAACGTAATTTGCCCAGATATGAAAAAAATTCATTTGGAAGATATTTATAATTCCTTAAAAGATGAAAATTATGAAATAAAAGTTGATGAAAAAATTGCACAAAAAGCCATCAAAACCATCGAAAAAATGATTAAAATTGACGGATAAATTAAAATTTTTGTCAAAAAAATAACCACAAAAACAAAAGTCTAATCAGCTATTTAAAAAATGATAAAAATATTTAAAATAACAATATGAAAAAAATATTTTTAATCATTTTAATTTTAGCTTTAAATATATTTTTTAAAACAGAATTATTCGCAGACACAATTACAGGTCAAATAAATAAAAACGAAACCTTAAACACAATAATTGATAAAAAAACAGGCAAACCACTTCAGGGTGCAAAAATTGTAATTCCTAATCTAAATTTTACAACATTCACAAATGAAGACGGAACATTTCAATTAAATGCAAAAATTGATAAACCAATAATCTTATCCGTTCAAAAAGAAGGATACAGACCATTTTCAATAACAATTGATAAGGAATTAATAAAAAATCCACTTAAAATAGGCGTAGAAAAAAGCAGATTAGGAGACATAACCATAACTAACGAAATATATCATTTAGGTGATAATAATTTCTCTGAACAATCTGCAAACGTTGGTGATTTTAAAACAAAATCAATAGGTCAATCACTTACAAAAAATTTTCAAATCCAAGCACTTGAAAAAGGAGAAATTGTAAATATTGTAATAGGCTCAATAATAGGATTAGATACAAAACTTGCAAAAAGTTTTGGACAAAACAATATTGAATACGCCTATTCAAGCCCAGCAGAAATGTATTTTAATGGACATAAAATCAAAGAAATACATCTAAATGGAGACAATATAAAAATTCAGGTTCCAAATCAACTTATAAGATTTAATAATCAAGTAACTATAAAAACGGGAAGAAATCTGTTTCAAACACAATACAGCGACTATGATGACATTGAAGTTATGAATATAACAGTTGAAATAGAAAATTATTATAATGTTGCGCAAGAATAAAATATGATACAATTAAGACATGATTAAAGACAACATAAAAAATGCAGAAATATATTATTCTCTTCACCCAAAATTCAAGGAAGCTTTTGAAAAACTAATAAACAAAGATATAGACCTCAAAACAAAAGAATTATATTTTAATTTCGATAAATATCAAACAAAAAGTGAAGGCAAATTTGAAGCACACAGGCAATATATTGATATTCAATATATTGTAAAAGGCGAAGAAAAAATCGGCATCACAAATATAAATAAAACAGATTGTTTAATTCCGTATAGCAAAGAAAAAGATATTGAATTTTTAAACGCAAAAGAATATGATTTTATAACATTAAAAGAAGGCGATTTTGCAATATTTTACCCACACGATGCCCATATGCCTTGTTTAACAAACATACAAGAAGAATCGATTGAAAAAATAGTTGCAAAAATTGCAGTTAGATAGTTTAAGCCAAATTTAACATATCAGAAAGAGTAACCTTTATCGTTCCTGCTTCGGGATTAGTTAATTCAATAATAATTTGGTTAAGTCCATTTTTTAAACATTTAACTTTGTCTAAAATAAATGTACCTTCTTGCCCAAAGCAAAAATGAATAGGGTTGTTTTCATCAACAGAATCGGCACTTAAAATGTTCCCTTTTGTTGAAAACTTAATGCCATCTCTTTCAAAAACATAATCATTAATTTGAATTGAATTCAAACCGGAAATAATTCCTGGTCCAATTACGTTTTTAAGATCAAACAAAATAGCATCAGCAGTCTCGCGAAGTGTGCCCTTCTGGTAAACTTTCTTGATTAAAAAATCAGGAATAATCGCCATCTTTTTCTCCTTTTGCTAATCTTTGTGAATGCTTAATTTTGTGAATAATTAGAGTATTTGATAAGTCTTAAAACTTTCTACTCTTATTATAACACTTTCTAAATATTTTTTAAAGTCCCATGCGTCAGAAATTCGATGACTTTTTTCCCAAACAACGATTTTTATCTCATTTTTATTTTTCAAAAATTCATTTGGAAGATAAAATTTTGTTTGCTCAGAATTATGACGTATGTAACGTCCTATTTTTACGTCATTTAAGAAAATAGTTGCACGGCGGAAAGGTGTATGCTCCATATCTAAAATTATTGGCGAATAAGATTTTGAACTTAACAAATCTTCACAAATTTCAAATTTTTTAGATAACATAGCCAAATAAGGAGCTTGTTTTTCATTAAATTCTCTCTTATCAAGAGAAATTCTTCCACGAATACGCCAGAAAATTTCTTCCTCAGAATCAGTTTTGAAAGAAATGAGCCCTCTTGGTTTATCAAGATCATTTGTAAAGCCTTTATCAAAACCTAAGTTTTGCACAAGAATCGTAATTTCACCTTCTTCTTTATCATTAAAGAAAGCAGGATTAACACCAACATTAATAAATTCATCAACAGATATTAAATTGTCATATTTATAACTATTCCTGTTTAAAATTTCATGTCCATTTAAATAAATTGCAAAAATATGTCTTGCGTTAATTGAAATCTCCGTTGTCCTGTTTGTAATTTTTCCTTTATACCAAACAAATTCGCTAAAAATACCGCTTTCAAAAGAATCTGTTTTGTCAGTTGCTGTTTTCCAAGAAGTGCAATCATAATTTGGCTCAATTTCAGGAGCACAAAAAGAAACATCAAAATCAGTTAATTTTAATTTTAATGGAGTTAAATTAAAATCAACTTTTTTCTCAATTATCCCTTTATCTGGACTAAAGAATTTTAAAATTGTATCTTCTTTAATTGCAATATGCCCATCATGGTATATAAAATCTGCACCAAAGATTAAATTATCATTATATTTCCAGGTAGTACAAAGAGTTTTATGCTTTAAGAACATTATCTTTGTTGCACCAAAATCTAAAATCTCAAAATCTTCTCTGTCGCCTGAATATTTTTTAATTTCACCAGTTGATAAATCTTTAATATTAATATAATTTTTCTCATCAGATATTAAGAAAATCCATTGATTATCTTTATCTTCAAGCTTTGTAAAAATTTCAAGACCAGATTCAGTAATTTCAATAGTTCTTAATTTTAAATTTTTTGGGAAAAGTTTCATATCAAAAGAATCAATATTAAATTTATCAATTCTCGCCTCACAAGTATTAAAATTACGGACAAAAACCCAATTACAATTATTAATTAAGTCGTGACGCTCTCTGTAATAACAATTTTCCTGAACAGAAACCTCTGAATCAACAGGTTCGGTTTGAGAAAAATCAAAAGCATCTAAGAAATAATTAATTTCTTTTGCCTTATGATAATTTTCTTTAATTAAACCAAGTTCACTAATTGGAGCTGCAAAATCATAACTTGTATAAACATCATCTGATGCCATATCCAAGATATTAGTACCACCAATTGCCATATAATGATTAAACATCGTAGCGCCTTGTGATAAGGCTGTTTTTGTCATTATATTAATGTGTTGCCAGTTTAAATCTTCCCTTATTTTGTCATAGCCAACTCCAAGCCATTTATCAAACCAACCCGCCTGAAGTTCAGCAATAAAAATCGGAGAATTTTCTTTAAATGTCCTACATAGACCCTCAAGATTATCCAAAGTGCCAAATGCAAAATTATCTTTTTTCCAATCTCCTTTTGGATTGATATATGGATAAAGGTCACAGGCATAAATGTCAACAACATCTGCATAAAGACCGGCAATGTAGGCGTCATTGTGAAAAATTGGTGCAGTAATACCAGCTTCGCGCGCAATTTGATATAATTCTTCCATATATTCAGTTTCGCACTCATTTGTTGAATACTCGTTTTCAATTTGGTATGCGATAATTATATCATTGTACTCAACAACTATTGGCAAAACTTGACTATACCATTCACGAAGATAATCCATATAAACTTTTGAATATTTATAATCACCATTTTGACGATTTCTTGGAATAACGTCTTTTTCTTTTAAAAGCCAATAAGGAATCCCGCCAGCTGAAATTTCAGCATTAATATATGGTCCAGGACGAACGATTGCATAAAGACCCATTTCTTTGACAATTTTGAATAATTTGGAAATATCCTTGTAACCAGTAAAATCATATTCATGAGGAGCGGGGCTATGAAAACTCCAACAAAGATAAAGATCAACACAATTGTATCCACCAGCTTTTAATTTGGATAATCTATCTCTCCAAGCATCTTCGCCGATAGTTTTAAAATAATGCAAAGCACCACTTTTAATAAAAGTGCGCTTGCCATCAATAATCAAAGAATATTTATCAAATTTAACGTCCATTAAAACAGTTTAAAATATTTTTTGAACATAAGCAAAAGTTTTAACAATTTGTAATTAAAAATCGGAAGGATTTAGACCTAAATAATTTAACTGATTTTCAAAAAGCATTTTTTTAATTTCATCGAGGGTTAAAATATTTGATTCAAGCAATTTATGTGCTATCTCATATAAAGTTAAAATCGAACCGCCTAAAACCCCGTTTGCATCTTTACCGTTATTAAAAATTGTTTTGCCACAAAAATCAATTTTATCAAGATTTGAACAGGCTATGGGCAGGGCATCACTTATTAATATAATTTTGTCTTTATTTTTTTTGTTAAAAAACATTTTTAAAGTTTCAATATCATTATGAATAAAATCAGCAATGATTTCACAATAAACACCATTGTTATTTAATGCTTTATATGAAATATAATCTTTAAAATTTTCAAAACTTGGTTTTGGCATAGCATTAAAATGATGAGTTGTGGCATCAATATCTGAAATATTTAAAGCCATTGTGTGACCTGCCTGCACTTTAATATTTTTACTTTTTAGATAAGAAACCAAACCGCAATCAAGTTCAGGTGCCAAAGTAACAATTTTTATAATATCGTGATGGCTAAATTTATCAAAGTTTTCAGCAGTTAAATCAAGGAAATATTTTTCATTATGGATACCTTTTTTAAAAGGATTCAAAAAACAAGCTTCAAGATGCACACCTAAAATACGGGCTTCGTCTTCCTTTTGATTTTGCATTGCCTGTTTAATATTATTTAAAGCACAATTAAGATTATCAATACTATCCGTTGCAAGAGTTGGTATAAAAGCAATTACATTTTTTTTAATAATATTTCTTGCAAAAAAATGTAAATCATCAGCAGATGCATTATTAAAATTTATTCCAAAACCACCATGTATATGAGTTTCTATAATTTTTAAATCATTTATCATAAAAAAATTATATAATATTTTTTTAAAAAAAGATACTTAAAATCCACCCTTTAGGGTGGATTTAAATTCTATATTGCCTCTGCCTGAGATGTCAAATCTAGTGTCTTGGATGGAATTACATTAGAAACATCTTTAAAAACAGGAGTAATTTCTTTTTCTTGCTTTGTGATATATTGTTCGGCAACTTTATTCGCCTTTAAAACATTATATTCTTTTTTTACTTTTGAAACAAAAGCTCTTGTTTCTTTAAATGGTGGAATACCATTATATTTTCTAACATTTCCAGGTCCCGCATTATAAGCTGCAAGAGCTAAGTCTATTGAACCATATTTTTTATACATTTGTTTATAATAAAGAACACCACCTTTTATATTATCCTCTCTTAGATATGGATTAACACCTAAAAGTTTAGCTGTTCTCGGCATAAGCTGAAAAACACCAACTGCACCAGAAGGATTTTTCTTGGTGTGATTGTAACCTGATTCAAGTTTAGCAATACTTAAAACAATATATGGATCAACTCCAAATTCCAATGCTGTACGGACAATATCGCCTTTAACAACATGAGTATTAACTGGTTCTTTAGCAATTGCCTTTGGGGTAGTTAAACAAATAAGACATAGACATACGAGCAAACTTGTAATTAGCTTTTTTATCATAATATCCTCTTTTTTTTAAATAGGGTAAAAATTTAACCTTTCTTTTTTTGAGTAACTTTTAAATATAACCCTAATATATGGACATAATAGAACAAACAAAACAAAAAAGCAAATTAGAACAAAAATTCGTATTAAAATATGATTTTTTGGAAAATAAAATTTGACTTTGAATTTTATTAGACGGACAATAAAAAACTAAGAGGGGATAAAAATGTACAATCCAAAATCATTAAAAGCAGAAGAATTTATATCAGACGAAGAAATTAACACAACCTTAAAATATGCAGAAGAAAATAAAAATAATGTCGAACTTATTGATAAAATTTTAAACAAAGCAAGAGAAGAAAAGGGATTAGATTATAAAGAAGCAAGCGTTTTGCTTGCTTGCGATATCAAAGAAAAAAATGATGAGATTTTTGAACTTGCAAATAAAATAAAAAATGATTTTTATGGCAACAGAATAGTTTTATTTGCGCCATTATACCTTTCAAATTATTGCGTAAATGGTTGTTTGTATTGTCCTTATCATTATCAAAACAAACATATTCCAAGAAAAAAAATGACACAGGAAGAAATCAAAAGGGAGGTCATTGCCCTTCAAGATATGGGGCATAAAAGACTTGCAATTGAAGCTGGTGAAGATCCTGTTAATAATCCGTTAGAATATATTTTGGATTCAATTAAAACAATATATTCCATTCAACATAAAAACGGTGCAATTAGAAGAGTAAATGTTAATATTGCCGCAACAACGGTTGAAAATTATAAAAAATTACACGAAGCAGGAATTGGGACATATATCTTATTTCAAGAAACATATCATAAAGAAAGTTATGAAAAATTACATCCAACTGGTCCAAAACACAATTATGCTTGGCACACAGAAGCTATGGACAGAGCAATGGAAGGTGGAATTGACGATGTTGGATTAGGCGTACTTTTTGGTCTTGAAAGATATAAATACGAATTCACAGCACTTTTAATGCACGCGCAACATTTAGAAGCAGTTCACGGTGTTGGTCCGCACACAATTAGTGTTCCAAGAATTAAAAAAGCTGACGATATTGACCCAAATGCTTTTGATAACAGTATTTCTGATGAAATATTTTATAAAATTATTGCCTGCATCAGAATTGCTGTCCCATATACCGGTATGATAATCTCAACAAGAGAATCAAAAGAAGTTAGAGAAAAAGCCCTAAATTTAGGCATCTCTCAAATTTCAGGAGGCTCAAAAACAAGTGTTGGTGGATACGACAAGAGTATATCAGACGAAGAAGCAGAAGAATCAGCACAATTTGATGTGTCAGACAGAAGAACCTTGGACGAAATTATAAAATGGTTAATGGAAAATAATTTTGTACCAAGTTTTTGTACCGCTTGTTATAGAGAAGGAAGAACGGGTGATAGATTTATGCAAATATGCAAAGAAAAACAAATTTCAAACTGCTGTCATCCAAACGCCTTAATAACGCTAAAAGAATATTTAGAAGATTATGCAAAAAATGACACAAAAGAAATTGGCCACAAAATAATTGAAAAAGAACTTCAAAATATAGAAAACGAAACAGTTCGTCAAAAAACTGCAACTTACATCAAAGAAATAGAAAAAGGTGACAGAGATTTTAGATTTTAAAAAAATTAATTCATTCTAAAATCAAAATCAAATTCCGTTATATTATCTTCAACCATATAAGTTAATTCGTCATGCATATTGATATCTTTGACAATTCTTTCTTGTGGTAGTTTTAAATATGTAACAAGAGCATCTGCATAAATTAAACCGTTTGAATCAATAATTTGTGCTTTTGTTTTAAACATTCTAGATTTATCCATAACAACAATAGCTTGTCCAAATAAATCAATGTCATATGGCACAGGTTTTCTATATTTAACTTCAATAGATGTGGTAACACCAAGCTCATAATTGCCCTCAACCCAATATGCTCTACATGCAAGTTCATCAAGCATTGTTGCAATCAAGCCTCCGTGGACTCTTTGAGGAAAACTTTGGTGAATTTCTTTATATCCAAATCGAGTCAAAACGCTTCCGTCTTCCATATTATAAAATTGAGCTTTAAAGCCCGCAGGATTATCCATTCCACATATATAACACATTTTTGAATTTAATTGCTTACTTAAAACTTTCATAATAAATCTCCAAAGAAATTTTAACACAAAAAGTATGGCACAAATTATGTGCCATACAAAATAATAAAAATTTTAAGAATTTTATAAAGATTTTTTGTATATTTCTTTTATAGTTTCTTTATTTGCATCATTTGGCGCAAGAGATAATAAACCATCCAACGAAGGAGTTGTTAGCGCAAGATCAACAAGTTTATCAATATCTTCACTATTAAAACCTTCATCAGTTAATTTATTTGGAACACCGACAGATTTTAACCATTTATAAATTTTTTCCTCAGCATCATCTTTGTCTTTAATATCGCCTGTAATAGGTTCAAGGATATAAGACAAAACATTTTTCTTATAATCATATATTGAATTAACAACAGCAGGTAATAATATCGCAAGTCCAAGACCATGTGACAATTCAGGCTTCACTGCACTCAATGGATGTTCAAGTGCGTGCGTATAATGCAATAAGCCATTATCAAAACAAACACCGCCCATTAAAGCTGCATAAGCAAGATAATATCTAGCTTCTAAATCGTCTGGATTTAAAATTGATTTAGGCAAATATTTTGCAACAAGCTCAACAACTTCTCTTGCAAGAGTAATTGCATATGGTGATGCAACCTTTGTAGTTGCAGCTTCAATAACATGGTTAACAGCGTCAATTGAAACATATTTTGTTTGTTTTTCAGATAGTTTTGTCATCAGACAAGGGTCATCAATAGAATACATAGGATAAATGCAATCATATGCAATAGCTGGTTTATATTCAAATTCTGGCACTGAAACAACTGCAAATCTGTTTGTTTCAGAACCTGTACCATGTGTCAAATTAATTGCAATAATAGGAACAGCATCCTCAGGAGTAAATTTAAATGTATATAAATCGTTAGCATTTTTATCAGGGTATTTTAATAAAATTGCAACTGATTTACCAGCATCAATAGGAGAACCACCTCCTATTGCAATCACAGCCTTGGCACCAAAATCCTTTGCAAGTTTTGTAGCCTCATCAACAGAATGGGTTGTTGGATTAGGTGTCACGCCATCATAATTAACATAAACAATTGAATGTTTATCTAAAGCATTTTTAACTACATCCCAAGCGCCAGTCGTTTTATAAGCATTTTTACCTGAAACAATAACAACTTTGTCTATACCTTTTTTTATTAATTCTTCGCATATGAAATCAATTTTTTGAATAGCACCACATCCAAAAAAGACTGTTGACCTTGTTCTGATTTCAAAAATTTGCTTAATATTTACATCTTTCATCCACATAATTTATCCCCTTGTTTTAATAATTACAACAATAATTTAAATGTTTTTATTGTTTTTTAAACTAACCTTGTTACTATTTTGCAAGTTGCTTTTCAATTTCTTCAATCACTTTTTCAACAGTTGCCTCTTGAACTAATTCATTATTAACCTTAACATAAGGCGCTTTAGAACTCTCCCATTTAGTAGAACAAACACCCAAACAAGGACTACCTGAAACGGTTACTTCATCACCATATTTTTGCGGAATAAGTTCACTTAATTTTTGCAAATTTGAAGTACCCAAAACAAAACAAGTTGTTCCTAAACATACTTTTACTTCTACCTTTTTCATAAATTACCTCAATATAACTAATAAAACACATGTAATTTTAACTAAATTTTAGCATATATTTTAAAGTTTAAATTAAATACATAACAATAATTTACATTTACAAGAAAGAAAAAATATGATAAAATCCAAAACAAAAAAGGAGTATTACTATGGAATTAAAAGGTTCAAAAACAGAAAAAAATTTAATGGAAGCATTTGCTGGCGAATCACAAGCAAGAAACAAATACACTTATTATGCATCACAAGCCAAAAAAGATGGCTATGTACAAATAAGTAAAATTTTTGAAGAAACAGCAAATAATGAAAAAGAACACGCTAAAATTTGGTTCAAATTACTTCACGGTGGCAGCGTTGCAGATACATTAACAAATCTTGAAGACGCAGCAAATGGCGAAAATTACGAATGGACAGAAATGTATGCAACTTTTGCAAAAGAAGCAAGAGAAGAAGGCTTTGAAGAAATCGCAATTCTGTTTGAAAATGTTGCAAAAATAGAAAAAGATCACGAAGATAGATATAGAAAATTATTTGCAAACATAAAAGACGGCACGGTTTTCGAAAAAGAATCTGAAATAGTTTGGGAATGCGGAAACTGTGGTTTTTCATACAAAGGAAAAAATGCAATAGAATTATGCCCGGTGTGCAAACATCCAAAAAGCTATTTCTTTGAAAAACCAAAAAATTATTAAACTAAACAAATAAATAAAGATGATAAAAAACACAAGATTTTCTTGTGTTTTTTATTTTAGAAAAATCCTAAGTATTCTGTCAATAAAAGAAGAATAAGGCTGATATCTTAACGGCAAATCAAGCCAAATCCTCTTATCTAGAATACTTTTTTTATGGCTAAAAGTATCAAAACCAAATTTACCATGGTAGCTTCCAATACCACTTTGTCTAAAACCTCCAAAAGGCATTTCAAAAGTTGCAAGATGCATAATTACATCATTAATACACCCACCACCATAACGACAAAATTCAGTTACTTTTTTTATGTTTTTCTTATTGTTAGAAAAAATATAAAGTGCCAAAGGATGAGGTCTATTTTCAATAATATCAATAACTTCATCCAAATTTTCATAAGTTAAGACAGGAAGAATTGGGCCAAAAATTTCATCTTCCATAACTTTATCTTCAAGGGTAACAGAATCAAGTATGGTTGGCTCAATTTTAAGCAATTGTTCTGATGAATTTCCACCATGAACAATTTTATCCCTGTCAATTAACTCAATTAAGCGAGCAAAATGTTTATGGTTAATAATTTTTCCATAATTAA
Source organism: Cyanobacteria bacterium SIG30 (assembly GCA_015152475.1). Classification (GTDB taxonomy): domain Bacteria; phylum Cyanobacteriota; class Vampirovibrionia; order Gastranaerophilales; family Gastranaerophilaceae; genus SIG30. The sequence goes on along the minus strand of SUTW01000005.1, from coordinate 103,503 downwards.
CGTTTTCAATAGGATTTTTGCCAAACTGGATAATTATTTGTTTTTTTAATTCATTAATAAGTTTTTCTTTTATGCTCTTATGGCAATAAATATAATCAGGTGCCACGCAAGTTTGGCCACAATTTAAAAATTTACCAAAAACAATTCTTTTTGCACTTAATTTAATATCTGCACTCTCATCAACAATACAAGGACTTTTGCCACCAAGTTCAAGCGTTGACGGTGTTAAATTATGAGCACAATTTTTTAAAACTTCTCTGCCAACATTTTGGCTGCCTGTGAAAAAGACATAATCAAAATTTAACGAAAATAAAGTTTTGTTTTCCTCACGTCCACCCATCACAACTGCAACATATTCCTTTGGGAAAACTTCTTCAATAATTTCTTTAATAATATTTGTTGTATTTGGTGAATAAGCACTTGGTTTAAGAACAACAGTGTTACCCGCAGCAATTGCATCAATTAAAGGTTCTATTGAGAGTAAAAATGGATAATTCCAAGGACTTACAATAAGAACATTCCCCCAAGGTACAGATTTAATAATACTTTTTGAATGAAAATTTGCAAGTGGCGTTTTAACAACATTATCTTTTGCAAATTTTTTAAGATTTTTTTGAAAATATGAAATTTCGCTAAGTGTCAAACCAACTTCACACATAAAAGCTTCCGTATTACTTTTGCCAAGATCGTCAAAAAGAGCTTTTAAAATTTCTTTTTCTTTATTCTTGATAACATTTTTTAATTTAGTTAAATAATCAAGCCTTGTTGAAACAGGCAAGGTTTGACCACTTTTAAAAAAAATCTTTTGTAATTCTAAAATATTTTGCATAAAAAACCTCTTGAACGCCATTGTATAACAAAAGAATTAAAAATGGTTTTTAAAAGCTACTTATAAATATATGGATTATAATTGTTTATCGCAACGCTGGTTTTTAAATATTCCAAAATTGCGCCACCTATTTCTTCGGTTGGGTCATATAAATTGGTTGTTGGATAAAGACTTTGTTTAATAAGCATTTTGTTTAAAGGGCCAAAGGCTTCAACAGGCTTTATTTTTCTATAAATTCCAGCAAGCATAGTTTGAATATGTGCGGAATTTGTATTATTAAATCTTGAAAGTGTCGGATAAAGTTTGTCAGCTCCAGCCACCTTTTTATCTACCATTTTGTCTATAACATACAAGCCTTCAAGAATTTGTCTTTCGTCGTTTGCCGTTTTTAAAAAACTGTCAACAACAGGAAGCGCATGGTCTGCCTGCGCCAAAATTTCTGAGACCCTATTTTCATTAAAAACACAATAGTTTCTCTGAGGTGTTGGCATCTGAACCCCTACACCTAAATTTGCAACATGATGTTGGATAATCGGACAAATTTGCATTATAAAATTCCTTTATGAATATACGTATGGTGGACCATTCTTAATTTCGCATAAAATATTTTCAGCAAAATCTCTAAGTTCCTCACTTGTTTTTTGTTTACTGTTTAATTTTCTGTCAAATTCATCTCTTAAAGGTTGAATTGCACTATTTTTCTTGGCTTTAAAGTTTTCAATTTCAACTTCAACAAGACGTTTTTTAAGATCTAATTCGGTTTTAGAATTTTCTCTTGCAACATTAACCGTCTTAAATGCATCCATACCCTGTTTAAACACATAACCAACAGCACTTACGGCACTGAATGAAACAAAAATGTTTTTTAAGAATTTATTTGTAGGATTCAATACCCAATTATATAAATGTCCTCTAGGTTCATTAAGATAAGAATAAAAACTGATTAAACCTGCATCACCTGATAAGCCACTTGACGCATCAGAGAAAATCTTACCTTCTTTTATACCTTCCTTGACAGTATTTTTCGCAAAATCATCCATTTCCTGGCAAGCTTTTCTCATATTTGAAAAAGTAAATTTACCAAGAAGCGCACAGGAAGCTAAAAATAAAGCGCCACCTAGTGCCAAATAAGCTTTTTTCTTATTGTCTTTTTTTACATCTTCATTTAAATTTGTACTCTGATTATCTTTTTTGACATTATTTGAAGAACCCTTAAACCCAAAATAACTTCCAAATAAATTTTTCGCCTTTTGTTCAGGTGTTAATTCGTTAAAAACTTTTTTAAAGTAATCAGCATTTTCTTTGAGCATAGAATTAACTGATTGCAATTTACCTGAAAAAGCACTTGCTTCAACAGTAATTAAATTTTCTTGTAAATCTCTTTCGATATCTGCTTCACGCTTTTTAATCCAAATTTCTTTAACGCCATCTACAAAGCTTTTTGCAGATAAAGTTAATGCGCTAAACAAAAATACTGCACCTGCTGCTATAATATTTTTTGGATTAGGATTTCTAATCATTTCATAAACAGCAAGATGTGGTTCTTCCGGTATATTCATGTTATGTGCGATTGGAGGCAATTGCTCACAATAATTTTTCAAAATTGCTTTTGAACTCTTTTTTAATACAAGACTAATAACGGCAGCCCCGCCAAAAGCAGTACCAACACCAACAACAAGAGGCAAAATTGCTTTTTTGTAATCAAACGTCTTTTTTTTGTTATCGTCTTGATTATTTTTAATAACAGGTGAAGTTTGTGTAATCATTAAAGAATCACAAATCTGATCAATAGACATGGTTTTTGTGTCATTTTTCACATGATTATTTATAAGAACACCTTCAAGAGTTTTGTTTATCTCTTGTTTGTCTTCTCTTTTTTGAACATTCTTCTTTGGGGCAACAGCCTGTTTTTTCATTGCAACAGTGTTAAGCATTTTCTATTTCTTCATCTTTCTTATTTTTTAATCTAAGGATTGCTTTATGCAGTTTTCTAAGCTCCCTTGATTTAAAGATTTCAAGCTCTTCATCGTTTTGGTAATTTTCATCTCGTTCGCCAAAAATAAAGAAGCTTATGAGTTTTTTTGTAAGTTTTTTGAATTTATCAACAATATTTCTTTCAACAAAATTCTTAATTTCGCCAATTATGGCATTTAATTTTTCGGCAACTGCCAAAATTTTATTTCTGACATCATTTATAAAAGTATTAAGTTTATCAAGCAACAAAGGAATATTTGAAATTAATTTCAAAACAGGATTAATAACATTAACAACAACATTATTAAAAGTGGCTTGGAGCTCAAGTGGAAGTTTTGCCTGAATTGATTTTAAAAGCTCTTGCGCCTTATCTAAAAAAAGTGTGACTTGCTCCCTTACCTTTAAAGCAGTGTCTAATTGATTTTGAAACATTGCTTTATTGGCCTCAGCTCGCGCTTCAGATGCCCTCATTGCCATACCAGCCGCCATACATTTTGCATAAGACCACTCTTGAGTATTTCTTGCAACTTTTCTACCGCCGCCTGCACCACCACCATTGCATATAGGGCAAGCTCCAGGTGGCAAACCATGGGGGCAAGTATTATTGCTTTTAACTTGTATTGGACTTACTGCTGTTGACATTAAAAAATCCTTACGGCTTAGTGACTCTTGTAAGGATACTTAAAAACTTTTATGTTTTTGAAAAACCGGAAACCCGCGATTTAACAAAAGTTTTAAGTATTCCGGCTTTAACGGTTGCGGTCCAGCTAGGGATTTACACCCTATTCCCTTATAAACAATGTTAACACGCAGGATTTTAAAGTAAATAAAATGTGAAAATATGTTAAAAGTTACCTTTTTATTTTTACATTCTTATAAACCATATTTAATGTTTTAAGGTCACGAGGTGATATTGAACTTGTTGACCTTGAATAACAATGAGTACCCATAATATCAGAACATGAAGGACTGTGACCCAAACCAATAGCATGCCCGATTTCATGTTGCAATACATTAATTAAATCTGTTTTAATATATGTAGCTTTTGAATTCGGATTTATTTTTCTTATAACAATTTCTACTTGCTTAATTTTTCCATCAGCCCTTGGAATAAACCTTGCATATCCTAAATTATACCCACCATCAGTAGCTTCATTTTCCCTTGAAGTTGATACAACAATATCAGCATGTGGCTTGGTTGATATCATAATAAAAGATATGAAACCTTTTGTTGCTTTTTGCCAACCGCGAAAAGCTTCATTAACCCAAGAATAACGAGCGGAAGGCTCAATATAAACTTTTAAAGGAAATTTGTTCCAAACAACATAAGGTTTGCGCATATAATCATAATAATTATCCTCTTTTAAATTTTCTTTTGCTTTTTCGTGTTCTATTTCATGCATTGATTTAAATTCTTCAGGACGTTCAATCATAAAAATTACATCTTGAGCATCACGATATCTTTTGGAAATCATAGGAATTTTTTTAAGATGTTTAAGAGCCTTTTGTTTTTCATTTTGATCTCGATATAAAATACCAAGATAATAATGGGCATCATAATTTCTGTAATTAGCTTTAACTTCTCTTTCAAACAAATAAATTGCTTGTTTATAATTATTTTTAAAATAAAAATCGAGAGCTCTATCAAAACGAGTACTTGCAGCATAAACAATTTGCTGCAGTATTAATGTTAAAATTAAAGCAAATAAAAACTTTCTCATAATTGGCCCCGTAATGAAATAAAACCATTTTAAAACTACGGGTGTTTTTAAAAAAACTTTATAGTTAGACAAAACAAATTAACATTTATTTACAAAATAAATAAACCCATTACCAAAGAAAAATCCAAGGTGATGAGTTTATTTTAAATATTTAAAAGTAAAATTAAAAACACTGAATAAATTTTTTGAATGCTTGTCCTGCATTTTTAAGAGCAGTAGATGCGGTTTTGGCATTTTGAGCATTAAAAGTAGTTTTTGTTAAACAAACAAAATCATCAGCGTATTTAGCCGTTGTTTTTGCGACATTATTTGCCAAAACTGGACCTTCTTTTTTAACTGTATTTGCAATTGACCTTACAGGAGTTGACGCAATAACCCCTGGTGATAAATTTTTAAAACTGACTGGTACAAAACTCACAATACTACCTTCCTTTCTTTGATATTTATATAAAGAAAAATAAATACAAAAAATTACCTTAAACCAAAAAATATTAATTTTTGTAACATTTTTTTAAAAAAGCTAAAGTTTCAAATAAAAAAAAAACGATAAACAATTTTGTTGAAGGTTAAAAACGAAAGGAGAAAAATTATGTTTGGAGTAAAAATGGGACAATTCATTTTTGAATCAATTAAAAGTATTTTTACAGGAAACGAAACAAGTTCAACAGGCAAAACAGAAGAAGTCAAAAACAAAAATGCGCAAGAGATAGAAAACGCTAAAACAGATGAGAACACCCAAGTAGAAGCAAAGTTTGAAGAAGAAAAAGCAGAAGTAAAAGAAAATAAACAAACAGAAGAAAAAAAAGAAATGCCAATATGGAAAAAAATACTGTCTTCACTCGTGATTGGAGTAAGAGGGTGGTTTGTCGACTAAAATAAATATTTAAAAACCTCACTTAAATAAAGTGAGGTTTTTAAAATTAGGAGGAGGTGGGATTCGAACCCACGGAACACTCGCATGTTCGACGGTTTTCAAGACCGCTCCGATCAACCGCTCCGGCACTCCTCCAAAGATTCGTGCAAATTGATTATAGCAACAAAAAAATTATTTGTAAACTATTATTTTATATTTAATTTTTTGATTACTTTATCTGTTATATCAACACCGCCATAAAAAATCACTCTGTAATCAACAACACTGTCAATTCCATTTTCTGTAGCGATTGCTTTAATAGCATTTTGAATATCTTTATCAATTTCGGCTTCTTTTTTTGCTTTTATTTTAGCGAAAGCTTCTTGTTTTTGAGCAAAAGCCTTAGCTGTTTGCTCTTCGAAAGCTTTTCTTTTTAAAGGTGTATCTAATTTTTTAAATTCTTTTTCTTTATCTAATAAATATCTTTGAAGTTCAGTTGCCTGATCATCAAGTTCAGAATAAGCTTTTTGAGCTTTTGTATAGTTAGAAATAATTTTATTATAATCAACTGTACCTGTAACTTGTGCAAAACAAGGTAGTGAAACCATTGTCAAAATAAGTAAAATTAAAAGTTTTTTCATAATATTTAAATCTCCCAAAGTTTATGATAACATTATACCAAAGAATAAAAAAGAGTAAAGAAGATGACATTAATTGGAGAAAACATACATATAATATCACCTGTTGTTAAACAGGCAATCATTAATAAAAACAAAGAGTTTATACTTAATTTAGTTAAAAAACAAAAAGACAATAATATTAGCACAATTGATTTAAATATTGGACCTGCAAAAGCAAATTTACAAGGCAGCATGAAATGGCTTATTGAGACAATTAAAGATAATTTTGATATAAATTTGTCACTTGATACAACAAGCATTCAAGAATTAAAAGAAGGTTTTCCGCTTTTAAAAAATCCTGAAAAATGCTTTTTAAATAGCACATCAGCCGATGAAACAAGGCTTAAAAATACAACTGATTTAATTAATGAATATGGGGCAAATTTAATAGCACTCACAATGCATCCGGAAAGCGGGATTCCAAAATCTTCGGATGAAAGACTTGAACTTGCTTTTTCAATTCAAAGTGCAACCGAAGAATTAGGAATTTCTAACGAAAAACTTTATTTTGACCCGTTAATTTTACCAATTTGTGTTGACCAAAATCAGGCAAATGTAGCACTTGAAACAATAAGAATGATAAAAGAAAGCTTTGACCCAGAAGTTAAAACAATTATAGGATTATCAAATATTTCAAACGGGGCAAACAAGGAATTGCGCCCTTTAATTAACAGGGTTTTTCTAACACTTGCACTTGGTTATGGACTCGATAGTGCAATTGTTGATGGTTGTGATAAAGAACTAATAACTTTATATGAAAAAATCAAAAGCAATAACAACAAAGATGAAAAATATAAAATATATTTTGATTTGTATGAAATGGCGCAAAATTTTGGCAATTTAGAAGATATAATATATAATAGAGAAAATATTGAAGAAAAAAATGTAATTAGAACAGCTGAAATTCTTTTAAATAAAGAAATATATTCGCCTAGTTATTTAGGAAATTAAAACAAAAATGAAGAGAGATTACGCAAAGAGAGAAAAAAAAGAGTATAATATTTGGCGAGCAGTTTTTCAATGGCTCACAATCAAAGTAGCATATGGTTTTTGGTATAGATTTTTTTGTGGTCTAAAAATATATGGCAGAGAAAATGTTCCAAAAGACAGATTTGTGATTGTTGCATCAAATCATATTTCAGCCATAGACCCTTTTTTGGTGATTGATGCTGTTAATCACAGAACAGCATATATGGCAAAGCAAGAATTATTTGAAAAGCCATTTAAAAGAATTTTTATGGACTGGCTTGGTGCGTTTGCAGTAAACAGACAAAAATTAAGCGTTTCAACAATCAAAACAGCCTTAACAATAAAAGATACAGGTTGGTTTCTTGGACTTTTTCCTCAAGGAACAAGAGTAAGAGACGACGACACTTCAAATATAGCAATGGGTTTTGTTAAAATTGCAAAAATTCTTAAATGTGATATTTTGCCCGTTGGTATAATTGGCACCCAAAAAGAAAATAGAAGAAAATTTGGTCATAAAATGGAAATAAGAATAGGTGAACCTATCCCATTTAATGAAGATACAGATAAAATGGCGCAAATATGGGTTGAAAAAATTAAGGAGCTGACGAAAAATGGCTAAAGATATCGAAAAATATAAAAATAAAAAGGCAAAAGATTTCAATATTTTTACATATTTATATCAACTATATGCTAGATTTATTGTGTTTCCATTGTTTACATTTTTATTCTACAACATTAAATATTTAGGAAGAAAAAATGTAGATTTAAAACAAAATTACATAGTAGCCCCAAATCACATTTCATATCTTGATGTTTTTATGGTTGCTATCGTACTAAGGAAACCCGTAGCTTATATGGCAAAAAAAGAGCTATTTGAATCAAGCGAATATGTTGCAAGAAACATATCAAGATTAGGTGCATTTCCTGTAAATCGTGAAAAACTTGAAAAATGTACATTAAAAACTGCAAGAGAAGTTTTGAAAACAAAATTCGATTTATGCATATTCCCCCAAGGTGGCATAAGAAAAAACAAAAAACTTGAAGAAATCAATACGGGGCTCGTATTCTTTGCAAAAATGGCAAAAAGAGATATTCTTCCAATTGGAATTTCAGGCGTCGAAACATATAACTGGAATATCTTTAAGCGCCCAGTTGTAAAAATTGAAGTCGGAACACCAATTTCATACGAAAAAGATGAAGCCGAAATTATAAAAGAGTGGAAAGAACAAATTGCGAACCTAACTGGTTATGAAATTGTTCAAAGTAATTCAAACGAAATATAAATTAACATTTTTGGCAAATTTTTAACTTCACATGTTTTAGACAGTTGTAGTTAAATTTAACAAAAGAATAAAAAAGTGGCATTAACAAATTCAGTCAAAAAAATAACTCAACAGGTAACACCTGCAATAAATAAAGGAACGGTAAAATTAGCGAACGGACTTTCAAAATTTAAAGGAAGTGACGCAATTTTGCCTGTTATTTTAATTGAATCATGTGTCACTGGAGGAAGAACACTCCAATCTTACAAAAGAGGGGGCAAAACCGAAGCAAAAGAACGATTTGTAGAACAAGGCGTTAGCGCAGTTGTTTGGTTATATGGTGTTAAAGTATTGAACAAAATTGCAGACAAAATTGGTGCAAAATTTATGAAAAAAGAGCACATTGAAGTTGATGTCGCAAAAGATGCTTTAAGACAACCATTTGAAAATATTGTAAAAGATAATAAAGTTGCAGCCGCTGCATTTAAATTTAGCAAAATTGCAGTAAATACAACAATTGCAACTGCATTTATAGGTTTTATATTGCCAAAAATGATTAAAAAAATGACAAATAAAGACCTTAAAAAACAGCAAGAAAACAAAGGAAATACGGCACAATTACAAAATACAAATATACAAAATGCTACAAAAACACAACCTTTAAACACAACTCAGGCATTAATACAAAAAAACTTAAATGAAGAATTAAATACAACGCAAGCAATGGTTCCAGCTTTAACCAAAATGCAAAGTGCAAATGTAGCAAGTAACAACAAAACTAATTATCTTGATAACTTTGTGCAAGAAACAAAAAATTTAACCTTTAAAGGTGCAGAAAAAATTGTTAATGGCTTATTAAATATTTCAAATAAACTTGAAAATGACACAAAATACAGATTAATGTCAACAGACGTTGGAATTATTGCAGGAAGAACAATGAATGCAAGAAATAAATACGAAGCAAGAGAATTCCTTTTTAGGGATACGGCCTCAATTTATTTCTATTTATTCTGTGCAGACCACGTCTTAAAAGGTTTAAACAAAGCCTCAGGCAATGTTGACATTCACCCAAAAGCTGCTCTTGCAGTTGCGGATTTGCTTATCAAAAACAACGAAAAATTAGGTAATCTTGAAAATATAATGAAAGAAAATATCAAGGTGCCAGACGAACTCTTTGAAGGCGTTAAAGGTGATGTTATTCCACTTGAAAAATTTAAAAAATATTATTCAGATTTACCTGACGAAATAATGAAAAAAGCCGAAAAGATGTCTGAACTTCAACCAATATTTGATGGTAAAAGATATTTAAGCAAACAACAAATTAAAGATGTTCTTTCAAGCAAATGGACAAGTGACCCTGAATTTTTATATGAAACTTATAGACAAATCACCAATGGCAAATCAACACAAGCTGACAAATATGTTTCAAAAGATTCTCTTGAAAAAGCAAGAAAATCACTTGATGATTTTGTCCAAACAATAATAGATTATGCAAAGAAAAAAGGCAAAGACATTGATGTTGATTTAATTAAACGCTGTCTAAATAAAAACCTTATATTAAATTCAATATTTACCGCAGCAGGTATAGGTATTTCAGGCACTGCCCTTGCTGTTGCAATTCCTAAAATTCAATGTTTGATGACAGAAAAAGCAACGGGTTCAAAAGCTTTCCCTGGCGTTACACAATATGAAAAATAATTTATATTTTAGCTTTTGTTACACAACATAACAAAAGCTTTAATTTTTCAAAAAATATGTTATAATCATTATATAAGGTGTTTTGTAAACATTTGTTAAAAAAGCTAAAGTAATTAAAAGATGGACCGTTAAATATAAAAACGAGGGTAGAAAATGCTAAATTTAATTGACGAAAGTCATTTCGTAAACAATTTAGATAGTATTCTGAACACAAATGCAGTCAAAAGCTTGCATACAATTTTGATTGTGGATGATGAAGAACACAACCTTCATTTACTCAAAAGAACTTTAAGAGGCAAATATAATATTTTGACGGCTTCAAATGGCGAAGAAGGCATGAGGGTTTTCGAAGAACATCAGGACAAAATCAGCCTTATTATCTCAGACCACAAAATGCCAGTTATGGAAGGTACAAAATTCCTTGAATTAGTAAATAATGTAGCTCCAGACGTCATTAAAATATTACTTACCGGCTTTACCGATATTGAAATTTTGACAGATGCGGTCAACAAATGTAACTTATTTCAATATATATTAAAACCATTTGAACCAAGCGAATTGGAAAAAATTGTTGAAAATGGTATAGAAAAATTTGATTTAACAAGTTCCAAATCTTCAATTTTAAAAGATTTAAAAGAACTATTTTATAAAACAATTAAATCTATTGCATCAGCACTTGACGCAAAAGACCCATATACTCATGGTCACTCTGTAAGAGTTACATTGTATGCTTTGATTTTATCAAATGCGCTAGGTTTAAATGATAAAGAACTTGAAGAAATTGAAACTGCAGGATTATTGCACGACATTGGCAAAATTGCAATTCCGCAAAGTATATTATGCAAACCTGGCAAACTTACAGATGATGAATATAAAGTTATGAAATTGCATCCAGAAAATTCTGAGCGATTAATTATGAGTATTAAAAAATTAAACGGAATTTCAAGCTGGGTTAAAACTCACCATGAACGCTGGGATGGAAAAGGTTACCCAAATGGCCTAAGGGGAGAAGCAATTCCATTGTCTGCAAGGATAATTGCAATAGCAGATACTTATGATGCTATGACCTCAACTCGTTCATATAGGCAAGCCTTGTCACATGAAGTTGCGATTGAAGAAATACAAAAATGTGCAGGAAGCCAATTTGACCCGAATTTAGCAAGCAAATTTATAGAACTTGGCGAAATAATTAAAGAAGCAAAAGCAAATTCGGATGAATATTATAAAAAATATAGTTATCTTCAAAAAGAATTTGCAAAAAAAAGTAATGAAGATTAAAAATAAAGTATATATTATTAAATGTGGTATTTATAAAAATACCACATTTTTTATATTTTAAATAAAAACAAAAAGCAAGCTATAATTGGATTTTAGATATATATGTAAAGAAATGTAACAATATATACAAAATATGAATTTCGTATATACTTTTTGTTTTTATATAAGAGTAACGTGAAAACGTTGAAAGGTATAAGAAAAAAGAAAGGTTTTACAACTATGGGTATGTGCGCTAGTCAAGGTAGATTGCTTACACTAACAGCTCTCAAAAGCGATTGTGAACTTCAAGTGCAAAAAATCGTAAATGACAAAGAAACACTTGCTCGCCAACAAGAAGCTTTAATGTTGGAATATAGTGATAAAACTTCAAATAGAAAACTTTTACTTAAAAATAATAACAATAACACAATTGATTATATAGATTTAACTTATGCAAATCTAACAGGTGCTGGTTACACAATAGAATGCGATGCATCAATACAAGACAAAATCAAAAATAGTAAAGGTGTTGGCGAAGTTAATAACTTTATGCAATATGCTTTAATAAATGGACTTGCAACACTTAAAAAAGACGGCAAAGAAGTTAGCGTAGCTGGCGAAAGCATGTTTAGAGAAACATACTATGATGAAGACGATGCAGAAGCAAAAGCAAAATACGATTACGAAATGAAAAAAGTTCAAATAAAAGAATCAAGACTAGATGTTACACTAGAACAAATCGAAACCAGACACAAAGCATACGAAACTGAAATCAGTTCTGTTCAAGAAGTAATCAAAAAGAACATCGAAGGAAGTTTCAATGCATTCCAAAGCTAAGAATCAAGCTAAAAAATAAAAAACGAGATAGAGAAATCTATCTCGTTTTTATATTGTGCATTTTTAAATCATTTTTTAAAACATCAACAGGCAAAGTGTTAAAATGAAAAATTGAGGCAGCAAGAGCTGCATCAACATTTGTTTTTTCAAATAAATCAATAAAATGTTTAGAATCAGCACCTGCACCACCTGAAGCAATAACAGGGATTGATACGTTATTTGATACCAAATTATTCATATCAATATCAAAACCTTTTTGTGTGCCATCAGCATCCATTGAAGTTAAAAGAATTTCACCTGCCCTCATTTCTTCGACTTCTTTTGCCCAGTCAATTAATTTAAGTCCTGTGTTTTTCTTACCTGCATTAATAAAAACATAATAATCGTCATCAATTTTTTTAGCATCAATTGCAACAACAATACATTGGGAGCCAAAATATTTGACGCAATCTTTAATTAAACCAGGGTTTAAAACCGCCTGAGAATTTATAGAAATTTTATCTGCACCAGCATTTAAAATACTTCTTATGTCTTCAATAGTTTTTATCCCACCACCTACAGTAAACGGGATAAAAATTTCACGCGCAATACGTTCGACAAGCTCAACTGTCGTTTTTCTTTTTTCATTAGTAGCAGTAATATCAAGAAAAACTAACTCGTCTGCGCCAAGTTCTGAATATCTTTTTGCAAGCTCAACAGGGTCGCCTGCATCAATAAGATTTTCAAAATTAACACCCTTTACAGTTTTGCCGTCTTTAATGTCTAAACAAGGAATAATTCTTTTTGCAAGCATTAGTATTCCAAATTCATTTTAGAGAACTGTACAATTTGGTTTTTGCCTCTTTGTTTAGCGCTATATAATGCGTGTTCTGCATATCTTACTAATGTATTTGAATTTTCATCAACATTTTCTAAGAATGGAAATTCAGCAATACCGCCAGAAATTGTAATAGGATGCCTTTCTTCTTCATTAGCTGGAATAAATTCCATTTTTTCAATATCTTTTCTGAAACGCTCTGCAAAAATAAATGCCTGATCTTCAGATGTGTTAGGCAAAACCAAAATAAATTCTTCATCGCCATAACGAGTCAAAACATCTTCTTTTCTCACAAGGCCTTGAAGCATTTGTGCAATCTTTTTAAGAAGAACATCGCCCCATTCATAACCATACATATCGTTTACAGTTTTAAAATAGTCAATATCAAGCAACAGACAAGAAACACAAGTGCCATAACGTCTTGCACGAGAAATTTCGGCATCAAGTCTGTGTTGTAAATATTTTCTGTTATAAAGACCTGTTAATTCATCAGTTATTGCGATTTTTTTCAAACCAACTTTGTATTTAATAATTTTAGAAAGCGCAACAACCCTTGTAGATAATTCTACAGAATCAATTGGCTTTTTAATAAAGTCATATGCTTCTGCTCTTACAATAAAATCAGAAGGAATATTATCGGTACAAATAATAACACTTGTTTCAAATTTTGTAACCTGACAAACTTCTTTGATTTTATCAATATCCATATCCAAAATAAGAACGTAAGGATTTAAATCCATATAATTTTTAATTTCCTCTTGAGGAAAAACTCTTACATCATAATCTTCATTTAGATTTAATTTGTCAGCTAAATCACTTTGACCATTTTTTGAATAAATAATTACGTTCATATTTTCCTTTCCCTTACAAAATAAGGCATGCTTTTCTAAAAACAAATTAAGTATAACATATTTCTTTAAAAATTTTTGCATAATTCATACAAATGTACCATGTTATACAGTTCAAAATGAAATAAACTATAAATAAGGAAACTTAGAGTGTTTTAGAGGATTAATTTTGAGCTACCCATTAAAAAAAGAGTACCATGGAAATTATAATCAAGCGAACAACCTTCAATTAGTTGCTCAACCAATTAAACACCCTTCTATTAAATTAAAAACAAAGAAAAAAAAGACAAGCGGATTTACAAAATTTGTAAAAATATCATTTTTGTCAGCTCTTTGTTATTTTACAATACAAAGTAACTATCAAGATTTTATTGGACCAAATTTTGTTTACAGATTCAAGAATAAAAACTTAAATTATGATGTAACAAAATTAATTGAACCAACATCTAAATATTTATCAAATGCTAATATATTAGGTCAAAATGTCATAGCAAATCACAAAGGCAAAAAAGAAATCTTACAAATTGTGTCATCAGGAGAAATTCAAAATCTAGCACAAAAAATAGATTCGATTGCAAATAAATATAAAGGTTTAACACCCCACGTTTATGCTTACGATTTTTCAACTGGCGAAACATTAAATTATAATGGCGAAGAAGAAGTGCCTGTTGCAAGCATGATTAAAATACCAATTCTATTTGAATATTTTAAACAAGTTGAAGAAGGTAACAAAGATTTATCACCAAATAGAAAAATTATTTTTGAAGATTATCATAAAACATCAGGCTCAGGACATCTTCAATACCAAGGCACAGGTGGTGTTTATTCAATGGATTATATGCTTGACGTTATGATAACTCAATCAGACAACAGTGCAACAAATTTAATATTAGATTACATTGGCGGGAAAGAAGCTATGAACTCAGCATTTAGACGCTGGGGCTTAAATAAATCAAGGATGAATAATTGGCTTCCTGATTTAAATGGGACAAACCAAATGACTGCAAGAGATATTGCAACAATTTTATATAACTTCGACAACCCAAAATTTATAAACAATCAAAGCAGAGAATACATCAGAAAATATATGTCTAATTTGCCAACTCAAAAATTAATAAAAGCTGGCCTACCACAAGATGCCATTCTTTTACATAAAACTGGAGATATCGGCAAATCTCTTGCAGATGCAGGTATAATTTATTTGCCAAATGGGCAAAAATATATTTTATCTATAATAGTTTCGCGCCCCCATAATGATTATAGAGCGCGCGAAATAATTGAAGAAATATCAAAAGTTGTTTATGAAACTATTAAAAAATAGGTTTTAACTATTTAATAGTTCCCCCCATACTTTCTACTCTTGAAACCAAGAAATTAGAAAGTTTGTCATAAATATTTTCGTTAACAGCATCAACATAAAGTCTCATAACAGGTTCTGTACCACTTTTTCTGATAAGAACTGATGAACCATTTTTTAGATAAATTTTTGTGCCGTCACCTTCTGGTTTGTAACCGCGAAGTTTTTTATCAGCTTCATAAGTTTTATCATAATCAATTTCAAAACCAGCAATTTGCGTGATATCGCCATTGAAATATTTATCAAAACTACTTACTGCATTATTTTTTTCTTCCTCAGTTGCAAATTTCATATTTATACAATTTGTACAGTAATCACCACCTAAATCATCATTAATTTCAGATAAAATAACACCAAGAGGCTTCTTTTCAGTTGCAACCAAATCTAGTAAAGTTGACAAAGCAACAAAACCGTCTTTTTCAGGAATATGATTTCTGATTGTCAAACCTCCAGATTCTTCACCTGCAACAATTACAGGTTTATCAGAATGTTCAAGATCAATCATTTTGCCACCTAAATATTTAAAACCAACAGGTGTTTGTTCAACATCAATATCATAACCCATATCGTTAAAATATTTAGCGACAGCATCAATTTTGCTTGATGTAGCATGGTTTTTAACAATTGTACCTTGAGTCATACCTTTATTTTTAATTAAATGATAAGCACACAACATAATTACATCTGGCGCAGAAATAAAATTACCATTTTCATCAACAACACCAAATCTGTCTGAATCACCATCAGTTGCAAGACCAATTCTTAAAGGATTTTTTGATTTTGTAACTTCTTGTGCAAGGTTTTTTAAGTTAGATTTACTTGGGTTTGGCCCTTCAGTTTTAGAACTCAATAAACCTTTAACTTCAATACCGTTATCTTTTAATAATCTTGGAAAATAATATTTACCTGTTCCACCAAAATCCTCATAGAAAATATCTATATCAGCTTTTGCAATGTTTTCAAAATCTACTAACTTTGTTTCATCAAGATAATTTTTGTAAATTGCATATGGGTCAACAGGAATATTATTTGCTTTTATATATTTATATAAAGAAGAATGTTCACTAGGAGTTCTTGGCGAACCTTTTTTTGTAATTTCTTCAAGATTTTCTGCCAAAGGAACAACTACTCTATCATCTGCAACTGCACCTTCATCTGTTAAGAAATTATAGCCTCCATCATCCCAAGGATTATGGCTTGCGGTTAACAATACCGACAAAGGAATATCATATTGTTTAGTAATTAAAGCCAAAATCGGAGAGGCAACAGGGCTGATTTCATCTTTTCCTGCTCCATCTAATTGAGGAGTTAAAACGGTAATACCTCTGTCTTTTAAAATCTCACTTATAACAGGAGCATATTTTTTTGTAGCTTTTCTCGTATCACCTGCAACAACTGTCCACAATTGTCCTTCTTCTTGAATTTTGTTGGCAACAGCGTTAGTCATTGAATAAACAAATTTGTCATTAAACTTGTCACCTAATTTTGCTCTGTATCCAGAAGTTGAAGTTTTCAATTTCTTTGCAGCCAACATACCTTCATCTGCTGATAATAATTTTTCATCTCTAGCTGTAAAACTAACCGTATCAAATTGCATAGGAGCAATTCTTGTAGCTTGCATATTTCTTATCGGATTAAAAGAAATAGCAAAATTTCTAACATTTGCATTAAGCGCATTTACTCTCATTTAAACCTTCTTTCTTATAACAACACATTAGCTGTATGGATATTAAAACATGTAAAATTTATTTTTGAACACAAACTTCACAAATGTTAACAAAAATCAGCTAAAATTCAAGAAAAGATAAAAAATGTCGATAAATGTTGTAGTCAGTAATTTAAAATAGGAGGCTAAAATGGCATTTGGAATTTTTGGCAACATGAATGTTTTATCAAAAAACAATATAAAGGCATTAAGCGCTAAAACAGAAGTTAAAACTAATGAAAAAACAAATACAAAGGCAAATAAAACCCAAAATGAAGAAGATGAAAAAGTCAGTTTTTCTTTAAGTGAATATTTGGATTCAGGTATATTGAAACCTAAAAAAATGTGGTTTTTTAACACGGGCGACTACGAATACAAAGCAGATGGCAAAAAGACATATAAAGAAATCAAAGAAGAATTAGGACTTGAAGATGGTGCTCTTAGAAACAGCAATTATAAAATCTTTGATGAAATTAAAGGCAACGCTGATGATGTTGTACCAAAAAAAGGAACTAAACTAACGATTCGTGCAAACGATTTACCTGCAGAAGAAGTTACTTTTAAAGATGATGACGGAAACGAAATGGATGGATTTTATAAAAACGCCAACGGAGAAGTTTATTACGAAATCCAATACGGCGACACTGAAACTTCTGTCAATAAAAAAATGGCAAGTAAAAGTTTAAAATATTATAAAACCGAAACCATTTTTGAAGATCAATATACAAACCCAACTTTATACGAAGGTCATAAAATAACCCTTCATAAAAAAGGATTTTTTGGAAGACTATGGGCAAGTATTTTTGGATAACAATTTAAAGAATAAAATTTAAAGACCTTTGTGAATTCAAAGGTCTTTTTTAAAAATAAGCAACAAAAAATGCGCTAGCCGCGATTCGAACGCGGGACCTATCCCTTAAAAGGGGAGTGCTCTACCTGCTGAGCTACTAGCGCATAAATATTTGTTGTTTTCAGCATCGGAAAAAAATCTAATTCCAACGTTTTCTAAATAGTAACAAGAACAAAAATAAACGTCAATATATTTTTTTTAATTTTTTATATTTTTTTTAAAATATTTATTTAATATTTCTTAACAAAAGGTGTAAAAGTGTAAATTTAAAAAGAAAAGTTTTGTTTATATAAGTAAGGAAGTTCTATAAGGGGTTATATAATGGTTAGTCAAGTAAGTTCAACAACTTTTGCAAAAAATGCAATTAGATACATTCAAGATACGCCATTAAAAGATGCAACATTAGGCGATGAAATTAAAGGATCAATAGGTGGCAGCTTAGCTTTTGGTACAATCTTCCAAGCGGCACCTGCAGTAATTTCAGGTTTAAAAAACAAAAAGAAATATGGTGGTTTTATAAACGCTTTAAATGCAAGAGATGAAGCAAAAAAACTAGCTGAACAAGCAGCTCAAGCAAGTGCTAAAGAAGGCAAAAAAGGTTTATTTTCAAAAATTGGCAGTAAATTAAAATCAGTTTTAAAATTAGATAAATTAGGCGGAAAATTAGCAACAAAATTCCCTAAAGTTGCAAAATTCTTCAAAGGAAGTGGCATTGGCGGAATTGCTATATTCACAGGTGTAATGTCATTATTTACAGAAGTTATCCCAGCTTATAAAAATGGTGGAGCTAAAGAAGGTACAAAACAACTTGCAAAATCAGCGGTTAATACAGCAGTTGACGCAGTAAGTTGGGCAGCTGGTGCTAAAGTTGGTGCTTCAATTGGTACTGCGGTAGGTGGTCCAGTTGGTACAATTGTTGGTGGTGTTTTAGGTATGGCCCTAGGTGGCGTTGCATCATTAGTTGCAACAAAATTGACATCAAAAGTAATTGGCAAAAACTACAGCGAAAAACAAATGGAAAATACAGAACAACAACAAGCTAAAGAAATTGGACAAGATGCGGCTTCAATGGAAGAATTAAAATTAATGGTTGAACAAAAAATCAAAGAAGACCAAGCAGATGGTGAAATAAGTGATGACACAGCTCAAATGATAGTTGAACTAAATAAAATGAAAAATCAAGGCACATCATTCGGTTCATTAACAACTACATCAAATCCAACAGGTATTTCAACAGATTATTCAACATCAATCAACCAAGGTGTTAGAGATAACATACTAAAACAACAAGCAAACGGTATTTATGAACTAAACAATTTACCAAAAAATGCAGACGGAAGCTTTAATCACTCAATATACAATGCGGACTATTTAGTTAACAAAGAGGTAGCCTAGATAACCCATCTACAAGAACAAAACGACCAATTGAAACAACCTCTGTATAATAACTTAAAGAATCCAGAAAACATTTATTTTCACAAAATCCTCCTGAGATAAAAATCTTCTCAGGAGTTTTTGTAAAATTATACGCATTAAATGCAATACCGTGGACAAATTTAGAGATTGCAACTTTTGCACTTAAACCATTTGAAATATCGTCCATTATTTGTTCTAAACCAAATATTCCACAAGTAACACTATATCTATCTTTTGTAAATTCCAAATCAGAAACATTTAAATTATAAAACTTTAATAACATTTCAATAGTAGCACCAGTTGCAGAAGCACAGGAAGAATTCCAGTCCATATCTGAAAAATTATCGTTTTTATACTTTGCCCATTTAATATCTCGAGAACCCAAATCCAAAACAATGCCGTCAGGCTTAATTAAATGTTCACACCCTTTTACAAGTGCCACAACTTCGTTAACATGTTCTTTTTTTTGAACATGATTAAAATTGTGCCCAGTCGTTTTTTCAAAAATAATATTTTGAAAATCTTTAAGGCTAGATGATTTAATAACTGAATATTTTTTTTCATTATCATCAGTTATTTCAAGAATTTTTGACCAAGTTGTACCTGCATCTAGATAAAATTTAGACATAAAATAATATTATCATGAACTTGAAATTGAAGTTAAGACTCTAACGTAATTTTAAAAATGCTTCAATCTTTGCCTTAACAGAATTATTCGCTATGCCATCAACATCAACATAAAGTCCATTATATTTATCTGCTAAATATTTTGCTAGTTGATTTTTAGCACAAAAAGTCTGTGCATAAAAAACTGTTGGAACACCTTCGTCAACAAACATTTCAAGATTAATATCGGCTGGATAATTCGCCTCAACACATCTTGTCCAACCATAAACATGAGTATCATCAGGAAATAATTCAAGAATTGATAAATCATGAGGCGGAACACCCCAAAAACCAAAACGCGGCTTAACTTGTGTGGTTTTAATTTCTTTTAAATCAATTATATTTGCTGTTATAATTTCAATTTTTTTCTTTAACGGCAAATTACTTTTTGAAATTGGAGTATTTAATTTTGAATAATCTTGCGCGATAACTTCATAGAACAAAGTTTCAACATTAAAACCAAATTCTTTTAAAATGTTTGCAGCAAAAAAACCACTATCACACTTGTCTTTTCCAATTGGTGCTAGTATTTTAATAAGCCTTTCTTTATAAAAAAAGGCATTATCAAAAATGTTTTTAATAATCTTACAATAAGAATCAGGCACAATTTTTGAAGAAGGCGCATCGGTACCAACATCTAAATCAATAAATGTTGCATCTGGATACATCTTTTTATTAAGTTTAACTATTTCAGGATCAACATAACCCCAAAAACCAATTAAATCTTTTTTCATAAAAAAATTATATAATAAATTCTTTTAAAAGACTAAAAGAATTAAGCAAGAGAGAATATATCATAAATTTCATCATCTGATAATTCTGTAATAATTTTTTCACCAACAAAAATTGTACTATCAGCCAAATCTCTTTTGTCTTTTATGATTTTATCAATTTTTTCTTCAAAAGTCGACAATGTAATAAATCTATGAACCATAACATTTTTATCTTGTCCAATACGATAAGTTCTATCGGTTGCCTGGTCTTCAACGGCAGGATTCCACCAAAGATCATAATGAATAACATTGCTTGCAGGAGTTAAGTTTAAACCAAGTCCGCCAGCTTTAAGTGATAATATCATTACTTTTTTATCTTTATCTTCTTCAAACTGTTTTATCATATTGTCACGAGACTTAATATTCAGTGAACCATGGAAGAATAAAGGATCAATATCATATTCGTCAGCAACAATTTTGGTTAATATATCTCCCATTTGCTTATATTGCGTAAAAATCAAGACTTTTTCATCATTTTCAATAATGTTATTTAAAATTGAAATAAGTTTTTGAGTTTTTCCACTTGCATTTTGACTCATGTCGCCAGATTTTAAATAATGATAAGGGTGATTGCAAACTTGTTTAAGGCAAGTGATTAACTTAAATATTGCACCACGTCTGTTGATTGTTGCCTTAGACCCTGCGATTTCATCCATAGATTTATTTAAAACTTTTTCATACAAAAGCGCTTGAGATTTTGTTAAATAACAATATTCGTCAAGGACAATTTTTTCAGGCAAATCAGAAATAATTGTTTTATCAGTTTTAAGCCTTCTTAGCATAAAAGGCGAAATTGCTTTTTTAAGTTTATCTATTCTGTTTGTTTCTTTAAAACGTTCAATTGGAATTGCATAATTTTTACCAAAATCAGTTATAGAACCTAAATATCCTTTATTTACAAAATCAAAAATACTCCACAATTCATTTAATCTGTTTTCAACAGGAGTACCCGTCATTGCAATTTTCATTTTTGCCTTTATTGCTTTAATTGCCTGCGTTTGAGATGTTGTAGGATTTTTAATATTCTGCGCTTCGTCAATTACAAAAACATCCCATTCATGTTTTTTAAATTCATCTAAATCAATTCTTGTAATTGCATAAGTTGTCAAAATAACATCACAATTTGTTGTGAAACTTCTTTCAATTCCATGATATTTAAAGACATTCAGTGAAGGAGCAAAAATTTTAAATTCTCTCTCCCAATTACCAAGCAAAGTCGTTGGACAAACAACCAAAGCGGGTTTTTTAAGTTTATTTTCTTCTTTTAATTTCAAAATAAGGCTAATAACCTGAACTGTTTTACCAAGCCCCATATCATCTGCAATACAACAGCCAAAACCCTTTGTGACATTTGTATATAACCATTTATAACCAATAACCTGATAAGGTCTTAAAACCCCATCAAGGGATTTAGGAAGTTCAATATCTTTGACTTTTGTAAAATCACTAATTATTTTTGCAAAAGCTTCATCATAATCAAAATCATAATTTTCGAGTTTCCCTGACAGTGCATAATGCAAAAGCTTCATTTTATTCATTGTCAAATTTGGAGCTTTTTTAAGACGTTCTAGAAGCTTATCTGTTTCCTCCTTGTCAATTAAAATATATTTGTCCTTATATTTTATAAGACCATTTGAATTCTTCGCAAGTTCCTGAAATTCCTCAGCACTAATTTTTTCGTCTTCACCAAGTGCGATTTCAATTGAAAAATCCATTAATTCATCAAGAGAAATTGTTGAATTATCAGAAAAATCAAGTAAAGCTTTTGCATCATCTAATCTTTTTTGTTTGATACGAGCATTAATTGAAGCTCTTGGAACAATAATATTGTTCATACCCACAGGAAGATTAACTTCCATTCCGGCTTGTGCCAAATAATAAGAAACTTGCGTTACAAGCTTGTAAACACCAGCTAGGTCAAGCTCCATTGTAATATCTTCTAAATCTTCAATGTATTTTGTCGCCCAGTTTAACTGTTTTTCAATAATTGTTTGCTCAAACTCAGTTAAATTATCAAAAGGAACAATTTCATTGGTTTTCTTGCTTTTTGCAAGAATTCTTAGAAGAAATTTATCCTCACCATTTTCTTCAATATTAAAAATTGGGACAATTTCATAACTACCCAAAGCCATTTCATCAAGCCAAGTTTGGATGTCTATCGCCAAATCTACACTTCTTACAAATCTTTTATTTGGTGATTGCTTAATAAAAAATGGCGCAGATTTTAAATCATTAAATTTGTGAGCCTTAATACCTAAAAAAGCAAAAATTAGGTAATTCAAATATTTATCAATTAAATCTTTAGTTGTCTGAGCATCTAGAAAATCATTTTCAACCATTTCTTTGTAACAAGCAATATAATCTTTATTATTTAAATAAGGCTCATAAATAATAGTAAAAGCTTCTTTGCCCATTTTTACAGTTGGAATAAAATTCAATTTTTCAATTGTCTTTTTAACAAACTGAATCAAAGAATGATAAAATTCGTATTCTTTTGAAACTTCAATATTTAAATTTTCCTCAATACCTGTAAAATATTCAAAAAACAAATTTAAAGGAATTGTATATCCTAATTTATCACCTCTGTATGATGGTTTAATGCGATATAAAGAACCTTTTGATTTTAAATAATATTCAAAACTGTAAGGTGGTGTAATAAAGAAAAAATCGTCATTATTAACTTTAAAAAATTCAATTAATGTATCCCTTAAAATTGGATTTTTTGTATCAAAAGTATCTGCAAATTCTTCTTCAATAAGTTCATATATCAAAGAAACAGAATATCTAAAATCTTTATTTTTTTGACTTTCTGGATTTAAATCTAAATTTAAAAGTAACTTCTCTATATCATTTTTCTTAAAGGTAATATTTTTCATTCCATGAATTATACAATAAAAACAACTTTAAAAAATATTTTTTTGATAGAATAAATTTATGAAAAAAATTATCGTTATTGGGGCAGGATTAGCAGGCTCAGAAGCATCATTATATTTGGCAAATAAAGGTTTTCAGGTTGATTTATACGAAATGAGACCAAGTGTTGAAACAGGAGCTCATAAAACATCAGACCTTGCAGAGTTTGTATGTTCAAATTCATTAGGAGGAACAAGTTTAACATCGGCAACCGGACTTTTAAAAGAAGAAATGAAAAGATTAGGCGGAAGCCTAATAAATATTGCGTTTAAAAATGCCGTTCCATCAGGCAATTCATTATCAATCGACAGATTTGGTTTCAGCAATGAAGTCACTAAGTTAATTGAAGAAAACAAAAATATAAACTTAATAAGAAAAGAAATAACAGAAATTGATACAAACCTGCCAACCATAATTGCAACAGGACCATTAACATCACCAAAAATGTGCGAATACATTAAAAAAATAACTAATGAAGAAAATTTTCATTTTTTTGACGCCATAGCACCAATTGTTGAAAAAGAAAGTATAAATTTTGAAAAGGCATTTTATGCAAGCAGGTGGCAAAAAGGTGATGCTGATTTTATAAATTGCCCAATGAACAAAGAAGAATATGACAATTTCTATAACATATTAACAACAGCAGAAAAAATCGAATTAAAAAGTTTTGAAGCCAAATATTTTGAAGGCTGTCTGCCAGTTGAAGTTCTTGCAAGCAGAGGTATTGACACATTAAGATTTGGACCAATGAAACCTGTTGGCTTAAGAGATGAAAGAAAACCAGATGAAAAATTCCATGCAGTTGTTCAATTAAGACAAGATGATAAAATGGGCAACCTTTATAACTTAGTTGGCTTTCAAACAAATTTAAAATGGGGCGAACAAAAAAGGCTTATTGAATCAATCCCAGGCCTCGAAAATGCAAAAATTGTAAGATATGGCGTTATGCATGCAAATTCATT
The DNA here is from genome assembly GCA_015152475.1 of Cyanobacteria bacterium SIG30. Classification (GTDB taxonomy): domain Bacteria; phylum Cyanobacteriota; class Vampirovibrionia; order Gastranaerophilales; family Gastranaerophilaceae; genus SIG30. Next base: position 79,116 of record SUTW01000005.1, on the reverse strand, counting down.
TATAAATTCGCCAAAAATTTTAAATGCAACACTTCAAACAAAAGAATATGAAAATGTGTTTTTTGCAGGGCAAATAACAGGCGTTGAAGGCTACAACGAAAGTATTGCAACCGGACTTCTTGCAGGAATTAATATGGCAAGATATTTAAACAACAAAGAACTTATTGAACTACCAGATACAACAATGCTTGGTGCATTAACTCAATATATAACATTCAAAGAACACAAGCATTTTCAACCAGTTAATTCAAATTGGGGTATAGTTAGAGAAATTGAATTAGATAGAAAAATAAAGAAAAATAAAGAACTCAAAAACACTCATCTTGCAAATAGGGCTCTTGATGATTTAAAAAAATTTCAGGAATCATAATTTTAAAAACGCCTTATTTCTAAGGCGTTTTTTATAAAATTAATAAAGGCTCTTATATGGATATTTTTCCTTATCACCACCAAGTCTTACGTAGTCGTCTTCGGTTGGAATTTTCCAACCATTCTTCATAATTAAAGCCGAACAATCAGCACCATTACCACCCGTGTCGCAAGCAGAATTTGAACCAAAACCAGTCCACTGAATATCAAGTAAACCTTTATTTGCTGCATCAACTTTTGTGCCAATACGATATTTTAAAATATCATATCCTAAAACATTTGGCTTTTTATGTCCATTAGCATCAATAATAACATTAAGCAAATAATCACCTGATGGAACCAATGCAAAATAAGAACCGTCAGCAAGATAATAAGAGCACCAAGTAGAATCGCCTATGGTATCATTTCTTAAATTTTTACGCTCATAATCACAATCAGAAGAACTACTCTTTGTACAATCTTTTGCGACCTTTAAATATGGAATAAGATAAGTTTGTGCAAATTTACATGCATCTTCCCTGCCACTTAAAGGTTCATTAACCCAGCCTGACATTGAACCATAGTCCTTAATTGCAAATTGAAGCGCCTGACTTAACTGAGCATAAGATTTTTTAAATCTTGATTCAATTTCTTTTGTTCGTGAATTGGTTACAACTGTTGGAATTGTAAGTGCTGCAACGACACCAATGATTGCAAGTGTAATTAAAACTTCTGCAAGAGTAAAGGCTTTTAAACTTCTAGTTGCCCCCCCCCCCGAGATTTAAAGTAATTCTATTCATAATCTTAAAATCCTTTCCGTATTCTATACAATGTCAAAATTCTATATAATTTATTATAACAAATTGCACAAAAACATTCAATAAAATATATAAAAAAATTACAAAAAGTTGTATAATAATTAAAAAAAGGAGAAACAAATGCAAATAAAATGTAGTGATAGTATTAAAAAAACAAACATTTATGTAATTAGTATTAACGAAGGTGAAAAAGAAGTTAAATCACAACTAGGCAATGATTATCAAAAAATAATAAAAGATTATGTAATCAAAAAAGAAGGTTTTTTAGGAAAATATGGCGAGTTTTACCTTTTAAATAATCTTGAAGGTGAAGTTGATAAAATATTAGTTGTTGGACTTGGAAAAAATTTAGATAACCAAAAAGCAAGAGAGCTTGGCGCAAAATTATACCAACACATAAAGAATATTCCAAACAACAAAGATGTAGTAATTGAAAAAATAAACAATGAAAACATAACAATATCATTTTTAAGCGGTTTTTTAAATGCAAGTTATAAATTTGACAAATATAAAACAGTCAAAGAGGAAGAAAAAATTAAAAATGTAACTATTTTAGATAGCAGATTAAAAAAAGAAGTTGAAAAATGCAAAATAATAAATGAATCATTAAATTTCACAAAAAATCTAATTAATGAACAAGCATATGAAATAACGCCAAGCAAAATTGCAGATATTGCAAATATAATTGCAAAAGAAAATGATTTAGAAATCAAAATATACGACAAAAAAGAACTAGAAAAGATGAATTTTGGAGCTTTTCTTGCAGTTGCAAGAGGTAGTGAACAAGAACCAAAACTTATTCATCTTGCTTATAAACCTAAAAATCCTGTTAAAAAAGTAGCGCTTATTGGCAAAGGTATAACATTTGATTCAGGCGGACTTGATATTAAGCCTGCATCTTCAATGCTTGATATGAAAGACGACATGTCAGGTTGCGCTTGCGTTTTAGGTGTTATCCAAGCAGTTAAAAAATTGAATTCAAATATTGAAGTTCATATAATTTCAGCGCTTTGCGAAAATATGCCAAGCGGAAAATCATACAAGCCAGGAGATATTTTAACCGCAAAAAACGGCAAAACAATTGAAGTTGATAACACTGATGCAGAAGGAAGATTAACTCTTGCAGATGCCTTAACTTACGCAGATAAATTAGGTTTTGATGAAATAATAGATATCGCAACCCTGACTGGTGCTTGCGTTGTAGCTCTTGGAAACAGAATCTCAGGAATTATGGGAACAAACAAAAAAATGCTAAACGAGATTATTAAAAAAGGTGAAGAAGTTGGTGAAGACCTTTGGGAAATGCCAATAAAAGACTATATGAGGGATTCTCTTGCCTCAAATATTGCAGATATGAGAAATACAGGCGGAAGAGAAGCTGGTACATCAGTTGCAGGCTGGTTTTTATCTAATTTTGTTAAAAATAAAAACTGGGTTCACATTGATATAGCAGGAACAGCACATATTTCAAAACCATACGGAGAACACTCAAAAGGCGCAACTGGTATTATGGTAAGGACACTAACTAATTATCTAACATAAATTCAATATAAAATAAGAGGTACCTAAACTAGGTACCTCTTTTAAAATATTTATTATCTTTTAAACCTGTTGTTGTCTTTTTAAGAAACAATCTTTACAGTAAATTTCTTTGCCACTTACCGGTTTAAATGGAACTTTTGTTGCAACTCCACATTCTGAACAAGTTGCATCATAAAGTTTTCTTCTGTTTTTTTGTCTGCGAGCTTTACGGCATTCTGGGCATCTTTTTGGTTTGTTTACAAGACCTTTTTCAGCATAAAATTCTTGTTCACCAACTGTAAACATAAACTCTTTGCCACAATCTTCGCAAACTAGTGTTTCGTCTTGGTACATAATTTGGTTTTCTCCTTGTGTTTGTAACTTTAACCGATAAGATTATTAAGGGTTAAGAACATTGTAAATGTTTTTTTATTTTTGCGCAAGTATTTTTTAGTTTTTGATACAATAAAAAAGAGGAAAAATGATTGACACAAAAGAACAAAATCAAATAAAAGAACTTGTAAACAAGCTTGATTTAAAACATATAGCAATTATTATGGATGGCAACAGGCGTTGGGCAAAAGAAAGAATGTTACCAAGTGCTATGGGGCATAAAAAAGGCGTTGAATCACTTAAAGATATTGTAAAAAGTGCTCACAAATTTGGCATTAAATATATAACTGTTTATGCATTTTCAACTGAAAACTGGAAAAGACCAGAAGAAGAAGTTACTTTTCTAATGGAGCTTTTAGCAACAACTATTGCAAATGAAGTAGTAGAATTAGATAAAAACAATGTTAAATTAAAATTTATTGGTGACTTAAATGGTTTAAGTAAAAAACTTCAAAAAATTCTAAAAGATGCAGAAGAAAAAACCAAAAATAATAATGGAGTAAATCTTCAAATAGCAATAAATTATGGTTCAAGATTGGAAATTACAAACGCCATAAAAGAAATAATAAAAAAAGGTTATAAAGAAGAAGAAATTAACGAGGAAATAATAAAAAATCATCTTTATACAAAAAATATTCCAGACCCAGATTTACTTATAAGAACTGGTGGCGAAAAAAGAATTAGTAATTATTTACTATGGCAAATTGCATATAGTGAAATACTTGTGACCAATGTATATTGGCCAGATTTCAAAGAAAATGAATTAACAAATGCAATAAAAGAATTTTCAGAAAGACAAAGAAGATATGGAAAATAAAACTATAATTTTTGCAACATCAAATCCTCATAAAGTACAAGAACTAAATGAAATAATGAAGGATAGTGGTCTTAAATTTATTTTGCCAGACAAAAATTTTAACCCAATTGAAGATGGAAAAACATTTTTAGAAAATTCTTTTTGCAAGGCGCGCGCTGCTGCATCTTGTGAAACAAGAGGATATGATTTATTTTTAGCAGATGATTCTGGGATTTGCGTTGATTATTTAAATGGAGAACCAGGAATTCAAAGCGCAAGATATGAAAAAACACCAGAGTTAAGAATTCAAAAATTACTTAAAAACCTTGAAGGAATAACCAACAGAAAAGCTCATTTTACTTGTGCTTTAACTTTGTGCAATAAAAATGAAGAAATAATTTTTCAAACACAAGGCTACTGCCATGGTGAAATTGCGCTAGAAAAAAGCGGAACAAACGGTTTTGGATATGACCCAATTTTTCTTCCAGAAGGCTTTGGTGGCAAATCAATAGCGGATTTAAATGAAGATATTAAAAACACTATTTCGCATAGAGCCCGCGCTCTTCAAAACTTAAAAGAAAATTTTAAATTTTAATTAGATTATATTTTTGCAAGTTCCCAAAGACAAATACCAACAGACATTGCCAAATTTAAAGACTCAACTGAATTTTTCATAGGAAGAGTAAAAGAAGCATCATGAATATTTAAAAGAAATTCATTTAAACCATTTGCTTCGGAACCAAACATTAAAACGAAAGGTCTTGAAAAATCAACATCTTCCATTCTTCTTTGAGAATTTACAACCGTTGAAATAAATTCATATTTTTGTCTAAGTTCTATAATATCAGTTTTAGTAACCCTTATAACAGGGATTTTAAACGCGCAACCAACTGATGCCCTTAAAACCTTTGGCGAAAATTCATCGACACAATCGCCATAAAGCAAAATTGCGTCAATACCAAATGCGCAAGCAGTACGTATTATTGTTCCTAAATTTCCAGCATCTTTAATATTGTCCAAAAGAATTATTCTTTGAGGATTTTCAAATTTCCAAACAGGTTTTTTTGCGATAGCTATAACATCTGTCGGAGATGATGTTGTTGACATTTTTTTAATAACTTTTTCATCAACAATAGTTGAAGATAAACGACCATCAAGCGAAAACATTTTAACAATTTCATAGCCACTTTCAATAGCGCCTTCAATAAGTTTATCGCCTTCTAGAATAATCATTTTTTCTTTGTCTCTCTCGCTTTTTGTATGAAGAGAAACAACTTTTTTAACCCAAACATTTTGCAAGCTTGTAATTTTATCTTCCATTTTGCCAATCCTCTAAATATTTAATCTCTTTTTTTGTAAGCAAAGTTTTATCAATCAATTTTTCTTCAAAAGGAAATTTTGAAAAAGAATGCTTAATGCCATCATCACCTATGTAAACGCTGTTTTCAAGCCTAATACCAAATTTATTTTCTAAATACAAACCAGGTTCAATAGTAAACGTCATACCTTTTTTAAGTTTACTTTTTCCAGATGGTGAAATTGATGGTGGAAAACTATGAACATTTAAACCTAGACCATGCCCTAGTGCATGAGGGAAAATAAAATCCTTAATTTTGGCTTTTTTAAAAATACTTCTTGCAAGCCCGTCAAGTTCAAAACCTTTAGAAAAATCAGAATGATAACAATTTAAAAAAGCTTTTAGTACATAAGTATAAATTCTCTTTTGTTCATCTGTTACATCACCGACAGCAAAAACACGCGTGATGTCAGTTGCATAAGGTGATTCCCAAAATCCACCACAATCAAGTAAAATCAAACTATTTGGTTTTACAAACTTATTTTTGTCATAACTTGAATAATGAATAGATGCCGTATTTTCGTCAACTGATAAAATTGTCTTAAAACTTAACGCCTTAGCACCAGCTTTAAACAATTCCTCTTCAAAAATTTTATTCAATTCATATTCAGATAATCCAACCTTTATTTTTTTCTTAAAAGAATGTAAGGCGCAATCAAGTTTTTGAAAAGATAGTTTTAAACCCTCTATTTCTTTTTTTGATTTTACAGACATCATCTCTGCAACATAATTTTTCTTTATCAAAATTGGTTCTTTAACTTTTTTGCAATCATGTAACGATAAATTATCTTTAAATATCAATGTTTTTCCAAAAATTTCAGGAGTTTCATCAAATATTAAAATATTTTTATCACCTATTAAAAGTTTTGCCCTTATTGTACTTGAATAAGGTAGGTCAAATGAATTTATATTGGTTAAATAACTTACATGTTCGTTATTGGTTATAAAAATATTATCAAAGTTATATTTTTTTAGTTTAGTTTTTAATTTTTCAATTCTTGAATTATCTATTTTTTCATTCGATAAAATCTTTGGATATCTATTTACAAAATCTGCACTAGTTGTGTTCTTAAAAACCTTTTTTATGTTTTCGTAAACATCAAATTTTATAAATTTTTCATCAATTAAAAGTTTGGAATTTATATCTAAATATTGAGGCAGAATCTTAATAAAAGTTTCACCAAGCTGCATTTTTACAACTTGAACACCTTCTTTTGCAGAATTTGATGCCTGAATATGATACCTAGGATCAACAAAAAGAAAAATTTTACCATTCTTAGTCAAAATTGCTTCGCCTGCCGTTCCTGAAAAACCAGTCAAATAAGACATAACAGAATCAGACCTATGTTCAAATGTAAAGTCATCTGAACTTTGAAGCAAAATTGCATCTGCATTATATTTATCAAAATATTTAGAAAAATCTTTCAATTTAACTTATAACCTGTACAATAATATTTCTAGCTCTAGCCCTATTATCAAAATCTAATAAAATGATTTGCTGCCAAGTACCAAGCTGCAAGGCACCACCAGATAATGGAATAACAACACTATTCCCAACAAGCGCAGACCTTACATGTGAAAAACCATTACCATCATGCCATTTTGCGTCATGATGATATTCTTTTGAAGATGGAGCAATAATTTCAAGTGCATCTTTAATATCTTGAAGAAGTCCTGGCTCATATTCAATAGTTGTAACCGATGCAGTTGAACCAATAACAAAAACATGCACAAGCCCATCTTTTATATTGTGTTTTTGAACACAAGTTTGAACACTATTTGTAATATCAATAATGTCAGTGTAACCTTTAGTATTTACTAAAATTTTATCTGTTAAAACTGCCATAGAATTATATTAGCATATAAAACCGTTTAAAAACAAGATAAAGTTTAAAGTTGTTAATAAAGATTGTTTGAGTTAAGATAAAAAAGCGAAAAGGAGATAAAAATGGAAAGAACATTTGTTGCAATCAAACCAGACGGTGTAAAAAGAGGGCTAGTTGGAGAAATTTTACAAATTTTTGAAAAAAGAGCATACAGAATTGTTGCTTTAAAAATTTTAAATGTTACAGATGAACAAGCTCAAAAACATTATGAAGAACATATAGGGAAACCTTTTTACCCTGGATTGATTGACTACATAACTTCAGGACCAATTGTTGCAATGGTTTTAGAAGGCGAAAACATTGTAAATGAAGCAAGAAGAATTATGGGTTCAACCGATCCAAATAAAGCAGAAATTGGTACAATCAGAGCAACATACGCGCAAATCATGCAAAGAAATATAATCCATGGCTCCGATTCAGTTGAAAGCGCAAAAAGAGAAATGTCTATTTACTTTGACGAAAGCGAACTTTGTGAATAAATACTTTGATTATAAGCTTTTAAAAAAATGCAAATCAACACAAGCAAGGGCTGGACTTTTAACAACGCCACATGGAGACATTGAAACACCAATCTTTATGCCAGTTGGCACAAATGCAGTTGTTAAAATGTTGACCCCAGAGCAAGTGTTATCAACAAAAGCTCAAATAATTCTAGCTAATTCTTATCATCTTTATTTAAAACCAGGAATTGAATTAATTAAAAAAGCAGGCGGGATTCATTCTTTTGAAAATTTTCACAAACCAATCCTGACCGATTCTGGCGGATTTCAGGTTTTTTCTCTTGCAAAACTCCGCAAAATAACAGATGACGGTGTTGAATTTGTTGACCCAACAAATGGTAAAAAACATTTTATATCACCTGAAAAATCTATGGAGATTCAAGAGGCAATTGGAGCAGATATTATAATGGCTTTCGATGAATGCGCTCCATATCCTTGTACACACGAACAAGCAAAAGATGCTATGGAAAGAACTCACAAGTGGCTTAAAAGATGTTTTGAAGCACACAAAAATGAAAAACAAGCGCTTTTCCCAATTGTTCAAGGTGCATTTTTCGAGGATCTTAGAGAAATTAGCGCCAAAGAAGTTTCAAAATATGACCCAGTTGGTTTTGGAATTGGTGGCGTCAGTGTTGGTGAACCAATAGATGTAAAAAATAGAATTGTAGAAATTGTAACTCCGTTTTTACCAGAAAATAAACCAAGATACCTTATGGGTGTTGGTACGCCCGTTGATCTTCTTGAAGGCGTTAAAAGAGGAATAGATATGTTTGATTGCGTTTTGCCAACAAGAAACGCACGCCACGGCTCTTTTTTCACACACGAAGGAAACAAAATTATAAAAAACAAAGAATTTGAAGAAGATTTTAGACCGCTTGACCCTGAGTGCAACTGCCCAACTTGCAAAAATCATACAAGAGCCTACATAAGACATTTATATAGAGCTCAAGAGGCAACTGCATCAACTTTGATTAGTATTCACAATATTTATTTTCTTGTACATTTGGCACATGAAATCAGAAACGCTATTTTAAATGACGATTTTGAAGACTTTTACAACAAAACAATGGAAAAACAATTAAAACAATAATAAATATAAAAACTTAAATTATTCTAGGTCAAAAGGAACAATTTTTCCCTTACTTTTGTCAATTGATTCACCAAGCCAAAACATTCTTAAAAGTGCTCTGTTTGAGCCAAAATCAAGCCATTTCATAATAAGTAATTCATCACTTGAACCAATTGAACCAGACAATTTTTGACCTTCTTCTATTGTAAGATAAACCTCAAAAATACCAACCTGAACTTTAAAATTTGGCTCTTTAAATCTGCCTGCAGGGTCAATAAGTAATTTTAAATTTTTGTATCTGTTTAAATTAACAGAAAACTTATCAACTGCATCTCTTGTAAGTTCGTTGATTAAAAATTCTTTAAGTGAGTCTTCTAATTGAAAAATTTCTCTTTCAGCCATAAGTTTATTATCATTTTTTTTAAAAAAAACGTCAAGCACCTAAGTATTTCTTAATAAACATTTGACATTCACTTATGTTTATAGTGAAATAATATGACAAAGTAATAAAAAAGAGGTAAAATATGCCAACTATAAGTCAATTAGTTAAAAACGAAAGAAAGAAAATTGTAGACAAAACAAAATCACCAGCTTTAATGGGTTGTCCACAAAGACGTGGTGTTTGTACAAGAGTCTACACTACAACACCTAAGAAACCAAACTCAGCAATGAGAAAAGTTGCTCGTGTTAGATTAACAAATGGTTTCGAGGTAACATCTTACATCCCAGGAATTGGACATAACCTTCAAGAACACTCTGTTGTGCTAATCAGAGGCGGAAGAGTTAAAGACCTTCCAGGTGTTAGATATCACATTATTAGAGGTACTTTGGATACTGCTGGAGTTGCAAACAGAACACAAAGTAGATCTAAATATGGCGCAAAAAGAGCTAAGAAATAGAAACAGAAAGGTTAAATAAATGTCAAGACGTTCAAAACCTGCTAAAAGAGTACCATTACCAGATCCTCTTTATAACAGCGTTGATATAGCAAAATTCATCAATAGATTGATGAAAAAAGGTAAAAAATCTATTGCACAAAACATTTTCTATTCAACAATGGAAAAAGTTGCAGAAAAAACAAAATCAAAACCAATCGAAGTTTTTGAAAAAGCATTATCTAATGTAACACCTTTGATTGAAGTTAAAGCTAGACGTATTGGTGGTTCAACATACCAAGTTCCAATCGAAGTTAAAGCTGACAGAGGCCAAGCATTAGGTTCTTGCTGGATTATTGAATCAGCAAGAAAAAGAAGTGGAAAATCAATGGTTGAAAAATTAACAAATGAAATCATTGATGCTTCAAATGGTATCGGTGCATCTTGCAAAAAACGTGAAGATACTCACAAAATGGCTGAAGCAAACAAAGCTTTTGCACATTACAGATACTAAAAAATTATTAAATAAAAAAGTCCGGCAAAAGTCGGACTTTTTTATTGCAAATTTTGCCAATATGTTAAAACTTACAAAACTAGATATTTAAGCGCCCATCTTCAATAACGATAGTGCCTTTATAGCCAAGTCTCTTTGCTTCTTTTTCCATTGCAGATAAAAAATAATACATTTCATCATCAGATGGTTCACATTTTCTAAAATCATAAAGCATTAATTTGTTATTGTCTGACCTACAAACATGACAAGCAATTTTTGCACAAGCATTTTTATCATCAAAATTTAAAAGTGCAACGCTTCCGACATCACGAAAAGCTCTTGATGGCATGCCAATAACCATACATCTATCAGAAAGAATCATTTTTCTTGAAATCTCTGTCGATTCTAAATCTTCATAAATTCTATCACCTTTTAATAATTTATCAGCTGATTTTGGATCAATTTCCATTGGAATCCCCAAATTTGTAATTGGAAATTTATCAGCACCCAAATTATTTCTTGCAATATAATCAAAAACAACATTTAATGAATCATGTTTATTGACTGCAACAAAATTGTTTTTATAATAAAATGCACAAGGTGATGGGTCATGGTAACAGCACAAATGCACTTTTCCGTCATAACCTTGTCTTTTACTTTCTTTAATAACTTCTTTAATTAAAGCTGTTCCTGCACCACGATATTCCCTAAATGCATGTTCTTGTGTTTTTAAATCTTGGATATAAATATATTTACCATTTGGATAAGCATTAAAAAAACAAGAACCAATTTCTTTATCGTCAACACGTAGAGAATATTTTCTCACAGGCGGAAGACTTTTATCTCTTTTTAAAGGTACTTCAATAATTTCTGCATCTAAAATTTTTTCTTCTTTCTCGCCATAAACTTTAGCTGTCGAAACAGGAAATTCTTTAAAAAATTTTTCAAATATATCATTTTCTAAAGAAGAACTTCCTCTAAAATTAATTTTTGAAGAAAGTACGCCAACTTGACTACTCTTTTGAGTGCCAAAAGGAATACTGGTTTTATTATGATTAAAATTAATGTTTTTAAAATTTAAAATGGGTGTAATATTCATAATTAGATAAAACATGAAAAAAAATAAATTGCCAAAAAGAAAGCCTCCGAAAATGGAGGCAATTAAATATGGATAAAATTAAGTCTTTATTGTGCTATTGAAACATCATCTAGCAATTGAAAAAGAATTGTATCGCCAGCTTTTGCTTTATAATGTAAACCAGGTGTAACAAGACCGGCAAGCGCACCAACTGCAATACCAATAGGTAAACCTATTGCAAAACCACCAACAATAACAGCACTTGCTGCAACACCAATACCGCAACCTGCACCAACACCAACGGCGCCAAGACCAAGAGTCGTACCTAAACCTTTTCCAAGCGCATTTAATTTACCTCTTGATAAATAACCTTTATTATTGAATATCTTAGCTTCAACAGGAATTATTGTTCCATCAGGCTTAACAAATTCAATAAATTCTAAAGAAACTTTACCACTTCTGTTAAATGATTTTGGTTTGATAATATTTGAAATTTGAGTAACTAATTTTGTTCCATCTGGTAAAAGTTTTGTGCCTTCTTTAGTTTGTAAACCAGAATTTAAAAGAAAATCAACTTTATCACCAACTTTTGCAGTTTTTGTTGAAAAATCTTGCGCAAAACTAGCTTCAATTACGTTATATTCAAGAATGGTAACTGAATTTTCCTCTTTTTTAACCAAATTTGTTGGACTTTTCTTTTCAACTTTTTTTGAATTTAGCAAATGTTCAGTTTGCTCAACTCCATAAGCAAACGGAGCAAAATTAAATACTGAAAAAGCAATTAATAAACATAAAGCAACATATTTTTTCATCTATTCTTCTCCTTATCTAAAATAAAATTAGCATATTTTTAGGGTTTTGTAAACAAAACCCTAAAAATACGTATATTTGAAGTAAAGTTTAAAACTTAACCAAAATATCTTTTCAAAAGTCCATCAAAGCCTTTGCCATGGCGGGCTTCATCTTTTGCCATTTCATGAACTGTATCATGAATTGCATCATAGCCCAACTCTTTAGCTCTTTTTGCAATAGCCATTTTACCTTCACAAGCGCCATGTTCTGCATCTGCTCTTAATTCAAGGTTTTTCTTTGTTGAATCTGTAACAACTTCGCCTAAAAGTTCAGCAAATTTTGCAGCGTGTTCTGCTTCTTCAAATGCATATCTTTTGTAAGCTTCAGCAATTTCAGGATAACCTTCACGTTCTGCAACTCTAGACATTGCAAGATACATGCCAACTTCAGTACATTCGCCTTGAAAATTCATGCGAAGCCCTTCCATAATTTCTTTATCTTCAACAACGCCATCACCTACATGGTGTTCTGTTGCATAAGTTTTAACACCTTCTTCGATTTTATTAAAAGTAGTTGCTCCACAAAGAGGACATTTTTCTGGTGCAACTTCAGCTTCTGTTGACCAACCACAAACTGTACATACAAATTTAGTCATTTTCAATTCTCCTTATAATTAACCTATAACTGGTGCTGTAAACACCCTTGTTTGTAAATCTTTATCTAATAAAAGAAGTGCATTTTTGTCATCTCCAATCAATTTAAGAGTTGCCAAAACGCCACCAACACTTGCTTCTTCTTCAACTTGTTCTTTTAAATACCAATCAAGAAAAGAAAGTGCAGCTCTGTCTTTAACTTCATCTGCTACATCCATAAGAGCATTAATTCTTGAAGTTACAAATTCTTCATGACGCAAAACTTGTTCAAAAATTTCAACAGGAGTTTTGCCTTCAACTTCTGGTTTATCAATAGCCAAAAGTTCAACATGTCCGCCACGTTCAATAACATAATCATACATACCCATAGCATGCGCGTGTTCTTCTTGAACCTGAACATCAAACCAATTTACAAAACCTTGAAGATTTAATTCTGAAAAATAAGCTTTCATTGCAAGATATAAATATTCAGAATAAAGTTCTTTATTTATTTGCTCATTAAAAGCATTTTGCATTTTTTCACTAATCATTTTTTTCTCCTTTGCAATTTTTACATATACCACTTAATATTACATCATAATTTAAAATTTTAAAACCCATATTATCTTCAACTTTTTTAACTATTTCAGGCGCAACTTCTTTTGGGATATCAAAGATTTTGCCACATTTTTCGCAAATAAAATGAAAATGTTCAAAAGTATTATGGTCAAAATGTGATTGCGAACTCAAACCTTCAATCTTTTTAATCGTGCCATCAGATGCCATTTTGTTTAAATTTCTGTAAACAGTTGCAATTCCAATTTCAGGATAGTTTTCACTAATTTTTTTATACAATTCTTCAGCACTTGGATGCACGACAAATTCCTGAAGTGTTTTTAAAATTATTTCTTTTTGGTATGTATTTCTTTCTTTTTTCATAAATTTACGTCACTTAAATTATTTAAAACATTTTAATTTTGCATAAACAAAAATAATTTTATTTTTTATTATTATTTTATTTTTTATTATTATTTTAATTTTTATTATTTTTATTATTTTTATTATTTTTATTTTATTTAATGATAATAATTATTATTATCATTAAATATTAAAAAAGTCAACAGATGAAATTTAAATGTTAAGGAAAATTAAAAAATAAGGAGTAAACAAATGGAACTAGAAGAACTACAACAAAAAACAAAAGATTTTATTCAAAATCTAATTGCAGGCAATGCGAAAAACGAAAAAGATGAGGAGAAAGAAAAAGTGGAAAACGAGGACAAACGCAAAATCATCGACGAAGTTGGCGGAATTTTAAAAGACAAAGTTGATGAAGAAGTAAGAACAGGTAAAAAACACGAACAATAAAAAAGATGCTCCACGGTGCAACGCCAATTAAGTGCGAAAAATACCATCAAGGGAACATCTTCACTTACATTATACACCCTTGAACCAACTTTTCAACTATATCTATATAGATTTATTAAGAAATATCAAGAAATGCACACAGAGCAGATAAAGGGAATGAATAGGCTTTTAAGAAATGTCGCTAGGTTAGATGTTGAGGTGTTTGGGAATGAATAGATGATCGTTGGAAAATAAGATACAAGGATGCAACGGTTATAATTTCCAAAGAATTAAAAAATGAGAAAGCCATAGCCATTATTACAGGATATAAAAGTAACAGACATAACAAACCAAAAACAATATAAAAAAATTGACTAACGGTAGGTCGCCAAACTCCTACATATAATCGCGTAATAAATAAATTATTACCCTTTGATACGGTAGCGATTTGCCGTACGTCATTAGTCAATCATCTACATTATACACCCTTTGAACCAACTTTTCAACCCTGATGTTAATAAAAATTACAAAATAAGGAGCAAAAAATGGAACTAGAAGAATTACAATAAAAAACAAAAGATTTTATTCAAAATCTAATTGCAGGCAATGCGAAAAACGAAAAAGATGAGGAAAAAGAAAAAGTGGAAAACGAGGACAAACGCAAAATCATCGACGAAGTTGGCGGAATTTTAAAAGACAAAGTTAAAGGCAACTCCAAAAGGAATTGTCTTAGTTAAAAAAGAATATTAGCAAGTTAGCAAAAGTTTAGTACAAGTAGCAAGCAAGCCACGTAGGGACTGATGTTTCTAAAAAGAGGACAAAAAGTCCTCTTTTGTTACATATCATCTCTGCAACAAGCAAAACCGATAACCGGTGCAACAATGGCACTTAAGCCGACAAGTGAATAAATAATTCTTGAAAGCAATGTCATTTCACCAAACAAAAAAGCAACAAGGTCAAACCCAAAAAGACCAACAAGTCCCCAGTTCAGTGCGCCAATCAAAACTAATGAAAAAGTTAAATACTTAAAAAATTTATACATGGTTTTTTCTCCTTTCTTGCATTATGCATTAATTTTTCCTATTTTTATCTAGTCTGTTGGCTAAAAAGAAAGAATTATTTATTAAAAACGACTTAAAAAAATATTTAAGTTAAAATAAGTTTAAGGAGAAAGTTATGATAGAGAATATGCTTGAAAAAACATACGAAGTTAAAAGCTCAGATGTTAATTTTAACAATGAATTAAAACCAAATGCAATGTTTCATATTTTAGAAGATGTTGCCTACATAAATGCTGAAAGTTATGGATTCGGTTTTAGTGATGTCTATTCAAAAGGACTTGCCTGGTTTGTTATAAAATACAGATTAAAATTTTTTGAAAAAATAAATTCATGGGAAGAAATTAAAGTTTTAACATGGCCTGTTATATCATCAGGAATAACTTGCAGACGTGATTTTAAAATACAAAAAGAAAATGGCAAAGACGCAATGGTGGCTTCAAGTTTATGGGTTATGATAGACATAAATAAAAAGCGCCCGATAATTCCTTATAAAGTTTTAGAATTTCCAAAATTAACAGAAACAACGGCATTTGATGCTGATTTTGACAAAGTGCCAACAATAGAAAGAATTGATAAAACTCAAAATATAAAAATAATGTATGATGATATTGATTTAAATGGACACGTCAACAATTCAAATTACATAAAATGGGCACTTGAAAGCCTTAATGTAGAATTTATAAAAGAAAAATCAATAAAAGGAATTGATATAGATTTCAAAAAAGAAGCAACTTTAGAAAATCAAGAAGTTGAAATTCAAACGCAAATCGAAAATGGTTATACTCTGCATAATTTAAAAAGTGGCGAAAATATAGAACACGCAACAATAAAAATTTATTGGGAGTAAAAAATGAAAAAAGTTATAGCATTAGTCTTAATATTTTTTATAACAACACTTGCGGTTAACGCCCAAAACATAAGCCTTATCTATATAAATGGCTCGAATAACAACAATGAAAAAATGAAAAATTGGTTTATGAATGGAATTGAAAAAAAATTACACCCTTCCATAATCAAAAAAATCAAAAATGAAAAAAAGAAAAATTTAACCTTAAACAAATATAGTATAAATGAAAAACCTGTAATATTTTTTTGGGGCGATAAAAGCAAAACAGACCTTGAATTTGTCGAAAGACAACTTGATTTTTCAAATGACTTTAATGCACTTGGTTCGGCTATAGCAAGAACATTAATTGCAAAATATATGCACGATGCAATCTGGGTTCAAAAAACACACAATATGTTGCCAATTCTGGATGAATTGAATGAAATGGTAAAAGCCGAATGGCAAAAAGGCAACAAAAGCGTCTTAATGGGATATAGTGCCGGGAACTTTGTAAATTACGAATATTTGTTTAATAAAATTCCATACATAAATATTGAAGGAATTTTTAAATATCTAAATGTTGATAATGAAGTTATAAATTACGTTTTAAAAAATCCTAGGAAAAATACATGTATGTCTGCTATAAGATACGGAAATATGGGAACAGTTACAACGGCAGGTCATTTAATTTTAGACAAAAATAACCAAAACTTAATTAAAAATTATTCAAAAATTGATGAAGTAACGGAAAAATATTGTGCGCCAGAGGGTGCAATCTTAGGAACAATTGGTTTTGCAAACCCACTCATTTTATTTTATTCAGATTTAGGTGATCCAGATTATGAAATAAATTTTTATAATAAATATTTACTTAAATACATGATTGAAAATGGAATGTTTAAAATAACTGCCAATTTCAAAGAAGATCCTCTTGGCTTTACAACAGGAGATACTCTGACATATCGAGAAATTGAAAATCTTTTAGGATACAAATTTGAAAATCCGACAGGATTTATATATAGCAAATCTTATTGGTCAGGACGCATTTTTACCGTAGCACACACATCTTATTGGAGCGGGCACAGACGTTTTGCAAACATGTTGTCAAAGACTCTTTATGACGGTTATAAATTCCAACATGATAAAGATTTTCAACAAAAAATGTTAAAGAAAAGAAACAAGGTTAATAAGAATTAACTATCCTGCAAACTTCATAAGCATCTTCTTCGCTCATAACTTGAGAAATTGGGAGCGAGATTATTTCTTTGTGGATTTTTTCCGTAATTGGCAAACTTAAATGATTAAATTCACGATATGCTTCTTGCTTATGTGGTGGAATTGGATAATGGATAACAGTTTGAACACCATTTTCAGTTAAATATTTTTGAAAATCATCTCTATCTTGAACAAGAACAGGAAAAACATGCCAAACATTAAATTCGCCTAAAGCATTTTTCTTTAAAGTTATTTTTGGGTTTTTAATATTTTCTAAATAAATTTTTGCAATTTTTTCTCTTTTTAAATTATCTTCATCAAGATGTTTTAATTTAACATCTAAAATGCCAGCCTGCATTTCATCAAGTCTTGAATTAACACCTTTATATAAATTTTGATATTTAATATGTGAGCCATAATTTCTTAAAGCTTCAATTTTTTTGGCAAGGTCGTCGTCATTACAGGTAATACAACCGGCATCACCAAGAGCCCCTAGATTTTTCCCTGGATAAAAAGAAAAAGCAGCAGCGTCACCTAAGGCTCCAACCCTTATGCCATTATCTTTTGCACCATGAGCTTGTGCACAATCTTCAATAACCTTTAAATTATATTTTTTTGCAATTTCTAAAATTTTATTCATTTTAACAGCTTCACCATAAAGGTGAACAACCATTATAGCTTTAGTTTTAGAGGTGATTTTTTCTTCAATTAAATCAGGATTTATATTATATGTATTAATATCAGGTTCAACCAAAACTGGCGTGCAACCATTTTCTGAAATTGACAAAATCGAAGCTATATAAGTGTTTGCTGGAACAATAATTTCATCACCTTCACTAAAACCATAAGCTTTTATAATTAAAGATAAAGCATCAAGACCATTTGCAGTACCTATACAATGTTTAACTCCACAAAATTTAGCAAAATTAGAGCAAAAATTTTTATTTTCTTCGCCTAAAATATACCAACCACTTTCTAAAACTCTGTCGATTGCAACCTTTATTTCTTCTTCATGTTCTTTGTTAATTTTATATAAATCCAAAAATTTAATCATAATCTTCCTCTTTAAAATAATTTTAACACAAATGCCAATTAGGGTGAATAACCATTTAAAATATTTTCAACACTAATAAGTCCTGAAAAATAAAGAAGTTCAAGTTGACTGATATTATATGCCACTTTGGTTCTGGATAATTCAAGTTCTGTCTGGGTTTTACGTGTTTGGCTTTGTATGACATTTAAAAGTTCTTCCTCACCTTCAAAAAATTTCATACTTACTATATCTTGAGATTTTGTTGCAAGATCATGTTGTGTTTCTAAAATTGAAATTTTTTCTAAAGTTTTTTTTGATGTTTCAAATGACGTCAATATGTTTTCTCTAACAACATTTTTTTCATATACAAGTTTATATTCAAGAGCTTTAATTTGCTTGTCTAAAGCTTTATATTTTGCAATTGTTCCAAGTAAAATCCTGTCTCCAAATGGAATATCAACATTTATCGTGGCGGTTGCGTTTGGTAAGCTACCTAATTTTACCGTACCTTGCGAAGAATATGTAAGGTCAAATGAAAATTTAGGTATAATATCTGAAAAATTTTGATTTCTTTGGTTCTTTAAGGAAGCAATTTCTGCTTCTTGTTTTTTAATGTTGGGTAAAATTTTAATGGCATTTTCATAAATTTCATTTGTTGTTAAATTACCTAAAAGGTGATACTGCTTAATATCTTTTTCAATGGGCATAATTGAACTTGTTGCATCTAACCCAATCAAAGTTGCAAGATGAGCTTGCTTGATTCTAAATTTAACTATTGCGTCAATAAGTTCTGCTTCATTTTGTTTCACTTCAATTTGTGTTCTTAAAACATCGTATTTTTCACCTTCACCAACTTCATAGCGTGCTTTTGTAATTTCATATTGATATTTTCTTTCGCAAAGTGCTGTTAAAAGATTTTGTATAAACAATTTTTCCTGAATTAATTCATAATATGAAATTGCGGTTTCATAAAGCAATTGTTCAAAAGTGCCTTGATAATTATAATACTGAGCTTTTTTTAAATTTTTAGAAGATAAAATTTCAAAAAACAATTTGCCACCATTAGTCAAGTCGTGTTTTAAATAAATTGCACCAAACAAGGCTTGTTCGTTGAGGTCCGCAATTAAAGCACCACCAACCAATAATTGTCCTTTTATAAAAGAAGTATAAGCCCTAAGCCCAATTTGAGGCAAAAATCCTGTTAGAGAATATTTGTATTCAAAATCTTTGCTCTCATAAAGAGAATAGGAACTTTTAAGAAGTGAACTATTTAAAATTGCAATAGTTATACATTCTCTTAAATCAATATAAACAGGCGTAATATCAAGTTGTTTTATAACTTCAGCTTCGTAATCTAACTCACAAAAAGGCGTTTTATCCTGTGAAAAAACAGGCAAAAAACATGAAAAAAATATATATAATAAAAAAAATACAAAATTTTTTTTCATTTAAAAAGATTACTTAAATTTTGCATAAGAAAAAATAGCCTAAAGAATAAAACCAACTGGCACTTGAATTATTTCAAATAAGATTGCTTAAAAGTTGACTTTTTGGGTATAAAATCGTTAATTGAACGCACATCAATTTCGTCATTATTATTAATTGTTACAATAAGTGATTCATTATCCTTGTCAACCGCTTTAATTCTTCCAAGTGTTTTAAGACTTACTATTCCATCATCAACAAAAGTACTTTCACATCTTGTTTCATTATCACCATAATAAGCAATAATTTCAGGCATAACATATTTATTAAAATCTTCAATAGATTTAGCAATAGCAAATTCTACTGGTTCAACAAACCAACGTTTTGACCAATCAACTTTTGATGCTTTATAGAATTTACCATTAGTGTAAATTCCAGCACCAATTTTTTGATTAGAGTAGGAAGTAAAATCGTCATCGTTATAAGCACTTTTAGCTTCCATTAAAGTATTTAAAATATCTTCATTGGTAAGTCTATTTTCATCAAGAATACGTTTTGCATCATCACTGTAAACAAAAGGCATTTCGTTAAGTTCGATATCTGCTTTTGAGTCAATTAAATCAATTCCTCGCATTGGTAAAATTTCTTTTAAAGTTTTGAATTCTAGCAATAGTTTATTGTTTTGGTTGTCTTTTGTAAAAAATATAATTTTTGTTTCATCATCTAAAAAACGTGTAGTATTTAACCAACTCAAACAGTCAGCACAAGGTGCTGAAGCATTGGAATCTTCGCCTATGTTTTTTGCACTCGACATAGCAAGATATTTAATTTTAAAATCATCTTGTTTTAATAAATTGTCATCATTTTTGATTAATTGTTTTAAAAAATCATTGTAAGCCACAATAATTGCAGATCGTTCACCACAAATTGATGAAACATCATTTCTTGTATTGTTGAAGTTAGTTGCTAAATGCCAAGTGTTATCCGACAAACATAAATTACTTGCAAAACCAAGTTGAACAATATTTCCAGTTTCAACATTCTTCTTTGCAAGCTCATGCGCTTCAAGCAACTTCTCAACAAAAATCGCTTTTTGTTTTCTATTTATAGAAATAGGATTTATCGATTTAATCTCGATATCATCTAAATTCAATCCATATTTTTTTGTTAAAGGATAATTGTCCAAACAAGGTGTTTTTTCAAAAGAATCCATTATTTTATGATTTTGACCCAAAAGTAAATTATTAGAAAAAGAAGGCCTAAAATAATTTTTATTTATTTGAAAATTTATTACTGGATTTATCCTCATATTAACTATAAACATGAAAAAAAATAAAATTGCCAGAAAGGTTTAATACAAATATGTTTATGGTATTCTTTATATATAAAGAAAGGTCAATAAAATGAAAGAATTAGCAACAGTTTACAATGCAAAAGAAGTTGAAGAAAGAATTTATAAATTTTGGGAAGATAATGGCTTTTTTAAAGCTGACAATAAATCAGACAAGCCACCATATTCAATAGTCATACCGCCACCAAACGTTACTGGTGTTTTGCATATGGGTCATGCACTTGATGAAACTCTTCAAGATATTTTGGTCAGATATCACAGAATGTCAGGCTACGAAGCATTATGGTTGCCAGGTTGCGACCACGCTGGAATTGCAACCCAAAACGTTGTCGAGAAACAACTTGCAAAAGAAGGCAAAACCCGCCACGATTTAGGCAGAGAAAAATTTATTGAAACAACTTGGGACTGGGCAAACACTCATAAATCAAGAATCTTGGGTCAACTTAAAAGATTAGGAGCTTCATTTGACCTTTCACGTCAACGCTTTACACTAGATGAAGGTTGCTCAAAAGCTGTTAAAAAAGTTTTTGTTGATTTATACAACAAAGGTTTAATTTATAAAGGCGCATACATTGTAAACTGGTGTCCAAGATGCCAAAGTGCAATTTCAGATATTGAAACTCAATATGAAACAGAACAAGGACATTTGTGGGAAATATCTTACCCACTAAAAGATGAAATGGGTGCAATCGTTATTGCAACTACAAGACCAGAAACAATGTTTGGTGATGTTGCAATTGCTGTACATCCTGATGATTATAAATACAAAGATTTAATTGGAAAAACATGTGTATTGCCACTTACAGGCAGACAAATCCCAATTATTGCAGATGATTATGTAGATAGAAGTTTTGGAACAGGTGCCCTAAAAATTACACCTGCACACGACCCTAACGACTTTGAAGTTGGCAAGCGCCATAATTTAAATCCAATTTGGGTTATAGACGGTGAAGGCAAAATGAAAGCTTGTCCAGAAGTTCCAAATGAATTGCACGGATTATCAAGAGAAGAAGCAAGAATAAAAACTGTTGAAATGCTTGAAAAACAACAAGCACTTATCAAAATAAATAATCTAGAACACAATGTTGGAAAATGCCAACGTTGCAACACAACAATTGAACCACTTTTGTCAGAACAATGGTTTGTCAAAATGGAACCTTTGGCAAAAGAAGCAATTAAAGCCGTTAAAGATGGTCGTATTAAATTTATTCCTGAAAGATGGGAAAAAAATTATTTAATGTGGATGGAAAATATACGCGATTGGTGTATTTCTCGCCAATTATGGTGGGGGCACCAAATTCCAGCTTATTACCACAAACAAACTGGCGAAATGGTTGTCGCACTTGAAAATCCTGATCCCGAAAATTACGTTCAAGACACAAACGTTTTAGACACTTGGTTTTCATCAGGCTTGTGGCCATTTTCAACAATGGGCTGGCCAAATACAGATGCAGAAGATTATAAAAAATTCTATCCAACAACAACTCTTGTTACAGGTTTTGATATTATCTTCTTCTGGGTTGCAAGAATGGTTACAATGGGGCTAGAATTCACTAAACAAGCACCATTTTCAACTGTATATATCCATGGACTTATAAGAGATGAACACGGACAAAAAATGTCTAAATCAAAAGGAAACACCATAGACCCTGTTGAAATTATTGACAAATATGGTTGTGACGCGCTTCGTTTCACACTTACAAGTTTATGCACTTATGGTGGACAAGACATAAAAGTTTCAGATGAACGCTTTGAATATGGTAGAAACTTTGCAAACAAAATCTGGAACGCATCGCGTTTTGTATTAATGAATTTAGAAGGTGACGGAAAAGAAAAACTTGAAAACCTTAATATTGCAGATAAATGGATTTTGCATAAATTAAACAAAACCGCAAAACTTGTAAATGAAAATATTAAAAACTACAGAATTGGAGAAATTGCAAACATTTTATATGATTTCTTCTGGAGTGATCTTTGCGATTGGTATCTTGAATTAAATAAAGTTCAAAAAAATGAAGGTGTATTGGTTTATGTTTTAAAACAAACATTAAAAATGTTGCATCCAATTATGCCACATATCACAGAAGAAATTTATCAACTTATGCCAAATAAAACAGAGGCTATAATGCTTACTGAATATCCTGTTTATAAAGATGAATTATCATTTGAAAACGAAGCAAAACAAATGGAATTTGTTTTTGAAACAATAAGAGCTTTAAGAAATGTCAGAGCAAGCTTCAATATACCACTTTCAACAAAAATCAATATTGTAACTGATGCAGACAAAAAACTGCTTGAAGAAGTTATACCGTATTTACAAAAACTTGCAAAAGTTGAAGAAGTAGAGTTTTCTAATTCAGAAAAAATGCCTAAACAAAGTGCAAGCGCAACTGTTGGAAGCGTAAAATTTGCAATTCCACTAAAAGGTCTTATTGACTTAAATGAAGAAATTGCAAGACAAAATAAAAAAATTGAAAAATTGCAAAAAGAATTAAATTCATTAACAGCCAGAATTAATAATGAAAATTTTGTGAAATCTGCACCTTGTGAAGTTGTACAAAAAACAAAAGATTCAATAAAAGAAATAGAACTTGAAATAAATTCTATACAAGAAATTATCAATGATTTGAAATAAAAAAGTGGTGTACTTAATTTAAGTACACCACCAAAAAACAACAAATGTTTTACTCGCCAAAAGCAATTGTTATTTTTTGTTTTGGATTTACCTGAGACAAAGGGAAACCATCTTTGTCTACAAGATAAGCAATTTCATCAGTTGTTGTTTGGAATAATCCTAAAGTACCAGATAAGGCAGTTCTTGTTACATCAACTGGTGCTTTAACAAGTGCTTTTGCAGAATCCTGATAACTACGCCCTGAGGCTTTAAATTGGCCAGTTAATAATTCTGACGTACCTGTACCAAAGTTATCCATAACGTTTTCCGCAGCATTTGAAACACCTGCAATCATACCGCCAATGGTTCTACCCGTTGTACCTATCAAAGAACCTGTCCAGGTAAATGGCCATTGCAAGAATCTTGCAAATCCATTCACGCTCTCTGCATTATGAACCCTTGCTGTTAGAATTTGTTTTGGCAGTGCATATTTTTCCCCATCACAACCAACAATTTCATTAAATGATAATTTAATAGCACCTTTGTTATTTTTTGTAGGTCTAATAACTTCAACTATTTTACCATTTACTCTAGAACCTGCTGGATAAGTAGTCGAACCAATTGTAATAGGATTTACTGTTGTTGCAGCAAACTGTTCTCCAACATTTGCGTTTTTTGAATTTATCATATCATTCATTGTAAGTTCAAGTGTTGGAATTGAAACTTTTGTCTCTTTATGTACAAATGATTTTGCAACTGGTGCAGCACCACAAGCAGATCTTACAGAAGAATCATATCCACCTGCAATTCTCATATTTTGAAGCATAGAAGCAACTTCTGCACGAGATGCTTTTTTATTAGGGTTTAAATTTGAACTATTTGGCATATTATCTAACGCGCCATTTTGAATAGCTTTAGCAATTGGTTCTTTTGCCCAAGATGGAATTGATGAAGAATCTGAATATTGAGATAAAATCTCATCAGCTTTTTCGCAGTCCATAGGACAATTTACACCTTTTGAAACCATAGTTAAAGCCTCTGCGCGAGTAATATTTTTATTTGGCATAAACTTGCCATTGTGTCCTTCAATCATATCATTTGTGGCTGCTTTATTAATAGAATCATGCGCCCAGTGACAATTTGGAACATCAGCAAAATTACCTTCGGAACTCAATGGAGTATCTTCAAGGTTATAACCTTTGACTAACATTGAAGCAACTTCTGCACGAGTAATAGAACGATTTGGCTTGAAATAACCATCTGGATAACCTGCAAGAACACATTTTTCAGTTAATCTGTCTATCTCTGGTGCTGCCCAATGATTATCAGGAACATCTGGATAATATTCGGTCAAACTTGATGCACCACCAGTCATATTCCCATTTAATTTAAGTGGTTCTATTGAGTTTTTAGTGGCCTCAATTGAAGTTGGTGACTGAATATTTATTGTATCGGTATTTTTATCGCAACCACAAGGCATATTGATTTCATCTGCATCAAAACAAGTATCACCAATAACAGGTGCTGCAGCGCCAGTTAAACAGTCAGTGTTTTCAACAAAAACACCACGGGAAGCTCCAATTTGGTCGGCAAAAATTGTTGCGTTATTATCTTCGCCAACAACAGAAGCTTTCGAGTTTCCATAAACCGAATTTGGATAAGCATAAATTTGTGTTGTCATTTTGTTAGTGTCACAAATGTTTGCAGCGGCACCTGTTGTAATTTCTTTTGGACAATTACAATCATCTTGAAGTTCATTACATCTTGTACATTGCGAATTGCAAGGTTGAACCTTGTCTTTTGAACACTCCTGAGCACAAGGAGCTTTCATCTCCTCTGGAACAGGACAGCCTTTATCGCAAGCCGCATAAGAAACGGGTACCGTAAGCGCAAATAAGGAAGCCGCCACGGTTGCACCCATAATAAAATTTTTAATTTTCATTTTTCCTCCTTTTTAATGAAAATATATCTACACGTTTCTTGAAAACGTTTTTGTTTTCATAAAAAGATTATGCAATTTTTATCTTTTTAGTTCATTGCCATAAAAGATAATTTTTAAGCATTATAGTTTTGGAGGATAAATAATAAAAAAGCGAACATTAAGTTCGCTTAGAAGAATAATTTTTGTTTAATTTTTTATTTGCATTCGATTTCAGAAATTAGATAATCTGCAACCCAAGCAAAATCTTTATTACGCATAGCTTCATGACGAAGAGGAGCAATCGCATCTTGTCCAATTCTAATAAGACTCATTGCAGCTATACCTCTTGCAAGACCAGTTAAATTTTTTAAACATAAAACTAAAGCCTCAACAATAGATGCACCCATTTCCACTATACTGTTTTCAACTTCATTCTTTGTATTATTGTCTGCTTCTTCAAGTAAAGTAAAAATTTCTGCCATATCATTTTGTGTTTTTGTTAAAACTGCTTGCATTTTTTATCTCCTAAATAACATTTTCATTATATGGCAAAAAATGTATTTTTTTAGATTTCTTTATACAATCTTAATAAGGATATAAAAATTAAACTAATTCTCTTCTTCTTTTTTCTTTGAGAAGTTCGTCATAAACCCAAGACGGAACAAAATTTTTACCCATTAAAATTTTTCCGTTCATAAATGATGGAGCGTGAAAATCTGAACCTCCGGTAATTATTAAACCAAATTTTTCCGCAAGAGAAGAATAATATTCAACAACAGCAGGAGTGTGTTTTCTATGGTAAGCTTCAATGCCTCTAAGGCCATAATTTATAAGTTCTTTGATAAGTTGTTCAGATATATCAACATCGATTGGATGCGCAAAAACAGGAATTCCGCCAGCTTCATAAATTATTTCAACTGCTTCATGCGGGCTGACTGTTTTTCTTTGAACATAAACTGGAGAATTATTGTTTATGTATTTCTCATATGCTTCAGACACATTGCTTGTTCCGCCAACAGATGTTATGGCTCTTGCAATATGAGGACGGCCAATACTACCATTTTCTGCAACAAGTTTTTTAACATCATCAAATTTTATTTTTATTCCAGCTTTTTTGTTCAAAAGTTTAATAATTTCTTTTGCTTGAGTTACACGGGCTTGCTGTTGCACTTTAAGCATATTTTTAAAATCTTCATTTTCGACATCCATAAAGTAACCCAAAATATGAACTTCAAAATCTTTATAAATTGTATTAATTTCAACGCCTCTAATAATTTCAAGTTTCTTATCAGCATTTTGTAAAATATTATTAGCATATTTAACTGCATAATCATAAGCAAGCACGTTATCGTGATCCGTTATTGCAATAACATCCATGTTTTCAGCTAATGCTGTATCGACAATTTGTTCTGGGCTCAATGAACCATCTGAATAATTAGTGTGTATATGTAAATCAATTTTCATTTTCTGCAACCTCACACACTTCATTTATTCTTTTAATACTTTTTGCAACATTATTATTTAAATCTAAAATTATTTCACAACCATTGATTTGATATTTTGAAACGTGCTCCGGAACTTCAAATCTTTCTTGAATTAAAGTTGTCATAAATTTATATGAATTTTCAAATTGCATACCAATAACACCATCATAAGAGCCTGTAAAGCCAGCGTCTGTTATATGTGCAAATCTGTTATTTAAGATTTTTTCATCAGCAGTTTGAACATGAGTATGAGTACCAATTAATGCACCTGAAACATTTTGAGACAAATATGTTCCAAAACAAATTTTTTCAGCAGTAGCTTCTGCATGAAAATCTACTATATAAAATTTATCTTTTCCAAGTTTTTCAACCAAATTATCAAAAACCTCAAACGGTGAATCAACAGGTTGCATAAAAGTTCTGCCAAGAAGATTAACAACAACAATGTTGTTATCGTAAATTCTATAACCAACACCATCTGTTACAATTTTTGGGTAATTAAGTGGTCTTATAAGTGCTTCTGATGTATTTATATATTCATAAACATCCTTTTTATCCCAAATATGGTTGCCAGATGTCATACAAGAAATTCCACATTCAAATAATTCATCATGATTTCTTTTGGTTAAACCAAAACCATGTGAAGCATTTTCAACATTAACTATCACTAAATCATAGTTAACCTTTTGTTCTGATATGAATTTTTGAGCTATCTTTCTTCCTGGGCGGCCAACAATATCACCTAGAAAAAGAATTTTGTAATCATTTGACATTTTTATTTTGCAATTTCTGTAACACGTACTTCACGGACAACAGTTACTCTGATTTGTCCTGGGTATTCAACCTCATTTTCGATACGTGCAACAATGTCTCTTGCAAGTTTTTCTGCCGCCATATCATCGAAAATATTAGGTTGAACAATAACCCTAACTTCTCTGCCGGCAGAAACTGCAAATGATTGCTTGATGCCCTCTTGACTATTTGCAATTTCTTCTAACTTCTTAAGACGTTTAATATATACATCTAATGTATCGCGTCTTGCACCTGGGCGACCTGCTGATAAGGTATCGGCAATTTTAACAATAGCTGCAAGCATTGAATTTACAGCAACATCATCATGATGAGCTTCAATAGCATGAACAATTTCTTCATTTTCGCCATACTTTCTTGCAAGCTCGACGCCAAGTTGTACGTGTGTACCTTCTTGTTCTTGGTCAACTGCCTTTCCTATATCATGTAAAAGCCCGGCACGTCTTGCGCTATACACATCAACTCCAAGTTCGGCAGCTAACATTCCTGAAAGTTGTGCAACTTCAATTGAATGTTTTAAAACATTTTGCCCATAACTTGTTCTATAATATAAGCGTCCAAGAGTTTTTGTAAGCTCTCTGTTAAGGTTCATAATTCCAAGATCAGTTGCAGCTCTTTCGCCTTCCTGTCTTGTTTTGTTTTCAATATCATTTTTAGATTTTTCGTAAGTTTCTTCAATTCTGCTTGGATGAATTCTGCCATCAGCAATAAGCGTTTCAAGAGTCAATTTTGCAATTGCACGACGAACAGGATCAAAACAAGAAATAACAACTGCCTCAGGTGTATCATCAATAATTAAATCAACACCAGTAATCGTTTCAAGTGTTCTAATATTTCTTCCTTCGCGTCCAATAATTCTTCCCTTCATCTCATCTGATGGAAGAGAAACAACGTTTACAGAATTTTCAATAACCTGTTCAACAGCACATTTCTGCATAGCTTGAGAAAGAAATTCTCTAGCTTTTTCATCACATGCTTCTTTTATTTTAATTTCGCTTTCTCTAATAACCTGAACTCTTTCTGCTGCAAGTTCGTTATTTAATTGAGTAAATAACTGATTTTTAGCTTCGTCCTTAGACATTTGAGAAATTCTTTCAAGTTCTTGAGTTTGCTTGTCAACAATTTCTGCCAAATAATCTTCTTTATCAATTAATTCATCGTATTTCTTATCAAGTTCATACTGCTTGTCAGTAACTTTTTGCATTTTTTCTTCGACTTGATCTTCTCTTATTGCAAGCTTATTTTCAACTCTCGAAATTTCTTCACGTCTGCTTCTCACTTCATTTTCAAAACTTTGTCTTTCATTATGAAGTTGTTCTTTTGCAGTAATTAAAGCTTCTTTTCTAATAATTTCAGTTCGTTTAACAAACTCTTTTTCATAATCTTTGGCACTATCTCTAAGTGTTTCAACCTTTGCTTTTTGTCTTCCGAAAAGCACAGCAAAAACAATTGCCAAAACTGCTAAAAATAACTCTACTATATATAGTAAGTATACTGTAATATCGTTTCTAATTGTCCTACACCTCTTATATACTGTCAAACGCTGAGGTTATAGCATTTATATTATATGAATAAAATATTTATACTATTATCCTTAAAAACATCGTAGCATGAACTTTACTTTTTTTATACTTTTTTGTTAAGAAATACTACAAAAAAGATTTTTGCCCTTTAAAAAGAGGATTTTTCATAAAAAGTATTTATTTTTATTTTGTAAAGTTGTTTAATAATAATATTGACATTTAAGTAAAAAACATTAAAAAAACATAGTCAATCAAAATAAGGGGAAAGAATGTTTTCAAATTTTGTATCATTAATTTCAAAAACTTTATATCAACCACCTGCAAAAGAAATTCAGGCAGTACAAGAAAAAAATGCAAACCCATTTAGCAAAAGCACAAATAATGTATTTATAAATTCAAACAGAAATAATTATTTAAATTATGCAAAAAATAGACCCGTTGAAGGTGGTTATTTTGCAGGCTACTATAATAACAAACCAAATATTGTTGGAAGAAAATTATTTATAGAAATTTAAAAGAGGTTAAAGCCTCTTTTTTTATGTTAAAATTTAAGCTATGAGAATAAATAAATACATATCGCAATGTGGATTTTGTTCAAGAAGGAAAGCTGACGAACTTATAATAAACGGCAAAGTAAAAGTAAATGGAAAAGTTATAACTATGCTTGGCTTTGAAATAAGAACAAAAGATATTGTTGAGGTGGATGGTAAAGTCTTAAAAAAACAAGATTTTGAATATTACAAATTTTATAAACCGGCAGGTTACATAACAACAAAAAGCGATGAAAAAGGAAGAAAAACAATTTATGATTTAATTCCAAAAGAATTACATCATCTTAAACCAGTTGGACGTTTAGATAAAGATTCAACAGGTCTTTTAATCATGACTAATGATGGTGATTTTATAAACAGAATGACACATCCATCTATAAAAATCCCAAAATTATACAAAGTTACAGTAAATGGCAAAGTCAAAATGGAACACCTTGAAGAATTTGCAAAGGGAATAAAAATAGACGGCAAATTTGCTTGGTGCGATAGTGAAATAATTGAAAGTAAAAGAAATGAAACTACCCTTGAAATAACCCTTTACCAAGGATTAAATCGTCAAATAAGAAAAATGTTTAAACATTTTGGTTTTGATGTGATACATTTAAAAAGGGTAAAACATGCAATAATTTCTATAAATGGTTTACCTAAAAATGCAATCAAACCAATTAAACCAAAACAATTAAAAGAATTAAAAATGTATTTAGACAAAATTTATAAGGAACAAAAAAATGCTTGACATCAAAGTTGTACGTGAAAACCCAGAAAAAATTAACGAACTTTTAAAAAGAAGAAATCCAGACTTATCAATAGATAAAGTCCTTGAACTTGACGCAAAACGTCGTCAGGCGCAATTTGAAGCAGATGAATTAAAGGCAAAAAGAAAAAATGAATCTCAAAAAATTGGCTTAATGAAAAAAAATGGTGAAAACACAGATGCTATTCAGGAAGAAGTTCGTATTCTAGGTGACAAAATAAAAGAACTTGAAGAAAAACAAGCACTTTTGGATAACGAACAACGTGAAGCGTTATTATACATACCAAATACACCAGCAGAAGAAACACCTATAGGCTCTGATGATAGCGCAAACCCAGTTGTTTCAACTTGGGGTGAACCAACAAGAAAACCTTATGAATTAAAACCGCACTGGGATTTATGTGTTGAAAAAAATATGGTAGATTTCGAAAAAGGTGTAAAACTTGCACACACAAGATTTGCTTTATACAGAGGAAAAGGTGCAGCACTTGAGCGCGCAATTATAAACTTCTTCCTTGAATTACATACTCAAAAACATGGTTACGAAGAAATTCTTCCGCCAGTTTTAGTTAACTCAAATGCAATGACAGGAACCGGACAACTTCCAAAATTCAGAGAAGATATGTTTAAATGTGAACAAGAAGATTTGTTCTTAATTCCAACCGCTGAAGTTCCGGTTACAAATATGTATAGTGGAGAAATTTTAACCGAAGACGAACTTCCAAAACTTCTTACTGCATACACTCCATGTTTTAGACGCGAAGCAGGTTCAGCAGGAAAAGATAGCAGAGGTTTAATCCGTCAACACCAATTTAACAAAGTTGAACTTGTAAAATTAACAAAACCCGAAGAAGCAAGAGAAGAACATTTAAAATTAACCGAAGATGCAAAAGAAGTTCTTGAACTTTTAGAATTACCATACAGAGTTGTTGAACTTTGCACAGGTGACATTGGTTTTTCTGCAAAAAAATGCTTTGACCTTGAAGTTTGGATGCCTTCATATGATGCTTATAAAGAAATTTCAAGCTGTTCTTGGTTTGGTGATTATCAGGCAAGAAGAGCTAACTTAAAATACAGAAACAAAGAAACAGGCAAATTAGAATTTGTCCACACAATTAATGGTTCAGGTCTTGCTGTTGGAAGAACATTTGCAGCAATTTGCGAAAATTTCCAACAAGAAGATGGAACAATTGTTGTGCCTGAAGTTCTAAGAAAATTCACAGGTTTTGACACAATTTAATATTCTTGACAGTTAATTTGAAAAAAAATATACTTTTCTAAAAAGGAGATAAAATGCAAATATACTTAATTTGGGCTATAAGTGGATTTATATTATTATTTCTTGAATTAGCCATTCCAAGTTTATTCTTCTTAAATCTTGCAGCGGGCGCATTTTTTGCATCTTGCATTGCGTATTTTTTCCCAAATTTATATTGGGCACAAATTTCAATATTTACGATAATATCAATATTTTGCATATTGGCACTTCGCCCTTATATGTTAAGACAATATAAAAGCAATACTGAAGAATCAAGTTATGTTGGACGAGATGCAAAAGTGACAGACGAAATTAAAGAAGAAGATGGTGGAAAAATTAAAATCTATGACGAAATATGGCCTGCAAAAAGTGTTGATAACAGCTTTATTGCAAAAGACGAAACAGTAAAAATTATAAAACAAGAAAACATGATAATGTTTGTAAAAAAAGTATAAAGGAGGAAAAATGGCATTTTTTATTTTGTTAGTATTGATTTTTGTTATTGCATACCTTGTTATGTCAATAAAAATCGTTAATCAAAAACAAGAAATAATTATTGAAAGACTTGGTAAATACCATAAAACATTAACACCTGGATTAAACTTTATTGTTCCAGTTATTGATGCACCACGTCCTTTTAGAAGCAAAAAAATTGTAAAAACGGTAACCGGTGAATTTTATCCAATATATAGTTATACGGACAGAATTGATTTAAGAGAATCTGTTTACGATTTTCCACGTCAAAACGTAATTACAAAAGATAACGTAACAATTTCAATTAACGCTTTATTATATTATATGATTGTTGACGCAAAATCAGCAGTTTACGAAATTGAAAATTTACCTGAAGCAATTGAAAAATTAACTCAAACAACTTTAAGAAACGTTATAGGTGAAATGGATTTAGACACAACTCTTGTTTCACGTGACAACATAAATACAAAATTGAGAACAATTTTAGATGAAGCAACAAACAAATGGGGTGTCAAAGTAACAAGGGTTGAGCTTCAAGATATTACTCCACCTCGCGAAATTCAAAATTCAATGGAAAAACAAATGAAAGCAGAACGTGACAAACGTGCAGCTATTTTGGAAGCCGAAGGTCTAAAACAAGCAAGAATTCTAGAGGCTGAAGGTATAAAGGAAAGTCAAATCCAACAAGCACAAGGTGAAAAAGAAGCTGCAATTTTAAAGGCAGACGGTCAAAAACAAGCAAGAATTTTAGAAGCTAATGGTGAGGCAGAAGCTATCAAAAATATAATTGATGCAATAGCAAATAAAGGACAACCTGACAAATATTTAATTGCTATGAAATATCTTGAAACACTTCGTGATATAACAAGTGGCGAAAACAACAAAATAGTTTATATGCCATATGAAGCAACTGGCATATTAAGTTCAGTTGATGGCATCAAAGAAATGTTTAACGGAATAACAAAATAAGAATGGACAAAACAAACAAAAGAATATTAATAGTTGATGATGATGAGCAAATTCGAGAACTTCTCGAATTTGACATCTCGTCAAGTGGCTATAAAACAGATAGTGCAAAAGATGGCGAAGAAGGTCTTAAAAAAGCACTTGAAAACAACTATGACTTAATCCTTTTAGACGTTATGATGCCAAAAATGGACGGTTATAACGTTTGTAAAAATATTAGACTTATAAAGAAAAATATCCCCATTCTAATGCTCACTGCAAAAGGAAGTATCGTAGATAAAACAGCAGGCTTTGATTGTGGCGCAGATGATTATCTTGTAAAGCCATTTGAAATTCAAGAAGTTTTACTTAGAATAAGAGCATTGCTTAGAAGAAATGAAGATAGCAAAGCGCAAAATGCAAAAGAAATTTTAAGAGCGGGCGACATTGAAATTTTACCTGATTCGCTAGAGGCTGTTATTTTAGATAAAAAAGTAAAATTAACTCCAACTGAATTTGAAATACTTTATTGTTTAATGCAACACATGAATTCACCTGTTAACCTTGCAACTTTACTCGATGAGGTTTGGGGTTACGGAAGTGACGAAGATGTAAGAATGGTAAGAGTTCATGTAGGTGGATTAAGACAAAAAATTGAAATCGACACAAGAAATCCAAAATACTTGCATACAGTTTTAAATGTAGGCTACAAACTAACTCCTTTTGGATTTGGAGAATAAAATGAGAAGACTTAGAATTGTTGAACAATTTATGATAGTCTTGTTTTTTGCAGTTGTAATTCCATCAATTGCAAGTGGTATAATTATTTCGAATGTCTCTCAACATTCAGTTAGAAGAGAATTAAATTACAGTGCTCTTTTATTATCCGAATATTTAGGTCAAAACATTGAAACGTATCTTTTAGATAACAACAAAAAACTATCTCAGATTTCCAGCACTTTAAAATATCTTAATCATCACGAAAGGGAAGATTATTTAAAAGAAATAACGCACAAATATAACGATTTTGAAAGCATTAAAATAATAGGCAAAGAAAAAGCCCTTGGTGAATACACATTTGAACCAGAAAACTCTACAATAAAAATTTATGTTCCATTTAGTAGTGATAGTGTACTGGCAGGAACGATAGAATTATCAAGCATAAATGGAATTTTAACAGAAAGTATTAAGAAAGAAAAAAGACAAATTTATCTTCTTGATTCAGATAATAGCTTAATTGCAACAAACAACCAAGACAAAAAAGATTTAAAATATATTGTAAGTAAACTTCCTGATTTAAAAAGCGAAAATCAAGCACAGCTTTTTGGTGAAATCAAAAACCAGCCAATGGCTTACTATAAAATAAAAAATCCTGGTTGGAGCATCATTGTAAACACAACTGAACAAATTACAAAAACAACAATTAACGCAGCAAGGCTTAGAATTATTTTGGCGATTTCGATATCTGGCTTATGTATTATGATTGTTGTTTTTATATACAATTTCTATTTGTATGTAAATATGCGCCAATTAATCAAAGGCGTAACGGCAATTTCAAAAGGTAGTTATGACAGAAAAATCCACCTTTTAAAAAATATTTTTACCCCGCACGAAATAACTTTTTTTGCAAAAGAATTTAACTATATGGCAAAAAAAATTGCACAATCATACAAAGAATTGTCAAAAAAGAATTTGGAACTTCAAAGACTAGATGGTTTTAGGACAAATTTAGTTAGTGCCACAAGCCATGAATTCAGAACTCCATTAACAAATATCGTTGGTTATTCAAGTCGTCTTTTAAGACAAGATATCGTAATAGATGAAAATACAAAAATTAAATCTCTTAAAATAATAAAAGAACAAGCACAAAGACTTTCAAGAATGGTTGAAGATTTACTGGTTATTCCTGAAATTGAAAGTTTTAGATTGCAATTTAATTTGGATTTTGAAGATTTAGGAAAAATGCTTGAAGATGCTGTATTTCAAACTAATTTTAAAGAAAATAATATACAAATTGAAGTTGATGAAAACATTGCGCCAGTTTATGTAGATAAAGATAGAATGATGCAGGTTTTAATAAACCTTTGTGAAAATGCAATCAAATACAACAAAGATAATTCCCCAATTATAATTAAAGCAAAAAAAATAAATGGCAAAAATGTTGTAACTTTCTTTAACTCACACGACAAAATAGAATCAAATAATTTGAACAAGCTTTTTGACAAATTTGTAAGAGTCGATTCTGAACTCACAAGAACAACAAGAGGCACCGGACTTGGTTTATACATTGTAAAAGGTATATCAAATGCAATGGGAATTGATGTACAATTATCTTCAACTGACGAAGGTTTCACGGTTACTTTGACCTTTAACGACACAAATAATAACGAATAATAATGCCAAATATAGATACAAACGATATTGAATATTATATGAATCTTGCACTTAAAGAAGCAAAAAAATCAGGTGAAGATTTACCTGTTGGTTGCGTTATTATTGACGAAAATAAAAATATAATCGCAAAAGCACATAATGAAAAAGAAAAATTAAAAAATCCGACAGCACACGCCGAAATAATGGCAATCAAAAAAGCTTGTAAAAAAATTAAAAATTGGAGACTTTTAAATTGTTCTTTA
Source organism: Cyanobacteria bacterium SIG30 (assembly GCA_015152475.1). Lineage (GTDB taxonomy): Bacteria > Cyanobacteriota > Vampirovibrionia > Gastranaerophilales > Gastranaerophilaceae > SIG30. Next base: position 43,330 of record SUTW01000005.1, on the reverse strand, counting down.
TTTGTAACACTAGAACCTTGCCCCATGTGCGCTTGGGCAATATTAAATGCAAGGATTAAAAATGTCTATTTTGGTTCATACGACAATTTATATGGAGCATTCAATGGCAAAATTGATTTAAGAACACTTTTAAAAAACGACACAAAAGTTTTTGGCGGCATAAAAGAAAAAGAATGTGACCAAATTTTAAAAGAATATTTTGAAAAAATAAGATGAAAAAGAAACTTGATAATTTAGTTAAAATATACGAAACAAAAGATTTTATAAAAGATGACCCGATTCAATTTCCGCACCTTTTTAAAAACAAAAAAGATATTGAAATATCAGCTTTTATAAGTGCAATGTTTGCTTATGGTAAAAGAGAACAGTTTATAAAAAAACTTGATGAACTGTTCAAAAAAATCGATATGCAACCATATAATTTTGTTGAAAACTTTGAAAAAGAAAAAAACCTTATAAAAGATATAAATTACAGATTTTGCAAAAACGAAGACTTATATGACATATTTGCGATTTTAAACAAACTATACACAAAAGACAAAAGCTCGCTTGAAGAGTTATTTTCCAAAGGTACACAAGTAGTTTGTGATTATTTCTACAAAAACAATCCAAATAACTGCCCTATGGGTTTTTGTTTTATGATATCAAATCCATCAAAAGGTGGCGCACAAAAAAGATACAATATGTTTTTAAGATGGATGATAAGAAAAGGTCCAGTTGATTTAGGCATATGGGATTTTAAAAAACCATCAGAACTTTTAATTCCGTTAGATGTACATGTTGCAAGATTATCAAGAGAATACAATTTGCTAAAAAGAAATTCAAACGACATTAAAGCCGTCATTGAATTAACAGACAAATTAAAAGAATTTGATTCAAGTGACCCTATCAAATATGATTTTGCACTTTTTGGATTAGGTGTTAATAAAGGCCATTATAAGGATATTTAGTAATGTCCCCGCCCATTCTAACATATTCATCTTTGCTTGGTATTTTCCAACCATTAGATACAATAAGCGTCAGACAATAAGCTCCATTACCGCCTGTCGCGCAAGAAGTATTCCCAGAAAAAGTTTTTTCATTAATATACCCCACACTAAGTGGATATTTAATAATATCATTAGGTTGCTGCCTAATACTAACTGTAAATAAATCATATCCTAAAACATTTGGTTTTTTGTTACCATTGCAGTCAACAAAAAACTGAACTTTATCCACATTGAATTTAAACTCAATATATGAACCATCAGCCAAATAATAAGAAGCATAAGTACCGTCTGAATTGTTATGCAAAAGTTTATAACCACTCAAATTCTTGCCAGAATAATTACAATCAGGATGATTGCTTTTTGTGCAATCCCTTGCAATTTTCAAATAAGGAGCAAAATAAGTATTAGCAAATTGTCTGATATCTTGTGGATTACTACCATCTGGAAAATTCCAACCTGAAACAGGACCATAATCCTTAATTGCGAGATTAACTGCTTGAGATAAAACCATATATGATTTTTTAAGCTTTGATTCAATTTCAGTTCTTCTTGAATGCGATACAACTGATGGAATAGTAAGTGCCGCAACAACGCCAATGATAGCTAATGTGATAAGTACTTCGGCAAGAGTAAAGGCTTTTAAACTTCTAGATGCCCCCCCCCCCGAGATTAAAGTTATATTTGTTCATAAATTCTATACCTTTCTTAATTCTATTCGCAACAAAATTTATATTGTTAGTATAACAAATTTTTTAAATAGTTTCAAGGGAGATAATAAAATTTTTAAATAAAAAAGCGCCTTAATAAATAAGGCGCAAGAATATAGAATTAAGTTTTTTTACCAAGGATATAAAGCACGGTATTCTTCATTACCGCCTACCATTTTAACATATTCATCCTTAGTTGGAATTTTCCAGCCATTTACCATAATTACATGAGAACAACGAATTCCATTCGCTAATTTGTTGCACCCAGCTGTTTCGTTATTTATTGATGTCTCAACAGTATCAGAAACTCCAAAGCTTGGAATCAATTTCCCACCAAAATATTTTCCAGCACCATAAATCATATAGTAAAAACGAAAAACATCTAACCCTATTTTGTTTGGAGGTTTATTGCCATTTACATCTATTGTGATTTGACCCTGTAATTGTTTTCCATTAGATGTTTCCTTATTGTTTGTTCTTAAAAAAACCAATGCGCCATCAGATAAATAGAATTTGGTGTAGGTATCAGGAAAAGTACTTGGACCAGAACCACTCAAACTATAATACTCATAAGCACATTCGCCATCTGACCTAGTTCCGCAATTTTTTGCAACTCTAAGATATGGAATTAAGTACTTATTTGCAAAATCTTCTGAATCCTTGCCATTATTATCCTTGCCAATTTCCCAGCCTGAAATTGGTCCGTGTTCATTGATTGCAAGATTTGTCGTATTCGCAATAGCGCTAAAAGTTTTTTTAAGTGCTGCAACTCTTTCTTGATTTTGATAATTCGTTATAACTGATGGAATAGTTAATGCTGCAACAACGCCGATTATAGCAAGTGTGATTAAAACTTCTGCTAAGGTGAAAGCTTTTAAACTTCTAGATGCCCCCCCCCCCGCAATTTAAATTAATTCTGTACATAATTTAAAAATCCTTTCACGCTCCATATTAAATCTATATTTTGATTATAACATTTTTTTAAGATGTTTCAAGAGGGTTTGGGCAAATTTAAAGCCCCAATTGATTTTGGGGCTTTTACGTTTTTAATCATGTTTTTAGAAATTCCAAGGGTACAAAGCTCGATATTGTTCATCCCCACCTGCCATTTCAACATATTCATCAACTGAAGGAATTTTCCAACCGTTTTTTCTTAAAACATAGGTACAAGCCGTGCCAAGCGCACTATCGATTTTTGTTAAAGATTTTTTACAACCTTTTGTATTATGAGTTATATTAGAAATATAATCACTATTTCCACCAGCTGAAGCTATTGCAACTTGATAATTAAGTTTTGGTTGATTTTCAACTGTTCTTGTTGGAATTACAAAATATTGTATATCGACTCCAAGCTGATTTGGTTTTTTTAGACCATTTACATCAACAAGCATTGCTAATTGCGTTACCTTATTATTATTGCTCGCCATAACCATTTGTATTACGGTTCCATTTGTTAAATAAATACGTGAATAATGTGGCGTTGTACCAGTGTTAGCATTAACAAATATTCCACCACCCAATGATGAAAATTCGTAAACACATTCAGGTTCTTGAGATTTTCCGCACTCTTTTGCAACTTTTAAATATGGTATAAAATATTTTTTTAAAGCTTGCTCTGTTGTTTCGGTGGCAGTGCCAACTTTAGTTATATCCCAAGTATCAGTTGGTCCATAATCTTTAATTGCAAGGTTAAGCGCTGTTGATAATATTGAATATGCAGTTTTTATTTTTGATTCCAGTTCCGTTTTTTTATAATTTGTAATGACTGACGGAATTGTGAGAGCTGCAACAACACCAATAATAGCGAGTGTGATTAAAACTTCCGCTAAGGTGAAAGCTTTTAAACTTCTAGATGCCCCCCCCCCCGAGATTAAAGTTATATTTGTTCATAAATTCTATACCTTTCTTAATTACCGTATTTAAAAAATATCCTACATTTTTATTATAACATTTTTTCAAGATGTTTCAAGGGTAGAAAGCGATTTTACAAACATTCAATAAGTGAAACGCCATCTGGAATTGCATTTAAGTTTTTAAAAACTTCAAATGACGAATTAAATTCATAATCAAAATCACCAATTTTAAAATAAGCACTACCGGAACCAGACATTTTTAAACCAAGACTATTTAGGTATTGTAGTTCTTTATAAAATGGTAAAAGTGCCCATTCTAAATCATTATCAAGATTTGAAACACCTTTTGATATATCAAATTTTTGATAAGCTTCTTTTGCGCTAATTGATAAATTTTTGGGTTTTACAATAGTCAAATTAAAAGGCTCAAAATCAAGTTTTTCAATAACTTCGCCTCTGCCTTTAACTAAGGCTCTACCCCCAAGTAAACAAAAATTTAAATCAGAACCTAATTTTTCACATAAATCAAGTAAATCTCTTTCGTTTAAAGGTTTATTAAATAATTCATTCAAACCATACAAAACACCGGCTGCATCAGTACTTCCACCTGCAAGACCTGCGGATATTGGAATATTTTTTTCAATAAAAATTTTAATAGAAGCTTCAATTCCAGTTGTTTCAAAAAAAAGTTTTGAAGCCTTATAAACGATATTAGATTCGCCATAAGAAAGTATTTCTTTTTTTGTTCCATCAAGAAAAACATTGAATTTTTGATTATTTAAACTATCTAATTCACATTTTTCAATAGTTAAATAATCAAACAAGTCAACCGTTTGCATAATACTTTCAATCTCGTGAAAACCGTTTTCAAGGATTCCTTTAATTTTAAGATTTAAATTAATTTTGCAGGGAGCACTAATTTTTACTTTTTTCATATAAAGCCTTTGAGAGATTTGAAAAATCTTGAATAGATAATTTTTCGCCTCTTGTATTTAAATCAATATTGCAAGATTGAAGAGCATCTTCAACCCCTAAAAAAGAGGCATTTTGAAGACAATTTTTGATATTTTTTCTTCTAGTTGAAAAAGAAGCTTTGATTGTTTTTCTCAAAAATGGAGTAACTTCAACTTTTGGATTTTTATTTATTCTCAATCTAACAAGCGCTGAATCAACCTTTGGTGCAGGATAAAAAGAATATTTAGATACTTTTTTTATAATCTCAACATCTGCCCAAAATTGAGCCAAAATAGACAAAAGACCGTAATCTTTAATGTTTTCAGATTTTTCAGAAGCAACAAGTCTTTTTGCAACTTCATATTGAACCATTAAAATAATTTCAGATATAGAATTTCTATTTTTATTATTGATGTCGTCAATTTCACCAAGCAAATGAGCAAGAATTGGACTTGTAATATAATATGGAATATTTGCAACGATTTTAAGCTCTTTGTCTTTCTTAAATTGCGATAAATCAGTTTTCAAAATATCTTGTTCAATAATTTTAAAATCACAAGAATTTTCTTTATTAAGAATTGAAAATTTGCAATTTTTTTCAAGAATTTTTATTGCATCTTTGTCAATTTCAATTGCCGTTACACTTTTTGCCTTTTTAACTAATTCCTCGGTCACAAAGCCAACACCAGCACCAATTTCAACAACATCATCACAAGGGTCAACATATTCTAAAATTTTTTCAATAGCACTATAATCTATTAAAAAATTTTGTCCTAAAGTTTTTTTGGTTCTGAAACCTTTTACTCGTCTTATATAAGATTCTTTGTCCATAAAAATATTATATGATGTAATTATCTATAATCAATATAGACTAGCCAAAAGGATAAAAAGATTTTTGATTGTCATGTTAGAATTTTAATATGTTAAACACAAAAGAAAAAATAATATCTTTAACAAAAGAAGACCTTATTGAATATTACAAAAAGGGATGCAAAAAAGAATGCGACTTCAAAATTGGCATAGAATGGGAAAAAATTTCACTAAATAAGAATACTTATAAAAATGCAAATTATGAAGATATTAAAAAAATAATTGAACAATTTGCACTTTTGAATGATTGGAAAATATTAAAAGATAATGACGTTATAATAGGTGCACTTAACGGCAAAAATTCAATATCTTTAGAGCCTGGCGGGCAATTTGAAATTTCGCTTGAAGCAGAAAAAGATTTAAAAGAAATAAGTGAAAAAAATGAAGAAATATGGGGAAAACTTGGCTCAATTGCACAAAAATATGATGTAATTTTTGCCCCAATTGGCCTCACTCCATATTCAACATATGAAAACACAGAAATAGTTAAAAAAGACAGATATTTAATTATGCAAAATTTCTTTGAAAATTTTGGCGGTAAACTTTATAGTGTAATGATGAAAGAAACTGCAGGAATTCAAGTAAATTTTGATTATAAAAATGAAGATGACGCAATGTTAAAATTAAAAACGTCAATTATGGTTTCTCCATTTTCAACAGGTTTTTTTGCAAACTCTTATATAAGAAACAATAAGATAAATGGCTATAAAAGTTATAGGGCTAACGCCTGGCTTGATACAGATAAAAAAAGATGCGGAATTTTTTATAAAAACATTTTAAAAAATAACGATGCGAAATTCATAGATTATATTGATTCAATTATAAAAGTTCCAATGCTTTTTATTGAAAGAAACAATGAAAAAATAATTATAAAAGAAGAAATGACTTTTGAAGATTTTATGCAAAATGGCTACAAGGGCCATAGTGCCAACTTAAATGACTACATCTTGCATTCAAGTTTAACATTCCCTGATGTACGTTTAAAAAATTATATAGAAATCAGAAATCACGACAGCCAAAAAATAGATATGGTTTTAGCACTTTGCGCATTTTACAAAGGTATCTTTTCAAAAAGAGAAACCATGGAAAGTGTTTTGTCTTATCTAGATTTTGGCTATGATACTTTAAAAGAACTTATTATAAATAGTGCAAAATTTGGCCTTGCATATAATTACAAAGGAATTGATGCATTTAAGGTAACTAAAAAATTATTTAAAATCGCATTCGATTCATTAAACAATCAAGAAGATAAAATTTTATTACTTGAATCATTAAAAATGCTTGAAAATAAAACCACTATCGCAGACATTGCCTTAGAAAAAAATATAAGCGACACAAATAAATTAATAGATTATTTATTAAAATAACTATATTTCAAAATCAAGTATACTCAACAAATCTTCTCTTTTTAATTTTAAAATTGCGTTTTTTAATTTTAAGCAAGACGGGCAAACCCCGCAATGACGCTTGCCAGAATTATTTTTTGAATCATAACAACTTTTAATTAAAGAAAAATCTAAATTATTTTTTATTGCATAAGAAATAATTTCTTCTTTATCCATTAAAATCAAAGGAGCAACAGCCTTTGTGCCATTTTTTGTTGAATAAGCAAAAGTTTTATTTGTATTGTTTATAAATTCAAGAGAATTATCAGGAAATTCCTTTGCTTCTTCTTTATTTGCACCAATAATTATCGCATCATAATTTTTAGCATCACAGAAGCTTCCTGCAATATTTAAAAAAAGCCCATTTCGATTAGGCACCCAAACACTATCTCCCTTAATTTCGGATAAAAAAGGAAGTTTTATTATTTTATGTTCTAAATTATACTTAAGAGCCATTTTTTCAGATGCAATTTTTTCATCCTCAAATGCTTCTTGCCCGTAATCAAAAGTTAAAGCTAAAGAAATATCGTAATATTTTTTTGCAATATCTAAACTTACGTAAGAATCAAGCCCGCCAGATAAAAGAATAACAGCTTTATTCATCTTCCTCATATTCCTCTATAATTTCTTGAGCTTGGTCTCTGCAACATTGTTTTAGTTTTCGATTGTCCAGAATTTCATCTAAAATTCTTCTGTCTGACAAATTGTAAAGCACTACAACAGCAGCTTTTGCAACATCATCGTCCTCATCATTTAATAACTCTTTAACATCATCAAACAAGTCAACAACATTTGCATTCGAAATAGATTCAAGAGCATTTAACCTAACTTGCGCACAAGAATCTTGAAGAGCGTTTAAAAAAGCATCTTTTGCCCTTTTGTTTCCATCAACGTTAAGATGTCCTAACGCCTCTAAAACTTTTTCTTTTAAAAAAGTAAATTTGTCCAAAAAACTTTTTTTACCCTCTAAAATATCCAAAAAAGGCTCGACTGCACGCATATCACCCAAAATACCAAGTGCATGAGCTGCGGATTCTCTAACATAAACAGATTTTTCATCTTCGTCTTTAACAATTTTGATTAACGAATCAACAGCGCTATTATCGCCAATTTTTCCAAGCGCTTCAGCTGCTGCAAGCCTGAATTTGTAATTTTCACTTTTATTGTTCAAACAATATAAAATTGGAACAACGGCACTTCTATCTTTGTAATTAGAAATTGTTTTTACACAAAGAATTTTAAGAGAAGTCAAATCACAAACATTCAACCCTTCATCATAATCAGAATCTTTTTTGGTTAAAATGAAATCTAAAAGGCTTTGAAGATTTTTTTTGTTGTTTAACTTATTTATTTCAACAATAACCACTTTTGTAATAAAAGAATCTCGGACATTATTTAAAAAATAATTAAACAATTCAGCTAAATCATCTTCTTCAATTTCGGCTTTCAATTTTTCAAAAAAAGGTGCATAGTTATTTTTAATATCAAGTAATTCGTTAAAATAACTATTTGCAAATTTAACTTCCAAAACACCCTCTTGAATATAACAACTACCATGATTTTAATTTAAAAATAGTCAAATGACAAGTTTATATATAAAATAAGTGCCTGATTTTTCAGGCACTTAAAAGAAAAAATTTATTTTTAGAAATTCCAAGGATATTTTGCCCTGTAATTTTCATCTCCGCCTGCCATTTGAACATATTCGTCAACTGATGGGATTTTCCAACCGTTTGCAAACAAAACACTTGCGCAATAAACACCAAAGCCACCATCAGCTGATGTCGAAGGTTTTTGGCAACCGTAAGAACTATATTTAATAGATTCAGCTATTGTATTGCCACCAACAACTGAAAATCTATAACCACGTTTAGAAGTTGTTTTTGTAGGTGGGCTTAAATTTAATGCAAGAAAATGAATATCAACACCAACTTGGTTAGGTTTTTTATGACCATTTGCATCAATAAAGAATTGCAATTGCACAAATTTGTCACCCTCAGATGATACATTAGAACCTATATATGTTCCATTTGCCAAATAAATTTTTGCAAAATTTTCACTTGGATTACCACCATATCCATAATTAAATTTACCACCGCCAAGTGCATAAATTTGATGTTTACATTCACCTTCATTTGAAGTACCACAATCTCTAGCCACTTTTAAATATGGCACAAAATATTGCTTTAAAAATAATTCTGCATTTTTATTACTACTCCCTTGCCTTTCAATAGACCAAGTATAAGCTGGTCCGTAATCTTTAATTGCTAAATTAAGAGCATTAGATAAAATTGAATATGTGCTTTTTAATTGTGTTTCAATTTCTGTTTTTTTGTAATTTGCAACAACTGCTGGTATAGTAAGTGCTGCAACAACGCCAATAATGGCAAGTGTAATAAGTACTTCTGCTAAGGTGAAAGCTTTTAATCTATTAGTTGCCCCCCCCCCGAGGTTAAAGTTTATTTTTTTCATAAATTCTATACCTTTCTTAATTCTATTCGCAACAAAATTTATATTGTTATTATAACAAATTTTTTAACAATCTTCAACCCTAGTATTTGCCAATAAGATAATTTTCCAAGGATTCCTCCCAATTAGGAAGTTCAACGGATGTATCCATAACACAAAACTTAGGACGTTTTGCAGGTCTTATAAAATCGCTTTTATCAATTGAATTAACTTTTGTTGGACGCTTTTTAATTTCATAAATTTTCTTTGTAAAATTACTCCAATTTGTTGCGCCAGATGAAGTTATATGATAAGTTCCAAATGGTTTATTTTCTTTGATAATTTTTATAATTTCATTACACAAATCTCTTGTCCAAGTAGGACTTCCAATTTGGTCATCAACAACATTTATCTCACCCATTAAAGATGAAAAGGTAAGCATGGCATCAACATAATTTTTGCCACCACTGCCATAAAGCCAACTTGTTCTAATAATATAATATTTTGAACACAATTCCTTAATCGCCTCTTCACCCATAAGTTTTGAACGACCATAAACACTTATAGGGTTAGTCGCATCAGTTGTTTTGTATGGCGTATTGCGATTTCCATCAAAAACACAATCTGTACTTATATACAAAATTGGAACATCATGCTTTTTTGCAATTTTTGCTAAATTCTTAGTGCCTCTGTAATTAACAGCATAAGCAGTTTCCTGTTCAATTTCGGCTTGGTCCATATTTGTATAACCAGCCAAATGAATAATAAAGTCCAAAGAAACTCTGTCCATAATTTCTTTGATTGCTTTTTCATTTGTTACATCAAAAATCTTGCTGTTTGTAGCCCAAAATTGCCACCCTTCTCTTTCGAGCATGGGACAAAGCTCTTGACCTAACAAACCTGTTGAACCTGTAACTAAAATTCGCATCTATTGTTCCTTTGGGGAGTTTTATCGTCTAATGGTTTTATAGCAAGAAGTTATGTTAAAATCAAGATATGAAAAAAATATTGTACATTTTCTTAATATTTATTTTGATATTTTTCTGTCTTAAATCCTGTATCAAAAAAGACTTAGGTTACGACATTGAAAATTATTCACAAGAAGAAAAATTGGAACAAGTAATTCCAAAAAATATTGCAAAATATACAAAAACAATAGATGGAGTCGATTATCTTGTAACAACATCTGATGTTGGAAAATTTGGTGGAAGAATTATTACCTCAACAATAGGCGAAGGACCAAAAACATTTAATACTTATGTTTCAAACGATGCCACATCAAGCTCGATGGCAGATATAATGTATGATGGTTTATTAACAACAAATCCAATAAATGGCGAAATTGAAGTTAAACTTGCAAAAAATATTGAAATTTTACCAGACAATAAAACCTATATTGTTGAATTAAGACATGGTATAAAATGGTCTGATGGGGTTGAAATCACAGCAGATGACGTTGTTTACACATTCAACACCATTGTTTTTGGAGGTTTTGGAAACACAAGCACAAGAGATTCGCTATATGTAAATGGGAAATTGCCAACTGTTGAAAAAATTGGCAAATACAAAATAAAATTCGAGACTCCAACTCCTTTTGCACCATTTTTAAGAAATTTATCAATCCCAATAGCACCAAAACATGTTTTTAAAAAGGCAACAGATAAAGGGAAAAATTATTTTAATAGTTTTTATTCAACAACAACTAATCCAAAAGATTTTGTTGTAAGCGGAGCATTTAAATTAAAAGAATACGTACCGGCTCAAAGAGTAATTTTTGAAAAAAACCCGAATTATTACTTGATAAACAAAAAAGATGAAAAACTGCCTTATCTTGATTATTGGGTAACTTTAATTGTGGGTGATTTGAATAATGAAATGATAAAATTTGAAGCAGGTGAAATTGACATTGTAACCCTTCAAAGTTCAATGATTTCAAAATATAAAATGCAAGAAAAAAACAGTGATTACAAGTTATATAATCTTGGTGCGACAACAAACACTTCTTTTTTGGCTTTTAATTTAAATGACAGAAAAAATGAAAAAGGCAAATTTTACGTTGACCCAATTAAGCAAAAATGGTTCCAGGACAAAAATTTCAGAAGTGCCATAGATTACGCTATTGACAGAGACAATTTGGTTTTAAATATTTTATATGGAGTTGGACAACCCTTATTCTCAGCAGAAAGTCCAAAAAGTTTGTTTTTAAATGAGAAAATTGCAAAAGGACACAAACAAGATATCGAATATGCAAAAAAACTTTTAAAAGAATCAGGCTACATCTTAAAAGATAAAAACCTATATGATAAATATGGCAATAAGGTTGAATTTGAACTTATGACTAATGCGGGCAACACTCAAAGAGAAGCAACTGGCGTCAGCATAAAAGATGATTTAGCTTCAATTGGCATAAAAGTTAATTTTAAGCCCATTGAATTTAACACATTAGTAAATAAATTAACAAACACAATGGATTTTGAAACAGTTATAATTTCCCTCACATCAAATCCTTTTGAACCACATAGCGGTTACAATGTTTGGCATTCAATGGGTGTTTTACATCTATTTAATCAAAGAAAAGAAAACGAAACAAATACCAAAAAACTGGCTTTTGAAAAAGAATTAGATGAAATATACAATAAGGCTTCAATAGAATTAGAATTTGAAAAAAGAAAAGCACTATATGACAGATATCAAGAAATAATATATGAAGAAAAACCTATGCTTTATCTTTATTCTCCAATAAATATTGTTGCAATCAGAAAGAAATTTGGAAACATAAATCCAACACCATTAAGTGGTGCTTTATATAACCTAGAAGAAATTTACATCAAATAATAACATGGTATAATTTTTATATGCAAGATAAATTACATAATCCAAATTTTGACCAAATAGGCTATATACAGGTTTATACAGGAGAAGGAAAAGGCAAAACTACTGCATCATTAGGACTTGCCCTAAGGGCATTAGGACGTGATTGGAGTGTACTTGTTGTTATGTTCACAAAAGGCGGAAATAATTATGGCGAACTTGCATCATTTCAGAATTTAACTCCCCACATTAAAAATAAATTTAAAATAATAAACGCTGGCTTAGACAGAATCGTTTATAAAAATAATCAAAACGAAAAAGATAGAGAAGAAATACAAAAAGGCTGGCAATATGCAAAAAACGCCATTAAAAACGAAGAATTTCAATTAGTTATATTAGATGAAGCAAATATAGCTATCGAACTTGGCTTAATAGATATTGAAGAAATGTTGGATACATTGAAAAACAAGCCAAAAAATATAGAAGTCGTTTTAACTGGAAGAAATGCACATCCAAAAATCATTGAAATTGCTCACCTTGTATCTGAAATTAAACCAATAAAACATTATTGGGACATTGGAATACAGGCAAGAGAAGGAATAGAGTATTAGTGAAAAAAGAACACATAATTGAGATTTTAATATTAATTTTTATTGTATTTTGCCTTGGATTTGCATCTTTTTGGAGTTACAAAATATTTTTTGTTGAAAAAAATGCACACACACTTTATTTTACAGACGTAGACGGAATTGTAAAAGGCTCACCCGTCAAATTTCTAGGGGTCACAATAGGCCACGTTGAAAAAATTAATTACATTAAAGAAAACGGTATGATAAGCGTTAAATTTGTAATCACAAAAAAAGACATAGAAATACCGGAAGGCTCAAGTGCGACAGTTCAATTTGCAGGAATTGCAGGTTCAAGATCTATTGAAATAGAGCCACCAAAAAATAATAAAAGCCCATATGGAATAATTATTACAAAAAATCCAATAAGGATAAAAGATCTTTTTGAATTCGGTTGTTCTTACGCACAAGCAGTCATTGGAGTCGAAAACGAATTAAAAATATTACCAATAAATACAATATATAAAGTTCTTGATAAAACATCTAAAAATTATAACTGGGATAATATTGATAAATCTTTTGATAATGCATCAAACAGAATTAAAGATAGCGAAGTTAAATTTAAAAAAATTATCGACAAAGAAGATTCAATAAACAAAAAAATTGAAAAGATTAATGCAATAATAAACAAAGAAGAATAATTATTCTTCTTTATCACCTCTTAATAATTTTTTCAATCTGATAATATGATTTTCGTAAAAAATCATAGCCTTTGTGTCACCTAATTTATTTGAATATTCTTTTGCTTTTTTCATAAAACTAATATCTGAAGGCACAATATCAATTGCTTCCTTAATATAAAGAAGTGCTGAATCAAAACTTCCCAAAAGTTCATATGAACGAGCAAATTGAGCATAATATTTTGCACTGTCAGGTTTTAAATTTAAAGCTATTTTCAAATAGTCCTGCGCAAGAGCCGGATTATCTAAATCATTTGAAATAAGACCCATAAAATAAAAAGCTTCCGCATTATTGGTATCAATTTTAACAAGCTTTTCTAACTCCTCAAAAGCTTCCTTGTATTGTTTTTTGCGATAATAAATTCTTGCATAAGAATTGCAAGCATCAGCAGATGTTGGATAAATTTCTCTTAATTTATTGGTATAAAAAATTGCATTATCGTAGTCTTTAAAATCAATATATGCTTCTGCAATACCTGATAAAAAGTCATATGAATCAGGTGAACACTTTAAGCCTTCAAGATAAATATTGATTGATTTATCATACATTTTAAGTTCTTTATATATTTCACCAAGAACACTTAGAAGATTTAAATTTTTCTTGTTTTCTTCTTTTTCGTAAAGGCTTTCTAGTTTTATTTTAGCGCTTATCACATCACCCATATCAAAATCAATGGAATATCTTAAAATAAGAGCATCTTGCGCCATTTTTGAATTCTTATCAATCAAATCTAAATTCAAAAGCGCATTTTTATAATTTTTTTTATGTTTATTAATCCAAGCAAAAATATAATAATGATGTCCCAAATCAATATTTTTGTCTTTTTCAAGCTGGACAAGCCTTAAGGATTTTTGAATAGCAGTTTGCGCTTCATCAAACCAGTGTATATCAATATAAGCTTTTGCAAGATTATAAAAATATTCAGCTTCAATCTTATCTATTTGAACAGCTTTATAAAAATTTTCAATTGCTTCGTGGAATTTTCCTTCAATTTGATATATTAAACCCAAATAGTTATGTGCTTTTGCATTTTTTTGATTTTCAACAACTATTTGAAAATGTTTTTTTGCATTATCATAGTCTTTTTCGTCAAAGTAAACAACACCTAAATCAAAATGTGCTTCTTTATTATTTGAATTAACTTCAACGGTTTTTTTAAGAAAATCACATTTGTGTTCTGTTCCAATCAATGACATTATATAAAGAATTTCTTCGTTATTTTTACATTCTGCGTCTAAGTCATTATAAACTTCCTGCATTTTTTCATACATATTAAGTTCATACATAACTTTAAAATATTGTACAAAATTTTCAGGAGAAGTTGAATTAGCACATAAATCTTCGACTAATTTAAGTGCCTCTTTGTATTTCTTTTGCATAAAATATATCTTGCACATCTGGAAAAGTGTGTGTTTGTGAAGTCTGTCTGATTCTAACACTTTTTCATATTGCTCAATTGCTCTGTCATAATTTTTTAAAAGAAAATACAAATCGCCAATTTGAGATGTAATTTCAACATCTTTTGGCGAAATATCATCACAATTTAAAGCTTTATATAGCATCTCGATTGCTTCTTTATAAAGTTTCAAATTGCGAAGTTCAAATGACTTTTTAATAAAATCATAAGAGCTTTCGATAATACTTTTTTCTTCGTCTGACATATATTAAATTATAATTTCAATACAAGATTCATGCAAGAAATTAACATTTTTAAATACATCAAAAGCTATACACTTGTTGAAAGCGAAGGCGCAATTTGAACAAACTGTCTAACTAATTCTCTGTCCCATTGAACATTAGCGCCCATTTTTAAAATTTCACAAGCTTTATTAATACTTAAACCCTTGCGATAAGGTCTGTCACTAACAAGCGCATGAAAAGCATCTGCGATTGAAACAATACGCGCAGATAAAGGAATTTCTTCACCCTTTAAACCAAATGGGTAACCAGTTCCATCATAATGTTCATGATGGAATTTAACCATAGGAATCAAATCTCTTAATGATTCATTTGGTGCAAGAACCTTATCAGCACCAATTGTAGGATGCTGTTTCATAATTTCCCACTCTTCATCATTAAGCATAGTTGGTTTTCTTAAAATGTTTTCTGGAATACCAATTTTACCAATATCATGAAGAAGTGCGCCAAGTTTAATGCGTTCAACTTCAACTTCAGGAAGATTAATTGCACGAGCAAGTGCTTCTGAATATCTTGAAACAGAAGTTGAGTGACCTTTTGTATAAGTATCTTTAGCATCTATCGTGCTTGCAAGAGATTTAACAACTTCAAGTAAATGTTGATTAGATATAATCTTTTCATCATGGAATTTACTTACAAGTTCTTCTTCAAAGTTAATACCAATTTGTGCATGACGTCTTATTAAAATTTCAGCAAAAGATTTAAGGGCGTCATCATCCCAGAAATCAACATCTTGGCTTGTGACAATAACCGAGTTGCCACTTTCGTAACTTTTACTCTTTGAAATACCCATGGCTTGTTCAGCCAAAATTAATAATTTTTCTTGATCCACTGTTGTATCTGGATATGTTGCAATACCAGCACTAACTTTAACTGGTCCAACGTCATCAATATAAATACAGCTTATTGTATAATTCAAATATTCTGCGACATATTTTGCTTCTTCAGTACTTGCACCTGGCATTATAACTGCAATTTCATCGCCACCATATCTGCCGGCAAAATCAGTATTTCTATTATTTTGAGAAATTTTATTTGCAACAGCTTTAATAATTTCATCGCCTTTAGCGTGACCAAATTCACGGTTAATTTGGGAAATATTCAAAATATCAAATAAGCAAATTGAAACTTTTGAATCATTTTGCTGAGCAATTTTAAGTTGAGATGCCAATTCTTCTTGAAGACTCTTGTGATTAGCAAGACCTGTAAGCGAATCAATATCCGTATTTTTTGTCACAATCTCGCTTAGTTGTTCGTTTTGAATAAAATAAGACATCATTCTTGTAATTAAGTTATAAAGCTCTACTCCAAGAGTAATACTTTGGCTTTCACAACCAATTATATAAACACCAAGAACATCACCTTTTACCAAAAGTGGAAAAACGATAACTTGCGATTTTGATAAATATGGTATTTTAAGAAAATCAGAATCATGATTAATTTGATTTTGTCTCGTATTAAAAGCTTTAATAATCAAGTTATCTTCCGCTGTCAATAAAATTTTTGACATATAAGATGAACCCG
Organism: Cyanobacteria bacterium SIG30; assembly: GCA_015152475.1. Taxonomy (GTDB): domain Bacteria; phylum Cyanobacteriota; class Vampirovibrionia; order Gastranaerophilales; family Gastranaerophilaceae; genus SIG30. The sequence continues at coordinate 26,784 of SUTW01000005.1, read as the reverse complement.
CTTTATCAAGCAATCTCACATTTATACATTGAGAAGAATCACTAACTAAACCAAGTGCCGTAAAATTAACTAATTCATGATTTACCAAAATATTGTGAAGGGAATAAAAAAGCTGATTACTGTTAAAATTGGTTGCAAAAATTGCATTCAGCTCTTTTAATAAATCCGCATAATCCTGCAGATAAGTTTTTGAATTTGTTTTGTTATATGAACTATAGAGTCTATTTACGGTTTGTCTGTTAGTTCTTTGAAGCCCGTGGTTTTTTATGGGGTTGGAAAATCCCCCAATGCCTTCATAGCCAAGGGTTTCATTCATGGAATTCTGTATTTTCTTGTCTGTTCTATTCTCTGAATTCAAACTTTTCTAACCTTACACAACATGGGTAATTATACAAATACAAATCAGCTGAAATAAAATAATTGATACTTTGTTAAGAATTATAACATACTTAAGAGAAAAAATCTATCAAAAAGCCCCAATTATTAAAAAATATAAAAAAATTAACTAGCCTTATTTTAAAAAATATACTATAATAAAAAAAGAGAAGTTATAAGAGGTATTTAAATGGCAAAAAGCAGAGAAGATACAACTCCAATAGAGGTTTACATAATTACAAAAGACCACGATATCAAAGGTACTGTTTATGTTTCAAAATATGCAAGCACAAATAGAGAACTTACAGAACTTTTGAACGACAACGAAAGAAGATTTTTGGCAGTTACCAATGTTGAATTAATGACAAAAAACTCTGTTGCCGCACCAAGAAGATATGACTTTTTGGAAATTCATATAGATTCAATTATTATGGTTCATCCAGCAGCACAAGTTTTATTTAAAGAAACATCTAAAGCACAAGAAGATATACAGCGTTTTAGAGATTTAAGAAATAAACTAAATCAAACAAAACCATTTTAATTATAAGTTTAAATTTAAGTTTACTGAAAGCTCCTTTAAAATAGGAGCTTTTTCAATGTTTATTTATACTAATTTTTAAAATTTAAAAACAATCTACTTTATTTGTATGAAAAAAAGAAAAATCAATAAAGTTTTTTAAAAGTCATGACGTAAAGATTAAAAGAAGGGATAAGGAAATATTCCTTATCTGAACCTCCTCCCCAAGTCTGGTAGCCGCCTTTAAGACGGCTCTTTTTTTATTTAAAAAAACAAAAAGGAGAATATAAATTCTCCTTGAAAGGTATATATTTTTTAATTTTTAATTTTTATTTAAAGTAAGAACATTCTTCTTCGACCGCTTTTTGTTTGTAATCGCTCCAAGTTTCTTTTTGGGCTCTAATATCTTTAAGTTGAGCTTCAATCATTTCTTGTCTTGAATCATAATAAACTTCTTTTCTGTCAACACGATCTTGATGTGCTTGTATTTCATTTGTTTGGCTATTATTTAATTCTTGTAATTTTGAGTTTTTTTCAAGACTCAATTGTAAATATTCATTACTGCTTGGGTCTTTGCCTTTCATTTTTTGTTCGTATTCTTGTTCAACTAAATCATTTTCATTAGTATAATGAGTAGTTATATCATTAAGTATAGATGATTGAACCATATGAAAATAATCTTTATCGCTACTTAATTTCATAAGAGCGAATTCAAATTCTGATTCTCTTGCTGTTAATTGTTGATTAACCATATCTGCTAATACCCAAGACATACTCTTTATCCTTTTCTTTTTAGCTCACATCTTAATAAAAACAAAAGATATATAAAAGTTGCTTATTTTGTATATATTAATTTAACAAAACTTAACATTTGTAAAAAAAAATAAACAAAATATTAATAACGGAGCAATTTTTTGACATATTATGTTTTTTTATTAAAATGAAAGAGCACATAAAAAGTAGATGCAAGGTTAAGAATGAAAATTAGAGCAATAAATAGTAACATATTAAGTTTTGGTTATAATCTGCAAACAAAACGCAGTTGCAGAGATAATTCAGAAATGTATATTTCAAGTAAATTATCAAAGCTTTACGAACAAGCAGTTGCCGACCGCTTTATAAATTCTAAATTAGATAGTATCAGAAAATTCACTTCTAAATAACTATTTACTATAAAGTTCTTTGCTTAATTTTGCTTGCAAATAATTAATTTCACTTAAATATTCAGTAAGCTCTTTATATCTTTTTTCGTTTTCCCCGAAAGGAATTTGTTTTGTATTTATAAAATTAGTTGTCTGCCTTAAAGTATCAATTCTTTTAAGGGTACATTTTAAAAGTTTTCTATTATAAAGTTTAGGGAAAGCTTTTTTTAAAATACTGTTGCTTTTTTCAGAATCATCAAGAATTTTTTTAATATTTTCAATCTCTTTTTCAATATCGGCTCGATTATTAATATTAAAAACATTTCCGCTTTTTGCTAAAATATTACTGTCTAAATCATTAAGCCTAGGAATTTGTTCATCAAAAAAAGAAGGCTCAAAAACAAAAGTTGGCTCTTTTTCCTGCTGGTTAAAAATATTCTCGCCAAAAGTAATCGGATTATTGGTATAATCCTCGTTTTTATGGATTTTAAAAGCCTTTAAGGCCTTAAAAGAATTTTGCAAAAACTTTTCCATATTGGACATTATGGAACATTTTTAATAAAAAAACACCCTATACAAGTAGTATTTTTGAGTTACAATTTAATAGAGAGGGAAAAATATGTGGGACTATTCAGAAAAAGTTAAAGAACATTATACAAATCCAAAAAATGTAGGGTCAATTAAAAATGCAACAGCTATAGGTGAAGCAGGCTCCCTATCTTGCGGAGACGCTTTGAAATTATATTTAAAAATAGATAAAAATGGCATAATCACAGATGCGAAATTTCAAACATTTGGTTGTGGCTCAGCTGTTGCAAGTTCAAGCATTTTAACAGAAATGATAATTGGAAAACACGTAGAAGAAGCCAAAAAAATCACAAACCAGGATATAGCAGATATGTTAGGCGGACTTCCTCCCGCAAAAATGCATTGTTCGGTTATGGGTAAAGAAGCACTAGAAGATGCGCTAAAAGGTTATTTCAAAGAAGAAAAACCAAAAAAAGAAAATAAAATTATATGTAATTGCTTTGGAATTTCAAAAAACGAAATAATTGAAGCTATTAAAAAAGGTGCAAAAACTCTTGAAGAAATACAAGAGGCAACATATGCAGGTGGCGCGTGCGGTGGTTGCAAAAACAATATTAAAAAAATATTGGAAGAAGAAGGTGTTATAGAAACATCAAATTTAACACCAGTTCAATTTGCACTTAAAGTAAACAATGTTTTAGAAAAATTAATCGCAACTGAACTTGCAAAAGATAGTGGCGGTGTTGAACTTGTTGACGTAAAAGGCAAAGAAGTATATGTAAAATTAATTGGCGCTTGCAAAAGTTGTTGCAACTCAACTGCGACACTTAAAAACTTTGTCGAAGCGCAACTTAAAGAACACGTTGACAAAGACATAGTTGTAATAGAGGTTCAACAATGAAAGAAATCTATTTAGACAACAATGCAACAACAAAAGTTGATGAAAAAGTACTTGAAGCAATGTTGCCTTTCTTTAAGGAAAACTATGGCAACCCATCAAGTATGTATTCACTAGCGCAAGCTCCACATAAGGCAATAGAAGACGCAAGGAAAGTTATTGCAGATTTTGTAGGTGCAAAAAGCTCAAAAGAAATATATTTCACATCTTGTGCATCAGAAAGTGCAAATATGGCAATAAAAGGGCTTCTTGAAGAAAACAAAAATAAAAAACATTTAATAACAACAAAAGTTGAACACCCTTGCGTGTTGAATCTACACAAAGAACTTGAAAAAAAAGGCTACAAAGTAACATATATTGATGTTGATTCAAATGGTGATCTTGATATAAATAGTTTAAAAAATGCAATTAAAGAAGATACCTTACTTGTGTCTGTTATGACTGCGAATAACGAAACGGGTGTTATATATCCTGTTGAAAATATTGCAAAAATGGTTAAGGAAATTAACCCTCAAACCAAATTCTTTACAGATGCCGTGCAGGCTGCAGGAAAAATAAAAATAGATGTAAGCAAAGCACCTATTGATTTTCTTATAATATCTGGACACAAATTCCATGCACCAAAGGGAATTGGTGCTCTTTATGTCAAATCAGGCACTATAATATCACCTTTGATTATAGGCGGGCATCAAGAAAGAGGCAAAAGAGCCGGAACTGAAAATGTACCATATATAGTTGGTATGGCAAAAGCTGCTCAAATTGCAGAAGAAAATTTAAAATTAGAAGAAACAAAAGTAAAATATCTAAGAGATAAATTAGAACAAGGTATTTTAAAAAATGTTTTCAATGCAAAATTAAATTCAACAAGTGCGAACAGAGTTGTTAACACAACCAATATAGGTTTTCAATATGTTGAAGGAGAGCTTATATTATTACACCTTAGTGACCTTGGTATCTTTGCAAGCTCAGGAAGCGCATGTACATCTGGTAGCTTAGATGCAAGCCATGTTTTAAAGGCAATGGGAGTTCCATTCACATCACTTCACGGAAGCATAAGATTTTCTTTAAGCAAATATAACACTGAAGAAGAAATTGACTATGTTATTGAAAAAATGCCTGAAGTAATTGAAAAACTTACAAGAATATCACCATTCCAAGACGAAATTGAAAAGCTACGGGCAAGCCACAAAGCATAATAATTTACAATAATTATGGTGTGCTTGTAACTCAGTTGGATAGAGTATCGTCTTCCGAAGCCGAAAGTCGGGGGTTCAACTCCCCCCAAGCACTTTTATATATTAAAAAGGCTAGAAAAATCTAGCCTTTTTAATATTGAATTTAAACTAATTTTTAGAATTTCTGTTATCGTAGTCAATTCTTCCAATGAGTTTATTAAAACTTTTTGCAACTTCTCTGAATTGCTCAATACTCAAACTTTGTGCGCCATCCGATGAAGCGTTATCAGGATCATGATGAACCTCAAACATAAGACCATGAGCACCTGCAATAAGAGCTGCTTTTCCCATAGGTTCAATCAAATAACGACGACCAGTACCATGAGAAGGGTCAACAACAATTGGCAAATGCGAATATTTTCTTATAATAGGAATTGCAGCAATATCAAGTGTATTTCTTGTAAAGTCGCTGTCAATACTTTTAATACCACGTTCACAAAGTATAACGTTTTGGTTACCATTATACATAATATGTTCTGCGGCAAGTAAAAATTCTTTAATTGTTGCAGCAGGACCCCTTTTAAGCATAACAGGTTTTTTAATTTTACCAAGAGCTTTTAACAATTTAAAGTTTTGCATATTGCGAGCACCAACTTGCAAAATGTCTGCATACTTAGAAATCAAAGGAATATCAAGTGTATCCATAACTTCTGTTACAACAAGCAGACCTGTTTCCTTGCTTGCTTTTGCAAGATATTGAAGCCCTTTTTCTTCAAGACCTTGAAAATCATATGGAGAAGTTCTTGGTTTAAAAGCCCCGCCCCTTAAAAATTGACAACCCATTTCCTTGGCTGCAATTGCAACCTTCAAAAGTCCTTCATAATCTTTTTCGACAGAACAAGGACCAACCATCAAAACAGGTTTTGCGTCTCCACCGATTTTAACCCCATTTTTAAATTCTATAATAGTATCTTTATCCTTAGCATTTTTTGATGCCATTTTATAAGGCTCTTGAATAAGTTTAACATCATGGACACCTTCAAGTGATGAAATGCTGTGTGGGTTAATCAATCTTTTATCACCAATTGCGGCAATAACAGTTAAGACGTCACCTCTATTTAAATTTATTTTAAAACCATGTTTAACTAAATATTCTGAAACTCTTTCAATTTGTGCCTCTGAAGCACCAGGTTCCATTACAACTATCATGATAATTCCTCCCTATAAGACAATTTAAACACCAACAAATTTAAAAGTCTATTTTATAAGCATCTTTTAATTTAATCTTCTTAAAACTTCCTTTTAAATCAGTTTCGCCTTTAAAGAAAGCTTTTATATAATTCTTTGTAACACCGCAATTTAGTCCGGTCTTAATTGATTTTTTTTCAAAAATAAATTCGTGTTCTAAATCCATATTGCTTTTAACAAATTTTTTATAAAGTGCTGTTGATAAAATTGTCAGTTTTTTTGCCCTATTTGTTTTTGTATTTTCCTGAACCTGATTATCCATATCATAAGCTTTTGTGCCTTTTCTTTTTGAATAAGGAAAAACATGAATTTTATTAACGCCTGCTTTAATTAAATTATGATAAGTTGTTTCAAAATCTTCTTCTGTTTCGCCTGGAAAACCAACAATAACATCACATCCTATAAAAACGGGAACATCAAATCTTAATTTATTAGTTAAATTAAAAACATCTTCAACAGTATAAAATCTATTCATGTTTTTAAGAGTCTTATCACACATGCTTTGAAGAGACAAATGAAAATGCGGACAAAATTTTTTACTATTCAAAAGAAAATTTAATAATTCATCATCAATTTCATTTACATAAAGAGAGCCTAACCTGTATCTCAAAATATCAGTTTTTTCAATTTCTTTAAGTAAATCTATTAATTTAAGATTAAAATCCTGCCCCCATTGCCCTAAATGAATCCCAGTCAAAACAATTTCTTTTGGTTTTAATGTATTAATTTGGTCCAATATATTTTTAATTGAATTTGATCTCGATTTTCCTCTTGCGTAAGGAATAATACAATATGCGCAACGATTATTGCAACCGTCCTGTATTTTAATGCTTGGTCTTGTTGAAGAAGACGATTTTAAAATATGAAAACTAAATTTATCTTCATTAAAAATATCGTTAACACTACTTTTATTTAAGTAATCAACAATATTTAATTTTTCAGTATTACCTAAAATAATATCAGCATTTTTAATATCATCTTTATTTGTTTGTGGCATACAACCACACAATATCGTTTTTATATTTGGATTTAGGCGTTTTGCCTGCCCTAAAAGATAATTAGCTTGCGCTTCTGCATGATGTGTAACAGCGCAAGAATTTAAAATATAAATATCAGCATCCGTCACAGTTGGCGATTTTTCAAAACCATTTTCAAGCATATTTTGGGAAATAAGCTGTCCTTCAATTTGGTTTGTTTTACACCCTAAAGTTTTAATAAAAAAATTCTTCATGATTTCTTTTCTAAAATACACACATTTTCAATATGATAAGTAAAAGGAAACATATCTATTGGTTGTACATATTTTACCTCAAAGTTAAAATCTTTTAAAACTTTTATGTCGCGGGCCAATGTAAGAGGATTACAAGAAACATAAATTATGTTGTTCGTAATTGAAGATAGTTTTTGTAAAAAAGAAAAATCTGCGCCTTTTCTTGGTGGATCAATAATTGCATAATCATATAAACCATTTAACTTTTCTTTAGCATCACCAAGTATAATTTCATAATTTTTTACATTATTATTTTTAAAATTTTCATGCGCAAAATTAACAGCGTCTTCATTTATTTCAATTAAGGTAACTTTTTTTGCAATATCTGATAGCCAAACACCAATTGCACCAACACCACCATAACAATCAAGAACAGTTGAATTAGGTTTAACTGCTTTTTTAACTTCATTAAAAATATTAACAGCACAAGCAGGGTTTACCTGGAAAAAACTTTCAGCACCAATTTTATATGTTTTATTATCCAAAATCTCGGTATAAAAATTTTGTCCCAAGATGGTTTCTGTTTTACTACCTAAAATTTTATTTGTCTTTTCAGAATTATAATTTATCAAACAACCTTTAATATCAGGAAATTTTTTTGTAAGATTTTCAAAAAAATCAACTAAATCAACTTTGTTATCAGAATTTAAAACAAGAACAACCAAGATTTCATTTGTTGATGAAGATTTTTTAACAACAATATGCCTTAAAAGTCCTGAATGTTTTTTTTCAACATAACAACCAAAAGACCAATTATCTCTAATATATTGAATAATTTCGTCAACTACACTATCCTGCGCCATACAATATTTTATATTTACAATTTCATGGCTTTTGGGTTTGTAGTATCCCGCAATAACTCTTTTGGAATTTTTTGTTTCAGTCACAGGATATTGACTTTTGCATCTATAATTAAATATTTTAGGACTCGCAATAACATCATTAACCTTGATAGACAAGGCTTCTTCTACAATTTGTTTTTTGCATTTTAAAAGAAAATCATAATTAACAAACTGTAAATTACAAGCACCACAAGCATTAAACAAATGACATTCAGGTTTAATTCTATGAGGTGAAGGATTAATGATTTCAATAATTTTTGCATTAGCAAATTTTTTGTTAACTTTTTTAATTTCAACCTTCAATAAATCAAGAGGTACAGCATTATCAACAAAAATAACAAAATTATCTATTCTAGCCAAACCATAGCCCTCATAGACAATTTTCTCAATTTTTACATCTACAATGTCACCTATTTTTATCAATATTGAAAATACCTATCAAAATCAACATCGTCAAAAGAAACTAATAATCTATATATTGGGTCATCTTCATCCATTCTTTGAAAAAAATAATTATCAAATTTCCAAAATTTTGGATTAATTCCTTTTGCCCTTACAACACCAGCATTTTGTAATATTTTTAATTTCTTTCTCGTTGTTTCTACATCTAATGAAACAGATTTTGCAAGCTCAACTACGGTTATCCCCTCTTGATGAGAACACTTTTCTGGAGTCAAAAACATAAGTTCAAGACCAACTTTTTTCAGTTCAGCATCTTCTAGCTCAAAATCATCATTATACATAGATAAAATTTTAAACCTAAAATGTATTTTTTATATCATTTATTAGAATTAAATTTCTCTATAATAGTTTTAGCTGCACGTTTACCAGCGCCCATTGCCTTAATCGCAGTACTTTCTCCAAGAGGCGCAACATCGCCACCTGCAAAGATATCATCTACCGTTGTTTGTGCAAGTTCGTTTATAACAATATAACCTTTTGAATCTGTTTCAATTGCAATATTTTCACTCTCAGCTGATTTTTGAATAATTGGATTAGGACCAGTTCCAAGTGCAACAATAACTGTATCTAATGGCATATCAATATATGTATTTGTTCCAACTGGACGACGTCTTCCACTTGCATCAGGTTCACCTAATTCCATAACTTCAAGTTTCATAGATTTAACAAAACCGTTTTCACCCAATATTTCTGCAGGATTGTGCAAGAATTTGAAAATAATTCCTTCTTCTTTTGCGTGACGAATCTCTTCTAAACGAGCAGGAAGTTCAGCCTCAGTTCTTCTGTATACTATATAAACTTCGTCAAAACCAACTCTGACAGCAGTTCTTGCAGCATCCATTGCAACGTTTCCGCCACCAATAATTGCAGCAACTTTGCCAACTTTTAAAGGTGTTGGTGTGTCATCTTGGTTTGCATGCATCAAATTAACTCTTGTTAAAAATTCGTTTGCGCTATAAACACCATTTAAATTTTCACCAACTATATTCAACATTTTTGGAAGGCCTGCGCCAGAACAAATAAATATAGCCTTAAAACCTTCTTCTTTAAGTTGATTTAATGTTATTGATTTACCAACAACAACATTTTTTTCAAATTTAACACCCATTTCTTTTAGAGAAGCTATTTCTCTATCCAAAACAGTTCTTGGTAAACGGAACGGAGGTATGCCATATCTTAAAACACCACCTAATTCGTGAAGTGCTTCAAAAACAGTTACATCAAAACCAGCACATCTAAGGTCAGCTGCGGCAGACATACCAGCACAACCAGAACCAACAATTGCAACCTTTATATTATTTTCTGTTATTTCAACTTTTTTAGCTTCTGAATTATCACCAACATATCTTTCAAGCGCACCGATTGCAACAGGCTTTTGCTTAATTCCTAAGATACATTTACTTTCGCATTGTCTTTCTTGCGGACAAATTCTTCCACAAACAGAAGGCAACATATTATCTTGTCTTATGATTTCACCTGCAGATTGCAAATTGCCTTCTTTAATTTGTTTTATGAAATCAGGGATTTTGACACTTACAGGACAACCCTTAGAACACAGAGGATTTTTACAATTTAAGCATCTTGAAGCTTCAAGTTTAGCTTGTTCATCTGTAAAATTTTCTTCAACTGGATCAAAATTTGATCTTCTTTTCACCATATCTTGTTCTATTGGTCTTTGTCTTTCAATCATATTAACCTCTATTTTGTTTACTTCCCTGAATTTAATTGTATAATAAACATAAGGAGAACACAAAATTGATAAAAATGCTTGTAACAGATATTGATGGCACCTTGCTGAGATATGATTGCTCATGTTCTGATTACATGAAAAATACAATTTTAAAACTTAATAAAAAGGGGGTTAAAGTAGTTCTCGCATCAGGCAGAATGTTTGACGGAGCTTATCCTGTTTCTCAGCAATTTGGTCTTGAAACACCTGTTATATGTTATCAAGGCGCAATGGTTAGAGACAAAGATAAAATACTTTGGCAAGCACCTGTTAAAAAAGATTTAGTTAAAGACATTATAAAAACTTTAAAAGAAGAAAATATCCACACTCATCTTTATAACAATGATATCTTATACATTGATGATTACAATAAAAAAATAATGGATGATTACTGTAATGGAAGATTTGTTGATTACAAAATTGTAGATAATTTAAATAACGTGGAAATTGGAAATGTAAGCAAACTTCTAGCTGTTATTTATGATGAAGAAAAACTCGTAGATTTAGTCAGAAGAATGAGCGAGAAATATAAAGATAAATTAACAGTTGTAAGATCGCATAAATATTATTGTGAATTTACCGACATTAATGCCACAAAAGGTGTTGCGCTTGATTTTTTAAGAGAATACTGGGGTTTCAAAAAAGAAGAAGTTATGGCCTCAGGCGACCAAGACAATGATATTGATTTACTTTTACATGCAGGATTAAAAATCGCTATGAAAAATTCAAGCGAAGGGCTTAAAAAAGTTGCAGATTACATTTGCCCTCACGTCAATGAAGATGGTCTTGCGCAAGCAATTGAAAGGTATATCTTATGCGAATAGGTATTGGTTACGATATACACAAACTTCAAAATGGTGATTTTATAACACTTGGCGGAATTAAAATTCCTTGTGATAAGTCTTTAATAGCACATTCTGATGGTGACGTTTTAATTCATGCGATAATTGATGCAATTCTTGGCGCTCTTGCAAAGCGCGATATTGGTTATCATTTTCCAGATACAGATGAAAAATATAAAAATGCAGATAGTATTGAACTACTAAAAAATATATGCAATAAATACAGATTTAAAATTATAAATATAGATTCAAATATAATTGCTCAAAAACCAAAATTAATGCCTTACATAGAAGACATGAGAAAAAATATAGCAAAAGCGTTGTTTACAGACATTGAAAATGTCTCAATTAAAGCAAAAACAAAAGAAGGTTTAGATGCAGTTGGAAATATGCAGGCAATCGAAGCTAATTGCGTAGTTTTGCTTGAAAATTAATTTTTTTCAACAGTTCCAATTAATTCAAAAATATTGTTTTCTCTATCAAACTTAACATCATGATATTTTATTTTCTTTGGATGATTATTTAAAATATATTCAAATTGTCCAGTTCTTGATGTGTCATAAGCGCCTTCGCAACCCTTTTTGACCAAAAGTCTGGATTTCATTTTTGCGGTTTTATCATTATTGTTATATGACCAATTATCTGCAAACTTTTTAGATAATGTTGATGACTTAAATCTTTCATCAATTACTTCTGCATTTTTAATTGCCTCATATAAATCATTTAAATATTTATCATCACCATATTTTGCAATAAGCATGGCGTCAGACAATGTAAGATTTTTCTTGCCTGAAAAATATTCATGTAAACTTTTTTTGTCGCTCGTAAAATATTTTTTATCATTTGGTATAATCAAATCTTTTTTAAATTTAAAAGGATGAGAATGTATTATTCTTCTTGCTTTGCGCCCAAGCGGAGTGTGGTCTATTGAAATATTTTCAAAAAGCCCTGTGTTTCTGTCGCATCTATAAACTTCAAAATCATCTTTAACAACAAATTGAGATAAATATTTATTTAATTTATCTTCATTGTTAAAAACATCACTATCGTAAACATAAGCTCTCAAATTTTTATCACCACCAGTATTGGCCCTGCAACTTTCTTCAAGCATTTTTAAGGTATTTACAGTTAAAATTTCATTGGTTTCAAAACTTCTTGAATAAGCAAAAAAATCTTTAAGTAAAACATCTGAACTCATTGCATAATCATAAACATCTTGATTGATATAATACAAATCAACCATAGATTTTATATAGCGTTTATTACCGTATTTATTTGCAACATCAGACATAATTTTTTCCATTTTTGGAAATTCATCTACATCCATTTCGTCAATTAAATTTCGTGGCCCATAACTAGCTAATGATAAAGTACTATCTAAATAACGCAAAAGATAATTCGAATTAATAACATAATCAAATTTATCTTTTGAATTATTTTTTAAATCACTCATCTTGACAAAAATTTCTGGCTCAAAAGAAATATCATTTTCTTCAATTAAATTAAGTGCAATTTCAGAAACATCAGGATTTTTGCAAGCATTTACAATGCCCAAAATTTGTTCAGTATCTTTATAGATATAATCTTGCCCTTCATCTTCTGTTTTATTTAAAATAAGCTGAACAACTTTAAGTTGACCAAGATTTTCAATGGCATCATGCATGCTTGATAAAAAATAATAAGGAAATTCTTCTCTTGTTTTTACTAAAACTTTTGCCTTTTCACCACTTGAAACAACTCTATCTAAATTATCTAACTCTGAGGAATTATTAGACATTTTTGCAAAAGCAAGACTTTTTAATCCTTCACAAGCTTCTCTTGAAGCAAAATCAGCATTACTTGAAGTATCAGTCCTTTTAGTATCACCTTTGAAAGATATATTTCCTTTCAAGCTTGATGACACACAAATATTGTAATTATTGGTTTTTTGAATTTGTTTTATATTCATTTTTGTGCACTTAACTAATAAAAAACAAAACACGTAAAAAATTGACACAAAAACAATTTTTGTGAAAAATTATTATATTATAAGTTTGAGAATAAAATGAATAGCATAATTATTGGAACATTATTTTATATTTTAGGTATAGTTGGCTCTTGTTTTGATTTGATGCCAATACTTCTAACCATAACAACAATTATTGTAGTATTTTGCATATTAAGAAAAATTACATCAACAAAATTGTGCATCATTTTTTATTTGATTTTTATTCTTGGCTTTATAAATACATCAATTCAAAACAAAGAAAATGATTTCTTAGGAAAATTAAAATCGCAAAATGATGTTGCGCTTCAAGGAAGAATAATCTCTGTTCCACAATTAAGTCTAAATAAAACAAGAATGAAGTTTTATCTGGAAACAGAAAATGTCAACAACACAAAAATAAAAACTTCAAAAACTTTAGTCACCATAAATGAAGAAAACAAGAATTTCAAAGACGTAAGAATTGGCGATTTTATTGCATTGCAAGGAAATTTAAGAAATCCAACAGAAGCAAGCAACCCATCACAATTTAATTATAGTCATTATTTAAAAAATAAAAATACTTTTAGCGTCTTTTATGTAAAAGATAATAATTACAATATTCTTCATTCGCCAGTTTTTAATATCAAAAACAAACCCTCTGAAAATTGGTGGGCTACTTTAAGAAAACTCGATATTACAAGAGATAATATTATTGAGAAACACGCAAAACATATACCGGAAGGAAAACTAGAAATCATAAGTGGTATTGTATTTGGTAATGAAGCAATAAACCCACCGGATGATGTCAAACAAATATTTATAAATTCTGGTTTATTGCATCTTTTGGCGGCTTCTGGATTAAATGTCGGGATAATTTTCTTCATTTGGTATTTTATTGCAAGTCTAATAGGCCTTGGTTATAGAACAAAGATTATAACAAGTGCACTTCTTATACTTCTTTATACATTTATGACAGGTTTCCCGCCATCAATTCTAAGAGCCTCCATAATGATGATGTTTGTATTATTTGGTAAATTAATTTACAGACAAACAAACACTTTGACACTAATTTTTCTTGTAGGTTTCCTTATCTTATTGTTTAACCCATTAATGCTAACTGATGTCGGTTTTGAATTATCATTTTTAGTTACAATAGGTTTAGTTATATGTAGTGAGCCAATAATTAATTTATTTAAAACAAAAGAAATTGAATTTAAAAATAAACATCAAAAAGCGCATCCTTGCCTAAAAAGATTACTTCATTTTATTTCACCTGCGTATATCGCAGGAATCATTGCAACTCCATTAATTGCGCAACTTTGGGTCGCACCGCTTCAAATGTATTATTTCAATAATTTTGTTCCATACAGCATTCTTGCAAACATTATTGTTGTGCCTTTTGTTGCAGTTATAAGTTTCCTTGGTTTTATAGGTTCAATGCTTGGCCTCATTCCATTTGTTTCAGATTTTATTGTCAAAATAACTGATTTTATAACTTTACCTTTCATAAGTGGTTTGTTAAATATTTCAACTTATTTTTCCGAATTACCACACTCGGTTATAAGTACACCTTCGCCAAATATTTTACAAATGGTTTTATATTATCTGTTCTTAATTTTGTTTTTTAATGCATTAAATCTAAAATTCAAAAATAAGAAATTTAATATAGCAATTTGTATAACTATTTTAATTTTTACTTTAACTTTTATCAAAATACCTAACAAAGATTTTGAAATTATGGCATTTGATGTCGGAAATGCCGACAGTTTCTTAATCAAAACACCAAACAATAGTTATATTCTTATTGACGCAGGCAAATTGCCATATAGAGGAATATCAAGTGCAAAACTCATTATAAATGAATATTTTAAAGATAATTCAATAAAAAATATTGATTTAATGATTTTAACTCATTTTGATGATGACCACATAGGTGGAGCTATCGACATATTTGAAAATATAAAAGTCAATAAAGTTCTTATAAGAGAATCATATTACGACACCAAGAATTCTTACGAAACACTAAATTATATGAATTTCAAGAAAATGTCATATGAAATACCAAAATCAAATGAAATCGTTTACAACAAAGATGATGTCAAGATAACAACATTTTATACCGATTTCAAAGATAGAAAATTTGAAAACGAAAATTCTATAATTTGCCTTGTTGAATACAAAGATAAGAAAATATTATTTATGGCAGATGCAGGAATTTATGCCTTTGAAAACTTAAAATCAATTTTACCAAATGACATTGATATTTTAAAAGTTGGTCACCATGGTGCAAAAGATTCAATAAATGACAAAATGATAAAAGAAATAAAACCTGAATATGCAATAATTTCTTCAGGCACAAATATGTATAAACACCCGCATCCCAAAACAATTGAAACACTTGAATTAAATAATGTTCATATATTCTCAACCAAAGAACATGGAGCTATAAAATTTAAGATTGACAAAGATAATAAAATTGACTCTTACCACTTTCATGAAAATAAAATGATAAGAGTCAATAAACAAAATAAAATAAAGATAATTCAAGAAAACATTTTTGAAAAATTATAATTTTTCCATTATTTCGTCATCTGTTTCAAAATTTGAATAAACATTTTGCACATCATCATGTTCTTCAAGTTTTTCAAGCAATAACATAACTTTTTTCGCAGTGTCTACATCTTTAATTTCAACAGAATTTGACGGAATTCTAACCAAATCACTTTCAAGAATTTTATAACCAAGTTTTTCGTAACCTTCAACTGTTAATTGAAAATTTTCAACAGAAGTTATAACTTTCCATCTATCCTCATCATCTTCAATGTCTTTAATATCAAATTCAATACCGTCTTCAAAAAGTTTATCGTAATTACAAGATTTGTCAAAATAAACAACGCCAGCAGGTTCAAAAATCCAACCAACACAACCTGTTTCACCTAAGTTACCGCCAAATTTTGTAAAATAGCTTCTGATATCTCCCGCTGTTCTATTTCTGTTATCTGTCGCGGCTTCAACAAAAACTGCAACTCCGCCTGCGCCATAACCTTCGTATGTAATTTCTTCAAAATTATCACTTGAACCTGCACCTGCACCTTTTTCAATAGCGCGTTTAATTGTGTCATTTGGAAGCCCGCCAGCTTTTGCTTTATCAATTGCGGTTCTTAATCTAAAATTAGCAGCAGGATCAGCACCACCCATTTTAGCTGAAATAATGATTTCTCTTGAAAATTTTGCAAAACTAACACCTTTTGCAGCATCTGTTTTAGCTTTTTTGTGTTTAATATTTGCCCACTTAGAATGTCCTGACATATATACCTCTTTTTTATTTTATTGTATAATAAAAATATGAACAAACAAGAAAATAAAGAAACAAAACAAAACAATATTCCTCAAATCACAAAGATAGATTTGATAAGAGAGCTTATTGATAATTGCAGATATGATGATGCTCTTGAACAATTAGAACTATTGCAAGAAGAAGAACCTGATAATTTCGAAGTAAATTACGAACTTGCAAGAATATATTTCGAATTAGGTGATTACAATAGTGCAATCTCAAATTACGAAGAAGTTTTATTGCATCAACAAAGCGCTATTATGTATTACAATCTTGGTATGGCATACGAAGCAAATGATGAAGTTGATAAAGCAATTAGTTCATATCTAAAATGTATAACTGTCAATGAAAAATTCTCGCTTGCAAATAAAAAACTAGGTGTTTTATTTATGGCAAGAGGAGATATGGAATCTGCAAGAGAATTCTTTGAAGATTACCTAAAAGCTGATATACCTGAAGTTGAAAAAGAACAAGTTCAGAAAATATTAGATAGGATTTAGTATTATGCAAAACACAATTTATACTGTCGATTACTGTCCTTACTGCAAGGCAGCACTTGAGTTCTTAAATAATCATAATGTTAAATATAAACAAATTAAAATAGATGATGATGAAGATAACAAAAGAATAGAATTAGGACAACTCCTCAACATCAAAGGAGACGTCACAGTTCCTCAAATAATTTTAAATGGCAAACATATTGGTGGCTTTACAGATATGATAAGAAAATTTGAAAAAGGCGAATTAAAATTTGATTAAAATTTTAAGCGTTTCTTTCTTTGTATTTTCTTCAAAAGCCTCTATGGCATCATCGACATTGTAAATCTTACTAATTAAAGGATTAACATCAATTTTGCCTTCTGATAAAAGCTTCAAAGCAGGTGCAAATTGCCCGCAACGAGAACCTAAAACCGTAATCTCATTAACAACAACGCCTGCTAAATTTAATCCTTCATTTGAAGCAATTGTGCTTTTTAAAACTAATACTCCTCGAGGTTTGACCAAAGATAAAGATTTTTCAAAACCTCCAACCGAACCGGTTGCTTCAATTACAACATCAAAACAAGCATTTAAATTTTTGGTATCTTCTAAATTTAAAATTTTTGAACCAGCATTATTTGAAATTTGAAGCTTATCTTTATGTTTTCCAATATGAGTTAAATTAACATTCATCGCATTTAAAACAAGCGAAATACAAAGTCCTAACTTACCATCACCAAGAATTGCAACTTTATCCATAGGTTTTATATGTAATTGTTCTAAAATTTCGCAAGCCGCGGCAATAGGTTCAACCATAACAGCTTCGCTATCTGAAACATTATCTGGAACTTCTAATAAATTCTTGATGGGCAATGTAAAATATTCAGAAAAACAACCATCCTTATTCCAAATTCCTAAGGTTTGGCGATTAGGGCAATGTCTTTGAAGACCGCTAGCGCACCATTGGCAGTTATTACAACCTAAATTAATTTCACCAACAACGCGTTTGCCAATCAAATTTTTGTCTTCATCATCAGAAACATTTTCAACGACACCTACAAACTCATGACCCAAAACACCTTTGTAACCCATATAACCTTTGGTTATTTCAAAGTCAGTATTACAAATACCAACCATTGAAGTTTTAATTAAGGCTTCACCTTTTTTTAAAACAGGTTTTTCGATATCAACAAGTTCTAATTTGTCGTCAAAAGTTATAGCTTTCATAAAGTAACAGCCCCCTTGTCGGCACCTGAAACAGTTTTTGCATATTTAACCAAAAATCCTTTTTGAACTTTTAAAGGTTTTAAGGTAAAGTTTGCTTTTCTGTTATTTAACTCACTTTCATCAACCAAAAGTTCAATTGAACGCGCTTTGATATCGATTTTAATATCGTCACCATCTCTTACAAGTCCAATTAAGCCATTTTGTGAAGCTTCAGGTGTAATATGACCTACACACAAACCTCTTGTGCCACCAGAAAATCTACCATCTGTTATAAGCGCACATTTTTCACCAAGACCTTTACCTGCAAGAAGTGATGTTGGTGCGAGCATTTCTCTCATGCCAGGACCACCCTTTGGACCTTCATACCTGATAACAACAACATCGCCCGCAACAACAACATCATCTTCGATTGCTTTCATTGCTTCTTCTTCGCTGTCATAAACTTTTGCCTTACCTTCAAAATATAAGCAATCTGGCGAAACACCACTCAGTTTAATAACAGCTCCATTTGGTGCTAAATTACCATGTAGAACTGCAAGACCAGGATTTGTTGTAATAGGATTATTCAAAGGCCTAATAACACTTTCGTCAACCCAAGCATTTTTTGCAATTTCTTCAACAGTTATACCAACGACATTTTTTGTATTTTTAAGTTCTGGTGTATTGCCCCACAAATTTTTAATTGTCCCAGAAACAGCTCCTGCACGGTCAAAATCAGTCATTGTTAAATGTGAAGAAGGATCAAGTTTTATGATTTGAGGAATTTTAAAACTTAGTTCTTCAAAATCCTTTAAACTAACATCAACACCTGCAGTATTTGCAATTGCAAGTAAATGCAAAATAGAATTTGTACTGCCACCTAAAGCCAAATCAACAGTAATAGCATTTCTGATTGAATCTCTTGTAATTATATCTGTTGGAACAATATTTTTTTGAACCATTTCGCATATTGCAAGACCAGATTCAAATGCAATATGTTTTTTCTTAGAGCTAACTGCTGAAGCTGACGCACAACCAGGCAAACTCATACCAATAACTTCAGTTAAACAAGCCATTGTGTTTGCAGTATATAAACCTTGACAAGAACCAGCAGTTGGGCAAGCACACATCTCCATTTCATGGAGTTTTTCTTCTGTGATTTCGCCAATTCTATATCTGCCAACAGCTTCTGAACTTCCCCTGATAAAAGTAAGAGTTTCGCCTTTACAATAACCATCAAGTGAAGGTCCAGCAGTTACAACGATAGTTGGAATATTTAATCTTAATGATGCAATTAGCATACCAGGTGTAATTTTGTCACAATTTGTAAGAAGAACAAGCCCGTCTAACTGATGTGCACCCGCAACAGCTTCAACACAATCTGCAATTAAATCACGAGATGGAAGCGAATAACGCATACCGCTATGTCCCATTGCAATACCATCACATATAGCAGGAACGCCAAAAATAAATGATTGACCACCACCTGAATGAATACCTTTTTCAATTTGTCTTTCTAAATCACGCATTGAAGCATGACCTGGAACTAAATCAGAAAAAGAACTTGCTATACCAATAAATGGTCTATCCATAGATTTTTTAGATACACCTGCAGCATATAAAAGTGCTCTGTGTGGAGCATGTGCAATACCTTTTTTGACGTTATCACTTTTCATATAATTTCCTCCAAATCAAAAACATTATATAAAAAAAGCAAAAAAGGTGCAAAATATAAAATTCAAAAAATAAACACAAAATATTTTTGTAAAAAAAATTTAATATATCTGCTATTTTCTACCATTTTTGAATACTTTATGCAACAATAATCTTGAGGGAAAATAAGACCAAAATGACAAATTGTTCAAAAGACATAAAAGCAATTGTTCTTGCCGCCGGAAAAGGCACAAGAATGAAAAGCCAAAAACCAAAAGTTCTTCATGAAATTTTTTCCAAACCACTAGTTGGATGGGTATTAAGGGCGTTAGGTGATATTGAACCGATTGTTGTTGCGGGACACGGTTTTGATATGGTTCAAGAATATTTGTCAAAATTACCGACAAAAACCGCCATTGTTGAACAAAAGGAACAACTTGGAACAGGGCATGCTGTTATGATGTGCCTTGATAATTTAAAAAATTTTGAAGGAAATGTAATTATTTTGTGTGGCGATACACCTTTAATTACAAAAGAAACACTTGAAGATTTTATAAAATACCATAATGACAATAATTCAGACTTGACCGTCATGTCTGCAATTTTTGAAAACCCTTTTGGATATGGAAGAATTATAAGAAGCAATAATAATGTTGTTGCAATTGTGGAAGAAAAAGATGCAGATGTAGACCAAAAAAGCATTAAGGAAGTTAATGCCGGAATTTATCTTTTAAATTGGAACAAAATTAAAAAAGCTTTTAATGAACTTCAAAACAACAATGCACAAAATGAATACTATTTAACAGATATCATTTCCTGGGCAGTTAAAAATCAATTGAATGTGCAAGGATATGTAATCAAAGACAATACAGAAATTTTTGGAATAAATTCAAGAGAACAATTGGCCATTGCAACCTCTTATATGAATAAAAAACACCTTAAAAAATTAATGATTGACGGCGTCACAATAGTTGACCCTGATAATACTTATATCTCCCCAGAAACAATAATTGAACAAGATACAGTCATTTTCCCATCAACATATATAGAAGGTGTAAACAAAATAGGTTCAAGTTGCAAAATTGGCCCTATGGCTCATTTAAGAGGCAATTGTATCGTTGGCAACAATTCAAAAATCGGCAATTTTGTTGAATTAAAAAACGCAACTATTGGAGAAAAAACAAATGCTTGCCATTTAAGTTACATAGGTGATAGCGAAGTTGGAAACAATGTAAATATTGGTGCAGGAACCATTACTGCCAACTATAATTCAATAACAAAAGAAAAAAATAAAACCATTTTAAAAGATGGTGTTTCTGTTGGTTCAAATTGCGTTTTGGTTGCACCAGTAACATTAAACGAAAATGCTTTTGTTGGAGCATTGTCGTCAATCACAAAAGATGTCGAAAAAGATTCACTAGCCTTAACTCGTAGTGAACAAAAGGAATATAAAAATTGGGTTAAAAATAAGAAAGGAATAAATTAAATGAAAACAGGTTTTGAATTTGCGCAAGAACTAGATGCAAAAATTCTTCCAACTCACGACATTAAACTTTTTTCAGGTCGTTCAAACACAGTTCTCGCACAAGAAATTGCAGATTATTTAGGTACATCAGTTGGTCCAATGATAATTAAAAATTTCTCAGATGGCGAAATTTATGTTCAGGTTCAAGACAGCATAAGAGGTGATGATGTTTTCATAGTTCAGCCAATATGTGATCCTGTTAATGAAAACCTTGTTGAACTTTTAATTATGATTGATGCATTTAAAAGAGCAAGTGCCAAAACAATCACAGCAGTTATTCCTTATTATGGATATGCAAGACAAGATAGAAAAACATCTGGAAGAGAAGCAATTACCGCAAAACTTGTTGCCGATTTATTAACTACAGCCGGTGCAAACAGAGTACTTGCAATGGATTTACATACAGGGCAAATCCAAGGCTTCTTTAATATTTTGGTTGACCACATCTATTCAACTCCAATTTTAGTTAAATACATAAAAGATTTAAATCTTCCAAAAGACGAATTGGTTGCAGTGAGCCCTGATACAGGCGGTGTTCAAAGAACAAGAGTATTTGCTAAAAACTTAAATTGCCCACTTGCAATCATCGACAAAAGACGTGCTAAACACAATGAAGCAATTGCAGACCACGTTATTGGTGACATAAAGGGCAAAATATGCGTTATGTTTGATGACATTATAGATACAGCAGGAACAATATGCGAAGCTGCAAAACTTTTAATCAGAGAAGGTGCTAAGGAAGTATATGTTTGTGCATCACACCCAGTATTCTCAGGACCTGCACTATCTCGCTTAGAAGAAGCACCAATCAAAGAAGTAATTGTAACAAATACAATTCCTTTAAGAAACGATTATATTCCTTCAAAAATAACTCAATTAAGCATTGCGCCACTTTTAGGTGAAGCAATCTCAAGAATCCATGATGATCAAAGCGTAAGCTCTTTGTTTGGTTTTGAAAAAGAATACAAAAGCGTGTAAAATTGCCATTGTTATAGAAAGGTATTAAAAATTGAGCAATATAGAGAACAAAATAGACAATATAACAAAAGCATTAAACGACTTTTCGCAAAATCAATTTGCAACAAAAGTCGATTTAAACAGAGCTTTTAACGAACTAGTAAATTCTCTTGGAACAGTTGCAGACAATGCAAATGAAAAATTTGCAAATCAATTTTTAGACCACATAAGATATTTAATCGACGAAAGAAACAGATATCTTCAAGACAACTTGCAGGATTTTGAAGAATCAATTAAAGATTTAGCAAACAATATTGATTCTAAAAATTTTAGCTACGAAGTTAAAAAGTTTTCAAACGAAATTAATAACGTCAGAGAAAAAATTGAAGAACAGGAACATATTTTTGTTAATCTGTCACGCTCAGTTGAAGAATTATATAAACAAGGCACAGATAAATCCGATTTTGAAAATATCAGGGAAGACCTAACTGCCCTTTCAAAAGGTTTTGAAGGCGTTACTTTAATCTTAAACAAAAATTTTGGCAATTTTATATCAGAAGTTAAAAAAATAAATAATGACCAAGCATTTTTGGATATAAATTCACGCCTTGACGGCATAATAAAAACCGCAAATATGATTGTGTCATCAGTCAATGTGATTGATCACAAATATCAAGACATAAATGGTGTTATTGAATTTATAACTGATAACGAATCAACTCTTTCAAGAACAATATCCGAACTTCAAAAAACAACAAACGAATTGAATGACGTAATGCCTCAATTAAAAGTTGTGACAACAAAAGGCGATCTTATTGTACTTGAAGATAAAATAAGTGCCATAAATTCATTCCTGGACAATTTAAAAAGTTATATTGAAGCATCAAATAACAATTTAAAAGATAAAGCAACAGAAAATCTTGTATTTATAAAAAATAAAATTTTAGAAATGCAAGGTGATGGCTCTATAAGCAAACTTGAAGATGTAATTAAAGGAATAAATTCAAAACTAGACGAAATAACAAATGAAGTTAAAACTGATTTAACAAGAGCATTCACAGGACAAATAGTTCTTGGAAATGAAAATTTACAAGATAAATTCAATGAAAATTTTCTAAAACTACAAGAAAATTTAAGGGATTTATCAACTGGTTTAAATAATTTAGACAACACCCTAAAACAAAATATAGGTTACGAAACAAGACAAATAAAAGAAGATATTGCGAAATTAGATAACAACTTTGCAATTAATATCACAAGCTTAAAGGAATCATTTGGCGAAAATATTGCAGAAAAAGTTTCTTCAATAAAAGATCTTTTGGCAACTGCTGACATAAAAAATCTCGAACAAATAAGACAGATTGTTGCCGCAAACATTGCAGATTTAAGAGACATTATAGATAATAAAATAATCAAAAATGACTTCCAAGAAGAAGCAATTAACTCAATTCAAAAGGAAATCAAAACTCTTTTAATTGGAGTTATTGATTTAAAAAATGATTTCAAAAACATTAACGACAATCAAAAAACATCCATTGAAAATATAATAAAAGAAACTTTAATTGGAATTGATGAATCAATCGACAAAAACGACAAACTTAAAAATATGTCAAAATCAGTTGATTTGCTTTCAAGAAAATTAGATGACATTGTTGAATCAATACAAGATGGTTTTAATGAAAGAGAATTGAATTCTGGCATTGAAATACTTCAAAGAGTAAATGAAATAATGCCAAAAATGATGTTTACTCTTGACGAATCAAGAGATAGAATTCTTGCAGACAGTTCAAATCTTTATCAGGAAATCAAAAAACATTTTTCACTAACTTTTGATGAAATTAAATTAAATATTGAAAAAGTTATTCAAACAGTCAAAGATACACAAACGCAAGTAATGCAAAATGTTGCGCAAGATTTGCGTCGCGACTTGCAAGATGTTTCAAACAATTTGACTGAAAGTGTTGAATCAATAAATACAAGTATTCTTGATGAATTTGGAGAACAAAAAGAAACAATTGCTTCACTAACTCAGCAAATAGGTGATTACGAAGCGAATTTGCACTCAAAAATCGAAACAATAAAAAATAGTGTTGAATCAAATACTTATGAAACAAAACAATTATTCTCGGAATCATTAAGTGCATCTGTTGTTAAATATACAGAACACCTAAATGTTATAGCAGGCGACATTTTGTCAAAAATGGCTGCTATGGACGATTTTTCAAACACAAGTTTCACAGACCTTGAAAACAGAATTGACTCAATGGTCCATGGATTATATGAAAATCAGGCCAATGCACTTAATGAAGAAATGACAAATTTTAATGCCAAGCTTGATAAAATTAACTGGCAGCAAGTTCATTCTGCAAAAGAATTATTGGGCGAAGTTAATGCTCTTGCTTCAATCCACAATGATGCAAGCGTTGCAATTAAAACCCTTATACAAAAACTTGAAACAAAAATAAACGAAGAAAATGGTTCAAACAATCTTGATATAGAACAAATTGAATTGCTTGAAACAAATATTATCCAAAACTTAAAAGAAGAATTATCTAAACAAACACAATCATTTAATGCAGGTTTTGCAAGAATTGCAAATCTCAATAAAACAAAGGAAGCAAGTCTTGCAATTATAAATGAACAAATTGAATTACTGTCAAAAACTCTGACGCAAGAATTTAAATCAGAATTTCAAAAACAATATCAAGCCGTTATTGCAGGGTTTGCTAGAATAACAAGCAATAAAGATAACGAAGAAAACGAAAATAACAACTTATCAAATGAACAAATTGATTTTGTTGTCAAAAATATTGCACAAGATTTTAAATCAGAATTTCAAAAACATCAACAATTACTACTTGAAGATGTTTCAAGAATTTTA
The DNA here is from genome assembly GCA_015152475.1 of Cyanobacteria bacterium SIG30. Taxonomy (GTDB): domain Bacteria; phylum Cyanobacteriota; class Vampirovibrionia; order Gastranaerophilales; family Gastranaerophilaceae; genus SIG30. Next base: position 1,751 of record SUTW01000005.1, on the reverse strand, counting down.
AATGCTCCAAAAAATAGGGATTCAAATCTTCAAGCATTAAATGACAGAATAAATCTATTTACAAAAACAATTTCTCAAGAATTCAAATCAGAACTTCAAAACCAACAAGAGGCTTTAGTTTCTGACCTTTTAAAAATAACAAATTCTCAAAAAACAGAAGAAGCAAATATTGCCTCACTGAATGACAGAATTGAACTATTCTCAAAAACTATTTCTCAAGAAATAAAAACAGAACTTCAAACACAACAAAGAATTATTGTTGAAGATTTAGCCCAAATGGCTTCAATCAATAAAACAACTGAAGAAACCATTTTTGACCTAAATGAAAAATTTAAAGGTTTTGAAGAAAATATATCACAAATTTTGAGAAATGAAATCGAATCTCAACAAAAAAGTTTTGCCGAAAACATTAGAAAAATTGAAGATTTAAGACCAACAGAAGAAGAAAACCAAAAAAATGCTGAATTCATAGAACAAAGAATCGAAAATGTTGGTCAAAGCATTTTGCAAGAAGTTAGAAATGAACTTCAAAGCCAACAAAGAATTTTATTAAATGATTTAGCTAGAATTGAAAAAGATTCAGAAACAAAAAATACAGCCTTGGCTTCAATTCAACTTAAAACTGATGATATCTTAAAAGAAATTGAAGAAAAAGTTTTTGAAGAACTTAAAAATCAAAAAGAATTATTCACATCAAATATAAATCTTGTTCCAAAAATTTACGACAAACAAGAAGAGATAATTCTTCAAATAGAAACAAAAATTCAAAGCGCACTTGATGAATTAGAAAATAAAATCAATGACGCGAAAGAAGCTTTAAATGTAGAAATTTCAAATATAAAACTTCCAAAAGAAATTGATGAAGAAGCGCTAAAAAATAACATAAATGAAAATACAAATAATGCATTTACATCAATAAAGGAAGAAATATCTCAATTAAAAGAAAAAATTGAGAATGTTGAATTTCCAGAATATGATGATTCAAGTGTTAAGGCAAGCTTGGGTGATATTGTTGAGAGAATAGATAACATCAAAATGCCAGAATATAATGATGAACCTATAAGAGAAGGTTTGAGATATTTGGCAGAAAAAATTGCCTCGATTAAAGTTCCCGAGTTTGATGATTCAAATATTAAAGAAGAACTTAGAGTAATTTCAGATAGAATTTTAGATATTAAAATTCCTGACATTACAAAGGATGAATTAATACATGAATTAAATATTGCATCTGACGTTACAAGACAAAGTACAAAAGATGAAATTATAAGAAATACTTCTTTGATTCAGGATGAAATAAGAAATATCTATATTCCAACAATAGATGAAGAAAAATTAAATAATGATTTAAGAAACAATATTTCTGATATTGCAGATGAAATTAAATCAGAAGTTAGAGAATTAAATTATGATTTAAAAGAAGATATAAAAGATGTTACTTATAATGTTAGAGAAGAAATATCTCAATTAAAAGAAAAAATTGAGAATGTTGAATTTCCAGAATATGATGATTCAAGTGTTAAGGCAAGCTTGGGCGATATTGTTGAGAGAATAAGTAATATCAATATCCCAGAATTTGATGATTCAAATATCAAAGAAAGCTTAAATGAACTTGTTGAAAAAATAAATAACATCAAAATGCCAGAATATAATGATGAACCTATAAGAGAAGGTTTGAGATATTTGGCAGAAAAAATTGCCTCGATTAAAGTTCCCGAGTTTGATGATTCAAATATTAAAGAAGAACTTAGAGT
>SUTW01000004.1 GCA_015152475.1 Cyanobacteria bacterium SIG30 | reverse complement strand
TGATTTTCGGACAAAATGGACAAAGGACTCTAAATTTGGAGGAAGTGCCTCATTCTTTTGACGTTTGGGCGACTGATGCCTCTTTTTAATTCACTAAATTACTTGCAATTGTCCGTTGTTGTTTATAGCTGTCCCACTTTTCCCAAACTAACTGTCTATTTATAATAAGAAATACTCACCCTGCAAGACAATTTATAGCAAGACAATTTATAACCATGATTAAAAAATAAAAAAGCTAGACCAGGTCTAGCTTTTTTTTAGAATTTGGGCCCGGAGGGATTCGAACCCACGACCAAGGGATTATGAGTCCCCTGCGCTACCGCTGCGCCACAGGCCCGTGACGACATAACAATTTCAAAATAGCACAAAATATTTTTTCAGTCAAACCAAAACTATTTTAAGTTTTCTTCAATTCTTAAAAGTTCAAGGCGATACTTATCATTTTCTGCATTTTTTAAAGCATTAGACAAATAACCATATGCGCTTTTGTAATCTTTTTGTGCTTCACTTAATTTTGCTAGGTAAAAATAAATTTCAGGGTTATCTGGCGCTTTTCTTAAAGCATCCCTGACATATAAAATTGCATCGTCATATTTATCTGTATTTATAAATATATCAATTAGACCTAAATATGCTTCAATAAAATTTTCATCAAGCATTAGGGTTTTTTTATAATTTTCAATTGCTACATCATATTTTTTGGCAACCGAATAATACTGAGCAAGTTCAAAATAAGAATATTTATCATTTGGATTAAGTGAAATTGCTTTTTTCAAGTAATATTTTTTTTGCAGGTTATTATAAGTTTTAGCTAAATTTCTATAATATAGCGAATTTCTAAAATCAAATAAGCGAGCTTTTTTAAAGTATTTCCTTGCAGATTTCAAGTCTGATTTTATATAAAACAAATTTCCTAAATTGTTATAGGCAAGAGAATTTGCAAAATTCTTATCAATAGCCGTTTTAAAATTTTCGTAAGCTAATTCAAGCTCGCCTGCATAAAAAAATTGAAGCCCTTTTGAATTATAAAAATTGTCATTGAAATTTGGTAATTCCCTAACCTCAAAAACTTGTGCTAGTTCAGAATCCAAATAAGATAAATCACACCCAAGTGCCTTTAAAAAACTATTATAACCTGCCTCTTTATTATTTTTTGCAAGATAAATTTGCGCCTTTAAATAATGGTTTTTAGCATCACTTGGGGATAATTCTTCAAGCAAATTTGCGTAAATTAAAGCATTTTCAAAATCTTCACCTTCGAAAAACATTTGCGCCATGTCAAAATAATCTTCAAGTGGCAACCCTTCAACATTAGGAGCGATTTTTACATCAGTAATGTTATTTGTCAGATTATATGATTTTGTAAAATTATTTCTTGACGCAACAAGATTATTCTCTTTTTTATAAATTAAGCCTAAATAATAATATGCCTCTATGTTATTTGGGTAAATTTTAACAAAATCCTCAAAAAAAACTTTTGCTTCATTATTTTTATTTTGAAAAAAAAGGTTTTTACCTTCATTAATATCCCAATTTTTGGCAAAAACAGGCATACAAAATAAAAATATAAGAAAAAAACTCAAGATTTTTTTCATTTATTTAAAAGCTCCAAAATGATTTTTTTAGTTTGTTCAAAAACTTCTTCAATTGAACCATTTGCGTCAACGACTTTGATTCTTTCAGGTTCAGCTTTTGCCATTTCCAAATAGCCATTTCTTATTTTTTTATGAAATTCCAAACCTTCTTGTTCAAGTCTATCCTTATTTGCCCCAACTCTTTCTTGTGCAACATTTGAATCAACATCAAAAACGATTGTTAAATCAGGCTTGAATGAATTTGTTGCAATATTATTCAGATATTTTAAATCATCAATGGAAATTCCTCTGCCATAGCCTTGGTATGCGATATTTGAATCAACATATCTGTCGCACAAAACCACATTTCCTTTTTCAAGTTCAGGTTTAATAAAAGTTTCAACATGTTGTGCTCTGTCTGCTAAATATAAAAACGCTTCACATTCATCTGCAACTGGGCCATCATAATGAAGTAAAATCTCTCTTAACTTTGCACCCAAAGGCGTTTCCCCAGGTTCTCTCGTTTTAATATTTTTAACATTTATAGAATTTAAAAAATCTGCAACCATATTAAGTTGCGTTGTTTTTCCGCAACCGTCTGCACCTTCAAAAGTAATAAAAAAACTCAATTTCAATCTCCCTTTTTTAAAATTGTATCATAATATCCTATAAAACGTCCATTTTATATTTTTGGTCTTTTCAAAAATCAAAAATAAATGTATAATTTAAAAGAATAAAAAATTTCGTAAATTTTTTGTAACATTTCTCTCTAAAAGGACATCTTTTTTATTCAGCGAACTTTAAGAATATGAAAAGCATGTAAAGTGAAGGACAAAAAAAATGAATTTCAAAAATCTAAAATTTGTTAAAAATATTAAAGGTCTTGCGCCACGCCTTAAATGGCTGATGTTTTCTAAAATGCAAAATCTTAAAATTGGAACAAGATATATAGATTTTTTAATTTCTGATGAAAATAAAGAACCTGGTTATGACAACAGAAAACTTGAATCAATGGTTCGAGAAACTTTAATTCAAGAATTTTCACCAGATATTGTTAAAAGCAAATCTTATGGACTTTTGGTTGACGCCGTTGTTCACAATATGAAAAAGAAACAACTAGGCGAAGATGCCAAAGTTGAAATTGACTAATTTTTCAAATGGATATTAAGAAAAAATTTCTAATAATAAGACTTTCTGCCTTGGGTGACATTGTACATTGTCTACCTGTGGCAAACGCTATCAGAGAAAAATATAAAGATGCCCAAATTGATTGGGTTGTCGGAGATAATTCATCAGCTTTAATAAAAAATAATCCTTTAATTGACAATGTTTATATTGCCAATCTTTCAAAATGGAAAAAAAATTGGCTTTCACCAACAACAATTAAAGAAATATGTGAATTAAATAAAAGACTACAAAAAGAAAATTATGATTATTCAATAGATTTACATGGCATGTTTAAAAGCCTTATAATCAATGCTTTTTGTGGCGCAAAACATCGTATCGGTTATAAAGATTACAAGGAATTTGCAACATTGGCCTGCAATTTTCTAATGGAGCCAAAATCAAAAAGACCACATCGAAATTATCATATTGTCCAAAGAAATTTAGATTTGCTTAGAGCATTTGATATTTTAACAAAAGAAGAACTCGAAAACGTAAAACCAAAAGCCATTCTGCCTGAATCAAGTATTGAAACTAAAAAAAATATAGATGATTTGCTTTTAAACATAAATAAAGAAAAACCCATTGTTATATTTGCGCCTGCAACAACGTGGGATACAAAACACTGGCTTGAAGCAAATTGGCAGAAGCTTTATCAAGAATTAAAAGATGAAACTAATATTATATTTTCAGGTGTTAAAAAAGATATTGAATTAATAAATAGAATCACAAAAAATGATGAAAAAGCAATTATTTTGGCTGGAAAAACAAATTTGAGTGAATATATTGAACTTTTAAAAAGAGCAAAAGTTGTTATAAGCCCTGATTCATCTGCTGCACATTTTGCTTGGGCGCTTGGAGTTCAAACAATTACTTTGTTCTGTGCAACAAGCAAAAATACCTTTGCGCCAATTGGCAATATTGCTTTTCCAAAAGGAAAAGAAATCTGCATTCCATGCCATAAAAGAAAATGTAAAAATCCAGTTTGCACATTCCAGACAAGTGCGCTTGAAGTTGCAAATGAAGTTAGGGAATTAATAAAATAAACTCCTTGCTTTTTTTATTTGCTCCTTGTATAATTGATAATTGTAAGAAAGATAAGGAGTCTTAATTAAATGAAAGTAAGAATCGAAGACGGTTGTATCGCATGTGGCGCTTGTGAATCATTCTGCGAAGCAGTTTTCAAAATTGAAGACGTTGCAGTTGTTAACCAAGATGCCGTTGAAGCAAACGCAGATGCTGTAAAAGAAGCAGCTGACGCTTGCCCAGTTGGCGTTATCGTTGTTGAATAGTTTAAAAATTCAATTAAAATAAAAGTCCTTCCAAAAGAGGGACTTTTATTATTGGAATTTTTTTAGGGATTATTTGTGTTAAAATTCGATTATGGCAAAGATTTTTAATGTTAAAAAATTTTCTGATCCAAGAGGAAATTTAGCAGTTGTTGAGGCAAAAGACCTTGGCTTTGAAATTAAGCGTGTATTTTATATTTGGGGTGCAGATAACGAAATAAGAGGACGTCATGCACATAAAGAAACGATTCAAGCCGCAGTTGCGCTAAATGGCAGTTGCAAATTTTATGTTAATAATGGCGTTAAAAAAGAAGAATTTTTACTTGATTCACCAGATAAATTCCTGCTTCTTGAACCTTCTGATTGGCATTATATGTACGATTTTAAAGATAATTGTATTTTAGAGGTTTTTGCAAACAAAACTTATGACCCTGAGGATTATATATATGACGAACCAAAATAAAATTCATATTGCAATAACACATAATGACGCATACACGGAACATAGTGTCACTTGTATTACATCTATTCTTGAAAACAGCAAAGAAGATATTGTTTTTCATATAATAGACGGTGCTCTTAACGATTTTTCAAAAGAAAGAATTACAGAAGTTGTTAAAAAATATAATTCTGAAGTTGAATTCAATAAAATTGATAATTCAATGTTTGACGGATACAAAAAATCAGATTATTATCCTGTACAAATATTATGGACTATGGTTTTACCAGATATTGAAGATTTACAAAATCTTGAAAGATTAATTTATCTTGATTGCGATATGGTAATACATTCATCATTAAAAGAACTTTGGGAAATGCCTTTTGATGATAATTATATCTTGGCCGTTGAAGATGCTAACGGCAAAAAATATTCAAGAAGATTTTTAGACGGAAAATCCAAATTCTTTAATACCGGCCTAATGGTTATAAATTGCAAAAAATGGCGCGAAGATAAAATTTCAGAAAAAGCAGTAGAACAAGCAATTAAAAATACAGGAACACCACTTGGATATGATCAGACAGTTTTAAATCAACTTTTAATTAATCACATCAAATTTTTAAATTTAAAATGGAATTTACAATATTGTCCTTTAAATGTTTGGGCAACATATGACGACAATATTGAATATAAATTAGCTATTAAAGAACCTAATATCATTCATTACGTTGGTGATTATAAGCCTTGGGCACAAGGTCTGGGTTGCTATAATCCAAAACAAAAAGATTATTTTAAGTATCACGAAATGACATATTACAAAAAAGATAATCTTGAAAACTGGCTTAAAAAAGACAAAATGCAATTTTATAAAGGTATTATTGCATTTATAAAAAGATATCCGCTTTTTTTCCTTAAAAAAATGTTTTGGAAAAATTTATTTAGATTTATATAAAATATACCCGTTATTTGAATTTTTCAAGCGCAAGAAGCGCTGCACCTATCATGCCTGAATAATTGCCAGCACTTGCGTGGAAAATTTTTGTCGGCATTGTTGAAATTTCATTATTTACATAATTTTGAATTGGTTCAGTTTCAATAAATTGTGCCAGAGAACCAGATAAAACAACACAATCAGGGTCAAAAATATTGCAAAGCCCAACAATACCTTTTGCGATATTTTTCCTCCAAGTCGTCATTATTTCATCAAATTTTGGATAACCGCCTTTGTAACCTTCGATAATTTCATAAGTTGTCAAATCTTTTCCTAAAATGTCTTTTGCAGTTAATATAAGACCTTTACCTGATGTGTAAATTTCAAAACAATCATAAGCACCACAAGTACATTTTCTTTTTTCATCTAGTGCCATTTTAAAATGCATCTCACCAGCCGAACCAGATTTACCCTTCATCAACTTGCCATTTACAATTATTCCGCCACCAACGCCTGTACCAAATGTCAGAGTAATATTGTTATCCAAATTTTTTGAAGCACCAATTTTATATTCAGCCCACGCTGCGCAATTTGCATCATTTTCAACAAAAACAGGGCGTTTTGATAACATTGGAAAATCAATTGTCCTGTATCCTTCAGGCAAATTTCCTGTCGCACTTATAACTGCATTATTTTCCAAATTAACAGCACCTGCTGTTGAAATTGCAACAACATCAATAAAGCCTTCATCCTGCGTTATTATTTCTCTTAATATCTTAATTATCCCAACCAAATCACCTGGGGTGCTATTTTTTCTCACCTCACCGATAATTTTTCCAGTTTCATCAATAAGTGCTGAAAAAATTTTTGTTCCGCCTATATCAATCGCAAGAGCTTTTTTAACCATAATTTACAAACCTTTCCACTATAAGCCATGGGCGAGTAACCGAAGAACCTATAACAACAGAATAAGCACCGCAATTAAAAGCTTTTTTAACTTGTTCCCTCTCCCAAATTTTACCTTCGGCTATAACTTTTATATTTTTTTCTGCCAGTTTTTGAACAAGCTCAAAATCTGGTTCGTCGCTTTGTTTTGAATAAGTTGTGTAACCACTTAAAGTTGTTGAAATAAAATCGCATCCTAATTCATTTGCAAGAATTCCTTCTTCAAAATCGGAAATATCAGCCATTGCCAGCTTATTATTTTTCTTAATAACATCTAAAATATCTTCATAATTATGACGTCTTGTCGCATCAAAAGCAATAATATCAGCGCCTGCGTCAATTAGAGATTTTGCATCTTCAACACTTGGCGTAATATAAACAAGTTCTTTATAATTTTCAGGTATAACCTCAGGTTTTGTAATACCAATAACAGGAATATCAGGAAACATTTTCTTTGCAAGAATAATATCTTCAACACCTGCAAGTCTAAACCCGCGGGCGCCACCTTTTATAGCACTTTTAAAATATGCTTTTTTGCATATTTCATTGTCTGTTGGGTCCCCTTTTGTTGATTGAATTGAAATTATAACCGATTTTTTTTCTATTCCCATAAAAATTATTCTAGCACATATTTAAAACTATGTTAAATAACAATAAATATTAAAACAAATTTTAAAATTTAAATTCAAAAAAAATAATATTATGATAAAATGTTAACTATGACAAAAGATGAACAAATTAAGCAAGAAGAATGGCAAAAAGTTTTAGATATTTTATCAGATAAAATACCTGAAAGTTCTTTTATGCCTTGGATTTCAACGCTTAAAGCAAAAGATAAACTATCTGACAACAAGGAAAATATAACTCTTTCAAGCAATCAGGCCTTTGGTATTCAAATTATTAAACAAAAATATTTAAAAAATATTGAAGATGCAATTTTTGAAGTTAGTGGCACAAGACCAAATATTGAAATAATTTTTGAACAAGATAATGCTAAAAAAAACAAAAAACCACAAGAAGCCCCATCAAAAGAAATCGCTCTTATGAAAGAGCAGATTGAAAACCTTAAACAAATGCATTCATTCTGTGGCTTAAATTTAAAATATACATTTGATAATTTTGTTGTTGGTGAAAACGCAAAACTCGCATATAATGTTGCACAAGCAGTTTCAGAAGCACCAGGACAAAAATATAATCCTTTGTTTATCTATGGCTCAATCGGGATTGGCAAAACTCACCTTATGCAAGCAATAGGGCACAGTGTTTTAAAAAATTTCCCCGATATGAAAATCAAATATACAAAAGCTGAAGAATTTATGAATCAGCTAATTGATTCAATCAGAAGTTCAGACACAGCCTCTAAAATGCATAAATTTAGAGATATGTACAGAAATGTTGATGTGCTTTTAATAGACGATATTCAATTTGTTGAAGGCAAAAAAGCAACAGAAGACGAAATTTTTAACACATTTGATTCTTTATTCCACGCAGGCAAACAAATAGTTTTTGCATCAGATAGACCACCAAGCGCCTTTACACACACACCCGAAAGGCTAAAAAGCAGATATGAATGGGGCCTTTGTGTTGATATTTTGCCACCAGATTTTGAAACAAGAGTTGCAATTGTTGAAAAATATGCTCAAAGAAATAATTTTGAAATTTCGAGAGAAGTTTCATCATTCTTAGCTGAAATTTATGACAGAAATGTTCGTGAACTTGAAGGTGCATACAATAAAATAAGTGCTTGGGCATCAATAAATGGAGAAAAACTTGATGTTGAAAAAGCTAAAAAGATATTAGATTACGAAAATTATAAGAAAAAAGTAACAGTTGAAAATGTCATAGATAAATGCGCGCAATATTTTGATATTAAAAACGAAGATATCAAAGGCAACGCACGCTCAAAAGACATCGCAAGAATAAGACAAATTGCAATGTACCTTGCAAAAGAAATGACAAATTTGAGTCTTCCTGTTGTGGCAAAAGATTTCAACAGAAACCATACAACAATTCTTTATGCGTGGGAAAAAGTTAAAGAGCAAGCAGAAGCCAATAAAGACCTCAAAAAACAATTAAAAGAAATAGAAAAATTTATAAAAACAAAAGCTTAAATCCTGTTTTGATTTTATAATTTAAAGCGCATAACCTTATTTGTTTCTTGTTCGGTTACATACAAATAGTCTTTTATAACATTCACACAATATGGTTTCAAAACTTTTGTATAAACAAAAGGCGCTCCATCAGGTGAAACTTTAAGAATATTACCCTGAACATAATTAGCAACATAAACATTATCGTTTTTGTCAACTGCAACAGATATTGGACCTGACAAAACCTGTTCTGTTACAAAAACACTTCTTTGCCCATTTGGAGCAATTTTGTAAACTTTATTTTCACCATAACTTGCAACATAAATGTTCCCAAGGCTGTCTCCTGCAACACCGGAAGGAGAAGCAATTCCAGTTATATCAGTCACGTTTGCCATATCTTTTATAATTAATTTATCAGCCTCAGCTTTCATTTGAGCTTGATTTAAAAGCACTTCTTTTTGTCTTTTGATAACTTTTTCTCTAAAAAGTTGTGCGTTTGAATACAAATCGCTTGTTGGAGGAATTTTTGAAAAATAACCAATGGATTTACTTAAATAACCTTTTTTGTAAAAAAGTTCCCCTAAAACATAACAGCTTTCGTAATCTTCAGGTTCATATTTAACCGCTAATTCATAATTTTTAATAGCTTCATCAACATTATTCACAGATAAATAAACTTGCCCTAAATTATAATAAGCCTCATAAAAATCACTTTGTATAGTAACGGCACGCTTAAAAGATTCAATTGATTTTTCAATTTCATCTTGCCCATAATATTCAATCCCATCATTATACGCTTTAATCGCTTCTGAATTGGTTGGAACCGCAAAAGAAGGAATAAAACTAAACAATAAAAAAAATAAAATCAAAATTACATTTTTCATGCTAAAATAATAGCATAAAAAACAAAAACAAGGTTATATTGTTAAGAAAAAGCAATCATAAAATTGTTAAAAGTAATTTTATAATATGGAGAAAACAACTGTATGTTAATTTGCGGAATCGAATCTAGCTGTGACGAAACAGCATGTGCCATTGTTGAAGATGGACGTTATGTCATATCAAATACAGTTGCATCACAAATAAAAACACACATGCAATTTGGAGGTGTTGTTCCTGAAATTGCAGCAAGAGAACACTTGGAATCTATTAATTTTGTTATAGATGAAACTTTTAAAAAAGCTGGAAAAAGTCCATCTGAAATGGATGCCTTTGCAGCAACAATGGGGCCAGGACTAGTCGGTTCACTACTTGTTGGTGCAAATGCTGCAAAAGCAATGTCACTTGTTTATAACAAACCTTTTGTTGCAGTTGACCATCTTCAAGCACACGTTTGTGCAAATTTTATTGACAGCACTATCGAGCCACCTTTTCTTTGCCTTTTGGTTAGCGGTGGACACACACAACTTATAAAAATTGCAGGATTTGAAAATCAAGAAATAGTTGCAGAAACCATAGATGACGCCGTTGGTGAAGTTTATGATAAAGTTGCGCGTTTACTTGGACTTCCTTATCCTGGTGGTATTTTATTAGATAAAACTGCGCATTCTGGAAATCCTCACGCATTTGATCTTCCAATTGCAAAAGTTGGAAAAAACGAATTTAGTTTCTCGGGTTTAAAATCTGCAACTGCAAGATTAATTGAAACATTTGACAAGAAAAATATCCCGACAGAAGACATCTGCGCAAGTTTCCAACACACAGTTGCTGAAACTCTGGTTCAAAAAACCCTTATGTTTGCAAAAGAATTCGAATATGACAAAATTGTACTTGCAGGCGGAGTTGCAGCTAATAGCGAAATCAGAAGAAGATTTTCAGACCTTGAAAAAGTTGAAAACGGAAACTATATTGTTAATTTCCCAGATATTAAATACTGTACAGATAATGCCGCAATGGTTGCATCTTGCGCATATTTTAACCCGATTAAAACCCATGACAGTATTACAATGGAAGTTTATTCAAGAGGTTAATTTTTTCATTTTTAACAAAAAAAATAAATTTTTAAAAAAGCTTGTTTTGAAGAAAAAATCAAGCTTTTTTAAGTAATGTTAATTCTTTCATTTAAATTTGTAATAACATTTTTTTTAGTTATAATTTTATTAACCACCAATTAGATTAAAAACGAATTTAATGAGAAAGATAAACAAAATTTTAGCACTTGGGTTATTGTTTTTTGCGCTTATTTTAGCACAGAACAATTGTTTTGCAATTGAAGACTCGTCAATTGCGCGTCCTGATATGACAGAAGAAGAAATGATGTCATCTGGCGAAACCTATGTGAAAGATATTGAAGTTGTTGGCAACAATTTAGTTAATAAAGATTTTATTTTGAGCCAAATGTCAACAAAAGCAGGTTATGTATATGACAAAAAAGTCATAGTAACAGATTTGAATAAAATCTATAAAACAGGCTTTTTTACTCAAAAATTAAGGGCTATTCCCCTTAGAAATGAAGATGATTCAAATATAACATTAAGAATAATTGTTGAAGAAAACCCACCGATAAAAGCATTCACTTTAGAAGGCAACAATGTTGTGGATGACGGTGAAATTTTGAATATTTTGCAACCCCTTGAAGGCATGCCTCAAAACATCGTTACAATAAATCAAGCTATTGAACAAATACAGGAATTATATTCAATTAAAGGTTACATCTTATCGCGCGTAACAGTTGTCCAAGATGACCCAGATGGAGTTGTCAACCTTGTTATAAATGAAGGTATTATTCAAGACGTTATCGTTGATGGAAACTATAAAACAAAAGACTTCATTGTAAAAAGAAATATTCTGCTTGAACCAGGAACTGTTTACAATGAAAACACAACGAGAAACGACATTTTAAAACTTATGGGCACACAAGCTTTTAGTGATGTCACAAGAGATATTAAAATGGACCCAGAAACTGGAGAATATATAGTTACAATAAATCTAGAGGAGCAAAGAACCGGAAAAATCTCAATTGGTGTTGGTGTTGATTCGTCTTCCGGTTTCTTTGGCTCCGTAGGTTTTGGAGAAAATAATTTCAGAGGCTTAGGACAAAAACTTAACTTCAATTTCATGGCGGGTACCGGTATCTTGATGAGTGATGACAGTATTCTGAAACGCGCAAACTATCAAGCTGAAATATCTTTTGTAGAACCTCATTTTAAAAACAGAAATAATACAATTGCATACAGGGCCTTCTTCAGAAGCCTTGGAAGTTACCAAGTTCCTTTGGCAATTGAACAAAAATTTGGTGCAGAAGCAACATTATCCAGAAGATTTACTTCATTTAAAAATTTAAGCGGAAGCATTTCTTTTGGAGTTGAAAATGTTCATTTAAGCGAAGGTGACGAATGGGAAATGCAAAGAATATTCAGAGAACATTCAGTCCCTTGGTCAGAAAGAGAAAGACAGCTTGAAGGTGGCTTTTTCATAAAATTAACTCCATCTCTTGTTTATGATTCAAGAGATAATGTCATCAACCCCCGCCGCGGCGGAATTGCAAGTATTAGCTTGGAAGAAAACTTTAATATAACTGATTTTGAAAATACATTTGGAAAAATCAACGGTGTGATTAAAAAGTTCATTCCTGCAGGCAAAAAATCATCATTTGTCTTAACAGCTAAAGCTGGCGGAAAGATAAATGGAAATATGCCAGAATTTGCAGCATATAGAATGGGTGGTCCTTATTCTGTTAGAGGTTTCAACATCTCAGAAGTGGGCACAGGTGAAGGTTTCATGATGGGTTCTGCTGAATTTAGAACTCCAATACCATTTATTGACAGACTAACTTCAAATAATTTCTTAAACAATATAAGAATTGCAGCTTTTGTTGACGCAGGCAAAATATTCTCACCAACATTAACAGACCGTTTATATGACCGTCCGGGTTACGCTATATCAGCAGGTGTTGGTTTAAGAGTATTTATTCCAGGACTCGGACCAGTAAGCTTCGATTATGGTATTCCATTAACAAATACAGCTGGTGTTGACAGAAAGAGCGGTTTCTTTACATTCGGCATGGGGGATATGTTATAAACCCAATTAAATCAAGCTAAAAAAGAAGCTTTTTAGAAAAGTTAAATTTTTGTAATTTTATTGTTAAAAAATTACTCTAAATTGACTATTCTTATATGTTTGAGTTATAGTAAAGTAAGATGAGAGGTATAATAAATAATTATGAGTACAAAAATTGAAAAACTAGAAGGAAATATCGCAAAATTCGATATTACAATCCCACAAGATAAGGCTCAAGAAGCCTATGCAAAAGCTTTGAAAAAAATAAGCAAAAATTTAAACATTGCAGGTTTTAGAAAAGGAAAAGTTCCAGACAAAGTTGTTGAAGCAAGAGTTGGTGTTGATGCAATTAAACATCAAGCAATCGAAGATTTATTCCCAGAAGCTTTTTCTAACGTTGTAACTGAAAACAAATTAGAACTTGCGCAACAACCATATATAGAAACATATAACTTTGAACCAGGTTCAGATGTAACTTTAACTGTAAAAGTTGAATTAAAACCTGAAGTTACTCTTGGTGAATACAAAAATGTTGAAGTTGAATTTGTTGAATACAAAAACGAAGAAAATGCTATCGAAAAAGAAATTGAAAATATTAAACAAAGACTTTCAACTTTAAAAAATGTTGAAGGAAGAAAAACAACAGCAACAGACAACGTTGTATTTGATTTTGAAGGCAGTGCAAATGGTAAACTTATTGAAGGCGGATCTGCAAAAGGTTATATGTTAGATCTTGCAAATTCAAACTTTATTCCTGGTTTTGCAGAAGGATTAATTGGACATGAAATTGGCGAAGAATTCACAATTGATGTTAAATTCCCTGAAAATTACCACAGTGAAGAATTAAAAGGTGCAGATGCTCAATTTAAAATCAAATTATTAGAAATAAAAGAAAGAGTTTTGCCTGAAGAAAATGATGAATTAGCTCAAAAAGCAACTAATGGCAGAATGAAAACTTTGGAAGAATTAAAAGCTGACATTCAAAAATTCTTAGAAGAAAATGAAAAAATGACAAATGACAGAAATAAAGAAAAAGCAATTCTTGACAAAGTAATAGATGAAGCAAAAATTGATATTCAAGCAACAATGATTGAAAGAGAAAAAGACGCAATCAAAGAAGAATCAAGACAAAGAGCAATGTCTCAAGGGCTTGACTTTGACAAAATGATTCAAGAAGAAGGCTTGGATAAAGTAGATAAACAAATTGAAGAAGAAGCAATCAAAAGAATCAAAAATTCATTAGTAATTGAAAAAATTGCTATGGTTGAAAGTGTAAAAGTTGAACAAGCAGACATCTTTAATCAAATTCAACTAATTGCAAACCAATATGGTGAAAGACGCAACGAAGCAATGCAAGAAATTTTCAAAAATCCTTCTTCAATTGCGCTTATTTCACAACAAGTTGCATCTGAAAAAGTTGCAAAAATGTTAATAGAAAATAACAACTTTAAAGCTAAAAAAGGAGATAAATAGATGAGTTTTGTACCAGTTGTAATTGAACAATCTTCACGTGGCGAAAGATCTTTTGATATTTTCTCAAGACTTCTTCGTGAAAGAATTATTTTCTTAGGAACTCCAATCGACGATATGGTTGCCAACTTAATCGTTGCACAACTTTTATTATTAGATAGCGAAAATCCTGAAAAAGATATTATGTTATACATCAATTCACCAGGTGGTTCAGTTACTGCAGGTTTCGCTATTTATGACACAATGCAACATATAAGAGCTGATGTTTCTACTATATGTTTAGGACAAGCAGCTTCAATGGGCGCATTCTTATTATCATCTGGTAAAAAAGGTAAAAGAATGGCTCTTCCACATTCAAGAGTATTAATTCACCAACCTTTAGGCGGTGCTCAAGGTCAAGCAACTGATATCGAAATTCAAGCAAATGAAATTATCAGAATTAAAAAATCTCTAAATTCAATCTTGGCTGCAAACACAGGTCAAAATATCAAGAAAATCGAAAAAGATACAGACCGTGATTACATTATGACACCAGAAGAAGCACTTGAATATGGTATGATTGACAGAGTAATCACAAGTGACCAATTAGAAAAATAAGGACTTTAAATAAATGTCAAAACATGATGATCCAAATTTAAAATGTTCGTTTTGCGGAAAAACTCAAGACCAAGTTAAAAAATTGATTGCAGGTCCTGACGTTTGTATCTGCGATGAATGTATTGAATTATGTAATGAAATTCTAGATGAAGAACTTTTTAATTTAAAACAAGAAGAAAAATCTGGTGATATAGATTCAATGTTTGATGGTATTCCTAAACCAATGGAAATAAAAGAATACCTTGACGAACATATAATTGGACAAGACGACGCTAAAAAAGTTTTAGCAGTTGCCGTTTATAACCACTATAAAAGAATTGCACACAATCTTGATGTTAATGAAAAGAAAGGTATTGAAATTCAAAAAAGCAATATCTTACTTGTTGGTCCAACTGGTTCAGGTAAAACATTGTTAGCTCAAACACTAGCAAAAATGCTAAACGTACCTTTTGCCGTTGCAGATGCAACAACATTAACAGAAGCAGGTTATGTTGGCGATGACGTTGAAAACATCTTATTAAGACTTTATCAAAATGCTGACTATAATGCAGAAAAAGCCGAACGAGGCATAATTTACATTGATGAAATCGATAAAATCGCAAGAAAAAGCGAAAATACATCAATAACAAGAGATGTTTCAGGTGAAGGCGTACAGCAAGCGCTTCTTAAAATGATTGAAGGTACCGTTGCGAATGTACCACCTCAAGGTGGCAGAAAACACCCGCACCAAGAATTTATACAAATTGACACAAGCAACATTTTATTTATTGTTGGTGGCGCATTTGTTGATTTAGACAAAATCGTTGAAAGACGTTGCTCAGAAGGAAATAGTGTTGGCTTTGGCGCAAAAACAAAAAGCGCAAAAGAAAAAGAGGAAGAAACAAACAAGCTTCTTCAAAAACTTCAACCAGATGACCTTATGAAATTTGGTTTAATTCCTGAATTTATTGGAAGAATTCCAATTTATGCTGTACTAGACCAATTAAACGAAGAAAGTTTAAAAAGAATTCTTACCGAACCAAAAAGCGCAGTGCTTAAACAATATGAGTGCTTAATGGATATGGATGACGTTGAACTTGTATTTGAAGATGAAGCAATAAATTGCATTGCACAAGAAGCAATAAAAAGAAAAACTGGTGCACGTGCTTTAAGATCAATTGTTGAAGAACTTATGCTTGACATTATGTACGAAGTTCCTTCAAACAAAGATATCAAAAAGTTCACCGTTACCGCTGATATGGTTCGCAAAAAACATAATTTGGCAGAAATAATCAAACTTCCAAAGGAAAAGAAAAAACAAATTGAAGATGAAATAGCTTAAAAATAAGGACTTGGGGAAATGAAAAAAATTTTAAATCTAGTAATTGCTCTATTTATGTGTTTAATCTTTACGCAAAATGCTCACGCTGGTTTTGTTGATATGGATGAAACAAATTGGGCATACCCTTACGTTACATATCTTGAAGAAAAAGGTGTTGTTTTTGGTTATCCAGACGGCGAATTTAGACCAGACGATTTGGTAACTAAGGCAGAATTTACATCAATGGCAACAAGAGCATTAGGACTTATTGGTAAACCAATAGAACAAACTTATGAATGGTTAGATGTAACACCTGATTTCTGGGGTTATCCGTATATCCAACTTGCTGCAAATTATGACCTTGTTGAAGAAGATCCTGATGGATACTTCAATCCAAACGACAATGTTAAAAGAGTTGAAGTTATTGAAGTTATAACAAATGCGTTAAATATTTCAGAACTTACACCAGAAGCGGCAAAAGAATACTTAGCAGAATTTGAAGATGCAGATGAAGTTCCTTCTTGGGCTCTTTTAAGAACAGCTAAGGCAAAACAATTAGATATGTTAATCATTCCACCTTATGACGAAGGTTTCATTTCACCATTACGCCCTGCAACACGTGGTGAATTAGCTGGATTTTTGGTTGCAATGATGGAAAGAGCAGCTATTGCTCCAAACCATAAAATTGCAGGACAACCAAAAATTATGGATGGTTATGTTTTAGAAAATGTATATCTTGATAAAGATATAGCATATATCCCAGCAGGAACAATCTTACCGCTTGCAGTTATGGATTGCATGAGTTCAAAAAAACCATTTGATGATTCAAGAGTAGCAGTTGTTGGCGAAAGCTTTACTGCACGTGCAACTAAAAACTTTGTTGACAAAAATAAAGTTCTAATTATCCCAGTTGGCGCAAGATTCGAAGGTACTGTCCAAAAAGTTGTTAAAGAAAAAACATTATTAAAAAATGGTGAAATAGTTCTTGCAACAGACACTATGATAAGAGCTAACACCATTGATGAAACAACTGAATTCCCAGCAGTTGCAGATATTAAAGCAGTTTTCAAACATCCTAAAAATTCAAACACTTGGAAAATGAATGACTTCTTGAACAAAATTGCATATTATATATTCAAAGGTCAAAATGCATGGGTTCACAAAGGACAAATTAAAGAATTCATTCTTTTGAAACCTGTTCAGATTGATGTTATGACAAACTGGGTTAAACAGTAGTTAAACAAAATAAATACAATATTTAAAAAGGTGCTTTTAAGCACCTTTTTTATTTACGTTATTAAATACACAAAATAATTTATTTTGAAAGCTTAGCGTTTTCAATTTCGTTTAAAATGCCTTTAAGAACAATTTTTACATGTGAATAACTTAGACCACCTTGCATATAAACAACATAAGGTGGGCGAACAGGACCATCGGCACTTAGTTCAATTGTTGAACCTTCAACAAATGTGCCACCAGCCATAATAAGTTTGTCATCATATCCTGGAACTTCATCAGGAATCGGAGTTAAATAACTATCAACTGGAGAATACATTTGAACAGCACGACAAAAAGCGCTTTGATCTTCTGGATTTTTGAATTCAACAGTTTGTATTAAATCGCTTCTTTTTTCTCTTGAACGTGGAGTTGTTTTTAAGCCAATATTTTCAAAAACCTTGGCACACAATAAAGCGCCTTTTAATGCCTGAGAAACTATTAAAGGTGCCATAAATAAGCCCTGCAACATGATTCTTGTTTGGTTAAACATTGCTCCACCTTGCGAATAAATGCCAGGAGCAGTTAACCTTGCAGAACATAAATCAACTAAATCGGCACGGCCTGCGATATACCCACCAGCTTCAACAATTCCGCCACCTGGATTTTTAATAAGACTTCCTGCCATCAAATCAGCACCAACTTCAATAGGTTCTTTATCTTCGACAAATTCGCCATAACAATTATCAACAAAGCAAATGCAATTTGGATTTTTGCTTTTGACAATTTCCACAATTCTTCTTATCTCATCAACAGATAAAGATTTTCTTAAACTATAACCTCTTGAGCGTTGAATTAAAACCATCTTGGTTCTATCGTCAACTTTTCTATAAATTTCACCGTAATCAACTTCTTTGTCGTTTATAAATGGAACTTCTCTATATTCAACGCCATGTCCCCAAAGAGATTCAGGTGTTCTATGATTAATACCAATAACTTGTTGCATAGTGTCATAAGGTCTGCCAGTTACTGACAATAACACGTCTTGCATTCTTAAAATCCCAAAAAGGCAACAAGCTAAAGTATGTGTTCCGGATACAAAATGTGGTCTGACTATTGCTTTTTCAGCTTTAAAGACATCTGCAAAAACCCTATCGAGAGCTTCACGCCCAATGTCATCATGGCCGTAACCCGTAACAGTGTAAAAATGTTCTTCACCAATTTTATTTTTTCTAAACGCATTCAAAACTTTTTCTTGGTTAAAATCACAAATCTCGTCAACACAAGAAAAATGTTCAGCAAGAGCGTCTTGAGAATCTTTTATAAGTCCATCTATGGAATCTATTTTAGACATTAAACTTGTTCCACAAATTCATTCTTTTTAACACCACAAAGAGGGCAAACCCAATTATCAGGCAATGATTCAAATGGTGTATTTGGTTCAATTCCGCTATCTGCATCCCCAGCGCTAGGATCATACGCATAACCACAAACTAAACAAACGTATATATTCATCTTGTCTCCAATAAAATGTACCATTTAATTATACATAAATTTTATAAAAAAATCAAAACCATTTTCTTTTTTGTAAAAAAATATTATAATAAAAGTTATGTATATCTTTGAATTATTCGCAAAATTAAAAAAAGATTTCGGTAACAAGACTGGCATTTTTTCAAAAAAAAGTGTTAGTATCCAAAAAGAAGTAGAAAAATGCTCACACGTTTTTGTTCCAATTGATTCGACAGAAAAAATTTTAGCCTGCTCAAAATGTGGCTTAATCATTCACAAAGAAAAATTAGATAAATTCAAAAACCCAAATTTTTTCAATAAAGATTAATTATCTCTCATCTTCAAGCCCCAGCATCTTCATTGCGCGGGAATCTTTTTGCCAATTCTTTTGAACCTTTACAAAAAGTTGAAGAAAAATTTTCTTCTCAGCAATTTTTTCAAGTTCAATTCTTGCCTCCATTCCAATTTTTTTAAGCGCTGAGCCATTTTTGCCTATTATAATTCCTTTTTGGCTATCGGTTGAAACATAAATTGTTGCAGAAATTCTATCAATATCTTCTTCAGATTTATAAGAATCAATCAAAACAGCAACACTGTGAGGAACTTCATCCCTTGTGTTTAAAATTATTTTTTCTCTGATTGTTTCAGATGCAATCATCCTCATATTTTGGTCAGTAATTTCATCATCTGGATAAAGCATCTCGCCTTCCGGCAAATATTTTTCAATACACTGAATAAGGCTGTCAAAATTTTTGCCGGTTTTTGCAGAAATTCTTACTGTTTGAATATTTTTTTCAAACATCTTTTTATAACTGTAAATATTCGCTTCAAGTTTTTCTTGATTTTTAACTAAATCAATTTTATTAAAAACTAAAATTACAGGCGCATTTGCATCTTTTAAATAATTTTCGTAAATCCACATATCGCCTCTCATACATGGACTTGTAACATCAGTTAAATATAATATTAAATCAGTATCTTTAACAGCACTTTGAGTTTGAGAAGATAAAAATTCTCCAAGCTTATTAAGTGGCCTGTGAACACCTGGGGTATCTATAAAGATAATTTGTGATTTTTCAGAAGTTAATATACCCTTTATTTTTGTTCTTGTTGTTTGGGCCGTATTTGTTGTTATAGCAATCTTTTGCCCAACTATTTTATTAAGCATAGTTGATTTACCAACATTTGGTCTAGCTATAATTGTTACAAAACCTGTTTTAAATTCATTTTCCATAGTGCTACATTTGTCTTTTTTGTATTATAATTAAGGTAGGACTATAATACCACAAACGGGACAGGTTTAATGAAAAGATTTTTATTTACAATACTAGCATTCATATTAACAACACTAACAACATTTTCTGTAAGTGACGATTTTAAAAACAATTTAACAAAAATCGATATAGTTAAAACATCAGAAAATAGTTACAGAATAGATTTGCATACTCAAAAGCCATATTCAACACCAATAAAAGTTATTAAAAAAGGTAACAATAATTATAATATTTTATTGCCAGAAACAAATAATTCAATTACATCTGGTGCGTCAAATGAAGATATCAAAAGTGTAGATGTCAAATTACAACCATACGCAGGTCAAGATATAAATAATGGTTACACTAAAATCATAATAACAACAAACAGAGAGCTTAAATTAACAACAAATATTAAAGCCGAAACAAAAGAAACTAATGTTATATCTAAAGAAAAATTGGCACAAATAGATAAAGAAATTGAAGCGATTCAAAAAGGAACAAAAACTGATTTAAAACCATTAATTGAAAATAAAGAATCTACAAATGAAAAAATTGCCCAAGAAACAACAAATAAAAATATTATAAAAAATGAAAAAATAGCTCAAAAAACAATAGCAAAAACTAAAAAACAAACAACTGCAAAAAATAATACTGTTCAAAAAACCAATATTAAAAAAACAACTGTTAACAAAGTTGCAGAGAAAAAACAAACTACAAAAACTGTTAACAAAGTTACAGAAAAAAAACAAGCTACAAAAACTGTTAAAAAAGGCACAAAACCACAAGAAAAACTTGCTCAAAACCCAATTAAAAATGAAAAAGTAAATGTACAAAATATAAATAAACCCGCAGAAACAAAAGAAGAGACAAAAGAAGTTTCTGCTCCTATAACAAATGATATTGAAAATAAAACAAATTCAGTTGAACCTACTCAAAATATTGAAGAAACAATTCTTGCCGATATAAATGCAGAACAAGAATCAAATATTATTGCTCAAAACAAGGAAACAAAATCTAAAAAAACTTATGGTTTTATAGATTTTATTAAAAACAATTTTATGCTTTTAATTCTGTTTGCAGGAATTATTTCTATTTTAATTAACTACGTAAGACAAAAAGAAAAATCTGGTGAAACACTTCCTGAATATGAAAAAACAGATTCTATAATTGATGAACAAAATGAAATTGAAAAAATCGAAGATGAAATTAAAGAAGTTGATGACTTTGCAATAGAAATGAATGAAACAAAAGAAGAAATTAAGCCAAATGATGATAAGGAAATTGTTTTGAAAAAACCAGCGGAAGAAGATGAAACAATATACGCAAGTATTCCTGAAACTTTATTTAATGCAAAAACAAATCCTGTTGAACAAATTAAAAAAGACGTGGAAATTACTCAAAAAGATTTTGAAACAACAACACAAGAAATTAATGATATTTTTGCAAAAACACTTGAAGAAAATAAAGAAAAATTTGCTCAAAAACAAAAAATTACAGAAGTCCAAAAAATTAATAAATTTAAAGAGCTTAAAGAAAAAAGAGCTCAAGAAGAAGTTATTCAAAAACAAGAATTTACAAATAAAAAAGAAACAGTTATTGAGCCAACTCCACTTCCTGAATTGCCACCTGAGTCTAATTATCAAAAACTTCAAACCAAAGTGGAATTCAGCTCTGCCATAAAAACAGAAAACGAAAAACAAATTGAACAAAAACCTCAGGTTCAAACACCTATCAATAATTTTGTGACTCCAACACAAAAAGTAAAAACTGATTTAAATATTGAAAAAACCAATACAATAAAATATAATCAAGATAACATCAAGCGTATTCAAAACATTCAAATTAACAAACCAACTCCACTTAATACACCACCAAAAGTAAATAATACAATTTCTAAAGATTCAGCTCCAACAATTACTTTAGAAACAGACAAAATAATAAATAAACAACCTCAAATAAACAAACAGATAACAAAATCACAACAAACTATGACTCAAAATCCAATAAAACAAAATACACAAGAAGAAACTGAAGCAAAAATTATATCTTCTATTAAAATTGAATCAGACAGAGGTTTCTACCTTGCACAATTTAGAGGCAAAATTTCACTAATAGGTTTTGTGAACGAAGAAATATTTATCATTCATACTTTTAAAAACAACATCGAAGATTTAAGAATTAAATACAGATTAGTTGATAGCAGTATGGATAAAGATTATTATATGGTTAAAGTTGACAATTCTAAATTCCTAATCAAATCAACAAAATTAGGATTTAAATTAGAACTTGCAATATAATAAAAATTAAAAAATTATTCTAAATTGTTTATTTCAATACAACTAACAGCTTGTTCAATTGTTTCGTAAGATGGGATAGTGTCGTTTAGGAACACGTATTCAAGTGCTGTCGTAACGTCCTTAGAAGGTTTAACAATAACAAACTGACCATTTTGTTCAGTTACAATTTTATAAATTTCAACAAAAATGCTTGCATAATTATCAGAAAATATTTTTACATATTCCATATTTAAAATAATATTTTTCTTTCCTGATAAAACAGCGGTGCTTACTTCTTTAAATAAATTTTTAATATATCTTTCATTATTAATTTTATAAATAGTAAATACACTAATATTGTCATTTATAACATATTGATTAAAATCTTCGTTATCATTTCTTGTGGTTGAAACAGAAATAAATTTCATTATTTTTTCATGCCACTTAGGTTGTTTTGAAACAAACTCATCAACTCCATGTTTATAAACTTCTTCAATAAGTGCTGGATCATCAGTTCCTGAGATAACAACTATTTTAAAATCTTTTTCAGCATTTTGTTTGTATTGATTTGCAAATTCAACAAGTTCTAAACCGTCTTGAGAATCTGGTAAAAATAAATCAATAATTATATAATCAAAACGTTTTTTCTTAATTTCAGTTATTGCTTCTTCTTTATTTCTTGAAACAAAAACATTCGCACCAATTTTTTTAAGCATTGAATTAAGTTGATATATAGATAATTCCATATCGTCAACAATTAAAACATTTATTGTTTCAGATGCAAAAAAGTTCAGTGGATAATTAAAAAAGTTTAATTTCTTTTCAATTGATATTAAAGCTCTTGAAATATCATCACTAGAAGCTAAATCAGGATTAGCATCTATATCTGCCATTCTGAAAAGATCAATAACTTGTTCTCTATTAAGTTTCACGTTGTAATTGTAATCGTAATCCATATCCATTATTATACATTATTTTCCAAAAAAAGCTATTACTATTTTTGCATTTTAAGTTTTCTTCTTTGAAGCATATCGCAAAAAGCCTCAATCCTTGTCACAAAACCAGCTTCGCCTGTGTGTTCATCTATTGTTAAATTTAAAATAGGTTTTTTGAATTTTTTAGATTTATGAACAATTCTCTCAATCATCAAAGAATCAGGACCGCATCCAAAAGCTGTTATTGTAATAATTCCATCAATATTTTTATTATTTAAATAATATCCGGCACACCCCGTCATTTCAAGTTCATTTGCCCAATAAACTTGATCATTTAAGTTTTTAACGCCTTCCTGTAATTGTTCGTCAGTTAATTCAAATGCATTATGAACATTAACGCCAAGATTTTTTAATTTCTTAAAAACATCCATGCAGACCTTTGTATCATATATGTTATAAGCATGAGCAACAACAACAACGTCAACTAATTTTTTCTCCCTTGGAGCGCCTATGACAACTGTGCCTTCCATTGCATTTTTAAGTGCAACATCATATTCAAGTCCATTTTGTATCATTGTTTTAAAATTATTATAAACAACCCAGCCAGCCTTTGATGCTTTATAAATTAGTTTTTTATTTGTGATTTTAAATTTTGAAACAGCCTGTGCCAAAAATTCATATAAACCAGCTTTTTCCTCAGATTTATCCAAAGTTGCTTCTATAATCGAATAATCGCCTTTAACAACATTTCTTATTAAATCTGGAAGACCTCTGATTTTGGAACAATTATAAATTTTAGGCGCAATACTTTGGATGGATGGAACAAAGATATTTTTAATACCTTTGCGCACTAAATCAACGACATGTCCAACATAAACTTTTATTGGCAAACAAGTTTCACTTACAACAAGTGCAGAACCATCAGAAATAGTTTGTTTTGTTGTCGGTGATGATAATACAACTTTTATACCTAAATTTGTAAAAAAACCATACCAAAAAGGGAAAAAATTGTAATAAATAAGTGCTCTTGGGATACCTATTATTTTTTCTTTTGGTGCAAAAAGCTCCATTTAAACCTCGTTTTATAATATAGAGAAATTATATCACAAAACTAAATATATTTAAGAAAGCAAAAACATATTTTGTAATTTTGTTATAAAATTAATTGTATGAAAAAAATTACAATTTTAGGCTCAACAGGTTCAATAGGAACTCAGGCCCTTGAAGTTATAGAAAAACTTGAAGGTTTTGAAGTAATTGCACTTAGTGCAGGAAAAAACATAGAACTTTTAAAACAACAAATTAAAAAGTTTATGCCAAAAATTGTTTGTGTCCAAAATGAAGAAGATATTCCTAAGATAAAACAAGAATTTGCAAATACAGAAGTAGTTTTTGGTGAATCTGGATTAATTGAACTTTGTTCCAATAAAGAAAATGATTTAATTTTAACTGCAACATCTGGCAAAATCGCCCTTCGTCCAACACTTACCGCTATCGAAAATGGTATAAACATAGCCCTTGCAAACAAAGAAACTCTTGTTATGGCTGGCGATATTGTAATGAAAAAAGCAAAAGAAAAAAATGTAAAAATTTTGCCAGTCGATAGCGAACATAGTGCAATTTTTCAATGCACAGAAGATTTTTCAAATATTGAAAAAATCATAATTACAGCCTCAGGCGGACCTTTTTTACACAAAACAAAAGAAGAAATGGAATCTTCTTCGCTAAAAGAAGCTCTTGAACATCCAAGATGGAAAATGGGTAAAAAAATCACAATAGATAGTGCAACCCTTATGAATAAAGGGCTTGAAGTTATAGAAGCTCATCATCTTTTTAATATTGATTATGAAAAAATAGACATAATAATACATCCGCAAAGCATTATCCATTCAGCAGTTGAATTTAAAGATGGCTCAACCCTTGCTCAACTTGGAAACCCAACAATGCACATTCCAATTCAATACGCCCTGACTTACCCAGAGCGCAAATATGGCATAGAATCAAAAAGTTTTAACTTTTTAAATCATAATTTAACATTTGAAAAACCAGATTTTGAAAAATTTAGATGCCTAAAATTAGCCCTTGAAGCTGGCAAAATCGGTGGTTCAATGCCTTGCGTTTTAAGTTGCGCAAACGACATTGCTGTTGATAAATTTTTGAAAAATGAAATTTCAATAAATAAAATTCCAGAAATTGTTGAAAAAGCTATGGAAAAACACAGCCTCATCAAAAATCCTTCAATAGATGATTTGTTTGAAATAGACAAACAACTTAAAAAAGATATTATTTAGAAGAAGGTGTTAAGATGGCAACAACATTTCTTCCTTCCAAAGAAGGTTTCTTTTCAATTGTCATTGAAATTTCTGACATATCACCTAAAAATTTATTCGCCAAGTCTATCGCAAGTTGGTTATGTTGCATTTCGCGTCCTCTCAACATAACAACGACTTTAACTTTATTGCCAGAAGCCAAAAATTTCTTTGCGGCTTTAAGACGAACTTCGTAATCGTGTGTATCTATTTTATAGCGCATTTTAACTTCTTTAACATCAACTGTATGTTGTTTTTTCTTAGCTTCTTTTGCGCGTTTTTCAGTTTCATACTTATATTTGCCCCAGTTCATAATCTTTGCAACTGGTGGCGATTGATTAGAAGAAACAACAACTAAATCTAACTCCCTTTCACGTGCCATCTGTAATGCTTTTGCTGTTTTTACAAGTCCGTGATTTACACCCTCATCATCAATAAGTCTTACTTCACTTGCGCGAATTTTTTCGTTTAAAAGTTCCTTTGATGTTGCTGAATCGTTTCTGATATTCTAATCTCCTATATTATAGTAACAAAGCTATTTTAGCATAATAATAAAGAATTATAAATTATTTTATTAGAAAATGCAACTTTTTATTATTTAAAATCCCTCTTTAAAGAGGGATTTAGTTTGTTTTAATAATCTGTATCTACTGGTGGTACATCATGACAATTGTTATTTTGAGATTGTGGATGATTTTCACTATCAGGTGTTACTATTACAGACTCGTCATAAGAACCAGTTTTTACACCGTCACCGTCACCACCCGATGAACCTGAAGAATTCAAATAACTTGAAGATGAACTTCTACTTGAATAAACTGTTGTAGGCGCACCTGATGACATCATAACCCTGCTTGAAGTTGTATCATTTCCAACTTTGCTTACGTCATCATTGTCATCAACAATTATTGTTGGTGTAGTACTGTTTGAAGAACTTGGATTTGGTTTTGACGATGTTGTCGGTTTTGATGATGTTGTCGGTTTTGATGATGTTGTCGGTTTTGATGATGTTGTTGGTTTTGATGATGTATTATCGTTTGGAATTTTGCTTGTATCATCATTATCATCAATGTCAACATTTGGTTTTGATGATATTGTTGGCTTTGACGATGTTGTTGGTTTTGACGATGTTGTTGGTTTTGACGATGTATTATCGTTTGGAATTTTGCTTGTATCATCATTATCATCAATGTCAACATTTGGTTTTGATGATGTTGTTGGTTTTGATGATGTATTGTCATTTGGAACTTTGCTTGTATCATCATTTGGGTCAACAACTATCGTTGGAGTTGAACTTGAATTCGGTTTAGATGTTGTTGGTTTTTTATCATCATCATCGTCGTCGTCAGTTGTTTTTGATGGTTCACTACTTGTATTGTCATTATCCGTTGGTTTTTTATTATTTACAGGTTTATCATCTTCTTTCTCAACTGGTGTTTCACCTTTTTTGCATCCACCACAATCACATTTACCGCCCGGAACAAAGTTGTAGACAATTGTTGATAATTGAATGCTGTCTAATTCAGAAAGATCAACACTCAAAGCTTCTTCATATGGTAAGTTTTTGAAAATTTCAGGATATGAAGCCATGATGGTTCTCATGATTAATTCTCTGTAATTTTCAGTAGTTTCATCATACATATCAACATCTTCTAAAGCTTTGCCTGTTTCAGGGTTGATATAGAATTTAGTTAAATCTTCAACTGTTTTAATTTTGTTTTCCTTAATATCAACATTTCTGACAGTTGGATTCATGTTAGAAAATACGATATTGTCTATATTTTTATTTGCAACTTCTGCTTCTGAATTTCTTAAATGGTGTTCACCTTTAACTAATAAAACCAAATTGTCTGGTAAGTGAACATAGAAAGAGCCTTTTCTTGCTTCAAGAGTTTGAGCTCTGTTTGTATCGCTTATTGAACCATTGTTGTCTTCTAAAAGACCTTCGTTTTCTTTCATGTTTGCAACCATGTTAAGAACATAGTAGTATTCATAACTGTTTTCTTTAACACCATAATTTTTGATAATTAAGTCTTTTACAGTTTTTGCTTCTTTATCTGTTGCATCTTTTACATTTGGATTAACTAAAACGACATCATTTTTTGTGTTTAGGTTAACTTTTCTCATTCCAGTTAAACCATCTTCTTTTCCTGTTTCTTTGAATTGTTCAAAGTATATTGTTGGAAGATTAATGTGGAATATGCCCATATCTGAGAATCTTAAACCTAATTCTTTCATTTTCTTGTCAATATTAGTATTCATTAATTCGTCGTATGGAACATCTGTCCATTTTTCATATTTGCCAGAAGAAACTGCTCTGAATACGTTATCAATTAAACCAGGGTTTGCTTGGTCTAATTCTGTTAATGTTTTTCTGTAGTATTGTTCACCTTTGTCTTCTTCGTTTGCAAAGTATTCGTTTTTAATAATATTGTTAAGAGTTAAACCTTGATCTTTGTATTCAGCAAGAGCTTTTGGATTTGAAAAATCAAGTATTATATGTTTAGGTTCAAAAGTTATATTTTCATAAGCATTATCAAAAAATAAAGTGCCGGCTATATGTGTATTGAATGCTTCTGTTGGTTGTTGTTTTTTATTACCGCATTGTGCACAAGTTAAAGCAATAGCTCCTGCAGTTACAAGAGCGCCTGCAGGAATTAAAACACCTGCGACAACTTTTCCTTTTTTACTTTTATTTTCATCTGTTTCATCTGCATCAGTTGGCATTATTGGGCCAGCGCCTGATGTCTCACCAAAATTTATTAAATTTTTGCGCATTGAAACATTTAAAGGTGAAATTCTCATATTATTCTTCTCCATTTACTTTACTTTGTGCTTGTATAATGTATGTAAAGTAAAAAAATTGCTTTTAATTAATAATATTCAAAAAATGAGTTCACAAAAATTTACAAACAAGTTAATGCCATTAAAAAATCCCTCTTAAAAGAGGGATTTAGTTTGTTTTAATAATCTGTATCTACAGGTGGTAAATCTCCACAGCTTGTACCATCACTACTTGAACTTGGTTTTGACGATGTTGTCGGTTTAGATGATGTTGATGAGCTAGATGAACTTGAGCTAGATGAACTAGTTGAACTAGATGAGCTAGATGAACTAGATGAGCTAGATGAAGTATCATCTTTTATAACAGGCTTACGAGTTTTGTCTGGCTCGACTGATGGTGGTGGAGCACAATCATCGTCATCACTTGATGGTGGAGGATCAACGTCATCATCATCTTCAACTGGCGGAGGATCATCATCAATTGGTGGTTTTGGATCATCCGGAACTTTTGAACCTGTATCTTCATCGTCATCAACTGGTGGCTTATCTTCTTTAACAGGTTTTTTAGGTGGTATATCGTCATCATCACCAATTGGGTTACATCCACCACAATCACATTTACCGCCCGGAACAAAGTTGTAGACAATTGTTGATAATTGAATGCTGTCTAATTCAGAAAGATCAACACTCAAAGCTTCTTCATATGGTAAGTTTTTGAAAATTTCAGGATATGAAGCCATGATGGTTCTCATGATTAATTCTCTGTAATTTTCAGTAGTTTCATCATACATATCAACATCTTCTAAAGCTTTGCCTGTTTCAGGGTTGATATAGAATTTAGTTAAATCTTCAACTGTTTTAATTTTGTTTTCCTTAATATCAACATTTCTGACAGTTGGATTCATGTTAGAAAATACGATATTGTCTATATTTTTATTTGCAACTTCTGCTTCTGAATTTCTTAAATGGTGTTCACCTTTAACTAATAAAACCAAATTGTCTGGTAAGTGAACATAGAAAGAGCCTTTTCTTGCTTCAAGAGTTTGAGCTCTGTTTGTATCGCTTATTGAACCATTGTTGTCTTCTAAAAGACCTTCGTTTTCTTTCATGTTTGCAACCATGTTAAGAACATAGTAGTATTCATAACTGTTTTCTTTAACACCATAATTTTTGATAATTAAGTCTTTTACAGTTTTTGCTTCTTTATCTGTTGCATCTTTTACATTTGGATTAACTAAAACGACATCATTTTTTGTGTTTAGGTTAACTTTTCTCATTCCAGTTAAACCATCTTCTTTTCCTGTTTCTTTGAATTGTTCAAAGTATATTGTTGGAAGATTAATGTGGAATATGCCCATATCTGAGAATCTTAAACCTAATTCTTTCATTTTCTTGTCAATATTAGTATTCATTAATTCGTCGTATGGAACATCTGTCCATTTTTCATATTTGCCAGAAGAAACTGCTCTGAATACGTTATCAATTAAACCAGGGTTTGCTTGGTCTAATTCTGTTAATGTTTTTCTGTAGTATTGTTCACCTTTGTCTTCTTCGTTTGCAAAGTATTCGTTTTTAATAATATTGTTAAGAGTTAAACCTTGATCTTTGTATTCAGCAAGAGCTTTTGGATTTGAAAAATCAAGTATTATATGTTTAGGTTCAAAAGTTATATTTTCATAAGCATTATCAAAAAATAAAGTGCCGGCTATATGTGTATTGAATGCTTCTGTTGGTTGTTGTTTTTTATTACCGCATTGTGCACAAGTTAAAGCAATAGCTCCTGCAGTTACAAGAGCGCCTGCAGGAATTAAAACACCTGCGACAACTTTTCCTTTTTTACTTTTATTTTCATCTGTTTCATCTGCATCAGTTGGCATTATTGGGCCAGCGCCTGATGTCTCACCAAAATTTATTAAATTTTTGCGCATTGAAACATTTAAAGGTGAAATTCTCATATTATTCTTCTCCATTTACTTTACTTTGTGCTTGTATAATGTATGTAAAGTAAAAAAATTGCTTTTAATTAATAATATTTTGGGTTGCCGTTCATAAAAGTTTACATAAAATTTGAACTTGTTTTTTATTTTGTAATAGAATTATCTTATATGTTACTAGAATTTTTATACGCAAAAATACATAGAGCAACAGTCACCGAAGCAAATTTAAATTATGTAGGCTCAATCACCATAGATAAAGCCTTATTGGAAGCTTCTAATATCAAAGTTGGTCAAAAAGTAGATGTCTTGAATATAAATAATGGCGAACGCTTTCATACATACGTTATCGAAGGTGAACGCAATTCAGGAAAAATTTGCATAAATGGAGCGGCTGCCCACAAGGCAAATGTTGGAGACAAAGTTATTATTGTTGCATACGCCCTTATAAACGAAAATGAAACAATTGAACCAAACATTGTTCATGTTGATGAAAAAAATAGAATTAAAACTTTGCCTTAATTACTCGCTCAATATTCGCTAAATCTTTTATTGTTTCAATTTCTGAAAAAGATTTTGAAAGCATTGCTTTAACTTTATCTGCCTGATTAACACCAAGTTCAAAAAGAATAAAACCCCCTTTGTTCAAGAATTTTGGCGCATCTTCGATTATTTTTTCATAAAAATAAAAACCGTCATTTTTCGCAAATAATGCATCTTGTGGCTCATACTTTAATTCTTTTTGCAAAATTTCACCTTCCTTTATGTAAGGCGGATTAGAAACAATTATGTCAAATTTAGTTTTTATATTTGAAAAAATATCGGATTTTCTTATAATTACACGATTTGCAACAACAAGCCTTTGTACATTTTCAATGGCAATTTTAAGAGCTTTTATGGAGTTGTCCACACCTAAAACTTGCAATGGTTTTTCTTCCAATAATTTTGAAATCATACAGGAAATACACCCTGAACCAACACCTATATCCAAAATCTGAGGATTATCCATTTTTTGAGCAATTTTAACAGTTTCTCGAACTAGAATTTCTGTTTCATCACGTGGAATTAAAACATTTTCATCAACCATAAATTTTTCACCCATAAAATAGGCAAAACCCAAAATTTGTTGTATTGGTTTTCCACTCTGCGCTCTAATTTTTGCAATTTCTATAATTTTTTCTTCATTATTAACTTTATTTTGAACAAAAATGTCCGAAAGTTTTTGTCCACTAACAAATTCTATTATATATCTTGCCTCTGCCTTTGGTTCATCAGAAATGCTATTTAAAATTTCTTCGACTTGTTTAAAAATTTGCATTTTAATTTTTCTCCACAATATTAAATCTATTTTTTAAAATTTCGTCACTTTTGTCCAAAATTTCACTAATCCAGTTTTTTAAATCAAATTTTGAGGCATTTTGTGTGTTTTTTTGCTCAATTCCATATTTTTTACATAGTTTTGTGTAATATTTGAGTTGTTTTTCGGTCGGTTTTTCGCTTTTCATTTTGTTTTCTTGGATTATTTTTTTTTGAGCTTTTAAATATTCTTTTTGTTTTTCCAAAAAAGGTTTCTGTTTTTCTTTATATTCAATACCCTTTAAAATGGATTTAATAAATTTTTTAACATCCAAAATAAATTCTTCATTTTCAAAATTTTCAACAACAAAATAAAAATGTGGATTTTGAATATTGTTATAATATTCTTCATCTTCCAAAAATTTATTTAAAATTTCGTCAACATCAAGATTTTTATTCAGCCTTGTAAAATTCTTCAAATAAGTACACAGCATTGCTTTTTGCCTTTTTGTAAGATATAAAAAAATACTATTTTTTATTTCATACATTAAAGCATTCTGCTTTCTTTAAGGGCTTCAATAAATTCTTCTGTCAAAATTTCGTTATATTTTTTGCCGGCATTTTTCTTAATTTCTTCAATTGCTTCGTCAATCGTGTATGCCTTGCGGTAAGGGCGATCTGACGTCATTGCAAAGAATGAATCTACAATTAATATAATTTGCGAAACAACAGGAATTTCTTCACCTTTTTTATTTGAAGGATAACCAGTTCCGTCCCAATTTTCATGATGTTGTTCAATAATCGGAATAATATCAGAAACTTGCGCAATAGGTTTCAAAATCTTTTGAGCAGCAAGAATAGGGTGTTTGCTGATTTTTTCTTTTTCTTCATCTGAAAGAGGTGTTGTTTTTTTCAAAATATCAGCCGGAATCATTGTGTTCCCAATATCGTATAAAAGCGTTGCGAGTTTCAATTTATCGATATCCGTTGAACTTAATCCCATTCTTTTTGCAACAAGAGTTGCCAAATAAACTTTATCCTTTGTGACACCTTCGCGTTTTGAAGGAGCATATGTTTGCGAGATAGTATCAACTACGCTATATAAAAGTTCTTTTGTGCTTTTGCCATGTTTTTGAAGTTCTTTTGTCTGCAATTTGTCAATTAAGATTTTTGCAGTTTTGTTATCAAAAGGAATTCTGTGTCTTTCTAGAATATCTACAAAAGTTTCAATCGCAACATCTTGCCAAGAAATTTCATCTTCAATTAATGCTGTAACAACTTGGTTTTTACCATTTTTCTTAGCATTATACATTGCTCTATCTGCCATTTCAGCAAGTTTATCTGCATCAACTGTTTGTTCAATAAACGTTGCAACACCAATGCTGGCGCTAATTTTTCCAACATCTTCGACATCTTGGTTTTCAATAGCAACTCTAAATCTTTCAGCCGCAATTTTTGCACCTTTTGAATCAACGCCGGGCAAAATAATACTAAATTCCTCACCACCAATTCTTGACGCAATATCGACTGAACGAGCATTTTCGCTAATCGCACGGGCAACTGCCTTAATTGCATTATCTCCTGCATTATGACCAAAAGTATCGTTGATTTTTTTCAAATCATCTAAATCAAGTGATATTAATGAGAATGGCTGATTCATACGAAGCGCGCGAACAGCTTCACGGCTAAGCGCATCTTCATAAAAACGTCGATTAAACAATTCTGTTAATGGGTCAGTAACTGCTTGCT
Source organism: Cyanobacteria bacterium SIG30 (assembly GCA_015152475.1). Lineage (GTDB taxonomy): Bacteria > Cyanobacteriota > Vampirovibrionia > Gastranaerophilales > Gastranaerophilaceae > SIG30. The sequence goes on along the minus strand of SUTW01000004.1, from coordinate 121,438 downwards.
TTTTAACAGTTTCAAACAAAGTTGCAATTGTAATTGCAAGTTCAATTTGTCTTGCAAAAAGATTCAAGAAATTCAATTCGCTCTCTTTTGGTTCATAACGTGGTGAAAACACGCACAAATAACCAAAAAATTCATCAATGGTTTTAAGTGGTAAAACAATAATTGCTTGCGTTAAAGCACTTCTTGTAATTTCTGCAATGCTGATACTATCAATTTTTGGAAATAACTCACGCAAAACTTGGCCAAAATCATTAAAACAAGTAATTTCACCACTTTGCGCAACACTTTCAAGTATTCCACCTTTTGTATAATTCATTCTTGTTTCGTATAGATTTTGGTGAAGCATTTTATGAAGTCGTTGTGAAAAATCATTTTCCAAAAAAGTTCTAAAACTCAAAAATTCGCCATTTTGGTCAACATTTTTTTGCACGATACAACTATATAAATAACCAAATTCACCATGCAGACTATTAACAATTGCTTCTAAAACACTTGATAGAGGTCTTGAAGAATTCATCATGTCCCAAACATGCTCAAGAGTTAACAAAGTTTTGTTTGCCTTGTGTAATTCCTCAGTTCTTTGATCAATCTCTTTTTCAAGAGCCAAATTTCGTTGATACACCTCAACTAATTGTGTTTTATCATTATATAATTTTTCTTCAACAGATCTTAAATCTTCTACTGATTTTTTAAACCATTCAAAAAAATTCATAAGGTTATTATAACAATTTTTTTTAAAGTTTTCAAGATTTTATTTTTTAAAAAAGTCCCAATTTAATTGGGACTTAAATTATGTTTAAATTCGTTTTACCAAGGATATTTATCTGCATCGCCACCCATTCTAACATATTCTTCTTTGCTTGGAATTTTCCAACCGTTTTGCATAATAAGATGTGCGCAAGAAACATTATTCCCACCTTTTTTACAATTGTTAATTGATTCGCTCAAAACGCATTTGAGATTTTCATCATGTATGCAATGCGGATGCAATTTTCCACCAATATCTTTACCGTAAGAAATTAAATAATGAATATAAATAAAAACGTCTTTACCTAGAGTATTAGGTTGTTTTAAACCATTAACATCTATGAAAACTTGTGCATTTAAAAATTGATTTGCACCTGTACCGGCATTATTTGTGCCAATGGCAACAAAAGTTCCGTCTGCTAAATAAAAATTTGCATAATTGGTTGTTTCAAGAGATGATAATTCACCACTAGTATTATAAAATTTAATTTTATGAGTACAACTAGGTTCATTACTATTTGCACAATTTTTCGATATTCTCAAATAAGGAATTACGTACTTCTCTGCATATATTTTAGAGGATTGAAAACCATATGCTCCAATATCGTCAACCCAACCGGAAATTGGCCCATGGTCTTTTATTGCCAAATTTGTTGTGTTTGCTATTGTGCTATAAGCTTTTTTAAGAGTTGTCGCAGTTTGAGTATTTTGATAATTAGTAATAACACTTGGAATCGTAAGTGCCGCAACAACACCAATTATGGCAAGGGTGATCAAGACTTCAGCTAAAGTAAATGCTAATCTATTAGTTGCCCCCTCCCCGAGATTTAAGTTAAATTTGTTCATAATTCTATACCTTTCATTATATTATTTGATTTTTATACATTTACCAAGGGTAATCAGCAGCTGTACCACCCCAGTTGATATATTGTTGTTTAGATGGAACTCTGCCATTACTATACAAATGCATTAAATCTGTACACCACATGCCGGCATAAATCCCCGCAGATTTCTTGCAACCTTTATAATCATCCGAAATAAGGTATCTTGGCGTTACGTTAGTGCTTTTTGTAGCTTGATGCGGTAAACCAAGTCTAAATTTACTTTTTTGGTCATAATTCGTCCTAACAGCCCCAGCCGCGTTATGTTCATGAGTATTAATAGTATATGTTTGAACATCTACACCCATTTTATTTGGACCTCTCCAACCGTTAAAATCGGTAAAAAGTTGAACTTCGTGCGTATCACTACCAATACTGCCACCCAAATAGAATGTTATTGCAGTACCATTAGCCAAATAAAAACGTGCAAATTCACGTTCATTACCAGGGGTACTACCCCAGTCAAAACGCTCTCCATTTATATTATTTATTTGATAAATGCAATCGTTTGTTTTTGCCCTACCGCAATTTTTTGCAATTTTAACATACGGCAAAATGTATTCTTCAATAAAATTTTCTGCATCATCAATATTACCAGATGTTCCTAAATTCCACGTTGTTGTAGGACCATGGTCATAAACAGCTTTTCTTATAACATTAGACATTATTGAAAAAGAAGTTTTTGCACCAGATGAAACTTCTGTATGCCAATGATTTTTGATTGTTGTTGGGATTGTAAGTGCTGCAACAACGCCAATGATAGCAAGTGTGATTAAAACTTCGGCTAAGGTAAAAGCTTTTAACTTTTTAATTTCACCTCTGTAAAATTTTATCTTATTCATTAATTAACACCTTTCATAATTTATCCAACATTTTGATTATAACAATTTTTTTAAAGCGTTTCAACAACTAATTACCAAGGATATTCTTCGATACTTCCACCTAATCTTACATATTCCTCTTTAGACGGAATTTTCCAGCTATTTTGCATAATCACATGGCCACAATAATAACCTCGTCCGCTTTTTTTGCAAGCGCTATTTGAATCGTTTACACTATCTATTGCACCACCGCCACCTGCAGAAACCAATTTTCCTCTAGCATCAGTTCTATTATCAAAGGCGATTACATGCAGCATATAAAAAATATCTTTACCGTAAATATTAGGCTTCTTTTGGCCATTAGAATCAAAAACAATCAAAACACGTTTTCTTGTGCTTGTATTATCATATATACGAAAACCCAAAAGAGAACCATCTGCTAGATAAAGCTTAGCAAATCTGCCATCAATTGGCATAGATGGTGTTCCATTTAAACCACGTGTAGTATAACCACAATCACCTTCTGTCGAATCTTCGCAATCTTTTGCGATTCGAAGATAAGGTGCCATATAGGTTTGCACGTATCTAACAGCATCTGCCCCATTATCAACTTCACCCAATGCCCAACCAGCCATTGAGCCATAATCCATTATTGCAAGGTTTGTTATTCTGTTAATTATTGAATAATTTTTTTTAAATTGGACCACCCATTCTTGTTGCTGGTAATTTGTGATTAAAGTTGGGATTGTAAGTGCTGCAACAACGCCAATGATAGCTAATGTGATTAAAACTTCAGCCAAAGTAAATGCATTTTTGATATTTTTATTCATAAATATCCTTTCATATACCGTATAGCTAATTCTATGTTCGTATTATAACAAATTTTATAACGGTTTTCAAGTGGCAAAGTTAATACATACTTGGTTCTAAATAATTGCTTATATATCTTTTTGCAAGTTTATAATCTATAGGTTTTTCAATATCACTTTTTTTCAAAATGAAATTTGTACCATCTTTCACAAAACCATATTCTTCAAAAAATTTTGGCGGATATTGCCTTCCCGTTTCACAATCTGTACACAAATCAAAACTGCCTAAAACAATTCTCGTTGAAGGGTCTAGCTTACTCAATTTCTCTAAAGCTCTTCTTATTTCATCTTCAGATAAATATCTCCAGAAATTCCTGCAAAAAATTAAGTTATTTTTGCCGGTAATATTATTTAGCTCTTGAACAAAATCGCCCGTTCTGAATCTTATATTTCTTCTTAAAATTTCTTTTGGTTTTAACAAAAATTCTCTACCACTTTTTGAAATTATGAAATATTTGTCTTTATTATTTTTGGTTGCAGCATCAATTTTTTTCAAGTCAATTTCCTTGGCATAAGTACCATTTTGAATATCTTTTATTATTTCAGGGTCTCTATCTATTGCTTTAATCGGGAAAAATCTTTTTGCGCCGTCGCCTTCTTTTTCTATTAAAGAAAAAGCTATTGAATAAGCCTCGGAACCATCAGAACAACCAAAATCATAAACATTTATTTTTTCATCTTTTGGAAAACATTTCAAAATAATATTGGTAAAATTTTCCCAAGTATTTGACTTTCCACATAAATCACCTCTTAGAAAACAGGTAGCGTTTGAATATATTACTCTTTTGCCTGATAAGTAATAGTCTTTTCCATAGGGTGCAGCTGACATTTTGTATTTTTTATCAATAAATCTTTTGCCACCTCTTTTTTCATATAAAGTTCTGTTTGTTGTTCCGAAATTGACTTCACTTTTATATGCAGAAAAATTATTAAAATTCAAAGAATTTATTCTCATAACTTCTAAAATAATATAAAAAAAATTTTTTGCGCACATAGGGTAAACTTTTATATTTTTCTGTGATAAAATTTAGCTTAAAGATAAAAGGAAGAAAAAATGGAAAACATTGATTTACAAATTTTAAGACATTCTTGTTCACACATTATGGCGCAAGCAGTTCAAAATCTTTACCCAACTGCAAAATTAGCTATCGGACCATCAATCGAAAATGGTTTTTATTATGATTTTGATATAGAAGGAGTCACCTTATCAGAAGAAGATTTGACAAAAATTGAAGATGAAATGAAGAGAATCTTAAAAGAAGATTTGACTTTTGAAAAATATGTTATTCCAGATGTTGAAGCACAAATTGCTGAATTTAAAGCGCAAGGCGAAATTTACAAAGCTGAACTTTTAGAAGAACACAAAAACGACAATCCAACTTTATATTTAACAAAAAACAAACAAGGTGAAACCTTATTTAACGATTTGTGTCGTGGACCTCATCTTGAAAACACTCGACCAATTAAAGCATTTAAACTGTTGTCAGTTGCAGGTGCTTACTGGAGAGGAGACGTTAAAAATAAAATGTTGCAAAGAATTTATGCAACTGCATTTTTAACAAAAGAAGATTTAAAAAATTATTTAACAATGCTTGAAGAAGCCAAAAAACGTGACCATAGAAAATTAGGAACTGCGCTTGATTTATTTTCAGTAAGAGAAGAAATCGGTGGCGGACTTGTTCTTTGGCATCCAAATTTAGCAGTTGTCAGAGAAGAAATTGAAAACTATTGGAGAGAAGAACATAGAAAAAGAGGATATGTTATCGTCAATACTCCTCAAATTGCAAAATCAAAACTTTGGGAATTGTCAGGACACATTGACCATTACAGGGAAAACATGTTCTTTATCCAAAAAGAAAACGAAGAAGATGAACAATATATTGTTAAACCAATGAATTGTCCTTTCCATATTTTGATTTATCAAGCAAACAGACATTCGTATCGTTCTCTTCCTTTGCGTATGGCTGAACTTGGAACAGTTTACAGAAAAGAACACTCTGGTGCACTTGCTGGCCTTACCCGTGTTCAAGGCTTTACTCAAGACGATGCCCATATTTTCTGCACACCCGAACAATTAGTTGATGAAATAAACGCGATTATCGACTTTGTTGCAGATACAATGAAAATTTTCAAAATGGATTTTGAAGTTGAATTATCAACTCGTCCAGAAAGTTTTGTTGGTAAAATTGAAAACTGGAATATTGCAGAAAATGGCTTGAAGGAAGCTATGGATAAACGCAATATGAAATATGAAATCAACGAAGGTGATGGTGCATTTTATGGTCCTAAAATTGACTTTAAAGTAAAAGATGCAATTGGAAGAACATGGCAATGTGCAACAATCCAATTAGACTTTAACTTGCCTGAAAGATTTGATATTAAATATCAAGATAAAGATGGCGAACTTAAAACACCAGTTATGCTTCACAGAGTAATTTTCGGTTCTATGGAAAGATTCCACGGAATTCTTATAGAACATTATGCAGGCGCATTCCCAACTTGGCTTGCACCAAATCAAGTTGCTATTGTACCAATTGCAGAAAGACACAACGATGCTTGTGAAGCTATTTACAAAAAATTGCGCGAAAAAGCAGTCAGAACTTTATTTGACGACAGACAAGAAAGTATGAATTACAAAATAAGAGATTGTCTACAAAACAAAAAAATTCCTTATGTCTTAGTTTTAGGTGACAGAGAAATCGAAGAAGGAACTGTTGCAATAAGAGCTCGTGGCAGAGGTCAAATAGGCACTATGAAACTTGATGACTTTATTACAAAATTGGAAAAAGAAATTTCTTCAAAAGGTCAAGAAATAGTCGAATAGTACAATATAAAAAAATAAATAAAAAAGCTAATGTATAAAAATATTTTAAAGTCCATAATAATTTTATGGACTTTAAAAATTATTACTATCAAAATTTAATAAAACCAGACCTTATGCCAGAGGCTTGGGTTTTTACAACTGTATGGACAATATTGTATATTTTAATGGCTATATCATTAATCATTATTTTAACTAAAAAAAATAAATACAAAAAAATAGCACTTAGCTTGTTTTTTACACAAATTCTCGTTAATCTTTCTTGGCCATTTGTATTTTTTAATTTTAATGAAATATTCTTTGCATTAATTATATTAATTGCATTAATTATACTTGTTATTTTGACAACTATATTCTTTTTTAGAATATCTAAAATTGCAGGTTTTCTTTTAGTTCCATATATTTTATGGTTATTTTGTGCGTTTTACTTAAATTATCAAATAATTATTTTAAACCCGTAGCTTAAAATCAATCATTTCTTATATTTTTTTCAAGCTCATTAATGTATTTAATAATATCCAAAGAAATATTATGTTGAAAATTTAAATTTGCCCTTTTAAGATATTCCATAGCCTCAAAAAAATGAGAAGAATTATCCGTTTGCCTCTGCCAAATAAAATCAAATTTGGAATTAACATCATCCTCAAATTCAACTCCATCATTTTTGGCTTGTTCAATTATGTAATCAAGACAATATTTTTTAATTTTGTCTTCTGATTGTTCTAATAATTTTATTGCATAGCTAATTGTTGGGTCAAAATCATACCAACGCTTATTCATTTGTGTCCTTTTTCATTGTTTTTGAAATCACACTAAGTAAAATCAAAACCATAACCAAAATAAGAGTATAAATAAAATATTTACTTAAAGAACCAGCCAAAGCAAAAGCTGTCAAAGAAGCCATAAATGCAATAGATGATAAAATTACAACAATTCTGTTTTGTGAAAAACCTGCGTGCAATAATTGATGATGTATATGTTCACTATCCGCAACAAAAGGACTTGAGCCTTTTAAAATTCTTCTAATGCTTGAAAATGCAACGTCTAAAATAGGTACAAACAAAATTAAAAATGGAAGATACATAAATGGGCGACCACCCTTCATGATTCCAGTCACAGATAATGTTGCAAGCATAAAACCTGCAAATAAAGAACCCGAATCCCCCATAAAAATCTTTGCAGGATTATAATTAAACATTAAAAATGAAAGCATTGCTCCCATTAAAATAAAAGCAACAAGCGCAGAAATTGATGAAGCAGGCACTAAAACCAAAGATACTAACGCTATTGCAATACAACCAATTGCAACTATTGAACCTGCAAGACCATCAACTCCATCTATGAAATTTACAGCATTTGAAATTCCGACAATCCACAAAACCGTTATAGGATAAGCGAAAACACCAAGCGAAAATTCATGTCCAACAGGAATATAAACTTCATTTATTTGCACACCCAAAAGAAAAACTATTGTAGCAATTGCAATTTGAATAAATAATTTAAATTTTGCATCAAGACAAAATATGTCGTCAATCAACCCTAATAAAAACATTAACGAACCACCAACTATAACGCCTGATAAACCAACTCCTTTTGGGTAATAACTCAATAAAACAAGAAAAAGAAAAGTAAACATAACAGAAAGCCATATTGCAATTCCGCCAAGTCTTGAAATCGAACCATGGTGAATTTTTCTTTCATTCGGTACGTCTACTAATCCTGCTTTTTCAGAATAATAAATTACAAAAGGAATTATCGAAATTCCAACCAAAAAGGCAATAATTGCGCCTATAATTTGTGCTTGTGTAAGTTGTATCATAGCTAAATTATATTACAAGCAAAAAAATATGTGAAAAAATAAATATTTGTTAACTTTTTGGATTTTTATAAAATTTATAATATAATAATATATTATCAGTTTATGGGGATTAAAGTATGTTTAAAAAAATAATTTTTTCATTTGTTTTAATGTTAGCTTTATCTAATTTTGCATTAGCAAATGGAAATTATTCATATACATTGCCCGTAAGCAACAATGATAGCAATTATTTAAAAGGACAAGTAATTTATGTGCCACAGGGTGTTGTTGCAAACGTTGTATTATCAACTGCCTTAAATTCTGAAATAACACCACTAGGTTCTGAAGTTCTTGCAACATTTGTTACTGATTTTGCATATAATGGCAAAATTATCGCTCCAAAGGGAAGTGTTGTAAAAGGAACTGTTATAAATGTTGAAAAAACAAGAAGAGCTCAACGTGATGGTGAAATTATGGTTAGATTTAATGCAATTACAACTCCCCAAAACTATGATATTGCAATTTCTGCAGTTATAAAAACTGACGATAATAAAGGTGTTTTAAAAGGTGGCACAAAAAAAGATGCAGCTAAAGATTATGCCCTAAATACTGGTATTGGAGCAGGTTCAGGTGCTGTTTTAGGTACTGCACTTGGTGCTTTATCAGGCGGAAGCGTTGGAAAAGGTGCTGTATATGGAACAGCACTTGGCGCAGGTCTAGGCTTGATTAAAGGCACAACAGACAAAGGAAATCCTGTAGAAATTCCAGCTGGCGCAACAATACAAATATATTTTGACCAACCTATAACAAGTGCTGCACCTTTAGGAAATTACTAACTAAAAAATAGAAAGTTAGGCAATTTCAAAAAAAAGAAATTTTGGTTAAAACTAAAATTAAGTTAGATTAATTAAAAAAATGAAAAACTCACAAGAAACAATTTTAAATAAAAACAATGGAACAGAAATTGAAAAAACTCTACCGAATTTTTTCAATTCAATAGATGAAGATATGCCACTTGGCAAATCAATTTTGACATCTATTATTTTACACCCAACAATTTTAATTGTTGCTTGGGTAATGTTTGCGGGTTTAACTCTTTTGGGTATAGTCCCTAAAGAATTTAACAAACCACAAATGCACCAACAAGATATTGAATTTGTATTAGTAAATAAAGAAGCAGAACCGATAAATAAAAACACAAAATATCGTTCTGACAGAAATTCAAGAGCAGGCGGAATTCATGACCCAAAAAGAAAAGTGTCTGAACCTTCACCTGCAGGTCCAAAATCTAGAAAAAGCAAAAAAGCAAGTGGCGGTTCAGCTGGAGCTAAAAAAGTTGCAAAAGCAGGCGGCGGACAAAATATACAAAAAACTGTTACAAAAACAGCGCAAGCCCCAAGTACAAATCCTGTTGCAAAACCAAAACCAGCTTATGCACCAAAACCTACTGCAAATCCAAATTTAGCATCAGGTCCAGCAGTTAGACCACAAATGCCAAAACTAACTCAAACGCCAAAGAGTCCTTTTAGTGTTGCTGTCCCAAAAACTAATTTACCAGAAGGACCAGTACCTTCAAGTGCGACTTCAAAAGGCACATCTAGATATGGTGGCGAAGGTGGCGGAAGTCCATCAGGCTCAGGCAATAGAATTGCTTCAATGCCAGCTCCTCAATTTTCAAAAGGAACAGGCACATCATATGGCACAGGATCAGGCACTGGTTCTGGCACCGGAAAAGGTTCAGGATATGGCACAGGATCAGGCACAGGATTAGGCGGTGGCGGTGGCAGACCAGGTGGAATGGGAACAGGTGGCTGGGGTAATCCAGGTCCAGGAAATCCATCAGGGCCACCAGGAATTGATGCAATTAAACAAGCCGACTGGGGTCCATACATGAGAGAACTTGAACGTCGTATAAAAAGAAATTGGAACCCACCAAAAGGCGACACATCAAAAAGAGTTGTTATGTTATTTACAATAGGCAGAGATGGCAGATTGGTTGCTATAAAGACTTTAAGAAGCTCAGGCTCGCCAGAAAATGACAGAGCAGCAAAAGCCGCAGTTGAATTAACTGCACCATTTAAATCTTTACCTCCAGAATTTAGAGGAAATAGCGTAGATATCGAATTTACATTTGATTACAACGTACTTGGTGCAAGAAGTTATAGATAAAAAATTATTAAAGAAGAAAGAGGATAAAAAATGAACTTACTTATTGAATCAATCAAAATGGACTGGCCTGTATTAACGCCTATCTTTATTTGTTCTATTTTAGTTGTAGCTGTTGCTATAAACAGAATTACTTATTACAAAAAAAATGAACGAAACATTGGAGATTTTATTCAAAATCTTCAAAGAAACCTTGCAAAAAATAATATTGCAGGCGCACAAAGACTTTCAACTCAACTTGGCGGAATTATAAGTGAAATGGTTGATGAAGGTTTAAGAATTTACACAGAACAAAAATCAGGCTTTTCAAGAGCTTATGATATTTCATCAAGTTTAGCTACAAGAAAACTTGAAAAGAACTTATCAGTTCTTGGAACGATTGGTGCAGTTGCTCCATTTCTAGGTTTGTTTGGTACAGTTGTTAGAATTCTTTATACATTCCAGGATTTAGCAATGCAAGGAAACCAATCAGCAACAGTTGCATCTGGTATCGCATCAGCACTTATCGCGACAGCATTAGGTTTAGGCGTTGCGATTGTTGCAGTTGTATTATTTAACTGGTTCCAAAGTACAGTAACTCATTTTGAAAATGATTTTAAACTTATCAAATTAGTATTTTTAAGCTTCATTGATTCTGATGAAGAAGTAAAAATCGACAACAATACAATGGCGCTTTAATTAATATAAAAACTTAAAGCAACAAAAGGAAACACCAAAATGGCAATGAAAGTTTCAAAAGATAGCAACAAAAAAGCTACTTTTAGCGAAATAAATATCACACCTTTAACAGACATATTTTTAGTGCTCTTAATCATTATGATGGTTATTGCACCAAGTTTTCAATCACAAAATGCTAATATAAATATGCCTGAGATAAATTCTGGTGTTTCCGTAGAAGAAACAATCGCAACAGTTTCTTTGACCAAAAATGGTGATATGTATTTAAATGATGAATCAATAAGTGAAGAACAATTAGCTGAAAAATTAGAAAGTATAAAAGCAAGCCTTGAAGATAAAAAGGTTGTCGTCAAGGCAGACAAAGACACAAAAAGTTCAGAAATTATGAAAGTTATGAGAGCAGCACAAGACGCTGGATATGAAAAACTTGTTGTTGCAGGCGAACCTCTAACAAAAAAAGAACAAAAAGAATTAGAAGAAAAGGATAAACAGTAATGGCAAAACAATCCTTTAATGAAATAAATATCACACCTTTAACAGACATATTTTTAGTGCTCTTAATCATTATGATGGTTATTGCACCAATGCTTGATCAACAAGGAATTAATTTGGCAGTTCCTGAATATGTTGAAGAAAGCGCAAATTTAAAAGAAAACAAAATACTTAGAGTCGCAGTAACGGTTGATAACAAATATATTACATCCGGCAAAGTGATAAATGCAGATGCTCTTGAAAAAGAAATAAGAGAAAATATAAAAAATTATCCAGACGGGCTTATGATTGAAGCTCAAAGCGATTCTGCACATGGCGCAGTTGTTAAGCTTATGGATATTGCAAGAAATTCAGGAGTTACAAACATTTCAATTACTGAAATACAGTAATTCAATTAACAACATTTTGTGAGGCAAATATGATATTAAAAAGAAATAAAAAAACACCTATTTTACTTAAAAAAGGTGTAAAAATTGGCTTAGGAATTTTTTCTGGCATACTTATTGTTTTATATGCAAGTTTTTTAATTATTCCAAGACTAATAAATTTGAATAATTATACTTCATTAATTGAAGATGAACTTAAAAAATATACAAAATTTGATTTTGAACTTGTTGAACCAAAACTTGCAACTACATTTGATTTAGCCATTAAGATTTCCGCCAAAAAAATTGCCTTAAAATATGAGGACAAAAAAGATTTCATAAATTTAGAAGATTCCTTTATCAAAATAAATCTTCCAACATTAATTTTTGGAGAATTAAATCTAGATAAAATATATGTAAAAAACATTGATGTAAATTTAGTATTCGATAAAAATAAAACCTATACGGTTGAAAAATATATAATTGAGCAAAAAAATAAAGAAAATACTACACAACAAAAAGAAACGGAACAAACAGCAGAATTACCAATAAAAATTAAAAATATAAATATTGTATCAGACAATATAAAATTAACACTTTTAGACAAAGTTGTTTCAAAAACTTTTATATTAAATGCACAAGATAACAATCTTCATCTTTCATCTTTAAATGGACCTTTAAAATTTAAAACAAAAGGTTATTTAGGTACAAATCAAAAACATTTTGTTGATTTTGATATAAATATTCAAACACCAATATCGATTGAAAATTCTGCTCCAACGCAACAGCAACAAAATGCAGAATTCAAATTACCAAATATTAATCCGCTTCAAGAAATAGATAAATTTAACTTTTACGCAAAAGCAAATGCTAATCTTAAAATAAACAGTTTTGATAATTTTAAAGGCAAAGGAAATATTAATATTTCAGATATTACAATGCTTATTAAAAATGTCCAATTACCAAAAAGTTATGTGAATATTGAATTGAATGGGGATAAAATTTCAAACAATGCAAAATTCTATGTTGCAAAAGAAGAATTTATTGAATCAAATGGAACAATAAATTTAGGTAAAAAAACAAAACTTGACATCAATGCAAAAACGGAAAAAATTTCATTAAACAACATAAAAACTCTATTAGCTTCAACATTTGATATGTTTCTAATCAAAAATGACCTCAAAAATGCGCAAGCAACAGGTTATTTAACTTGTGATTTTAATATCAAAAGCGATGGCAAAAAAATTAAAAGTTCAGGCGAATCAAAAATTATTGATGGTTCATTTAAGTATCCTCTAATGAACATAAACCTTGAAAAAATTTCATCTTTACTTGATTTTTCAAACGATAAATTAAGTATTGAAGACACAAGTGCAATTTTAAATGGTTCAAAATTCAGCCTAAATGGCGAAATTTTAACAAATTCAAAATTAAATATAAGTATAGATTCTGACCCAATAAAAATTTCAGATATTATAAAGCTAGGAGAATCTCTTAAAATTATAAATGCAAATGACTTTAAAGATTTTGCTTTCAAATCTGGCATTATAAAAATTGCAATAAAACTAACAGGTACAATTCAAAATATATTACCTGACGCAAAAATTTTAGTTGATGGCACAAATATTTTGATAAAAAGCTTAAACATGCCAATAAATATTGCAAACATTGAAATAAATGCAAAACCAGAAGGGAAAGTTTTTAAAGGCAATATCGAAATAAATCAAATAAATTCAACTTATCCAAATCCAAAACTTACATTAAATATTCCAAAAATTTCTATACCGTTTGATTCCCAAAATTTAACAATAAACAAGACCGACATTAATTTAGATGGCACAAATATAATTCTTGATGGAACTGTCAAAAATTATATGACAAAACCAGAAGTTTTAATAAATGCAGATGGCAAAATTGCTCCAAACACAATTTTAGGTATACTTCCAAAAGACACAAGAAAATTAGTAAAATATCAAGGTCAAATGCCAATAAAATTAGGTATAAAAGGAAAACTTCCAAATATAATTTTAGATGGCAAAATTATTTCAAATAGCCAAAATTATATAAGTGTAATCGACATAAATTCAATTAAGGGAAATGAAAACACTCTTAATTATAATATTTCTCTTGAAGATGATATTTTGAACATAACAGATATATCAATAAATTCTAAAAACAATAAAATCGCAACAATTAAAGGTAAATTAAGTTCAATTTACAAAACAAATCCAATAATAAACAACATATCAATTTCAATACCTCAAAAAATTGATATATTAATTGCGCCACTAGATAATTTAAAATTGTCAGCGACTGGTAATATAAATGTTTCAGGAACAGTTAAAAAACCAAATGTTTCAGGAATTTTTAATGTTAATAATGTTGATTACCCAACTTTTAAATTAAAGGTTAACAGCGCAAAAGTCGATTTTAAAAATAATATTATTTCAGCCGTTGCAAACGCAATAACTCTTGCAGATTCAGATTTTTCCGGAAATATGGAAATTTCAACAGACATAAGCAAAAAAATAACAATAAATTCGCTAAATTTTAAATCAAACAACACAAACACTGACAGCATTTTTAAAATTTTAGAATCAATGCCACAAAGCGAAGTTGCACCAGGAACTGAAACAACAGAAATCGAAATTTTAAAAGGCAAAGGAGAAATTGCAAATTTAAAATCAGGCAATTTGGCAATTCAAAACATTGATTTTGATTATTCGCTAAAAAATAACTTATTTAAAATAATGAATTTAAAAACAAACGTTTATGAAGGACTTGCGACAGGAAATATAGATTACAATCTAGCTCAGCTTAGAGCAAATATCGATATGCAAATGCAAGGAATAAATGTTGGCAAATTTACAAATGCTATGTCAGGTATTGTTCTTCCAATAACAGGTATTGCACAAGGAAATGCAAAGTTAACTTTCAAGGGTTCTACTTTTAAACAACAAATGCAATCAATAAATGGTTCAGTTGATTTCAATGTTAGAAATGGTGAAATAAAAGAACTTATTAAATTTGAAAACTTCTTAAAAGCCGGCAATATCTTATCTCAAAATATTTTAGGATTTAATTTGAATTCCGCAATTTCAGCGGTATCTGGCAAAAATACAGGTAACTTTGATACTCTAAATGGTCTTATTACCTTTGCAAATGGATATGCAAATATTCAAACCTTTAAAACAAGAGGCAACCAAATGAGTTTAAATGTTACTGGAAAATACAATTTACTTACCAATTATATAGACGCAAAAATTCTTGGCAGAATATCAACAGGTGTTGTTAATGTACTTGGGCCACTTGGTAATTATTCTGTAAGCAAAATAATAGATGATGTGGCATCAAAAAATCAAACCGTTAACACTATATTGAATATAGCAAAAGCAATAGCTCCAACAAATCCACTTTTCCAAACAGCAACAGAATCAGAAATTGCGCAAATTCCAGAACTTACCAATAATGGAGAAAACAAACAATTTATGGTAATTTTGCAGGGTTTAATAACAAAAACAACCACGGTTAAATCCTTTAAATGGATTGACAGCCAATAATAAATTTATGTTAAAATGAAGATATGAAAAAGAAAAATATAATAATAATTTTAATATGTTTAATTTTTTCAAGTTGTTTTTTGACAGGTTGCAAAAAACAAACTTTAACTCCATACGAAAAATTAACAAAAAAAGAAGAAATAAAAATTGGTGTTAAATCTGATTCAATTCCTTTTGGATATCTTGAAAATGGCAAATACAAAGGTTTTGACATAGATGTTGCAAATGCCGTTTTTTCAAAATTCTTTGAACTTGAAAATAAAAAAATAACTTTCACAACCGTGACTGCACAAGACAAAATTATGAAATTAAATTCCGAAGAAATAGATTTCATAGTCGCAATAATGAGTATTACTCCCCAAAGGCTTGAAGTGGTTGATTTTACATCACCCTATTTTGTTGCAGGGCAAGCAATTATGATAAAAAATGATTCAACAATTAAATCAATACAAGATTTAAATGAACAAAATGTAACAGTTATTTTAGGGACAACTGGTGAAAAAACATTAAGACAGCTTGCACCAAATAGTTACATAAACGGTGCAAAAACTTATGATGAAGCATTTTTAAAGATTAAAAATGGTGAAACGGAGGCAATTTATGGCGATGATAGTATTCTTTACGGCTTGCTTTTAAAAGAAAAAGGTTATAAAATTTTGAATAAAAGATACACAAAAGAATATTATGCGATTGCACTTAGAAAAGAAAAAGGTAACGAAATAATAAAAAATAAGCTAAATGCAATTATTGACGAACTTCAAACAAGTGGCGAGTTAAATAAAATTAAACAAAAATGGATACCACAAACATCATTCTTGAACTAAGGAGAAAAAATGGAAGAAAACAATAACGAACAACAATTTGAAAACAAACGTTGGTATGATAAAGATCCTGTTTTAAAGGAAGCGCTTGAACTTCTTAGAATTTCAACTGATGAAGAAAAAGAAGAAGCAAAAGCTTTTATTTTAAAATTACAAGAAGATGTTGCAGGCGAAGTTATTGAAAGAATATACGATATAGTAACGCAATATAGCGGAAAAGGTAATCGTTGGTATGATGATGACCCTGTTATGCTAAAGGCAATTGAAATTTTAAGACAAGCAGACCCAAAAACTCAAAGACGCGCCGCACTTAAATTACTTTTGGCACTAGAAGAAAAGAAATTTTAAGATTGTTTTAAAATGATTGATGTCCAAAAACAAAATGATACAAGAGAAATAGACATTCAAAAAGTTGGTGTTAAAGACGTTGAAACCCCACTTATTATCCAAAGAAAGCATGAATCAAATCAGGTTGTATATGCTAAAGCAAAAATGAGTGTTTCGCTTCCGCGTCATTATAAAGGCACTCATATGTCTAGATTTATTGAAATCCTAAACGATTTTAAACAAAAAAATATCTTAGGGGTTGACATTAGAAAAATGCTTGAAGTTATGCAAAAAAAACTTGAAGCTAAATCTTCATACCTAAAATTTGACTTTAAATATTTCATTGAAAAAATAGCACCCGTTAGCAAAATGAAATCTCTGATGAGTTACGATTGCTTTTTTGAAGGAACTCTTGACGAAAATGATTACAAATTTTTCCTAGGTGTTAAAGTGCCAGTTACAACACTTTGTCCTTGTTCAAAAGAAATATCAAAAGCAGGCGCACACAACCAAAGGGCAATAGTGAAAGCAAAAATTTCATACAACGAAGATGAGCACATATGGCTTGAAGACTTAATTGATGATATAGAAACCTGTGCATCAAGCCCTTTATATTCGCTTTTAAAAAGAGAAGATGAAAAATTTGTAACCGAATCTGCTTATGATAATCCAAAATTTGTGGAAGACATTATAAGAGATGTGGTTTTAAAATTCGAAGAAAATAAAATTATAAAATTTTACGAAGTTGAAATAGAAGCACAAGAAAGCATTCATAACCACAATGCCTGGGCATATCAAAAAAGCAAATAATCTTGCAAACAAAACAATTCATAAATTAGTATGATTTTTGTTTTTATATAGTTTTTTAAGCTCAATTGTGCTAGAATAATGCTATGGCTATATTAAAAATCGTAAAATACGGAGATCCGAGATTAAGACAAAAAACGAAAGATGTCTTAAAATTTTCAAAAAAAATTAAAGTGCTTGTTGCAGATATGTTAGACACTATGTATGCAAATAATGGCGTAGGGCTTGCAGCACCACAAGTTGGCGAAGCATTAAGAATTTTTGTTATTGATGTTTCAGAACCAAATGAACCTTACAACCCAATTGTGTTTATAAACCCTAAAATAATTAAAAAAGCAGGTGCCATGAACAGTTATGAAGGCTGTTTAAGTTTTCCACAAGCATACACAAATGTTAAAAGATATTCCCACATAATTATCAAAGCACAAAATCTTGATGGCAGATTTTTCACCATGGAATCAAAAGGGGATACCCTTTTAACAAAAGCTTTACAACACGAATTTGATCATTTAAATGGTATTTTATTTGTTGACCACGCAAGAGATGTTGATGAAACCAATAAAATTTTGGAAGAATTCCAATTAAACCCTATTGAAAGTGATAAATGGTTAAAAGAAGAAGATTTAGAAGCAGAAATTCAAGCACAACCAAAAAATGTTGAAGAACAAATGCAAGAGGCGGTAGATGGAGAAAATTAAACTTGTTTATTTTGCAACTCCAAAACTTGCACTGTCTACTTTTGAACATATTTTAAATTCAAAAGATTTTGAAGTTTTAGCCCTTGTCACACAGACTCCAAAACCATCAGGCAGAGGCAATAAAATTATAGATAGTGAACTTAAAAAATGCGCTCTTGAACACAATATTGAAGTTATTGAAACACCAAAAATATCAAAAGACATAGAAACTTTGAGAAAATTAAAAGCATACGGAGCTGATTTTTTTGTGACTTTTGCATTTGGACAAATCCTCTCTCAAGAAGTTTTAGACATACCAAAATGTGCTACAATAAATGTCCATCCATCACTTTTGCCAAAATACAGAGGCTCAAACCCCATAAGGGCTTGTCTTTTAAATGGTGATTGTAAAACTGGAATAACAACAGCTGTCACAGTTTTGGCACTTGACGAAGGAGATATAGTTCTTCAGGAAGAATTTGAAATCACGCCAGATACAACATCTTTTGAACTTGAAGAAATAATTGAGCAAAAAGCTCCTAAAATTCTGGAAGAAACACTTATAGGACTTAAAGAATGCAAGCTAAAACCATACCCTCAGCTTGGCGAAGTTTGTTACACAATAAAAACAAAAAAAGAAGATAAGAACTTATGTTTTAATCTTGATTGCACACAAGTCCATAACAAAATAAGAGCACTTTTAGGACAATATACCTGCCAAAGTACATTTAACGGAAAACTCATAAAATTTACAAAAACAACTTGTGCAATATGTGACAAAAATATTGAATGTGGTGAAGTAGTTGAAATAACAAAAAAAGGCATTGTTGTTAAATGTTCAAAAGGCGCGATTTTAGTGCAAAAAGTTAAGCCTGAAGGCAAAGGCGAAATGGACGCTTATGTTTGGAGTTTAGGTTCTAAAATTAAGATTGGAGATAAATTTGGAAGTTAGAGGCATAAGAGGGGCAACGACTGTTGATTCAAATACTGAACAAGATTTAAAAGAGGCAACCGTTGAACTTATAAACAAAATGATTGAAGAAAACAATATCAAATTAGAAGATATTGCTTTTGCACAATTTTCAACAACCAAAGATTTAGATTGTGCTTTCCCTGCAAAATTTGCAAGGTTAGAATGCAATTTTGTAAATGTGCCTATGATGAGTTCAAATGAACAAGAAGTAAAAAATTCACTTCAAATGGCATTAAGAATTCTTTTGGTCGTAAATACAGATAAAAAACAAAATGAAATTAAACACCAATATCTGAAAGGAGCAAAGGTTTTAAGACCTGATATAAAATAATGATTAAAGAAAAAATTGATTATCCATATCTTGAAAAACCAATAAGCTTATATACTTTAGACAATGGTCACAAAATAGCTATTGCTTACAAAAAAGGTGAAATGGCAAATATAAGTACTTGGGTTAAAACAGGTTCAATAAATGAAGATGAAACAAATAATGGTGTCTCACATTTTTTGGAACACCTTATGTTCAAAGGGACAAAACAATTTAAACCAGGTGAATTTGACAAAATTTTAGAAAGAAAAGGTGGCATCATAAATGCTGCAACCTGGAAAGATTACACTTTCTATTATGTAACTATTGAAAAAAAACACATAGACCTTGCAATTAAAATGCACGCAGACATGATGGTTGACCCTACTTTATCAGAAGAAGAAATAGGCCCAGCTTTTGACCCAGAAGGCGAAGCACCGGAAGAAAAAAGGGAAAGATATGTTGTTATCGAAGAAATAAAAATGGGTGAAGATAACGATTGGAGAAAAGTTTACGAAATAACAAATGATGCAATGTATGAAAATCATCCATACAAAAGAAAAGTTATTGGAACTAAACAAATAATAGCAACAATTCCGCAAAAAGACATCATGTCTTATTATAAAACTTTTTACACACCAGACAACATTTCAACAATAGTTGTTGGCGAATTTGATAACGAAGAAGAAATTTTAAATAAAGTTATAGAAAACTTTAAATTTAAAACTGACAAAAAAGCTCCAATTAAGAAAAATGAGCTTGAAATAAAAATGAAAAAACCAAAATATGTAGAAAAAACTTCAGAAACAAATACTGGCTACATTATGTTTGGTTTTTTGACAGACACAAGCAAAAATCTTAAAGAGTCAATTGCCCTGAATCTTTTAGTAAGTATTTTAGGTGGTTCAAGAACTTCAAGATTAAATTCCAAATATATAGAACAAGTTGACGAACCACATTACAATTCAATCGATACTTGTTATTACCAATTCCGAGAAGGAAACAATTTCTTCATAGAAGCAAATTTTGACCCAAAATATAAAGAAACCGTAATTGAAGAAATCAAAGCAGAACTTAAAAACTTAAACGAAATCACAGAAGAAGAACTTAAAAGAGCCAAAAAAAGAGTTCTTGTTGAGTTTGTTGAATCGGCAGAAACCGTTTCTGATATAGCTGATTCAATAGGACATTATCTTACTGTTTGTGAAGATTTAAGTTATGCAAAAAAATACGAAACAACGCTTGAAAATATAACTAAAAAATATTTAGAAGAAATTGCGCAAGAATATTTAAATGAAAATAATTGTGCAATAGGCGTTGTGATGCCTAAAGGAGAAAATTAATGAAACACATAAAAAACGAAGGGCTTGAAATAGTTGTAAAAAATAATCCAAAAACTCCAAGAAGCGCTATTTGTTGTGTTTTTTCAATTGATACTCCAACAGAGCTTTCAGGGGTAAGCAATTTAACTTCAAGATTATTGTTAAGAGGCACAAACAAAAGAACTGCAGAAGAATTATCTCTTGAATTACAAGATAACGGAATTGAACTTTCAACTGAAAGCAAACGCGATTACTTAAAAATAGATACTGTCTTTTTAAACCAAGATTTTGATTTAGCAGTTGAAATTTTAGAAGACATAATTAAAAATTCAACATTTAAAGAATTAGATAAAGAAATTTTTAAACTAAAAGCTGAAATTCCTGCCGTCCTTGATTCTTCAACATCAAAATTATCAGATAGTTTCACAAGAACAATTTTCAAAAATCATCATTATGAAAACAGTGTCACAAAAACGCTTGAAGATATTGATAAAATTGATTCAAAAATCGTAAATGAGTTTTGGGGAACAATGTTAAATTCAAAAAAAGTAATTGTTGCAGTTGGTGATTTTGAAGACGAAGAAAAAATTTCAAATGAATTAAATAAAAAATTCGCTTTTTTAAATAAATATACTGAAAAAACAAAAATTGAAGATATAAAAAATCTAAAAGAAAGTAAAGTTGTAAAAATTGAAAAAAATTCTGCAAATCAGGCACATGTTATTCAGGGTTGGATAACAGATTCAATAAACACCGAAGATTATCCTAAAATTATAGTAATGAATAATTTAATGGGTTCATCAGGTTTAAGTTCAAGATTATTTTATGAATTAAGAGATAAACAAGGGCTAGCATATACTGTCCGAAGCTCATATGAAGCATTAAGACACGCAGGAGTCATAAGTTTTTACATAGGAACAACTCCAAACAACATAAGAAAATCTCTTGACGGTTTTAGAACAGAGATTGAAAAATTGCAAAATAATCTTCCAACAGAAGAAGAGCTTCAAGGTGCAAAAGAAAATGTTTTGGGGCGTTTGGCTTATTTTTCACAAACAAATGAACAGCAAGCTCATTCAATATGCAGAGACATCATTCTAGGCAGACCTTTAGACTTTAAAGAAAGATATACAGAAATGATAAACTCAGTAACAAGAGAAGATTTATCAGAAATGGCTAAAAAATATCTTTCTGGAAACGATGTTATAGCAGTTATCGCACCTTCTGATTATTTAGAATTTTAAACAATTTGCATAATTCAAAATAATAAACTAAAATATCTTAGAGGATAAATGCAAGAAACCAACAATAAAAAAATCAATAAAAAAATCAATAAAATGGCACAAAATGGAAAAATCCAAAAAGCAATAGAGTTGTGCCAAAGTGAACTGTTTAAAAATCCAGACAACGCAGAATTGCACATAAAACTTGGCGATTTGTATATGGATTGGCATCTTGATATTTATCAAGCAAAACATTATATTGACGAAGCTATAACTCAATATCAAATAGCTTCTGAATCATTAATTGATAATGGAAACATTTATTACAAAATCGGTTTTGCATTTTTCCACAAAGGCGAATTAGACAGAGCAATAAACTATTTCAATCTTGCAATAAAAAATGGCGCACACAAGGGACAATGCCATTTTATGCTTGCAAAAACATTAAAGAAAAAAGAAAGATACACTGAAGCCTTAGAGCAAACAAAATTGGCTTTAAGAAATAGTTTTCTTGGAAAATCAAAAATACACTATCTAAGACACAGATTATTAATGGCTCTTTATTTTACAAACTTTAAAACAAAAACAAGAAGTATATTTGAACTTATACTTTCCTGGTTAACACTGCCTTTTGATAAAGAAGCAATAAAAGAATGTCTTAACAAATTGGTTATTTTGAGCACAGTGCCTGCAGTTATTAATGCACATAGTTTAACTAAAATTGGTAATTTAGAAGGTGCTATTGAAATTTATTCAGAACTCATAAATAAACTTCCTGGCTATCCAATATTTTACTGTTTGTTAGGTAATGCGTATAAAGCAATTGGCAAATATGACGAAGCTATTGTTGAATTCAAAATGGCGCGCTGGATTGATTCTTTATGTTTTGAAGCATACACAAAACTTGCTCAGACATATGAAGAAATGGGTGATTACGAAAACGCAATTTCTACTTATCAAAAATTTATAAAAATCCACCCAAATAGTGCGATACTTCATTCAAACATCGCAAACCTTTATTTCATGAAAGGAGATACTGCAACTGCAATTTCGCATTATCAATCTGCAATTTCTCTAAACCCTAATAAAAATTTCACTTCATCTGTTTGTGAAATTCTAGGTTACATTGAACAAAATGTAGCAAGAAACACTGATGCCGCAATTTCTGCTTTTCAGGGTTCTTACCTAATAACACCAGAAGCTATAGACATTTACGTTAATTTAGGTAGTGCTTTTTATGATAAAGAAGATTATGACAATGCGCTTATAATTTATAGGCATGCTCTTGAATTAGACCCAAATAATGCAAAAATTCATTGTAATTTAGGTTATCTGCATTGGGGTATGGGTGATATAAATGAAGCCATTAAAGAATATGAACTTTCGATAAAAAATGACCCTAATTACGACATTGCGCATAATAATTTAGGTGTTATCTATCTTGATGATTTGGCTCATATTTCAAAAGCAGTTGAATGTTTTGAAAATGCAATAAAAGCAAACCCAAATTATGCTTTGGCATATTATAATTTGGCCCGTTCATTGAATATTAAAGGTGAAAAAATAGAAGCTGCAAAATATTATCAAATAGCGTATGATGTCAACACAATCACTCAGGAATTAGACCCTGCGGAAATTCAAGAAAGATTAAATAATTTATTTGACTAATTTTTAGTAAACTAACATCTTTTGATATTTTTATAAAATTATCTTGAAGGCTACTTTATTTTGTTTGAGTTTTAGTATAAAATTTAAGAAATTATGCCATTATCGAAATTTATTTTTAAAAGAATAATACAAGCAATTCCGATACTTTTTATAGTATCTTTAATAAGCTTTTTTCTAATCAGAATGTCACCCGTTGACCCCTTGGCAGAACTTAGATTAAACCCGTCAATTTCAAAACAAACATTAGAATACGAACAAAAAAGGTTAGGGCTAGACAAACCCATTTATGTTCAATATTTTTTATGGGCAAAAAGTTTTATCCAGGGTGATTTAGGTACATGTTCAACAGGTGAAAGAGTAATAGATAAAATAAAAGAAAGAACATTGAACACTCTTTTATTATCTCTGAATGTAATTTTTTGGACATGGGCAATTGGAATCCCAATCGGTATTATTGCAGCATTAAATTACAGAAAAGCATTTGATAGAATTTTAACGATATTGTCGAGCATAGGTATGGCAATTCCCTCCTTTTTCTTTGCTATATTATTATTAATATTTGCACAAAAAACAGGACTATTCCCGATAGGCGGACTTACTTCTTTTGATTTTCAAAATATGACAATTTTTGAAAAAATATTAGATATTATGCATCATTTAATACTTCCAACAATTGTGCTTGCAACAATTTCTTTGGCAAGTTTATCCCGTCAAATGAGAGCGAATTTGCTTGATGTTTTAGATTCAGATTATGTAAAATTCGCAAAAACAAAAGGACTGTCGCCCTTCAAAGTCATTTTTAAACATGCTCTAAGAAATGCAATAAATCCACTTATAACTCTTTTAGGATTTGAATTTGCAGGATTATTATCAGGTGCAGCGCTTACGGAATATGTTTTTCAATATCCGGGACTTGGAAGATTAATTTTAGAAGCCGTTATGAAATCTGATATAAACCTTGTTATGGCAAGCCTTATGATTGGTTCAACAATGCTGGTTCTTGGAAACTTATTATCAGATATTATGCTTAAAATTACAGATCCAAGGGTGAGGATATAATGAAAGAAACATTCAGGGAACTGTTAAAAGATAAAATAAGTCTTATAGCCTTAATTGTATTAATAGGCTTATACACGGCAATTTTTCTTGCTAATTTTATTGCTATATATGACAAAGATTTTGCTTCAAGAAAAATGTCTTATGCACCACCATCTAATATTTATTGGATTACGCCAGATGGCAAATTTTCAAAACCATATACATATAACCAAATAAGAGAATTTAATCCAAACACACTTGAAACAACATTTAAACAAGATAGAAGTAAAAAATATTATCTGAAATTTTTTACGGAAGGTTTTGAATATAAATTTTTAGGCTTAAAATTACATCATCATCTTTTAGGTGTTGAAGAAGGCGGAAATTTATTTTTGCTTGGATGCGACATAAATGGCAGGGATAATTTTTCAAGATTATTATACGGTGGGCAAATTTCATTAACTATAGGCTTTTTGGCGCTTTTTATATCATTCCCTATAGGACTTCTGTATGGCGGAATTTCAGGTTACCTAGGTGGCAAAACCGATATCATTATGATGAGAATAGCAGAAGCGATTATGAGTGTGCCAAGTTTTTATCTTTTAATTATTTTAGCTGCAATTTTGCCATCTGGTATGACCTCCGGACAAAGATTTATGCTAATTACAATAATTCTTTCTTTTATAGGCTGGGCAGGCTTTGCAAGAGTTGTAAGAGGAATGGTTTTATCGATAAAATCACAAGATTATGTGACATCAGCACAAGCAATAGGAGCAAGTAAATTAAGAATCATTTTAAAACATATTCTCCCACAAACTTCAAGTTATGTAATTATTGCAATAACTCTAAGTGTGCCCAGTTATATCCTAGCTGAATCTGGTTTAAGTTTTATTGGTCTTGGAATACAACAACCTGATGCAAGCTGGGGAAATATGCTAAAAGAAGCACAAGAATTCGCCAATATTTTGTACCGCCCATGGCTTTTAACTCCTGGATTTTTAATTTTTGTTGCAGTTTTGTCTTTTAATTTAATAGGTGATACCATAAGAGACATATTAGATCCTAAAAGCAAATTAAAAATATAGAATAAAAGGAAGAAAAATGGAATTTGATTTAAATTTGACAATAAGAATACTGACTTCAATTGGTTTTGGTTTTATGCTCGGACTTGAAAGAGAAGTAACTGGAAAATTCGCAGGTCTTAGAACGCATATTTTAGTTTCGGCCGGCGCTTGTGTTTTTACTCTTTTGTCAATATATGGTTTTAATTACGCGATTTCAGATGGCTTAAATGGCGTAAACGACCCTGCAAGAATCGCGGCTCAAATAATCACTGGTATCGGTTTTATTGGCGCAGGAACAGTTATGCGACATGGCACAACAGTTTCAGGCATCACAACGGCTGCAACTTTATGGATATCTGCTGCAATTGGCATGACATGTGGTTGCGGTATGTACTACTTAGCGGGGCTTGTAACGGTCTTAACTCTTGTTATTTTAATTGCAATTAGATATTTTGAAAGAAGTGTTATAATCAGAAAAATGAGTTCAAGACGCAAAAAAATGTGCGAGAATATCGAAAATCCTCACACATTTTAATTTATAATTTAATTCATTATCTACAAGCTGAAAGACATTAAAGCTCTGATTGAACGAGCTGTATCTTTAACATCTTGTTCTTCATGGTTTTCAATTGTTCTGTCTAAAACCTTAATAGCAGTTTCTTTTTCTTTAAGAGCAAGAAGTTCGTTTATTGTTGTCATAGCAACTCTTGCACTTAAATCATTAACCCCTTTGCCTTTGTTTTCAATAACAACGCCAAGTGATTCTTCACTGTTTCTTTTAACAAGTGCTTTAACTGCAAGTTCTCTAACATCATCAATGTGGCAATTTGTACCAACAGTTTCTAAAATTTTAACTGCTTCATTATCTTCATGTCTTGAAAGTGCTTCAATAATATTTGCAATTTTTTTCATATTCTAAACCTCTTTTACCAAACTAATCTGATGTTCTAGCATACTGCCAAGCTCACTAACAGGGCGTCTTGTTAGATTTGAAACATTATATTTCATAAAGTCAAATTCAACATTTGTTGTATTCAACATATGGATAAAATCTTTTGTATTATTTTTAATTCTTCCTGCAAATGCTATAACATTTTCCTTAACAGAAGAAATACGATTAATTGTTCCTGTCCAAGCACTCGCCGCTAATTTTCCAGCTTCTTGCATTCTTTCGATAATTTTATTAGGTGCTTTTGCGCTTGCTGATTCAAAAACATCCATTTGTAAAACAGTTCCTTTGAAAGTAATTCCAAAAGGATTTGTTGCAACTGAATTATTTTTTAAATCTATATTTTTAGCTCTATCTACTTTAAATCTCTTAAAAGCCTCTAGGCTTGTTTTTAGGGGGGAAATTTTTTGCATATTAACCTCTTTCTATACTACATAAAGAGCCTATCATAGTTAGAATTTAACAAAATCATTCTTTCGATGTATTTTAAGAAAAATAATCAGGGTTAAGCGCAAGCCAAGAATAAGATTCTTTGTCATCTTCCGGCATATCATTTACAAAAGTTCCGCCATATTTTCCACGCAGAGTATACAAAACCCCTTCTCCCGCAAGCACTTCAACAGCTTTTCTTACTGTATTTGTACTAAAATTTAAAATTTCAGCAAGTTTAATCATTGATGGCAATTTATCGCCTGCCTCAAAATTTTTAGATATATATTTTTTTAATTCGCTTAATGCTTTTTGCCAATTATAAAGAACATTGTCTTGTTTAACTGAACGCGATGTTGTCATAAACATATTCTTGTCTGTTTTATCTTTTTTTAATTGGGCAATACTTGGTTCAGATATGTATATTGTGCCATATTGACCACGCCTTGATAAAACAATTCCCTCTTTGTTTAAAATTTTCATTGCGTCATTGATTGTTCTTATACTTACATTGAAAATTTTAGCAAATTCTTCATTTTTAATAATTTTTTGTCCGACTTCGAAATTAAGTGTAATATATTTTTTTATGTCAGCAACTAATTTTTGATATAAAGTTCTGTGTGTAACATTTTGAAGTTCTTCTTCTTTAAAATCATTTTTTAAAACAATATACAAAACATCATTTTTTCTTGAGATTTTTCTTGTAAGATATCCTTCTCTAACCAAAGCTTCAAGAGCATATCTTGTTGTATTTTTTGAAGTGCCAATTTTTTCACTTAAATATTTTACACCGTCTAAAACGGCCTTTATTTCAGATTTTGCAATTATTTTTTTAATTCTTAATTTTGCAACTTCAGTTTTTGACGACATTTTTTTAATTGGTGCTGTTTGGTTATTTTTGTCTCTCACCATTGTTCCAACACACTGCTTTGATTCAAAATAACCCATATCCTCGGCTTGTCTAATTGCAGTTTGAACAGTACCAACACTAACTGAAAATAATTTTGCGATTTCGGCCTTAGGTGGCATAATGTCACCATGAAAAATTTTTTTGTTTAAATTTTCCTTCAACCAGGAAAGAAGCATATTTAAAACAACTTTATCCTTAGACAAAGTGCTTGTATTATCCTTAAAATTAAAAACATATTCACTTAATTCGTTTATTAAAATTTTTCTTGGCATGCTAAAACTCTTTAATATATCTTATTATACACCTAAATTTAAAAAAACAAAAGACATTTAATGTTGCACACCTCAGAAAAATTTGTTATAATAAAAGAGGTATTTTAAGGAGCAAAAGATGAAATTTTATAAAAATGGATTTAGTTTAGCTGAAATGCTTATAGTGTTCTTGCTTGTTTCAATTATGTTAACTGCATTTGCACCAATAATGACAAAAAAAGCTAAAAAAAGTTCTGATCCAAACTGCATCGGTGGAGTTAAAAAAATGCTATCGATCTTTCCTGTTGCAGGAAAGTTTAACTTCACTGCTCCAGAAGAAATCATTGGCGAAGCCACAATAACACTTGTTGGCGCAGGCGGAAAAGGCGGAGATGGTTTTGTAACGCTAGGAGAAATAGATGGCAAACAAACAATAACAGGTTGGGCAACAGGTGGTGGTGGTGGAGCAGGAGGCTTCATCAAACAATCAGTAGCATTAACTGCAGGCAGCCCATATGAAGTTATTGTTGGAAAAGGTGGCGGAAAAGATACAACAGTAACAAATGGTAATGGTGGCGATACTAGTTTTGGCACAAGTTTTGACACAATTGTAACAGCACAAGGCGGAATGGCAGGTGTAAAAAGTAACGCAGATCAAGCACATGGCGAAGGTGGTATGGGTGGAATAACAACATCTAATTCAGGCGAAAGCGAAGGAGCAGAAAATGTAGCAGAAAATGGATATGATGGGGCACAGGGTAACAATGGGGCAGGTGGTGCAGGTGGAACAAATCACACAGGAAATTTTGCATCTGTTGGTGGTGGCGTTTGTTTGTATTCAAATTGCTTCACGCATGGCGCATATGGCAGTGATTACGAAAAAAATAATGCAAGCCCAGTTGGTTTTGTTGCAGGATTTGGTGGTGCAGGTGGCGGCGTTAATGGCATCACTAAAACTGCAGGTTATGGCGGCACTGGTGGCGATGGTTACGCGCAAATTGAATACAAAGTTCGTTGTAACTAAAATAAAAATAAAAAAATACTTGTAATAAATTTTGTTTATTCTATAATAACTTGTATAGACAGAAAAGGAGCAACTTAGTTGGCAAATAGCAACGATATACCAAAGAATATGGGTAAAAAAATTGCAGAAGCTCTTAAAAGCCAAGAAGCCGATTTAATGTCTTATGATTCTCTATCAATGGAAGATATGGGCGACCTTATCAAATTAGACAGTGAAGAAGAATCAATTCCGAAAATTGACATCAATAAAGAAAAGCCATTACCTGTAAGAGCTCAAATTAAATCAGCTCCAAAGAAAGGCCGTCAAAAGCAAGAAAGTTTTGTTGAAACATCAACAGCAAACAATATTGATTTTGATATACCAAGTATGCCTTCTGGCAATGATTTCGTATTAAAAATAAACGCAAACGAAATCAACCCTGAACCAGAAATGACTCTTTCTTTAGAAAACGAACAAGATGTTGATGACGCAGAAGAATTCGAAATGCCAAATAACATAAACGTGTTAAAAAGACTTATCGGACAACTTCCTGCGGGTGTTCCAAAAACAACTGGAGCTTTAATTATCAGACAAACAATTGAAGCATTAGGAATACCAATGAAAAGCGTTCTACAAGATGCACAAAAAGTACGTGAATGCTTAAATAGCTCAATTAAAGATTGCACTTTTACAATTCAAGAATATAAAAGCAACATCAAAAACCTTGAAAAACAAAGTGCAAGCTACCAAAAACAATTAGCTAAACTAAATGACATTATAGGGCTTTTTGTTTACAGTGACAAAAAGTAGCATAATAAATATGCTCCCATCGTCTAGAGGCCTAGGACAACACCCTTTCACGGTGTAGACGGGGATTCGAATTCCCCTGGGAGTACCATTTATAAAATTTGAGGCGAAAGCCTCTTTTTTATTGCCTATGAAGCGTTCGAATGAAACGAATTTTTGCCCATACCCATTTTGAAGTAATAAACCTGTATGTGTCGATTTGACAAGGTTTTACCCATGTCCGAATGAATTACCTCATTTTTCATGATAATATAAATTAAAAGGGGATTATTTTGTCTAAAAAAATAGAAATTTTCAAAGAATTTAGACCAACAGAAGATGCATATTGGCGAAGTATTATATTATTCGGCAGTAATACGGCATCATATAAATTTGCTTTAGGAATGGCTTTATTAGAACTTATAGAAAAAGAACAAAATGCCATATCACTAAAGGATTTGTCGCCTATTTTTGCAAAATACATTTGTGAACATTTAAAAGTTGCACCAAGACAAACAACAAATAATTCAAGTACATTTTTAGAGGCTTGCAAAAATTATAATGAAAATATTATTGCAAAAGAACAACTTTTAGACATTACCGAAAAAAATGCTTTTAATTATGTTCTTGATAAATTTCCTATTGTAAATGGCGGAATTATACCAAAACCTTTTTATGAATATGATAAACGAAATAAACGAATTATATTAACAGATAATTCATTCAAATTAAAAGAGATGCAATATTTTAATGATTTACGAAATGAAACAGAAGCAAGGTGGAAATTAGTTGAAACTGCGTGGGAACTTGGAATTTCAACAAATCTTTTGAAAGTAAATTATAGTGATGATGATAATTCCTTGTATATAGATACATCTTTCAGAAGAAAAAATATAACATCAGTTAGAGATGCTTTAAATGGTTATCAAAAAGGTTTTTGTTTCTACTGTTTTGATAATATTACTATAGATTGCGATTCAGATAATTTGTGTGATATTGATCATTTCTTCCCTCATACATTACAAGCACAAAGACCTGATATTAATTTTGACGGAGTTTGGAATTTAGTTTTAACATGCCAAGATTGCAACAGAGGAAGTAATGGGAAATTCGCGAAACTTCCAGCGTTAAAATATTTAGAACGATTGCATACAAGAAATGAATATCTTATAAGTAGTCATCATCCTCTTAAGGAAACACTAATGTTGCAAACAGGCAGAACAGAATCGGAAAGAATTAAATTTTTACAAGATATGTATAATTTTGCAAAAATGAATTTAATATCAGTTTGGGAAACTGAAGAACAAAGGGAAAAGGTATTTTAATGAACGATACAACAATAGATTATTACAATAATAATGCTAAAAGTTTTATATCAAACACTATAGACTGTGAATTTAGTGAAATGCAAGATAAATTTTTGAACTATTTAAATAACAGTGCAATGATTTTAGATTTAGGTTGTGGGTCTGGTAGAGATAGTAAATATTTTATAAATAAAGGATTTAATGTAACGGCTTTAGATGGTTCTCAAAAATTATGTAAAGTCGCTGAAAATATAATCGGTCAAAAAGTTGTATGTCAAGATTTTAGAAATCTTGAATATAATAATAAATTTGACGGAATTTGGGCTTGTGCGTCCTTATTGCATTTAAGAAAAGAAGAAATAAAAACGGTCATTATTAAATGCATTGAAGCTTTAAAAACAAATGGAATATTTTATTGTTCTTTTAAGTATGGAAATTATGAAGGTAATAGAAACGGGAGATATTTTACGGATTTAACTGAAGAAGAATTTAATAAAGTTATATCGGAAATAAATAATATTCAGATAAAAGAAATATTTGTCTCGAATGATGTTCGTAAAGGTCGCGAAAATGAACAATGGTTAAATATATTTATAAAAAAATTAAGTAATTTCCCTTATTAAAGAAATCGTCAAAGAAATATTCGAGTCATAATTGAATTTATGATCTCAAAAACCTTATGAGCAAGTGATCTCACATCACATGCTTGGGAGTACCATTTAAATAAAGCGCCAAGAGCGCTTTTTTTAATGCAAATTTTTAAATATCAAAATCAAATTTGCCTTACATAATCTAATTTAACAACATTTGAGGGCATTTCAAAACCAAACGAATTTAAGCCATTTTCACTTTTTGCAAAAATATTACCATTGTGTTTTTCAATTATTTTCTTTGATAAATAAAGCCCAAGACCATGACCTATTTTTTGGTTTCTGCAAGTTACATACTTATCAAAAATAATTTTTATTTTATCTTTTGATATTGTTGCACCTTCATTTTCAACAATAAAAAACAAATTATTATTTTTTTGTTCAACAAAAACCGAAATATTTTTGCCTTGTGCACCATGATTTATTGCATTAGCTATCAAATTTGTTACAACTCTTGTCATTTGCAACTTATCGGCACATAAAATTATATCCCCCTGGGCGTTAAAGATAATATCTTGTCCTCTTTCTGATGCTAAATTTGAATAATCAGAACATATTTTATAAACAAGACATTTAAAATCAAATTCTTCAAGATTTAATACAACGTTCCCTTCTTCGTATTTATAAGTATACAAAATTGTATTTATCATATCTGACATATAAGAGCAGGAAGATAAAATTTGTTTTAATAAATTCTTTTGCCCATCATTCAAAGTGCCAAGACTTTCTTTTAAAAGTATATTGAGTGTTGTCATTTGTGCTAATGTTGGAGTTTTAAGATCATGTGTAATATTTGCAACAAATGCTTCTTTTTCCTTTTCAATAATTTTATTTTTTTCTATATCTTTTGCAAAAATTTCAATATTTTTAAACAGAATTTTTCTTTCATTTAAAAAATGAAAAAGCGCAAAAGATAAAATAACAATTATGCCATCTTGAAAAGTAACTGGTATTGTAGGTTCAATGGCAACAGAAATTGCAAGCAACAAAATTAAAATATAAAATAATATTCTTGAAAAATATCTATGAAGTTTTTTAAAAATTCTCACAACATTATTGTAAAATTATGAAAATTTAAAATATATTACCCGATTGGATATAGTTTTATTCCAAAAATAAGGATAAATCACCATTTTGAATGGCATTTTCGATTTTTTGCCCAATTTGATTTAATTCATCAATAGTGTATTCTTTTTCATATTTTTTGTTTAACTTTAAATCTGAAGTTTTTCGAACTTCTAAAAAATTATCATTTAATTTTAAAAATTCCCTGTAATCTTGAATAATATCAAGATATTCAGAAGGATAAGAAATTTCTTTTCCTAAATACATTTTTGACATTTTAGGGTAATTTTGAATATATTCTCGGACAGCATCAAACTCTTGCTCATAAAAATATTCATTTATATCTTCTTTTTTTATATTTAAGAAATTGTTTCCAGTAATATCTTTGTTGGGAAACTTATACTTGATGAATATTGCCCATAAAATGCAACCCTTCCAAAAACCAAGTGTTGATTTAAGTGCCTTATTGAATTTTGGCATATAAATTCTCATTTTAAATTTTTTCTGATTGGCATTTTTTGCCCTCACAACTTCATAAGAACCTTCTTCAAGAGCTTGTGCAAAAATTATTAGGTTTTTATTATACCCAGGATCAAAAGGTATTTCATTTTCAAAATTTAACATAACAATTATTTTAGCACAATTTATGATAAAATTACTCTATGATAAAAATTTACAACATATTTTTCACAATTTTTTTCTTACCAGTCATTTTAATTTTGAGTATATTCTCTAAAAAAATAAGAGCTGGAATTAAAGAAAAATTCGGGTTTTATAATTTTGATTTTCAAAACGAAAAAAATATATTATGGCTTCATTGCATTTCGGTTGGTGAAGTGCAATTAATTCAGGACATTGTAAAAAAAATAAATAACTATAAAATAGTTGTTACAACTTCAACTCCGCAAGGACAAGAGTTGGCAAAAAACAAATTAAAAGATTATTGCCACAAAATAACATATTTTCCGTATGATTTTACATTTAGTGTTAAAAATGCAATAAAGGCAATAAACCCAAGTGCTGTTTTAATCGCAGAAACCGAAATTTGGCCAGAATTTTCAAATCAAATAAAAAAGAAAAATATTCCGCTTGTCATTTTTAATGGAAGAATTTCAGATAACACATTTAAAAGCTATAAAAAATTGAAATTTATTTTCAAAAAAGTTCTTGATAATTATTCAAAAATTTTAACTCAAAGTAATGAAGATAGAGAAAAATTTATAAAGATTGGCGCAAAAGAAGAAAAAGTTGCAACAATGGGCAATATAAAATTTGATATCCAAAAACCAACGGCTGAAATATCCGATTTAGATTTAAATGGTGCTCCCCTTATTATTGCAGGAAGTACACATAAAGGTGAAGATGAAATAATATATAACGCTTATAAAAAATTAAAAGAAAAACACAAAAATTTAAAACTTTTAATTGCACCAAGGCACCTTGAAAGAGTTAATTCTATTCAAAACTTAACAAATGGAAAATTAAAATCTAAAAACACTTTTAAGGAAAATGACATTTTAATTTTAGACACAACAGGCGAACTAAAAAACATTTATTCAATAGCACACAGTGTATTTATGGGTGGAAGTTTTAATAACACAGGTGGACACAATCCGCTTGAAGCAACGATTTGGGAAAAACCAGTTATATCAGGTCCAAACATAAAAAACTTTAAATTGGTTTTCAAAAATTTAACCGAATATAATTGTTCAAAAATCGTACAAAACGAAGAAGAGTTGATAAATGAATTTGATAAACTTTTAAGCAATAATGAACATTATAACAATATGAAGAAAAATTGTTTTGAAGTCTTTGAAAAAAACAAAGGCGCACTTGATTATTTATATAATTTTATAAAAAAAGAAATTTCATAATTGCATATAAATAAAAGCATCTATACATAAGAAACATTGTTTTTAAAAACCAAAAAAATACCATACAAATTATTAAGTTTTGTAAAAATTTATTTTTTTCCTATAACTTAAATATAGATAGCTTTTTGGCAGTTAACATGGTTTAAAGCCTTTTTACATGGGCAATTTTAAAAGTTTTCGTGTTTAATTTAATTAGGAATGTGTGTTGACAGGTTAGGAGATTCTAATGAAAATCAATCGAATTGAATTGTTCAATGTCCAAAACAAAAATGTAGGTTTTGAAGCAAACGTAAAGAACAATAACGTTCAAAATCAAAATATAAACGAGGTTTCAAAAAGCGCAAATAGCGCCATAACAAGCCTTGGCAAAGCCCAAGTGAATAATGCAAGCAAAGTTGGCTCTATGATATCTTTTGCAGGTGGCAAAACAAACCAAGTTGCCCACTTGATATCAGAAGGTGCACTAAGCAAAGGTGGCGGTGTTGCAACAGTTATAAACGATTGGATTAAACAATGGGGTGAATACAAACCACAAAATGGAGTACCTACACAACACAATTTCTTTATTCCATACTACAATGGCGACGTAATTGTTGAAAATGGAGAAGTTCAAGTTCATCCCGTAACACTTGAAGAAAATGGCACAAAAAGCACATATTATGTTGCAGATGTTGACGATATAACAAAAGTAAAAGGCAACAAAGGCAAAAAATTTAAACTTGAAGAAGTAACAACCGGAATAATAAGAGAAAATGATACCACAACAGGCGAAGCAAAAGATGTAGAATATAAAATTTTCGAAGCAACAGACGCTGTTCCAAAAGAATTTTTACCAGAAGGTAATACTGCAAGAGTATTCATGGTTGCTGTTCCAAAAACTGCATCTATGTCAAAACAATACGCTAAAAGAGGTGGCGATTTTGCGTATGTTGGTGGCGAACTGTATGAAAACTATGCACAATTCGCAAAAGCAACAATTGAAGGCATGCCTAATATGGGTAGCGATATCGACCCAAGAAACATCGTAATCCACGATTGGCACCCAAGTGCTGCTGCTAAATTTATCCAAGACCAAGCAAATGCAGGTGTTGATATGTATCAAGATGTAAACATTGGCTACATCATACACAATATTGGTCGTGGCGGTTATCAAGGATTAGGTTCATCAGAATTTGATATGTTTAAAGCCCTTGCAACAGAAGATGAATTCAAAGCTGTTGTTGGCAGTAAAGAATTTAAAGAATTAACTCTATCAAGAGGTCCAGAAACTCCAAAGAAATGGGGTGAATTCTGGAAAAAATTAATGCCAAATATGGTGGATGAAAAGGGGACAATAAACCCAAGTATGATTCCAATCAAATTGGCAGAAACTGGATATGTGAGCATGGCTGGCGTTTCTCCTTCATACGTTGAAGAATGCGCAGAAAACCCAGAATTTGCAGAAGGTTTAACAAAAGCATTAAAAGTTTTAAGAGATAACGGCCAATTAATTGGTGTAACAAATGGTCTTGCTAAACCTTCAAGAGAATTACAAATTTCTCCAAATGCCGCAAAATACTATAACGAAAAATTCTTTGAAAATGCAACTATAAAATATGCAGACGGAACATTAGTTAAACCAATGAAAACTTTTGACCCTGTTAATGTTGATATCAAAGAAGTTGACGAAGTTAAAAAATACAACAAATATAACTTTATAGAAAGACTTGTAAAATACAAAGATATTGAAGAATTACCAGAAAATATGTCACGTGAAGACGTTGTTGCTGGTGTAACAAAAGGAAAACCTGCTAACATAACAAGTACATTAAATGAAGATACATTAAAATCACTTGAAGAAGGAAACCCTAAATTATTTGTAAGCTGGGGAAGAGGCGACTTCCAAAAAGCATTTGATGAAGTTCTTGACGGAATTATAAAATATGTGAAATCAGATGAAGATGATGGTAAATCAATCTTTGTAATTTGTGGCGGACTTCAACCAGGTGAAGAAGGCGACAATATCAAAAAAATCATAAAAGAAATGGCGCAAATGCCTGAACTTAAAGGACGTTTTGCATACATTGATGGTTGGGGACCAGCTGACGCTATGGCATCTGCAGCAGATTTTGCATTATTCCCAAGCAGATTTGAACCTTGCGGGTTGACACCACAAGAAACATATGCCAGAGGCGGTTTGGTAATAAGCTCAAACACAGGCGGTATGAAGAAAACTGTTATTGATTATACTGAAAACCCTGAAAAAGCAACTGGTTTCAGAACAAAAAATGGTTTCTATTATATTGATCCTGAAAAAATCAGAGATAAAGAATTAGAAAAAACTCCTGCAGGCGCAAAACTTATTCAAGTAAGAGATAACACTGCATCAAGAATAAAAAGTGATATCGAAACAGAAAATAAAAAACGCGCAAGATATGGCTTAGCTGAAGAAATTGTATCTGATAAAAAAATAATGGAAATGGCAAAAGAATCAGGCGAATACAAAAAAGCAGTAAGAGCATACAGAGATGATGTTATGTCATCTGAAATTGCGACAACTATCGCAAAAGCAACAAACTTAGATTCTTCAGCAATTTCAAAAATGCGTTTGAATGCAATAACAAGAGAAATGGATTGGCACAATAACGTAGATACAAATGACGGCAAATCTGCTATGGAAAGATATGAAGAACATTTCTTCAAAAATTTCGAAGATAATAAAACAGCAAAAGCACCTAAAATTGAATTTATAAATAAAGCATTTGTAAACAAACTTATAAAAGAAACTAATGATTCTATAAATGAACCAAATTACAGCAACTTTGTATATTGTTAATCAATTAAAGGAGAAATCCCATGAAAATAAATCCAATTAACATCAACAACGTATCAAGACCTTCATTTGCAGGGAAACAAACTATAGCCTGCATAGTCCAAGATGGCGACCATATTACTTTAAATGGCGCAGGAAACGTAATCATCGAAAAACCTAAAATGCTAGAGTATTTAAAAGAACTAGCAGGAAGACTTGAAAACCAGCTTATTGAAGCAGGAATCATAACACCAAAACCTATCACGGAAAATGTTGCAGAAGTTGTTGGAGATGTAGTTGAAAGTGGTGCGGGAGCTGCTGTAAAAAATGATGTGGAAAACGTAGTTGATGAAATTGGTGAAGTTGTTGAAGATGTAATTGACGAACCAAAAGGAATTAAAAACTTTATTGATAAAATTCCATTTAAAGGAAAATTGGCAATAGGAGCAGGAGCTTTACTTGCGATTATTGGCGGTGGTATGGCAATAAAAAATAAAAAGAAAAATGCAAACAATACACCTGACCCAGCGGCATATAAACCAGCTCAACCAGCTCAGGTAAATGTTGCGCCAGTAGCAACACCTGTACAAGCCACAGCAAATGCAACACCAGTTGTGACATCAACACCAGTTGCACCAGTTGCAGCACCTGTACAAAACACTCAACCTAATATGATTAATAACTTTGTACAACAAACTAAATAAGGTTATTTGGATTTATACAAAATATCATTTGTTAACAAAACTTAACAAATGATATTTTTTTGTCAATTTTTGAATAAAGAAATACTTTTATAAAGTATAGGAAATAGGAACAGGGATTTAAACTTACAGGGAGAAAGAAAATGGCGATTGGCGCATTTGACAGACTTGATGTTGCTTTGGTCAAAAAATACAATAGCTTAAAAGTAGATAATCCAATTATTGGAAACTCTATGGTTGACCCAAATAAAATGTACGAAGCAATGAATGATTACGCATTAATGCATCGCTCAATGCTTGATATACAAGCCAAATTACGTTCTACTTGTAAAGATGCAATTGCTCCGGGTATTCAATACCATAAAACAAAGCAATTAAAAAACAGAACTAATCCAGCAACTTAAAAGTGTGCTAAAATGATGTTATGAAAAAAATTGTTTTAGCATCAAAATCACCAAGAAGAAAAGAATTACTCAAAAAAGCCAAAATTAATTTTATAGTAGTTGAATCAAAATATAAGGAAGAAAAAAGTGAAAAATTCGATAAGAATTTCATAAAAAAGATATCAGATTGTAAAGCGCAAGATGTTGCTCAATCAATTGATTTCGATGCCGTCGTATTAAGCGCTGATACAATCGTAATTCTCGATAGTGTGTGTTTAACTAAGCCTCGCAATGAAAACGAGGCTTTCTTTTGTTTAAAAAAACTGTCTAATAGATGGCATACAGTAATAACTGCAACAACCGTTATTGATGGCAAACAAAAAATCACAAAAACTACTGAAACAAAAGTAAAATTCAGAAATTTAAATGATGACGAAATTAAAAAATACATAAAAGATTTTAAACCATTTGATAAAGCTGGTTCATATGGAATTCAGGATTTTGTTGATGAAAATACTGTAAAAAATCCGCCCGAAACAAGTTTTATCGAAAAAATTGAAGGCCCGTATGACAATGTTATGGGTTTGCCTGTCGAGACCGTTAAAGATATGCTAAAAGAAATTAACGCAATTTAAAACTGTCATTTGGATGAGCAGAATTTGAGAGCAATATGTCCATAAATTCATATTTATCAAGATTGTAATTCTTGATTTTGACTTTACTTTTCTTTTTCTTATGGGGCTTTTTAACTTCTTTATCTTTTTCCATTTTAGATTTATGTTTTAAAAGATTGTGCAGAATTTATATTCTACACAATCTTATATATTAAATAATATGAAATTGCTGAAATAATAAGGCAAGCTGGAATTGTTAAAACCCAAGCCACAACAATATTCCCAACAACGTTCCATTTAACGGCATGAGCATGAAAAGTTGTTCCAACGCCCATAATTGATGTTGAAATAACGTGAGTTGTGCTCAATGGAATACCAAAATGAGATGCAATTAAAATCAAGCCAGCCGCTGAAGTTTCAGCTGCAAAACCATGAATTGGTTTTAATTTTATGATTTTATGCCCCATAGTTTTTATGATTTTCCAGCCACCGTTCATTGTCCCGGCTGCCATTGTTATAGCACAAGCCATAATTACATATATAGGAATTTCAAAATCTGCACCAGGCGCTTTATGAAGAACACCACCAGCAAAAAGTGCCAATGTAATTATCCCCATTGTTTTTTGAGCATCGTTTGAACCATGGCTAAATGCCATAAGTGCAGATGAAATCAACTGAATTTTTCTAAACTTCTTATTAATAGAATCTGGCTTTGATTTAAAAATTATAATAAACCAAGCGATAACCAACATTAATATAAAACCAGTTGCAAAACCCAAAACAGGAGATACAAACATAGGCGCAATTACTTTTTCAACCAAAGTATCAACATGAACTGCTTCAACACCGGCTTTAACAATTGTTGCACCCAATAACCCACCAATTAAAGCATGAGAAGAACTAGATGGAAGCCCTAAAAGCCAAGTCAAAATGTTCCAAACAATAGCTGCAAATAAAGCGCAGAAAATGACTGTTAATGTAACCATTTCGCCGTTTACAATACCTGAACCAATAGTTTTTGCAACGTGAGTTCCTGTAAGTGCCCCTATGAAATTTAAAACTGCACTAAACAAAACAGCTTGCTTCGGTGATAAAACTTTTGTTGAAACAACTGTCGCGATGGCATTTGCACAATCATGAAAACCATTGATGAATTCAAATGCTAAAGCCAGTACTACAACCGCAATAAGTAATAATATTGTTATAGACATTTTCTTCTCCAGTTATGATTGTTTCAACACGACATTAAGAATAGTATCTGTAACAAAATAGCAAGCATCAAGTGCGCCTTCTATTTCTTTATACATATCTCTTAATTTAATAACATCAAGCGCTTCGTATTTTCCAGAAAATAAATCATGCATTGC
The DNA here is from genome assembly GCA_015152475.1 of Cyanobacteria bacterium SIG30. Classification (GTDB taxonomy): domain Bacteria; phylum Cyanobacteriota; class Vampirovibrionia; order Gastranaerophilales; family Gastranaerophilaceae; genus SIG30. Next base: position 80,933 of record SUTW01000004.1, on the reverse strand, counting down.
GCGTCTGTGAATTTCATCACCATGCGCCTCGATTTCTTTCATTTCTATATTTAACTGAGTCATTTCATTTGTATCTGAAACCTTTTTAAATCTAGAAACGATTTCGCTTAATTTGTTAGTAGCTTTAACTAAAGTAGAAGCTTGCTCTTTCATCTCATCTGTATAATTGTTTATCATATAAACTTCAAGAAGCAAGCAAGCTTTAATAATTTTTTTGTTAATTTTGTTCAATTGAACTGCAATAATTTGAATATCTTCTCTTTCAAGTGGAGTAATAAAACTCTTATTTAATTGTTTTAAAACTGCCTTATAAGAAACTTTACCTTTTTTCTTTAAACCTAATGCATTCTCTTTTGCTTTTTCATCAAAAGTACTGCGCATAATTTCATCATACAATTTTGCACTTTTTAAACAAGTTTGAGAACTGTCTTGAAAATGCATAAAGAAGAGCTTGTCTTCTGGTGGCATAATGTAAGATAATAAATTAAATTTACCCATAATATTTTTCCCTTTTCATACATGCTTGATTATAACAAAAAAATTTTTTTAACATACAAAAATATTAATTTTTTTAACAAGCTTATTGACAAAATTTAAATGAAAAAACACAATATAGATATAAAAATTAAGTGAGGAAAATATGAAAATTGCAATTCCAACAATAAATGGAAAATTATGCCCACACTTTGGACATTGTGAAACATTTTCTTTTATTGAAATTGACGAAGAAACAAAAAAAATTCTAAAAATAGAAGAAAAACAACCAGAAGAAGGTATATCATGCCAAAGTGCCTCTTGGGTTGCAAATCAAGGTGTTGATTTAATCCTTGCAGGTGGCATGGGTGGTCGTCCAATGATGTTGTTTGCACAAAATAATATCAAAGTCGTAACCGGATGTAAGGAAATAGAAATAGAAAAAATAGTAGAAATGTTCCTTGAAGATACTCTTGAAACTGGCGAAAATAGCTGTGGCAGCGAAGGACACCATTGTCATGGACACAGCGAAGAGCACCATTGTCATGGGCACAGCGAAAACCATCACTGCCATGGACACCATTAGATTAAACTATTTTAACATCTTTTAAAGTATCGATTGAATATTTTGAAATTTCTAGAAGTTTTTGTTTCGAAATTTGTCCAGTTGCAACCAAAATAGTTTCTTTAATTCCAGCATTTTTAGCACACATATAATCAATTGGTGTGTCACCTATCATAATAGCTGTATCAGGATTTGCACAAAGTTCTTCAAGAGCCATTTTTGCGCAAGTACCACTTTCTTTTAATTCGGGGCAGCTTTCTCTTCCTATAATCGAACCAAAATATTTTTCTAAGTTTAAAATTTCAAGTGTCATTTTTGTTGAAACAACAGAATCAGACGTCACAACACCAAGTTTAATACCTTTTGAATGTGCTTTTTTTATGAAATCGACAGCTTCTTCGATTTCTTTTATATATTTATCAATGTTTTTATAAAAAACTTCACTCACATAATCAAATATGTTTTCAAGTTCCTGAATAGTCACCTCGACATTTAATTCAAGTAGATTTTCTTTAAATATTTCTATAATTTTAGATCTTGAATAAAGAGCAGTAATACCATCTTCTAACATTTTATAAGTTTCTAAATCAAAACCTAAATATTTGCATATTTTAGAAACACAATCTTCTTTTAAATTAAAACGCTTAACTATTTCATATGCCCTAAGTTCAGTCATTTTGCCCCAAAAATAATGCAAATCGACAAAAGTTCCATCTTTATCTAAAAGTACGGTTTCAATATTTTTTAATTCCCAATTTTTTGTTAATAAATTAAACATTTTTATCTTAAATTCCAAATTTTATCTGTTTCTATATAATAAAATAAATAAAACAAGAATAAAAATATTAATTACACTTTTGGAAACATTGTAATCATTTCGCCTTTATTGGAAAATACTGTCTTTATAACATCATTATCATATTTTGTATATGTAACAAAAGTAGATGATTTTTTATTTTCTTTTATTTTATGAGGGCTCTTTGTATAAATTTTGTTAATAAGCTTATTTAGTTTTGCTTTTGTTTTATCAGAACATAATTCATCAATCGTAATTCCTTCCTCTATCGCAAAACGACCAATAATTCTTAATTTTGCGTGAAGTCCAAGATTTACAATTTTGCCATCTTCTAAAGTATGCCAATCAACCGAATTAACAAAATTAACAAATTTTTCAGGCAAAGATTTCGAAAGAACACTATAATAAGTATATTCTGCCAAATCACCATTTGTATCTTTATAATCTTTTATGCCTAAAAACTTTTTAATATCACCATATGCAGTATCAACATGATCTTCAGTTGTCAATAATTCTAAAACAATTTGCGTTGGAGAATAGTGTTTTTCTTTGGTTGTTGTCCCTTTTTTTGTAAAACGCAAAAAATTATCCTGGTAAGGTGCATCAATAAGTTTACATAAAACATTAGCAAGAACTTTTGGGTCAGATAAATCCTTGTTTCTATAGCCAACAACATCAAACTTAGAAATATTGTCATTGTCAACTTTAATGTTCATTGCGTATTTTGAAGCCACTTTTTGAACATCAGATAAAATCTTTTTAAATTTGACAAAATCTATATTTTCTGGACACTTGGCCAATGTTTCTACAATATTTGCAGTTTTATTATTTTTTCCTTTTGTATCATCTAAAAATTCAACTATATTAGAAACAGATTTAGGATTTTTATTAACAATAATATCTGCTATTAAATCAAATCTTTCGTGTTTTAATAATTTTTCTTTAAAATCATAAATTTTTGTTTTTGAATTTTTTAAAAACTTACTCTTTGTTAAATTTTCAACAGAATTTTTAAATGTTTCATTATCATCTTTTGCATTATGTTTAATCTGTTTTAATATTTCCAAACACATTTCACGATAATTTGTGCTGTTAACAGAATTATCTAATTTAATGCCATTGTCTTTAATAAAATCTATTAGTTCATTGTGATTTTCAAATATATTATCAAACGAACGCAAAGAAGATAACTCTTCTTGCATTTGTTCAATATTTTCGGTTTTTAATAATTTAATATTGTCTAAAACGCCCTTAACGTTATTATCTTGCACAAACAATTCATAATATTTGTTAAAAATATCAGATGCATTTTGGTTTATAAAAGATTGATATTCGGTTTTAGTAAGATAATCATCTAAATCATCTTTAATTTTATCAAATAATTCTTTACGCTCTTTTAAAATATCAACGGGAGCTTTATTTGTATTTTTAACTTTTTCTAAAGCATTTGAGCCTTCATAAAATTTAGTTAATTCTATAAATTCTAAAACTTTTTCTTTTGTAAGATTTTTTTCTTTTGTTTTATTAAAAGTGTTATATAAATTTAAGAAAGAATTTATATTTTTTATTTTGAAATTATCAATAAATTCTATCATTATATTGATGTGTTCATTTTCATCATCACTATCAAGTGAAGCTGCAATTGTCAAAATTTCATTATTATTTCTAAAAATATCATTTGCTTTTTCAATACTGCAATTTTTGTATAAAACAATACTGTCAACAATTTTGTCTTTGTACAAAATTTTATCAACGGCATCAATATCTTTTATATTTATTTTTTCAAGTTCACTTAACTCTGTTAAAGAAATTTTTGATAAATTCAGTAATTTGCAGAAATCAAGTTTATCTTTTGGAGTTTTGAAATTATTAAAATCTTTTGCAAAAGGACTTTTTGGGTTAAATTTTAATTTCTTTTTATTGCATACATAATCGCTAATTTTATTTATTTCTTCTGCTTCATAACCACTATATTCTGTAAAAATATATTCAAAAAGTTCTTTGTTTTCGTCAAATATAGACTTAGCATCACGCTTGTTATCACCATCTGGATTTACTATTTCATCAAGTTGCGAAATTTTTTCCTTGTATTCACCCCACGCATAAATAATGCCATCAATTACGTCTTGTCTAGTTCTAAAATTATTAAAATCTTCACCTAATTCAGAAAAAGATTTTTTAAATTCTTCGACATTATGTACACCTTCAAGTGTCAAAAAATCCATAACACGATTTAAATTTTCAAAATCAGGGCTTTCTGATTCTTCTTCTTCCATATACATGTGAAGTAAAAGATCAGGGAAATTTGCCAAATTTTCCTTTACTCTTAATTTTGAATAAATCGCAATTCCTTCTTCTTGCATATAATGGAAAACAGTTTCTACTCTTTTGTTTTGAGTGCTTACTTTTCTATAATCCACTATTTGTTTTGGAATAAAAAAGCCATTACTTTTTAGTGTTCTATTGACTGTTCCCATATCAATAACGCCGCTTTCATCCATGCGCCTGTTAAACTCTCTTAGGGCTTCTGGTCTTTTTAACACTTTAACTGCATCATGGTATGTATCAAGCGAAGAAATAGCTGTTATATAAGCTTCAAGATGTTTTTCTCTTATATATTTATCAAAAAAATCATTTAATTCTTCATCTGTTTCAAAATTTTCATAAAGAATTTCTTTTATGTCATCAGGCAATTCAGCAAGAATACTTTCCATAGAATAAATGTTTTTGCTTCTTTCAAAAGTATCATTTTGCAAGCCCTTAAACGCAATTGGTTTTTGTGGTTTGCTATTTTTTTGTTCAACTTTATTGAAATTTATATTTAAAACTCTTGATAACATAGTTGTCTAACCTAAGTTTGATAATAAGTTAAGTATCATAATAAGAAAAAATTGCCTTAAAGTGAAGATATGTAAAGCATTTAAATATCTAAAAACAAAAACTGTTTTCATTATTTAATTATTTTCTTATGTTACAATATTGGGCGATAAAACAAAAAAAAATATTTACGGATTTTAGATTATTGTAATGAGAATAAAGTCAACAAGCATTAACCAACAATTAGTAAATTCATTAGAGAAATTTTCAAAAAATGGCGGCGAAAAAATCTCTAATTATGTAAATGCAACAGGAAAAGCCCTGATTGCACCATTAGTTATAATGCACAATCCTCTGACGCACGAAGATAAAGACAACCGAAAATGGGCCGCCGTTAAACAACCGGTTGAAGCGGTCATCACCCTTGCAATGCAACTTGCAACATTAGGATTATTGTACAAAGGCATCAATAAATTAATCCACAAAAACAAAATCAATTTTAAATTTATAGAAGAAGCAACAAAAGATGTTACAAAAATCCCAAAAAAAATAATGGAAGAATGCGGAAATGACACACAAAAAGCGCTTGCAAAATACAAAGAAGAATTTAATGGTGTTTTTAAAGATAGGCTAGGCGCAATCTTATCCGCAGTAACTTATCTTCCAGTTCTAGCTGTTTCAAACAAAATCTATCCAAAAATTGCACATAAATTAATAGACAAAAATGAAAATAAACCTACTAAACAAAATAACTCAATCTGAAGGCTTCAATAAACATGTAAGAAAAGTTATTGAAGATGACACATTCGCCGCAAAAACACTTGTGGCATTGAATGTTGCAAAAGACGTTTTTGCCTATAGTGTAAGATTTGGAACAACAATGAAAAATGAAGAAATTCCAAAAAAAAGACGACCATTTGTTGCTTCAATGGACTTAGTTTCAGGTATTGTAACTGCAGCTGCGCAAATTGCAGTTGGTTTTAGTTTGGCAAATCCAAAAATCCAAAACAAAATGTGGGAAAAACTTTCTAAAAATTGTACATGTAAAGACATGAACGCGGCAAAAAAAGGTTTCAGCCAAGTTTTAGCCCTTGTTGGTTCAACAATTCTTGCAGAACGTTTAATTGTACCAATTATTGCAACACCGCTTGCAGAACAATTTGAAAAAAAATTCTTCAAAAAAGAGAAAAATTTTGACACTTATGACACATTAAATGTCACTCTTAATGAATTTCAAAATAAAACTAAAAAAACAAGAATTAAATCTTAATTCTTAAAACAAAAACATTCCTTTTGATGAGCATCAATAATACCAACTGATTGAAGAAATGAATATATAATTTTCGTCCCAACAAATTTCATTCCTCTTTTTTTTAAATCAAAAGAAATTAAATCAGACAAGGAAGATGACACGCGCAAATGACACTCTTCTTTGATTATTTCATTATTTGTAAAACCCCAAATATATTTATCAAAACTGCCAAATTCATTTTGTATATTTTTAAAAATTTTACTATTTTCAATACTTGCAATAATCTTTGATTTATTTCTTATTATGTTTTTATTGTTTAAAAGTTCTAAAATTTTGTCTGAATCATAATTTACGACTTTTTCAATATCGAAATTATCATATGCTTTTCTAAAATTTTCTCTTTTATTTAAAACACACTCCCAAGACAAACCAGCCTGAAACATCTCCAAAATCAAAAGTTCATATAATTCTTTATCATTATGTTTTGGCTTTGACCATTCATTATCATGGTATTTTACATAAATTGGATTTTTTAAGTTTACCCAAAAGCAACGTTTTTTCATAAATAAAACCTTATAATACGTTATTATAACATACAATTTCATTGTCTAAATATAGCGATTATGCTATACTTAAAAGGCGAGGAGGACAGATGTCGGAATTATTATTACTTTGCGCATTAATATTATTTTCTTGTGTTTTTGCAAATGTATTTTTGGGGAAATACGGAATGCCGACTTTGCTTCTTTTTATGGGCGTTGGAATGCTTTTTGGACCCGATGGCTTACTTAAAATACAATTTCAAGACTATGATTTAATGGAAAAATTAAGCACAATTGCCCTAACATTTATAATTTTTTATGGCGGTTTTTGCACAAAATGGAAAACAGCAAAACCGATTGCTATTCAAGCAACTCTTTTGTCAACTTTAGGAGTTGTTATAACAGCACTTTTAACTTGCGCGTTTTGTTATTATTGTCTAAACATTGGTTTTGCAGAAAGTTTTATAATTGGCGCGGTTATAAGTTCAACTGATGCCGCTTCAGTTTTTTCAATTTTACGTTCAAAAAATTTAAATTTAAAAAATTCAACAGCACCGTTGCTTGAATTAGAAAGCGGTAGTAACGACCCATTCGCATATTTACTTACTGTAATAGGTATTGCGCTTTTAACGGGTGAAACAACTAAACATATACCTGAAATTTTTGTAAAACAAATTGTCTTTGGAATTTTAGGCGGAATTATAATTTCTTATATTTCTGTTCAAATATTTAAAAAAACCAAAACAGTAACAAGCAGTTTTTATCCTATTTTTATGATAGGAATTGTTCTTATTTCATTTGCACTTCCTGATATGCTTGGTGGCAATGGCTTGTTAAGTGTTTATATAACTGGTATTGTACTTGGTAACGCACAAATTAAACATACAAGCGCGATGGTTAATTTCTTTGATGGTTTAACTTCTCTTGCACAACTTTTAATATTCTTTCTTTTAGGTTTAAGCGCATATCCTCATAAAATTGCACACATATTAATCCCAGCAAGTGCAATAGCAGTGTTTTTAACATTTGTCGCAAGACCAGTTGCAGTTTTTGGAATTTTGCTTCCAATGAAATCTAATTTTAATCAATGCGCCTTGGTTTCGTGGGCTGGTTTAAGAGGGGCAGCTTCAATTGTATTCGCTGTTTTAGTCACATCAGTTGCACAAACTCCAAAACATGATTTATTCCATATCGTATTTTTAATTGCACTTTTATCCGTTGCAATACAAGGAACAATGCTTCCATATATAGCTAAAAAATTCAATATGATTGACGAAAATTCAGACGTCAGAAAAACATTTAACGACTATCAAGAACAAGAAGCAATTTCGCTTATCCAAATGAGTATTGATGAAAACCACGCATGGAGTGGCAAAAGTTTAAAAAACATAACTCTGCCAGAAGACACTCTTGCTTTAATGGTTAAAAGAGGCGAAGAAAAAATTATTCCAAAAGGAAACACTGTTCTTAAAAGTGGAGATTTTTTAATTTTAAGTGTATCTGCTTACCAATCAAATGAAGAAGTTAATTTAGAAGAAGTTGTCATAACAAAAAAACATATTTGGAAGGACAAACACATATCAGAAATTGACTTACCTGAAAATACTCTTATTGCAATGATAAATAGAAACGATAAAAACGTTGTGCCAAGAGGAAAAACAAAATTAATTGAAAATGACACCCTTGTTTTATTTAAACAAGAAGATATGACAAAAGCATAAATGTTTTATTTTTAATTTATAATTATTACAGTAAATATGTCCGCGTAGTTCAGCAGGATAGAACGTCACCCTCCTAAGGTGAATGTCGGAGGTTCGAATCCTCTCGCGGACAAATAAAACAATAAAAATCGGTGTCACCACCGATTTTTTACTTATTAAAATTATTTTTAACCACCATATGTGTATTGAATATTCTTATCAATCATCTGTTTGCAAGACTGGAATTCAGCCTCAACCATTTTAAGTTGAGTTTCATATCGTTGCATTTGCTCATCCAGTCGTTTTTCAACTAAGTGCAAACGTTCCTTTCGCTTTTCTAAAGTTTTAACTTCTGGACTTTCTGGATCTAAGTCACTGCCAACATTAATAAGTTCATTTAATGTTGAAGCCAAACGCATCTTTTCAGAACTAATAAGTTGGATTTTGTATTCCAAATCCAATCTGTAACTATTCAGATATAAAAGTCTAACTGATGATGTAATAAGTCCCATGGCTTTATCTCATTTCGTTTAATTTATTACCACGCAAGAAAGTATGTTCATTATTAGCTGCGATTGTTTCTTCATATTTTTGAAGTTTATACATAGTCGCACTTAATCTGTAACGCGCCAACTTTCTTTTTTGGGTAATGGAGAACATGTTTTTAAGCACAGCAAGAAAATTTTCAGCAAAAGTTCTTACAGGGTTTTTGCGGATTATGAAACCTTTCGCAAAGCCCATAAAATTCTTCATTCTTCTTAAATTGTCTTGAATAGCTTCTTGCAAGAGTTAACTCCTTTCTAGAGGTAACTAAATATAATAAAACCTGGACATAGAAAAAATTGCATGTATCAGCCAATTTTGTTTAAAATGTTTACAAAACAAACTAACCGCACTTTTTAACTATATAAGGGTTATCGTCTTATTTAATATGTTCTTTAATATTTTTGGAGCAATAATCCATAAATTTTACAAAAGTTTACAAAAAATAATTATCCAAATTATTACTTATAAGCATATTATTTCTATTCAAAAAGAATACTAAAATAAATATAAAACAATATAAAAATTGTCAAAAATAAAGTGTAAGATTTACATTTAAAAAAAACTTAAACAAAATAAAAAAACATGAAAAAATAGAAAAAAACAAAAAAATATATTAATTTTTTTATAAAAAGAATACAAGCTATAAGCTTTTTTGTTTTATATTTATTAAAACAAAATAATAATTTAACTAAAACACAAGCACTATAAGCATTTCAAAAACCACTAAACTTTTTCTACAACTAAAGTATTAGACAAATAAAAATAATGTTAAGATTTGTTAACAATTTCGATATTCTGTAGTGCTTTAATGTGGTAAATTTAAAAAAATAAACACAATAACTCAATATATAATCTAAATAATGTAAGACAAAGTCCAAAAAAAATGCTATATTGTAAATATAAAGTGTTCTTTTTACCTTTAATAAGGTTTAGGAATAAATGTAAAAGTTTTGTAATAAATATTAGAAAAAAGTAAATTATTTTCCAAACTGTGTTTTTAAAAAGAAGTGAAGGAATAATTTTCTTGGAGGAAATGAATGACAATTAGTGTGAATAGTAGAAAAAAACAAGTCAAAAAAACATTTGACGAGTTATTAACTGATTTACGTACAAGCAATTCAGAAAAAGTTCGTTATAACGCAGCTCGCGTTTTGGGCGAAATGGGTGATTTTAAAGCAGTTGAACCATTAATCAATGTTCTTAAAAATGATAAGAATGGTTCAGTTCGTTTATATGCAGCTCGCGCGCTAGGTGAACTAGGTTGTGACAGCGCAACAGTTCCTTTGATTGAATCTCTTCGAGAAGACCGAAATGTTGACGTTCGTGTTCGCGCAGCTCGTGCATTAGGACGTTTAGGTGGCAAAATTGTTGTTGAGCCACTTGTAGAAGCACTTAACGACGAAAATCCTCAAGTTTGTATAACTGCAACAGATGCGTTAATTGAGATTGGTGATGTTGCAACAGATGCCTTAATGGAATCTCTAACGCACGAAAAAGTAAACGTAAGATGTGATGCCACAAGAGCATTAGGCGAAATTGGCAACAAAAAATGCGTTGAAAAGATTATTAACATGCTTAAAGATGAATGGGTAAACGTTAGAATTTACGCAGTTACATCTCTTGGTAAATTAAATGACGTTAAAGCAGTTCCTGCTTTAATCGAAGTTATGCAAGATACTAAGGAAAATGAATTAGTAAGAGCAGGAGCAGCTGCAGCTCTTGGTGTTTTACGTGACCAAAGAGCATTATTGCCATTAAGACAGCTTATTATGGCAGCAGAAGAATTAGGTGAACTAGAAGATACTGCCCTAAAATCATTTAAAAAGATTATGGCAGCAAACTGGGAAGCTATCCCAGGCGCTACACCTGTTAAAAAACCTGCTTTATTCTAAAACAAAAACAATTTAAAAAATAAAAAACCCTCAAGAAATCTTGAGGGTTTTTTATTACCAAGGATACAAATCTGCTTGCCCGCCCATATTAACATATTCTTCCTTACTTGGAATTTTCCAGCCATTTTTCATAATTAAATAAGAGCAAGAAGCATTAGAGGAATCTTTTTTACAATATGAAAAAGCATCTTCAGTGGTACAACTGGCTTTTTCATCATAAATACAATAAGGCAATAACTTTCCGCCTACATCTTTATAATTAAAAACATAGACATACATAAACAAGAAAACATCATGTCCAAAAAGATTTGGCTTTTTCTCGCCATTAACATCAATCACAACAGAAGCGTTAAGGTGTTTGCCTCCCTCTGAAGATTTGCTTGTTGCAACCGAAACATAAGTTCCATCTGACAAATAAAATTTTGCATAGCGATCTTGTGTAAAATCGCCCAAAGGATGCTTAAAATCATGCCCACAAGTACCATTTGTTTCATTTGCGCAATTTTTTGAAATTCTTAAATAAGGAATTAAATATTTGTCAACAAATGCTTGCGAACTGGCAAGATTATTGTTTTTATCAATATCCCACCCAGAAATTGGTCCATAATCCTTAATTGCAAGATTTGTTGTATTCGCAAGTGTTGTGTAAGCTTTTTTAAGAGCAGTAGCTCTTTCTTGATTTTGGTAATTAGTAATGACACTTGGAATCGTAAGTGCTGCAACAACGCCAATTATGGCAAGTGTAATAAGTACTTCGGCAAGAGTGAAGGCTAATCTATTATTGCCCCCCCCCCGAGATTTAAGTTTAATTTTTTCATAAATTCTATGCCCTTTCTTAATTCTGTTCGCAACAGAAATTGTATTATTAGTATAACAAATTTTTTGAACACCCGCAATATTTTAAAAAATTTATAACATATTTTAAATGAACTCTTGCCAAAAAATTATTTTGTTGTTAGAATAATTTTAAAGAAGGTTATTCCTCAGTAGCTCAATGGCGGAGCAACCGGCTGTTAACCGGTAGGTTGTTGGTTCGAGTCCAACCTGGGGAGTTTTTTATTGCAACAAACAAATAAATTTTTATAATTTTATTAATTGGTTTACATATTTAATCTTTGATAATATAAATGTTATAATAAAAGATGAAATTATTGTAAGTATATAAATCATTATAATGTTTGTTATAACATTGATTTCTACGTTTTTGAATATACTTTGCCATAATTTTAACAAACTTGCATGGACTAAATATATGCCAAAAGTTAATTTTGATGTTTCTGTTATAACTTTTTTAATGTTATTTGAAACTTTTGGTTCAATTTGTTCAAAAAAATTATATAAAACAACAAAGAAAGAAACGCTATATAAAAATACAGGCAGTGCACCGTTTGCATAAAATATCTTATATGGAATTATTTTTGTTTCTATAAACTGTGCTCCACTAAAGATAGAAAAAAGTGCTACTAAAACAATTAAAATTATGTATTTAATATACTTTTTAATTATTGAATAATCATGACGAAACAAGTAACCAATTAAATAATATGAAATAAATGTACCTGCAAAATTTAGTGAAAACAATTCTGCTAATTTTGTTATTTCATTATCATTAGAAAACAATAAGCTTAATACTGGCGGTATAAAATAAAAAATAAGAGATAAAATAATTAAATAATATATATAATTTTTATTTTCTTTTTTTACAAATAATCTGAGTATAGGAGTTATTAAATATAATCCTATTAGCATATACAGAAACCATAAATGGTAATGACCATAAATAAAAGCATTAAGAAAACTTTTAAAGTGATAGACTAATGCATAAAATAAAGACCAAAATCCTAATATCAAAAATAATTTAAGTATTTTTGATTTAATTTTTAAAATAGAAAGTTCTTTGTTTTCATTTAACATAAAATAGCCTGAAATTATTACAAAAAAAGGAACTCCAATTCTTGATATAGAATCAAAAAAATTCCCTATTACAAAATTAAAACTATCCCTTGGAAAATTAGTTACATATGGCGCTGCACAATGTATCATTATAATAGCTAAAACTGCGATTATTCTTAAGCAATCGAGTTCAAATTCTCGAGGACTTATTTTTTTGTTACACTCATTTAATAACACAAACTTTATTTAACACAAAAGGACTTAAAACGCAAAATAATGTTTTATACTTAGTCAACATCTTTGATTAAGTATGACAAGTTTTTGAAATAACAACTCGGAGTAGCTTTTATTGCATCACGCAAATCCAAAATCGCAGTTCGATTCTTGGGCTGTTCGGGGAGTTTTTTATGTCAATATTTAAGCAAGAAATATACTTTTAAATTCGATAAATTATATTTTTTTATTATCAATAAACTTTTGTGGGTTTTTAGTCGGTTGTGGTGTTGGCTCTGGTTTATAATCCTCATCTAGCACTAATTGCGTAGTTGACCTGCAGTTCGGGTGCATTGGTGATTTGTTTTACATCTTTCTGCGGTAAACCTTGATTCTTTCTGTACATATTATATGTGTTTTGTGTAACACCCATATTAGTTGGTCCTCCAAAATCTCTGCTATCATTTACATATCCACCTTCGGAGGGAAATAAACATTGTAGTGCTTTTTCAAAGTTTTCTTTAGACATTTAGATTCTCCTTGTTTAACTAAGTACTAATTGTAAATGTTGTGTTAAATAAGGTAGAATAGATTTATTGTTCTGATAAAGTAGAATATAAATTTTTAAGTTCTTTTGCTCTCGATTCAATTAAATATATTTGTTCGCCTGCAAGGATATTTGTATATATAGTACCCGACATTGTGCCGATTGTTTCTCTATTTAATTTTTGTTGTGCATCTTTGAATACTGACCACTTATTTTGTGTGTCGTTTAAAAGTTCTATTTGCTCTTTGTTCATTATTTCTTCTAATAATTTCAAATTTTTATTTATTTCTTTTTCCCATTTCGGGATTGCATAATAAGTACAATTATTCATACAAACAGTAGTATAATTGCAGGATTTCATACACTCTTGAATCTCAATATCTATAAGCTCTGTATCAGTTTTAGTTAATTTTAAATTTTCGTGTTGCTTTTGTTTATAATTTTTATCTTCAGAAAGTTTATCGTTTTCTGAACTTATCCTAGAAATAGTATTATTCAAATTGTATATTTCAGCATTTAATTTGTTTATTTGCGCATTACATTTTATCGCATATACAATGCTTATTAATGTGCAAGTAGAAAAAAATATTAGAGTAAATATCAGAACAAATTTTTTCATAAACCTATTTTACCATTATCCAACTCAAATATTCAAACTATTAACATAATTTTCTGCTCCTTTCTTTTGTGTTAATTATCAACAATGTTGATAAATATAATATTATGATTATTTTGTACATTTATTAACAGTATAGATTTTTAAATTATTTATGCAGATTGCGTCCCACAAATAAAAGCTCAACTAATATGTGATAACAACTACAATATTAAAAAAGAAAATATGGAAATAGGTGTTAAGTATAAATATATTTGTCAGCTCCAATAATCTTTAATTGGTTCCATTGAGTCTGTTTAAATGCTTTTTGTGCATTTTCTCGCACCTAAATCATTATAAAAATCATCTAATGTTTTTGTCATAAATTGTCCTTTCGGTTTCATTACTAATTCAGGTATTTAAAATTTTAAATACCCCTACACTATTTATATTTTTAAACAGTTATTATTCTTTTATATCTGTTATTTCAGATACATCATATCTTGAGAAATTTTTTAAATTTTCTTCAAATAATTTAATTTGCTCAATATTTATATACTTAGATTTATCAAATTTTGCGGTTAAATTTTTAAAGTTATAAGCACTTGAACCTGAAAAACTTATATCTCTGTAATTATATGTTTTATTATTTAGTACATAAAATTTATTTAATGGCTCAAAATTTAAACAATAAGCAATATTTTGGTAAGTATTGCCTTTTTCTTCAAGAATAAATAAAGAATGTCCAGCAGTTCCCCAATAGTATGCTGAAAAAACAATGCCAATAATTTCTTTTTTGCCGTCACCATTTAAATCGATTTCAAAAGCACTTACTGTTTTTGGGGTTATATTTGCAAAATCTTGTGCTTCTTTTGGAGTTTTATTTAATTCTTTTAATACGAATTTATATAATATTTTACTTGCTTTGACTTGAGATTGTTTTGAAAAATTGTATTCAATAGTTCCGTCAGAATGAGTAATCGGCTTATTTTTTGTTACTGGATAACCCAAAACAGGACAAGTTATAAACAAACATATTAAAAATAAAATCCAAAATTTTTTCATACACAAATTCTATAAGAAAAATTCAAATATTCAAACTATTAACTAAATTTAATCTAAAATTAATCCGTTCTGAATGGGAAAGAAACATCAATTGATGCTCCCTCTTTGATCTTCCGATTTAATGATTTTATAAATACGCTATCTACAAAACGAGAAGGGGTAATATATATTGGTGAAAACCTAAAACTTGTGCCGTCTTTGCGGTTGGCATATATTACCATGCCACTACGTTCAGTTCTTGGTACATTTTCTAATTTATAACTAAAATTTTCAATCTTCGAAATATCTATTTTATCAATATACTTTATTTTATTGTCTTGTTTTAAATGTCTAACTTCACAAATTGTCTTATTACATACAAAACGAAAACCTGTTACGTCATAATTATTGTTTTGGTAATTATCATTTTCAATCAATACCGCAATTAACAGAATCAAAACCGAAAAAGCAAAAATTATTTCTTTTGGGAACATTTAAAACCTCTTTTGATAATAAAATTAAACCGAATTCAATAGTACCATATTTAAAATTTTATATCAATCCAGTTATCTTATACATTTTAGCGCTTTTTCTACAAAAAAAATTATCTTTGTTTTGCATTTATTTTTCAATTAATTATGTCTTATCTCCCTATCTTGATAAAAACTTCAAAATATGATTTAATACCATTATCGGTATTAAGGAAAATAGAATTGTATTTTCGAGCTTCAATTATTCGCAGCATTATTGGAATATTAGCATTACTTTTCGCCACATCACCCAGAGTGGCAATTATTGTTGCTATAGTTGCAACTTCAGCTTTTATTGCTTACCGAACCACCAGATGGTTTTTTGACAGACAAAGACAAAGAAAAACAAGATTAAATGAAAGAGAACACGCTTTGCAGATGGCAAGTGAATATCTGAAAGATTATGCTGATCCATTTGGCGTATTGTGTTTAAAAAATGAAAATTGCATTGTAAGGCACAATGGCAAAGACAAGATTGTTGCAAGTGGAAAATTAAAAAAATTCAGAAATTCAAAAAACACAATAGTTACTGCGACTGATGAAATGGGAGGAACAAATCTGGATAATGCCTTCAATTTTATCTGTATAAATTTTGATGATTCAACAAATCTAGATATTGTCTGCACCGCTTTAAAAACAAGTGGACTTCTTCTCAATTATCAAAATATTGAAACTGGAAAAAAAGAAAAAGAAACCGAAGAAGAACCTGAAAAAATAGAATTTGTTGAATTAAAAAAAGAAGAAATTAGCACAAATAAACTAGATATAAACAAAGCAACCAGCGAAGAAATACAAAAACTTCCAGGCATAAATATTGTTATAGCTAAAAAAATCATTATGAAAAGAAATGAAAAAGATGGATTTGAATCTTTTGAAGACTTTATTCAGACAATGGAGATAAAACCACATTTTGCAAAAAAATTAAAAGAACTTGTAACTGTATCTAAAAAAACAACTAACAACAAAAAGAAAAAGGTAAAAGGAAGGATTTTAGATATTTAATGCGAATTTACCAAATAATAGAAAAAACTTCCGTTGAAGGACCAGGAATTCGCTTTTGCATATGGGCTCAGGGTTGTTCAAGACATTGTGAAGGTTGTTTTGCAAAAGAAACCTGGAACCATAGTGGTGGCATTGAATATAGTGTTGAAGAAATTTTTGAAAAAATAAAAAATACAAAAGAAATCGAAGGAGTCACTTTTTTAGGTGGCGAACCATTTGAACAAGCTAAAGATTTTGCACTTCTTGCAAAAAAAATAAAGTCTTTGGGGCTTTCAGTTCTATGTTTTACAGGTTTTACCATTGAAGAACTCAAAAAAAGTAATAACAAACATATAAAAGATTTTTTAGATAATATTGATCTTTTAATAGATTCTCCATTTGAACAAGACAAAATAAGCCTTGATATGCCCTGGATTGGTTCATCTAACCAAAGATATATTTTTTTAACAGATAAATACAATATGGATGAAATTAAAAAATATAAAAACAAAGTTGAAGTCAGAATCCAAAAAAATGGAGCTTTTATTATCAACGGAATGGGTGATTTTTCAAAAATCAAAGAAAAATTTATTGAAAAAGTTATATAATTAACAAAAAAGGGGTCAAAATGACAAAACAACATATAACAACAATGAAAAAACTTTCAAGTCTTATGCGTGCAAGATTTCCATATGTTTACATAACAACTTGGGAAGAAGAACGCGCAGTTAACATGATTAAAAAAATTGCAGAACTTCCACAACTTATAAAAACTCCAAGAAAAGTTTATGTGTGGACACAAACAAAAGGTTTTGTGGATGAAAAAGAAGATAAAACCGTAGCTGGCACAACTGCGCCAATTAAAGCTCTTGAATATATTGAAAATTCAGAAGAAGATGCAATTTTTGTTTTTAAAGATTTTCACGTAAATTTTGGATTAAAAAATAGACCTGCAGATTACAATACTATAAGAAAATTAAGAGATATTTTACCAAATCTAAAATCAAGCAGTTCTAAGAAAAATGTTATATTTGTTTCGCCGGAACTTGTAATCCCTGACACAATGCAAAAAGAAATATCCATTTTTGATTTCGATCTTCCATGTCTTGATGAAATTAAAGCAAGACTTGATATGATGATTAGCCAAAATAGTGGAGCGTTGACAACTGAATTATCAGATGAAGATAAAACAAAATTATGCAAAGGCGCGCTTGGACTCACATTGCAAGAAGCTGAAAACGCATTTGCACTTGCAATGGTCAATGATGGCAAAATTGATGTTAAAGATTTATCTGTAATTTTAGATGAGAAAAAACAAGTAATTAAGAAAACTGGAATTTTAGAATTTGTACAAAGTTCATCAAATATAAATGACATTGGCGGACTTGGAAATTTGAAAAATTGGCTTCTTAAAAGAAACAATTCCTGGTCAGAAACAGCAAGGATATATAATATCCCAGCGCCAAAAGGAGTTCTCATAACAGGAGTTCCAGGTTGCGGAAAAAGTTTAACTGCAAAAGCCATGAGTGCCATTTGGCAATTGCCTTTGTTAAGACTTGATTTAGGTAAAATATTTTCTGGAATTGTCGGAAGTTCAGAAGAAAATATGAGAAGAGCAATTCAAACAGCAGAAGCAGTTGCACCCTCAATTTTGTGGGTTGACGAAATTGAAAAAGGGCTTGCAGGAGTGGGCTCTGGTTCAAATGGAGATAGTGGAACAAGTGCAAGAATTTTTGGAACATTTTTGACCTGGATGCAAGAAAAAACAGCGCCCGTTTTTGTTATCGCAACTGCAAACAATATCCACAATCTTCCGCCAGAACTTCTTCGCAAAGGACGTTTTGACGAAATTTTCTTTGTAGATTTACCGACAGAAAAAGAAAGATATGAAATTTTTAAATTGCATCTTGAAAAACGTTTAACAAATGAATCTGTATCTTCAAATATTGAAATAAATGATAGTTTGTTAAAAGATTTAGCAAAAATCACTGAGGGTTTTGTGGGTTCAGAAATTGAAAACGTAGTTGTATCAGCCCTTTATGAAGCATTCTTCGCAAACAGAGGCTTAATCAAAGAAGACCTTTATAATGTCATCAAAAACACAGTTCCATTATCAGTAACCCAAAAAGAACAAATTTTAGCTTTAAGAGAATGGGCAAATGTTCGCGCAGTAAGTGCTACAAACAAAAACGACATGCAAGAATACACTCACGAAACAAATAACGAAACCTCTGATATTAATAAAAGCAGAGGTGGAAGATCACTTGATTTTTAAACAAAGGGAAAAATATGTCATTAGTTTTAACATCTATACCAATACCACTTCTTTCAATACCAATATTACCCGTCTTTACGGTTGCAGCCGGGATATCAGCTTTAGGTATGACAGAAAGAGAAAGTAATTATCAGATGTCATCTTCGGCATTAAATAATATTTTAAAAAACGCAGTCAATATAAACTGCAAAACAAATCTTCAAAACACAAATGAAGTTATAGAAATTTTAGAAAAAACATTATATACAGTTACACTACATAGCCCAAGAGAAATAACTACATATATTCCAAACTCAGAAATTTATGCAATATGGAAAATGGGCATAAATGGCTACGAAGTCAATTTCAGATCAATGGATAGCAAAAAATCTGTAAAACATGAAAAAATTATTGAAGAATATATGAAAAATATAAATGCAATAGCTGGAAAAGATGTTTTTGGTTTAACTACAAAAGACGGTGAACTTCCTGTATATAGTTATGAAACAGCATTTAAGGACAAATATATTCTGCTTAAAACTATTGAAGAACATGGAGCAGAAAATATTGAAATCAAAGACGACAATGTAAATTGTGTAATTGAAAATATCAAATTTGAATTCACAAAAAATGAAAATGACACTTATGTCGTTCTTACTTACTATAATGGCAGTAAAGAAGATTTAGTCAACACAATGTCAAATTTGAATAATGAATATTGCCAAAATGTACAAGAAAAAACTTACGAAACAATAAAACAAAAAGCACAAGAAGAAAATATGGAAATTGAAAGCGAAGAAATTTTAGAAGATAATTCCATTCTTCTTACAATAAATTTGGATTAAGGAAAATTATGGCGAAGAAATTACAAATAAGGCTTATGCCAGATGGCTCTGTTAAAATGGAAACTCAAGGTATTAAAGGTAAAAAATGTCTAGATTACCTAAAAGTTTTGGAAAAATTAGCAAACGTCAAAATCGAAAAATATGAATTGACACCTGAATATTACGAAGAAGAAATAAATTATATTGACGAAAACATTGATAATACAAACTGCTAACTCGTATTAATTCAGTGTACAAATTTTATTGACACATATAATAACGAAAAATTATAATATACCTATGATTGAAACACTATATTCTATTTTAAATTCTTTTTATTATGCAACTCTTATGCCAGTTGCCGTATTAGGCGCAATAATATTGGCTATTGTCCTGTTTGTTTTTATCCTGAAGGTTAAATCCAAAATAACAAAAACAATATTTTGCATAATTGTTTCAGTCTTGCTTTTATTTTCTTATCATATAGTTCCATATATTTTCACAACAAAAGCAAGACTAGCAGATACAACACAAGATATAGTAAGGAATTATGATTGCGCAATCAAAACAGCAATATTGCCAGCGCATAAAGGAATTATAGCCTTAGAATACGCAATTAGCATATTAGACCCACAAGAAATAAAATCAAAATACGAAGAAGCATACAAATATTTAAAAAAATATGAACCAAAAGTTGCATGGTATATGGCCGGATGGTTTTATTTAAGAACAGGTGAATATGAAAAAGCAATGGAAATTTTTAAATATAACAACTATTATCATGAAATATCAATAATATACATTTTACAAAATGACTATGAAACTGCACTAGAATATTCAAATAAAACTATTGAAAGAAAAGTTTACGACCAAATTTTAGCTCAACGCGCAGGTATTTATAAAAAACTAAATAAGAACAATTTAGCCAAAGAAGATTTTAGCAAAGCATTAGCTCTTGCCAAAAATAAAAAAAGAAATATAAAATTTTTAAAATGCATATATAAAGATCCTAAAACCTGCTACGAGCAAACGTATAGAAAACCGTTTTAAATTGCCATATAGTCCAACTTTGATATAATTATCATATGAAAAAGATTTTTACCGCAATTTTTATTTTAATAATTCTGCAAACTTACGCAATGGGCAATGAAACACAAAAAGTTTTCTTAAACGAAGCAATTGAAATAGCGTTGCAAAACAACATAGATTTAGAAGCAAATAAAATTGATTTAACCGTTGCAAAAAATAAAGTTTTTCAGGCAAACAGATTGCAAAATCCATCAATTGAAACTTTTTATTTTGTGGGAAATTCAGGAAATTCTGAACCAAAGCAAATAGGTGTTAGTCAAAACATTGAAATTGCAAAACGAAATGCACGCAAAAAATTAGCAACATCAGAATTAAATCTTCTTGAAAAAAATTATGATTACACCGCATTTGATTTAAAAATGGATGTAAGAGAAGCATATATAAATCTCGTTGCAGCAAAATCAATCTTAGACACTTTAGAACAACAAAAACAACTACAAGAAGAATTATTTAAAATTGCGCAAAACAGAGTTAAAAACAAAAAAGCACCAGAAGTTGATGTAATACAGGCAGAAATTGCGCTAAACCAATTAACAACACAAATCAATAGCGCAAAAATGGATGTTAAAAAGGCTTTATCTGCATTTAATAAAGTTATAAATACAACAGAAAATATAACATATGACAGTATGGATATGCGATTTTTAGAAGAAAACAATTTCAAAGAAATGAATACTCCGCCACCAACAACTAATTTTCCCAACACAGAAGATATCGTTAAGAAAGCATTAACGAAACGTTTTGATATACAAATATGTAAACAAGAACTTGATATTTCAAACAAAAATTTAACAGTTTTAACAAGACAAAAAATTCCTGATTTTCAAATAATGGGAGGATATGCTTATACTCCTGGAAGACACACTGATAGTGGAAAAACTGAACATGGCGCTTGGGCGGGTGCTAGTTTGACAAATATACCATTGTTTTATAATTACGCACCAGAAATAAATAATGCAATACTAAAAATCAGACAAACTGAATTAAAAATAATATCGACCGAAAATAAAGCAAAAAAAGATATAGCAACTGCATATGAAAAATTTCTAACAGCAGCAGAAAACTTAAACCACTATGAACAAAAAATTATAAAAGGCTCAGAACACTTAATTGACGTGTCAAAAGAAAGCTATGAAAAAGGAGAAACAGACATTGTTTCATTAATAGTTATGAAACAATCGTATAAATCCATTATTATCGGTTATGCTCAGGCGCTGGCTGAATATTATAATAGTTGGACCAATCTGTTAAGAGAAGCCAACGATGAAAATTTCAGCTTAACTAATGAATTTATTTAAAGCAGTATATTTTAAACCAATATCACAGGATGTTTTGACTGTTTAATTGAATCTATATCGCCTGCAATATCCTTGCTATTTTTAACAATAGCTTCAATTTTAGGATTATAAACAACGAACTCGTTTATATAATCTCTTATACCTGAACCATCATCTGTCACCATTTCTTTTTGAATTTTTTCAAGAATTTTTATTATTTCGCTTCCAGATAAAATCCTGCCTGAATTTAGTTCAACATCTTTGATTTCTTCTTTTCTGTCTAAATTACAAATTTGGTTATAAAGTTTTAAATAGTCTTCATCAGATAAATTTAATTCATCTTTATACATATCACTTATTAAACTTCTAAATGGTTTTGAATAATCTGGAATATTTTTATACATTGCATTTTTTGCATAATTATAATCCCTTTTTGCCCCAGTACCACATATGTTTTTACCACCTATTATTAAATTGGCATTATTACCTGAAAGAATATATGTTTCGCCATCATTACGTTCGATAGAAAAACCCTTTTTTCTATCAACTAATGAAGTGCTCAAACAAACATTTTTGCTGTCATCACATAAGGTGCTAAAATCAAGTTGTTCGTTTTGACTTGAATGACACAAGAATTTTAAATCCTTGACTTTTGTCCCTTTTGGATAACCATATTTTTCAACAGACGCTTCAGGATCTCTCAAATCAAGATATTTAACGCCATATTTATTAGTATCATATTTTGTTTTGTCAACAGGCAGAGAATCCGCAAAAAGCAAAATGCCATTTTTGTTAATCTTATCTATGTTATTAACAACTTCATCAATTAAACTTGGGTCAGGCTGATAATAAAAACCCGCAGAATTACTGTCTGCCCTTGCAAAAATTTGCGCCATTTTAAAGTCATTCGGTCTTCTGAAATAAAAAGCTATATCTTCAAAACTATCCCCGTCAACTAGCCAGTGACTATGCGCAATTAAATTGTATATTCTTTCTTTTTCATCAAAAGAAACAGGCGCTTTTTTAATTATTTCTTTCGTCAAAAGTGCTGATTTTTTAGCATGTCCTGGATCAACAACATGTTCTTCCTTTGCAAAATCATGAAACAAAGTCGCAACAAACATTATCCTTTTTTCTGCTTCAGGTAGCTCCAAATAATTTTCACTATTCATTATTCTTTTCAAATCATCAAATGTATGAAAATCAATACTATCGCCCCTGTGTTGTATTTTTCCGATAATAGAAATAAATTCAGGAAATGCTTGTATAATGTCATTCAAAAGTAATTCAAGTTCACTATCTTCTGGGTTTAAAATCACTTTATTCTCAAGCATAAATTTTTCAACGCAAAGTTGAGCCTTATCAATAACAGGTTTTAAATTTTCATCTGGTTTTTTTTGGCTATCTGGATTTGGATATTTAACAATATCGCCTGCTGTATTTATTTTAAAATCAAAATGTTTAAAGACTTTATTTTTATCGCTATTTGGTAAATCCTGAATTATTTTATTAAAATCCTCGATAAAACTTTTTCTTGGATATTTAAGTGCAAAACCTTTTTTATATTTTTGAAGATCCGTGTTGTTTAAGGCTTCTTTTAATTTATCTATATTTGAAGAAGAAATAACATTTAATAAATTAATATCATTAACATTAATAGCCTTACAAGAAGAAGTTCCAAGTGACTTTTTCACATCCGCCATAAGACTTTCAATGTCTTTGCATTCTTTAATATCTCTTATAAATTTATATCTGAATAATGGCGAATCTTTGCTGAATCTTTCTACTTCTGTTTTTTTTAGATAAAATTCGCCCTTTATCATTTTTAAAATTTCTTGCTGTTCATATGTTGATAAATTTTCAATATTTTCATATTTTTCAAGCATATTAAACAAGAACAATAGTTCTTGCGTATGCAATGGTTCTAATTTTGTTACTTGTATATCGTCTATGTCTCTCGCTGTGATATTTTCATTTAAAAGGATATCTCTATCGGTTTTTCTATCAAGCGAAAAAGAACTATCGTGTCTTAAAATAGCAAGATATTTTTGCTCAACTTGTTCATAGTCCATCTTTGATAATTTTTTAATCTTATACCTGTATATAGGTACATCAAAAGATGAAACAATTGTGCCGTGGTCTAAAAACAATTTTTTTAATTTGTGAACATTAACTGCCTCATTTATTTTCTTAACACAGGCTTTTGAAAAATCTTTAATAACTGACGTTTTATCTTCAGAAGTTTTACCTTCTTTTTCTTTATCAATATTAATGGAATCAATGGCACAAAAACTAAGCGCAGGTTTTTTAATTTGCACTTTATTGTTATTTGTATCTATATTAGTTAATTTGATGTCCTGAATAAACATATAAACCTTGTTTGCTAAACATTATTTAGACTTGCATAAATCAATCTATTACTTGGGTTACATTCTGTAACCATGAAATTACGTTCATCTATACATTTGAGTTTGCCATTTTCTAAAATAACCCTTCCAATATCTTTTGGAAATTCAAAAAAATTCACTTTTGCCTTTTCGTCATTTTCTTTAATTATATTCATCACAAATTCAATAGTTTTATCAGTTACCGAATCGCATCCGGGCGCTATACTTATTTCAAGATTTTTAGAATCAAAACCATTTAAAATATATTTGATTAAATCTTCATTATCTTTTTTGTGTATCGTTGGGCACAAATGCAAAAGAACTTGACTATTATTTTTCTTGTCAACAAAAGATACCGCACAACATTGCATTAACCCGGATGTTGATAATGGTTCATCTAAACTTGATCTAATGGCAATTGACCCACATGGATGTGCAAAATTACAAATATCAACTGTTTTTTTAAGACCTGTTTCAATTGGCAAAACTTTTGCGCCATATTTAGGATGAAACTTTTGTGTGTCAAAACCAACGCCATCCATTATATAAAGAAATTTTGTTTTAGAATCAAAAGGCACAGAAGATTCATAATTTTTAGTAGTAGCAGTACAAAATGATTTTGGCTTTAAATCAATAATTTCTGGTTTTTTGCATCTTAAAAAAACTTTATTTACCAACGCACTTGGCTGATTATTTAAATTTATTTCAGACGAAACAGCAGAAACATTGTTTGGTTTTGATTCTGCTACTACTTTATTGGATACTTTTTTAATAATTGCTGGTATTTCAGAAATTATTTTCATAAATAAATAAAGTATTTTCTGTATTTAAAATTTACAAAAAATACTTTATTAGTTAATTTTTATAAACAAATCTTACTCAATTAAACCAAGAGCTTCGCAAAGTTTGTACGTATTATCATCAACACAAACTGGAATATGTTTCATGCCTAAATCGCGCAACCCAAAATAAACACATTGATCAGGATCATCTGTTCTTTGGCAAAAATCGATGGATAATTGTTCAGGATTTAAATTTTCAGCCCCATAAGCATCAATATAATGAAGAGTATCTTCGATTGAAGCACCATTTGTATTTATATATAAACTTGTTGCAGGAATAGAACCACCGCTTTTTAATATATAATCAACATCATTTGCAAAATATCTTTCGTAATCTTTCTTGCAATGGTCATAATTTGAATTTTGATTTTTTGATATTTCTTCAAGCTTTTTAGCATTAATATTGGCAATTCGCATACCAGCTTTAGGTCTGATTATTCTATCTTTAATTTTTTCAAAAGATAATAATTCTTTATTGGTCATCTTGCTATAATTTATACCATGATAAAGACAAAATGTTTCAACGGAAGAATCCTGTGCACTAGGCACAACCGCTGTATATTCGCAACAATAACTTGGAGAATGTTTCGGCGCACAAGTTTCAACAAAACCAACTGATGCCTTATCATTTCCTTCTTTGTCTAATATAAAATCTTGAAATTTATCAAATGCAATTTCTGAATTACCTTCATTTTTAACTACATAAGTACTTCCAAAAGAAATATTTGAAACCATTTTTACCTCCATTTTGTTCATTTAAAAACAACTAAAAATAAAAATTGTTCAAAAAATTCTAATTATTACAAAATATTAATAAAAATGACAAATTTTGTTTCTAAATGCTGGTATATGCTTTTCTCAATTTCTTAAACATTATAAAAATAGTTATACCCATAAGAATACTCAAACTAAATATTGAAATTGCAAGCCCACACCAAAAGCCAATCAATTTCATGTTAAATTTATAAGCAAAAACGGCACCCAGTGACAATCCAACAAACCAATAACCACAAAGAATCGAAACCGTTACAAAAAATGTTTTTTTAATCCCTTTTAAAATGCCACTAAATGCAACCTGCATTCCGTCAAAAATTTGGAATATTGAAGCAACTAAAATTATCGGAACACCAATATTTAAAAGTTTTTCATCAACAGTAAACAAAGACAAAATCTGTTTTGGTAAAAAGAATAAAATAACTGCACAAATGGACATAAATAATGTCGTAATCACCGTTCCTGAAATTGAGTATTTCTTCAAATCCAAATAATTTCTTGCCCCATTTGCAAAACCAACTTTTATCGCAATCGCATTTGATATTGCCAAAGGAACAGTAAAAGTTAAAGACGTAATTGAAATAATTATGCTTTGAACGGCGGCAAATAATCCTGATTCCCTTGCAACCACAATTGTAATCCCGTTAAATGCACAAAATTCCAACAAAAGAGCAATCGCAATCGGACAACCAACCTTTATAAGCTGTTTGATATAGGGTAAATCTAATTTTATATTAAGTTCAAATGATTTCAGACAATATGAAAGCAAAATTAAACCCATAATAGTTCTTACAAGCAAAGTTGCAATAGCTAACCCGACTGAACCAAAAGCGGGTATAAACCAAAAACCAAAAACAAAAATTATATTAAAAACAAGATTTAAAAAAACTGCCAAAAATGAAACTAAATTAGGAAATTTAACAATTTCGTATGCTTGCAAAAATTCTTTTAAGCAAAAATGTAAGTATGCACCAAAATATGAAAAAGCTACAACAAAAATATATTCTTTAATTGCAGGTATAAGCTTTTCCTCAAAACCAAATTTTCCAATAAATGGAATAACTAAAAGTGTAATTAAGCAAAGAATAGTTGAAAGCAACAAAGAATAATTTATTGTGCTTAAAAAATATTTTTTAGATGGTTTTGACGCACCTAAATAATTCGAAATTACAGGCGTTATCCCTGCCATAAGTCCTATACCTACAATAAAAAGGCAGGCCACAATTGAATTTGCAATACTTATTGAAGCTAAAGTATCAACACTATGACGGGACGCAACCAAAACGTCAACTGTCCCGATTAAAATATGTGAGATGTTTCCTAAAATAATTGGAATAGATATAGCAATAAGATTTTTATAATATTTTTTAAAATTTTCAATTAACATACTACTTTTTATTATAATATGTAAAAATTTAAATTCGATTTATTTTGTTGGCATTTATAATTTCAAAGACTTTAAAAACGCTTCACAACCTTCAACAACATCTTCATATGTTTCGTCAAAATTGCCAGTATACCAAGGATCTTTAATATTGCGTGGTTTGTTTGTATAATCTAGCAATCTTGTTATTTTTTTATCTTTGTCGTGACCAATTATAGATTTAATATCGTCTATATTTTCTTTGTCCATAGCAATAATATAATCATAATATTCGTAATCTTTCTGACGAATTTTACGGGAATAATGCTCAGCAAAAGCTACACCTTTTCTTCTTAAAATTTCTTTTGTGCCTCTGTGAATACCGGCATTACACAATTCATTATAACCTTCAGTTCCAGCAGAATCAATTTCAAACTTATTTTCAAGACCTAATTCTTTAACCATATTTTCAAAAATAATTTGCGCCATAGGCGACCTGCAAATATTTCCAAGACAAACAAATAAAACTTTTATCATATAATCCTCTTTTAACAGATTAATTATAAACACACAAGCGACAAATGACAATTTATTTATCAAATATAACTTTATATATTTATGGATATCAAAGATATAAAGTTATATGCAATAAATAAAAGTGGAAAAAAGTTTGATAAATCTGCAAAAAATGATTGCAAAAAGGCAGATTTGACCCAAAAAAATCCACAAAATATAGCAAATACTCTTGATTGTTTGGCAAATTACAACATTGTTAACGTTTCAAATAACTTTACAACTCATCAAAATTCATTTTCTGATGTCAAAAATCAATTAGCACAAATTTTTCTTAAAGAAATTTCTTTAACGTCACCTGAAAAATGTGAAATATTACTTGATAATGAAAATATAAAAAATTGCCTAAATTCAAATTGTGGAATTTTTTCTGATGAATTTGAATTTATTCACACTGAAGATTTGAAAACTATCAAAAAAGCCATAACAAAATTGTCAGAAGATGATATTAATTATGTTTTAACTTCTTTGTCAGATAAATATCAGGAAGAAATTGACGGCGATGATTTAATGACGGCTTTAGTCATATATTCTAAAGATAAAGAATGCTACGAATATATGTTAAATTCGCCTGTTCAAAGCGAAAACATTGTACATAGCAGTGGATACACAAAAGATTTATGCAAATATATCTGCCAGCTTCCACCTTCTATTGCACAAAATATAAGCTATAATACCGCCATTGAAATTGATAAAGAATTGCAAAAAGGCGATAAATATTATGACTACACTTCAAACAGCGATTCTTACAAAAGTGGCTCCCAAAAAGCAAAAGAATTAAATGAACTTTTATCCCAAAATTTATGCCAAGGAGATTTTTCTGTTTACAGAGGTGAAAAAAGCTCCTGGATGTTTGACAATATACCAATAGATGCAAAAATGGCGAAAAAAGTAAGAACTTTAGCTTTTATTTCACCAAAAAGCCGAAAAGATTTGGTTTATCAAAATAATAACTGTTATTCAAACACCCCTGATGAAAATATTTATGACTACATAAAAAACAAAAAAGATTTAACTTTAGCAGACGCTATGCTTGTGTGCAAATATGCAAATAGTGGTTTTATAGAAAAAGTTTTAGACAAAATAAATTCCGCAGAAATTATTGACAATAATTTTAAATCATTCACGTTGAGCGAAAATTTTGCCAAAGATTGGGCTCGCAAAAAAAACTTTTGCGATGATAAAAATATGCTGTCAATGGTCTCTAAAACCACAATCAAAAAAGGCAACCAAATTGGTTACAGTTCAAAAAGCGGTCAATTTGAATTTATTTTAAATAATAACGATAAAAAAATGACTTTTTCAAACGCAAAATACGATAAAGAAACAAACACCTTTACTTTTGATTCAGATATAGAAGCAGTGGAAAATTAAAAATTAAAATATTTTTGAAAAATGTGGTTTATAAACTACATTCCTACATTCATTTTATGTAACCGAAACACAATGTAATTGAAGCTTAAAAATTTGATAAAAATTTTTAATGAAATGTAATTGAAAAGTAATCGAATATACTGTCATTTCCATCTTTCAATTGATTTCGTTTTTTGAGATTTAACTATAATTGTTACAATAGAGGTGAAGTATGCAAAGATTTGAAATAATAAAAGTAATTGGAGAAAAATATCACACACCAAATATTGAAAATGGCGAATATAGTTATGTTCAAGAAGCAGGTTCTAAAGAAAAACTTGAAACATTAGTAGGACATAAAATAAACCACTTCAAACTTGATATTCGTTTTGAATCGGAAGATGTAGTTATACTTATTGAAACAAAACAGTCTTTTACTAAAAATGATGAAAGTCAATTAGCAGAATACCTCGAAGAAGAAAAAGCAATACATCCAAATAAAAAAATAATATGTATTTTAGCAAATACAAATAATGACAAGATTAAAGTTTGGAAGTCTGAAATCAATGATGAAAATCTTTTAATTAATGAAACTCTTCTAGATGAAATGGACCATTATATTAATCTTTTTAAAATCAATAAGCAAAATGATAGAGAAAAAGTATTGAAAAATACCTATGCATTAAATGAGCTTTTGCATAAATATGATATAGATGAAGCAAAAAGAAGTCAATTTGTAGGAACAAGCCTTTTATATATTAAAGATATTGTGGAAAAATTTAAAGTAACAAAGATTGATAATAAAATAGTAGAAGAAATAAAATTATTTTGGTCCAAATTATCTGCAAAAGAAATAATATCTGGTATAGAAAAAACCCTAGATAATCTTTTAGATGGTTCAGATAATAAAGCAAAAAAAATTGAACTTCTTCAAAAAAATGTTTTGAATGACCAAAAAGTAAAAAAATTGACATTGCAAAATTGGATAATAATTTTAGAAACAATATTAACTAATATCTACAGATATATTGATCCAGAATCTTCAGAAGGACAAGACATCTTAAATTTATTCTTTATTGCTTTTAATAAATATACAGGAAAAGCAGATAAAAACCAAGCTTTTACACCTGATCATATAACAGAATTCATGTGTCGTTTAACTGAAGTCGACAGAACTAAAGTTGTAATGGATATTACTTGTGGTAGTGGTTCTTTCTTGGTTCAAGCAATGGTAAAAGAACTTGCTGATTGTGGTAGAGATACAACAGAAGCACAAAAGAAAAACCTACAAAAACTTGTAAAGGAAAAACATATTTTTGGTATAGAAAATGAAGAAAAGGCTTATGGTTTAGCAACAACAAATATGTTAATTCATGGAGATGGTAACAGTAATATTATTTATGAAAGTTGTTTTGATAGCGAAAAGTTTATTTGTGACGCCGACCCAGACATAATTTTAATGAATCCTCCATATAATGCAAAACCTATTGGTATACCAGATTTATATAAAAAAGAATGGGGCAAAGCAAAAGATGGAAAAGAAGACCCTACAAAAGGACTTGTTTTCATACATTTTCTTTCTGATGTAATAAAAAGATTAAACGATAAAAAAGTAAAAGAAGGTAAAGCAATTAAGCCCGTTAAACTTGCAGTGTTGTTGCCTCTTGCATGTGCAATAGGCACAGGTAGTCTTATTACGAAAGAAAAAGAAGTATTACTTGAAGATAATACATTAGAAGCTGTATTCTCGTTACCGGGAGAAATGTTCTATCCAGGTGCTTCTGTTTGTGCTTGTTGTATGTTATTCACTCTTGGTCAACCTCATGTTAAATCAGACGGAACAACTAGAAGTACATTCTTTGGTTACTGTAAGGATGACGGATTTGTTAAAAAGAAGAATTTAGGACGTGTTGAACAGTTTGTTAAAGATGATAAAGGTAACTTCACTATATCAACATGGAAAGAGATTGAAGCAGAATGGCTTGACCTATTTGAAAGAAAAGCTGTTATTGATGGTAAATCAGCAGTAGAGAAAGTTAATGCTGATGATGAATGGCTTTGCGAAGCATATATGAAGACTGATTATACAAAACTGACAGCAGATGATTTCCAGCGTACACTTAATAATTACCTATCATATCTTGTTAAAGAAGGTAATGTTTATGAAAACAATGGTGGTATGCAAGTATGGAATTAAATGTACAAGATTGGAAAGAGTTTAGATTAAATAAAGTATTTACTTTGAAAGGTGGTTTTTTTAACAAGAAACCTGAACATTCAGAAGTAGGTACAATACCGTTCTTGGCTTCAACAGAAAATAATAATGGTGTAACGGAATATTATTCACTTAACGATATTATTAGTTGGGATAAAGTCGGAGAGCCAGATAACACACTTGAAAATAAACTATTTTCAGCTAATTGTATTGCAGTAACAGTTAATGGTTCAGTATGTAATGCCTTTTATCAAAAGACACAATTTACATGTAGTCATGATATAACTCAATTGTGCTTAAAACATCATACAATGGACGAGTATATAGGGCAGTTTCTTTGTGTTGTTATAATGATGGATAAATATAGATGGAATTATGGAAGAAAACCCCATGATGTTAAGAAGTTTGGAATGTCAATAATCAAATTGCCAATTAAATATAATGAAGACAACATCCCTGTTATAGATGAAAACAGAACTTATTCTGATGAAGGATATATCCCAGACTGGCAGTTTATGGAAGATTACATCAAGTCATTACACCACAAACCAATTACAACTAAAGTTAAGGCTGGGAATGTTAAAGATTTAGATGTAGACAACTGGGAAGAATTCAAAGTATCGGATTTGTTTAATAAGATATATAAAGCTAAAGCACATACAAAAGAAGAAGTTGTTGAAGTTGATAAAGGTATTCACTTTGTATCCAGAACAGATTGTAATAACGGTGTTGATATTACTGTTGATAAAGATACAAGATATGAAGGACTAGAAGAAGCCAACTGCATAACCATTGGCGATACAACAGCAACTGTGTTTTACCAGAATGAAAAGTTTATAGCTGGCGACCACATGGTAGTATTACGTGCTGATTGGTTAAACATAAAGAGAGGTCTTTTCTTTAGAACCTTATTTGCACAAGAAGGAATTAGATATTGCTATGGTAGGGCATACCGAATGGATTTGATTAAAGATACTTTATTAAAGCTGCCAATTAAAAGATATGGTAACGGAAATCCTGTTATTGATGATAGTCATACGTACTCTGATAACGGTTACATTCCAGACTGGCAGTTTATGGAAGACTACATCAATTCTTTACCTTATAGTGATAGGATATAAGCTTATAATTGTTTTCTATAAAGCTTCTGTATGCTTTTTGCAATGAAACCATTTGACACTTTTTCTCAACCTGCAAGACAATTGTTAAAACTGCAAGACTGTTTGTTAACAAAAACCCCACTAAAAATCCCGCCTAATTGGCGGGATTAAAATTCGGAGAAGCAGGGATTCGAACCCTGGAAGCAGATTACTCCACTTAACACCTTAGCAGGGTGCCGCTTTCAGCCACTCAGCCACTTCTCCAAAAGCGACAATTTAATAATAGCACAAAACTTTTATTTTGACTAGCAAAAAATATGAATTTCATGTTTTATATGAACGGGTGAATTATGATACAAGTAAATGGTTTTAAAAATATTCCGCCAAGAGAAACTTACAATTTTGTAAGAGAGGAAAACGAAAAAATTAAAAATGAGCAACTTGCAATAATACAGCAAGGTGCGCTGAAACAAACTCAGGACCAAAAAAAATTAGACATCACGGCTTAAATGTTTTATTATTGAAATATGCAAAAATTTCAAAATAAATTTGTGCCTTATATTTTTTTAATGCCTGCGGGCGTTATTTTGACAGTTTTTTTCTTTATACCATTTTTTCAAACAATAATTTTAAGTTTTCAGGATTATTCACTGGATATTTATTCGCCAAGTTTTGTTGCTTTTCAAAATTACATAACTATTTTAAAATCACCGGTTTTTTTAAAAACAATATTAAATACTTTTTATTTTTTAATTTTATGCGTTCCGTTTTTGGTGATTTTTCCTTTATTTTTAGCGATTTTAGTAAATCAAAAAATCAAAGGAAAAACAATTTACAAGCTTTTAATTTATCTGCCTGTTGTTATATCAATTGTTGTTGTTGCAATAGCTTTTAAATGGTTATATGCACCAAATGGGCTTTTAAATTATTTTCTGGAACTTCTGCATATAAAGCCATTAGGTTGGCTAACAGACCCAAATGTCGCGATGATTTCAGTTGCGCTTGTGACAATTTTTAAGGGTATTGGTTATTATATGATGATTTATTTGGCAGGGCTGATGAGTGTGCCAAATGACTTATACGAAGCTGCGGAAGTTGACGGAGCAGATGAAATTACAAAACATTTAACCGTCACAATCCCCCACATAATGCCGACAATTGCGCTTGTTTCGACAATAAGTTCGATTTCCGCCCTGAAGGTTTTTGTTGAAATATATGTAATTACAAGGGGCGGACCTTTAAACTCAACAAAAACTATGGTTTATTACATATATGAAAAAGCATTTGAAAACCTTGACCTTGGAGTAGCTTCTGCTGCTTGCGTTATTTTACTTTTAATAGTTCTGGTGTTTTCCGCTTTAAACATTTTTGTTTTTGAGAAAGGAAAATACAAAGTATGAAATTTTTAAAAGGCTTTTTAATACATTCAATATTAATTTTAGTTTGCTTTTTATGTTTGTTGCCTTTTATCTGGCTAACCTCAACTGCAATGAAAGGCGCAAGTGAGAACATTTTTGCATATCCTCCGATATTTTTCCCAGAAAGTCCAACTTTTGCAAATTTTAAAGAAGTCTTAAAACTAGTACCTATTTTAAAATACGTTATAAATAGTTTTATTGTGGCGTTTTTTACAGTAATTTTAAATTTAATATTGTCGTCGCTTGCCGCATATCCTTTGGCAAGAATGGAATTTAAAGGCAAAAAAACAACATTTTTCGCCATTCTTGCAACAATGATGATTCCATTTCAAGCTATAATGTTGCCAATTTATATCATTGTCTTAAAACTTAATTTAACTGACAATAATGGTGCATTTATGGGGTTTCTTGGTCTGATATTGCCTTTTGCAGTAAACGCGTTTGGAATATTTTTATTGAGACAGGCTTTTCTTGCAATACCAAGAGAACTTGAAGAAAGCGCTATCATAGATGGATGTAATTATTTTCAAATATTTTATAAAATTTTATTACCACTTATAAGCCCTTCTCTTGCAGTGCTTGCCATATTTACATTTATTGGAAGCTGGGGAGAATTTTTGTGGCCATCAATTGTTTTGACAAACGATACTCTGCTTACTTTGCCGGTTGGAATAAACAATTTATCAGGAGCATTTAGCGCAAATTACAGACTAATTGCAGCAGGAAGCATGATTTCAATTATCCCAATTTTAATATTTTTTATTTCAATGCAAAAATACTTTATTTCAGGCAAAACAGAAGGTGCCGTTAAAGGATAATGTTACGAATTGTAAAATAAAGTTTCACTTCCCTTAATTTATAAGATAAATGTGACGATAAATATAAAAAAAGGGAAATTAGAAATGGGAATGAATGTCTCCGGCGTAACAAATAGTGAACTTATTAAAATTAAAGAAGTGCAAGGTGAAGTTGTATCAGCTGAAATAGAAGTTAAACCAGCTGAAAACACAACTGTTGAACTTAATAACACTATTGACGAAAACAATTTTGTTGAATTTGAAGAATTAGATGAAACAACACAAGATGTTGTTGTTGAAGAAACTGAAATTCAAAATGAATCTGCAACAGAAGATGTTCCTGTTGAAGAAACCGTAACAGATACTGTTGCTGTTCCAAATGAAGTTGCAGAAGAAGAAATTATCGCAGATGAAAATTCTGATACGGAAAATGTTATAAGCGAAAAAGCAGAGGAAAATGCTGAAATAACATATGCAGAAGAAAAAACTGAAATTCCGGTCGAAAAAGAAACCGTTACTCTGTCAGGTATTGAAACTTTTGAAGAAATACCTGTCGAAAAAAATATTCAAAACATAACAATCGAAGTTAAACCAACTTTTGAAGATGATATAAACATTCAATATGATGAAATTGAAGAAGAAACAAATCAATTCTCAAAAGAAATAAATTATGAAGATGAAGCTAAACCTATAACTAATACACCAAGCGAAAATACAAAAATTAGTTTTGGTTTAGTAACTTCAACTAAAATTTCAAATAACAAAAAAGAAAATGACGAAATTGAAGAAAATGTTTCAGAAGAAGAAACAAAGGAAACAATTGAAAATAAAGAAATAAAAGAAGGAGAACAAGTAAATAACGAAGAACAAATAGAAGAAACAAAAGCTGAAGAAGCCATAGATGAGAAAGAAAATACGGAAATAGAAGATGCTGAAA
Organism: Cyanobacteria bacterium SIG30; assembly: GCA_015152475.1. Lineage (GTDB taxonomy): Bacteria > Cyanobacteriota > Vampirovibrionia > Gastranaerophilales > Gastranaerophilaceae > SIG30. The sequence continues at coordinate 45,343 of SUTW01000004.1, read as the reverse complement.
CAGTTGACCTACAAGATTTCATAAAGTTATTACAAATGAGCCCTAAATTAGCTGAAATTGGGAAAAGCATTGGCTACGGCGAACTTTTTGACACTCTTGATGTCAACTGTGATGGCATAATTAGTGGAGACGAATTAAAAAAATTAGTTGGCACAGCTGGTTCTTTAAAAGCACTTGAAGCAAAAGATATTGAATCACTTTTCAAAAATCAAATTGACGATTATGAAAAAGAAATAAGCGCTGAAAAAGAAACAAGTAAAACTGACAGTGTTAGTGATGAAGAAACTGTAGTTAATGAACCAGTCACAACAAGTTCAATTTATCAACCAAAAACTGTTAGCTATACTCCATCTGTTGCAACACACACGACAACTCAAGTAAAAGAGCCAACAAATGCAGACAAAATCCAAGAACTTGAAAAACAAAAAACGGAAAAAACAAACGAATTATCTTCACTAAATGAAGATTTACAAAAAGTACACAACGGCTCTGACGAAGAAATTAAAGCAAAACAAGAAAATGTAAATAAAACAAAAGAAGAATACGATAAAGCTTGCGATTCAAGCAAAAATCCAATTGTTAAATACATTAAAAACAAGCAAGATGAAAATGAAAAAGCTATATCAGAAAATAAAACTCAAATTCAAGAAGTTCAAACAAAAATAAGCGAAAATGACCAAGCTATCTTTGAAAAAGAAAGTTCAATAACAGGTTTAGAAAGCAATAAATCAGCTCTTCAACAAAGTTTATCAAGCATTGAAGCTACTGAAGAAAATGAATACAACAAAGATAAAATTGCAAGTAAAAAAGCTGAACTTAAAAAGCAAATTCAAACAAAAGAAAATGAAATAAACACTGCAAAAGAAGAACTTGAAGCTTTAAAAACACAAAAAAGTGAAAATGATGAAAAATTAAAAGAACTTCAAGATAAAGAACAAGAGCTTCAAACAACAAAAGAAAATTTGGCAGAATCAATGGAAGTCTGGTCTTTAAACAATGATGAAATTAAATCAACGCTTAAAGCTTGGCAAGAAGCTGAAAAAGATTTAGAAACAACAAAACAAGAAAAAATAAATTCTATACAAGAAAAAATAACTGCGACAAAAACCGCTATTACAGAAATTGATGCAAAAATCAACGAAATCAAAGCTGAAGAAATTAAAAAGCAAAACCAATTAAAATCTTCAGGCATGTATGACGAAAAAAGAGGTAAAGCCCTAGCTGACGCCGCATTAGAACTTTACGGCAATGACCATGTCGCAAATGGATATTGCGCAACTGGAGTTTCGCAAGCCATAAATAAAGCATTTGGCTATTCAACTCGTGGAAATGGTTGCGACTATGCAAATGTACTTTCAAACAAAGAAGATTGGGTTGAAGTTACAGATGAATACCCAAACAGAGCTGACCTTAAAAATCTTCCGGCAGGTGCTATCGTAAGCTGGTCATCAAGTAGCCAAAAACCTTATGGCCATGTGTTTATTTCTGACGGCAACGGCCACGAAATAAGTGATTTTACAGGAAATATAAACTACAATTATCCGACAACTTACAGAGTATTTTTACCAGCGTAAGTTTTATAAAAAATTTCCCTTTCTTAAGCCCCTTATGGGGCTTTTATTTATTGTTAAATATTAACAAATAAAGAAATTTAAACTATAATAAAATTATGGTTGTTGAAGAAATTAAAAAAGTAATTAAGCCTAATGATAGGCAGAATGAATGCATCAAGGCAATTGATGGAAAATATATGGTACTTGCAGGACCAGGAACAGGAAAAACCTTTACCATAATCCAAAGAATTAAAAATATGCTGCAAAATAACGTAAAACCACAAGAAATTTTGTGTCTGACATTTTCAAACGCTGCAGCAAATGAAATGAAAAAACGCCTCATAAAAGAAGCGGGTGAAATTTCAAACGGGATTAAAATCCATACATACCACGCTTTTTGTAATGAAATAATTTCAAAATATTCTGATAGATTAAAAGTAAGCGAAGATGTTAAAACAATTAAAGAAGCGCAAGAACTTGAGCTTATAAAACAAGTTATAGATGAGATGGAACTTGTTTATTTTGTTCCACCAAATGCTTCTAAATATCATTTTGCAAAATCCTTTATTGAAATTGCAAAAGAAATAAATTCTCTTCGAATGGAAAAAGAAGAATATCTTTCATATCTTGATAAAAATCCTGCGTATAATCAAAGATTAAAAGAAGTTGAAAATGAAATCTATTTAAGAGAACAACGAGGCGCAAAAGTCCCAAAATATATGATAAATGAGGTTGAAAAAATAAACAATCTTATAGGAAGAGCTCATGAGGTTTGGGAGATTGCAAAACTATATTCTGAAAAAAAGCAAGAAGCCAAACTTATAGATTTTTCAGATATGATAAATTTTGTGCTTGATGCGTTTGAAAATGATGCAAGCTTGACTTATGAAATTGCAAACAATTATTCTTATCTTTTGGTTGATGAATATCAAGACACAAACAAATCGCAAAATGAACTTATTTTTAATCTTTTAGATAATATGAAAAAGCAAAATATTATGGTTGTTGGAGACGATGACCAGATAATTTTTGGCTTCCAAGGGGCAGCGGATGATAACGTTGAAAGATTTAAAGAAAAATACCCAGATACGAAAGTCATATGCTTATTAGAAAACAACCGCTCAACGCAAGAAGTTCTTGATTTAAGCTATTTGCTTATGCAACAAAATGATAAAAGAATTGAAAATAATCCAATTTTCAAGAATGACAATATTTCAAAAAAACTTATAGCTAAAAATGAAGAAATTATAGCAAAAACCAAAAGAATTAAGAAATGGCATTTTAACAATGAAATGCAAGAATTAAATCAAATTATAGATGATATTGAAAACATCATAAAGAATGAAGGTGAAAACTTTAATTTAAGCGAAATTGCAATTCTTTGCAGACAAAAAAATCTTATAAACACAATTGCGACTATGCTTAAAGCAAGAAATATCCCATATCAAATCGACGATGGAGTTAATATTTTTCTTATTCGCTCATCAATTTTAATTCACTTCTATATTAAAGCTCTTTTAAATAATGTGCTTGATTCAGACAAATTATTTTATCTATTGCTTTTAAGCCCATTCACTATTAATTTAAAAGATTATAATAGACTTTTAAACGAAAACTATCTTCATAAAAAAACCGACAGAAAAGATTTCATAACAAATATGAGAAATATGGAAGATTTTGAAGATAAAGAAAAAATCAATGAATTTCTAAAAACATATGATTACTTAAAAAATTACATAAAAACAAATAATTTAAGAAACTCTGTTATTGAAATTATAAACAGAACAGGTATTTTAAATTTCTTTTTAGAAAACGAAGAAAACAGATTGGAAAATATCGAAGGCATAAAGACAATAATAGATGAAGCAACATCTCTTATGGAATTAAATCCGACAGCTTCTCTCAATGATTTTGCAAAACATCTTGATATGAGTTTTGAAAATGACCTCACAATTGCAACAAAAACATCAGTAGAAGTTCAAAATGCGGTCCAACTTTTAACTTACCACAAGTCGAAGGGACGTGAATTTAGTTATGTTTATATGCCAAAATTAACAGCCTCAGTTTGGGAAGAAAATGGAGGAGGCAAAAGTAAATATAAAATCATAACAAAAGAAGAAAAAACACAAGAAAAAACCGATATTGAAAATTTAAAATTACTTTTTGTTGGACTCACCCGTGCAAAACATAATTTAACACTTTCTTTTGCAGATTTTGAAGAAGAAAAACCACAAAATCTGACAAAATATATAGCACAAATTACAGATTACAACTTTGATAAAAAAGAATTCGAATATAGTTCTGATGATTATCTTAAACAATATCAAAAAGCTATTTCAACCCAAGTCTATGATAATAAAAAAGCGCTTGAAAATACAATAAGAGCAAAAATTAATGAACTTAAAATAAGTCCAAGCCTTATAAATAGTTATATAAATTGCCCAAGAGCTTTTTATTATTCAACAATTTTGGAAATCAATATAGCAGAACAAAATTGGGATAGCGCAAATTTTGGTACAGCAGTTCATAAAACACTTGAAAATGCTGAAAAAAGGAAACTTGAAAGCGGCTCTTACCCGACATTGAACAATATGCTTGAAGATTTTTCAAAAATTATGGATTATTCTTATTTCACAAATGACGCCGAGAGAGAAAAATTTGAAAAAAAAGGCGAAAAAATGATAAGAGAATATTATCCTGAGTTCGCACAGAATGAATTTGATAAACTTTTTGCAATAGAATTCGTTGTAAATAATATAACGGATGAAAATTACAAACTAACAGGAAAAATCGACCGAATTGAAAAAAATGAAGATGGAACATATTCTCTTTATGATTACAAAACAGGAACAAGAACAAGTGAAAAACAAGTTGATATAGAAGGAAATAAAAGCGATTATTACAGACAACTTTGTTTTTATAAGTATGTGTTTGAAAAAATGACAGGAGAAAAAGTTTCAAGTTGTGGGCTAATCTTTTTAGAAGATACAACAAAAAAAGTTATTAAATATTTAGAAAAGAACGATATTGAACACATTGAAAAAACAATAAAAGATACAATTCAAAAAATTGAAAACCTTGAATTTGATATGACAAAAGATGAGAAAAACTGCAAATTCTGCCCTTATAAAAGACAATGCAGATTAGATGTAATTTAGAAGGCAAAATGAAAAAAATTTTAACAATAACATTAACTATGCTAATTTGTTTAAGTGCAAATTGTGCAACGTATAAAATCAAAGAAAGTGGCCAGGTTTATGCACCAAATGGCACTCAAATACAAAATTTATACAATAATTACACGCCTAAAAACTATGTCCAAACAAATGCTATTGAAAAAAATAAAACAGATATAATCGAAATTGTTATGGATTTTTCAGGAAGTATGGTTGATTGGGTTGATGTCGCCAAATTAACTATGCAAAAAGTTATATCACAAATTCCATCAAAAACATTTGTTGGTTTAAGAGTTTTTGGACAAAATACAACAAAACCTGCAACAGGACAAGTGAAAGGAATTGTAGCGACAAAAAACAAAAAGGGAGAAACTGTTTATAAAGCACTGACTGGAAAACATTTAAGCCAAGCCGGGGGTTGCGATGCGTCACAACAGGTCACTCCAATAAATTACGCTGATGCCACAAAACTAATAAATGGAATGAACTCAGTTGAAATAGGCGGTTCGACACCTATGGTTTTAGGGCTACAAAAAGCAATTTATGAAGATTTTAAAAGCTTTTCAACCGAACAAAAGAAAAAAATAATTTTAATCACGGACGGAATTGAAAATTGTGGTGGCGACCCTTGCGCATTTGTCAAAAACTTAGCGTCTCACAGAAGCGACATTATAATTGATGTTATTTTGGTTTCATCAACATCAAAAAGATTAAGATGTCTGACAAAAGAAACGAACGGGAACTTCTATTCAACAAAGGATTTCAGAGATTTTTCTGACACATTAGTTGAATCAATGAATGCTGAAATGAAAAATGTTGATTTAATAAATAATCAGCCTATACAAAAACAAGGATACGAATTTATTGAGTATTAAACTAATTTAAACCAACTTCATATTGCCCAGATATAAAACGTACCGTAAATTTCAAAGTTTCATTTTTATATAAAGAAGGTGGCTTTTTAAAAGATGAAGTTGTATTAACTGCATAAAAAACTGCATCATTCAGCATATCATTTGTTGAGGTTTGAACAAATTTTTTATTTATCAATTTACCATTTTCATTAATTTCAAATGTTACAACACAATAACCATCACCTATAATCTGAGTAAAATCAATTTTTGAAAATAAAAGGTTTCTAAGTGAAATTTTATATTCTCTAAATTGCTTTTGATTTTGTAATTCTTCCAAAGCCTTTTGTTCTTGTTCTTTTTGTTTAAGTAATTCTTGCTTAATTCTTTCCTGTTCTTGTTCTTTAGCTTTGAGTTCTTCCTGATTTGAATTTTTAGTATTTTCTGTATGATTTATTTTATTATCCTCAACTTTTTTATTTTCGGAAACACTTTTGCCCACATTAGATGTTTTAGGTTGAGTTTTTTTAACCGTCGTTTTTGAATTTTTCTTTGAAGAAGTTTCTTTTAATTTAAAATCTTTCGGAGATGATTTTAAAATTGGTTTCACCTCTTCTTTTTTAATTACACCATCATCCCAAATTTCATCAATATCTTTAATTTTTACAATCTTTTGTTCTGTTTTTTCTTCAAGAATGACTTCCTTGTCTTCTTTAAAAGGAATGGCAAGAATTACAATAGACAATATTATACAAATTAAAAAAATGGATAATGAAATAGGGTCATATATCTTGAAAAATCTATGCAAAAAAGGATGTTTTGTTTCAAAAGATTCTTTTTCGCCGTTTATATTACCTGTTATAAATTCTTCAAAAACATCATTTCCACAATCACAAAATGTGGGTTTAATTTCATATTCGCTTTGACATTCAGTACATCTAAACATTATTTTTTAATTTTTTCTATATCGTTATAATCAGAAGGACTGCTATATCTTGAAAAATCAGACATTTTCCAACCACCTGAAAAAACTGTCGTTGTTCTTTTTGAATTTTGCGGAAAATTCAAAATTTCTTTTCCTTGATAACTTCTTATAACTGGTGCAATATATTCAACTGCATGAGGTGTGTAACTTGGCGTTGTTGAATATGTATTTATATTAGTTATTTTACCATACTTGTCAACAACAAAAGAAAATTTAAAAATTATACCATTTGGAATATTTGGCATTTTGACGTCATTCATCAGACTATTTTGAAGATTTGAATGCCAAATGTTCCAAGCAATCAATTCTTCTTTTTGAAGTTCTTCTTCCGTTTTAACGTTTTGAATTTTGTCATTTTCTATTTTGTTAACATCATCATTTTTTAAAACAATAATTTTATTATTTTCTATCTTTTTTGATGCAACAATATCTTTATCATCTTGTTTTGTATCTGTTTTCTCAACTGTATCCTTTTTTGAAAGCTTAATGTCAACTGTTTTTTTAATTGGTTCTTTTTTTGAAGCTTCCTTTTTGCTTATTTCTTTAACAACAGGAACAGACTTTTTCTCTAAAATTTTTGTTTCTTCTTTTTTTATTATTTTGTCTTCATTTTTTTTATCTTCAAAAACTTGAGTTGTATAACTACTATCATATATTTTAATTTTAGTGTGCATTTTAGGTTGCTTAACACCAATAAAAAGCGTTAAGGCAACCAATAAAACTATTAAACTTTTAACAAAAAAATGAAACATTTTTAGTCTTTATCAACTTTTGAAAGCAAATCATCACAAGACGACACATCAAATTTCGTTTGACTCAACATGTATGTTTCAGCAATTAACAGTGCTGTTGGCACAAGAGCTGCAACAATGCTTAAAAACAAACCTTTAAGGTCACCACCAATTTCTTGCCCAAAATAAGAAACGTTCATTGAAAACTCAATAAAAATAATTGCAATACCAATCACAAAAGAACGTCTTGCATCAATATTTAATTTTCTTATACCTTCAAGCCCGTAAATTTCAACGCCATGTTGCATAAAATTGCTAAAACCATCTTGTTTAATAACATTTGAACCTTGAATTTTTTTAAGACATAAAAACGCATGAACAAATGCAAAAAATGCAAATATAATTAAAAATGTCGCTAATACAAGAAAGACTGGACTAAATCTTAAACCTGAAATTCTAATCCAACCAGCAGCTTCTGGAAAACACATAGCCAAAGTATTTGAAACACCATAAGCCAAAAACGGAGCAGTCAAAATTCCAAGGAAAATTTCTCCAACTGACTTAATTTGCAACATGAACATTTTATCTTTAATATTATTTATCTTTGTTTTGCTTAAACTGTTTGCAAATCTGTCTATCCATTGTGTGTAATCTTTAACAACGCATTCAAAATCTTCTCTGTATTGAAGTTTATCAAGCTCTTTTGCGCTGTTAACACTATTAAATTTGAAATATCCTGTTGCAAGAGAAAGTGTTAAAGTTGTCAACACAAAGAATAATGAAACTAATATTGCAAACAAAGCAAAACCAGATGGCGCAATATAATAAAGCACATTTATCATATAAATTGCGCTATAAAACAACAGTGGTAAAAATACCATAAATTGCTGTGCCACAATTGATGCTGAATTCTTTGAATCCAATTTATTTTGAAAATACAAGAAAACTCCCTGTTTAAGCATCAAGCCTATTGCATAAATTATAAAAGCATAAATAAATATAAGCTTTAAGTTAGTAGGCATTTGTATAATGCTTTCTGCCTCTTTAAGTGGTAAGCCAGTTAAATAATTTGAAACACCAAAACTTAAAACAAAAGATGCCAAAAATAAACCTATATGAAGGATAACTCCTGCTTTTGAGTTCATTGAAAGCTTTTTTTCCAAATCATTTATTTGAGATGAAATTTGTTTAATAATTGAGACTCTTTTTGCCTCTATATCAGATTTTTGCTTTTCAATTTTTATCTTTGCGTCAGTATTTACACCCTCACCATATAAACTTTTCATATCTTCTTTTGTAAAATCCTGAGAAGCTATCAAATTTATTGAATTTGGTTGAACTACATTTTCTACAATTTTTATTGTGATGAAATTATCACTATCTTTAACAGCAATTTTACAAACTTTGTCTGTTTCAATTTTTGAACCTAAAACTTCTCCTTTAAATAAAAAATTAGGATTATTGAAAGGATTCAAAATTGTGCATTTGTTGTTTATTTTGTCAAACTGAATTGTAAGCAAAAAGTCAAAACCAAAATCAACCTTTAAATCACATTCCTGAGAAGTTCCGATATTCACAAGTTCTTTATCGGCAAATATTTTTTCTCCATTTGGGGTGTTAACACTAAAAGTCATTATTTCTCCTTAATTTATCTTCCTATAGCATTTAATATTTTTCTTGAAACCTTGTCGATTGCATATTCTGTTGCAATAATAAGTTTATTTTCGCCTAAAATTGGTAAAAGTTTTTCTTTTACAAAATCTAATTTTTCAGGATGAGCATATAAAAACGCCATTGAAATTTCCGGAATTTGCTCCTGAACTTTTTTTACATTACTAGGTAAAACATCCCAGTTTATTTGCTTTTCAATAGCTCCCTCATTTTCTAAATCACCAAGAACAATTATTGAAGGTACATAACCTTCTTTTTTCATATTAAGTGCATGAGTAAATGCTTTTTTTAACCCTTCACCATATGCCGTTCCGTATTCTTTTTCATCATATTCAGTAAACGCATCAAATGATTTTGAGATTGATGAAGTTTCAAGAGGGGAACCTTCATAAATCAAATATGAATCTTCAGAAACTTTCAGAATTTTTATAACGTCTTCTGGGTCTAAAATTTTACATAATTGTTTTACAAATTTTATTTCGTCGTTTAATTTAGACTGATTAGAAGCAGATGAATCGACAACAAATATAATTGAAGCTTTTTTAAAATCATCTGGTTTAAAGTTTTTAAAAGCATTCAAAGTAAGCTTTATAGCAATACTTGCAATCAAAATTATTATTCCTAATATTATAAGTTTTTTATTCATTTTTACTCCTTAATATGTAAAAGTAATGTTCAATGGTTTTTCTAAAACTAAAACAATTTCTGTAAACGCTGGAATTTCAGCATCTACACCCTTTTCGGCAGCAACAGTAATAAGCCCTGTTGTAGCTCCAACCCCAGCGCCAATGCCGACAACTTTTCCAAACGTGTCACCGGAACCAAAAGCAGCCGCAATTAAACCACCTAAAAGTCCAATTACTGCGCCTTTTAAAACCTTCCCTGCAGCATTTGATAATTTGCCCGTTGAATCGACTTTAAAAGTTATTTTTTCCGTTTTAATTTGGTAAATTTTACCATCAACCGTTTCAAGCTGATTAAATTTTATGTTTACAGCACCATTTTGGTAACCATAAGTTGCTCTTTTAGCTTTTGTCACCGAACCAGTTACAATACTTCCTTGTTGTGCTATAACCTTATTTTGATAAACCCAATCTCTTGTTAAAACCGCAGTTACAATATCACCTTTTGATGAAGTTGCCGTATTTATAGGAGTTTTTAAATAAACATCAAAGCTTGAACCTGCTTCGATTTTCCCAACATAACCTCTTAGCGCATCATCTTGGTTTGTATTTGGATTAGATATAGGTGTTGCCACACTATTAGAATCATCAAAAACATATTTTTTGAGTTCAACTTGTTGTTCTGATGAAAATGCGTATGGGATAGTTGCAAAATATATTATTAAAATTAAAGATATAATTTTTTTCATTTTTTCTTAACTTCCCTAACCGTTGTTGTCTGAATAATTGAAGTTGAACCATCAGGATTAATTTTTATAACTTTTTCAATAACATTCAGATTAAAAGGCTTATGCAAATCAGGCTTCTTAAAAAACAAAACACAACTAAAACAAAAAAGAATCAATAATGTGCCAATCGCTATTATTTTCAAAGAAATTCTTCTCAAAACAATTATTAAAAAAAGTAAGATTAAAAATAGTATAAAAGCGATAAGATATATCATTTAAAACCTTTCTTTCTTGATTATAAAACTTTATTCACTTTTAATAAAGCTATTTTAACAATATTTAACAAAAAATCAAAATGCCAACTCATTTTCATAAGTTGGCATAAATTAGGAATTCGTTTATAGCGTAAGTAAATTTTCTATAAACCCGTTTCAAGAGGAAAATATTTATAAAGTTCTTCTCTTGGAACTTTTACCGGATTACCATTTTCGTCAAAAACAACTGTCGGGCGAACTGGACCTAAAGTATGTACTGGTTCACCCCAATGATAATCATTAAAGGCTTCAGGATTTTTCATATATTCTTCAGGAGTTGACGTTTTTATATAAGTGCCGTCATCTTCTTCAACATTATAATGATATTCAACCTTTGTTCTTTTGTCAGTTACTAGATTGCCATTTTCGTCTGTTTCATAAACGTAATCAACAATAGTTTTACCGTCTTTATCCTTAAAACGAATAATAGATTTACCATCTTCAGTCGTAATAACTTCAGCATCATATTTTTCAAAAAGTTCATCCGCATCAACAAAATTAAACTTTTCTATAACTTCATCTTTGTTTTCATCCGTAATTTCTGTTTTGTCTTTAATCTCCATAACATTTTCATTTAAAGGGTCTGGTGGGTTAAAAAATGCCTGAATAATAGACTTTGATACTTCACTTTCGCATTTATCAAGCATTTCTTTTATTTTATCAACAATGCCACTGATATTTTTATCATCTCTAGGAATTTCGAATTCTGCCAAATCCGATTCATCTATTGAAAATTTCGCATTCAAAGATGATTCATTTGTTTTTTTGTTTAATGATAACTCCTCTACACTATTTGGTTGCACCTTAAAATTTGGTTTTTCTTTTTCCTTTAAACCATTTAATAAAATTTTATTTAAAGAAGAATTGCCTTCATTGTTGCTTGGTGTAATACGCATAAACTAATTCCTTTCTTCTTGTTATAAACTTTTCACAATAAACTTATCGACAAAACAGGCAATCAACTTTATAAAAGTAAACTTGTTTTTTACAAAAATTTACAAATGTTTTTGGCGTAAAATGTAACTTAATATTAAGAAAATTAACGAAAAAAGCAATAATTATTATTCAGCAAATTTAAAGAAGTAGAAAAGCAACATAAAGAAAGGTATTTTATGAAAATAGCTAAAATTTTCAACTCTGTAGCAGAAGTAGCAAAAGCAAAAGCGCATTCTATGGCAGATGCAGCAACAACAAACAAAAATATCAGAACCGTTAGAAGGATGATTGGCGATTCATTCTATACGGAAAAACAAAAACTGGGTAATGGGGCATTCCAAGTTTTAGGTTATAGACCATTATCAGATTATTATTCTTCAAGCCGATTATCCGAAAGCTCAGTTGCGAGCGTTTACAGTTTAGCCACGTCAAGAGAATTTACTCCATCAATGATAGTCAGATACGATCCGAAAGAAGGACTCGAAACTCTTATAAGAGAAAAAACAGGCGATATGTTTTATAGAGTTACACAAAAACCGGGCGGAGAACCAGAAATTGATGAAAGCTTTTTGGTTACTTTAACAAAAGATGTAAGAGAAAAAGCTGTAAAAACAATAGCTGAAATAAAGGAAAGTATCGGAACAATCATTCCTACTTTGAAAAATATTAAACAATAATTTATCTTAAATAAACATTATCTACATATTCTTTTAACATATTTATAATTTCCGTAAATTCTTCATCAGAATATGTAACTTCATTCATTAAGGCTTCATTGTATATCTTTGAAGCCTCGAATTTTTGAAGAAAATAAAGTTTTGAACCCTTTATTAAATCGCCAATTTTTTCAAAATCTTCAAAACTTAATTGCGACTTCAAAACTGTTGTTCTAAATTCATATTTTATATTTGAATTCATTATAAGATTTATGCTTTTTTTAAGAATTTCTTGATTAATTAGGCTACCTGTAATTTTATGATATTTTTCAAAAGGAGCTTTTATGTCCATCGCAATATAATCAAGCAAATTTTTTTCTAAAAGTGCTTTGATTTTATCAGGATAAGTCCCGTTTGTATCAAGCTTTACCAAAAAACCTTTTCCCTTGATTTTTGAAATAAAATTTTCCAAGTCATTATTTAAACAAGGTTCACCCCCAGTTATAACAACACCATCAACTTTTCCCTTTCTTTTATCTAGAAAAGAAAAAAAATCATCTTCATTTATAAATGGTTCTTTTTGAAAATTGAAATCTAATAATTCAGGGTTATGACAATATCCACACCGAAAGTTGCAACCTTGTGTAAAAACAATAGTCGCAATTTTCGATGGAAAATCTAAAAGTGAAGTTTTCTGCAAACCAGCTATGAACATACCTTACAATCTTCAACTACAAAAGTTTTTCTGTTTTTAAATTCCGCTTGTTTGCCCTTGTTCCATTGATTTATAGGTCTTATATAACCTACGATTCTTGAATAAACTTCGCATTCTTCCTGGCAATGTGGACAAGTTTCTTGTTCACCAGCCAAATAACCATGATTTGGGCAAACACTAAATGTTGGAGAGAATGTAAAATATGGAAGATGATAATTTGTGCAAATTTTCTTAACCAAATTTTTCATTGTTTCGATATCAGAAATTCTCTCGCCCGCATATATATGAATTGTTGTTCCGCCTGTATATTTTGTTTGTAAATCATCTTGATGATCAAGAACTTCAAACAAATCATCAGTGTAATCAACTGGCAACATTGTTGAATTTGTGTAATAAGGTGAAGCACCTTTTTCATAATATGCTTTATCGTTAGAGCAAATAATGCCAGTGAAATTATCTTTGTCTAATTTTGCAAGCCTATAACTTGTTCCCTCAGCAGGTGTTGCTTCTAAGTTATAGTTGTTGCCTGTTTCTTTTTGGAATTCTGTGATTTTTGCTCTCATAAAGTCCATAACCTCAATTGCAAAATTATGTCCTTCTTCTGACGCAATATCGACTCCTAATAAGTTAAGGCAAGCCTCATTCATACCAATCAAACCAATTGTTGAAAAATGGTTTTTCCAATACACACCAAATCTTGCTTTAATATCTCTTAAATAAAATTTGGTATAAGGGTATAAATTACTATTAGTTAATTTTTCAAGCAGACTCCTTTTAATTTCAAGCGAATTTCTTGCAAGCTCCATTCTGTCCGTCAAAAGCTCAAGAAATTCTTGCTTGGTTTTTGCTTGATAAGAAATCTGAGGTAGATTAATTGTGACAACACCAATAGAACCAGTCAAAGGATTTGAACCAAATAAACCACCACCTCTGTAAGAAAGTTCTCTATTGTCTATTCTTAATCTGCAACACATTGAACGTGCGTCTTCTGGATTTAAATCAGAATTAATAAAATTAGAGAATGAAGGTATACCATATTTTGCACTCATTTCCCAAAGTCCATTAAGATTTTCATTATCCCAATTAAAATCTTTTGTGATGTTATATGTTGGAATTGGGAAAGTAAACACTCTTCCTGAATAATCACCCTGCATCATAACTTCGAAGAAGGCTTTATTTATCATATCCATTTCATTTTGGAATTCACTATAAGTTTCCTCTTTTACTTCTCCGCCAACAATAACATTTTGGTTTGCATAATAACTTGGAACAACCAAATCCATTGTTACATTTGAAAAAGGTGTTTGAAAACCAACCCTTGTCGGAACATTCATATTAAAAACAAATTCTTGGAGAGCTTGTTTTACTTGTTGGTAACTCAAATTATCATATCTAACAAAAGGTGCCAAAAGTGTATCGAAATTTGAAAAAGCTTGAGCCCCAGCACTTTCACCTTGCATAGTATACAAGAAATTAACCATTTGGCCTAGCGCTGTTCTAAAATGTTTTGGTGGTGCACTTTCAACTTTTCCCTTAACACCTTTAAAGCCTTCCATTAATAAATCTTTTAAGTCCCAACCAACACAGTAAACAGAAATTATATTCAAATCATGAATATGAATTGCGCCAGTTGAGTGAGCATTTCTTATTTCCGCAGGATAAACTTTGTTTAACCAGTAATTTTTGCTTACATTTGATGCCAAATAATTGTTTAAACCCTGAATAGAATATGACATATTTGAATTTTCATTCACCTGCCAATCAAGTTTTTGGAGATATTCATCAACCATGGAAACATCTGTATTTTTGACAAAATCACGAAGCTTACTGTGTTGTTCCCTATACAAAATATAAGATTTTGCAGTCGCCTTGTAATCAGAAGATAAAAGAACATGTTCAACTGCGTCTTGAATTTCTTCAATTGTAGGTGCTTTTAAATTTGACTCTTTCTTTTGAACTAAATCTTCGACAATTTTGACAACGTCTTTTGTCAATTTGTGAGCCATCTTAGGATCAAATTCTTTTGTAACTTCTGATGCTTTTTTGATTGCATTAGTAATCTTGGACGAATTAAATTCTACAATTTCGCCATCTCTTTTTAGTACTTTTTCCATTAAAAAACCTCCTAGTCTCGTAGTAACAAATATCAACATGGTATTCCGACTTTAACGGCTGCGGACCAGTGAGGGATTTCCACCCATGCTTTCCACATGCTGATTAAATAATTTTACAACTAAATGTTTTTATTTCAAATAACATACATAAAAATTTACATTGCTTGAAGTATTTTAAAATTTTTGAAAATTTTATTTACTTTCATTAGATGATGCAAAACAGCAATAAAATATACTACTATTACTTGAATAAACATTATTAAAAGAAAGTGAGGAAAAATGTCACCTAATATGATTATTATTGTTGCTATTTGTGCAGTTTTATTTATTATTTACAGCCTTTACGCAGGCGTTATTCAAAAGAAAAATAAAGTTCAAGAAGCTTTTTCAAGTATTGATGTTCAAATTAAAAAAAGATACGATTCAATACCTAACATTTTAACTCTTGCAAGTAAATTTATGGAACATGAAAAGGCCTTGTTTGAAGATATTACAAAATTAAGAACAAAAGTTATGGAAATGTCAAACGATATCAATAACATGAGCGAAAAAATAAAACTGGATTCACAAATTGCAGATTTGATGAAAAAAGTAATTGTTTCTGTTGAGAATTATCCTGAATTAAAATCAGACCAAACAATGCTAATTGCAATGCAAGCATATAACGAAACAGAAGGCCATGTTGCAGCAGCGAGAAGATTTTATAACTCTGCAGTTTTAGAATTAAATAACGCAGTTGAAATCTTCCCTTCTTCATTATTTGCGCTAATGCTTGGTATTAAAAAACAAACATTCTTCGTAGCTGATGAAAAAGAAAAACAAGAAATAAACGTTAATGATTATATTAAGTAATTCATCCGTATAAACAGGTAAGATTTTTAAATCTTGCCTTTATTTTTACTCAAACTATGGAATACAAGAAAAACTATGTTAACCAGAAGAGAATTTATTAACAAATTTTATAGCGAAATTGTACCGATTTTAGAACCTCTTGAACAAAAAAGAAAAAGATATCGAATAAAAAATATAAAAACAGTACTCAAATGCCTTGCTTCAGGAACAATTTCTATGGTACTTGGTATTTTACTGTTTAAATATAAAGAAGCATCATCCGACCCAACCTTAGCTACCATAGCCACAATATTATGCGGATCGGGTTTTGCACTTTGGTGCTTTTTATTTGAATCCATTTTTAGTAAAATAAGTAAATTTGAAACAGAAATAAAAAATCAAATAATGCCAACAATTTGCTCGTATATCGGAGATATTGAATGGAAAAAAAGATCTCGTGGTTACGCAAATGGGGTAAGAGAATCTCAACTTATAAGAAAATATGACTATCAATATTGTGATGAGGTTTTCACAGGCTCATACAAGGATATACCATATGTCATAGCCGAAGTACTTTTCACAGAAAAAGGAAATAAAGGTGAATACCCTGTTTTCAGAGGTATTATTATAAAAATCGATGTAAATAAAGAATTTAATTCTCATACTTTAATTATGCCCACACCTAATTGGGAATTCAGAATACTTAAAGGATTGGAACGCACACAACTTGATAACATAAATTTTGAAAAGAAATATAATGTTTTCACAAATAATGAAGTTGAAGCAAGATATTTAATTACTCCAACATTTATGGAAAGATTAAATACTATAAAAATGGCATTTTTTGCACGCAGAATAAGATGTGCATTTCATAACGGCAATTTACTCATAGCATTAAATTCAAGAAGGGATGTTTTTTCTATAGGTAAATTATATTCAACTATATTAAACATCAAGCCATATTTAAGAATGTATGAAGAAATAGCTTCAATAATCAATCTTATTGAACATTTAAAAATGTATGACAAAAGCGGAGTATAAAAATTAAAATACCCTTCCTTTATGGAAGAGTCTTAAGTGGTGGGCGTGAAGACTGTGCCGAAAAAATGCGAACCATTGAGCATTTTTGAGAGGGGAGAACCCTTGGGTGAGATTTCCTTCACGCATTAAAAAAGACCCTTCCTTTATGGAAGAGTCTATATGGTGGGCGTGAAGACTGTGCCGAAAAAATGCGAACCATTGAGCATTTTTGAGAGGGGAGAACCCTTGGGTGAGATTTCCTTCACAAATTAAAAAGACCCTTCTTATTTAAGAAGAGTCTTAAGTGGTGGGCGTGAAGACTGTGCCGAAAAAATGCGAACCATTGAGCATTTTTGAGAGGGGAGAACCCTTGGGTGAGATTCCCTTCACAAATTAAAAAGACCCTTCTTATTTAAGAAGAGTCTTAAGTGGTGGGCGTGAAGGGAATCGAACCCCCACGAGCTTCCTCACAAGATCCTAAATCTAGCGCGTCTACCAATTTCGCCACACGCCCAAAATCGTGTAAGTCTTGTCAGTTAACTGACAACATTAAATGTACCCTAATCAAAACGATACGTCAAGAGAAATTTTAAACAAGTTGAACTTCTTCTTTAATTTCATAGAAAATTTTTGCATTTTCTTTGAATTTATCAGGATTATCACTTACATAAAACTCTCTTTTTGGCAAATCAAAAATAACGCCTTGGTTTTCATTTTGAATATCTTCAAAAATAACTTTTGCAAATATTTTAGCAGGGTCAATAAAATTTTCTTTATCAATAAATTTATCAAAAGTATTAAGCAAATAAGGATAATGTGTGCATCCTAGAACAATTTTGTCGACATCGCCTAAAAGCTCAAATCTGTCATCAATTAATTCAAGCGTAGTTGGTGAATTATAAAGTCCGTTTTCAACAATTTCTGTGAAACCAGGACAAGGAATTTCGTTCACTTCTGCATTTCTGTTATATTTTTTAATTTCAGATGCATATTTGCCAGAATTTACAGTTGCCTCAGTAGCCAATACTGCTAAATTATTATATTTAGCAAGATTTTTTGCAACACTTTGGATTAAAGGATAAATTTTAATGCTTGGAAATTCCTGTTTCAAAACATTATAAGAAAGAGCAGAGCTTGTGTTGCAGGCAATAATTACATGTTGAACACCTTTAAATAAAAAGAAATTTAAAATCTCGCGTCCAAATTTTATAATATCCTCTTGGCTTTTATCACCGTAAGGGATATTTTTTGTATCAGCATAATAAATGTAATGTTCAACTGGCATAAGTTTATCAAGTTCATTTAAGACACTTAAACCGCCAACACCTGAATCAAAAATACCTATTGGAGTTTTACAAATTCTTTTCGCCATTATTTTTTACCTCTACTTTTCAAATATTCGATTATCCCATCCGCTATTGCTTTCGCTATATCTTCTTGATGTTTTTTGGATTTTAGCGTATCAAGTTCATCTTTATTTGAAATAAAACCTACCTCAATCAAAACTGCAGGCGCTACAGTATGATTTATAACATAAAATTGAGATTTACACAAACCACGATCAATCGTATCTCTTTTTTTCAATAATTTTTCAGTTGTTATTTTGCTGTGTATTGTTTTTGCAAGAGATAAGCTTTCGTCACGCCACCAATGTGTTTCAATACCCTTGATATCTTCTTTTAAACTTGCATTATGGTGAATACTAACGAAAATATTTGGCTCAATTTTATTTGAAAATTCTACTCTTTCTTCAAGTTCTAAGAAAACATCTCTGCTTCTTGTCATCTTAACATTGATTTTATTCTCTTTTAATTCTTTTTCAACAAGTTTGGTAACTGCAAGATTCAAATCTTTTTCGTTCACATTACCACGTATAGCACCATGGTCTTCGCCACCGTGACCTGCATCTAAAACAACTACGTAATAAGAACTTATTTCAAGTTTTCCTTGAGTTTTTTGAATAATATTTTTAATTTCCTGTTTTTTTGCTTCTTCTCTTTGTGCCTGAGTTGTTTTCTTAAAATAAATTTTTATCTCGTCTCTTTTTTCATTTATTTTAACTTCTGGAAAAATATTTTTTTCAATAGGTTTTTGTATTCTGAATTTATCAAGAGCAATTTTAACAATTTGTAAATCCTTAAAATATTCTTCTTTAATAACTTCGTTAAAAGCAAGTTGATTAAAATCATTTGAATTTTGGATATCGAAATATGCAAATGAATTTTCTTCAAAAATACTTAAAGAAACAGGTGAATCAAACTTTAAAGTTAAGATATTCATTCCATTTTCTTTTGTTGCTCTGTAACTCAATAATTTTGCATTATATTGAGTTAATTTTGCATTAACAACGTCTTGTCTTTTTGCTATATAAATACTTTGCCCATCCGGCGAAAGTGCAAGTCTATAATTTTTACAATTTTCTCCCTGTATAACAAGACGAACTGTATTTTTATCAAATTGCGCAATTCTTAAAATTTCTCTTTGCGATAAAAGAGTATTATCACCACTTTGGGTTAATAAATCACCTATCGCATAAGTTTTATTTCTTAATTCTGTTTTTAAAACAGCATTTTTAATATCGATAATTGCTCTTTTGGGATTATCTAAATAAAACCCAGGCGTTAAAGTTAATGTTCCAAATCCTTTAAGTAAAATGCCATCGCTTGTTTTGTTAACTGAATTTATATAAAAAGACGAATTTAAATTCTTTTCTTCTTGAACAAAATTTTTATTGGCATTTTTATCAAATGCCTCAATTAGACTTATCGGCGAAGTTTTTGAAGTTTGGCTTGATTGAGTTGTTTGAATAACTTGTATTGGAGATGTCTGTATTGTTTTTAGTGGTTGTTTTTGAGTTGGAACTTCAAGATTTTTTAAACCTTGAGAAGAACTGTTTGTTTGAACTACATTAGGCGCAACTTCCTTTGTTTTAACCTTATCTTTAACATTTACAAATAAACAATCGACATTATCAGTATATAAAAGTGAAAATTTAGAATTCTCAACAATTTCTTTATTGTATTTGACAACAAAACCACTTTTTATTTTTTCAATTTCAAATCCTTCAAAACCTTTCCTTGCCTTCTTTTTATCATATTTGATAGTAACCCTTACAACATCTGGCGCAAGAGTAAATTGCGAAATTGTAACTTCCTCTATAACAGAATTGGAAAGAGTATAAGTGACAGATGGAGTTATGAGTTGCGAATCTTTAATATCAAAATAAACCCTGTCCGGATTTGTCAAAATACCTCTTGTAACCTCAGGCACATTGTTTGCACCAATTGAATTTATGAAAAATATTTTGTCAGAATTATCAAATTTCAAATCGCTGATTTTTGTAGGATTACAAAAAGAAGCATTTATGCTTAACAAGCAAAAGAAAATAAAAATTAGAAATTTAAATAAAAATTTCAAAATGCTCCTCCTGTCAAATAATAATAACATTAAATTCGTTTTTTTGCATTGATTTAATAGTTTTGTAAAATATTTCCAATTAGAGTCTTTTAAAAATTCAAAACATAGTGTATAATGATGAAGTCAGTAGTCGAGATGGGAGATAACTACAAAATGAAAAATCATGTTACAGGACGAAATGTTGAAGTTACGGATGCAATCAAGGCTTACGTTAAAGAAAAAATTGGCAAAGTTGCAAGTCATTATGACCAAATTCAATCAATCGAAACTCTATTAAGCGTAATTAAAAATCCTTCAGTTGCAGATTCTCACGTTGCAGAAGTTAATTGCCAAATAGCAGGCGACATTATTAGAGTTGAAGAACAAGCAGAATCAATGTATGCTTCAATAGACCTTGTTGCAGATAAATTAGAACGTCAAGTTAGAAAATACAAAGAAAAACACCAAAAAGCTGGTGGTAATGCTTCAATCAGAACACCTATTGAAGAATAAAAAAAAGAATAAAAATTTAAAATAGTAAAAGCCCCAGTAAAATGGGGCTTTTAAAATATATTTATTTTTTGGTAATTTTAAAAATAAAGAAAAAACCACTTAATAAAGAAATTAAAATACCTATTAAATTTGCAATATTAGGTGCAAGAGAAAAACCTATTTTTACCTGCAAAATGTAACTTATACAAACTGCTGTCATAAATAAAGCAGGTAAAAAAGTTATAAAAAAGAACTTTTTCTTTTTTGAAAGATATGAAGATAAAACCCATAAAACAAATGTGGCAAGCATTTGATTTGCCCAGCCGAAATATTGCCAAAGTACAGTTAAATCAATTTTTGCAAGTAAAATTCCGCAAAATAAAATAATGAAACTTAAAAACAATCTCTTAGATATTTTCTTTTGGTCAATATTAAAATTTTCTGCAATTGTAAGCCTTAACGAACGAAAAGCAGTATCTCCTGATGTTAAAGATAAAACAATAACCGACAAAACTGTCAAAACACCACCAAATTTGCCCAAAAGTGATGTTGCGATTTCTGAAACTACACCACCTTGCCCTAAATTATTTATTGCATTTAATAAACCACCTGTTTCATTATAAAAAGCAATCCCTAATGTTGCCCATATTAAAGCAATAATTCCCTCTGTAATCATTGCACCATAAAATACGATTCTCCCCTGCTTTTCATAAGAAATACATTTTGCCATAATCGGTGATTGAGTCGCATGAAAACCGCTTATTGCACCGCATGCAACCGTTATAAAAAGCATTGGAAAAACATTCAAATTTAAAGGATGCAAATTTGCAAAAGTTAAATTCGGGTAAAGTATAGGTTTCGATAAAAGTAAAACAACTATAGTTAATATCGTCATCACAATTAAAAGTGCTGCAAAAAATGGATAGAATTTTCCAATAATTTTATCTACCGGCAAAAAAGTTGCTAAAAAGTAATATAAGAAAATCGCAACAACCCAATAAATAAAGGGTGTATTTGAAATATCAGCCAGCATTTTTGCAGGATTAGTTGCAAAAACTACTCCTATTAAAAGTAGTAATAATGAGAAAAAAATTAAAAACAATAACTTAATTTTCTTGCCAAACAGCTTTTCAGTTATATAAATAATTGATTTACCATTAAATTTAACAGAAATCATTCCGGATAAATAATCATGAACACCACCTGCCAAAATACTGCCAAAAACTATCCATAAAAGACAAACGGGACCATAAACGGCACCCAATATAGCACCAAAAACAGGACCAAGGCCCGCTATATTTAAAAATTGTATTAAAAAAATTCTCCAAAGTGGCATTGGTACAAAATCAACACCGTCATTATATTTAACAGCTGGAGTTTTTCTATCAGGATTTATACCCCAAACATTTTCAACAAATTTTCCGTAAATAAAATAGCCAAAAATAAGCAAACTTAAAGCTATAAAAAATAATGCCATAAATCAATCCTTGGTTTAATTAAAAATTAATTTTCTTCAACAACTTTTCTTATAAGTTCGCCATAGCCGTCAACAAAACCTGTTGTTTCTTCAATGACATATTTAAAATCTGCGTCTTGCGCTAATTTTTTATCAACATAATCATAAGCATCTTCAACATCTTCAAAATCTTTTATATGTTTTCTGCTATCAAATTTACCGGTTTCTTTTGCAAAAAGATGATACATTGTTATTTCTCCTTTTATTTAATTATAAGACCAAAAAAATTTACCGCCAAACCAAAAATTCCACCTATTAAAAAATAAAAAAGCGGATTTTTCTTAAATTTAAAACTTAAAATAAATAAAAATATAAAAAACAATAATGCGTATAAGTCTTTAACATTATTTTTAAAAAAGTTAACAGCAACCGCCAACAAAAGTCCACATCCTGTTGGTTTTAGACCATATAAAATAGATTCAACATAAAAATTTTTTTCAAATTTTTTTATAAGTTTTGAAACCATAATAACTATAAAATAAGAAGGTAAAACTAAAGCCAATGTTGCAACAATTGCGCCTAAAATACCAGAAGTTTTAAAACCTGCAAAAGTTGCCATATTAACCCCAACTGGCCCTGGTGTAATAACTGAAATTGCAAGAATATCGGCTAATTCTTGCAGGCTATACCAATTGTAATCATTTGAAATTTGATACAAGAAAGGCATTGTCGCATAACCACCACCTACTGAAAAAAGTCCTGTTTTAAAAAATTCAAAAAAGAGTTTTAAAAAAATCATTTCTTAAATCTCCTCTCTAAAATTTTGTATGAAATGCTTAATAATATTGAGCCTAATACAATAAAAACTGGCGATACATTAAAGAAAAATGAAACAACAAATGAAGTAACAAAAATTATTGACGTCGCCACATCAAAAACACTAAATTTCCACATCTCCTTAATTGATAAATAAATCAAAATAATAACTGCAACACCAACCCCAAAAAAGATGCTTTTGATGATATCTAAGCTGGTTATTAAACTTAAAATTGAAGCTAGAAGACAAATAATAATTAAAGGGAAAGTGATAATGCCTAAAAGCGCCATAAAAGCACCGAGTTTACCTTTTAATTTATACCCTGTAAAAACAGAAACATTTACTGCAATAATCCCAGGTAAGGTTTGAGACAAAGCATAAAATTCAGTTAATTCTTTTTCCGTAATCCAATTTTTATTTTCTATAATTTCTCTTTTTAAAACAGGAACTATAACATACCCACCACCTAAAAGCTCTAGTCCCATTTTTGAAAATGTTAAATAAATTTGCCAGAGAGTTTTCTTCATAAAATCATTTTACCACTAAAACCTATTTATTTATTTCTATTAAAAAATAAACAAAATATTAAGTTTTTTATTTTATGCATTTTTAAAAGCAATATTTATAAGAAAAATGTTTTAATTAAATAAGAAGGTACAAAATGCAAATCAATAACAATTTATTGATAAATCCAATAAAATCTAATTTTAATGACAAAGTAACAACTTTGCCTTATGGTAATGTAAATAAAAACCAACAAGATAGCTATACTCCATTTATTCCAAGAAAACAATCTGGCATAAAACAAGCTATTTTGGATGCAAGAAATAACGCATTAATAAAAATATCTCCACAATCATTTATAAACAGCTACTTGAACAAAAGATTTTTAAATAAAGAATTACAAAATAATCCAAATATAAAAAATGTGCTTCGAAGCAAAGGTATAATTCCAAAACTAGAAATCGAAAATGTCAAAAACATAATAAATAGTCACTTGATTCCAACAATGAAATATGCAACAGGAATAATGCAGGCAAGTGGAGAAGATTTTTCTAAAAAAGATTATGAAATTATGGCTTATGCATCACTTTTGCACGACACAGGTAAAACTTTAATACCGTCAAGTATTTTAAATAAAAAAGGCACATTAACGACAAATGAAAAAAGCATTGTTGATTTACATAGCAATTTAGGCTTTGAGCTTCTCAAAAATGCAAATTTTGAACCAGAAGTTTTAGATTTAATCTCAAAACACCACGCAAACAATCCAAACAACAAAATGGTTCAGATATTAAAAATTGCAGACGTATTTTCGGCTCTTAAAGAAGACAGACCGTACCGAAAAGCCTTCTCAAATGAAGAAGCTTTTAAAATTCTAGAAGAAAGTGCTCAAAATAATCAAGAAATGCTAAATTATATAAATATTCTCAAAACAATAGTTTGATTTACGCAAAAAAAATTTTTTTCTACTTTTATTAAAGCAGAAAGGAACTATTATGAGAATAAATCCAGTTAGAAATACATCTTTTACAAGTGTTACACCAATTATCGCAAAAAAAGGCGGTTTAGATAAACTATCTGAAAAAATAAAACATGCAGACGGGCATTATTATTTGCAAAATGCAACCGAAATATATAAACATGCCAATACCAATGGTTTATTGGGCGAAGCTGTAAGAGAAGGCAAAGAAGTTGGTTTTCTTGTCACAGGCAGAGAACATTATAATTTACTTTGTATGAAAGAAGGTTGGGCAGGAGACAGAGCTCCTTCAAGACATATAAACAGAAAACCTGTAATTATAAATGATAAATTTGATGGCAAAGCAAAAATGCTTATCAAAAGAATTGAATCCGGAAGATAATAATTTAATAGAAAATAGCAAAATTGTGTGTTAATATAAACTTAGAGAGGTTTTTATGCATAACACACAAAATATCACAGAAGATTTAGTATATATTGGCGCCAACAACAGACGAATCGCATTATTTGAAAATGTTTTCCCTGTTGAAAGAGGCGCTTCTTATAATTCGTATTTATTAAAAGATGAAAAAACGGTTTTATTCGATACTATCGATAAAAGCTTATCAACTCAATTCTTAGAAAATTTAGAATACGAACTTAACGGAAGAAAACTTGATTATTTAATAATAAATCATGTTGAACCAGATCATGCAGGAACAATTGAAGATGTAAAAAATAAATATCCAGAAGTAACTATTGTCTGCAACCAAAAATCATTAAATATGCTAAAACAATTTTTCAATTTTGACATTGATTCTTGTGTAAAGGTTGTAAAAGAAGGCGATATTTTAAACACAGGCAAACATAATTTAACCTTTGTTATGGCTCCTATGGTTCATTGGCCAGAAGTTATGGTGACTTATGATTTAGTTGACAATATCTTATTTTCAGCAGATGCCTTCGGAACATTTGGCGCATTAAACGGAAATATTTTTGCAGATGAAGTAGATTTTGAAAACGATTGGTTGGATGATGCAAGACGTTACTACACAAATATTGTAGGCAAATATGGAACACAAGTTCAAGCACTTTTAAAAAAGGCTTCTTCATTAGACATCAAAATGATATGCCCACTTCATGGACCAATATGGAGAAATAAAATTAATTGGTATATTGAAAAATACCAAAAGTGGAGCACTATGGAGCCTGAAGAACAAACTGTTTTGATAATTTATGCCTCAGTATATGGAAACACAGAAAATGTAGCAGAAATTATTGCTACAAAACTTGCAAAAAAAGGTATAAAAAATATTAAAATGTATGATGTTTCAAAAACTCATTTCTCAGAAATAGTCTCAGAAACATTTAGATGCTCACATATTGTTATTGCGTCAACCACATATAATGCCGGAATTTTCTGTAATATGGAAAATGTGCTTTCAAATCTTAAAGCTCATAATATCAAAAATCGAAAAATTGCAATTATCGAAAACGGTTCTTGGGCACCAACTGCTGGCAGTCTAATTAAAAAAATGTTTGAAAATTTAAAAGAAATAGAATACATTGAGCCAACCTTCACAATTAAATCTACTGTTAAAGAAAACCAAATACAAGCAATTGACAATTTAGTCGATAAAATTATGGATTCTATCGCAATAAGACCAAAAGATAATAATGCAATGTTCAAAATAAGCTATGGCTTATATTGCCTATTTGCCAAAAATAAAGACAAAGATAACGCCTGCATAATAAACACTGTAAACCAAATAACAGATAACCCAAAAAGAATAACTATTGCAGTTAACAAAGAAAACTTAACCTGTGAAATGATAAATGAAATGGACGAATTTAATTTGTCGGTTTTAACTGAAGAAGCACCATTTAGCTTGTTCAAAAGATTTGGTTTTCAAACAGGAAAAACAGCTGACAAATTTGAAAATTGTAACTTTACAGAACGCCAAAATAATGGCATTTATTCATTGAATAAATATTCAAACGCAACAATCTGCGCAAAAGTAATAGACAAAAAAGATTACGGAACACACATTTTATTCACAGCTGACGTTGTTGATTCAAAAATAATTTCAGATGTACCATCTGTTACTTATTCATATTATCTAAACAGAATAAAACCAATAATACGTCCAGAAAAAAAAGTTAATGGCTTTGTCTGCAAAATATGTGGATATGTATATGAAGGCAGTGAGCTACCAAAAGACTTTATCTGCCCAATCTGTAAACATGGTGCACAAGATTTTGAACCATTAAGATAATTTATTTATAAGCAATAATTCATGTATTGCAAGGTAATGTGATATTGCACCTGATAAAACAAAAAGGTGCCAAATCGTGTGGTAATATTTCCTTTTGCGTAAATAAAAATAACTTCCAACAGTAAAGAAAACACCACCCAACAACAAATAAATAATAACCATATGAGATGTTTTTGTCCAAAGTGTATAAAACAAAAACACAGAAAGCCATCCCATTGCAATATATAAACCAGTTGATAAATGTTTAAATTTCAATGTTAAACAAGAAAAAACAATACCAGTAATTGCCAAATACCATATCATTGCAAGATAAACTATATTATATGGAAACTCAACTGCAAGCATCAAAATTGGAGTATAAGTTCCTGCAATAAGCAAATAAATTGCGCTATGGTCAATTTTTCTGAAAACTTTTTTTGCAATGTCATTAACCATTGCATGATAACAAGTTGAAGCTTGAAATGCCAAAAATAACATAGAACCATAAATCGCAGTTGTTGTTATTTCCATTGGAGTATTTGCATTTACAACCAACATAACAATTGCATAAATGGCAAATAATGCACCTAGTCCATGACTAAATGCATTTAAAAATTCTTCGCCTTCTGTATATCTTTTCTCAGTTTCTTTTGTTTTAACGGCACAAGCCTTTATATTAGCATTATCTTTAAAATTATTAATTTCTGGCATAATTATTCTCCTTAAAAATAATTATCGTACAAACAAAAGATTGTAAAAAATAAAACAATAAATCTTTAACAAATTTTAATGTTCACAACATAAATAAAAACCCTGAACTTAAAAAGCTCAGGGTTTTTAAAATTATTTCTTATAAAATTATTTTTTTTCGTTTTTACAAAAAACTTTATCAAAAGCAGTAGAAAGAATTCCTCCAACAGGATTAAATATAGAATACACTGCTTTTGCCGTTTTTTCATCTTTTATAAAACTTGTTGCAGCAGCCATACCTGGATCTATCCAACTGCGAGCTTTTTCACTTTTTGTTCCTTCGCAAAAGAAAGTCCTGTGAATTGGATTCAAATTTTGAAAATGAGTTCCTCCGATGTTGGCATCCACAGTTTTCATCAATGGATCAGACCAAGTTGATAATTTTTTTCCTTCTGGATCCTTAGAATATGGAGATAACGGATTTAAATATGATTTAAATTTTTCATCTCCTTCGCCACCAAAAATACTATTTATCGCAGCCGATTCAGGATTCATAAATTTTTTAAATCCAGATGGATTTGTATTAACATTTTTTTGTGAATATACTCCATTAGTGCCATCAATACCCATAGTAAAACTCCTTAATTTCTCTCGTGTGTATACCATGTAAAAAAAATAATGAACAAAAAATTTACTATTTCCTAAATTATGTTAAGAAACATTAAATCAAAAGAAATATTATACAAAATAAAAAGTTGAATATAATTAAACAATTTGTTAACATGATAATAGATAACAGGTGTTGTTTTGGAAATAAATAAAAAAAATTTAACTCCAGAAAAATATTTGAAATATTATTATGACATACCTTATGAAGGTAGCACGTCTGCTGGCAAACCTTTGAGAAAATTAAGGAATATAATTTGTCCATACAGGGGAATAAAAATTATTCCAAGTTCTGCAATAAAAGATTTTGAAAAAAGGCTTGCAAAAATACAAACCGCAAGTGATGCAATTCAGCTACTTTCAAAATATTATGATAATTTTTTACCAACAGAAAAAGCAATTTATGCTATTTTTAAAGATTTTGCAAGCATAAATCCAGACGACAATCTTCAAAATTGCCTGCAAATGTTAAGAGGAAATAGCCTCATAAAATTAAAACTTGAAGAACTTGAGGTAATAGACAAAGTCGACACGTTAACGCAAAAACTTTGTGCAAAAACAGCTCTTGAAATAAGAGAAAAAACAACCAAATGCAGGCAAATAATAATTGATGATAATGAAAGAGAATTCTTTAAGAGAAAAAACTTTTTAAATTCACTTGAAGGCATTGTACCAAAAGAAAACGAAAGAGAAATTTTTGCAGAAATTAAGAACAAAGCCCTTTTTTTGCCAACATCCGAAAGTAGCAAAAATGCCTTTATTGTAAAATATTCAAACAGAACACAAATTGAAATAACAAGAAGATTATTTATAGCCTCAACTGGAACAATTGAACACATCACACCAGCTTCCTTAGGCGGACGAAATTCAATTGGAAATTTCATACTTACAAGTGCCAGTGGCAATAGATACAGAGAAAATATGTCACTTATAGATTATGTAAAAAGACATCCAAATATTCCAAAGTACACTCAAAAATACATAGATTGCATAATAGAAGAAATACATAGTGGCAATCTTTTAGGTTGCGAGGTTTATCCTTATAAAATCAAGCAAAAACTTTTTGAAGAATCAAAAGGAAAAATTTTAATTAGCTTATCTTCTTATAAATACACTGAAGACGAAGCCATTTTAAAAGCCGAAGAATATGAAAACAGATGGAAAAAATTTAAAAAATAATTAGATTAAAATCTTCAACAAAATAAACACAAAAAAATATGCCGCGTCTCGGAATCGAACCAAGGACACAGGGATTTTCAGTCCCTTGCTCTACCAACTGAGCTAACGCGGCATATTTATTTAGTTTTCATCGCCAGAATTAACTAGCAACAATATAATAATACCTAATCAAGCCTTTAAGTCAAGCTTTTATACAGTTTTTTTGAATTGCATTTCATAAAGATATTTATAATGTCCGTTATGAATTTGTAAAAGCTCTTCATGAGTGCCTCTTTCAACCAATTTGCCTTCATTTACAACCAAAATTTGGTCAGCATTTTTAATTGTTGAAAGTCTATGTGCTATAACAAAAACTGTTTTATCTTTCATAAGATTTTCAAGCGCACGTTGAACAATTTCTTCAGATTTATTATCTAACGCAGAAGTTGCTTCATCCAAAATAATAATAGGAGCATTTTTAATCATAGCTCTAGCAATTGCAACTCTTTGTCTTTGTCCGCCAGATAAAGTTGTGCCACGTTCTCCTATTTTTGTGTTTATACCATCTTCCAAAGTTGACAAAAATTCGCTTAAATGTGCACTTTCAACAACTTTTTCAATTTCTTCATCTGTCGCATCAAATTTACCCATTAATATATTATCTTTGATTGTTCCAGAGAATAAGAAGTTATCTTGAAAAACTTCGCTAATATTAGCCCTTAAAGATTCAAGCGTGAATTCTCTAATGTCAACACCATCAATTTTAATTGAGCCTGATTTGATATCATAAAAACGAGGAATCAAATTAACTATTGTAGATTTACCACCACCCGAATTACCAACCAAGGCAATTGTGTTATTTTTATTAACATTAAAGTTAATATCATTCAATATTGGTTTATTTTCTTCATATTCAAAACAAACGTTTTCAAAAGTTACACCTTGTTCGACTTGTTTAAGTTCAATTGCATTTTCTTTATTTTTAATTTTTGGTTCTAAATCAAATAATTCAAATACTCTGCTCATTGCAACAAATATGTTTTGTATGCTTGTCAAAGTGTTGCCTAAATCTTTAACGGGTTTGTATAAAAGTAATAACGAAGTTATAAAACTTGCAAAATTACCAGTTGTCATCTCGCCTGTCATCAAAAGTTTATTTCCAAAAACCATAACAACTGCAATACCCAAGCTTGCAATTAAATACATTATAGGAGACATCCAACCCACACGCTTTGTAAGCGACATTTCTAAATTAAAACTTTCTCTTATTTGATTTTCAAATTTCGTGTTCAACCTATTTTGCAGACCATATCCTGTCATAATTTTGTTGCCATGATATGTTTCATTCATATTTGTATTGATACTGCCACCTAAAACCATGCTGTCGTTTGAAACTCTTTTAATTCTTTTTCTAAGCCAAGCAACTGGCAAAAATGCACAACATAAAACAACAACTGCAACACCCGCTAATTTCCAGCCGTTATATAGAAGAACAGCAATCAAACCAAGTGAGCTAACAGCTGAAGTCAACAAAGATTTTAAAGCATCAATAAAATTTCTAGATGCAGTATTTGGGTCAGATAAAAATCTTGTTAAAATAAGACCTGAACTATTGTCATCAAAGAATTTTGAATCAAGAGTAGTTAATTTTTTAAACAAATCAACTTTAATTGAATTTGATATTTTTAAACTTACCCAATCAAGCAAATAATTGTTTGCATATTTTAAAACGCCTTGCACTACTGCAAAAATAATAATTAACCATGGAACTAACGCTGCAAAAAGATCTCTTGTCAAAGTAAAATTACCGTAAACTGCAGGGTTACCATTAACAACTATATCAATATATGGTTGCAAAATAAAAGCAGTTGCACCATCTAATAAACCTAATGGCACAGATAAAACTATACCTAAAACTATCCTAAACATTATAGGTTTAAGATATGGGTATATTTTACTCATCAAAAAACCATAATTAAAAGCTGTATTCGCGTTTGATTTTGCAAGTTTCATTATAAACCTCTCTATTATCAATTAAGAAAATTATCTCATAAATATATTTGCTTAACAATAAAAATTGTTGTAATATAATGTAGAAATGTTTGAAAGATTCACACAAAAAACAGTAAATATTGTTGAAGATGCTCAAGATCTAGCTCAAAGTTTGAAGCACAATGTTGTTTATTCTGAACATTTTTTGCTAGCCTTAATTAAAGCACCAAAAGGTGTTGAAGCAAAAATTTTCAAAATGGCTGGGCTTGATGTTGATGAATTAGAAATGAAAACTCTAAGAAAATTAAGAGAAAAATCTTATTTTGAAAAAAATGGAGAAATACCATTTAGCAAAAGTGTTCAAAACATTTTAAAAATGGCCGTTAAACTAGCTGATGAAAATAAAAGTCATCTTGTGCAACCAGTTCATTTGTTTTTAGCAATTTTATGCACTCAAAATTTTGGGTCATATAAAATCTTGGAAGAAACTGACTTTGATAAAGAAAAAGTCATAAGCAATCTTAAAAACTTATTGTAATTTTAGACAAATTCAAAGGCTTACAGGTAATTCTTCAGGAATGTTTTTCTGTGATATTTTGTAATGCCAAATTTTTTGATTGCTTCAATATGTTCTTTTGTTAAATAGCCTTTGTTTTTGCCCCATTTATACTGAGGAAATTCCATATTTAATTTTTTCATATAATTATCTCGTTCAACTTTTGCAAGAATACTTGCAGCTGCGATTGAAGCAGATTTTGAATCGCCTTTTACAATAGTTTTTTGAGCCATATCGAACTTAATTAAACGATTTCCATCAACCAAACATAAAACATTTTTTGTTTTTAATTTATTTTGAACTTCGATAATTGCTTTCTTCATAGATAAGAGAGAAGCCTGCAAAATATTTATTTTTTCAATTTCATCAACTTCGCTATATTTAATACTCCAAATTGAATTTTCTTTTATAAGAACAAATAACTCATCCCTTGTTTTCTCTGTTAATTTTTTTGAATCATTTAATTTTAAAAACAATTTTTCATCAACATTGTTATTAAAACAAACTGCTGCCGCATAAACTCTGCCAACAACAGGACCTCTGCCTGCTTCATCTGTTCCTATAATTTTATCAAAAGAAAATAAATTTAACCCAAGTTCACCAACTTTATTATCTTTTATTTTTTCATCAAATTCAAATAATTCCATCAAAAATCCTTGTATAAGTTATTCTTTTTCTTTTTCATCTAAAACAATTTTGCCAATTTTGCCACCTCTAAAATTAGAAAGAATAAAATCTGCCGTCCTTAAAGTATCAGGCAATGAACCTTTTGTAATCCAATTTCTTTTAATAGAAATATTTTCAAGAGTAATTTCTTCATTTTCCTCTAATTTATAGTATTCTCTGATATTTTTCTCATAGTTCTTTGATAAAATATTCAACAAGCCTCTTGCAACATGCTCTGAATCATAAGCTTTTTCGCCAACAGAATTAACTATTGCAAGTTTAAGTGCAACATCTTGGTCATTTTGAACCGTTGGAATAATACCTGGAGTGTCTAATAAATCTATCTTTGGATGCACTCTAACCCATTGTTGCTGACGTGTAACACCAGCTTTTGCACCAGTTTTGGTTTTTGATTTTTTAATTAATCTATTTATAACACTAGATTTTCCAACATTTGGCAAACCTATAACCATGACCCTTGTCGCACGTGGCAAAAGCCCTTTAGACTGCATTTTTTCAATAATTGGAGAAGACAATTCTAATATTTTACTCACAATCACTTTTGTGTCTTTTTCTGAGTTAAAAGGAACGACCTTGCAATTAGTTTTCTTTTCTAAATATTTTGTCCAAAATACAATATCTTTGTCTTCTATTAAATCAACTTTATTAAGCAAAATTAAACGTGGTTTTGGACATAATTTTTCAACATCAGTATACGCACTTGACACTGGAAGTCTTGCGTCTAATATTTCCAGCACAACATCAACGAGATTTAACTTTTCCTTTAATTCTTTTTGAGCTTTTGCGATATGTCCAGGGTACCAATGAATATTCATCTTAAAACCTTTTATTCTACTTAATGTAAGTACTTGAAAAGTGGAAGCCTGTAATACAGAACTTCCACAATCCAACTTAAATCTAATTCAATTTTAAGCCTAAGCTTCATATTAAAATGGTTATCTTTTTTCCATTTTTTCTTTAATACGAGTAGCTTTGCCTGATAATGCTCTTAAATAATATAATTTAGAACGACGAACATCACCACGTCTTAAAACTTGTATTTTTTCGATTCTTGGAGAGTAAACAGCAAAAACACGTTCAACACCAACGCCTTGGAAAATTTTTCTAACAGTGATTGTTTTACCAATGCCTGAACCACGTTTTTTGATAACTGTACCTTCGAATGCTTGGATTCTTTCTTTATTACCTTCAACAATTCTTACAGAAACTTTTACTGTATCACCAGGGTTAATTGTTGGTAATTCTTTTTGAGTGTATTCACTTTCAATTTCGTTAATGATAGAGTTCATTTTTTACCTTCTTTGACTTAATTTTGATTGACTAAATTACATGTTTTATCAATATATCTTAAACACATTTAATTTTCAAGTGGTCATGTTTAAAATTCTTAATCAAAGACCTTGAAGAATATCCTCAAGGTCTTTTTTATGAAAATGTAATCTAATTCTATAATGGGGTTAATTAGCCATTAATTTGTTTCATAACTTCGTCTGCAAAGTTTTCTTCGCGTTTTTCAAGACCTTCGCCTAAAACAAATCTTTCAAATCTAACAATTTCTAACTTACCTTCGATAAGTTTTTCAATTGTTTCATCTGGGCTTTTTACGAAACCTTGTTCAAGCAAACATCTTTGGGCCATAAGTTTATTAACTCTACCTTCAACAATTTTAGCTCTGATGTTTTCAGGTTTATTAGCTAAGTCTTCTTTACCCATTTCAATTCTAGTTTCTTCGTCAATTACGCTAGAAGGAATTTGAGCTCTTGAAATAAATTCTGGAGCGCAAGAAGTAATATGTAAGCAAATGTCTTTTGCAATCGCTGTATTTTCTTCTTTATTGCTTCCTTCTTTACATTTAGTTTCAAGCAAGACCGCAATTTTACCGTTGTGAACATATGAATTAACACAACAAGGAACTTCAAATCTTGCAAAGCGTCTGATGGTGATTTTTTCACCAATTGTAGCAATTTTAGATTTAATATATTCTTCAACTGTTGTATCGTCAATGTTTGATTTTAATAAAGCATCAACATCAGCTGGGTTTTCTTTAACAACAACTTTAGCAATAGCATTAACCAAAGCTTTGAAATCGTCATTTTTTGCAACAAAATCAGTTTCGCAATTAACTTCAACAATTGCACCAACTTTATCTTCAATAACAACGTCAACAAGACCTTCAGCTGCGATTCTGCTCATTTTTTTGTCAGCAGATGCGATACCTTTTTGTCTCAAAAATTCAGCTGCTTGTTCGATGTTGCCATCAGTTTCAACAAGAGCTTTTTTGGCGTCCATCATACCAGCGCCAGTTTTATCTCTCAATTCTTTAACCATAGAGGCTGTAATTTGCATTATTTTTTCTCCTTTAAGTTATTCTGCTGTCACTTCTTCTTTAGCTTCAACTACAACATTTGCGTCTTCAGCTTTAATTTTTTCAACTTTATCTCTAGAATTTGCTTTATTTTGTCTAAGTTCTTTACCTTCCAAAATAGCGTCAGCAAGTTTAGAAGCAACCAATTTAATTGAACGAATAGCATCATCGTTACCAGGAATCAAATAGTTAATTCCATCTGGATCAGCATTTGTATCAGCTAAACAAACAACAGGAATGTTTAATTTATTTGCTTCTTGGATCGCAATAAGTTCTTTCTTTTGGTCAACAACAAAAAGCATGTCTGGCATACCTTTCATTTCTTTGATACCACCTAATGTTTTTGAAAGTTTAGCGATTTGATGATTTAATTGTGCAATTTCTTTTTTAGGTAATTTTGAAGCTGCACCAGATTCAACAAAAGCTTCTAATTCACGAAGTTTGTTTATTCTTCCTCTGATTGTTTCAAAGTTTGTCATCATACCACCAAGCCAACGTCTGTTAATCCAATAAGCACCAGCTCTTTGAGCTTCTTCTTGAATAACATCTGTAGCTTGTTTTTTAGTACCTACAAAAACTACGTTTTTGCCGTGAGCTGCAGCATCTCTAACTGCATCACAAGCTTTTTCAAGCATTTCAGCTGTTTTTCTTAAATCTAAAATATAGATACCATTTTTAGCACCAAAAATAAATGGTTTCATTTTAGGGTTCCATTTTTGAGTTTGGTGACCAAAGTGTAAACCTGCATCGAGTAAATCGATAAGTGTTGTTTCTGCCATAGATAAATCCTTCCTTTTTTCTTTTTGTAACCTTTTATCGAAAATTGCCTTCTATCCCTATGACTGGACTGGGAGAACCCATATGAAGATTAAAATTTTCGATAAAAAAATTATAATACAAAAATTTTTCAAATCAAATATCAATCGTTAGATGAATAAAAAATGGTTCTTACGAGCGATAAAGTTTTAGAACATAAAGTCTAAACTATATGTTGTAGTGAGGATATTATGGTAATAGAATTTAAGCCGAGAGAAAGACAAGAAAATAAAAATGTTACAAATCCAATAAAAACACCTGTAAGCAGAGAAAGAATTGAGCTTGAAGAAAAGCTTATGAACATTATGCAAAATGGTGCTTCAGCTGAACGCTACAAAGAAGTTTCTAAAAGTTATAAAAAGTTAAAAAAATACGACAAAGCAATAAAAAATTTAAACAAAGCAAAAGAAATTTCAAGTTTTGATCCTGAAATATATTATGAACTTGGAATTAACCATCTTTTAATGGAAGAAACAGACACGGCACGCAAAAATTTCAAAAGAACAATTAAACTTGATGATGACCACCTAAAAGCACAAATTCAACTTGCCGTTTCACATGAATTAATGGGTGAAGATTTTATGGCAATTGATATTTATAAAACTATTATTGAAAAAAATCCTAACTACGTAATGGCTTATAACCATTTGGCTGGTCTTTATATGGAATTTGAAATGTTTGAAGATGCGGCAAGATTATTTTACAGAATATTAGATTTTCAACCAGAATATTACAGAGCAAATCTTGGACTTGGACTTTGCTTTGATAAAATGGAAAAATATTCTCTTGCAGTTCGTTTTTATAAAAAATATATTGCAAGAAAGCCAAAAAGCGATACAGCAAGAGCGCTTGCATCAAGAATTTATGAAATTTATACAAAATTAACCAAAAAAGACAAAAATGGATTAAAAATTGTTTTTTAATCCATTAATGTTTCTAAAATATTTATTTTATTAATTATTCTTTGTCTTGTTTAGGTTTAATTATTGAATGTCTTTTTTTATAAAGAATAAAGAAGAAAATAAGAATCGCAATTGTTGTCAAAATAATAACAAGTTCGATATTTTCTTTTATCGTAGGTCCAAAAATCATAAGACAAATTGAAACAAGGAAAAATCTTCCGCCACGTCCTATAATTGATGCAATAAAGAATTTAAATAAATTCATTTTTAAAATACCTGAGGCAATAGTAAATAATTTATATGGTATTGGAGTGAAAGCAGCGAAAAATACTGCCCAAGAACCATATTGGTCATATAATTGTTCAATTTTTTCAAAATTTTCTTGTGCTTTAGAATCTGAATTCTTGCTTTTAAAGACTTTAAAAAACCAATTAAAAGCAGGACGACCTATAAAATACCCAAGACCATATCCAACAACACCACCTAAAGCAGAAGCTATTGTACCAACAAATGCATACCAAATTGCTTTACTTGGAGCAGCTAAATCCATAAGAATCAAAAGCGCATCTGGTGGCGGAACTATAAAAAAGCTTTCTGTAAAAGAATTAAGAAATAACCCCCAAGTTCCATATTGGGCAAAAAAATCAGTCATCCCCTTAAGAAAATTTATTATATAACTCATTTTTCCTCTCTTTCATACGTAACAAATGAAGGTGGTTTGACAATTGTTCTGCACAATATTTTCAAATCTTTATCATATCCTGTCGCGTTAATGCTCTTTGTATTTTTATCAAATTCTATATTAACACAACCAATACATTTTTTATTTACTGAAAATGCCAATTCTTTTTTTGTGATTGGGTTTGTGTTTGACTCATTTAATTTATCAACAATTTCGATTGACCTTTTTTCTAAGTCGTCTATATTTTTAATTTCAATAATTTTATTAGTCACAATTTTACAATTATTTTTTATAATTGCATTACTTTTAAGTTCATACTCTTTCAAGAATTTTGGCATACAAGCAAGTATGACCATTACAACAACAAATAATATTACACCAAATGCAATTAAACCATTTTTTTTCATTATTTATCACCCTCTATTACTAAAAAAGATTTTACTTTTCTGCCCTCAGTGCCTTCTGAAAATATTTTTATATCTTTATAATTTAAAGAAGTTGAACCACCACCATCTAAGGCCATAACTTTATCTAATTTCAACTTTTTTTTGAAAAAATCATATGCTTCATTAAGTGCGACTTGTTTTTTATCTGTAAAGATTACAACATATAAGTCATCTTTTTTAATCCCTAAAAGTGTGCGTGGACGTCTTTTTGTAACATCACAAGTTTCAAAAATTACACGATCATCTTTATCAAGAGCGATAAAACTTTCTTTTTCCCATTCTAAAACAGGATAAATTAAAGGACCACCTTGTATTGAATGTTTTATTTTTTGCCCTTCTTTTACAGGTGCAAAATGTGGCGCAATATCAAAAGAAATTTTCTTGCCTTCATCTTCTAGAATTCTAAACTCACTTCTATTTAAAACTGCTTCATCTCTTTTTTGGCTTACTAAACCTTCCATAAGCTTTAAGTTATTCATTGGAGTTTCAACTGTTTTGCCGTCTATAACAATATATGAAACAGAAGTTTTATCTTTCATATCAAAAAAACCACCGTTTACAACAAAAATATAATTGCCTCTTTCGAATAATTCATTAGCAGTTGTATATTCAACATATGGTTTTATTTTTTCACCATATTTTTTTGCTTCAATTTTAAAAACCCAAATTCCTTCATATTTATGTATTACTTTTATGCCATCATCTGTTTCTTTTGCAAAAACCGGGCATAAAAATAATAAGAATATTATAAATATAAGGCTTTTTTTAAACATTATTATAAATCCTTCACTTTTTTAAC
Organism: Cyanobacteria bacterium SIG30; assembly: GCA_015152475.1. Taxonomy (GTDB): domain Bacteria; phylum Cyanobacteriota; class Vampirovibrionia; order Gastranaerophilales; family Gastranaerophilaceae; genus SIG30. The sequence continues at coordinate 6,802 of SUTW01000004.1, read as the reverse complement.
TGCAAAAATAATGCATATAAAAGCAACTATTGGGAATAATGCTGTAACTATAGGTGGCAAAACTCCTTTTTCTGCAAGCACATCAAAAAATGGCAAAGTAATATAATATGCAAATAATATTGCAGCTGCAATTAACATGCCAAGCATTCTTTGTGAGCGAGGTGGCGAATAACCAAGCAAACAACCAATAATCGCAAATAAAACGCAAGTCAGAGGATGTATAAATCTTTGATAATATTTTGTAAGAGTGTAATTATATTCATCAATATAATCATGTTTTTTAAGAAGCTGGTTATATTCTTTTAACTGTTTTCCTGTGAAGCCACGTTCTCTCTTGGTTGCATTTTTCATAAGTTGATGAACTTCGTCAGAATTATTTTTTGTTAAAATTTCATAATTTTTAATAGTTTCAATATTTTTATAAATACCTTCATCATCTATCTGATATTTTTTGGCAACTGGTAAAACCCATTTATCATCAAATTTAAGCGCATATGGCGCAGTTAAAATACTATCAAATTTAACTATATCTTGGTATTCATTTTTTGAAAAATTAACTATGGTTAAATTTTTAATATGTCCTGGAGTATAGTTTGAAATAATAATTCCTTGTTTTGGAGTGTTATCTTCATTTTTAACAACATAAACAAAATGTTCGTTATAATGTGCATCTTCCTTTGTTGCAACAGATGCAAACGGAACAAGCTTATCGCCTATAAAAAAGCAGGCAAACATAAAAAATATACTTAAAACAACTGCAGGCATCATAAGTCTTGTAAAAGAAATACCTGAGCTTCTCATAATTATAAGTTCACTATTTTTAGATAAAGTATCAAAAGTAAACACGCAACCAATTAATGTAACTATCGGTAAAACCATATTAAAAACTTTTGGAAGTTCATAAAATAAATTCCAGCCAGCCTGAACAAGACCAATATGATCAATAAAAATTTGTCTTATAATTTTAACTAAAATTTCAGGCGCAATCCAAACAATGACAAATAAAAACATGCACACAAGAGTCACTTGAAACACTTGTGTAAAAATATATTTATCAATTATTGGTATTTGAAATTTTTTCATTAAAGCGTGAAATCCTTACCCAAATAAAATTCTTTTGCAACAGGATCAACTGCAACATCTGCACTTTTACCAGAAATTTTTATTTTACCATCGAAAATTACATAAGCCCTGTCTGTGATAGAAAGAGTTGCCTTAGGGTTATGGTCAGTAATCAGAATCCCGATATTTTTTTCTTTTGCAAGCTTGTAAATATTTTCTTTAATATCTCCAATAGCAATAGGGTCAATACCGGTAAAAGGCTCATCTAGTAATATAAACTTTGGACTTGCAGCAAGAGCTCTAGCAATTTCAACACGACGTCTTTCACCACCTGATAGTGAAACCGCAGTTGCATGACGAAGTTTTTTAACACCAAATTCTTCCAGCAAAGATTCAAGTAAATCTTCTTTTTCTTTTTGATTTAATTTATTATTCATTTCTAAAACAAGTTTCAAATTGTCTTCAACTGAAAGTTTTCTAAAAATTGAAGCTTCTTGAGGAAGATAACCAATACCTTGTTCTGCACGTTTATTCATAGTCATTAAAGTCATATCAAGCATTTCGCCGTTATCTTGTTCAAGCAAAACCTTACCACTATTTGCTCTTACAAGACCAACAACCATATAAAATGTTGTTGTTTTACCAGCTCCGTTTGGCCCTAAAAGACCAACTACTTCACCTTGATTAACTTCAAATGAATTATCGTTTACAACAGAACGATCACCATATATTTTTACAAGATTTTTTGCAATTATTCTCATAAATTTTCCCTCTTTACAAGGATTATATAACAAAAACAAATCCTTTTATAAATTTATTTCACAAAACATTTTTTTCAGTTATACTTGAACATATGGAGCTTAATAATAATTTAAACGAAGCTGTAAATTTAATTACAAAAAAAGATTTTGCAGGCGCTAAAAATATACTTTTAAATATTTTAAAAGAAAACAGCGCCAACATTGAAGCATTAAAAAACTTAGGTCTTTGTTATATAAACCTTGATGATTATATTGAAGGCGAAAAAATTTTTAGAAAACTTGTGAACATAAACAATGAAGATGCAAGTTCAATATATTATTTTGCGAATTGCCTTGAAAAAAATGAAAAACCAGAAGAAGCGGAAATTAATTACAAAAAAATTATTGAATTAAGAGAAGAATTTTTTGATGCATATAAAAATTTGGCATTACTTTTTATGCAACAAGGCAGATTTGAAGAAATTATCGAATTAATGGACAAAGGCACAAATTTAACACAAGAAGATTATCAGCTTTATTATTTCAAAGGAACTGCTCATCTTTCAATGAAAGAAGTTCAAAAGGCAATTGAATCTTTTGAAATTGCAGTTTCTATAAATCCAAAACATGAACAAATTTTAAACAATCTTGGTACTTGCTATTTGGCACTTGGCGAAAGCGACAAAGCAAGAGAATGCTTTTTAAATGCCTATGATTTAAATTCAGAAAATGCTATCACTCTTTACAATTTAGGAATTCTATATGAAATCATAAATGAAAATCGAATGGCACTTAAATATTTTGAAGAAGCATATAAATACGAACCAAATGACAATGTTTTAAATTCTTATGCAATGTGCGCAATGCGTGTTGAAGAATTTTCTTTGGCATCTAAGCTTTTTACAAAATTATGCCTTAGAAATCCGCACAAAACAGATTTAAAAACATATTTAATGTTATGTTTAACTGAATGTGGCGAATATATGCAAGCATTACAACTTGCAAAAGAATTAATGAATTTAAAACCAAATTCAAGCGAGTTAAAAAAACATTTAATAAAATTATATAGATTAGTCGGACAATTTGATTATGCCTTAGAATTAATTGAAGCAATTATTTCTAAAGGCAAAATTGATGATGAAATATTAAACGAAAAAGCAATGTGCGCAGTTAGAATAAATGATTTTGAAAGTGCAAAAGATGCTCTTAAAAAAGCCATTGTTATTAATCCAGACAATGCAATTGTAAGAAAAAATTTAGGCTTGATATATTTACATATGAACTATGCTGATTGGGCAAAAGAAGAATTAGAAAAAGCAATAGAATTAGAACCTTGTAATGACGATATTGTTTTTTCATACGCAACATTTTTAAGCGAAACTTCAAATTTTGAAAAAGCAGAAGAATATTATTTAAAAGCAATAGAATTAAATCCTGAAAATATTTTTTACTTAGGCGAACTGGGAAGAAACTATTTAAACAAAAATGATTTAGAAAATGCTTCAAAATATCTAAAAAAAGCATATATGGCAAATCCTAAAAACATTGATATAGCTTTTCAGCTTGCAAATTTATACTATGGACAAAAGAAATATAATTTTGCAAAAGAAATTTTAGAAGATATCTGGAATACACCAAATAATGCCGAAATTGTTAATCTTTTAGGTATGTGCCATATGAAATTAAAAGATTATAACAAGGCAATATTTGTTTTTGAAAAATTATTAAAGTCATACCCTAACAATCACTTGATTATGGGAAAATTAGCTCAATGCTATCTTGATATAAAGGAATACGACAAAGCACAAAATATGGCACTTAATGCTCTTGAAATATTCGCTGACTGGAAAGATGCAATAGCTATTTTGAAAAAAATAAAAGATGCAAAGGAAAACAAAAATGAACAATAAAATTATAGTTTCAGGCATGCGCTCAACAGGAAAACTCCATTTAGGACACTATTTTGGAGTAATTAAAAATTGGGTTGAATTACAAAAAGAATTTAATTGTTATTATTTTGTAGCAGATTGGCATGCTCTGACAACTAAATTTAACCAAACAGAAAATCTAAGACAAAATGTTTTAGATGTTACTATGGATTGGTTAGCATCTGGAATCGACCCAGATAAAAGCACAATATATGTTCAATCACATGTTCCACAAATTGCACAATTGCATATTCTTTTAAGTATGATAACTCCACAAAACTGGGTTGAAAGAGATCCAACCTTAAAAGATATGGCAAAAATATTAAGAATGCAAAAAGAAGAAGGAAAAAGCGAAACATCTTCTGCTTCTTATGGACTTATAGGTTATCCTGTTTTAATGACTTCAGATATTATGATGTTTAATGCGAATTATGTTCCTGTCGGAATTGATCAAGTTGCACATATTGAAATTTCAAGAGATATCATAAGACGTTTTAATAACATATACAACACAGACTATTTTGTAGAACCTGAGCCTAAATTAACACAAGTCCCACTTCTTAAAGGACTTGATGGTAACAAAATGGGCAAAAGTTTCAACAACGACATAAAAATATCTGATGATGAAGAAACAACAACTAAAAAAATAATGACAGGCATAACAGATAGAACTCGTTTAAGAAAAACCGATTTAGGACACCCTGATAATTGTGAAGTAATTTTTGATTATTGGAAAATTTTTGGAAACGACACAGAAATTGAAGAAATTGAATCAATGTGCAAAAAAGGCGAAATTGGTTGTGCAGATTGCAAAAGAAAATTAGCCCAAAAAGTTAATGAATATTTTGCACCAATCAGAGAAAAACGCAAAAAATATGAAGAAAATCCAAAATTAGTTGAAGAAATTTTAATTGAAGGTAGCAAAAAAGCACAACTAAGAGCACAAGAAGTCTTAGATAAAGCAAAAGAAGCTATCAAAATGTTTTAATTATTCATCAATTTTTGAATAAACATCTAATAAAATGTCATCAACTGGTCTATCTTGACCATGAACTTCTATAAATGAAACTGAATCACCATAATAATCAATTAATGGGCGAGTTTGTGCTGAATAATTTTTAAGTCTGACGGCAAGAACTTCAACTGTGTCATCTTTTCTTTTAATTAAATTGCCACCACAATCACATTTGACATCTTCTACGTTTTTGACATCTTTTAAGGAATGTGTTTTTGAACAACTATCACACATATATCTATTTGCACAACGTTCATACAAAATACTTTCATCAACATCAAGATTTATAATTTTCAGACTTAAATTGTTTTCTTTATCTAAAATTGTTTCTAATTTTTTAGCCTGATCAATAGTTCTTGGAAAACCATCTAAGATAAAACCTTTTTTACAGTCATCTTGAGAAATTCTTTTTTCAAAAATTTGCATAATAACATCATCTGGAACTAAATCGCCAGAATCCATGTAACTTTTCGCTTCAAGCCCAAGTTTTGTTTGATTTTTGACTTCATTTCTTAAAATGTCACCTGTACTTATTTGCGGAATGCCATATTTTTTTGTTATTTCTCTTGCGTAAGTTCCTTTACCACTATTTGGTGCACCTAATAAAACAACAACTGTTTTGTGATTTTCCTGATTTTTTCCCGTAAATTGAACTTTGTCACATTCAGTTGATGAAAAAACTTTGCTAAAATTTGACTTTTGCAAATTAACTGCTGAACTAAATTTTATACTTATAGGTGCAATTCTCATTTTTCTCTCCTAATTTTTAATTTATATTATTTTCTTTCATATATAGCTGTAATTGTTGAACTTTCAATAGCGTGAGATTTTATTAAATCCTCTGTCATTTTTGGTGGCATATCTTTTGAAACTTCAAGGTTTTCAACGTCAAGTGCATAAATTGTAAAATTGTAATGATGAACACCATGCCCAACAGGAGGTGCTGCGCCATCATAACCTGTTTTATTAAAATCAGTTAAAGTTTCAAGATAAGGAATTTCCATGCCTTCATCAAAAGCTTTTACGTTAATTGGAATATTTAAAACAAGCCAATGATACCAGCCATTTTCTTTTGGCGCATCAGGGTCATGACAAACAAGTGCTAATGACTTAGCATTATTTGGAATATCATCAAAACTTAATTGAGGAGAAACATTCCCTCCACTTAAACCATAAGCATTTAAAACTTGGTTGTTTGGTAAAATATCACCATTTTTAAAAGAATTACTATAAATTTTCATAAAAATTATTATACCATATTTTTAAGGGGCTTAAAAGCCCCTTTTTAAATTTAATACCAAGGATAACCTTTTGCTGTTCCACCCATATCAATATATTCTTCTTTGCTTGGTACTTTCCAGCCATTTGCTCTTAACAAATGAGTACAAAAATAACCTGACTGTGGTGTATCGTTTTCAACACTACATGCATAAGCGCCCGTTTTAATATCTTCTTCCATGCTAGTATAGCCTGAAAAAATAAACCTGTAAGGGGTTTTTTTGCCGGCTGTTTGTCCTAAATTAAATGCAAATATATCAACTCCCATCTTATTTGGTTTTTTCCACCCATTAATATCAACATATAGAAAACACCATACAGTATCAACGTTAGCATTTCCAACAAGCGCTGATATTGACATTCCATTTGTTAAATAATAACGCGCAAAATCATTAGTTGGTTGATTGAGCATATTAAAATTTTTGCCACTTAGAGAATAAAATACATATTTGCAATCTTCTGTTTCTAATTGCCCACAAGATTTTGCAACTTTTAAATAAGGCAATAAATAAGTACTTAGTAAATAATCAGCTTTTTCAGACCTTGATGAACCATTGTCAAAATCCCAGGTATATATTGGACCATGGTCTTTGATTGCCATATTTAAAGCATTGCTTAAAATTGCATTTGCACTTTTTAAGCTTGATTCAATTTCAGTATTTTTATAATTAGCAACAACAGATGGAATTGTAAGTGCCGCAACAACGCCAATTATAGCAAGTGTGATTAAAACTTCTGCTAAGGTGAAAGCTTTTAAACTATTATTGCCCCCCCCCGTG
>SUTW01000009.1 GCA_015152475.1 Cyanobacteria bacterium SIG30 | reverse complement strand
ATCTTGGATAATAAAAAATGCACACGTTTCACCTGAATCATTAGTTTTATTTACTGTTAATGGTGATTCAATGGACTGCCCAACTAGTTCAATAAAAGATGGTGGACTTATTTTGGTAGATAAGAGCGTTATAGAATTTAAAAACGATGGTGTTTATGTAATCGCTCTAGACGATGCTTTATATGTAAAAAGACTACAAATACTACCGGGTAAAAAATTAAAAGTAAAAAGCGATAATTTAAACTATGACCCATTTGAAGTTTCACTTGAAACCGATAATTTCCACATTGTTGGTAAAGTTATTTGGGCAGGTGGGTTATTGGAATGCATTAAATAAGCAATATATGCACATAAAAACTCTCTTCCAAAAAATTAGAAGAGAGTTTACTACATATTGTGTTTGGGATTGTTATTTATTGACCGTAAGCATTTACAGTAACTTTTTTAAATCCTAAAATATTTTTTGTTTCATAATCATAGTAGCTTACAGTTCTAATGTTACCAGCTTTAGCTGCATCTTTGATACCGCAACTACCAACACCAACTATCCCAAAATAGCTTGTGCAAGTAGCGCTTCCTTTTTTAGAAGCTGCAACGTTGCTTAAACCTTCGCCTGCTTCTGTAGAATTTTTGTAAATAAAACCATAAACTGATTCCGCTTTCACAGGTGCGTTAACTGCTAAAAAAACAAACAGTGCTGCACAGGAAATAAAAAGTTTTTTCATAAATCTTTCTCCTTTTTCTCTTGTGTACCAACTATTATGAAGTCCTTATTTTAGCATAAAATTTGTCATTTGTCTATCTTTGAGTAAATTTTTTATCAGAGAGTTTTGTAGTTTTTATCTTTTAAATTTAAAATGTCTGACAGAAAGAATTGAAAAACTTCCACTTAATTTTCGCAAAATTGAAATTTTTAAAATATTTTGACCGACATTTTCAATTTTTTATGACAGATTATAGTCGTGGTAATGGAAATTCTTTAGACTTAATTTTATACAGTTTGAGAATTTTTCATTTTGCTATCCCATTTTTCTTAAACTAACTATCTATTTATAATCAAATTTTTGATATTACTTTTATTCAAACAATATTTATTGAATGTTACGCAATGTAAATTTTGCTTATTAAGGTCATAAAGTTTTGGCTTAGATTTGTCGTATTAGAGTTCATATAATATTCAAATGTGCGTCGAATTTTAAATAGGAAGTTAACACGATAATAATTAAGCAATGAGTAAATAATTTGAAAGGAGAAGAAAACTATGACATTTATTGACAAATTAAAGTCCCAAGCACTTTTTCCAATTAAAAAATTAGGTGAAGTTAATGATGCAAAAACCGCAAAAACAGATTCTGCAAAACCAAAAGAACTTGATGCGGCAAAAACAAATGAAAATGAAAATGTCGAAGTTCAAATTGACGAGTCTAACGGCAAAACCGAGAAAAAAAGCTTCTTTTCAAAACTTTGGGGTGGTATTAAATCAATATTTAAAAAAGATGATGCTGAAAAAACTGAAAAAACACCAGAAAAATCTTCTACTTCATTTTTTGGCGGCATAGCTGATTTCTTTAAAAATTTGTTTGGTGGTAATTCTGCCAAAGAAAGTAAGGCCGTCAGAACAGAAGAAACCACAAATGAATATGGGCATAAAGTCATTACTCATTACAACAAAGATGGAAAAAACATAAAAGAATCGTATGATTATGATAATGATGGTAAAATTGATGACGAAATTACACATGAATATGACAAAGACGGAAAAATAATCAAAGATACATATCTTGATGCAAACGGAAATATTGATGGTGGTGTAAGAACTTACGAATATGACAAAAACGGAAATTTAACAAAAAAACATTGGGACCGAGACCAATATTCTGTTAGAGAAGAAACTTGGCAATATGACAAAAACGGAAATGTTACAAGATATACTTGGGACGACGATGATAAAGATGTTGATCCAGTTTATGTGCAAACATTTAAGTATGATAAAGACGGCAATTTAATTAAAATGAAGAAAGGCGAATCTGATAGTGATGCCGTAGAAGAAAACTATACATACAATGAAAAAGGTCAACTTTCTGGCAAAACAGTTGATTACGGTGAATTAAAAGTTGAAACAAGCTATACTTATGATGAGATTTCAGGTATTGTTAATGGAACTTATTCCAGACAAATTGATGAAAAAGGAAATGTGTTAGAAACATTGTATGACAGAAATGGTGATGGAATTAAAAACTTTAACGATGAATACCATGCTTTTAAATATGATAATAAAAATCAAGTAATTGAAAGTAAATACGATGGCTCAGATGGCGCTTGGACTGAAAAACATAAATATGATGAGAATGGCAATATAATTGAAACAATAATGGACGATAGTAATGATGGTACTGATGATTACAAAAAGAAAATTAAGTATGACAAAGACGGAAAAATAATTGAAACAATAATAGACTATGGTAATAATGGTACTGATGATTACAAAATGAAATTTAAGTATGACAAAGATGGCAATATAATTGAAACAATAACGGACTATGGTAATGATGGTACTGATGATGACAAAACGACATTTAAGTATGATAAAGACGGCAATAGGATAAAATAAGATTCTACTGATTTATGACCTTAAAACTTATGCCCCGCTTTTAAAGTGGGGCATAAATATTATATTTTTGTTATAAGCAAAACTTTATTTTCATATGTTTTAAAATTATATGAAAATTTCCCCAAGTTTGAAAAAAACATCATTTTCTGGATATGATGCCAGAAAAATAAAAAGTGTTTATATGCAAAATTCTAATGCCGAACCACAGCAATTAGTTTACCAAAATATGTATGATATTGGTAAAAGAGAAGGTTTTGATGTTTTTATTCATTCAAAAGGCAAAGTAGCTTCAAATCCAGTACAACTTCCAGAACATGGCGCAGGAGATTATAATTATTGGGCACAAGACGATAAAATGTTTATAAATACGCCAGATGGTGTCAAAATCCTTTATCCAAAACTTTATTATGAAGGTATTAATGATGAGCCAGTTGATTTAGCTGAAACTCAGGGGATTGAGGCGAAAGAAACTGAACTTGTTCTTGAAGGTGGCAATATTTTTCTTGGCAAAAAAGACAATGGAGATAATTATTTAATTGTCGGCAGTTCAACATTCGATGCTAGTTCAATTTATCAATTTTTGAAAACAAAAGATATTAAAAATTTCGATGCAAAAAGATTGCAGTCCATAATATGTAGTAATTCATACTTTTTATTCCCGTCAAGCCTTCATATAAGAGAATATCACGATAGTCAAGAACAATGGGAAGAACATACAAAAGAACTTTTTTGTAAGGAATTTGATGTTAAGAAAGAAAACTTACATATTTTATTTCAGCCAGATTTTCATCTTGACATGGCAATAAGACCATTAGAATATCCGTATATACTTGTAAATGATGAAGAATTAGTTAAAAAGAATCTGTTTGAACTTGAAAAGAAGTTTTATTGTTCTGATAAATTTTTAAATGGTATAAGAAAGCACCTGCGCCAACATGAAAAAAATTATGTGGATTCTAGTATTATAAAAAATCAGCTTGAAAAAATGGGTTTTGTGCCAATTATGGTTTCAGGTGCGCTTGGAAACTACAAAGTCAATTTTATGAATGCAATTGTTAATAAAAGAAATGATGGAAAATTGGCTTATATAACTAATTCTGCTATTTGTGATGATAAAAGATATAAATTTTTGCAAGATAAGTTTGAGGAAGATGTTTCTAAGGCTTGTCCTCAAATTGACAAATTTTATTATGTCCAAGGGGCAATTTGTGACAATAATGATAATTTAATGATGAGGTATTTAAATGAACTTAGGGGTGGAATCCATTGTCTTTGCGCAGAAGTACCTGATTTTGAAGAAGAATGTTAGCTATGGCAAAATTTTGGTTTTAGAAGCGTTAAGGTATTATGAAATTAACATTCACGACGCAAAATTTTAAAGGCTATGATGCAACTTCTATAAAAAATTTATATTTGGGCACTCTTGAAAAAAGATGTGACCTTGATATTGTAGAAGATTTAAATAATGTCTGTAAAAGAGAAGGAATAAAATTATATTCAACAACGGCTGATAACATTTTTGAAGGTGCTGTTCCTGATATTTGGGTTGGTGGTTATATGAATATTTGGAACCAGGATAAAATGCTTTTTATTAAAGGCAAAAATGGTGTTGAAGTTCTTTCAACCGATGGAGCATCTTCCCTGCCAACAAGGTTAAGTAAGCGTTTTAAGGAAATGGGGATTGCAGAATCCGAAACAAGATTGAAAACAGAGGGTGGAAATTTTTTTATAGGCGAAAAAGAAAATGGAGAAAAATATATCTTAGCAGGTAAATCTTCTGAAGAGGACGTCAAGAAAATTGCACAAATTCAAAATATTAAAGCTGAAAATATACATATAATTCCGCAAACTGCTTTTCATATAGATATGATTGTGCGTCCAATAGGGTATCCTTATATTTTAGTTAATGATGAGGAAGAAGCTTTAGAAAATATAGAAAAATTAAATATACCAACTCGTGAAAAACAAAATTTAAAGCGTTATGCAGAAAAAACAAGAGAAGATATTGCAAGGGGCAGAAGACAAATTTATGGTAAAGAAATTGCAAAAATGCTAGAAGCACAAGGTTTTAAACCTATTTTAATTGGCGGGATTTATTCTTTTGGTGCTAATTTTATGAATGCAATTGTTCATAAAAGAAATGATGGAAAATTGGTTTACATCACAAATTCTGCAGAAAATACAACTAAAGAACAAGAAAAATTGCAAAAAATATTTGAAAATGATTTAAGAAAAAAAGTTCCAAATATAGCTAAAGTCGATTTTATATTAGGCAAGGAAGCAAGAGTATTTGGCGAAAATAATATGCAAAATTTCTTAATTGCAGATGGTGGTGTTCATTGTCTTTGTGCGGAAGAACCAAATTTTAATTATTAATTAAGTCTTTAACAACTTCGCCTGCCATTATTAAGCCCATAACTGATGGGCAAAAAGCGCAACTTGACGGTGTTTTTGAATTATTTTTTATTGGATTTTCTTTTGAATAAACAACTTTTAGTTTTTTTATTCCTATTTTTTTAAGTTCTGTTCTCATTACTCTTGCAAGCGGACAAACAGAAGTTTTGTAAATGTCCGAAACTTCAAATTTCGTAGGGTCAATTTTATTCCCTGCACCTAAAGCTGTGATTATTGGCTTTTTGTGTTCATTTGCTTTTTTAATTAACTCAATTTTTCCTTTGACTGTATCTATTGCGTCAACTATGTAATCATATTTTGAAAAATCAAATTCTGATGATGTTTCAGGTAAGAAAAATGTTTTGTATTTTTTAATTTCGCAATTAGGGTTTATTTCTTTTAATCTTTCTTCTATGGCATCAACTTTAAATTTGCCAACGGTTTTTGTTGTTGCAATTATTTGTCTGTTTATGTTTGATGGGATAACTTTGTCATTGTCAACAACATCAATTTTTTTAATCCCGCAACGCACTAAGGCTTCAGTCAAATGTCCGCCAACTCCGCCTATGCCAAATACAATAACATGACAATTGCTCAACTTTTCAATTGCTTCATCTCCAAATAAGCTTTTTGTTCTTGATAGCCAATCGTTCATAAGATTATGATATGTTGAAATTTTTAAAAAGGCAAATATGTTTGGTTAATGTTTTTTATTTTTTAAAAAATTCATTATTTTTTTTATTAAGAAATCTTTAAATTGAACACAATACTTTTTATCAATTATTGCAATTAAAGTGAGGATGATTAAAATAACGGAAGCGAAATCATCAAAATATTTGTGAGCTGCGATTCTATAAATTGGGTTATATAAAATTATCATCATTAAATAAACCAAAAACCATTTGCTGTTTGGGTTTTCCTTATATTGTTTAATGGCTGACCAGATAAAAAATACAAATAAATTCCATAACAAAAATACAGAACTTGGATAATATAGGTCGTTACTAAAAATAAATTCATTGTAGGAAAAACCATAATCAATTGATGTGTTGCCTAAGAATAGAAACAATAAATTGCAAAAAGTAATAATTGTAAAAAGGCCATAATTATCCTTTAATGCATTTTTAAAATCGTTAAACATATTTTATCCTCATTTAGCTATTTCTTTATTTTAATAAAATAGTTGGGTTTTGTAAGAATTAATTTTCAATGTTTTTTGTTTATATCTCCAAAAAAAGCCCATTTAAGGGCTTTAATTTTAATGGCGTGCCTGGAGGGATTCGAACCCCCGACCTTTTGGTTCGTAGCCAAACACTCTATCCAGCTGAGCTACAGGCACATTTAATATTCAATTTTGTTTGTTCCTTGTAACTCAGCTGGATAGAACATGTAGTCAAGCTACTTTGTCTCATAAACTCACCAAGTGAGCTACAGGCACATTTAATATTCAATTTTGTTTGTTCCTTGTAACTCAGCTGGATAGAACATGTAGTCAAGCTACTTTGTCTCATAAACTCACCAAGTGAGCTACAGGCACATTTTCATTTTGTAAATAAATTCTATAATAAGCAAAAATTAAATGCAAATTTTTTAGTAATTTAATATTTCAATAATTCCATCTTGGCATTTAAAAATGCTTATTTTGCCATCTTCTTTTATAAGTTCTCCATTTTTAAAATTTTTTGAAAAATCATTATCTTCAATAAAATTAATTTTATCAATTTCATAAATTTTATTTTGATATCTGTAAAGTGGTTTAAATCTTGGTGCAAGGGCTCTTATATGGTTGTTTATTTCATTTATTGTTTTTGTTAAATCAATAATTAAATCATCTGGACTTATTTGTTTTTCAAAAGTTGCTTTGCTTTCAATTTGTTTGGTTGGAATCAAAATGCCTTTTTCCATATCATTTAAAAGGTCTTTAACCATAATTTCTGCGACCTTACATGCTTTTAATTTTAAATCTAAACTGTTCATATAAGGTTCAATTTTTATTGCCCCTTGGAATAAAATGTCGCCTGCATCAAATTTTTCATTGACTTGATGGAAAGTGACACCAGACTTCTCATCACCATTTTTTATTGCCCAAAAATAAGGGTTTGCACCTCTGTGTTTTGGTAAAAGCGCAGGATGACAATTTATGACACCATATTTTATATTTTTAAAAAGTTCTGGTTTTATTTTTTCGCCCCAAGAACCAACCAAAACAACGTCTGCATTTAGTTTTTCTATTTGTTTTATAAATTTTTTGCAATTGACGCTTGTTGCATTAATGTCCTTGATTTTTAAACTTTTTATATAAGACAAATCTTTAGATGGGTTAAAAATATCTTTAAAAAACAGGGCAGATTTTGAAAATCTTACCCTGTCATATCTTAATATGCCAACAATTTTATGGTTTGAAAAGCGTATGCCTTCAACTAATGAGGCAAGCATTTCGCCATAGCCTATGATGACAACTTTTAACATTAAATTTCTTCCGCCATATCTTCAGATGCGTCAACGTCAACTTCTTCTTGGCTGTATGTTTCTTCATCTATTTCAACACCGCGGTTTAAATCCATTTGTTTTGCTCTGCTTTCGCTTTTGATATCAATTTTCCAGTTTGTTAATCTGTGAGCAAGTCTTACGTTTTGTCCTTCGCGACCGATTGCAAGTGACAATTGATCATCTGGAACAATAACAAGTGCTTCATGGTTTTCTTCGTCATCTGCTAAGATGTCAACAGACAAGATTCTTGCTGGAGATAATGCGTTTACAATGTATTCAACAGAATCTTGTGAATATCTTACGATGTCAATTTTTTCATTTTTAAGTTCAGAAACAATTGTTTGAATTCTAGAACCTCTAGGTCCGATACAAGCACCAACTGAATCAACTGTTGGGTCATTTGACCATACTGCAAGTTTTGTTCTGTAACCTGCTTCTCTTGCAATTGATTTAATTTCAACAATTCCGTCTTCAATTTCTGGAACTTCAAGTTCAAATAATTCTCTTACAATTTCACTATGTGCTTGAGAAACGATAACTTGTGGAAGTTTTTGAGTTTCTTTAACATTTAAAACAAAAACTCTTACACGGTTGCCAGTTTTGTAAAATTCGCCTGGTAATTGTTCTTTGCGTGGCATAATAGCGTCAGTTTTGCCAATATTAACAATAACGTTTCCGCGTTCATCTTTTCTTTGAACTATACCTGTAATCAAAGTACCTTTTTTGCTTACAAATTCATCTAAAATAAGTTTACGTTCAGCTTCTCTAATTCTTTGAGTGATAACTTGTTTAGCGCTTTGTGCTGCTATTCTGCCGAAGTTTTCCGGAGTTACTTCGATTTTTACTTCGTCTTCAAGTTCAACTTCGTCGTCGATTTCTTTTGCTTCTGTTAAAGAAATTTGTGTATCTGGGTCTTCGACTTCTTTTACAACAACTTTTGTGCTAAAAACACCGATTTCGCCAGTTTCTTCATCTAAAATTGTTTCGATGTTGTCGATATCTTTGTTTCTAATATGTTTTTTGTAAGCTGCAACAAGAGCATCTTCTAATGAGCTTACTAAAACTTCTTTTGAAATGCCTTTTTCTTTTTCTAATTGTTCTGCTGCTTCAAATAAAGCTGTTCCAATTTTAATCATATCTTTCTCCTAATCTTCATTTAATCTTGCGCTTAAAATATTTTCTAATTGAATCAAATGTTCGATATTCGTATTTTCTTTCAAAAATTTGAGTCCGATTCCTTTTTGATAATCAATAATTTTGCCTGAGATTTTTTTCTCTTTTGTTTCGTCAATTTCTTCTTTTAATTTTAAAATTGCTTTTAGACCTTTAAATAAAATATATTCTTTTTCAGATTTAATTTTTCTATCAAGCCCTGGTGATGAAACTTCTAAATAATATTTAAATGGTAAAAGTTCATCTAAAAAGTCACCTAAACCATGTGTGATATTTTCACAATCTTTATGGTTTACGGGGTGATCGGTTGAAAATATAAAAATTCTTAAAAACCATCTGTCATTTTCTTTTTCAAGAGCAATTTCTAATGGTATAAGGTTATACCTCATTGCTGTATTTTCGATGACAGGTGTTATTGATTCTATAAGTTCTTTTTTATTTAGGTGGTTTCTCATAATTTTCCTTCACTAAAATAAAAAAAAGAACGGCTTTTGACCGCTCTGCATTCACATTAGCAAAAGTTAAGTTCAATTGAACTTAACAACAGTTTTATTATATCCTTTTTTCAAAAAAAATGCAAGAGCCATTCAAAAAAACTTTACAAAAAAGCCCACAACTCAATGTGGGCTTTTTATTAAAAATGTCAATATCAAGCTACTTTATTTGTTTTTTATTTTTGCTTTTTATTTATGCTACCACGTTAACTTTTTGATCTTGTGGCACTTCTTGTGCTTTGTTTTCTTTTGATTTAACGGCTTTGTTGATTAATAACGCGCCTGCAGTTACCGCCAAACCGACTATAAGGCCTGCAACACCCAATTGTTTTTTAGCGCCTTTCGCAATTGATGGATAATCTTTTGTTGCTTTTTCTACAACTTTACCAATAGCTTTTTTCAATTGTTTGCTTCCTGGTTTGTATGCAGTTATTAAACTATCAATGTTTTTATCGATAGCTGCATTTTTGTAAGCTTCTACACCACCTTTTAAGAGTGAAACATTTTGTTTAACGTTTTTTAAACTTTGAATTGCGTACGCGCCTGCACCTTTTACTGCTTGAATTGACATAACCTTTTCTCCTTATCTTTATTTTCTTTTATACAACACCTGTGAAAATTTTTTTTTGCTATCTAATAAAATACTTTTTGAAAAGCGAATTGCATTTCATGTTTTTGCTTTATCAGATGCTTTGCTGGATTTTTTAATATTTTTGCAAAGTCATATACATCTGTTTTGCATTGTGCTAATTCTTTGAATAATTCAAGATTAGCTTCATTTAAAAGTTCAATATTTGCTGCAACTCTGAAAATGAAATCAGATAATGTTTGTCCTTGTCCTTGAAATTCATCTTCATTATACATTGAAACAGCTTTTTTTATAATTGCAACCCTTTCTGGATTTAAATTTACAGAACTTAAAAGAAAACTTGTATCAAACGCACTTAGCTTGTTAATTTTTGCAAGCGATTGAAGATAACTTAGATTTTCTTTCTTAGCACTTTGTAATATTTCACTTAGTTCTCTTGATGAAAATCTTGAGCTTTCATTGATTTGATTTTCTATACTGTTCAAACTTTCTGCAATTTTTTTGCAAAATTGAATGAAATTCATAAAAATTCTAACCTTTATACTAAATCTAACTTCACCTGTTTATATAAAAAAATTTTTATTAAAAAAATTGCCTTTAATATTATTTTTGTAAATTTTATGTTACAATAATTCCAAAGGATAAAAAAGAAAGAAGGAAACAATGGAAGAATTAAAAATTTATCTAGACAAAGACATTGACAAATCAAAAATTTTAGACAAAAAAGTTGCTGTAATTGGCTATGGTTCACAAGGTTATGGTCAATCAAACAACTTAAAAGATTCAGGAGTTGAAGTTGTAATCGGTGTTAGACCAGATGGTCCTTCAGCAAAAAAAGCTGAAGCAGAAGGTCTTCGTGTTATGAGCATTGAAGATGCTGTTCAATGGGCTGATGTTGTCCAAATTCTTATTCCTGATGAAATTCAAGCAAAAGTTTATAAAGAAAAAATTGAACCTAATATGAGAGAGGGACAATATTTAATGTTTTCTCATGGTTTCAATATTCACTTTAATAAAATTGTCCCAAAAGAAGGTGTAAACGTTATTATGGTTGCACCAAAAGGACCAGGACACACAGTTAGATCTGAATATCAACAAGGAAAAGGTGTTCCATGCTTAATTGCTGTTGAAAAAGACCCATCAGGTGATTCAAAAGAAGTTGCATTTGCTTATGCATCTGCAATTGGTGGTGGCCGTTCAGGTATTATTGAAACAACATTTAGAGAAGAAACTGAAACAGACCTTTTTGGTGAACAAGTAGTTCTATGCGGTGGCGCAGTTGCTCTTGTTAAAGCAGGTTTCGAAACACTTGTTGAAGCAGGTTATTCACCATATATGGCATACTTTGAATGCTTCCACGAATTAAAACTTATTGTTGACCTTATGAACCAAGGTGGTATTTCTGATATGCATTATTCAATCTCAAATACTGCTGAATATGGTGATTTAACTCGTGGACCACGTTTGATTAATGCTCAAACAAAAGAAGAAATGAAAAAAGTTTTATCTGAAATCCAAAACGGAACTTTCGCAAATGAATTCTTGAATGAAATGGAATCAGGTTGTCCTAAATTCAATGAATTAAGAAAAGAAACAGAAGAACACTTAATTGAAAAAGTTGGTGTAAAACTTCGTTCAATGTTCAGCTGGATTAAAGAAAACAAAATTATTAACAGAAACAAAAACTAGTATAATTTTTACACAAGGGCGTTTTCAAAACGCCCTTTTTTAAAATAAGGAGCAAAGAAATGAGAGTTGACGGAAGATTAAATAACGAAACAAGAAATATTAAATTTACAAGAAATTATACAAAGTATGCTCCTGGCTCTGTTCTTGTTGAATTTGGTGATACAAAAGTTTTAGTTTGTGCAACTGTTGAAAATTCTAAACCAAAATGGATGGATAGAAATTCAATTTCTGGTTGGGTTACTGCTGAATATTCACTTTTACCAGCATCAACCAATATTCGTTGTACAAGAGAAAGAGCAAAAATTTCTGGCAGAACTCAAGAAATCCAAAGACTTATTGGAAGAAGTTTAAGAGCATGCATTGATTTAGAAAAATTAGGTGAAAGAACAATAACAATAGACGCTGATGTTATTCAGGCAGATGGCGGAACTCGTGTTGCTTCAATTTGTGGTGGTTATGTTGCTATTTGTGATGTTATTAAAAAATTACAACAAGAAGGCGAATTATTAGAAAATCCAATTATTGAACCTATTGCCGCAATTTCGGCAGGTATTGTCGATGGTGAAGTTGTAGTTGATTTAAATTATAGTGAAGATTGCAAAGCTGAAGTCGATGGCAACATAGTTCTTACTAAAAGTGGTAAAATTGTTGAGTTTCAAACAACAGCTGAAGGTGGCACTTTTGCAAAAAGTGAGCTTGATAAAATCTTTGAATATGCGAACGATGCAATTCAAAATATTATAATGATGTATTAAAATAATTTTTTGTTGAAACAAAAGGCAGAGTAAAAACGATATTTGTTCCACTTTTATCCGTTTTTTTGATGTAAATTTCGCCGTTGTGTGCTTCAATTATCTTTTTACACACATAAAGCCCTAATCCGCTTCCGATTTTTCTGTATTTTCTATTATCATATAAATTTTTTTTAAAGATATTTTTTAAAATTTTTTTATCTATACCAAAACCAGTATCTTGAATTTCTACTTCAATAAAGTTGCCCTTATTGGTTAATGAAATTGTAATTTCTGAATTTTTTTTAGAATGGTCTAGCGCATTTAATATTAAATTTGAAAAAACCTTGCTTATTTCTTGTTCGTCAATTTCTATATTTAGTGGCAAAAAACCAGCTTTTAAAACAATAATTTGTTGATTTTGACAAATTATAAATTTTAATTTATCTAAAACGTCATTTAAAATTTTTTTTATGTCGCAATTTTTTTTCTTTATCAAAATTTTTTCATCATCAGATTGGTATTTTGTTAAAATATTTTCAGCCATATTCCATATATGCTGATTTGATGAAATTAAATGATTTAGAATGGTTTTTTGTTCTTTTTGAAGCGTTCCGAATTTATCGTTCAAAAGTAATTCGAGTGCTGTTATTTGAGCCCTTATTGGAGTTTTTAGATAGTGAGTTAAAATTGTTACAAAATAGTCTTTTTCTAAATTAAGTTCTTTTTTAAATTCTTTTATATCTAAAATATTTGATAAATTATTCATTTCATTACTATATAAATAAGTTATTAGATATCTATTAGCCTATTGGCTAATAAAAAGATTAAAAATTATTATTTATGGGGATTATTTGTTTTTGAGAAAAGAGTATATTAAAAGTAATCCTCAAAATCTTCTGATTGCTTTTTTATCCACCCCTGCCCTTTATATATGCAGGGTTTTTTCTTTATTTTTGTTATGGCAATTTTTTGAATTTACGTGTTTTACAACTGTATGATAAATGGTGTTTATCCTCAAAATCGCAAATTATCAATATTTTACACCAATGACCTACATGGCAATACTGATAATGTTGGTGGACTTCAGGTTGCTTCAAAAGCTTTTGATAAAAAAGCATTACAAACTGGCGCAGACACTTTAAAATTGTCAGGCGGGGATAATTATTCTGGTGAAAACAATAAAAAGAATAATCTAATTATGTCAATGTTATCGCAAATGGGAATCAAATATTCTGCAGTTGGAAACCATGAATTTGATGCTATGAGCGATAATTTTGCAAAAAATATACAAAATAACAAAATAAATTATGTATCATCAAATCTTAATATCAATCCAACAAATAAATTGAGCCAATTAGTCAAAGGAAGTACAATCGAAGTTATAAATGGTGAAAAATATGGTATTGTGGGCTTAACAACTGATGAGCTTGAAAAAACTGCCACATCATCAGAAGCTATTAAAGGAATTAAAGTATCTTGCGGTGCTGAAGGTGTTCAAAAATTGCAAACTCAGATTGACAGTTTAAAACAACAGGGCGTTAATAAAATTGTTATGCTTTCGCATAGTGGTTTTGAGGTAGATAGAAATATTGTTTCAAAAATTGATGGCGTAGATATTATTGTTGGTGGTCATTCTCATGATATTGTTCAGGGGACTAAAAATCATCAAAATGTAATTTATGACAAAAATGGGCATCCGGTTATTGTCCTTCAAACTGGTGAAAATGGTAAGAATTACGGCGTTTTAGATGTTGAATTTGATGGGAATGGGGTTATTAAAAAGGTGAATAACCAAGTTTATAAAACACAGAATATAGTAAGTCCAATTATAAAATATATAGAAGATGCAACAATGGGAAAATCTCCGGTTGTGGCAAAAATTAAAAGCGCTGAACCTTTCCCGCAAAACAAAAGAATTAATCCTTCTGGCTGGTCAAATTTTATATGCGATGCGATGAGGTCAGAAATGAATGTTGACATTGCCTTTATGAATGCCGCAAATATTAGAAAAGTTCCACAAGTTGGCAATTTGACAGTTAGAGCAATTACGGAAACTACACCTTTTAAAAACCATATCATAACAACCACAATGAATGAAAAAGAAATTGTAGACGCTGTTAAATTTGGAGCTTCATCATTTAAAAAAGAAGACGGTTATCCAGGAATTGTTCAAACAAGTGGATTAAGATATAAAGTTGATAAAAACGGAAATCTTTTGGAATTAAATTTTGTCAATAAAAATGGACAAATAACACCTATAAATATACAAAATCCAAATATAAATAAAACATATACTGTTGCTTACGATAGTTTTATGGCTGATGGTCGTGAGTATCCAATATTTTCAACACAAAACAAACAAGTTCAAAAGTTTGAAAACACATTTAAAGATGCTTTAACTGTTAACTATATTTCAAAAATGCCTGATAATGTTAAAAATGCATTAGAAATAAAAGACGATGGCAGAGTGCAAATAGTTTAGCCTTTAAAAAATGCAAATAAAGTCGTCATTAAAATTCCTGTTATAAAACAATAATAAGCAAAACATTTTAAATTATGTTTTGACAAAAATTGCATGAAATATTTTATACAAATATAACCTGTCACAAATGAAACAAGTGTACCTAAAATCATTGCTTTTATGTTAAAAGTTGCAATTTCTTGTGTGTTTAGTTCCATTAAAGGATAAATGGTTGACGCCAAAAGAATAATTGGAGCACTTAAAAGAAATGAAAATTTTGCAGCTTTTGTTCTATTTATTCCGTTAAAAACGGCAGTTGCAATTGTGAGTCCTGATCTTGAAAGTCCTGGAAAAACGGCCAAGCCTTGTGCAATGCCTATCATAATTGCTATTTTTTTATCAATTTCTTTTTCGCCTTTTTTATATTTTTCGCTAAATAGAAGAACAAAACCTGTTCCAATAAGTAATATGCTTACTATAATTGGGTTTTCTATTAGTGAATGAGTTATATCTTTAAGCGCAAGTGCAATAATTCCTGTAAAAAATGTTGCTATTATTATATATATTGATGTTAAAAAGTCCTGATCTCTTTTTTCTTTGTTGAATAAACCACCAAAAAAGCTTTTTAATATATCTAAAATATCTTTTCTAAAAAATATTAAAATTGCCAAAAGTGTTGCAAGGTGAATTAAAATATCAAAAAATACTTCTTCGCCTTCAACACCTGTTGAAAGATTTTGTCCAGTTAGAAGTTTATAAATACTTGATGCAAAAACAATATGTGCAGAACTTGATATTGGCAAAAATTCACTTAATCCCTGCACAAAGCCCATAATAATAGCTTGAATTGTATCCATTTTTACTCCCTATAAGTTGCTCTTGAAGTTGGTGTTTCCCAAACACTAACTTTTGAAACGCCTTTGAATTTTTCTTTTACTTTTTCATAAATATATTTTGAAATAATTTCAGAACTTGGCGAAATTCCTTTAAATTCAGGTAATTCGTTTATATCAGCATGATCTAGGTAATCAATAATTTCATTGACTTCTTTTTTTAAAACTTTGAAATCAACTAAAATATTTGATTCATTTAATTCGCTACCTTCAACAAAAACTTCAACTTTCCAATTGTGTCCATGTTGGTTTTCGCATGCACCCTTATAATTCAAAAGGTGATGTGCTGCCGAAAAATGTGTTTCTATTTTAACTTCAAACATAACTTTATTATACCTCAAAATTTTCTGCGTACTGTATTATTTCTTTTGGCAAGTTCGCAATTTTTGCAACTTTTATGCCGTAGCTTTTATCCAAAAATCCTTTTTTTACTTTTCTGTCGAATATTTTTTCTTCAATATCAAATTTTTCACCTATCATTAAATTTTCAACTTCATTTTTAAATCTTTCCTGAAGAACATTTAATTGATGAAAATGTGTTGCAAAAATAGTCAAAGCCTTAATATTTTCAATAATATATTTAGAAATTGCAAATGCCAATTTGACTCCATCAGCTGTTGAAGTGCCTTTTGCAAGCTCATCAAAAATAACTAAACTCTTTTTAGTTGCATTATCTAAAATGTTTTTAACAGAATTCATTTCTGCCATAAATGTTGATGTGCCTTTGTTTAGTTCATCTTGGACATTTGTGTGGACAAAAATTTTGTCAAAAACATAAGTTTCACATTCTTTTGCGCAAACATATGAGCCAATTTGTGCCAATATAATGTTTAGGGCAATTTCTTTCATAAAGGTTGATTTTCCGGCCATATTTGGACCTGTCAAAACTTTGAAATTGTCATTTGAATTTGTATTGTTTGCAACAAAATCGTTACCTATAAAATTATTATCTAATTTTATGCCAACTGGGTGTTTTAAATCTTTTAAAATAAGATTTTCCTGAAAATTTGCTTTTGTGTAATTTTTATTTTGTGCAAGATATGAAAATGAATTAAAAACGTCAATTTGTGCAATTTTATTTGATAAATTTAAGATGTCATCTTTGAAATTATAAGCAAATTCTCTTAAATCTTTTAAAATTTCATTTTCCAGATTGCTTTTTTCAAATTTTAGTGAATTTATTTTTTCATTTAATAAAATTAATTTTTCCGTTGTGTATCTTGAAGCATTAGATAAGGATTGTCTTATTTTATATTCTTTTGGAACATTTTTAATGTTTGTGTTTGAAACTTCTATATAATAGTTAAAAACTTTGTTATATGCGATTTTCAAGCCTTTTACTTTTGTTTTTTCTTCTTCTTCGTATTTTTTAATTTCATTTTCTAGTTTTGCAATTTCCGTTTCGATTATGTCGAAGCTTGAATTTGCACCATTTTTTATGAAATTATCATCATCAATTTCATCTTTTATTGTTCTTTCAAGAATTTCATAGAAATTTTCTAAATTTTCGTACTCAATTTCATTGAAATTTAAAATTTCATTTTCAAAAATATTTGTAATTTCTTTTAAAATATTTGTATTTTTAATAGTTTTCTTTAAAGATAAAAAGTCTTTTGGATTTATTTTTTTGTTCGCAATTTTGCCCCAAAGTCTTTTTATGTCGTAGCAATTTTCTAAAATATTTTCAATTTTTTTGTTATTTTTATTTTTTTCCAGATACTCATCAAGTGCATTTTGTCTTTTTATGATTTCTTCTTTATTTTTTAATGGTTTTTTAATCCATTCAATAAGAAGTCTTTTGCCCATTGAGGTTTTTGTATTATTTATTGCCCACAAAAATGACCCTTGGTTTTTGTCATCTTTGGTTTTTAAAAGTTCAAGGCTTTTTCTTGAAACATCATCAATTAAAAGATAATCTGCAACCTTATATTCTTTGATTTCTTTTATTTCTTCAAAAATATTATTTTTTATATCTTCTAAATGTGATTTTATTGCACTTGCACAACTTTTTCCTAAATTTTTATCTTTTTTGAAATATGCCTTTTTGATTAGTGTTTTATTTATGTTTTTAAATTCATTTATATATTGTTTATCAAGGTCATATTCTGGATTTTCTATAATTTCAAAAGGCTTAAATTCTCTTATTTTAACAGGTAATAATAATTCTGTTGGTTCTATCCTTTTAATTTCTTCGATAATTTCATTTATGTCGCCTTCGCACATATAAAAATCGCCAGTCGAAAGTTCAATATAAGAAAGTCCTGCTTTATTTTTTTCGATGAAAAAGCTTGCCAAATAATTATTTTTTTCTTTATTTAAATAATCTTCTTCAAAAATTGTTCCTTTTGAATATATTCTTTCTAATCTTCTTTCAAAAACATTTTTTTTAATTTCAAATTGTGGAAAAAGCGCTACTTTAAAATTTTTTTCAACAAGCTTAAAAATATAATCTTGAACGGTTTTTTGAGGTATCCCCGCCATAATAATGGTATCACTTTTAATCTTTTTTTCAGTTAAATATATTTGGCATTCTTGAGCTAAAATTTTTGCATCATCTAAATAAGCTTCAAAAAATTCTCCAATTTGAAAAAGGATAACGCATTCTTCATATTTTTTCTTAAATTCAATATATTGCTTAATAATTTCAGGAACTTCAATGTTTAAGATTTCTGAAAATTTTTGATATCTTTTATTCATCTGTTATATTATATTACAAAAGAGGATTTTTTATGGGTTGTTTAAAAAGCATAATTACTAAAATTTTAACTTTGGCGCTTATTTTTGCGTTTTTTTACTTTGGTGGCGTTGATTTTACGATTAAAATGATTAAAAAATACCAAAATCCACCGCGTGAAAAGGTAATAGAACTTGCAAAAACATTTGGAAATTTTGAAAATGTCGAAAGTGATTACAAGCTTGGAAGAACTGCAAACACTTTTAAATACAGTAAATTAACGGTTGAACATAAACCTTCTTCCCAAAAAATCATATTTATTAAAGTTCCAAGCGAAAAAAGACTCAAAAAAGATGATTTTAATACAAAAGTTGTAGATGAGAAGTTACAAAACTTCATAAAAGATAACAATATTCAGGCGCTTAAATTTGAAAACATTGAAATTACAAAAATCGGCTCTATGCCTTTAAAAACAACAAATTTAGACTATGTTGGCTTTAATGTCGTTGTTGAAAAACCATTAAAGCAAGAACTTAGCGGTTTTATTGGTTTTTATGATTTAAATGATAAAAACAAAAAAGACGAAAATTCTTCTCAGGCAATAATTTTCAGCATTCGAAACAAAGAAAAATTTTCACAAAAAATTGTTGATGAATTAATCCAAACAGTTGATTTTGAATAATTTATTTTCAAAATTATTGCATTTTCCAAAAAAAAAATATATTATAACTTTTGTAAATATATATTATAAAAGTGTACCAATTACGTCAGTGGTATGATATAATATGTATATACAAGTTAGGATTATTTGGATAAATCCTATCACAGTTTAGAGGTATATTATTTAAATGAAAGGTTCGAACATTATGAAAAAAGCGTTTACTTTGGCTGAAGTTCTTATCACTTTGGCAATCATTGGTGTTGTAGCAGCTCTAACTATTCCATCAGTTATCTTAAATACAAACCAAACTGAATACAAATCATCATTGAAAAAAGCAGTTTCAGTTTTAAACCAAGCTGTTTCTTTACGTATGGCAGTTGAAAACGATACTCCATCAGTTACATCTTCAACAACTGAACTTATGGAACTTATTGCATCTCAAATGAACACAGTTAACGTAGGTTATACATCTGCTGCAGCTTGTACTGCTCTTCCTATAGTTTTAGACAAAACTGAAGGAGGAAAAACAACAGCTCAATCATTAACTGCTTATCTTAATAACGCAACTGGCAGATGTTATTTCACAACAACAGATGGTATGCAATACTGGTTAATTGATGATGGTGACGCAACTGTTGGTGGAATTGCTGGTGTTTGTGAGCACACTGGTGAAGATGGCAAAACAACAGTGGTTGCATCTACAGGCGAAGATAAATGTACAGAAACTGCTGGTAATACTTGGAAAGCAACTCCAGTCAATGAGTTTCAATGTACAGCTTCTAAGCCTTGCTACTTGGCAATTGACGTAAATGGTGACAAAAATCCAAACAAATGGACAGATTATAACGAAGATGGCACAGTTAATGTTCAAGACCGTTTCGTACTTCAATTATCAGGCGAAAACGGAACAAGCATCTTGCCATTTCACGCTGCTGCTGACGTTATGTACCAAAAATAAGTTAAATCAAAATCTGACGTAAATTTAACTTAAAATAAATTGATGAGCGCTTAAGAAATTAGGCGCTCATTTTATTTGCAAAAAAAGTTTTTTTATATTATTATTCTTTTATAAGATTTCGAAGCGGTTTGGTATGCCGTTAGAGTCAAAGAAGAAAAGGAGATAACAAAATGCCAAAAATGAAAACACACAGATCCGCTGCAAAGCGTTACAGTGTAACTGCCACGGGTAAAATCAGACGCAGAAAAGCAGGAAAAGGACACCTTCTTGCACACAAAAGTCAAGCTCGTAAAAACAGATTGACTGGTTTAGTTGAAGTATTCAAAGGTAACGTAGATTTAATCTTGAAAGAGTTGCCTTACATTAAGTATTCAAAGTAAGGAAGGTGAAAAATGAGAGTTAAACGTGGTAACGTCTTAAGAAAAAGACATAAAAAAATATTAAAATTAGCAAAAGGTTTTGTAGGCGCTAGAAGCAGAATTTTTAAAGTAGCAAATACTGCTGTTATGAAAGCTCTTAAATACCAATACAGAGACCGTCGAGTTCTTAAAAGAAATATGCGTCGTCTTTGGATTATGAGAATTAACGCTGCAGTTCGTGAATATGGTCTAAGCTATTCAAAATTCATGAATGCGCTTAAAAAATCTGAAGTTGTAGTAAACCGTAAAATGTTAGCTGAGCTTGCTGTTAATGAACCAGAAGCATTTAAAGTTATCGTTGATTTGGCTTTAGCTACAAAATAAGATAATTTATCTTATTAAATGATTTAAAAATCCCTGTTTCGGCAGGGATTTTTTAGTTTTTATTTAACTTATTTTAATTCAGAATTTAATTTTCAAGAAGAATTTTAATAGCTTCGCCTTTTTCTTGCATTTCTAGCGCTTTTTTGGCATATTTCATCTGCATTTTTTTGGTTATAAGTTTTTCAACATCAATTTTATTTTCTGCAATAAGTCTAAGAGCTTCCCTAAAATATTTAGGTGTATGGTGAAAAACACTTATTATTGAAACTTCATCATAATGTAACCTTCTTGTTTCAATGTTCACGGATGTTCCTGAAGCGCAGCCGCCAAACAAATGAACTTTGCCACCTCTTCTAACCATTTTAAACATTTTTTCCCATATTTCAGGCAGACCAACACATTCGATTGCGACATCTAAACCATAACCGTTATGAGTCATTGAACGAATAATTTCGGTTGGGTCAGGGTGTTTTTTAAGGTCTATTACTTCATCAACATTAGCGAATTCTTTTGCCATTTTTAATTTAAGCGGATTTCTTCCCATAGCAATAACTTTTGCGCCCTTCATTTTTGCAAGTGCACAAAACATAAGTCCAATTGGCCCAATTCCGACAACGCCAACGACATCATCTTTTTTGATTTCTGTTCTTTCAATTCCGTGGACAACGTTTGCCAGTGGCTCAGAAAATGCTGCTTTTGAAAATTCAAGGTCATCTGGCAATTTTATCATATTTTTTTCAACAATTCTTTTTGGCACAATTATATATTGCGCGTATGCGCCATTTAATAAGTCAAGATTTTCGCAAAGATTTTCTTCTCCTCTTTGACAAAAGAAACATTCGCCACAAGGAGCGGAATTTGCTGCAACAACTCTGTCGCCTATTTCAAAATCTTTAACAGTTTCGTCTTTTTTTGCAACTACGCCTGCAAATTCGTGTCCAAACCCTGATGGTGTTTTTTTGATTAAGACGGGGTGTCCTCTTCTGTATGTTTTTAGGTCTGTGCCACAGGTGAGTGCGGCTTCCACCTTAACCAAAACTTCACCTTCGTTAAGTTCTGGAATTGTAATTTCTTCATATCTTATATCAAGTGGTTTGTAAAACCTTATTGCTTTCATTTTCATATTTTTATAAATGCTTTCATTATTTTATTATTAATTGTGTCGTCAATGGCATTTTTTAAGTTATCAAGATTATATGTCGTTGACATTCCTTTTGTGTTAATTTTACCTTCTTTTAACAGGTCGTATGAAATTTTATAATCATATGGTGCAGGTGAGTAACTGCCGATTATACTTAGTTCCCTATAATAAATGTCATTATTTGTGTAACCATTTAAATCTTTTACAGATGAAAAAACAATAATTTTCCCACCAGATAAAACATATTTAACTGCATCATCAATAGCACTTGTTGCGCCAGATGTCATAAAAATTATGTTATATTTTAAGTTTTTATCAAAACTCAATTTTGAATATTTTTGTCTTTTTTCGTTTATGTCATACCCATAAACATCCGCGCCATAAATTTTAGCACTTTGTGCCATAAGGTTGCCAATTGAACCTAGACCCATAACAAGAGCTTTTTGACCTTGTTTTATTTGTGCTCTTTCAATTGCCCTTATAACGCAGGCAAGAGGTTCAAGAAAAGAAATTTCATCATCAGATAAATTTTCAGGCACCTTAAAAACAGTATTTTTAAGATGTCCTTCTGTAACATAAATGTATTCAGCAAAACCACAAGGTTCAATATTTGTTTTTTTGAATGTTTCGCACATTGAAAAACTATCGTTTTTGCAGTATTCACATTCAAAACAAGGGTAATGATGACCAAGTGCAACTTTGTCGTTAATTTTAAAATCGGTATCTGAATTTATTTCAATGATTTCACCAACAACTTCGTGGCCCAAAATTGGATTTTCAATTTTTTCCCTTATTTTTACAATGTCTGAACCACATAGCCCACAACCATGAACTTTTATAATTGCACCTTTGCCTTTAAGAGTAGGCATTTGTGTTTCTATTATTTTAATTTCGCCATTTTTGTATACAGCTCTTTTCATATTTGGATTATACTACAAGTATGGAAAGAAATCACTTGAAAGAGAATTTGAATAAATGTTCAAGATGCGCGCTGTGCGCCGAGGTTTGTCCTGTTTTTGATATTAAAAAAAGCGAAGTTGTTTTGACTCGTGGCAAATTTACGCAACTTTTAGGTGTTTTAAAAAAAGATTTAAAATTTTCAAAAAAAATAAAAAAGAATATAAATCTTTGTTTGAATTGTGGAAAATGCAGAGAATTTTGTCCATCTGACATTAATGCAGTTAAAATTTTCGCACAATTTAAAAATGACAACTTGAGTTTTTTAGATAAAATTTTATCTTCAGAATTTATTTTCAATTTAAAGATGTTGCCAATAAATCTCTTCAAGAGAAAATTTGATGAAAAAGAAGGCGAAATTCATTTTTTTGGTTGTGTTTCTAGATATAAAAATGATTTTGTTTGTTGTGCAATGCCTTATCTGACTAAGGGCAGGCTTGATATTTATAATAAAATGATGAATAAAAATATCAAAATTGCAAAAAATCCAGATATAAAAAAGATAATTTTCCATTGTGCTACTTGTTTTGATGCTTTTAAAAATTATGATTTACCAAAAAATATTCTTGATAAATTAACTTTTGAACCAGATTTCAAGATTCCAAATGAAAAATTTACTTTCCACAAACCTTGTCATATGTCATCAGAAATTTTTGAAAACATAAAAAATGAATTGAAGAAAAATGAAAACTTTGTTGAATTAAAAGAAAATGATTGTTGTGGTTTTGGTGGAGATTTTTTCTTAAAACATCCAATTATTTCTTATAAATTAGCTAAAAAAAGAGCAAAACAAATCGAAAGTTTAAAAGTTAAACATGTTATAACATCTTGTCCTGTATGTTCTTTTGGGCTTTTTGTAGGTAAAATAATAAATAAAATTGGACGTTAATTTATAATTTATTTTGTTGTTTCGCTTTCGTTTGGATTATTTTTTCTGTTTTCAATTTCGTCAAGAACATTGTTACCAACTAATTGGCCTAATATATTTCGGCTTGCCCAATAATCGTTTCTTGCTTTTGTTTCGGCATTTTGTGCGTTTCTTAAATATACATCGGTTACAATAATTTCTTCTCTAGTCATATTTTGCATATTTTTGTATATTTCTTCCCTTTTTTTAACATTTTCAACAGCCATTTCATATATTTTTTTCTTTGTTCGATAATCCATATAAAGTGACATCATTTTCTTCTGTAAATCATCAATTTTTCTAACCAAAATGACCATATCTGCGTCACTGACTTTTGTAAATTGGTAATTTAAATCTTTATTGCTTGAAGTGAATGCGCTAAGCAAGTTTCCACCAATCATTGCACCACTTGCAACAAATGGATTTGCACTAAATGCAGTTCCTGCAATGGTTGATAAACTTGCAACCGGTCTTATAATTTTTTTGATTAAATTTTCATCAGGTTTATCTTCATCAGGGTTTGATAATTTGTAAATTGTATATTGCATTGTTTCGCTATTTCCTGCAACTGCAACCCACATATCGCTTAAATCATTTAAAATTTCTTCTTTTTCTTCATCAAATTCATCTAAAACGTCAAGAGCTATTCTTTTGAGCGATAAATCGGCATACGTCATATCGTAAGCATTTATGTCTTTATTTTTTTCTTTATTTTTTATTTTGCTATCATTTTGTTCAAAGTCTTTTGTCTTTATTATAATAATTTCTTCAGGACTTTCTCCTGTTCCAATTCTGTTCGCAGTTGGTTTTGGTGCATTTAAATCTTCATAATTTACTGCAAAAGTTGGTTTTATTAAAATAAACAAAACTGCAAGAATAGGGATTATTTTTTTCATTTTTTGCCCCCTTCTTGTTTGTCATTATTTTTAATATTTTGTTGTTCTTCTTCCTGATTTGTTTCTATTTTCTTTTTATTAAAATCTAAATCTTCAACATTGATATTTCTTGTGTTTAGGTTAAATTGAACAAGATTAAGATTTTCAATTGCTTCTTCGCCTGCTAATCTTTGAAGAAGGAGTTGATATTTTTTTGCTTCCTGCGTTAATTTGTATTCTTCAATTACTTGTTCATCCCAAAGCGCAGACGAAATTGCTATTTCCAATTTGTCGTTATTTTTTAGCGCTGTTGAATAGTTTTTGTTGTATAGACTAAGTCTTGATTTACAATCTTTTAATTTATTTAAAGCACCTTTATAATTGTAATATGTAAGCACAATCTCGTTTTGTAACTCTTCAATTAATGTTGCAAGTTCGATTGCCTCAGTGTCAGTCAAAGGCGAAGCACTCAGTTTGTCGTAGTTAGATTTATTTATAAAATTGTTAGCAATTCTTGCAGTTGCATAAGATGCACTTTGAATTGCATAGTGCATACCCAAAAATGATGGAAGCATGGAAGCGCCAGAAATTAACGCAGATGCTGTTTTTGCCATAAGCGATGAATGTATTCTTCTTTGTTCTTCAGGGATTGCTAATTTTGTCAGAGAAAATTTAATGACCGAATTCTTTTCAACAGTTGCATTCCAAAGCATTTCTATATCTTCAATGTCTTTTTCTTGCTGTTTGTCTATTATTATTTGTGCTGTTTGTGAATCTTCAATAAAAAGACTACCTTTTAAATCTTTTACTTGTTCTGAATATTTTATTTGTAGTTTATCTGGGTTTTCAAGTTTTATTTCATCACAATAAGCCCCTAGGTTGAGGGATAAAATTGCAATTATTAAAAAACATGCTAAACACTTCATAATAATGTTATAGCATGAAAGTTTCAAATGCATAGCGAAACTAGCTGTCAAATTAAGCAAATTAAAGCATTTTAGTATTCATAATTTGAATTTTCACCATCTTCTTCATCTTGAAGAGAAGACAAATCATAACTGCATGATGAATCAAAATCTTCTGGTAATTTGTCTGTGTCTGGCCAGATTGTTCCATCATCAAAACGGCATGCACTCAAATTTTCTGAAGCGGAAAGGTCACTTGAAGTTAAATCTGTTTCATTAAAAATACATCCTGCAACATCAGATTCAGTAAAATTACAAAAAGTCGCACTTGCATAACTGAAATCAGCATTATTCAAAATACTTTGTGAGAAATCGCACTCAGTTAAAGTTGTTCTTGAAAAATCAGCACCTGTTAAATCGCATTCCACAAAACTTACATTTGTAAGGCTGGATTCTGCAAAACTTGCACCTGAAAAATCAATATTTGAAAGGTCTATATCTTTTATTTCTTGTGCAATTATTTCTACTTCGCTTAAATCTTCGGCTTCATTTTTTTGTTCAGCGAAAGCATCTTTATCATTTAAAATTAATCTAATTAATTCTTCTTTGCTCATTTTTCTTTTATTTCTCCATTAACATTATTCTTGTATCAAATTCATTTGCATTGCAAGCAATGTTGCCTGTACTCTGCTTTCCACATTTAATTTTTTATATATATTGTTTAAATGTGTTTTTATTGTTGTATCTTTTATAAATAACTTTTTAGCAATTTCATTATTCGAATTTCCTTTTGCAACATACGATAAAATTTCGATTTCTCTTTGTGTTAAATCTTCAATTGGTTTATCGCTTACAAAAGATAAAGCTTGAACCTTTTTCTGCTCTTTAGACCAGTTATCGCGCCTTAATATGGCTTCTATTCTTGCTAAAAGGTTAGGTAAAATACAAGGTTTAATTATATAATCATCAGCCCCGAATTTTAACCCTAGGACCATTTTAGCCTCACTATCAACTGATGTCAACATGATAACGGGAATTGTTTTTTGTTTTGAATTAGTTCTTATAAATTTAAGTGTTTCCCACCCATCCATTTTTGGCATCACAATATCCAAAAGAACTAAATTATATTTATTCTCATTTATTTTTTTGATTCCTTCAAGTCCATCTGATGCAACATCAACTTCGTAGCCATACATAGGTAGAGCATCTGCTATTAGTTTTGGATTATCGTCTATTATTAAAATTTTTGCCAATGATGACATTAGTTACCCCACTATATTGTCGTTGATTGCTTTAATTGCGGCTTGTGTTCTATCATCCACTTCCAGTTTTTGTAAAATTGCACACACGTGGACTTTTGTTGTGTTTATGGAAATATTTAATTTCTTGGCAATTTCGCTATTTGAGTTGCCAACTTTGATAAGTTCCAGAACTTTTAATTCTTTTGAAGTTAAATTATAATGATTTCCGCTTCTTTTACCTAAAGACATGACGGGTTTTATGTTTCTTGCTGCGTTTAAAACATATTCGGAAATTTTTGAATCAAACCATATTGAACCTTCAATTACATCTTTTATAAGTTCAATTAATTTATCTGGCTTGATGTCCTTTGAACAATAAGCACTAATTCCAGCTTCTAAACATTCTAAAACTTCTGCTTCTTCGTTGTGTGATGTTATTACAATAACTTTTACCTTTTTATGAAGTCTTTTTATTTCTTTTGTTGCTTTCACGCCATTTATGCCAGGTAAACCTAAATCCATCAAGACAATTTGAATATTATGTTGATTTAAAATGTCATAAGCACCTGCTGCATTTTCTGCTTCATAAATATCGCCAACAAAATCAACATCTTTTAAAGATGTTACTAGTGCAAAGCGCGTTAAGGCATGATCTTCAACTATTAAAATATTTTGTTTTTTCATTAAAAAAATTATATACGATATTCTTGTTTTTGTGCAAGAGGATATTGAAAAATATTCAAAAATATTAGACTTCATTTTTTTTAATAAATGTTTTACAAAAAAAAACCTTTTTGATATCATAATTTTTAAGGAAGTTTAAATCATGATAACAATTCAAGACGTAGAACATGTTGCTAAATTAGCAAGATTAGAATTAACCGAAGAGGAAAAGGTTAAATTTTCAAAACAATTAGGTGATGTACTTAAATATGTTGACCAAATGAATGAGGTCGATACAACAGGTGTTGAACCTATGAGTCAGGCGATTGAATTTTATAATGTTATGAGAGAAGATGTCGAAGTTTATGAACAAACTCAGGAGGAATTAATGCAAAATGCTCCTGACAGGGAAGGCGATTTCTTCAAAGTTCCAAAGATAAATTAAGGGGTTAGGCGTGACAAAATACATTTTTATTACAGGCGGCGTTGTTAGTTCTTTAGGTAAGGGGATAGTAGCCGCAAGTTTAGGCAAGCTTTTGCGTGCTCGTGGTTATAGTGTGGCGAATCAAAAATTAGATCCATATTTAAATGTTGACCCTGGGACAATGAGCCCTTTTCAACATGGTGAAGTTTTTGTAACTGATGATGGTGGCGAAGCTGATTTAGATTTAGGGCACTATGAAAGATTTACTGATACTTCTTTGAGTAAATTAAATTCTCTGCCAGCAGGTTCCATTTATTCAAATGTTATAAATAAAGAAAGACGCGGCGAATATAATGGAGGAACTGTTCAAGTTATTCCACATATTACAAATGAAATAAAAGCAGGAATTCAAAGAGCTGCAAAACAATGTAAACCTGATTTTTTAATTACAGAAATAGGTGGTACAGTCGGCGACATTGAAAGTTTACCTCATATTGAAGCAATCAGACAATTTAGGGCAGAAGAAGGTTATGATAAAACTTTATCTATTCATGTAACACTTCTTCCTTATCTTCAAACATCTGGTGAGCTTAAAACAAAACCTTCCCAACACAGTGTTAACACTTTAAGAGGTTTTGGTATTCAACCTGAAATTTTGATATGCAGAACTCAACAGGCAATTCCAAAAGAAGAAAAAGATAAGCTTGCATTGTTCTGTTCTGTTCCAAAAGATTGCGTTATAGAATGTCAAGACATGTCAACTATTTATGAAGTACCAATTGCACTTGAAGAACAAGGAATGGCAAGTGTTATCTTGAAAAAATTAGGTATGGCTGACAAAAAACCTAATTTAGATAGTTGGAAAAAAATTATTGAAGTTGCAAAAAATCCAACTTACGAACTTAATGTCGCAATTGTTGGCGAGTGTTCACAAGTTAATGATGCTTATTTATCCATTGTTGAATCACTTAAACATGCTGGATTTGCACAAAGTTCTAAAATAAAAATTAAATGGGTTGAATCAGAAGCCAATAAAGAAGAAGATAAAATAAAAGAAATTTTAAAAGATGTTGATGCAGTTGTTGTGCCAGGTGTTTATGGTGCGCGTGGTATTGAAGGAAAGTTAAACATTATTAAATATGTCAGGGAAAATAATATCCCATATCTTGGTGTTTCACTTGGTTTCCAATGCGCAGTTGTTGAATATGCAAGAAATGTTGCTGGAATGACTGATGCAAATAGTACAGAATTCGTTCCTACGGCAAATTGTCCTGTGATAAGCATTATGGAAGATGAAAAATCAACTGCTGGTTATCACTCATCTGTAAGACTTGGAGCTTGTGATACTTTGCTTAAAGCAAGCACAAAAACAAGAAGTGCGTATGGTGAAAAGCAAATTTCAGAAAGACACAGACACCGTTACGAATTCAATAATTATTACAGACAAAATTTAGAAGAAAAAGGTCTTGTTGTTTCCGGTACTTCTTCGGATGGCTTTTTGGTTGATATAATCGAAGTTCCAGAAAATGATTGGCACGTTGCATGTCAGTTCCATCCTGAATTTAAATCTCGTCCCGAAAGGCCACATCCTTTATTTAATGGTTTAATTAAGGCAACTATTAAACAAAAGACGAAAAAGAAATAATTTAAGGTTTTAATTAAAAAAGGCTGAATTTTTGTTCAGCCTTTTTTAATTATATATATTTTTGTTATTTAATACCAAATGTTTCTTCGCCTTTTAGTGTTCTATTCATTAAGTTTAAGAAGATTTCTTTTGAATTTTCTTTTGAATAAACAGCTTCATAAATTGCATCTGAAATTGGTGTGTCAATATTAATTTTTTTAGATAATTCACAAATTGCGCGAGAAGTTTTAACGCCTTCTGCAACTGAACCTAGCTCATTTAAGATGTCATCAATCTTTTTGCCTTTTGCAAGCATAACGCCAACTTTGTGATTACGGCTTAATGGGCTTGAACAAGTTGCAATCAAATCACCCATTCCAGACAGACCCCATAATGTTGATGGATTAGCGCCTAGTGTTACTGAAACTCTGACGATTTCAGCCATTCCGCGTGTAAGAAGTGCGCCTCTTGTGTTGTCGCCAAGTTTTAATTCATCTGCAAAACCCGCTGCAATTGCCATAACGTTTTTTAAAGCGCCACCTAATTCAACGCCAATAACGTCTGTGTTTGTATATAATCTAAAACGCCCAGCAACATTTAAAAGTTTTTGTGCTTTTTCTGCAACTTCAATGTTTTCAGATGCAACACAAGCCGCAGTTGGACATTTATTCAGAACTTCTTCTGCAAGAGTAGGACCTGATAAAATAACTAAATTTTGTTCTGGCAAAACATCTTTGATTACTTCGCTCATACGTTTTAGAGAAGGTAGTTCGATGCCTTTTGAAGCGTTAACTAAAATTTGTTCTTTTTTAATACCAGCTTCTTTTAATTGCTCGCACACAATCCTTGTTGCGCTTGTTGCAACAACGAGTAAAATCACATCAGCATCTTTAATTGCTTCATTTAAATTTGTTGTGATTTGAACTTTGTCCTGTAATTGGACATTATAGGGTTTTGTTGTTCTTTTATATAATTTTAATTCTTCGCTTAAATCTTGTTCTCTTGACCAGCCAACAACTTGGTCAAAATTATCTGTTAACATTTCAGTTAACACCAAACCCCAACAACCTAAACCAATAACTGCAAGTTTCATATAATCTATCTCTTAAATTAAGTTCATTGTTTTTAATTCGTTTTCAATTTGTTGATCTCTTGTACTTGCAATTGCAAGACGAACGAAAACGTCATTTTGATTTTGATAATTTAAAGAGCTTTTGCCTGAAAAATGCTTGTTGCCTAATTGTCCCTTATTTGATAAATTATTTTGATTTAAAATTACGGGACGAATCCTCATTGCATGCTCCTTTAAAAAATATATTTCGCATTTACCACTCTAACACAATTATATTTTTTTGGCAATAGGTTAACAGGGTGCATTTTAAAGGGTTTGCTAATTAAATTTGGCATGCCCAAATATGAATTTTTATAATAAAATATAAAAAAAGGAGTTAAGAAAATGAAAAAAATTTTATTAGGTTTGTTGATTATGTTTTTTACACAAGGCATTTCTTTTGCTTATGATGTATCTGCGCAAGCGCTTGTTGTTGGCGAAAACATGCTTTCTAAAAATGGACTGCCAAGTGCAACAATTGTAGTTACAAGTGATTCGGCCGCAGTAAATTCAAATATTAACGAAACAAATGTTTTGTATGTTCAAACAAGTAATTTAAATTATGCAGGAAATGACAATGAAGTTGCAGCTGTTATTTCTCAAGAATTAGGTGCAATTATAAATGCATCTGCTTCTAAAAAAGAAATTGTAAGTTCATTAACATCAGCTATTGTTGGTCAAATTACTGATGAAAAAACAAAAGAAACTGCTTCAACTTTAAATGAATTGTCATTATCACATATGTCTAAAAAAGATTTAATGGATGCTGATATCACAGGCGTTGACCTTATGATTAAGGCAGGTTATAACCCACTTGCTATGATTGTTACACTTGGCAAAATGGATGCAAGCTTGTGGGAGCTTTTAAAGGGTGAACCTGCTAATTTCAAAAGAACAATGAATATTTATGATTATTTAAGTTACAATTATCCTTCAAAAGTTAAAGCAGGATATAATTGTCAAGAATATAAGG
The DNA here is from genome assembly GCA_015152475.1 of Cyanobacteria bacterium SIG30. GTDB lineage: Bacteria > Cyanobacteriota > Vampirovibrionia > Gastranaerophilales > Gastranaerophilaceae > SIG30. The sequence continues at coordinate 11,466 of SUTW01000009.1, read as the reverse complement.
CATTTTTAGATTATATTGCTCCTACTATAAAGAAAAGAGAAAATAATGCAAAAGCTTTGAAAAAATTCCAAACTACTCAAGCAAAAGCAAAAGAAAAAAGAGCCAAACAAATTGCAAAATATAAATTATCAGGTGGTGTTAACGGTTGGGATGTTTCAAAAATAATTTTAAATAATTTATCAACTCAAAGCGAAATCGAGCAATAGCTTTAATATTTGTATAAAATAACCAGCAGAGAAATTTGCTGGTTATTTATTTTGTGGTAAATTTTTATATTTAAAATACATAATTAAATCTGAAGTTACCATAATTAAATTAAGAATATATAAAAAAATAACGCCATCAAATGAATATAATATTTTATGGATAATGCCTGCTAAATATCCTACAATTATTAAAATCAAAAATCTTGCACTTTTGCCTTTTGTTGATTTTGTTGTGTAAGTTTTTTTAAGTGCAAATGGCCAGCTTGCACCAAAGCAAATAAGCATTATAGCTTCAAAAATACTTAAGTTTAATGTAGTCATAAAATAATTTTATATCAAAATGAACTTTTTTAAAAGAATATCGTTATAATAAATGTATGAAGGAAATAAACATGGACGATATTTCAATTTTATTAAAAGAAGCGAAGCCTATGTACTTCGAAAGAAAAAGAAAAGTTGAACAACTAAAAAAAGCCTGTCTTGTTCTTTTTGTCTTGTTTTCAACTTCAATTAGCGGACTTTCTGGTTACATTTTTAAAACTAACCAAATGGCGAACACTTTACCGGTTGAACAAGTTGCTTCTTATTATAATGATATTGATGATGAAATGTCTGAGTCAATGTATCCGCTTGACGATTATGGTTTAATAACGGTGAAATATTGAGAGAAATAATATCTAGATACCAACACAATATTAAGAGAATAATAAGAAACTTTACAGGTTCTGACAATGAAGATATAGAACAAGAAATTTATATCAAAACTTGGAAGAGCATGAAAAACTATGAAGAAAAAAATAAATTTAAACAATGGATTTCAGCTATTGCCTCAAACACCTGTAAAGATTATTTAAAGAAAAAAAGAGTTATATTGGTAAATGATGATGAAGAAATAAATAAAATTAAAGAAAAAGATAATTTAGAAGAAAAACTTGACTCAAAAGAAAGACAAAAAAGAATTTTAAAAGAAGTAAATAAATTACCATCTAAAATGAAAAATGTACTTGTGTATTATGAATTTGAAGAAAAAAGTTATGAAGATATTTCTCTAATTTTAAATATTCCGGAAGGCACAGTGAAATCAAGATTATATAAGGCAAGAGAAATTCTAAGAGAAAAATTAAAAGATTTAATGTAAAAAAGGAGGTACTTATGGTACAAAAAAGAAATTTAGTTTTATCATTGGCGACAGCTATGATCCTATCAGGCGTTGCTTTTGCTGAAGTTGGCGGTACAATCACTCGTTCTATGCCACAACCACCACAACAAGAACAAATGGCACCAGCCCACAAAGGACACAAAGATTATAAAGAAGCACATAAAAAAGCAATTCAAGATTTTGAAAACAGACTTCAATTAACAGATGAACAAAAAGATAAAATTGAAGCCAATAGAGAAAAAAGTGCTAAAAAAATGAAAAAAATTATTGAGCAAGAAAAAAAGCTTCGTGAACAAAAACATGAAATCATGAAACAAAACAAAAAAGATTTTGAAGCGATTTTAACAGATGAACAAAAAGTAGAACTTAAAAAAATGCATGAAGAAAGAATGCAAAAAAGAAAAGAAATGATTGAAAAGAAAAAAGAATTCAAAAAACAAAAAGGTGAATTCAAAAAACACAAAAACCAAAAATAGTTCGAATAAATTTTGACAAAATAAACCGCAAATTGAATTTTGCGGTTTATTTTTTTATGTGTTTCATAATTTCTTCAAATGTAAAAATCGGAGTAAATTTATAACCACAAGTTTTTGCCATATCTCCACCCATCATAAACATTTCTTCCTGAGGATATTTTCTACATATTCTATCTCTGTATTTGTGAATTTTACATATTCTTTTTTCTTCGTCTAAATTTTTGCATCTAAAAATTACTCCATTTTCATCTTTGCCTAAAACTTCAAGTGAGTCATAAAATTTATGGAGTTTTTGTAGTTTTTCAAATGTTTCGATATCTTCAATTACGTTTTTTCCATGTTTAACATAAATTTTTTCGCAACATCTGCCACATTTAAGACATTCTCCGCTTCTAAAATATTTTTTTCTTAAAACATAGTAGTAAAAATATTTTTTGATTTCTAACAAAAACTTTTTCATTGTTTTATTATAGCATCTTTTTGTGTTAATATTGATTACAAAGAGAGGTATTTAACAATGACAAAAAGAGTTTTATTATGCATAATGGACGGCTGGGGCATATCTGAAGAAACGGAAAATAATGCAGTATATTCCGCAAAAACACCTAATTTTGACAATTTAAACAAAAATATGTCATCAACAATTATAAAAGCTGATGGAGAAAATGTTGGACTTCCAGAAGGCCAAATGGGGAACAGTGAAGTAGGACATTTAAACATTGGTGCTGGAAGAATTGTTTACCAGGATTTAACAAGAATAAATTTAGCAATAAAAGACAACAGCTTTTTTGAAAATAAAGCATTTTTAGATGCCATCAACCATGCAAAAGAAAATAATTCGGCTCTTCATTTATTTGGGCTTGTTTCAGACGGTGGAGTTCATAGCGTTTATCAACATTTGCAAGCTTTAATTAAAATGGCGTCAATGAATGGCTTAAAAGAAGTTTATGTGCATGCTTTTTTAGATGGTCGTGACACTCCGCCTTCTTCTGCCGTTGAATACCTGAAAAAAATTGAAGAAACTTTATCTGAATACAATTTACCAAAAATTGCCTCTGTTATCGGAAGATATTGGGTTATGGATAGAGATAAACGTTGGGAAAGAGTTGAAAAAGCTTATGATTGCTTAGTTTTAGGTGATTGCCCTTGTGCAGACAGCGCAATTGAAGCTGTTCAAGAATCTTATAAAAATGATGAAACAGATGAATTTGTTAAACCTGTTAAAATTTTAGATAGAAGAATACAAGATAATGATTCTGTTATTTTCTTCAATTTTAGACCAGATAGAGCAAGAGAAATTACAGCATCTATTGCGCTAGATAATTTTGATGGTTTTGAACGTAAAAAAGTATTAAAAAATCTTTGTTTTATATGTATGAAACAATATGATGAAACTTATCCACTACCAGTTGCTTTTGAGCCCGAAAATCTAAACAATATTTTAGGTCATGTTTTAGATGAAAATAATATTAAACAATTTAGAACTGCTGAAACTGAAAAATACGCTCATATCACATTCTTCTTTAATGGTGGAAGCGAAGTGGCAGGAAAACTCGAAACAAGAGCATTAGTTGCGTCGCCTAAGGTTGCAACTTATGATCTTCAACCTGAAATGAGTGCTCCTGAAGTTTGTGAAAATGTTTTAAAAGCAATCGAAAATCCAGAATATGGTTTTATTTTAGTTAACTTTGCAAATCCTGATATGGTTGGACATACAGGCATTTTTGATGCGGCAGTTAAGGCAGTTGAAACGGTTGATACTTGTATTGGTAAAATTGCAGAATCTGCACTTAAAAATGATGTAGCTATGATTTTAACAGCAGATCATGGAAATGCAGAAAAAATGTACAACGAAGAAACAAAAGGACCACATACAGCACATACAACGAATCCGGTACCTTTTATTATTATTGATAATAAAAAATATAATCTAAAAAATCACGGTGCACTTTGTGATATTGCACCAACTGTTTTACAGATTATGGATATTAAAAAACCTGTTGAAATGTCAGGTGAAGGTATGATTGTTTAATGAATACATTTTTTATTGAAAAAGAAATTAAATATATAGGAAGCCAACTTGCACCACATTGGATTTATAAAAATTTTAATCTTTTGGGTGATTCAATTGTGGCTTTTATTGGCGAAGTTGAAGTTAAACTGACTGAAATGGTTGATATTGAGGATGTAATAAACAATGAACCTATAAAGTCAGACAAAATGTTGAGTTTTATAATTGAACATTTCGATATGCCACTTGAAGAGGCCATATTTGCACAAAGAATGCTTGTTACAATAATTAAGGAGAACTTAGAAAAATATGGCGCAAAAATTATAAGAGATGGCGATGATTTATTTTTTGACGGGAAAAAATTAAGTGTTTCCATTGCAACAAAATCAATCACATCTTCTTTAATTCATACTGCGCTCAATATTGTTCCAACTGGTGCACCTATTGAAATTTCGTCGCTTGATGAAATAGGCATAAAAGATGTAAAGAAATTTGCAATTGATGTAATGCTTTGTTATAGTAACGAAATCAAAAGTATTAAAAATGCATTTTGCAAAGTAAGAGGAGTTTAATTTATGGAAACACCTGATTATCTTGCATATAAAAAAGCAAAACAACAATATGTTGAAGAAACTAAAAAAGCAAAAAGAAGTGATTACAAAAAACTTAAAATTTTATTTTTGATTTTTAGTCTGACTTTTATATTTTGTTTTTTAACCATTATGAATGTGTCTAATAATTTAAGTACAAAATTAGATATAGAAGAAGAACAAAATGTTATGGTGCTTGATGAAAATAACAGCGAAGAACAAAAAGGTTCAATTGATAAGCGTCTTGAAATGCTTTATGACGAAGAAATTGGGCTTAGTACAGCTCGTGCAATAAATAAAAAAGAAGATGAAATTATGAGTCAGGATAAAGCTGACGAAATTAAAAAAAGTGATGAAGAAATTGCAAAAACTGAGACTGTTAAAGAACAAGAAAATTTAAATATCGAATTAAATAATGAAAAAATTGAAGAAACTTATACTCCGGTTTTTACAAGAGTTTTGGTTGGAAAATATGCAACCATTGAAGAAGCTAAAAGTGCACAAGATTATATAAGAACTGTTGAAGGCTTTGAAACAGCATCACCTTTTATTAGAAAAATGGGCGATTTTTATTCTATTCAAGTAGGTTCATACACAAATTCTGATGTTGCTAAAAGTGTTGCTGAAAAATTAAGTAATTCAAATTATCACGTTTGGATTTTGGAAAATTAGTTCTACTAAAACATTTTATCAGGGTTCATAATATTATTTGGGTCAAATAATATTTTAATTTTTTCCATATATTTATAAGCATTTTGGTCAAGTGCTTTGTTTAAATATTTTTTCTTTTCGTATCCTATTCCATGTTCACCGGATAATGTTCCCCCTAAACTTAGTGCAAGTTCAAATAATTCATCTTTTGTTTTGTTAAAAATGTCTTTTTCTTTTTCTAAATCAAGGGCAAAATTTGGATGAATGTTTCCGTCTGCCACATGTCCCATAATACAAACAGTTACATTATTATTTTTGCAAATTCTTTTTATGCCTTCAACAAGAGGAACAATTTTATCTCTTGGCACAACAACATCTTCCGTTATAACGTCTGGTTTTAGCTTTGCAACTGAGCCAAAAGCGCTTCTTCTTGCACGCCAAATTTTTTCATTTTCTTCGTTATTTTTAGCGCTTATTATTTCTTTTGCATTATTTTCTTTGAGTAGATTTGATAAATCCTCTTGTTCCTTTTTAATTGTTTCTTTGTTGCCGTCAATTTCAATTAATAAGGCTCCGTCAAAATTAGTCAAAAGCCCAGTTGGATTGTATTTCTCGATTGTTTCGATTGTGTTTTTGTCAAGCAAATCGACAGTTGAAGGTGTCATTTTATTGTTTATTATCGCGTTAACTGCGCTTGTTGCATGTTCTAGTTTGTCGAAATATGCTAAAGTCACAAGTCTTTGTTCTGGTTTCACAATTAATTTCAAAGTTGCCTCAACAATAATACCTAAAGTACCTTCTGAGCCAACAAAAAGTTGTGTTAAATTATAACCTGTTACATCTTTTGCGATGTCTGAAGAAGTTTCCATAATTTCGCCATTTGGAAGCACGACCTTTAAATTTATAACGTAATCTTTGGTGTTGCCGTATTTAAAAGTTCGTGGTCCTCCTGAATTTAAAGAAATTGCGCCTCCAATAGTTGAAACTTTTAAATTAGATGGGTCTGGCGGGAAAAACAATCCCATATCTTCAACTTGTTTTTGAAAATCGCCTAAAACGACATTTGGCTGGACTTTTGCGATTAAATTTTCTTTATCTATTTTTATTATTTTATTTAATTTGGATAAATGCAAAATAATACAAGGCTTTCTTTTAACCCTGCAACCACCTGTATGACAAGTGCCAGCTCCTCTTGCGATTACTGCAATTCTATTTTCGTTGCAGAATTTCACAATTTTTTGGATATCTTCAACGTTATTTGGCAAAATGACTATATCTGCAAGCATGTTAACGTCAGGTTCTGGAGATGTATCATGGCAATAAGCATATATATCTTCAACAGAAGTCAAACAAGTGCAATTTTTAGCTATTTTTTTTAGTTTATTTATCATTTAACTACAATATTGACTAATTTCTTTGGAACTACAATTGTTTTGACAATTTGTTTTCCTTCTAAATATTGAGGAATTTTATCACATTTTGTGGCAATTTCTATTAATTCTTCATTTGTTTTGTCAATAGAAGCTTCAAATTTGTCACGTACTTTTCCGTTAATTTGTACAACATATGTTATTTCATTTGCTTGTGCTCTTTTCGCATCAAATTTAAGCCATTCTTGGTCATAAATTGAACCTTTACCACCTAGTTGTTCCCATATTTCTTCTGTCATAAATACTGCAACAGGTGACATAAGTTTTAATAATGAAACAAGTGCAAAGCTTAAAACATCATAATTTATGTTGTTTTCATCTTTTATGTAGTCATAAATTTCGTTTGTAAATTCTCTGTATCTTGAAACAACTGTGTTGAATTGGAATTCTTGTTCAATGTCGTTTGTTATTTTTTGAATTGAAATATATGTTTCGCGAACAAGTTTTTCATCATTTTTGTTTAGATTTTCAGGAATTTGAACATCTAATTTAATTTTATCTTGGAATTTTGAGTATAATCTCCAAACTCTGCTTAAGAATTTATAGCAACCTTCAACGCCTGCATCTGACCAGTCAAAGTCACGTGCTGGTGGTGAATCAGAAATAATAAATAATCTTGCAGTATCCGCACCATAATCTTTGAAAATTTCGTCAGGGTCAACAGTGTTGCCTTTTGATTTACTCATTTTAGAACCATCTTTTAAAACCATACCTTGAGTTAAAAGATTTTTAAATGGTTCGTCAAAGCTTAAAAGTCCTAAATCCCTTAATGCTTTTGTGAAAAATCTTGAATACAATAGATGTAAAATAGCATGCTCAATACCACCAACATATTGGTCAACTGGTAACCATTTGTCAACAAGTTCTTTGTCAAATGGTTTTTTGTCGTTTTTTGCATCTGCATATCTTAAATAATACCAGCTTGAACACATAAATGTATCCATAGTGTCTGTTTCGCGTGTAGCATGACCACCACATACAGGACAGATAGCATCAGCGAAAGTTTTAGATGTTAAAATTGGAGATTTACCCTTTACGCTGAAATCAACATCAGTTGGTAATTTAACCGGTAGTTCGTTTTCGCTAACTGGTTGAGCGCCACATTTTTCACAATAAACAATAGGAATAGGCGCACCCCAATATCTTTGACGCGAAATTAACCAGTCACGAAGCCTATATTGAGTTTTGAATTCACCAAAACCTTGTTCTTGGGCATATTCAACAATTGCTTTTTTAGCACTTTCGTTATCCATGCCGTCGAATTGTTTTGAATTTATTAGTGTACCTTTTTCTGTATAACACTTACCTTCTTCACCGCCAGAGATAACTGTAATTTTGTCTAAATTATATTTTGTTGCGAAATCAAAATCACGTTCATCATGAGTTGGAACCGCCATAACAGCACCAGTACCGTAATCTAAAATTGCATAATCTGCTGCCCAAATCGGACAAACTCTGCCAGTAAACGGGTTGATTATGTGTGTACCAAGTGGTACGCCAGTTTTAACTCTTTCAGTTGAAAGTCTTTCGATTTCTGATAATTTTTTAGCATTTTCTCTATATTCTTCAACTGCTTTTTTGTTTTCTTCGGTTGTTAATTTTTCAATATCAGGATATTCAGGCGCTACAACTAAATATGTGATGCCATAAACTGTATCTGGGCGAGTTGTAAATACTGGAATTTCAAGTCCTTCGACTTCTTTAACCTTGAATTTTAATAGAGCACCTTGGCTTTTGCCAATCCAATTTGCTTGCATTGTTTTGACGTTGTCGCCCCATCCTGTTAATTTGTCTAAATCTTCAAGCAAGACTTCTGCATAATCTGTTATTTTTAAGAACCATTGTGATAGATTTTTCTTTGTAACTTCACTATCACATCTCCAGCATTTGCCATCAATTACTTGTTCATTGGCTAAAACTGTTGCACAATGTTCGCACCAGTTTACAGGAGACATTTTTTTATATGCTAAACCTTTTTTATAAAGTTGCAAGAATAACCATTGAGTCCATTTGTAATAATCTTCTTTGCATGTTGTGGCTTCTCTGTCCCAATCAACAGACAAACCAAGCCTGTTTAATTGACCTTTCATATAAGAAATATTGCTATCTGTCCATTCAGCAGGGTCTGCGCCACGTTCAATTGCGGCATTTTCTGCAGGCAAACCAAAACTATCCCAACCCATAGGGTGCAATACATTATAGCTATTCATTTTTTTGAATCTTGCAATAACGTCGGTTATTGTGTAGTTTCTAACATGTCCCATATGTAATTTTCCTGATGGATATGGAAACATTGAAAGGGCATAATATTTTGGCTTTTTGCTGTCATCATAAGTTTTAAAACTTTTATTTTTTGCCCAAAAATCAACTCTTTTTTCTTCAAATTCTTGTGGATAGTATTCGTTTTTTAATGTACTCATTTCTTATTCCTTTATATCTCTTTTTTATTATATCATTAAATTTTTTTAATCAAATAGGTTGAAGTTTATCAAAAAATTTGCTATAATAATATATATAGAATTTTTTTTAAATACGGAAATTAAGAAAGGATTTTTAAATTATGAATAGATTTGCTTTAAATCACGGGGGGGGGGCAACTAATAGATTAGCTTTCACTCTTGCTGAAGTACTTATCACATTAGCTATTATCGGCGTCGTTGCCGCACTCACAATTCCATCAGTTGTAACCAATTATAGAAATCAAGAAATAGTATCAAGACTTAAAAAAACTTATAGCGCAATTTCAAACACAACAAATTTAGCAATTGCAGACCATGGTCCAATTAATTCTTGGCATATACCACCAGATACAGAAAATAATGGTCAACATGCTAAAGATTTTGTTGATAGATATATGCTTCCATATTTAAGAATTTCAAAAGACTGTGGAAATGTTGCACCTGCTAACGATCCAAGTTCGGATTGTACATATGAATTTACAACACTTTCAAACGAAACATATGGTGGTTATACTGATTCTTCTACAACAAAATTTTATATGGCAGATGGAACATTTGTTTCAGTAAGACTCGTTTCAAGCACATTTGGTACTGATGAATTAAGCCAATATGCCTCTATTTATATAGATGTTAATGGAAAACAAAAACCAAATACGTTTGGACGCGACATTTTTACTTTTGGTTATAGCATTTTAGCTAAAAATAAACCAGTTGGGAAATTATTGCCATTTAGACCAAATGACACAAATGCACAGCTTTCTGCAAGATGTGCTATAGGGGCAGTAGGTGATTCATGTTCTCATATAATAATCAAAAATGGCTGGAAAATTCCAACAAAAGAAGAGTACGTTACTAAATTTAGTGGTGATATAAATAATTATCCTTGGTCGTGGTAATAAAGTAATAAAAAGCGCCCTTTAAAAGGGCGCTTTTAAATATTAAATCTTTGAATTATTTTAATGCCTTAATTGCAGCATTTAATTCTTTGATTTCATCGTTGATAGCTTTCATTTTTTTAGCTTTTTCTGCTATACCATATGAATCATTCGCTTTAACTTTTCGAAGTTCAGCCTTTTTTGCTTCAATTTGTTTTTGGTATGACAAAATTTTTGCATCAACTTTTGATTGAGCTTTTGCTTGTTGTTTTTGAGCTGCTTGTTTTACAACTTGTTTGTTTGCATTAATTAAATCATTCATAAATTCAGATTTTGCCGCAAATGAAGCACCTGTTGTTGTAAGAATAACTAATGCAACTAATGACGCGATAATACTTTTTTTCATGTCTTCTCTCCTTTTTTACATTAATGAATTTAATTCTTTTTTTAAATTTATTATTTCTTGCTTTATTTTTTGAGTTTGTTCTCTTTTGTCTCTTTCACTTTGTCGTGAAGTTTTTAATTCTTTTAATTCTTTTTCTTTTGCACGAATTTTGCTTTTAATATCTTCTTGTTGTTGCTCAATGGTTTTTAAAATAGTTTTTTCCCTGTTAAATATATTTTCTTGAGTAGGTATCGGGTGGGAACTTATTTCTTTTACGCGCCCAATGGCTTGTGACATGCTAAATATTGTCATGATTAATAAGAAGCTTAAAAATATCTTTTTCATGTTTTCTCCTTATATATATTTATATAATATATAGAATTTTATCATGTATTGTTCATTTTGAGCAAGATTTTTATTTTTTTAAAAATATTTTAAAAGCCTATAATACTTACTAGAGTAAGCTTAATGAAAAAGATAAACTTTTATTAAGATGTATTTTAAAAAAAAGCTTGCAATTATTTTTTTTTGATTTACAGTAATAATACAGACGAGCCAAGCTGGAATAAACAAAAATTAATAATTTTTTTTTTGAAAAAATGCTTGACAACGAAAATTGAAATGATAATATAAATTCACTGCCTAAATTAAGGCAAAATTGATAAGGAATGGTAAACAATAGTTTTTCCCAAATATTTATCAGAAAAGTTTTCTAACTGAACATTGAAAATAGAATAACTAATATTAAGTTGCGAACTTAAATGTTTGCAAACTTAGTATCACAATTACAAACGACAAATACCTGTTGATTTTTTTAAAACAATAGATACTTTATTTTGAGTCAATCACTCTTTCCAAAGAGTGTCAGACATAAATTTCTGACAACGGAGAGTTTGATCCTGGCTCAGGACGAACGCTGGCGGTGTGCCTCATACATGCAAGTCGAACGAGAAGCTGACTTCGGTCAGTGGAAAGTGGCGGACGGGTGAGTAATGTGTAGAAAATCTGCCCTAGAGCGGGGGACAACAGAGGGAAACTTCTGCTAATACCCCATATGAGCGTAGCTGAAATGCTATTCTTGAAAACTCCGGTGCTCTAGGATGAGTCTGCATCTGATTAGCTAGTTGGTGGTGTAATGGACTACCAAGGCGACGATCAGTAGCTGGTTTGAGAGGATGATCAGCCACAATGGGACTGAGACACGGCCCATACTCCTACGGGAGG
>SUTW01000008.1 GCA_015152475.1 Cyanobacteria bacterium SIG30 | reverse complement strand
GATGCCCCCCCCCGTGATTTAAAGTAATTCTATTCATAATTTAAAAATCCTTTCTTAATTTCCGTATTTAAAAAAATATCTTACATTTTTATTATAACATTTTTTATAGATGTTTCAAGGGTAGATAAGAAAATTTTGAAGTTTAAATAAATATGTTATAATGAGCTTATGACACTTGAAAACATTTCAACAATTGAAAAAGAAAATTTAAAAGAAAAAGCACAAAATAAACAAAAGAAAAAAAATAAAAGTATTAAGATTTATCGCTCTTTTTTGACATTTGTGATAATCTTGTGCATCTTTCAAATGGGAAGAAGTGCATTTTTAAATATTTCAAAGGCTATTATGTATCAAAACAAAATTAGCCAATCTAAAAAGCTTAAAGAAGAAGCAAAAAAAGAACATGAAATTCTTGAAAAAAGCATAAATTCAAATGCAGCATACGGGCAAATCGTGTCAATTGCAAGAAATAATCTGAAAATGGCAGCAAAAAATGAAGTCTTAATTATAATAAATAAAACACAAGAAGATGAAAATCAGGAAGATGAATCAATGAGGGATAAATTTTTAAAATACTTCCTTAACTTTATGGAAAAAGAATCTGGTCAATAGTTATTTAATCAATCTAACATTTTCACTCAAACGTTCATCATTGAGTTTTTTAACAGCCAAAGTTGCAATATGTCTTCTTTTTCTAGCTGATTTTTTGACATAGTCCACACAAGATAATATATTCTTTTTTAAGTTGTTCTTTTTATACATTTTATTGCCTCAAAATTTTTATCGACAAACAAACACCGACTCTTTAAGCAAAACAGTAATTATTTAACAAAATTTTACAATTTTACTTGTAATTAAATATTTTTTTGTTATGATTTAAATATAGATAAATATATTGCTTTTAGGATGTCTTTTTAGACATTCTATTAGTAAGAAGAGAAGTAAATCCCCAATTTAAGGAGAAGCAAATGGGTATTAAAAATAGTAAAAACGACAGAATGGTAGTTCTAGCTTGTGAAGATTGCAAAGAGAGAAATTACACAACAACAAAAAACAAAAAAACTTTAAAAGAAAGAATGGAAATTAAAAAGTATTGTCCAAAATGCAACAGACACACTGTTCATAAAGAAACAAAATAGTTTACTTAAGCCTTTGCGTCCTTAGTTCAGTTGGTAGAACGTCGGTCTCCAAAACCGGATGTCGAGGGTTCGAGTCCTTCAGGGCGCGAGTTTAAGATAAAAAAGGAAAGATATGAAAGCAAATTCAGAAAAACCAATAATTACTTATCTAAAAGGTATTAAAGCCGAGTGGAGTAAAATCACTTGGCCACAAAAAACGCAAATCAGATTTGAAACATTTATTGTTTTGATTGTTGTCTTGGTATTTACTGTTGCAGTATATCTTTTAGACATTATTTTTAAAGGAATTTTGGGTTTAATACATTAACGGGTGGAAAAAATGGCTAAAAAGAAAAATGAAGAATTAAATGAAGAACTAAATACACAAGAAGTTCAAGAAGAACAAAAAGAAACAAGTTTATCAAAAGCCAATAAAGAACCTAAAAAGCGTTGGTACGTTGTACACACTTATTCAGGTCATGAAAATAAAGTTAAAATCAACCTTGAAAAACGTATCGAACATATGGGTTTAGGTGAAAAAATCTTCAGAATTGAAGTACCTCAAAAAACAGTAACTCAAGTAAAACAAGGCAAAAGAACAGAAAAAGAAGAAAAAATCTTCCCTGGCTATGTTTTAGTTGAAATGATTATGGACGATGATAGCTGGTATGCAGTACGTCACACGCAAGGTGTTACAAAATTTGTAGGTTCAACAAAACGTCCAATCCCTGCAAAAGATAGCGAAATCAAAAAGATTATTCATAGAGGTCAATCTTCAACACCTAAAATTGAGCTTGACGTTAAAGTTGGCGACAAGGTTAGAATTATTTCTGGCCCATTTGCTGAATTCATCGGGGATATCACAGAAGTTTACCCTGATAAATCAAAATTAAGAGCAACAGTTTCAATCTTCGGACGTGAAACTCCAGTTGAACTTGAATATAAACAAATACAAAAAGTATAAAACACAAGCGGGAGAGTTGAAAACTCGTAAGCACCGCAGATAAGGAGAAAAAAATGGCACCATCAAAAAAAGTAATGGGAAAAATTAAACTTCAAATCGAAGCTGGAAAAGCGAATCCATCACCACCAGTAGGTCCTGCATTAGGTCAAAAAGGTGTAAACATCATGGATTTCTGTAAACAATTCAATGACAGAACTGCATCTCAAGCAGGTTATGTTATTCCAGTTGTTATCGAAGTTTATGAAGATAGAAGTTTCACTTTTGAAACTAAATCACCACCAGCTGCAGTTTTAATTAAAAAAGCGTTAAACCTTCCAAAAGGTTCAGCAGCACCAAACAAAACTAAAGTTGGCAAAATCACAAAAGCGCAATTAGAAGAAATTGCAAAAACAAAAATGGAAGACTTAAACGCAACATCAATAGAAAGTGCTGTTAACATGATTGCTGGAACTGCACGTTCAATGGGTGTTACTGTAGAAGAATAAAAGTTGGGAGGCAAAATAATTTGCCGTTAAAACCACGAAAGGAGAAAAAATGTCAAAAACAACAAAAAAACAACAAAAAATAAAAGAATTAATGGCTGATTTTACTCAACCATCAACAGCATTAGATGCAATTAAAAAACTTCAAGAAGTATCTTCTGCAGTTGCAAAATTTGATGAAACAGTTGAATGCCATATGAGATTAGGTATTGACGTTCGTCAAGCAGATCAACAAGTTCGTTCAACAACAATTTTACCTGCTGGTCTTGGTAAAACTGTTAGAGTTTGCGTTATCGCAAAAGGTGAAAAAGCAACTCAAGCAAAAGAAGCAGGAGCTGATGAAGCAGGAGCTGAAGAAATCATCGATAAAATTCAAGGCGGTTGGTTCGAATTTGATACATTGATTGCAACACCTGAAATGATGCCTGCATTAGGTAAAATTGGTCGTGTTTTAGGTCCAAAAGGTTTAATGCCAAACCCTAAAACAGGTACAGTTACTCTTGACGTAGTTAAAGCAGTTAAAGATGCTAAAGCTGGTAAAGTTGAATTCAGAGCCGACAAACAAGGTATGATTCACGTTGGTATAGGTAAAATTAAATTTAGCGCAGAAGACTTAATGAAAAACTTCTCAACACTTGCAGAAGCTGTTGTAAAAGTAAAACCTTCAACTGCTAAAGGTACTTACCTTAAATCAATGTATTTAACAACTACAATGGGTCCATCTATTAAATTAGAACCTAAAGATGTTGTAAACGAAATCAAGGAATATGTATAATAAAATTCATATTTTAATATCAAAAAGTGTGGATATTTTATCCACACTTTTTCATGTAGATAGAAAATTTATTAAATTTCTTTTTGTGGGCGGAATAAACACACTTTTTGCCTACATTATGTATTCAATCTTTATAACAACACCACTGCCACGACCAATTGCGCTTTTATGTGCTTATATAGTTGGTGTTTTGTGGAATTTTAAAACAACTGGAACACTTGTTTTTAAAAGCAACGATAATAGTTTAATTTTTAAATTTTTTGGCGTATATATCTTGACTTATTTTATTAATCTAATTGCCTTAAATTTGCTTGCAGATGTTGGAGTTAATAAATATTTAGCTCAACTTATTGTTGTTCCGCCCGTTTCAGTTTTAACATTTATACTTTTTAAACTTTTTGTATTTAAGGAAAATAACAATGATAATAATGAAATATAACGGTGGTTTAGGAAACCAAATCTTTCAATATCTTGCAGGAAAAACATTGGCAGAAAAATTAAACTGCGAATTATTTTTTGATATGAGTTTCTTCAAAGGAAGAAAAACAAGAAAATATGAAATGAATATTTTTGGTATAGAAGAAAATCCTTGCAAGGATATTCGTCCGCTTTTATATTGGAAATTAAGAAAAATATTAAAAATGCCAAAAAAATTTTTGGGGTTAAACATTTATAATGAAGAAAGTTTTAGCTACGAAGAAAAATTTGAAAAAATAGAAAACAACA
This sequence comes from Cyanobacteria bacterium SIG30, assembly GCA_015152475.1. GTDB lineage: Bacteria > Cyanobacteriota > Vampirovibrionia > Gastranaerophilales > Gastranaerophilaceae > SIG30. The sequence continues at coordinate 40,364 of SUTW01000008.1, read as the reverse complement.
CATTTGTTGAGGGATTTTTCCAAAGTCCAAAATATTTTAATGAAAATGTGGTAAATAAGATCAATTTTGAGGCAAAAATTTCAGAAAAAACACGAGAAATTGAAGAAAAAATTAAAGAAGAAAATTCAATTTCAATGCACATAAGACTTGGAGATTATGTTCAAAAAAGTCATTACAGCAAAATATACAACCACTTAGATGAAAATTATTACAAAAAAGCTATCGAAATAATAAAAGAAAAGGTCAAAAACCCAGTATTTTACGTTTTTTCTGACGATATTAGAGGCGCAAGCAAAATTCTAAGTAACATCCAAAATGTAATTTATATAAACCACAATATCGAAAACGATTCCTGGCAAGATATGTATTTGATGAGCAAATGCAAACATAACATCATCGCAAATAGCTCTTTTTCATATTTTGGAGCATATCTAAACAAAAACCCTGAAAAAACTGTTATAGCGCCAAAAAAATGGTTTCAAGACCCAAATAAAACAACGGATGATGTTTATCCAGATAACTGGATTAAAATTTAAAATAATGCTTTTTGTGGGCTAAACCTCAACAAAATAAGCATTTTTTCGGTTTAAAACAATATAAAATATTGTTAAGAAATATTACATTTTCTCCAGTTTTTTGCATTTTGGTTTACAAAACTTCATAAAACACTTGAAATTTAAAAAGTCATATGATATATTAAGTATATACTTTGATATATACTATATAGCATTAGTAAAAAGTATTTATCAAAAAAAAGGTTTAGCAAATAGCGGTGTTGGTCTTGCGTTATCCCTTTTAAAAAGGGGCAAATTTAATGTGCCTTACAAAATAGATAAGGGCAAAAATTGTTATGAAAAATAAAGGAGAAAGTTTTATGGAAAAAGGTCTTACAAAAACATTTTATTCAAATGAAATCGGCGAAGATGAAGTTTTGCAAGCTTACCTAAAAAAAATTAGTAAAATTAAACCCTTATCTAACGAAGATGAAAAATACTACGCACGTATGGCACAACAAGGCGACGGTTTGGCAAAAAAAATTCTCGTCCAATCCAATTTGAAACTTGTTTTAAATATTGCCAAAAAAACAATTCATACAAGCAAATTGCCACTTATTGACCTTCTTCAAGAAGGAAATCTTGGTCTTATGATTGCAGTTGACAAATTTAATTGCGATTTAGGTTATAAATTCTCAACTTATGCAACCTGGTGGATAAAACAAGTTATGTTTAAAGCTATATCAGAACAAAGCCATGCTATGAAAATTCCAGTTTATGTACAAGAAACTCTTGCTAAATACAAAAAAGTAAAATCTGATTTAGAGAAAAAATACAACACAGAAGTCAAAAAATCTGAAGTTGCAAAAGAAATGAATATTAAAGAAGATAAAATTGACAGTTACTTAAATGCGTACACTCAAACGATATCTCTTGAAACATCAAGAAATGAAAATAGCGGAGAAAAAAGTATGTCATTTGCAGAAATTATTGAAGACACAAAATGCAATATTGAAAAATCAATTGAAGACACAGAACTTAAAAGAGACATTAATAGCGTATTAAATTTCTTAAAAACAAAAGAACAAGAAGTTATCACTTTGCGCTTTGGCTTGGAAAATAACGAGCCTATGACACTTCAAGAAATAGGCAACAAATATGGCGTTACAAAAGAATGTATAAGACAAATGGAAAAAAGAGTAATCAAAAAAATATTTGAATTGCCAGAGGCTAAAAAACTTTTATCCTGCTATATTTAAATAGCAGGATAAAATGCAAATTATATTCAATTATTTTTATTTAAGCATAAAGAGGAAATTCTCTGCAAAGTTTCAAACTTCTTGCGCGAAGATTTTCTTTTGAATCTCTTTCTAAAATGCCATCTGCAATAATTTTCCCAACTTCAACCATTTGTTCTTCTTTAAAGCCACGAGTTGTTATAGCGGGAGTACCTATTCTTACACCAGAAGTTACAAAAGGTGATTGAGGATCATTTGGAACAGTATTTTTGTTTGCAGTTATTCCGATTTCTTCAAGCATATTTGCAACATCTTTGCCAGTTTTATTTAATTTTCTTAAATCCAAAGTCATTAAGTGATTTTCTGTTTTATCGCCAACTATATCAACTCCTTCTTTAACAAGAGTTTCAGCTAACGTTTTAGCATTCAAAACTACTTGTTTTGCCCAAACCTTAAAATCATCAGATAATGCTTCTTTAAGAGCCACTGCTTTACCTGCGATAATATGTTCCAAAGGACCACCTTGAATGCCTGGGAAAACTGCTTTGTCTATTCCAAGAGCGTGCTTTTCTTTGCACATAATAATACCACCTCTTGGACCTCTCAAAGTTTTATGAGTTGTTGTTGTTACAAAATCAGCATAAGGAACAGGGCTAGGGTGAACGCCACCTGCGATAAGACCTGCAATATGCGCAATATCAACCATTAAATAAGCACCAACTTTGTCTGCAATTTCTTTAAATCTTTTAAAATCAATTATTTTGCAATAGTTGCTAGCGCCTGCAATAATTAATTTTGGTTTTTCTTCTATTGCAAGTTTTTCAAGAGCATCATAATCAATTTCGCCATTATCGTTTACGCCATAACTTACAATGTCAAAATACAAACCTGAAAAATTAACAGGAGAACCATGTGTCAAATGACCACCATTAGACAAATCCATACCCATTACTTTATCACCAGGTTTTAGGGCATATAAGAACACTGCCATATTAGCTTGTGCACCTGAATGAGGCTGAACATTGGCATGATCACAACCAAATAATTCTTTGCAACGATTAACCGCTAGTTCTTCGATTTTATCAACATTTTCGCAACCATTATAAAATCTTTTATAAGGTTTACCTTCTGCATATTTATTTGTTAAAACACTACCACAAGCAGCCATAACGGCAGTTGAAGTAAAGTTTTCACTTGCAATAAGTTCAATTGTTTCTTGCTGACGTTTAAGTTCTAATTCAATGTATTGAGCAACATCTGCATCAACTTTTTTAATGATATCAAGTTCCATTTTCTCTCCCTCTTTTGTAACCATTATACATCATCAAGAAAGAAAATGGAATTTGTTTTTTATTTTAATTCAGCATCTAATCTTTCAACAATACAAGCGCAATCGGGATTAAATGTTATCTTGTCAAGAATTTTCATAAATTTATCTTCTTCTTCCGCCTGTTCAAAAATTAAATCCTGTAAAAATACCTGAGATGTTGAATCTTTAAGTTCTTTTGCTTTTTCATTTAATTTTAAGATTTCATGCGTCATAAATTTTTCATGTTCTAAAGCTTTTGAAAAAACATCAATCGGACTTCCAAAAAGCATATCCGGTTCTTCAATTCTTTCAAATTTTATAGCACTGTGCCTCAAAAGCATAAAATCATAAACCTTTTGAGCATGTTCTAATTCTTCAATAGCTTGTTTTTTCATATATTTTGCAAGCCCATCATAATTAGCCTGTGAAAAATAAGCAGACATTGCATAATAAAGATAAGCAGAATAAAATTCTCTATTTATTTGTTTATTAAATTCAATAACTAAACTATTTTCCATCATGAGACACCTCGCTTGATGCCCAAAGTCCATGAACATTACAAAATTCTCTTGAACTAACTCCGCTTGCACATTCGCATTTGAATTTAAGAACAGGTTCTTCATTTGGTTCAAAATATTTTCTTTTTAAATATTTATTGTCATTAGCAATAGCTTCAACAAATTGAATATAATGTTCTTTTTCCATAGGGTGAGGTTCAGAACCTATTCTAATTGTAACTTCGCCATCTTTATGTTCAATAACTGGCACATGTTTTTCTGCACCACTATCTTGTGTTTTTGGTGTTAAAAGTTCCATTTCCTCCTCGCAACAAACCAAAGCACCTGCACCTGGCAAAATAACCTCAATCAAATTTCCACAGATATCACATCTGTAAAGTTCTAATTTGTGTGTCATATTTTCTCCTTTTCTTAACTTTTTAATATTTTCATAAAACCAATATTTTTTAATTGCCCCAAAATAAAACCAAAAAGGCTATATATTTAATTGAAAAAGACAAAAAATATGTTAGAATATATCAAGAGGATAAATGATGAATATAATTGTTTGCATAAAACAAGTACCTGACACACAGGATATAAAATGGAGTGAAAATAACAACATAGTTCGTGATGGTATGTTAAGCATATTAAATCCACAAGATGAATATGCGATAAACAATGCCGTAAAAATTAAAAATGAAATAAAAGATGTAAAAATAACAGCATTATCAATGGGACCAATACAAGCAAAAAACGCTCTTAAAGAAGCTCTGGCGCTTGGAGTTGATGAAGCATTTTTGCTATGTGATAAAAAATTCATAGGTTCAGACACACTAGCCACAGGAAAAACACTGGCAAAGGCTATTCAAAAAATTGGAAATTTTGACCTTATTTTATGCGGGCAATATGCACTTGATGGAGACACCGCCCAAACTGGTATAACCATTTCCAATTTTTTAGATATCGAACACATATCTTGGGCAAATTCGATTAAAACAAGGGAAAACGAAATAGAAGTTAAACAAGAATTAGAAAATGGTTATAATATTCTGCTTGCAAAATTACCTTGCCTTGTTTCGATGTCAGCTGAAAATTTCGACAAAATAAACCCAAGAATTGCAGATTATATAAAAGCACAAAACAAAGAAATCAGAATTTTAACCGCAGAAGATATAAATATCGACAACAATGAATGTGGTATGAAAGGTTCTCCAACTTGGGTTTCAAATGTTTTTAGAAAACAAACAACAAGAAAATGTATTGAAATGGAAAATTTTTCTGCAAGTGATTTAATTAAAAAAATTAATGAGATAAAAAATAATGAATAATGAAATTTTTGTTTATATAGAAAAAATAAATAATAAGGTAAGAGATGTTTCACTTGAACTTTTAAACAATGCGAGAAATTTAAATGGAAAAGTTTGTGCAATATTGTGTAGTGAAAAAGAAGAAAATGATTTCCAAATTTTATACGAAAATGGCGCAGATAAAGTTTATAATCTTATAGATAAAAAATTGAACATCTATAACAGTTTATATTTCTCAGATGCAATAATAAAACTTGTTAAAGAAAAGGAGCCTAAAATAATACTCGTTGGTGCAACAAAAATTGGACGAGACTTAGCACCAAAAATTTCATCAAGCTTAAATACGGGACTAACTGCCGATTGCACAAAACTTGAAATTGTAAATTACAAAGATGAAGAAAAATTGGCCTCAACAAGACCAACATTTGGCGGAAGCTTAATGGCTACAATACTTTGTAAAAATTATCCACAAATGGCAACCGTTCGAGAAAATGTAATAAAAAAAGCGGATAAAATCTATAAAGAAAATGGGGAATTGGAAAATTTTTATCCAAATATAGAAAAAGAATCCAAGATACAAATAATAGAATTTATTGAAGATGTCAAAAAAAATACTGATAACTTAGCAAATGCACAAATTGTTTTAGCAGGCGGATTAGGGCTAAAAAATAAAGAAAATTTTGAAAAATTAGAAAAAATTGCCTCATTATTTGGAACAAATTGCGCAGTTGGTGCAACAAGAGGCGCTGTTGATAAAGGTTACGCTTCAAAAGACAAGCAAATAGGTCAAACAGGAAAAACCATTGCGCCTAAAATATATGTGGCATTTGGCATTTCTGGCGCAATTCAACATATGGTTGGAATAGAAAATTCAGATTACATAATTGCAATAAATAATGATGAAAATGCACAAATTTTTGAAAATTGTGACTTAAAAATTGTTGAAGACGCGCAAACGGTTATAGATTCTTTGCTTGATAATATGCACAATATTTAGCAATAGAACATTTCCCGCACATAGGTTTAATTGGCTTACATATATTTTGCCCGTGTGTTACAAGCAAAGTATTAAAATCAATCCAATATTTTTTTGGAAGTTTTTTGCGAAGCGCCATTTCTGTTTCATCTGGAGTTTTTGTTTTAACATAGCCTAATCTGTTACAAATTCTGTGAACATGAACATCAACACAAATCGCAGGTTGATTAAAACCTTTTGTCATAACCAAGTTAGCAGTCTTACGCCCAACACCATTAAATTTCAAAAGCTCATCTATTGAATCTGGAACACAACCGTTATATTTTTCAACTAAAATTTTTGCAATTTCTTGTATCTGGATAGCTTTTCTTTTATAAAATCCGACAGGATAAATAGCATGCTCTATTTTTTCCACATTAACATTTGCAATTTCATTTGGAGTTTTGCCAAGCTCAAGCAACCTTTTTGATGCGCCAATTGTTGTTTTATCGTTTGTTCTAAGGCTCAAAATACAACAAATAAGAACAAGGAAAGGATTTTTTACCTTCTCCATAAATTCAACAAATTCAGTACGTTCAACTTTATTTGTTTTATTATCTAAATCTAATAAATTTACTATCTTGTCAATTATCATAAAGGATATTATAATGTAAAAAGACGAGGAGATAAATCATGAGCAATGCTAAAGATGTTACAGATATAACATTTGAACAAGAAGTTTTAAACAGCGATAAATTAACTCTTGTTGATTTTTGGGCTTCATGGTGTGGTCCATGCCGTAAACTTGGTCCTGTACTAGATGAAATTGCACAAGAATACGAAGGAAGAGTTAATGTATTCAAATTAAACACTGATGACAATATGAAAACTACAAAAGAATATCAAATCAGTGGTTTACCAAGTATCGTGTTATTTAAAGATGGCAAACCAAAAGAAATTTTAGTTGGTTTAATGCCAAAATCTTCTATTGTAAATAACATAGAAAAATATTTATAATTTTTGCAAAATATAAGCAAAATAATATTTTCACACGTTTTTTAAAAACGTGTAGTTTGTGTTGAGAAAAGGAATGAAAAATGTTAGGAATAAAAGCTATACAAAGCAGTAAAGTAAATTTTGGAAGAAAACTTAGAGAAAACGAAGTTGAAGGCTACAAAAGAACTATAGATGAATCACTTAGAGCTCTTGATAAAGAATTAGGAATAATCATCCATCATTCAAGTGCGCCCTCAGAAAAAGAAAAAGACACAGGCATTGGCTCTTTGTATAGTGAAGCATCAAGAAATCTTGTTTTACCATTTTTAAATAAACACAATTTTTCATCAATTCAAGTAGAACCAGAAACAACAAGAAAATTTGGTGACGCGAGCCCTTATGCATCAAGCAATAATATGGCAAATATTCTTATGCAAGACTTAGAAATGTTAACGAGAGAAGAATTTGGTTCTCTTTTAAGTAAATCGACTTTTGAAGATATAGTAAATTACAATCCAAACAAAAATACAGACAAAGCAAATTTTGATTACGCAAATTCAAGCTATGAAAGAGCATTTTCTGAAGCTTGGGATAATTTTAAAAATGGAAATGGCAAACAAATTGAAAAACTGAGAAAAGATTTCAGCAAATTCAAAGAAGACAAACAAAAATATCTTGAAGGAAGCATTCTTTACGAAGTTTTATGCGAAGAAAATAAAAGTGACTATTGGAAAAACTGGAATAATGACTTTGACAAACATTTATTCAGCTTAAATGATGAAGCGAAAAATGAACGTATTCAGGAAATAAAAACTAAATACGCAGACAAAATAGATTACTTATATTTCAAACAAATGCTCGTTTCAAAAGCAAGGGCAAAAAGCATTGAAGAATATGCAAAACAAGGAATAAACACAATAGGTGATGCGCCTGTTGCATTCTCTGATGCTGATGTTTGGTCACATCCTAATATATTTATGAAAGATTATTATATGGGTTGTCCGCCAGATCCATTTTCAGCAACTGGACAAGCATGGGGTTTCGCTGTTTTAAATCCAGATAAACTATTTAAAGAAAATGGCAAATTAGATGAAGGCGGAAAGTTCCTTTTTGAAAAATATCAACAATTATTTGAAGATAACAAAGGTGGAGTAAGAATTGACCATGTGCTTGGTTTAATTGACCCATTTGTTTACAAAACAACTCCTGTTGGTCACGATGCAGGAAGATTATTCTCAACAAGAAATAATCACGAACTTAGCAGATTCTATAAAAATTCACCAAAAGATTTAGAAGATATTATCAAAAAAATTGTTATACCAGCAGCCGAAAGCGTTGGTCTTTCTAAAGAAAATATTATATGTGAAGATTTAGGAATTATGCCAGATAGGGCAAGAATCGCATTTAATACTCTTGGACTTCGTGGTATAAGCATCACACAATATGTTAGAAATTCTGAAGTAGCAAAAGACAATATTATAATGCCTGGCTCTCACGATTCGCCAACAATTATAGGTTACACAAATGACTTATTTAACCAAGGTGATGCATATAACCACGCAGCTTGGCCTTTAACAGAAGATGTATTACCAGAGAATACCGAACATCATATTAAACAAAGATATTTTGACGATATGAGATTTGATTACAACAGACCAGGTGCAAAAAATAAATTTATGACTTCAAAATTTGCACAATTATTCACATCTCCTTCAAGAAGTATTCAAATTTTCTGGCCAGATGTACTTGGAATAGATAAAAGATACAACACACCAGGAACAAACGGCAACGCAAACTGGACTTTAAGAATGAATGAAAATTTTGAAGATACATACCACAGAAATCTTGAAAACGGCATCGGCTTAAACCTTCCAGAAGTTTTAGAAATCGCAATGAAACAAAAAGGCGAAGCTTTTGCAAATAAACACCAAGGCTTGATTAATGAACTTGGAAAATATAAATCAATATTAAAAGAAAGAGAATAAAAAAAGAGGCAAATGCCTCTTTTTTTTATATATATTTAAAATTTAAAAAAGACTTTAAACTTCACGAGGATAACCTAAAAGGTCTCTTGCAATTTTTCTATCTTCAACTTCTTTTTTAACATTTTCAACTATTGCTTCATTTCTAGTTTTATTTACTTTACCTGAAAGTCCAACTGACAATCCAAAATAAGATAATAAAGTTATAAGGAAAGAATTTTTCTTTAAGAAATTAACTCCCTTTGGATGTTTGGTTTTAAAATCAGCAAATTTAGAACCAATTTTCTTTGCAACAGTATTTATTGGGCTATTGTCTATATTTTCAGCTAATGTCTTAGACATTTTAGAACAATCTTGGACTAATTTAGGGAATTTTTTTGTAATTTTGCCTAAACTAAATTTAGCACCTTTTATAGCAAGTGTAGTTGCACCAATAGATGCTCCAATTTTTAATAAAGTTGAAACAAGTGGATGTTTTTCACTTTTTTCAGCAACTTTAGGAATTTTTTCTTCAGTTTTATTTAAAAGCGCGTGAACTGCATCAAACACAACTGAAACAAATGCAAAAGCACCAAGCGTATGTGCACCAGTTGCAAGTTTTGCAGATAATTTTCCAGGATTAGAAACTGCGTTTATTGTTGCAATTGAAGCAACTGCAACTGCAGGAAGGGCATTTAAAACTTTTCCTGAAAGTTTTTTGTTGGCAACTTTATTACCATATTTGTAGGAATCTTTAACAATTTCATCATCCGTTTTACTCGCAACATCATGAATAGATGTTCTTACTTTGTCTACTGATGCAAAATCAATTCCATTAACTTTCATAAAAAACCCTTTTTTATTTTGGAAAATTGTATTATACTATAACAATACATGAAAAGCAAAATTTTTGCTAACTGGCCTAGAAAATTTTAATAAAGTTAACAAATCTTAACCTTGGAGAAAAATATGGAAAATCGAAGATACATAAAATTCATTGATGTAACTAATAGAGACGGTGTTCAAACTTCACGTTTGGGTCTTGCAAAACTTCAAAAAACAATTATAAATATTATGCTAGACAAACTAGGTGTCCACATCTCTGAATTTGGCTTTCCAGTTACAGGGCATGAAATAAATTATTTAAATGGCAATTTAGAACTTGTTGAAAGAGGAGTAATCAAAAAAACTAAATTGTCAGGCTGGATGAGGGCAATTGCAGGAGATGTACAAAAATCATTTAAAAATGTTCCTAAATTACAATATTTAAACATGTCTCAATCTACATCTGACCAAATGATAAATGGAAAATATTTGGGCAAAAAAACAAGGGCTGATATTTTAGAGATAACAAAAGAAGCAATTTTAGAAGCAAAAAAATATAACGTAAAAGAAATTGGTATAAATGCAGAAGATGCATCAAGAACAGATATTAAACAATTAATTGAATATGCGCAAGTTGCACACGAAGCAGGCGCTAATCGTTTCAGATACTGTGATACTTTAGGTTACGATGACCCACAAACTGCATATGAAAGAGTTAAATTAATTGCTCAGGAAACAAATATGGATGTTGAGATGCATTTTCATAACGACTTAGGAATGGCTGTTGCTTGTTCAGTCTTAGGCGCAAAAGGGGCAATTGACGGTGGTGTCAATGCGTATATAAACACCGCAATAAACGGCATGGGTGAACGCGCTGGAAATGCTGATTTAGTTTCTTGTATATTAGCCATTGCCAAATCAAGTGGTTTTAAAGAAAAATATTTTATTGACCCTAATATCGATTTAAGCCAAGCTTGGAAACTTGCAAAATACACAGCATATGCTTTTGGCGTTCCAATTCCAATAAACCAACCAGCAGTTGGTGACAACGCATTTGCGCACGAATCAGGAATTCACGCAGATGGCGCTTTAAAAGACAGAAAAAATTATGAATTATATGACTTTGAAGAACTAGGACGTGGCGAACCAGAAATTATTGAAACAGGGCGTATGATTACAGTTGGCGAATACGCAGGCATTAAAGGTTTTAGAAACGTATATGAAAATCTCGAACTTGAATTTGAAGATGAAGATGAAGCAAGAAATATTTTGGAACTTGCAAGATACGCAAACGTACACACTCAAAAACCATTAACTGATGACGAATTAAGGTTTATATATAATTATCCTGATATCGCAGCAAAAGTTATGACCGTTGAGCCATATTATGAACCAACAAGAAGTATGAAAGAACGCATCAAGGAAGGAGATAAGCTAATTATCTCTTAAAGATAATGCTTTTTAAAAGTTATGAAAAAAGTTTATATTGAAACTCTTGGTTGCCAAATGAATAAATCTGATAGCGAAAGAATTTATGCAATTCTTTCAAAGTTTGATTATAAAAAAACAAACGAACCAAAAGAAGCTGACTTTTTAATAGTAAACACTTGTTCTATTCGTCAATTGAGCGAAGAAAAAGCGTACAGCAGACTTGGTGTTTGGGGTAAATGGAAGAAAAATAAGCCAGAGCTAAAAATTGCAATTTGTGGTTGTTTACCTCAACATACAGACGAAGATTTGCTTAAAAGATTCCCTTATCTTGATTTAGTTTTTGGCACACAAAACATATATGAATTACCAGAACTTTTAAAAGAAGAAAAAAGGACAAAATCAATAAAGAAAAAAGAATATGTTCCCGAAAAAGATGTTGATTTCATGAGAGAAAAAAGCGTTAATGCTTGGATTCCAATAATTGAAGGCTGTAATAATTTTTGTACATATTGTATAGTGCCTTTTACAAGAGGTAGAGAAAGAAGCAGAAAACCAGAAGTTATCATAAATGAAGCGAAAGAAATTATAAAACAAGGATTCCAAGAAATCACTTTGCTTGGGCAAAACGTTGATAGCTACGGAAAAGATTTGGAAGATAAACCAACTCTTGCATATCTTTTAAGAGAAATAAACAAGCTTGAAGGAAAATTCAGAATAAGATTTGTCACATCATATCCGACAGACATAACTGACGAGCTTATTGAAACAGTTAAAAATTGTGAAAAAGTATGCAACTATTTTCACATTCCAGCACAAAGCGGAAACAGCGCAATTCTTAAAAAAATGAACAGAAAATACACAAGAGAAGAATATGGCGCAATTGTGGATAAAATTCGTTCACAGGTTCCTGATGTCACAATAACATCTGACTTTATTGTTGGCTTCCCATCAGAAACACAAGAACAATTTGAAGATACATTATCATTAATTGATAAATATGAACTTGATTATTCAAACATTGCATCTTATTCACCACGTCCACACACAGTTGCGTCTAAAATGACTGATGATTTTATAGATGAAAAAACTAAAGATGAACGCTTCCAAATATTAAATACTAAGGTTAAAGAAATGCATTTAAAATCAAACAAAAAATTTGTAAACAAAATTGTGGAAGTCTTAGTTGAAGATAATCAAGGAAACATTTTAAAAGGCAGAACTGGTAATAACAAAATTGTTCATTTTGAATCTGATAAGTATAAAATTGGTGACTTTGTAAATGTCAAAATTAAAAGCGCAAGTGTTTGGCACTTAAAAGGCGAAGTTATATAAGTTTAAAGCCCCTTCAAAAGGGGCTTTAATATTTTGTATCCTTTGTAACTAATTAATAGTTCATAGCACCTTCAATAAGAAGTTTTGCACCACAATAATTACCGGTGCTTAACATTGAACAGCTTTTTTCGATTGATAATTCATTTGGAACTTTTTTATATGAATAACCAACCGGAAAAATTTCGTCTGATTTTGGGTGAATATAAAATTTGAAGAAGTCTCTGCCTGTTGTATTAGGGTCTTCAAAACCATTTGTATCAAGCCAAATAAAAGCACAAGTGTGACCTTCTTCAACACATTTAGGATTTCTGATTGTAAAAACTAAACTGCTTCCATTAGCTAAGATATAACTTTTATGAAGCCCCGCAGGAGTTTCTGGGGTTCTTTCGCTAAGAGCTTTGTATGAGCTAATATTCCAGCAAGTTGTTTCATTTGCTTCACAAACTTTAACAATATTCAAATGTGGTGCTATATATTTATTAAAAATAGCATCTTCATTTAAAGACCAGTCCCAAGTTGCAGTTTTGCCATTTTTTGCTATTGTTGAAGACATCATTTTGCTTAAATTATCATAATTGTTTTTAAAATCCTGATACATTTTTTCCTTAGGAACTTGAGCAAAAGCACCAAGAGATGCAATCAACATCATCAAAACCAAAATTTTATTTTTCATAACCTTCCCCCTTTTTTGAAACATACTAACACAAAAGTTGCACAAATAAAAACATTTTGATAAAATTAAGGTATGCAGTATTTAATGAGCTACATAAAAAACAATGTTAAATTTGAAGTCGTAAAAGACAATAAAGCCGTTTGGGAACATTTTTTTGGAAAATTTATCCAAACAAACAACGAAGGTTTTTCTGTTACTAAGGTTTTTTGTGAAAATAACGAATATATACTTAAAAAAGACCAAATAATTGAAATGCTTATTTATACTCCAAAAGGAGTTTACTCTCTTGAATGCAAAATTTTAAAACAAACTGAAAATGGTTATGAAATCTCATTCCCATTAACTGCACGCCATTCGCAAAGAAGGGAATATTTAAGAGTAGATATCCAAACAAAAATTAAAGCAGATTTTATATTTGATGGAGATAAAAAGACTTTTGAAGGCTTAACTGCTGATATATGTGCAGGTGGTTTAAGCTTTGATATAGATTACAAGATAGATAACTGTAAAGAAATAAATATAGATTTAGTATTAAATGAAAAAAACATACAAACAAAAGGCGAACTTGTTTACTCTATTCCTGTTAACAAAAACGGAAAAATTTATTTCCATACAGGGATTGTTATGACAACACTACGCAAAGAAGATATTGCCTATATCACAGATGTTTGTTTTAAATATATTGGCAATGCCTAATTTTTCATAAAAAAAAACTCCCTTGGAAAAAGGGAGGTAATTCTTAATAGGAAGGGAAGGTTAGGAAGTTAAGTTTATGAAATCTTTTTTATTGGTTTCGTCTTACATATATATAAAGTATTTTTAGTATATAAAATTGCGCTACTTAGTATATATTGTTACATTTCTTAACATTTCCCTTAGAACATCAATGGTTGCAAGTGTTTAGGGCATATTATAAAAAATAATTGTTCCAAAAGAGTATATACTTTTAAGGAACAATTACTAAAATGATATATTTATAAATAATTATTTGGCTTTATACAACCAAGCCACCATCAACGCCAAGAACTTGTGCAGTTACATAATTTGCTTCAAGTGCTAAAAATCTAACAACGTTAGCAACATCTTCCGGAGTACCTAGTGTTTTAAGTGGAATATGTTCGATAATTTTGTCAACAGCAAGCCCTTTTGTCATATCAGTTTGAATAAAACCAGGAGCAACCGCATTAACTCTAATATTTCTTGAAGCAAGTTCTTTTGCTAATGATTTAGTAAAACCAATTATCCCTGCTTTTGCTGCAGAATAATTTGCTTGCCCTGCATTGCCATACAGACCGACAACTGAGGCCATATTAATTATTGAACCTGAACGTTGTTTTATCATGATTTTTGAAACGGGATTTGTTACATAATATGCCGAATTTAGATTTGTATTTATGACATCAAGCCAATTTTCTTTGTTCATTCTTATAAATAAACCGTCACGAGTAATGCCTGCATTATTTACAAGAACATCAATTCTTCCGTATTTTTCAACGATTTTTGCAATATTTTCTTCAACCTTATCAGCATCACTTACGTCAAATTGCATAGCACAAGCATTAGAACCAAGAGCTTTTAATTCTTCAACTGTTGCATTAGCAGCATCAACATTACCTGCATAATTTATAACAACATCGAGCCCGCAACGTGCAAGTTCAAGCGCACAAGCTTTTCCAATTCCTCTTGAACCACCTGTAACAAGAGCTACTTTTTTAATATCTTCTGCCATAAATCCTCCTTTTTAAAAGATTATAGCATAAAAAATGGGGTCTTGCCCCATTAATTATAAATTAGTGAAAGGATATTGCGCTTCAGTACCACCAAGACGCTTATATTCTTCAAGAGTTGGAATTTTCCAATTATTTTTCATAATCAACCAAATACAATCAGCTCCTGTTTTATTTTTTGCGCAAGCAGTATCGGAATTAAAACCGCCATAACCTGCCCATAAAAGTCCGCCTCTGCATTTCCTAAATCCTGTATATAATGCGTAAGAATGAATATCGTAACCAAAAATATTTGGCTTTTTATGCCCGTTTGCATCAACAATAACTTGAGCATAACCATCACTTTGAATTTGAATTGCAAAATAAGTACCGTCAGCCAAATAATAAGATGCGGCTCCGGTTCCGTTTATAGATGTGTCTATATCCATGCCTCTTAAACTCTTATAAGAATAATTGCAATCTTCAGAATTTATTATAACGTTTTTCAAGATGTTTCAAGAGTAGTTAAACAAAATAAAAGCCCCAATTAGTTTCTGGGGCTTTATAAATTTTTGGTAAACTTTAAAAATTCCAAGGATATTTAGCTCTAAACGCCTCATTTCCGCCTGCCATTTGAACATACTCATCAACAGATGGGATTTTCCAACCGTTTCTTTTTAACAAAGAACCGCAATACATACCATTAAGCCCATTTGTCGAAGTATCAGGTTTGTGGCAACCACGTTCCTGATGAGTAGCGTTATCAAATTGATTATTTTTGCCACTCGTATAAATTTGATATCCGAATTTTGAATTACCTTCTTGTTTAGTAATCCAAATAATATAATATTGAATATCTATCCCCATTTGATTTGGTTTTTTCCAACCATTTATATCAATATATAATTGTAATTGAGCCGGTACGCCTTTATTAAGAGACACAAAAGAAGTTATTGCGGTACCGTCAGCTAAATAATAACGGGCGAAATTATCTTTGGTATCACCTTCTGTTGCATAATCAAATTCACCCCCGCCAAGAGCCAAAATATCATAAGTACAATCTTTTTCAGTTGATTTTCCACATTGTTTTGCGACTTTAAGGTATGGCACAAAATATTTATCAAAATAAGCCTCAGACAAACCGGCACTCAAGGTTTTAGGAGCATCCACCGACCAAGTATATGTTGGACCATAATCTTTTATTGCCATATTAAGTGCTGTTGAGATAGTTGAAAAAGATTTTTTTGTCGCGCTTTCAATCTCTGTTTTTTTATAATTTGTAACAACTGAAGGAATAGTTAACGCTGCAACAACACCGATTATAGCAAGTGTAATTAAAACTTCTGCAAGAGTAAATGCTTTTTTCATTATTTATAAAATCCTTTCAAAATTAATATCCACATAAAAATTTATATTGGCATTATAACAAATTTTTTAATAAGCTTCAAGAGTCCAAGGTCAAAATTAAAGCCCTGATTGATTTTCAGGGCTTTATATTATTTAACTTTTTGAAAAATCATAATATATTCATGTTCAAAAATGTAAAAACCACCATTTAAAGCACGATAACGCCATAAATTAGCTGTTTTGCCTTTAGCTTTTTCATTGCCTGTTATATTTTTAACAATGGTTGCTTTACAAACAAAACCAACTTGTTCCATTCTTCGCATACATTCAAAACCAAGAGGAATAAATCTTGAATTAGCGTATTTGTCACCTATAATAAGTGCTGCAAAACGTCCTGGTTCAAGTAAATCATAACCATTTTTTGCAACTGACTCAAATAAATCATAAAATTCTTCAGTTGACGTACAATTAGACAAATCATTTTTGTCGTTGCTAAATTTAATAATATCGTCATATGGCGGATGAAGCACTAAAAATTGTGCGTAATCTTCGCCCATAACCTGCAATCTGTCTTGAACTTTTGGAACAACGTCAGCATTTGCGCTATCTGAACAAATTATGTTGACGTTTTTAACCAATTCTTTTTGAGTGAATTTTTCACTTACATAATCAACCATTTTTTGTTGAAGTTCAACACCAATTGCACGACGCCCCATATTAAGTGCTTCAATACCAGATGTGCCTGAACCAAAAAACAAGTCAAGAATTACGTCATTTTTCTTCGTGAAACGTTCAAATAACTGCGTTGCAATTTGAGGAATATAGTTTCCGTGATAATCATAACTATGTCCATTAGATTTATCACGGGAATTAAATTCCCAAAAAGTTCCAGTTTTAATGTGTGAATAAAGCTTCCAGTTGTTTAAATCGATATCGTTATAAACCTTTGTTTTAGGAGCCTCAACGACTCTCAAAGGTTCTTGAACAACTGCTTTTTTTAAATTTCCTCTTGCCATAATACAAGAATAATAACTTTTAATCTATTTTTTTAAATCCTAATAATAGATGAATTTTTTTGAAAATTATCTAAGCGCATTTGCACCAGAAATAACTTCTGTTAATTCTTGCGTAATTTTTTCTTGTCTAGCCTTGTTGTATTGAACAGTTAATGTTTTTATCATATCTTCAGCACTCTTAGTTGCAGCGCTCATTGCAGTCATTCTTGAAGCAAGCTCAGAGGCATTCGCTTCAAGTAAAGCCTGATAAATAACATTTGTAATATACATCGGTACAATTTTTGCCAAAATTAAAACAGGATTAGGTTCAAAAATCATATCGGCATTTGAAGTTTTGGTTACATTTTCTTCTGTATGAAATTTTTTCAGAATCTCTTCGTCTTCTTTTGCTTCAAGGGCTGGCAATAAAACCCAGTCTTCAATTTTATATGTCATCATATTTTGATATCTTGTTGTGATAAGTTCAATTTTATCAATTTCTTTATTGACATAAGCTTCGGCTAAATCTTCCGAAACAACCAGAGCATCCATCGGATTCAAATCATCTAAAATTGTTGTATAAATTTCTTTTATTTCAAAATCAAGTGTTGTTTGAAGATTTTTTAAAGAAGCAAAAGCTTTTTGACCAATCAAATAAACAACAACTTTTTGTCCTTTGTTTTTTAAATCTTTTATTTTTTCAATTGTATAACGGGCAATATTTGCACTATATGCACCTGCAAGCCCTTTATTTGAAGAAATTACAAGCAGAGCAGTTGTTTTAATGTCTCTCATTTTTAAAAGTTCAACATAATTATCAAGTGCACGTTGTGTTTGAATTGGTTCAAATTTCAAAGTTCCTAATTTATTATGAACCTGAGAAAATACATCAAATAAATACCAGGTAAAAGGTCGAGAAGCTTTAACCATTGCTTCAGCTTTTTTAACCTTAGCAGCAGCTACCATTTTCATCGCTTTTGTAATTTTTTGGGTATTTGCAATTGAATTTATTCTGTTTTTAATATTTTTCAAACTTGCCATAATGTTTAAACTTTATATATATCTTCCTTAAAAGTTTTCAAGCTTTCCTTTAAATTTTTGATATCATCTTCTTCAAGTTTTGCGCCTGAATTAATTTTTTCAACCAATTCGGTACAATTTGAATTAAGATAATTAAACCAATTTTCTTTAAAATCAGAAATTTTAGAATTTTCAACATCATCTAAAAATCCTTCATTACCTGCAAATAAAATAGTTACTTGTTCGGCAACTGATAAAGGTTGATATTGTGGTTGTATTAAAATTTGAGTTAATTTTTCACCTTTTAATAATTGTGCTCTTGTTGCAGCATCAAGGTCTGACGCAAATTGTGCAAATGCCGCAAGTTCCCTGTATTGGGCAAGTTCAAGTCTTAATCTGCCAGCCACTTGTTTTGTTGCTTTTGTTTGAGCTGCACCACCAACACGGGAAACAGAAATACCAACGTTAACAGCTGGCCTTTGTCCTGCGTTAAACAAATCTGATTCTAAGAATATTTGACCATCGGTAATTGAAATTACGTTTGTTGGGATATATGCAGAAACGTCTCCTGCCTGAGTTTCAATAATTGGAAGAGCCGTTAATGAACCACCGCCTCTTTCATCTGATAATTTGCAAGCTCTTTCAAGAAGACGTGAATGAAGATAAAAAACGTCCCCAGGATAAGCTTCACGTCCAGGTGGTCTTTTTAAAAGTAAACTCATTGCACGGTACGCTTGAGCGTGTTTTGTAAGGTCATCATAAATGATCAAAACATCTCGTCCTTGTTCTAAAAATTCTTCACCTATTGCACAACCAGAAAATGGCGCAATATATTGAAGCGGAGCAGATTCATTTGCTGAAGCTGAAACAATTATTGTATAATCCATAGCTCCGTATTCTTCAAGTTTGTTTGCAAGTTGTGCAACTGTTGATGTTTTTTGACCAATTGCAACATAAATACAAATAACGCCCGTATCCTTTTGGTTAATTATTGTATCTATCGCAATTGCAGTTTTACCAGTTTGTCTATCTCCAATAATAAGTTCTCTTTGGCCTCTGCCGATAGGAGTCAGAGCATCAATTGCAGTAATACCGGTTTGTAAAGGCTGGCAAACCGATTTTCTTTCAATTATACCTGGAGCAATTCTTTCAATCGGGCGAGTTTTATCGGTTATAATTTCACCCTTACCATCTATTGGTAACCCAGTTGGGTTTATAATACGACCAATTAAAGCATCGCCAACCGGAACAGAAGCAATACGCCCCGTTGATTTGACTTTGGTTCCTTCTTTAATTTTTGTATAATCACCCAAAATAACTGCACCAACATTATCTTCTTCAAGGTTAAGCGCTATCGCAAGAGTTGAAGAACCGTCTTCAAATTCAACAAGTTCAGATGACATAACATCTGAAAGACCCCAAATTCTTGCAATGCCGTCACCAATTTGAGTAACAGTACCGACATTTTCTACTTTTACTTTTTCTTCGTAATTTTCTATTTTTGATTTAATTATTGATGTGATTTCACCACTGCTTAATGTTGCCATTTTATTTTCCTTTAAATTAATTCTTTTTCAATTTTCTTAAACTTATTATTTAAACTTAAATCTATTATTTTTTCTCCAATTGAGATTATAAGCCCTGCAACAATATTTTTATCAACTTCATATTGAATATAAACATTTTTATTCATTTTTTGAGATAATTTATTTTGAAGTTTTAATTTTAATTCATCTTTTAAGTTTATTGCAGAAACAACAGAAACATTAACTGTATTATTTAACTCGTTTAATTTTTCTTCAAAACAGTAAAAAATGGTTTCAAAAATATCAAAACGCTTTGCATCAATTAAAACAAACAAAAAGTTATAAACATCTTTACTGATTTTATCTTCAAAAATTTGTTTAATGATTTCTTTCTTTTGCCTTACATCTACTGATGGTGATGTAAGAACTTGCTTAAAATCGGGAGAATTTTTATAAATTTCAAGAACTTCAATTAAATCTTTGTGAAAATCATTTAAAAGTTTTTTTTCAAAAGCAATTGAAGATAGTGCATCTGCATATCTTTTAGCTATTTTATAGTTATTTTTATCTATTAACAATTGCATTTTAAAAACTTATTTCCTCTAATTTTTCAATTGCATCATTTATGAATTTTTCTTGAATTGATTCGTCCTGAAAAGCTTTTTCCAATTTTAAACGAGCCGAATTTAGTATTTTTTCAGAAGTTTCTTTTGACAAATTTTTCTCAATTTTTAGAACTTCTCTCTCATACATTGAATTTGCATCCAATTCAATGTTTTCAACAATTTTTTGGGCTTCAAGTTCTGCATTTTTAATAAAATCATCTGCGATTTTTTCTGCATCTTGAACAATTTTTTGAACTTCAAACTCTGAGTTATCGAATTTTTCTTGCGCTATATTTAACTTATCTATGGAATCTTGTTTAATTTTATCGGATTTATCAAGTTCATTCTTCACCTTAATTCTTGCATCATCCAAAATTTTAACTATATTAAATTTAAAAAGAGCAAAAATAAGCAAAACCAACATTACAAGGAAGTTAATTAAATTTGAATGCAAGATATTTTCCAAACTAAAATTAAACATCTTTACCTTCCTTTAATATTTTAGATACTATTAAGTCAGAAAGTTCATCAGTTTTTGAGTTTAATTCTTCTTTTAATTGTTCTTTTTCTTCAAGCACCTTGTTTATCTTTTCTTTGTTTTTTCTAAATGAAATATCTTTTGCATTTTTTATAATTTCATCTTTTTTAGTTTTTGCATCTAGAAGCCCTGAAGATGTAATATTTCGAGAAACATTCTTAGCACTTGAAATTTTTTCTTCACAAGCTTCAAGTATGGCTTGTGTTTTATTATTATTTGTTTGTGTCAGATCTTTATTTTCTTCAAAATATAATTTTCTTTTTTCAATTATATCCAAAATTGGTTTATAAAGAATTTTGTTCATAATTAAAACAAACAAAATAAAACTAACTATTGAAACTATAAAAGTTGCATCAAATTCCATTTATTAACCCATCATTCCTACAACTTTCATTGCGATAAGCAAAGCATAAATAGCACAAGCTTCTGTTAAACCAGCGCCAACAATGAAGTAAACAAATGCTTTATTTGCAATTTCTGGTTGACGAGAAATAGCTTCCATCAAAGCTTTAATTGCAATACTTAAACCAATACCTACACCAGCTGCTGCAAAACTCATACCAACTGCTGCGCCAACTTGTGCAATTTCTGAAACTGTTTTTACTTCTTCCATTTTTTTCTCCTTATTTTTTAATGTTCATTTTGTACTGAAATAGCTATGTAAGACATAGATAAAAGTGTAAATACAAGCGCTTGTATAAATGCAACAAACACTTCAAAAAACATTATTGGAAGTGGCAAAAAATAAGCACAAATTCCAATAAATGCAGAAATTAGTATTTCACCAGCAAGAATATTTGCAAAAAGTCGAAGTGCAAGCGTAAATGGACGAACAACCATTTCAAGCAAATCTATAAGCGCAGTAATAATATCTGCAGGTGAAAAACTATGTAAAAAATATTTTAAACCTTTTGTTTTAACTCCCTGATATAAATAATAAACCAAAACCAAAATTGCCATTGCCATTGTCATATTTATATCGTTTGTCGGAGAAGCTAATTCGCCAGTTTTTAGATGATATAACCTCCAAGGAATTTGCCCAGAAAGATTAGCTGTCAAAATAAATAAAAACAAAGAAACCAAAAGAGGAACATGCTTTTTGCCATCTGGGCCAATCATTGTTTCTGACAAATCAAGAAAAACACCAACAATTTTTTCAGCAATAATTTGCCCTTTAGACGGAATAAGACCAACTTTTCTTGTCATAAGAAAAGCAACCAAAATCAATATTCCCATACAAACCCACATTGTGAAAATAGTGTCTAGATGAAAACTTAATCCGTTAATTTTATAGATGAAATGTTCCATTCAAATCCTCTATATTGATTACATCGTTTATTATAGCACAAAATAAAAATAATACTTATTTATGATTTTTAAAAATAGCTTAAAACATAGTTAAATAAAATTTGTCAGCAATTTTATCAATCTTTAGATTTAGATCTTTAAAACAAGTCTAAATACTTGAAAATTCAATCTCGATATTGATGTATAAATACTCCTTAAAGGTTATATTGTAAGTACTTTAATAAAACATTTAGGAGGAATTATAGATGAGAAGATGTGGCGAATTTGGCAGAAAAACAAGAATTATTGTTTGTGATGACAATTATGATCACGCATCAGGTATCAGAGAATTAATCAATCTTGAAAACGATTACGAAGTAATTGCAAATGCTGCTAATGTAAATATCGCGGTTGCATTAATTAAAAAATATCAACCAGACATTGTTTTAATGGATATCAATATGCCAGATGTTGACGGAATTACAGGTATTTCGGAGGTAGAAAAATTAAATCTAGGAACAAAAGTTATAGCATTGACTGGCTATGATGATTCCGATTTAATATATAGAGCAATGAAATTAGGTGCAAAAGGCTATATTTTAAAAACAATGGTTTCTGCACAACTTATACATGCTCTTGATGAAGTTGCACAAGGAAAAATTTACTTGCCAGCAGTTTTAACTTCAAAATTCTTTGAACACTTCCAAAACTTAGAAAAAAATCCTGCAAATTCTGTTATGGAAGACGGAGAAGAAAACTTACTTAACTATTTAACAAATAGGGAAGAAGAAGTATTAGAATTATTAACAAATGGTGTTAACTACAAAGGAATTGCAACAAAATTATTTATTTCTGAAACAACAGTTAAAACTCACGTTAATAACATATTCCAAAAACTTCAAGTAAACGACAGAACACAAGCTGTTTTATATGCTATTAACAAAGGTTTTGGAGCAAGAAGAAGAAACAGGGTTGCATAAAAACGCAAAAGGACAAAAATGAGTTACGTAAACAGACAAACAATTAAAAGTTTACTCAACATTGCTCCTGATGAAATTTTCGATAAAAAAACCATAGATTATGTTTTTCGTTCAATATTAGAACCATTAGTTGAAGAAAATGTAGAGTCTGTGGTTTTTTTAAGAATTTTAAATCAAGAAGGACTTGAGAGTATAATCAAAAGACTTGAATTTAATACAAATTGTTCAATTCATAACTTTGATTATATTAAAAGCAATGATTTTAAAACTTGCGAATTTGTAATGGTTTCATCATCACGTTACAACGCCATTTTAGTTTGGGATTATTCGGATGAAGATGACAAAAACAAATCAAAAATATATGTTTCTTTAAATTCAGATAACATAAATGAAGCAATTAAACTATTAAAAAACAAAATTGATGATAACATTTTAGAAGAATTCAATAAATACAAACCAGAAAGACGTACAAACAGGGTTTTAAATTCCGCAGTTTTAAAAATTATAAAGAATCTAAATGAAAATGTACTAGAAAACAGTTTTAATGCGCAAGAAATAAACCAAAATAACGAAATTGAGGTATTTAAAAACAAAAATAATGATGATAAAAAATTGAGAGCAAGTTGCCACGAAATAAAAAACCAACTAAGCATTATTGATATTTATACAAAAATACTTCTCAAAAAAAATGTTGATGAAAAAACTGTTGAAATTATAAGAAACGCAACTAATTTTATAGCAAACGAAATACAAAGTATAAGAGGTATTGAAAAAGAAGAAGACTTTGAACAAATATCAATATCTGAAATTCTAAAAAATCTGAAAAATATCACCGAAGAAATATTAAAAGAAAATCATAATAAATTAATCTATAAAATTGATTCAAAAAAAGATTATTTTTATGCAAATAAGGAAAAATTTCTGGGAATTTTAATAAATATAGTCAAAAATGCAAACGAAAGCACTAAAAATGATGAAATTGTAATTAATGTTGTTGAAGAGAATAATTTATGCACCATAATTATCGAAAACCATGGCGAAAAAATTAAAGAAGAAATCAAAGACAAAATTTTTAACGAAGGATTTTCGACAAAAAATAATGGCTGGGGAGTTGGATTATCAATTTGCAAAAAGAATATTGAAAAACAATTTGGCACATTAGAGCTTGCAAAATCAGATGAAACATCAACTCAATTTAAAATAACAATCCCGTTTATTTAATTAAATACTAAAAAAACCTGCAAAATGCAGGTTTTTCTTTTCGTATTTTAAATATTTTTAAACTTCATTAACAGTTAAAGAAATTCTTCTATCATCTGCATTGAATTTTAAAATAACAGTATCTATTGTGTCGCCAACTTCAAGAACTGTACCGTGTTCATTTTGGTATTGAAGAACTTCATTTTGTGGAAGTAAAGCTTCAACACAAGGATAAACTTCAACAAAAGCGCCAAAATGTTTCAAGCGAGTAATTTTACCTTCAACATGTTGACCTTCATTAATTTTGCCTTTTGCTTCAACCCATGGATCAGGTTCAAGATTTTTAAGGCTTAGAGAAACTCTGTTTTTGTCATAATCTACGCTAATAATTTCAACATTGATTTTTTGACCAATTGTAAGAAGATCTTGTGGATGGTCAACCCAACGCCAAGAAATTTGTGATAGAGGCAACAAGCCGTCAACACCACCTATATCAACAAAAGCACCAAATTCAGCAATTCTTGAAACTTCACCTTTAACAACTTGACCAACTTCAAGTTGAGTAAAGATGTCTTTTTTAATATCTTCAAGATTATCTGTATGAGCTTTTTTATTAGACAAAATAAAGTTGTTTTGTGCCATATCAAGAGTTAAAATCTTCAATTCAAGTTTTGTATTAACGATTTCTTCGCCCTCTCTAACTCTTAAATGAGAAGAAGGAACAAAACCGCGAACGCCCATTACTTCAACTAAAGCGCCACCTTTAACAACTGAAAGAACAGTTCCTTCAACCACCATATCTTGCGCTTTAACTTTTTCAAGTTCTTGCCAGCATTGAGCAAGAGCAACCTTTTTATAAGAAACCATCAAGCGACCTTCTTCGTCTTCTTCTTGAACAATAAGAAAATCATAAGTTTCATCTTTTTTAAGAATATCTTCTATATTGTCTTCTTTATTTAATTTAGCTTCTCTCATGGGGCAAACTGCGTTTGTCTTAGCCCCTATATCAACTAAAACTGCGTCTGAAGAATAAGAAAAAACTTTTCCTTTAACTATATCACCAGTCTTAAAATTATATTCGTAATTTTTAAGTAGTGCTTCAAATTCTTCGTCTGATATTCTTTTTGTTACCATTTTTAATGACTCCTAAACAACATTTTGTCTACAAGCTTAATTATAGCAACTTTTTTCAATAATGGCTTAAAATCACAAAATAATACTTAATATTTAGTTACAAAAAGCCAGTATCAGACGAACCCATTAAGGTTTTACAACCACATAAATATATGGAGCTGAAAAATATTTATTAGCAACTGCGAGTATATCAGACTGGCTAACTTCCTCGATTAATCTTTTATTTTCTTCAAGATAATTAATGCTTAAATCTAAAACACCATAAGCATTTAAAAGCCCTGCTTTATCAGCATTTGTTTCAAGTGAAATTAAAAGATTGCCAAGAATTTTATCTTTTGCTTTTTGAAGCTCTTCCTGTGTGACATATTCCGTTTTTAGTATATTTATTTCATTTAAAATACCTGTTTTGGCAATTTCTATTTTTTCTGGAGAAGTTCCGATATAAGTTAAGAAAACACCATCTAAAATATTTTGTGTAATTGAAGAACCAACTGCATATGCAAGACCTTGATTATCTCTTAAATTTCTAAATAATCTAGAACTCATCCCTTCACCAAGCATAGCATTTATTACTTTTAAAACCGCTCTGTCTTTTTTATTATAAATATCACAAGTTTTAAAACCTAATAATAACCAAGAAGTATTAACGTCTTTTTTCTCTATTGTTTTTTCGACATTAATAACAGGTTTATAGATATTTTTTTCAATACTTGCAATATCATTCTTTGAAATACCATTATCTTTAAAAATATAATTTAGAGCACTTAATATCTTTTTATCATCAACGTTTCCAACAACTGAAACCACCAGATTCTTAGGTGATAAAATCTTTTTATAATAATTAATTAAATCACTTCTTTTGACCTTATCTATATTCTTCAAAATAATATCTGTGTTTCTGCCATAAACCATATCAGAAAAAGCAAGTGATTTAAAAGTATCTACACCTAAAGACAAAGGGTTGTCTTTTGTTCTTGCAATACTTGCTTTTATTTGTTTCTTATTTTTTGAAATATCACTTTCGTCAAAAACTGCGTTATTTGCCGTTTCGTAAAGAACATTTAAAGCAGCTTCTAGTTCATTTCTAGTTGCCAAAAGGTTTATATTAAAAGTATCGACACCTGCAGAATAAGAAAGTCCAATACCCCTTTCATCTAAAAATCTTGATAGGTCAGCGCCTTTATAATTAACTGTTTTATCTTTAATAGTTTTTGCAACCAATGTTGCTTCAGAAGGTGTTTTTTCAATAAAATTACCACCAAATGCACTTATGTTCATTGCAACAATTTCATTTTCCAAATTATTCTCAATTATAACTATCATTCCGTTTTCAAGTTTATATTTGGTAGTATTAGAATTTTTTTCAAGAATACTGTAATTTGGCAAGCTTTCATATAAATTTTCATATTTTAAACGAACAGTTTTATTTTTTTGTTGAGCTGGCGGAATAGTAGTCCACATCTTTTTCATATTTTTGCTATCGAATTTTTCAGGCAATACAATAGAAACCGCATTTTTGTTATTGATAAGATATTTATTTGCAACTTTTTTAACATCCCACAAATTAACATTATTTATATTTTTTACGTAATTATCATAAAATTTTGTGCCATCATAAAATAAAGACAAATACCCAACAGAATTTGCAATATTCGCAGTTGATTCTCTATCATAATAAGTCCCCGTTGCGATTATGCTTTTTGCCTTATCTAATTCTTCTTTTGTGATTCCATTTAACTTGATATTTTCAATTTCTTTATAAATTTCTTTTTCAACAACATCAAGATTCTCTGGCTTCAAAACAGCATTTATACTAAATAAATTATCTTGGCGCATTAAAGAAAAACCTGATGAAATAGAATTTACTAACTGTTTTTCTTCTTTAAGATTTTGGTTCAATCTTGAACTTGCACATTCTGCCAAAATTGAAGATAAAACATCAAGCGCATAAATTTCTTTTTGTTTTACATTTTTGTTCACTCTATAAGCAATTGAAATATATGCTGTTTCAATATTTTTCTTTGCAACTATTCTTTTTGATTCATTTAATTCATTTATTTTTGGATACTTTTTATTTGCAACAATATACTCATCGTTTTCTGTTTTAAAATATTTTTCAACAAGCTCCATTGCTTTTTTAGTGTCAACATCTCCTACAATCACCGTTGTCATATTAGATGGATCATAATTTCTGTGATAAAAATCCAAAATACTTTCTCTGGTTACAGTTTTTATAACATCTTGTGTTCCTATAACCGGATTTTTATATGGATGCCCTTCATACAAAACATCAAAAAGATTATTAGATAGGAGTCTATCTGGAGAATCTAAATTTTTTGATATTTCTTCCAAAACAACAAGACGTTCTTTTTCAAGTTCTTTTCTTGGAATCATTGGATTTAACAACATATCAGCGTGAAGAGAAAGTGCTTCTTCAAAATAATCAGATGGAATTGTAATATAGTAATGAGTATAATCTTTGCTTGTTGCAGCATTTGTAATTCCACCTTTACTTTCAATTTTTTTATCAAAAACCCCTGTTGGATTTTTATGTGTACCTTTAAAGAAAAGATGTTCAAGAAAATGCGCAACCCCTTGTGTTTCCACCGTTTCATCGATTGAACCTGTTTTAATCCAGGTATCAATTGTGACTATCGGATTTGTTTTAACTTCTTTTATAATTACTTTCTGTCCTCTTGGTAATTTTTTGACAGTAAAATCTGAAGCAAAACAGCTATTAAAGCAAAATAAAATACTACATAATACAAAAACAATTTTCTTAAACATTTCTTTCTCCCTTTTTAAATTATGCCATATTTTCGTATTTTGTAAATAATTTAACTTTTGCAATATTTAAATATCTGCATTTAAACAATATTTGCTTTACAAAAAGCAAAAAATAATTTATTATACCAAAGTTAGTAGTTTTATGGGAATTTAAATTATGAACATTTTGATTTCAAATGATGATGGTATTGCAGCTTCTGGTATTAAAGCTTTAATAAGCGTTTTAAGCAAAAATCATAATGTATATGTTATTGCTCCAGACAGAGAAAGAAGTGCGGCCGGACATTCCCTTACTCTTCATACGCCATTGCGTGTTGAAGAACTAGAATCTAAATTTGGTGCAAAACGTGTTTGGATAACAACAGGCACACCAGGAGACTGCGTAAAAATTGGTATCAGTGCAATTTTAGAAGCAAATGAAAAACCAGACATTGTAATATCAGGCATAAATCATGGGCCAAACCTTGGAACAGATATTTTATATTCAGGAACAGTAAGTTGTGCTATGGAAGGCGCTATGATGGGTGTTCCAAGTATTGCGGTTTCTCTTGCAAGTATGATGCCAAGTGACGAAGATTTTGTAACAACTGCAAAATTTATTGACAAATTATTACCAAGATTAGAAAACTTTAATTTCCCAAAAAAGACTATATTAAACGTAAATACGCCTGCGTTAGATGAAAATGACATTGCAGGAGTAGAAATTACAAAATTGGGAACAAAAATGTTTACCGATGCATACGAAAAACGTATTGACCCAAGAGGAAAAGTTTATTATTGGATGGCAGGTGAGCTAACAAAAGAACACGAAGAAGACGGAACAGATATTTCAGCACTTCGTGCAAACAGAATTTCAATAACTCCAATTACATTTGAAATGACGCACAAAAGCATTATTTCAGAATTAGAAGATGCATTTTGTCCTGGTGGTATTTGTAGTTGGTTTGGTTATGATGCAAATAACTAGATAAATTTAAGCCGTCTTCAAAGACGGCTTTTAAAAATAAAACAGCGAGAGAGGAATTATGAAAAAAAGAGCATACATAAGCGTATTTGACAAAGAAGGCATCGTTAATTTAGCAAAAAAACTACAAAAAAATGGTTGGGAAATAGTTTCAACAGGAAACACTGCCAAATTATTGCAAGAAAATGGAATCAACGCTATTGAAAGTTCAACAATAACTGGTTTTAATGAATTATTAGAAGGAAAAGTTAAATCACTTCACCCAAAAATTTTTGCAGGAATTTTAGCAAATGAAGAAGAAAGAAAAACTCTAGATTTTCCACCTTTTTCGCTTGTAGTTGTGAATTTGTATCCTTTTGAAGATTACAAAAATAAAAAAACTGAACTAGAAACTTTAATTAAAAATATCGATATAGGTGGTGTCACTTTATTAAGAGCTGGTGCAAAAAATCACCAAAATGTTATTGTCATATGCGATAAAGAAGATTATGAATTAGACATTGAAAATATCGATGAAAACACAAAACAAAAATTGGCCCTAAAAGCATTTAACAAAACATCAAAATACGATTTTATTATCTCTGAAGAACTTGAAAAAAACTTTGAAAATTATAAAGAAAATAATGATTTAAAAGAACAAGAAGCATTTTATTTAACAAAAGAACACGATTTAAGATATGGTGAAAATCCACATCAAAAGGCCTCTCTTTATACAAATTCAAAAAATGAAATTTTAAAATACGAAATATTAAATGGCAAAGAAATGTCTTACAACAATATTGTTGATGCAACAGCAACATTAGACATTGCAAGCGAATTTTTTGATACAAATTGCGCAGTTATAGTAAAACATACAAACCCATGTGGCGTTGCTCTTGGAAAAACATTAGAAGAAGCTTGGGACAAAGCACTTGATTGTGATCCATTGAGTGCATTTGGCGGAATTGTTGCATTTACAAAAAATGTTGATAACAATATAGCCAAGAAATTAAATTCTATGTTTTTAGAAGTTGTAATTGCACCAAATTTTGATGAAGACGCACTTGAAACTTTAAAAACGAAGAAAAATCTAAGAGTTATAAAACTTTTAACACCACTTGAAGAATATAAAAAATTTGTTTCAAAAGAAATAAAAATAACACCTTTTGGAACACTTATTCAAGAAAAAGACACAAAAGACTTGAATCCAGATACTTTCAAAGTTGTGACAACAAACAAACCAAGCCAGGAACAAATTGAAGATATGGTTTTTGCGTATAAAGTTTGTCAACACCTAAAATCAAATGCTATTGTTGTTGCAAAAGATTTAAGAACACTAGGAATTTGTGGCGGTCAAACAAGCAGAGTCGGAAGTGTTGAAATTGCAATCAATAAAGTTTGCGATAGTCCAAAAGATGCAATTTTAGCTTCAGATGGTTTCTTCCCTGCGATAGACAATATTCAAATTGCGGCTCAAAATAGAATTGCAGCAATAATTCAGCCTGGCGGAAGCATAAAGGATAAAGAAGTTATTGACCTTGCAAATAAATATTCTCTTGTTATGATAACAACAGGAATAAGACACTTCAAGCACTAGTCAAATGGCAAAAACAAACTTTAAAACAATGTTTTCTTTAAATTTAGGTCACTTTATGGCTGACCTATATTCATCAGCACTGGCACCACTTTATCCACTTATAGCAGGAAAATTATCAATATCTCTTGCACTTATAAGCTTTATTATAAGTATTGCTCATATGATATCTTCAACACTTCAGCCATT
Source organism: Cyanobacteria bacterium SIG30 (assembly GCA_015152475.1). Lineage (GTDB taxonomy): Bacteria > Cyanobacteriota > Vampirovibrionia > Gastranaerophilales > Gastranaerophilaceae > SIG30. The sequence continues at coordinate 9,492 of SUTW01000008.1, read as the reverse complement.
GTTTGGTTTCTTTGCTGACAAAACTCCTCACAGAAGCTTTATGTTCTGGGGATTAGTTTTCGGTGGATTTTTTATACCAATGGCGATTTTTGCAAAAAATCCAATTTTCTTTGGCATATTTTTAATGCTTGCAATAGTTGGAAACGCCATGTTTCACCCTCAAGTAACTGCAATGGTTGCAATATTTAACAAGCAAAATGCTTCTTTAAATAAATATCTTGGCATTTTTCTTGCAACAGGAATTGTCGGCTACTCTTTTGGTCCAGTTTTTTCATCAACATTAGTTGAAAATTTTGGAGAAATTTCGCTTTGGACAATAGCTTTATTTGGTATAGCAACAGCATTAATAATGTATTTTACAGTACCTAAAATTCCAAAAGAAAGTGTTAACAGAAAAGATGAAAATTTCTTTAAAATAGTTCTAAAAATGATAAAAAATCCAGCGCTTGTAGCTCTTTTAATAATATCAGTTACAAAATCAATGGTTTCTGTAAGTTTTGGAACATATATGCCATTTTTGCTTAAAGATTTAGGCTATTCAATTAATCAAACAGGGGTTGCTTTAACTGTATTTTTCTTCTGTTCTGGTATGGCATCTGTTACAAGTAATTGGATTGAAAAATACGTAGGAGCTAAAAATTTAATAAAAATTTCGTTTTTTGGAATGTTGCCATTAACAATTCTTTTAATTTTAACTATGAAAAGTTATCCAATTATAGCTCTTGTTATATTTGGAATATTAGGATTTTTTACATTCTTGTCGGTTTCAATAAACCTTGTTCTTGCACAAAGGATAATGCCAGAATATAAAGCTGTTGCATCAGGTGTTGTTGGAGGATTATCCTGGGCACTTGCAGCTTCAAGTTTGTCGCCTTTGGGTTTAATTGCCCAGGAAATAAATATAAATACCGTATTTATATGCACAACCACATTAGCTTTTTTGGTTGGAATCTTTGGAATAAATAAAGAACTAAACCAGGTTTTTGATGATTATCAAAATAAAAAATAGCTTATAAATATTAGTTTTTAAATGTTAATTTTTAGACATAAACAACCTTAAAAGGATTGACAAACCCTGAAAAAATTGTTAATCTGAAAATGGCTTAAGAGAGTCGGAGTTTTAATATTGAAAAAGAATTTTAAGTTCGGATTTTCATACATAGAATTAGTTTATGCAATGGCGATTATCTCAATTTTTATGGCTGTTTCTGTGCCATTCTTAACTAAAAGAACAACCAGCGCAAATATTAGTGCATTTGGCGAATATCATTGTTGGGCAGAATATGATGAGGTATATGGCTGGCAACTAAAACAAAAATCAAGATATAACCAATCCGCATTTAGTGCAGATGAAGTAGTACAAGAATGCGTTTTTGAAAGACCAAATGGTGCTACAAATTATGAAGTCACTCTCGTTGGCGGTGGTGGCGGCGGAAGCCTAAGTACGTTTAAACATAATACGAATAGTGAATTTTACAATAATATAATTATTGCCAAAAGTAATGTTTCCCAAGGAACAACAGGGGAATTTAGTGGAAAAAATTCAAAAGGCGAATATGCAACCGCTAGTTGTACAAGCAGCAAATGTACCCATTCTGATGGCAGTGAAAATAACAATGGATATACATCTTATACCCAAAATAACAAATTAGAATACACACCTGGAGGCGGTGGCGACACAGGTGAAGTTATTAAATTTAAAACAAGTTTAAATGGAGCTTTTGATGAAAATGGTCAAATAGTAATAGGTTTTTGCGATACAGATTGGCAAAATCCCGATTATGACAATAATTACACCACTAAAAATAAACACTGTATTGGAAAAGGTGGAATTGGCGCAGAAGTAGCACTTAATAAAGGTAACAAGGCATTAGGTTCTTATTACAGAATGCTTAAAATTGTTGATGATTTAAGATGCCAAACAAAAGGATGTACTTTAGCTACTTACTATGGTACAGGAGATGGCGTTATCAATTCGTATGACATAGCAGCTTTAAATTTATTAAAAAACCATCCAGCAAAAATATATATAGAACAAGGCACCGTAAGCAGTTATGAAGCAATTATAGAAGAAGTAATAGACGAAATAAATAATAATAAATATGAAAAAGCTTATAACACATTAAAAACTCTTTTGGGACATTTTAAAATGGATGGCGGAAATATAGATTTAAATTTAAGTGATGGCTACAACGGAGATTATACGCGTTTTGTCACAGAAAATACTGTTTCAAATATGTATTGTAAATCAGGCAACTGCCTTGTTCCAGGTGGCGAAGGCGGAAGAAGTTCTGAAATGTCAAGTGTTCAAGTAGAAGCAGAAGAATATAATAACCACTATTATGTATTTGGCGACAAAGATATAAACATAAAAACTAAATCAGCAGGAAAATTTGATTCTGATGTAGCATCAAATGCAGGAACAATTGGAGCCATATATTGCAGAGAGGGTCTTGGAAACCAAAGTAATAGTAAATATTTAGCCACTTGTCCTGAACCTGAAAGAATTTCGCAAGCAGGCCATGTAAAATATGCTAACTATGGCGCTGGTGGTGGTGGCGGTGGTTTCACTATGTGGACGAACGCTAATTTAAAAGCTTGCAATATGGTGCATTTTGAAAACTTAAATTACGAATCTGATATATATTTAAATGAATGTGATATGGCACTTGAGTATGTGAGCAAAACATATAATCTTCAACAAACAGATGGCGGAAATGGCGCTAGTGGCGCAATAATTATAAAGTGGTAAAATATGATAGAAATAAAAAAGACTAAATTTGCATTTTCTTTAACAGAACTTATTGTCTCAGTTTCAATAATGTCTGTTTTGTCTTTGCTTGTTGTATATTCAGTTGCAAAAAAAACAGAAAAAAGATTAGAAACACCAATTTCTGGGAGAATTATTTGCTACAAAGACAAACATAACCAATTACACCAAAGAACAGAATTGCATTATAGGACAGGAAAAGCATCCACTATAACAGATGAAGGCGTTAGCGAATGCGAATTCCAAATACCACAAGCTCAAAACGTTGAAATGATTTTAGTTGGTGCTGGTGGCGGTGGCGGAAAGTACGAAGAAACAATTTCAGCCAAAACAAGTAGTGATGCTGAACTTAAATATGAAATACCTAGAACAAACGGGAATTTTATTCTGTCTGGCAATTATGTAGGAGATTATCCCGGTAATTGCGAATTGCCAGACAACAATGGATTCATTTTAGAAAATTGTTACAGCCAAAATAGCAGTATTGTATATAAAAACTTAACCCTTGATTCCAACAATGATTTTGGCAAATATGTAAATCAATCTATTTTTGAAAAAATGGTAAAAAAACTTCCTTTTGCTCCAGACGTTGGAAACAATTTTGCATGGGGGGATGCAAAAGCGGAAGGCGATATGAATGTATGTTTTTATGCTATAGAAAACAAAAAACTTCAAATACTTACGAAAAAATGTGAAGATAGTCTGGATATAGTATTAAGTGCCATTGCGCTTGAAAATATAAAATACAATTATGGAACTGGCGGAAAAGCAGGAAAAATAGCAAGACAAAATGTTAAACCAAACCAAACAATAAAAATAAAAAAAGATGATATTGGCTCTGGTGGTAACCCAGGGCTCAAAGGAACATCAACTAAATTCGGCAACCTTCAGGCAGAAGGTGGCGAACCGGGAATGATTATTGAACAAGAATACATTATCAATGATAATGAATACAATAATTTTTTACCAGAAAGTCCACAGCTGTTATTTATTGCGGCAGACAGTGTAGAAAATGGAAATGCCATAGCTAAGACCGATGGCGAATTATCTGATTATATAAATGAACTCGAAAGTCTAGCAAATAGAGAACCTTATAGAAATAAGGGGGTTTGTGACGATTCACAATGCAGTATACAAGAAGCACATGCTCTAAGTTTTGGCGCAGGTGGTAGTGGCTATATACCAAAAATAGAATATTATCCTTATTTAAAATATGAATTAACTGGTATGGCAAATCCTTCTAGTGTTATCAGTGTTAACAATCCTAAATTAACTAACCCACCAGAAACTGACGTAAGAAAAGGTAATGGAGGTGCAATAATAGTACAATGGTAAATAAAATAAAAACCAAAAAAGCGATGTCTCTTTTATCTTTGCTCGTTGTAATGTCAATGATTATGGTCATTATGGCAGCTTCAGTACCACTGATATCCAGACAACAAACAAATAAAATTTCAAAAGGCAGAAACCAAACAGGGACAGTGAGTTTAAATGGTACACATGGACATTTTGCTTGTTATTATGATGCAAATGGAGCCTTAAGGTATAAACAAGTATGGATTGGTCCAGATAATGAAATTACAAAAACAATTACTGATGAAAGCGGTAGCGCAGGTGCTGACAATTGCTACTTTGAAATTCCCGATGGAGCCGATTTGTATGAAATAGTCTTAGCTGGTGGCGGTGGCGGTGGCGCAGGCTCGGTTGTATATTATAATTACAACAAAAAAATTGCCGAAGATTATATAAATGCTGGTTATAAAAAAATAACTATAGGAAACCAGCTTAAAAGTCATTATAACGTAATAAATGAAAATGATTTAAAATCTGGTTTCAGAAAACTGGTGAATAATATAAAAATCTACATCGATAATCCAAAAAACACTAGCCCTTCATGCGGTTATACTGTTGACAATGTAAACAATTATCCATACAACGAACCATTAGAATTTACTTATGGAAAAGAAGCGGATACTTATGTAGTTAAGGGCGAAAAGATTACAAGTCCTTTTTATTCTAACGCAACAGAAGGTTGTAAGGGTAATATCGCAAATGAACAAGTTCCATCTGACAGCATAGTTTTTGCAATAACAACAGCTAAAGGTAAAGAAATAAAATTATCCCCAGGAGATAGTTTAAAAATTTATTTAAGGACACTTGCTTTGACATATCATAAAACAAACCCTGGAGAACCAGGGCAAGTTGTTAAATACAACACTGCCTTTATAGATAATAATTATGAAAAAGATGGGAAAAAAGTACTAAAAATACCAAAAGAAAATATTGGCATTGGTGGAACGGGTAGCCATTATATTCCTCCTAGTGGTGGTTCTGGCGTACAATATGTAAAAACAAATGGAAATGGTGGAAACACCCAGATTAAATTAAATGACAAAGTAACTTTAACTGCAACAGGTGGCACACTTGGTGTCGACAACAAAGAAGAAGTTGTTTCAACTGATTTAATTGAAGAAAATAATGTTATACCTTATGATGGCAAAAATGGTAAAAAATCACGTTTCGCCTTCCCAAGTGCACTTGGAATAGATGAAACAGGTTTAACTATTGCCCATGCATCTTATTGCAATGCAAATAATTGTAGCGTTAGTGAAGAATCAAAATACCCAGGAAGTAGTGGTGCAAGTGCCGGTTTTAAAATAACAAAATCAAAAAAAGGTATTGCAAGAATGGAAGTTGAAATAGGAAATCAAAAAGAAATACTATTTCCAGAAGAATATACACAAGAAGTTCCTTATGGCATTTATGGAACAGGCGGAAAAGGCGCAAATGGAGCAATTTTAATATCATGGTAAAAAATAACAAAAAAGCTTTTACTTTAGCTGAAATATTGGTTGCAATGGCAGTTATTGGTTTTTTAACACTTATGACAATGACAAACGTAGTTAAACAATTGCCAGATATAGAAAAAGCACGTGTCAAAAGAGCATATTCAACAATAGAAAAAATTGTTGGTGCTTTAATAAATGATGACAACATCTATCCAAGCGTTACAGGTTTTAGAGAAACGGCAGCTGTCACGACTGAATTTGGCGAAACATTTGGTTATCCACTTCGAGAAACCAAGTTTAGAGATGCTTTTAAATATAGTTTAGAAGTTATTGAACACGATATCACATGCGAATTACCAAACGGAACATCAAATGAATGTTTTATGACAGATGATGGAACTGTATATGGAATCCCAAATACAGACTTTTTAACTCTTAACACAATGGGTACTCAAAATCATGTTCCAATAACAATTTATGCAAATTGGGACAAAGAAGAAAAAAGAAGCATCGACAATGCCTTTTATATCGGTGTAAGATTTGATGGTAATATAAGAATTCTTCATCCTGATGTTTGCGGCACAAATAACGAAAAAATGCACTGTAAAACAGAAACATTTTTATTGTCAGACACGATAAAAAAAGATTATCCCAAAAAGGATAAAAAGGACACAAAATGATAAATATAAAAAACAAAAAAGCTTTTACCTTGGCTGAGGTTTTAATAACTTTGGCTGTTTTAGGAACTTTAGTTTCGATATCAATGCCAGTTGTTAGAAATTCAATCCCTGTAACCGATAATTTTAGAATTAAAAAAGCACACACAACATTAAAAACCATAATTAACGATATGCTAAATGATAGTGTGCAATATGCAGGAAAGCGCGATTTTTCAAATAACGAAAAAGTATATGAAACTAATGTCGGGGTAAAAGCCAGCACTAAAACTTTTAAAAAAATCTTTTTATCAGTAATTAAAACAAAAGGCACACAAGACTGTTTGGCATATGGTACTAGTGAATCTGTTAATAACTGTTATGTAACGGTTGACGGAATTTCTTGGTGTGTGCCAGAAACTGATTTTGATAATACAAATATGATTGAACAAAAAGATGAAAAAAGTTTTGCAACAAAATTTGCGCCAATAACAGTTTATCCAAAATATGAAGCAAAAAAAGCAAAAGCAGATCCTCAAAAATATATGATGGAAAAAGCAATTTTTTATGGCGTCAGACGAGATGGAAAAATTGTATTTCTTGATATAATAAAATGCGACGATAAATCAAAAGAAGTGCACTGTACAGCACAAAAACTAATTAAAAAATATTCAAAACATAACTAAGAGGTTAAATTTATGCAAAATAAAAAATATGCTTTTACTATCGCCGAATTAATGGTTGGAGTTTCTTTGCTTATCATAATAATAGGGCTTACAATTCCTGTCACTAAACAAATTTTGCCAAACCAAGATAAGCATAAGGTAAAACACGCATATTTCCAAATATTATCTATAACGCAAGCCATGGCAAATGATATTTATTTATATCCAACAGGAGATTTTTCAAAAATGCAACAGCGAACAGATGCAAATGGTATAACATATGGTAATTGCACTGGCACTTGCACAACCGCAAATGATAAATTTAGCACAATATTCAAATCCAAATTAAACATTTTAAAAGAAAATATGCATCTTGAAAATGAAATAAAAAATCTATACAATAATAGTGGGGAAAACGCAGGCAACTATGAGGGCGAATGTTTTCTTACAAATAATGGCGTTGTCTATTGTATACCCAAAAAAATGCAATTCACAGCTAGTGGCGATCAAAAAGCAAATATTGGCGTATTTTTTGAAAGAAATGGGAACTATAGAACCCTCAAAAACGGTTATTTTTTCACCGTAGACAAATTTGGCAAAGTTGAAGTTAAACCAACAGATGATATAACGGGAACTGCAACAAATCAAGATTGCGGTTTTGAGGATTCAAAAGGCAATTACCCTATTTACGCAGAATATAACCACTGTAAAACAAATGACTTTTTGACAAATACTACCAATTAATTAGTCATTTCCTATTTCAACTTTGCATCTTGCTGCGCCAGTTTCACACCCGTGAATTACATCTGCTTTTATGTTTGAAACAGCGCTTGGGATAATTGTATCCTGAATAGCATTAATTGTTGCGCCTTTATTCTTAAACATAAATTGTCTTATAAGATTAGACATAAGCTTATCTGCATAAAGTTTATAACCAGAACCTGCAAGATCAGTTGATACAGATTTATTATTGCAGCCATCTTTACCGCATTCTAAACCAATCCAATAAAAATAAGTAGACCAGCTTATTGGTTCGCTTTCTAAAACTGGTTGTCCATAAATCATATTTGGCATTTTTATGCCATCAACACCCCAAGCAGTTAATTTCGCATAAAACAAATTTGCAGCATCAGAAAAATCTATATCATTTTTCTTAAATTCAGTACAACTAGAATCAGAACATTCATTTAAATATTCAGGAAAATAAACCGTTGCACTCGCATAATTTTTTGCAAATTCTGGAATTCCAAGCGGAATAACATAACCACTATCAGTTATTGCAAACAAAACTAAATCAGGATAAGAGCCTGAATCGACCTCATCAGAATCATTTGCACCTTTTGTCCAGGGGAAAGTTCCACCTTTAACATATTGTCTGTTTGGTCTGGCGTCACCATTTAAGTCAACCACAATAAAGCGGAAATATCTTCTTTGGTTACCAGTATAATCAGGATTTGTAGGATCTCCAAAAAATGGCATATTTGCATTTAAAACTTTTGAAATGTAAAATTTTTGCCCATTAGCTGTTATAAAAGATGGAATAATGCTACCACCACTTGTTCCACTACATTTAACATTGCTTAAATAATCAGAATGATTATATGTTGCACCAGCACCAGGATCTAAAGTTGTTTCAAGAGCACAAAAGGCATTTAGAAAATTTTGTCCCTTTGTGAAATCTAAGGATTTTTCATTATCACCATAAGTTGTTTTATCAGTATAATCTCTCATCCCCGTTATAAAAGATTGACATTCATTAAAACTATTTAAAGTATTAAAATATTTTGTAATACTTTTACAAAATGCAACGTCAATTGGATCTTGATCAGTTGGATCAATAGACCCACCTACCCCATCAAAATTACCTCCAACATATCTTCCAAAAAGAAATCCTGGATATTTTCTTGGGAAGCCTTTTATGCCATCTGCCAACAATTCATGAGTTTGGTTGTCACACTTACTTATGTTGGGATCGTCACTACTATTAGAATCAAAACAAACGCTACTATAAGTCTTGCCGCCCAATGTAGCTGTGATAGGATTGCCCCCATCGCCTTTCCCCATATTATTAGTATAAAATTTCCAACAAGCTTTAGACCAGCGATATTCGCCACCTTCTAGACCACAATTAGTAAAATTGTCTTCTTCACCTGGATCCCAATTTAAGTATGCATTACCAACCGCTTGAACAAGACCATTATATGCCGCACTATACAATTTTGTATAATTATTATTTAAATGTTGAGTTGTCTGTAAGGTAATAACTGTTAAAACACCAATTATAAACAAAGAAATAACAATCTCTGCAACAGTAAAAGCCTTTTTCTTTTCAAACATAGCAATCCTCTTTTTATCCAAAATATTTATATAAATTATTATATATTATTTTTAATAGTTTTTAAACCCTTTTGTTAAAAATTTTAAACATTTATAACCGAAACGCTTAGTTAGAATTGACAAAAGAGAAAACGAAGGATAAAATGAAATATAGAGGTATATACTATTTATTGGCTATGAAAGAGATAAAGAAAGGCAGAATTACTATGATGTTTAGAAAAGGTAGTTTTAAGAAAGGTTTTACACTTTCTGAAGTTTTGATTACTATTGCGATC
>SUTW01000001.1 GCA_015152475.1 Cyanobacteria bacterium SIG30 | reverse complement strand
AAAAATATCCTACATTTTTATTATAACATTTTTTATAGATGTTTCAAGGGTAAAATAAAATAAAAGCCCCAAAATTAATTGAAGCTTTTATTTATAAATTTTAATTTTTAGAAATTCCAAGGATATTTAGCTCTGTAACTTTCATCTCCGCCTGCCATTTGAACATATTCATCAACTGATGGAATTTTCCAACCATTTCTTTTTAATAAAGTAGCACAAAAAGAACCATAAATACCGTTTGTAGGACTGTCAGGTTTATAACAACCACGTTGTTGATCAGTAATATTTTGAAGCTGTTCACTTTTGCCACTTGTATAGATTTGATAACCGAATTTATTAGAATCATCAGACGTCTTTTTTGAAACTCGAAAAGTAAAAAATTGAATATCTATTCCCATTTGATTTGGTTTTTTCCAGCCATTAACATCAACATATAATTGCATTTGGCTTGGCGCACCATTGAGCATAGTCATATATGCCGTAATACTTGTTCCATCAGTTAAATAATAACGAGCAAAATGATCTTTTTCAGCGCCTTCGGACGAGTAATCAAATTCGCCACCACCAAGAGCTAAAATATCATAAGTACATTCTGTTTCAGTTGATTTTCCACATTGTTTGGCAATTTTAAGATACGGAACAATAAATTTATCAAAATAAGCTTCTGATAAACTAGAGCTCACATTTGTGTAAGAGCCATCAACTACCCAAGTATACGAAGGACCATAATCTTTTACCGCCATATTAAACGCAGTTGATATAGTTGAAAAAGATTTTTTAATCCCTGTTTCGATTTCTGTTTTTTTATAATTTGAAATAACAGATGGAATTGTAAGTGCTGCAACAACACCGATTATAGCTAATGTGATAAGTACTTCGGCAAGAGTAAAGGCTTTTAATCTACTAGATGCCCCCCCCCCCGAGATTTAAGTTAAATTTTTGCATAATTCTATACCTTTCTTTTATCCACATTGTATTTATGCGATTATTATAACATTTTTTTTAAAACCCTGCAATATGAACATTATATTTTTGTAAAAAGAAATTTAAAAAATATGTTTGTTTTTTTATATTATAGTTTTTTTGAAATTGTTACATTTCTTAAATAAAATTACACTAAACATATGCAGTATAAGCATTTATTTTTTTTAAAAGATTTTAATATGACCCTTTTTTTAAAAAACAAATATTAAGATTTTAGGCAAAAAAGCATGATTTTTCCCTAAAATACTTGCATTTGGAATTTTACCATGGATAATTAAAGAACGCAGATAAAAAATAAGGTTAGAAAATGTCTAAAGATGTAATTGAATTTGAAGGTAAAATACTTGAATCATTGCCAAACGCAATGTTCAGAGTTGAGCTTGAAAATGGACATGAAATCTTAGCTCATATCTCAGGTAAAATCAGAAAAAATTTCATAAGAATATTGCCTGGTGATATGGTGAAAGTCGAAATGACCCCATACGATCTTTCACGCGGAAGAATAACATACAGACTAAAGTAAGTTAAGGAAACTAAAAATGAAAGTAAGAGCATCAGTCAAAAAGATTTGTAAAGACTGCCAAATTATCAAAAGACGTGGCAGAATTACAGTTGTGTGCAAACACCCAAAACACAAACAAAGACAAGGTTAAGGTTAAGGAGAAAATAAATGGCAAGATTGGCTGGGGTTGATTTACCCCGTAATAAAAGAATGATAGTAGCGCTTACCTATATTTATGGTATAGGACCTACAAGAAGTGCAAAAATTCTTGCAGCTTCAAATATATCGCCTGATTTAAGAACAGATGACTTAACAGATGACGATATTAAAAAACTAAGAGACGAAATTTCTCATTACACAATCGAAGGCGACCTTAAACGCGAAGAATCACTTAATATCAAACGTTTAAGCGAAATCGGTTCATTCAGAGGCATTCGTCACAGAAGAAAATTACCAGTGAGAGGTCAAAGAACAAAAACTAACGCAAGAACAAGACGTGGTAAAAAATCAGGACCTATCGCTAATAAGAAAAAAGCATAATAGTTTAAGAAATTAAGAATTTAACATTAAAGGAATAATATAATGGCTAAACCAACAACAAAAACTAAAAAGAAAGAAAGAAAGAACGTATTACAAGGTACTGTTTTTATACAAAGTACTTTCAACAATACGATTGTAACTTCTACTGATTCTCAAGGTAATGCTATTGCTTGGGCATCTGCAGGTGTTTGCGGTTTTAAAGGCGCTAGAAAAGGAACTCCTTTCGCAGCTCAATCCGCAGCAGAATTGGTTGCTAAAAAATCAATTGACCAAGGCATGAAAAAAGTTGAAGTATACATTAAAGGACCCGGTTCAGGTCGAGAAACCGCTATCAGAGCAATTCAAGGCGCAGGACTTGAAATTACATTAATTAAAGATGTAACTCCTATTCCTCACAATGGTTGCCGTCCTCCAAAGAAACGTAGAGTATAATAACTAAAAGGAAATAAAAATGGCTAGATATACAGGACCAACAAATAAATTATTTAGAAACTACGGCGTAAAAGATTTATCAAACCGCAAATTGACAACTTCAATGAGAACCACTCAATCAGGTCAACACGGTGCGGCTAGAAAAAAACCTTCTGAATACGCACTTCACTTAAAAGAAAAACAAAAAATAAGAATGACATATTTAGCAAGCGAAAAACAATTTGCTAAATATTACGAAAGAGCTACAAGAAAAAATGGCGTTACAGGTACAATTCTTTTACAAACACTTGAATCAAGACTTGATAACGTAATTTTCAGAGCAGGTTTCGCAATTACACGCAAACAATCAAGACAAATGGTTAATCACGGTCATTTCTTAGTTAACGGCAAAAAAGTTGACATCCCTTCATACATATTAAAAGAAGGCGATGTAATCACAGTTAAAACAAGAAGTGAAAAATTTGTAACAACAGTTCAAGAATCAATCGATTTAGCTTTAACTTACGGTTGGATTACAGTTGACAAGAAAGAATTAAAAGTTACTTTCGACAGAATTCCAAACAGAGAAGAAATTGACCCTGAATTCAAAGAACAACTTGTTATTGAGTACTATTCAAAATAGAGTAATTGGAGATAAATCAATATGGAACTTAAAATTAAAAATGTTACAACAACAACTGGCTCTGATGGTTCACAATACGGTAAATTCGTTATTGAACCTTTGGAAAGAGGATTTGGTGCTACAATTGGTAACTCTTTAAGAAGAGTTTTATTATCAAGCCTTGAAGGAGCAGCTGTTACTTCAGTTAGAATTGAAGGAATTTCTCACGAATACACTTCAATTCCTGGCGTTATTGAAGATGTAATTGATATAATGTTAAACCTAAAAGGACTTGTTGTTAAGTCAGAAAGCAGTGATATTCAACATTTAAGAATAGATGCTACAACAGCAGGACCAGTTTTAGGTTCTGACATAAAACTTCCAGCAGGCGTTAAAGTTATCAACCCTGACTGTTTAATTTGTACACTTGCAGAAGGTGGTTCACTTCATGCAGATATCGTGGTTGAAACAGGAAAAGGATACATCAGCCAAGATGTTCTTAAAAATCCAAAAAGTGGATACCCAATCGACATGCTACCAATCGACGCATTATTCTTACCTATTAAAAGAGTAAGCTATGTTGTTGAACCTGCTCGTGTTGGCGAAGACTTAAATTATGACAAACTAACTCTTGAAATTTGGTCAAATGGTTCAGTTGATGTTAACCAAGCATTAAGCCAAGCTTCAACATTACTTATCGACCATTTCAAACAAATTTCAGCGATAGTTGGTAAAGGTTCAAGCGTAATCGAAGAAGAAATTGTAGAAGTTACTCCTCAAGTTGAAGAAGTTGCTCCAACATTCTCAATTGAAGATCTTGAACTTTCAGTTAGAGCTTATAACTGCTTAAAAAGAGCAAGCATAAACTCAATGGCTGAATTGTTGAAAAAATCAGAACATGATTTATTGAATATTAAAAACTTCGGTAAAAAATCCTCTGATGAAGTAATCGAAAAATTACACGAATTCGGTTTGGAACTTCAACCAAATCCTGAAGGCGTTGATGATTTAGAACTAATATAATAACAAAGGAATAAAAAAATGAGACACCAATGCAAAAAACATACACTTGGAAAGCCTGCTGATCAAAGAAAAGCTTTATTACGTTCTTTGGCTACTGAGCTTTTCGTGCATGGCGAAATAACAACAACAATGACAAGAGCAAAAGCGCTTGCTCCATATGCTCAACATGTCATTTCACTTGCTAAAAAAGGTGATTTGGCTGCAAGAAGACAAGCTGGAAAATACATTTTCGATAAAGAACTTACAAACTACATCGATCTTGAAACAGGCGAAGTATTTGAAACAATGCCAGAAGGCAAAAAACTTCCAAAAGAAACTGTATTAAGAAAATTGTTCTGTGTTATTGGTAAAAAATATGCGACAAGAAACGGTGGATACACAAAAATATTCAGACAAGTTCCTCGTCGTGGCGACAACGCAGAAATGGCATTAATCCAATTAACATAATGCCACGTTATAAATTAACACTACAATATCTTGGACAAGCCTTCAAAGGAAGTCAAAAACAAAAAGATGCAAGGACGGTTCAAGATGAGCTTGAAAAAGCAATCAGTACTTTGACACAACAAAAAATAAGCACAATCTTTTCAGGTAGAACAGATGCCGGCGTAAATGCACTAGGGCAGGTAGTACATTTTGATTATGAAGGTGAAATAAAGCTTTATAATTTAAATTGCATATTACCAAAAGAAATTAAGGTTACAAAATTAACCAAAACAAACAAAAAATTTCATGCCCAAATGAGTGCAAAAAGCAGACATTATCAATATAAGATAAGAAATAGCGAAGTTGAAAATGTTTTTGACACTGATACACTTTACTACAGGCATAAATTAGACCTTAAAAGAATAAATGAGTCACTTTCCTACATTGTAGGAGAACACGACTTCAGTGCTTTCAAATCATCTTCTGATAACCCTGCTAAAATTTGTAAGATATACAAAGCTAAAGCAACGAAATCAAAAGATGTGATAAAAATAGATATTATAGGGAACAGATTTCTTTATAATATGGTAAGAACAATCATCGGAACTCTTTTAATGATTGAAAAAGATAACCTTCCACCCGCTAAAATGAAGGAGATTCTAAAATCAAAAGAGAGAGAAATGGCAGGACCTGTCATAAGCCCAATTGGTCTTACGTTAATGAAAGTAGAATACACAAACAAATACGAGAAAGGCAAGATAAATGAAAACATTTAGCGCAAAACCTCTTGAAGTTGAAAGAAAGTGGTATGTAATCGACGCAGAAGGCCAAACATTAGGTCGTCTTGCAGTTGCGGCTGCCAATCTTTTAAGAGGTAAGCATAAACCACAATACACTCCGCATGTTGATACAGGCGATTTTGTTATTGTCGTAAACGCTGACAAAATTACTGTTTCAGGCAAAAAAGAAACAGACAAAATTTACTACCATCACACAGGTTTCCCAGGTGGTTTGAGATCATCTTCTTTCAAAGAAATGATGGAAAAAACACCTACACGCGCAATCGAAAAAGCTGTTAAAGGTATGTTACCTCATAATACTTTAGGAGATAGCCAATTCCAAAAATTAAAAGTTTATGCAGGTGCTAATCACCCTCATGAAGCGCAAAAACCAGTTGTTTATGAACTAAAAGGAGCAAATGAATAATGGCTAAAGAAGAAAATAAAAACGAAGTAATTAAAACTGGAAGAAGAAAATGCGCTATTGCTGTTGCAAAAGTTGTTCCAGGTAAAGGCAGAGTTTTTGTAAACGGTAAAACTCTTAAAGGTTACTTAGGAAACCGCCCAACATTAGAAATGATGGTTTATCACCCACTTGTTTTAACTGACAACCAAGACAAATATGATGTAAGAGTTAAAGCAGTTGGTGGTGGCGTTAGTGCACAAGCTGGTGCTATCAGACACGCTATTTCAAGAGCTTTACTTGAAATAAGTGAAGAAAACAAACCTGCTCTTAAACAAGAAGGTCTTTTAACTAGAGATTCTAGAATTAAAGAACGTAAAAAATACGGTAGAAAAAGAGCAAGAAAACGCTTCCAATTCTCAAAAAGATAAGAAGAAGATTTTATATACAAAAACGAGCCTATTCAAAAGGCTCGTTTTTTTATTAATTTTTTCAAACTTACTTAATAAGAGGTTTGAAACTAAAACCTGTAAATAAGTTTTTAATTTGTTGCCATTTTGAAGGTCCATCTAGCACAGTATTTTTGCCAGTTAAAATCTTAAAAATATTTTTTGCAAGCCCAGGAATTTGTTTAAAACCTGCTTTCATAGTATTCATAAAGCCTTTTGCTTTACCAGCTGCTGCTGCAGGAACAGAACCACGTCCCAAAGCATAAATTCCGCCAACTAAAGCTGCTGTTCCAACTGCGGCAAAAATACTTTTAGCAGTTGAATTATCATTTTTTTCTTTCTTTGTTTCAACAACATCTACTGTTTTTGTGTAATTTGGGTTACTTAAACCTACTGAATTAACTGACATAATAAAAATCCTTTCCTAAACTAACCATCTACCACTTATGCACATGTAAAAAATTATTATAAGTAAAAATTGCTAAATATCTAAAATTTTACTTAACACAATGTAACAAAAACAGTATAAAATTGAACATAAAAAAATGACCCTTGAAAAACAAGAGTCATTTTTTATATTTAAATTAGAACTAAGCGATGATTTTGTCAACAACGCCAGCGCCAACTGTTCTACCGCCTTCACGGATAGCGAATCTCATACCTTGTTCGATAGCAACAGGAGCAATCAATTCAACTTCCATTACAACGTTATCACCAGGCATAACCATTTCGCCTTCAAATTTAATTGAACCAGTTACGTCTGTTGTTCTAACGTAGAATTGAGGTCTGTAACCTGGGAAGAATGGAGTGTGACGTCCACCTTCTTCTTTTTTCAATACATAAACGTTAGCAGTGAATTTTGTATGTGGGTGGATTGAACCAGGTTTAGCCAATACTTGACCACGTTGAATTTCAGTTTTGTCAATACCACGAAGTAATGCACCAATGTTGTCACCAGCGATACCTTCGTCTAACATTTTTCTGAACATTTCAACACCAGTTACAGTTGTTTTCTTAGTTTCTTTGAAACCAACGATTTCAACTTCTTCACCAACTTTGATTTTACCACGTTCTACACGGCCTGTAGCAACTGTACCACGACCTGTGATTGAGAACACGTCTTCAACTGGCATCAAGAATGGTAAATCAACGTCACGTTGTGGAGTTGGGATGTATTCATCGATTGCATCCATCAATTCCCAAATTTTGTCAACCCATTCATTTTCGCCTCTAGCAACAGTATTGTTAGCTTGAACTGCTTCTAAAGCTTTAAGAGCTGAACCTCTAACGAATGGAGTGTTGTCACCATCAAATTCGTATTTGCTTAGGTCTTCTCTTAATTCCATTTCAACAAGGTCAAGTAATTCTGGGTCATCAACCATGTCGCATTTGTTTAAGAATACAACTAATTTTGGAACACCAACTTGTTTTGCCAACAAGATGTGTTCTTTTGTTTGAGGCATTGAACCATCAGTTGCAGCAACTACAAGAATTGCACCGTCCATTTGAGCTGCACCAGTAATCATGTTTTTAACGTAGTCAGCGTGACCAGGACAGTCAACGTGTGCATAGTGACGAGCATCTGTTTCATATTCAACGTGTGCTGTTGAAATAGTGATACCACGAGCTTTTTCTTCAGGAGCTGCGTCGATTTCGTCGAATTTTTTAGCTTCAGCTTTACCTGCAGCAGCCATACAACCAGTAATCGCAGCAGTTAAAGTAGTTTTACCATGGTCAACGTGACCAACAGTACCCACGTTAACGTGCGGTTTGGTTCTTTCAAATTTTTCTCTTGCCATAAGAATTTTCTCCTTCTATTTTGTTTTTTATATTTTTGAGTTTATTAGTCTATATTTTAAATTTCTTTATTAAATAATCAAATCGTATTAACTTAGCTCTCATGAACAAATAACGTTAGAGCATGTTTATTGCAATTGCCCTTGACGAGACTTGAACTCGTGGCCTCTCCCTTACCAAGGGAGTGCGCTACCACTGCGCCACAAGGGCATAATTAATATCTACCTTTGTACTGCGCTCAATCAGAACAACAATCATCAATACGAAAAGTGGTGGGCAGGGGTGGATTCGAACCACCGTAGTCGTTAGACGGCAGATTTACAGTCTGCTCCCTTTAGCCACTCGGGCACCTACCCATATAATTATTTAATTTTTAATGTTCAGAGAAATCTAGACTTCTTACTAAAAACTGCCGATGGAGGGAATCGAACCCCCAACCTACGGTTTACAAAACCGTTGCTCTACCATTGAGCCACATCGGCACCTTTTATTAAGAGTTACTCTACAATGATATTAAGGACATAACAAACTGTCAAGCAATTTTTATAATTAAATTTAGTTTTCATACAAATTATGTATAAATTACAGAATTTCGCCAGTCAAATACCAAGCGTAAGCCTTTTTTATTCCTTCTTTTAAGGAAATTTTAGGCTCCCAACCTAATGATTTAATCTTAGTTGCATCCATCATTTTTCTTGGAGTGCCATTAGGCTTTGACGTATCATATTCAATTTTGCCATTAAAACCAACGACTTCTCTTACCATTTCAAAAAGGTCTTTAAGTTGAATATCATCACCTTTTGTAACATTTACAAGTTCACCAATTTCGCTATAATCTTTATTTTGCATTAGATAAAAGCATGCATCTGCTAAATCTTCGGAACACATCATTTCGCGATAAACACTTCCGTCACCCCAAACAACAGCTTTATCTTTAAATGCGCCAATTTCAGCTAAAATTTCTTCAATATTATTGTCATTTAATTTTTCATCTAATCCCCAGCCTAATTTAAAGCGTTTTAAGTCTTTTTTAATTGCTTCAAAATTACCTTCTTCAAGCATTTTTGCCAAATGAAAACGTCTTAAAATCATAGGTAAAAGATGGGCAGTTTCCATATTGAAATTATCTCCAACACCATATTGGTTAGTAGGCATTAAAGAAATAAAATTTGTGCCATATTGTTCATTGTAATAACGGCATAATTTAATTGCAGAAATTTTTGCAATCGCATAGGCTTCATTTGTTTTTTCAAGTTCAGATGTCAAAAGGCAATCTTCTTTCATTGGTTGAGGTGCAAGACGTGGGTAAATACAGCTTGAACCGAGATTCAAAAGTTTTTTAACACCACTTTTATAACTTGCATGGATTACATTTGCCGCAATCATTATATTTTGATAAATAAATTCGGCAGGATAAGTCTGATTTGCCATAATGCCACCAACTTTTGCAGCAGCAAGAATAACATAATCTGGTTTTTCTTCTTCAAAAAAATTGTCAACTGCGCTTTGGTTTGTAAGATCAAGTTCATACAATTCTCTTGTAACAATATTTTCAAAGCCTTCTTTTTGAAGTCTGCGATATATAGCACCGCCAACAAGTCCAGTGTGCCCTGCCAAATATATTTTATCTGTTTTATTCATAATTACCTTTATTTTATATAAATTAACTAAAAACTAATCTTGTGGGACTAAAATTTCATAACCTTGTTCTTGTAAAGTTTTCGCTTTTTTAGCATCTTTCATGTCTTCTTCAACCATTTCTTTTACAAGAGCAGGTAAATCGTATTTTGGAACCCAGCCAAGTTTTTCACGAGCTTTTGCACAATCACCTAGAAGAAGATCAACTTCTGTAGGTCTGAAATATTTAGGATCAACCTCAATTATGACTTTGCCGGTTGCCTTATCAATACCTTTTTCGTCAACACCCTCGCCTTTAAATTCAAGCTCAATTCCAACTTCTTTAAATGCCATTTTACAAAAATCACGAATTGTTGTTGTAACACCTGTTGCAAGAACAAAATCTTCAGGTTTTTCTTGTTGTAAAATTCTCCACATGCCTTCAACATAATCTTTTGCATGACCCCAGTCACGTTTTGAATTGAGATTTCCTAAATAAAGTTTATCTTCCATGCCTAATTTAATTCTAACAGCAGCACGAGTAATTTTTCTTGTAACAAATGTTTCACCACGTCTTGGAGATTCATGATTGAATAAAATACCATTTGAAGCAAAAATATTATATCCTTCTCTATAGTTTACGCAAATCCAATAAGCATAAAGCTTTGCACAAGCGTAAGGAGAACGTGGATAAAAAGGAGTTGTTTCTTTTTGTGGAGTTTCCTGAACAAGCCCAAAAAGTTCAGATGTTGAAGCTTGATAGAATTTTGTTTTCTTTTCTAAACCCAAGATTCTAATTGCCTCTAATATTCTTAATGTGCCAAGCCCATCAGCATTAGCTGTGTATTCAGGACAATCAAAAGAAACTTTTACATGAGATTGAGCTGCCAAGTTATAAATTTCATCAGGTTGAATTTCTTGAATTAATCTGATTAAATTTGTTGAATCTGTTAAATCACCATAATGTAGTTTAAATCTAGCTTCTTTATTATGTATATCTTGATAAAGATGATCAATTCTTTGAGTATTAAAAGAACTTGCACGTCTTTTCATGCCGTGAACTTCATAACCCTTTTCAAGTAATAATTCCGCCAAATAGCTTCCGTCTTGACCTGTAATCCCTGTAATTAAAGCTTTTTTCATCTGGTAAATCTCCTTTTTCTAAATTATTGCATAAAAAAAACCAATTACAAAACTCTTAATAAACTAAATTTTACAGACAAATTTTTATATTTTTCAAACCAATTTTTGTTCATTAAATTTTCTTCTTTTATATATCTATATTCCCAATCTTCAATAATTTTTAATTCACGTAAATCATCTAAAACATCTTCAAGTCTTAATCTAATTTGAGAAGGTTTTAAAACATTAAATTGTTCTTTGACTAAATTCAATAAATCTTTTACTTTAACAAATTTTTTGTCATTAAAATAAATGAAATTGGCTATTTTTTTCTGCCACATTTTATGTTTGGAATTAAGTTCAAAAATTTTAGATGGAAGCTTATATGATATTGCTTCAAAGTATGGCAAAAGAACGTCAAATTCTTCTTTTAAAAATTCATCTTCTGTTTTGTTTAAAAGAACAATCAATCCTTTTTCTTCAAGTTTTAAAATATTTTTTACAAAATCATTTTTTGAAATTTTTTTGTATATAAATATGTCTTTTGGCTTTAATGTAAATATTGGATTATTGTATTTTAAATAATAAAAAACAATTATCTGGAAAATTTCACCTTCGTTTTGATTATCAATGCAATCTGGATAATTGCAAGTTTCAATAATGTCTTCTTTTTCGAATTCATTTAATTTGATTTTTTTTCTTTTAAGAATGTTTTTTACACAACACAAAAAAATCTCGTAAAAAATATGTGTCAGCGCAATTTTTTGCAAGTTTTCTGGGTAATATTTAATAATTTCGTATATTTTTTCTTTTTGGATAATTTTAATTTCAAAATCGTCATTACATTTAATTTCAATAATACCTGTAAATGTATGCCCATAAAAATGCGATTTATAAACAAAAGTATAAAAATCACACCCGCAATTTTTTATTGGATAAACAATCTTAAATTCATCTTCAACAAAAGGAAGATTTTGAACAAAATTAGCCAAAAAAATAGGAATAAATGCCAAAATAGGCTCTTTTTCAATATTTAAAGTGAATGCCATTACAGACTAATTATATAAAGTTAATTAATAAATATAACTAAACTTAATATTTTTTTAAGAAATTAAAGCGACCGCCATTGCATATTCCTTAGAATGAGAAAGTGAAATTTCTATATTTTCATCAATTCCATTAACCTTCACACAAGGTTTTCCATTTTCATCATTTAATATTTCGATATTTTTATAAGA
Organism: Cyanobacteria bacterium SIG30; assembly: GCA_015152475.1. Taxonomy (GTDB): domain Bacteria; phylum Cyanobacteriota; class Vampirovibrionia; order Gastranaerophilales; family Gastranaerophilaceae; genus SIG30. The sequence goes on along the minus strand of SUTW01000001.1, from coordinate 339,086 downwards.
TATTGTCTTGTCTGATAATGCTTTTACAACAGCCTCTTTCGCGCAAAATCTAACACAAAGATTTTCCTCAGGTTTAACTTTTGAAAAACAATATTGAATTTCATTTTCCGTAAAAATTCGATTTAAAAATTTTAAATCCTCTTTTTTTTCTTTAAATCTTTTTATTTCTTCTATATCGCAACCAATTTTCATGCCTTAATTTTAACAAAAGGCATGCCCAATTTGGCGCAATTTCAACTTTTTTTACAAAACTTTACAATTTTTAGAAAAATTCAAAACATGGAAACATGTGCGCCACATGGGTTTTGCATGTATGACACATGCAAAAAGCATGTCCGGTTTGGTTTTTCATGAGGTCGCAAGCCCAAAAGACATGCGCCACATGGGTTTTGAATTTTGTTTCGAAGTTGTAATATTTCCCCGAAAATCCCTTGTAATAACACTCTTAGGAATTATAATAATAGTAAAGTCAATAAAGACAAGTGTTTTACTTATCGGGCAAGGGAAACAGGAGACAATAGATAGTGCTAAAAAGTAGAGATTTTGGCCGTGCAGTTGCGGTTAGAAGATGGACTCCAACTGCAATGGAGTGTTATAAAAGAGGATGTAATTGCGAAGGTTGTTTTTACGCAGATTTTTTCAATAATTCATCACAAAAATGTCAAATGAAAGCATCAGTACTTGAACTCGTTAGAGTTCTTGGAAAACCTGACATTGAAATTCCACAAATTTTAATGGATTAATTTAAAACTATAAGGCAAAAGTTCTTCTAATGTATAACTTACAGGTGTTTTGTCGTCATCTTCAACTATGACAACAAAATCATCGGTTGTCACAAATTCTGAAAACCATTGTCTGCAAGCACCACAAGGCATACATTTTGTGCTTTGTGGAGAATAAATTGCAACTGCCTTAATTTCAGATTTTTCTCCATTCGCTATGGCACTTGAAATAGCATTTCTTTCAGCACATAAAGTCATGCCAAAACTACTATTCTCAACATTGCAACCTAAATACGTGTTTCCGCTTTCATATAAAACACAAGCACCCACTGAAAATTTTGAATAAGGGCAATAAGCATTTTTTGAAGCATCTTTTGCTTTTTCTAATAATTCAGATATATCCATAACTTAATGTTATATTACGTTTTAACTTAATTCATCATATTTATGCAGTAATTTTAAAAGAGTTTAAGAATTGCTAAATTATTTTACAAAACCAATTTTTCGGTGTAAATTTATTTTATGATTGATTTAAATGCAAATTATAGAGTAGTTAATTTTTCAACAGGTGACACAAAAGCCGGTACAAAAATGGGCAAATTACAACTTAAAAACATGAATGATGAAAGTGTTTTAAATTGTATTCTTTGGGAAGAAGCCCTAAATAGAATTGATGCCAAAATTTTCAGAACTGGAAATGTTGTTTATTTAACCGAAGCTCGTTATAACGAAAAATTCAATAACTGTTTAGTAAGTGAGCTTGAACTTGTTGAGGAAGCAAAAACCGGATTAACGGAACAAGAACAAAACGAAAAGTATAAACAAATTGTTGACACAATAAATTCATTTGAAAGAGAAGATTTAAAAAAATTCACTCTTGAAATTATTGAAAAAAATGAAACACAACTAAAAATAGCTCCTGCCGCAAAATATATGCATCATAATTATGTAGGCGGACTTCTCCAACACACAACCGAATGTATTGAAATTGCAGAAACAATTTTACCTAAATTAAATGGAATGGAAAGAGATGAACTTTTATGCGCACTTATTTTACATGACATAGGTAAGGTTTTTGAATATACAATCGACATTGAAACTGGGCTTATCGATTTTAATGAAGATTTTAGAAAAGATTGGATAACACATTCACAATACGGATATTCACTTGCAATGAATAATGGTCAAAAGAAAATCGCAAAAATGATTGCAGCCCACCATGGAAGAACAGAATGGGGCGCAATTGTAGATCTTGGTGAAAAAGATTTAGAACCATTTTATTACATTGTTCATCACATTGATGACATCTCTGCAAGATTTGGAAAAATAAATATCAGTCAAATATAAAAAGGAGAGAAAATGAAAAAAATACTAAGCATTATTGTTTTTATTTTTATTCTAATATCATATAGCCCAATTTTTGCACAACAAATGAAGGCAAATGCCAAAACAAACAGAATTCCAAGAGGCACAAAAATTGAACTTAGAATGGTTGACCCTGTGACAACAGAAAATGTTGAAAGAGGGGACATTTTTACAGCTTCCTTAATACAAGATGTTGAAATTGATGGCGATATCATATTGCCAGCTGGTTCTCTTGTAAGAGGTACCGTAGGACAAATCATTCCTGCAAAAAGACTTTCAAGGTCAGCTATTATGTATATGCATTTTGACCATATTGTGACTCATACAGGACAACAATTACCTATCAAAGCAGGCATATGCTCAAATTTCGTTATTAAAAGTGATGGCGCTATTGCAGGTGGCGGAAATTATGGTGATGCTTTAAAACAAAACTGGGGCACAACTGTTAAAATTGTCAAAAATTGTGCCGACTGGGGTATTGTTAAAGGCGAACAATTATTCAATGGTGGAAAATATTTAATCACACCATTTTCAACCATTGGCGGTGTTTTAGGTGGTGGCATATATTATATTGGTGACGCAGTTGTTGATTTATTTAAAAAAGGAAACGACATTGTTATCAACCAAGGTAAAACATTTAACATATTATTGTTAGATAATTTGGATGTCCCAATATGGTAAAATCTGTAAAAGAAATTAAAAAAATATTAATTGAAAAAAATAAAGTCCTCTCTACTGCAGAATCATGCACGGGAGGGCTTATAAGTTCTTATTTAACAGATATCCCTGGTTCTTCAAATTTTATAAAACAAAATTTTGTAACTTACGCAAATGAATCAAAAATAAATATTTTAGATGTAAAAAAAGAAACTATTGAAAAATTTGGAGTTGTGAGCAGTGAAGTTGCATCCGAAATGGCTTGTGGACTTACAAAAAAATATGATTCAGATTTTGGGATTTCAATAACTGGTATTTTAGGCCCAAAAACCTACAATGATAACAACCCAAAAGGAACTGTTTTTATTGGACTTGCAAGCAAAGAAAGAAATAAAAACGTAAAATATATTTCTGAAAAAAAGACCAGAACTGCAATAAAAAAAGATGTTGCCAAAAAAGCGCTAGATGAATTTTTAACCTTTTTAAGAGAAAATTCATAATACTTAATGTTTTTCATATTTTTCAAAAATATAGTACAATTTTAAGGTAAATAAAGAAGGAATAATATGAATTCAGAAATAAAAACAGTATTAATTGAAAGTGATAAAACTGCAAAAGAACTTGAAATTAATTATTTGAGCAAAATTGAAAATATCGACTTAATTAAAGATTTTGAAGATATCTCAAAAGCTTATGACTACATAAGAGATAATCACCCAAATCTTATAATTGTAGATATTTCAAACAAAACACAACAAGCCCTTGAAACAATTGCCAAAATTTCAAACAATTTAAAGAATACAAAAATAGTTGTTCTTTCATATGAGATAAATTCTGAACTTGTAATTCAAGCTCTTCGCGCCGGTGCTCGTGAATTTTTACTCAAACCTTTGATTGAAAAAGATTTTCAAGAAGCAATTGAAAAAATTAAAGATTTAATTGAAGGCAATATAAATGACGGCACAAAATGCAAAGTAATTTCAACGTTTTCAAACAAGGGTGGTCTTGGAAAAACATCAATCGCCACAAATGTTGCTGTTGAAATTGCCAATTTAACAAAAGAAAAAGTTGCGCTTATTGATTTAAATATGCAAATGGGCGACATAACAACATTTTTGAATCTAAACCCCGTTTTTGATACAAGTTATGTCATAAGAAATTTAAACAGAATTGACGAAGCTTCAATTTTATCGTCTTTGGAAAAATACAAAGATACCAGTTTGTATGTTTTATCTGACCCACCTAATTTAGAACAAGCACAAAACATAACTGCAGAAAATATAACAACTTTAATTAACATATTAAAAGATGTTTTCTCCTATGTAGTAATTGACACAACAAGTAGTTTTGATGAAAAAACAATTGTTGCACTAGATAATTCAGATTTAATAATGTTAGTTTCAACCATCAATGTTCCATCTGTTAGAAATTGTCAAAGATGTCTTGATTTATTTAATCAATTAGGATATCCAAAAGATAAAGTGAAACTTATTGTAAATAGATACATGGAAAATGACGAAATCAAAGCAGATGAATTTGAAAATGCACTTAAACACAATATTTATTTCAAAATTCCAAACAATTATTTCACAATAATTGCTTCAATCAACAAAGGTGTTCCCGTAAGTGATATAAACCCTGCTTCAAATATAGCTCTGAGTTTCAGAGAACTTGCGAGCATATTGTCTGATAATTTTACATATGATCAAAAAATAAAACCGCAAAAAAGAGAAAACAATATATTAAATATATTCAAAAATAAAAAATAAAGGAGTGCAAATTGTCTTTAAAAGACAGGCTAAAAGTTAAAGAAATAAAAAAGTTAGAGCAAAAACAAGAAAAAATAGAGGAAGTTTTCACAAAGCAAGCTTCTGAAGAAAAAAAAGTCTGTGCTCTAAAAGAAAAGCTTTGCCTCGCTTTAAATGAAAAAATTGCACAAACATCTAAATGGAAAACTTATGATGAAAAAAAGCAACAAAATTTAATTGTTAAATTTTTAAACGAGCAAATTACACTTAACTATTCATCAATTGCCTTAAAAGAAGATGACAAAAACAAACTTATAAAAGAAATTATTGAAGAAAATAAAACTTTTGGAATTTTAGACATTTTATTAAAAGATAGTGACGTAAGCTATGTACTTGTGAATGGTGCAAAAAACATATATGTAGAAAAAGATTCAAAACTTTATAAAACAACATTTAGTTTTAGAAATGATGAAGCTTTATTGAATTTAATAAAAAATATTGTTGCAAAAGAAAATTATAAGATTGATGAAAAAAATCCTATTATAGAAATTAGAACAAAAGCTGGTTATTTAGTAAATGCCATTTTGCCACCATTAGCACTTGATGGACCATATCTAACTATCAAAAAAATTAGAAAAAATATAAATACATTAGAAAAACTTTTAGAATCAAAAACACTTAGCTTGGAAATTTTGAAAGTTTTAGAAATAGCTGTTGCAACACGCACAAACATAGTTATATCTGGCGCAAAAGCATCAGGCAAAACAACCCTTTTAAATGCTTTTTGCAATAAAATACCAAAAACCGAAAGGCTTGTGACAATAGAAGATGCAGATGAATTAAATCTGCAACAAAAAAACATTTTGCGTTTAAAAACACAACTTGCAAATAGTAAAGAAACGTATAAAATAACAACATCTGACCTTGTCAAAAATGCTATCAGAATGCGCCCTGACAGAATTATTTTAGAGGAATGCAAGGGTGATGAAGCATACAATATTTTACAAGCCATGAATACAGGATTTCAAGGTTCAATGGCTACAATATATGCAGATTCAGTTGCAGATACTTTATACAGACTTGAAGAAAAAATTTCAAATTGCACAAATTTAAACGAACATAATATCAAAAAACAAATAGCAAATTCTATTGAATTAATTGTGCATATGGCTAAATTACCAAATGGCGAAAGAAAAATAACCAAAATTTCTGAATTATTTGAAATTAACGGAAATCAAATTTCAATTCAGGATATTTTTGTATGGAAAAAAGAATTCCAAGATGAAAAAACAATTTGGGAGCATTTTTCAACTGGAATATATCCAAGATTTTTAAGAAAAGCAAAAACTCTAGGTTATGAAGTTAATAATATAATTTTTGACACAAAATACAAACACACATATCCTGACAAAAATAACAAATAATTGGGGCAAAAATGCAAAAAATTTATGAAAAAGCAATGAAAAAATGTATGAAATTGGCCCTCAGAGCAAAAGGCAAGAACTATCCAAACCCTATGGTCGGAGCTGTTTTAATTGATGAAAATGGAGAAGAAATTTCTTGTGGATATCACAAAAAAGCAGGCGATTTTCATGCAGAAGTAAATTGCATTTCAAATGCACCAAAAAATACTGATTTTTCAAAAACAACACTTATAGTAAATCTTGAACCTTGTTCTCATTTTGGAAAAACCCCGCCTTGCGCAGATTTAATTATAGAAAAAGGTATCAAAAAAGTTGTTATCGGACTTGTTGACCCTAACGAAAAAGTACAAGGAAAAGGAATCCAAAAACTTCAAAATGCAGGTGTTGAAGTAATTTATCCATTTATGGAAGATGAATGCAGAGAATTTAATAAAATTTTTATTAAAAACATAACAGAAAAAAAACCATATGTAGCAATTAAAACTGCAACAACGCAAGATGGGAAAATCGCAACTAAAACAGGTTCAAGTAAATGGATAACAGGAAATTTGGCCCGTCTTGAAGTTCATAAATTAAGGGCAAGTTATAAAGGAATTTTAACTGGTTCAAACACAGTTTTACAAGATAATCCTTCTTTAACCGTTCGTGAAATTAAAGGTAAAAATCCAGTTAGAATAATTTTAGATAGAAATTTCAAAACAAACTTTGACTATAATGTTTATAAAAACGACAACACAAGAGTAATTTTAATAACAAAAAAGAAAATAAAAGCACCAAAAAATGTTGAAATTATTGATTTCAAAGATTTTGACACTCTCTTAAAAGATTTATACAAAATGGGCATTTATTCATTGATGGTTGAAGCCGGAGGAACACTTAATTCTAAATTAATAGAAGCAGGTGAAGTTGATTTTATTCATCACTTTATAGCGCCTAAAATCTTAGGTGATGGCATTTCATTTGTAAATGATTTCAATATAAAAGATATAAATAACGCTATTAAATTAGAAACCGAAGAAATAAAAATCTTTAATGACGACATTTTAATAAACTCAAAATTTATAAAATAATATTATTGCTTGACAAAAATTTATCTACCAATTATATTTACATGTAAACATTATTGTAATATAAAAGGAGTATTTTAATGCAGAAAGTCGAAGAACAAAACAAGGTTGATGTTATTAGTGTTGTTATAGTTGAAGATTACAAATTAACTAGAATTGGTTTAAGATATACCTTAAATGAATTTGAACATATAAATGTAATTGATGAAGCAGAAAGCGGAGAAGAAGCAATAGAAATTGCTAGAATCAAAAAGCCTGATGTGATTTTAATGGATTTAGGATTACCGAGAATGAATGGGTTAGAGGCAACCATGCAAATAAAAGAAGTTGCGCCAGATACAAAAGTCATAATGCTAACTTCCCACAAAAGAGAAGAAGAAGTTTTAGCATCACTTGGTTCTGGTGCAATTGGATATTGCATGAAAGATGTTGACCCAAAAACATTATCTGAAATCATTAGAAATGTAGCGCAAGGCGCTTGTTATATAGACCCAAATGTCGCAAAACTCGCGCTGAAATTATTTCCGCGCCCAGAAAATACTGACTTAATCGCACAAAATAACGCAAGTGGAATAAAAGCGCAACTTACTGAAAGAGAAATCGAGGTTTTAAAACTTTTAGTTCAAGGAAAAAGCAACACCGAAATTGCAAAAGACTTAATTGTAAGTGTACACACAGCCAAAGCTCACGTTTGTTCTATTTTGCAAAAGATGTGTGTTGATGACAGAGTTCAGGCAGCCGTTAAAGCAATAAAAGAAAAAATGATTTAATTCAATAAGCCACCTAAAAATTGACTTTTTAAAATTTATAATTAAACCTACACTAAACGAAGTATTTTTTTCTAATTTATAAAATATTTAAAGGTTATATGACGTTAGAAGTTAAGGGTAAATTATAAATAAAGGAGCCAAAATGAGACTAGAGGGCGGTATTTACATAAATCAAAGCGGTTTGAGTCAATCTATACGCGCCATGCATATGCAAACAGAACTTATGAACATTGCATCTGAAAACGTAACCGGATTTGATAAAATAGGCTATCAAAGACACGAACCCGTAGTTTCTTCATTTTCAGAAATAATTGGTATCCACGGTATTTCAAGAGCAATTGATGATCAGGTTGGACGTATTTTTAATACTAATTCTCCACTTGATTGCGCTATTGCAACTAAAGGATATTTTCAATTATTAAACAAAGATGGCTCAATCAAATTAACTCGTGATGGTCGTTTTAAAATAAATAAAGATGGCGAGATTATAGGGTTAAATGGCGAAAATTTACTTTCTGTCGGTGGTGAAAAAATCAAACTTTCAGTCATTCCGGAAGAAGCAGAAGATATAAAAATAACTTCAGATGGTAAAATTGGGGTTTTTGATCCTAAAACAAGAAAAATGCAATACGAAACAAAAATTTCTGTTGTTACATCTGAAGGTGCTGTAATACCTAACCCTGATATCAAACAAGGTTATCTGGAAGCATCAAACGTATCAATACAACAAGAATTTTTTGAAATGGTACCCGTAAGACGTAATTTTGATGCAAACAGACAAATGTTTATGTTACAACGCAGCAATCTATCACGTGCTATCCAAGAATTAGGAGGCGGCTAATGAAAAATTTACAAGGAATAATTAGGCGTTCAACAGTGAACTCCCTAAGTCAATATGAAAGAGTAGGCTACATGTCTGAAAACATGTCAAATTTTAATACTAACACTTACAAAAGTGTTAGTTTTGACGATGTTTTAAATGAAAAAGGCATAATTCAAGGTGTTGAAAGAGTAAACTTTGCACAAGGTCTTTTAAGAAGAACCGATAATCCTTTAAATATTGGTTTAGATGGCGCAGGTTTTATCCCTGTAACAAATAAAAATGGTGAAATTATGTACACAAGAGACGGTTCTTTCACAACAAATAATGAAGGAACAATTGTTACATATGCAGGTGATATTGTTGGTGGCGGAATAAACATAGGTGCTAATTATCACAGACTTGAAATAAGAAAAAATGGTGATGTTTATACATACCAAACACCAACAAGCGAAGGTGAATTCAAAGGAAATATTCCAGTTGTAACTTTTGCTAACCCAGAAGGATTGAAAGAAATTGGCGGTAACAATTATGTAAAAACAGAAGATTCAGGCACACCACAACTTGCTGATTCTAACCACCAAAAAATTGTTCAATACCATGTTGAAGGCTCAAACGTTGATTTATTTGCAGAAGTAAATAATGTTATGCGTCTAAACACATCTCTTTTGGCAACAACTTCATTAATGAGCGTTATTGACGATATGTATAACAAAGCAATTAATATAAGGGAGTAGGTGAAAAATGAGTTATACACCAGTAAATGGAATAGACAAAACTAATATGATAATGGATTTGATATCTGCAAGACAAGAAGCATTGTCTGGCAACATAGCAAATATGGACACGCCCGGCTATGTAAGAAGAGATATCGAATTTTCACAATATCTAAACACAATGAATTCACCTCTTGAAACACAATTAAGCAAAAAATTGGGTCCATCAGGTGTAATTCAAGCAAGAAGCGAAAAGTTATCAACAGAAGATGAACTTGCAGAAATGCAAAAAAACTCTCTTTTGTATGGACTTGCTGCAAAACAAATGACATCTGTTATATCACAATTAAAAACAGCAATAAATGTAGGTAAAGCATAATTTGAAAGGTTAATATATGGGAATATTAAATTCTATAGAAGTTGGAAGACAAGGTTTAGATGTTCATGGTAAACGTATAGAAATTGCCGCAAAAAACATTGCTAACTTAGACACTCCAAACTATGTAAGAAAAATACCTGTCTTAAATGCTACTGAAGACATATCTTTCTCTGGATTATTAAACAATATGAAAGAAGATGTCTTTGGTGTTGGAACAATTCCATTTATTTCAGGCGGTGTAAAATATACTGGCGTTGTAGAAGATTCTACTCCTGGAGATAGAATTTATCGTCCAGGACACCCTGACGCTGACGAAAATGGCTATATAACAGCATCAAACGTTAACCCAATTGTTGATATGGCAGATGCAGTACTTGCACAACGTGCTTATGAAGCAAGTTTAGGTGTAATGATGATTGCAAAAACAATGGCAAACAGAGCGCTTGAAATTGGTGGTTAATTTATAAATTAAAATTTATTCATAATAAAATGTCTTTTTTACTACGCTTAAATAAATTTATTTATTTAAGCTTTTTATTTAGTAAATTGCCCTACTTACTGATTTTTTTAAAAATAATTAAACATAAAATAACATTATGTTTGAAATATTAAAAAATATAAAAAATACTAATTGCCAAAGTTTTGGTTATTGCAGAATTGACCCGAGAGTTAATGCCTTAAATGAACTTTTAATGAATGAATTAAGACAAATTGCATTTTATAGTGTCAAATCCAATGAATTTAATTTAATGAATAAAGAAATCATAAAAGAAGTTGTGGAAACATTTTGCATCAATTTTGTAAACCCAAATTTCAATGAAAATGATTTTATTGAAATTTATAAACATTTTGAAGAAAAAAAAATTCAAATCATGAATATTTATCGTAATTTCTTCAAAAAAAATCAAATTCCACATGAAGATTTCATTTTTGAAGATAGCGAAAACTTTAAAAATTCTATTATTAAAATGATTAAAAAAGGTGAAAATCTCCTAAATGCAAGAAACCAAATGAATTCAAATACTGCAAAATTATTTGAACTTATTGAACTTTTAATAAAACATACTTCATTAAATATTTCTAAAATAAGAGATTTCGAACCTGATTATAATGAATTTGATTTTGAAGTAATAAGATTATCAAACTTGCTAAATTTTCCAACAACGAGAGAAGACAAATTAGAAAGAAGAATAAATGAATTTTTAGATATTTACTTAAAAATTAAGAAAAAACTTTATAATACTTATGAAAAAAATTACGGAAAATGTGAAGACACAAAAGTAAATTTATCCTGCATTAAAGGCAAATCAATACTTGTAAGTGGGGGTAACTTAAAAGAATTAGAGCTTCTTTTAGAAACAACCAAAAATGCCAACATAAATATTTACACACATGATATTTTATTCGTAGCACATTCTTATCCAAAATTTAAAAAATATAACCATCTTATAGGACATTTTGGAACAAATGATCCTTGTAATGATTTTTTGGAATTTAATGGGCCTATTTATGTAACCAAAAATTATGAACAAAAAATAGATTCAATAATTAAAGCAAGCATTTTTTCATCTGGAAAACTTTTACCAAGAGGAATTGCAAAAATTACAAATGATAATTTTAAACCATTAATTGAAAACGCTATGCTTCATGATGGTTTTCAAGATAAGTTAAAACAAGAAACAACAGAAATATCATATAAAAAAACAAAAACAGATGAGATATTTGCAGATACAAAAGATATTATTATTTATATAGGCAAAAAAAGCGAAAATATTGTTGATGAAACAGGAAAAAATATTTTATTTTTTAATTATTTTTTTGAAATTGAAAATTTATTATATGAACTTAAAGAAAGAAAACAAAAAACCACAGTTATTTTTTCAAAATGCTACATGCAGACAATATTTATGGCTTTGGTTTTAAAAACAAAATTTAATATGGATGTTTATTTTTCTAAATGCCCAGAATATTACATAAGTCCAAATCTGGTAAAATGCCTAGAAGATAAATATAAAATTGTTTTTTATAAATAAACTTGTTTGCCTTTTTTCTTTATGTTATTTTAAACGTATGGAAAATAAAATTTTAGAAATCGAAAAAGAGGCAGTTGAAGCCCTTCAAACACTTAAAGACAGCAAGGATTTGGAAGAATTCAAAAACAAATATCTTTCAAGAAATTGCGAGCTAACAAATATCAAAAAATGTTTAAAAGATTTACCAGTAGAAGAACGTCCTAAAATTGGCGCTCTTGCAAACAAAGTTTTCCAAGAACTTGAAGCAAAAGCCAATGAAAAAGGCGAAGAATTTTACAAAGTAGAACTGGATAAAAAACTTGCAAAAGAAAAAATTGATATAACACTTCCTGGAACATATTTACCTTACGGAAAGGTACACCCTCTAACTTCAACAATTAATGAAGTAACTGAAATATTTCAACATTTAGGCTTTTCTGTAATTTCAAATGAAAACTCTCCAGAAGTTGAAACTGAATATTTCAATTTTGATATGCTTAATGTTCCAAAAGAACACCCTGCAAGAGATGTTCAAGATACTTTCTATTGCAAAAATGCAAGCAATGTTGTTTTAAGAAGTCAAACTTCAGGGGCACAAATTCACGCAATGAAAGACAAAAAACCTCCTATTAGAATAATTTCACCAGGAAGAGTTTACAGAAACGAAAACATTTCAGCTAGAAAAAATAATCTTTTCCACCAAATAGAAGGTCTTTATGTTGATAAAAACGTTACTTTTGCACATTTAAAAGGCGTTTTAAATGAATTTACTAGACTATACTTTGGCGCAAGCAGACCAATGCGTTTCAGAAGCAGTTTCTTCCCATTTACAGAACCTTCTGTTGAAATTGATGTTCAATGCATTATGTGTGGCGGTAAAGGTTGTGCGACATGTTCTGGAACTGGCTGGCTTGAAATATTAGGCGCTGGAATGGTTGACCCAAATGTTCTAGAAGGCGTTGGAATTGATTCTAATGTATATAGCGGCTTTGCTTTTGGTATGGGTGTCGAAAGATTAACAATGCTCAAATACGCAATTGACGACATTAGATTATTCTTTAATAACGACATAAGATTTTTGAAACAATTTTAAAACTTGTTTCTAACATAAAAATTTTCATCACCTTTAAGTTTATCAATTAAGCTTAAAGGTGCATTTTTAATTTTATTCAATATTTGAGCTGTTTTTTCTCTTATTGTGTAGTCATAAAAATCTGCTGTTTTATACAATAATTTTTCGACCTCAGAATCATTTTCATCAATAACACAACAAAGCCCTTCTAAACACCAGTAAAGATGAAATATTTTTTTGTTTAAAATATGATTTTTTTCCATGTTTTTCCTAAATTTTGCACATTCCAAATCTATTTCAAGCAAAATTTCATTTATTCTTTTTAAAATGTCATCTTTTAAAATTGAACTATTGGTTTTTTTCAAATAATCTATAATATTTCTGCATACATTTGGGTTAACATCACAAAGTGCGTCAATAATTTGCATTTTCATAGATTCCGTAATTGAAGGAGAAAATTCAGCCAACACCATAGAAACAGCTTCTCTTGTCGGTCCTTTTTGATTAGTTAAATAAAAAACAAGTTTTTCCGCATCTTCAATATTTAATGAATCAAAATTCAAGATAGCAATTGGTTTTTTATAATCTTCATCTTCCTCTAAAATTCTGAAAATTTCATCGTGTTCAAAATTCTCACACGAAAGTTCATAAGTATTTTTGCTAATATCCTGAATTTCATTAAACTTATTCATAGGAACTAGTTTAGCATAATTTATGTATAAAAAATAGTAAAAACGCATGACGTTTATTCAGAATAAACACATATAATATAATAAAACGGAGAATAAAATGAACGGTATTATGAATTTTATCAAAGGATTATTTTGCGAAACAGAATCAGACATAATAGGTCTTTCAAGATTTGGCAAAAAAGAAGAAACAAAAGTAACACAAAAACCACAATTAAAAAAAGAATGTACTTTAACAGAAATGCTTAGAAGAACATACTAAGTAATGTAAACTTTTTTAACAATCACGCAATTTCCACTCAAAAAAAACGTTTATATTCATGTAGAAGGTTATAAGTGGAAATTTTATGGGTGGAATTGCAACAACAATTTACTGCTTAAGAAATGCCGGCAAAGTAAAAAACGGTGAGATTGGACGTGCACCTGTTGCTGTTATGCAAAGTGCAAATTCTGCATCTCAAGCTGTAAGTGGTGCAATAAATAGTGTTGATGACCTTGGACGTTTTGCAAAAATTGGGGAAAAAGTAGGCAAAGGTGCAGAAAAAGTTTCATCTTTTGCTTCAAAAGTTACAAATCCTCTGTTAGTTGGCGCTGCAGGATTAAGAGTTTTAAAAGATGATGATAAAGAAAGTGCTATCATCGAAGAAACTATGGCAATGACTGGCATGTTTGCCTCAGAAGCAATATATAAAAGACTTCAAAATACTGTTGTGTCTAATGCAGGCAAAAAATTAAAAGCGAATGCAAAAGTTTTATCAGATGGGAAAATTGCCAAAAAGCTTGCAGGGCTAGGCAAAAAAATAGGTAAAATGTCATCTGGTAAACAAAAAGCTATATTTATTTTGGCAGAATTAGGTCTTGTTGCAACTTCCATTTTTGCATTTGACTCTTTCAAAAAATTAGGCAAAAAAATGACCGGCCGAGACAAACAGAAAGATATAACTAATAACCAAAACAAAACAAATGTTGAAACTCCTGTTGTCGCTAAAATAAATGATTCATATGTTATAAACGCAGAAACAATGAATAGTATCGACAAAAAAGCTTTAAATGGACTATTAGACAAAGACAATCCTTTTGCAACAAATGGCAAATAACCATAAGGAAATAGAAAGAAAACACAAAAAGCTCTCAGATTTTATCTGGGGGCTTATTTGTTAACCACAACTTAACCCTGCACAAAGACTAATTGACTGCCCTGTTAATCCTTTTGCGTTTTCACTTATTAAGTATAAAACCAAATTTGCAATTTCATCCGGGTTTATAAAACGTTTTTGAGGTATAACATCTAAATTGTCCTGAACAGTAAAATCACTTTGTTCAATACTATCTTTAGCAAGTTCTGTATCCACCCAGCCTGGGTTTATTGTATTAACCGTGATATTATTAGTTGCAACTTCAAGCGCAAGAGCTTTCGTCAAACCTAAAAATGAAGATTTTGTCGCACTATATAAAGTTGCACCAGCTTCACCTATTGTTCCTGAAATTGATCCTATATTAACAATTCTGCCCCAATTTTTAGTTTTCATTTCAGGAATAAGAAGAGAAGATAAATAATAAGGAGCGAAGAAATTTAGTTTTGAAACTCGTTCGATTGTTTCATAGTCTATGTTTTGAATTTCAGAATAAATATATTCTCCTGCATTATTTATTAAAATATCAATATTCCCCAAATATTCCTTTGCTTTTTTAACAAGATTTTCGCAACCTTCTTTTGTTGTTAAATCAACACTTAGATAATTTTCTTTTTCTAATAAACTTCTTCCACAACCAAAAACTTTATAACCATTTTCAACTAAAATTTTTTCTATTGATTGTCCTATTCCTTTTGAAGTGCCTGTGATTAAAACTGTTTTGTTACTCATGTTTTTGTCCTGAACTTATTGTACCTAATTTCTCCATAACTTCACTAAAATCTTTATTCGTGTACTTAAAAATAATATCTGAAATCATAAGAATTAATTCTTCTCTTTGGTCCTTATTCAAATTTTGCATTGATTCAACCGCACTATGCAACGCAGGAGAAAAATCATACCATCTTTTATAAAAAATTGGACTTGTTTCAAATAAAGAATTTATGAAATTATCATGTTTTTCTTTTAAAATTAGATGAATATTCAAAAGCATATCATTTGCAACTTCAACCTGTATTTCAGAAGGCAAATTTTCAAGGAGCATCATAAACGCTCCAAGATACTTATCTTTATCGTACCATCTTACGTATTCTGGCATTTTTATAATAATTCCTCAAAACTTCTTTTTTCTTGCGTTCCAGAAGTTAAGTCTTTAACGGTGTAATAATTATTAGCAATTTCATCCTCACCAATAACAACTGCACATTTTGCAATTTTTGATGCTTTTTCAAATTGCTTAGCAAATTTTCTTGAAGAAAAATCAAAATCTGCACTTTTGCCATTTTCTCTTAATTTTTGAGTAAGTTTAATGGCTTCCTCGGTATTAGTTGAAACAACAAAATAATCAAGTTTTTCTTTTTCTAAATCAGACATAATTGCCATAAGTCTTTCAACGCCCATAGCCCAACCAACAGCAGGAGTCTTTTCGCCACCTAACATTTCAACAAGACCATCGTATCTTCCACCGCCACAAACTGCATTTTGTGAGCCTAAATTTTCACTTTTAATTTCAAAAACTGTTCTGTTGTAATAATCAAGTCCTCTGACTAAAAGTTTATTTTGGCTATATTTTACATCTAATTTATCTAGATATTTTTTTAGTTGATTAAAATGTTCTTGGCATTCATCACATATAAAATCAGCTAAAATAACTTTTTGAATTTCTTCTCTTGCAAAAACCTGTTGACATTGTTCACATTTACAATCTAACATACGCAAAGGATTTTTTTCGTATCTAACGTGACAATCGTCACATAATTCATCTAAATATTTACCTAAAACTTCTTTGATATTTTCTTTATATTTAGCGCGACATTCTGGGCAACCTAAAGAATTTAATTCAACAGTCAGATTTTTTAATCCTAAATTTTTTAAGAAATTTTGTGCAAGTAAAATAACCTCAGCATCAGCTGTTGCTTCTTTTGAGCCAAACATTTCAACACCAACTTGGTGAAATTGTCTTTGACGGCCTGCTTGTGGTCTTTCATAACGAAACATTGGCCCAAAATACCAAATTTTTTGGGGTGGCGACATACGGCTCATTCCATGTTCTATGTATGCTCTAACTGCGCCTGCTGTATTTTCTGGACGCAAAGTAATTGAATTTTCTTCATTATTTGGAGCAAAAAATGTGTACATTTCCTTGTTAACAATATCAGTTGAATCGCCAATACCACGAGCAAAAAGTTTAGTATCCTCAAAAATTGGAGTTCTTAGTTCTTCATAATTTGCCATTTTAAAAACATTGCGTGCAGTATCTTCAATATATCTGAATTTAGCAACATCAAGCCCCATTATATCTTTTGTTCCTCGTTGCGCTTTAATCATTTTTTTCTCCTTTTAAATAACTTTCAATAAAACCTTCAATTTCACCATTTAAGACAGAATCAACATTTCCGACTTCGAAACCAGTTCTGTGGTCTTTCACCAATTTATAAGGGTGAAAAACATAAGATCTAATTTGTGAACCAAAATTAATATCCATTGAAGCACCTTTTAATTGTGCCAGCTTTTTTTCATGTTCATTTTGTCGAATTGCCAAAAGCTTAGATGCCAACATTTGCATGGCTGTTTCTTTATTTTGTAATTGAGAACGCTCCTGTTGACATTTTACAACAATTCCAGTTGGAATATGATGAATTCTAACTGCAGTTTCGACCTTGTTGACATTTTGTCCACCAGCACCGCCTGAACGCATAGTATCAACTTCAATCTCATCTGGGCTTATTTGTATTTCATGTTCAAAATCTTCAATTAATGGAGTTACTTCAAGCGACGCAAAACTTGTTTGCCTTTTGCCATTAGCATTAAATGGTGAAATTCGAACAAGTCTGTGTACTCCTTTTTCCGCAGAAGCCAAACCATAAGCAAAATTTCCTTCAACCTTGAATGTACAAGATTTGATACCTGCTTCATCACCATCGGTTCTGTCTAAAATTTCAACATTAAAACCACGACCTTGTGCCCATCTTAAATACATTCTTAATAAAATATTTGCCCAGTCCATAGCGTCAACACCGCCTGCACCTGCGTTGATTGTTAAAATAGCATTATTTTTATCATATTCACCAGACAACATTTTTTGAATTTCAAATTTTTCAAATTCTTTTTCAAGATTTAAAAGATTTTGAGTGGCCTCCTCAATTAAGGCATCATCATCTAGTTCAAGACTCGTTTTAGCATCTTCCAATATAGATTCCCATTTTTTAACAAGTTCTATATTGGCTTTAACATCTTTTTGTTCTTTTAAAAGCTTTGAAGCTTTTTCATTATCATCCCAAATATTTGGAGCTTGAAGAACACTTTCTAATTCTTTTTCTTGCAATTTTAATTTTTCAACGTCAAAGATACCTCGACAATGAATTAAAACGAGGTAACAATTCAGAAATTTTTTGTTTTATTTCGTCTACTGTAAATTGCATAAAATAATTTTATCATGAAATAAGACTTAAAAACTAGTATCTGGATGAATTTTAAATTTATTTTTAATAAGCACAACATTATTTTTAAACTAATATTGTAAAGTTATGTAACAAAATATTGTCTTTAATATAAAGTTCATTAAAAAAATGACGATAAGAAAAATATAAGAAAACAAGGAGCATAAAAATGTCTATGAATGATGTATCAAAAATTTCTTTTTCCGTGTTGAATAACACGAAACTGCCTCAAAAAGATGTTGAAGAAAAAGAAGCAAAAAAAGAAACTTTGGAAAGCAAAGCACAAACAGCGCACAAAGATCCAGACAGCATTTTAGATGCATTAGCTATGTCTGGTTCACAAAACAAGCTTATGTTAGGGCTTAATTCAATTAACCCTGCAGATTATTTAACCCCCGAACGAATCAAAGACATCGAAACCTCAATGGGTATCTTTGAAGCTGGTGTTCAAAAGAATTTGAATGCCATCAACGCAGAATTCAAAGCAATACCTGAACTTGATAGCCTTTCCGATGCTTACAAGCTCGAATTGGCAGCAAAAATGATGCTTTAACAACAACCAATCATTCATATTCACTCCTTGTCTGTATAAAAAATTATACAAGCCCCTAAAGTTTAACTTTTAGGGGTTTTTTTTTTGGAACATTAAAGCAAAATACACGTCATCTTAAATATTGGATAAATAGTGGAAGATGAGGTTTATTTTTTATGTACAATGTTTTAGATTTTGATAAATACATTCAAAATAAGGACGAAATACAAACTTTTGATATCATCGCAGACAACAAAGAAACACTACAAATATATTTAAAAGAAATAGGAAAAATAAAGTTATTAGACAAAGAAACAGAATTAAAAATTGGTAAAGAAATAATTGAGGGAGATAAAAAGCAATCAGAAATTGCAAAAAAGAAGCTTGCACAAGCAAATTTAAGATTAGTTGTTAATATTGCAAGAAAATATGTCAATCAAGGAGTGCCTTTCATAGATTTAATTCAAGAAGGCTCTTTAGGCTTAATGAAAGCTGTTCAAAAATTTGACTACAAAAAAGGTTTCAGATTTTCAACTTATGCAACTTGGTGGATAAAACAAACAATCATAAGAGCTGTCGCCAACAATTCAAGAGCCATAAGAATACCAGTGCATATGTGCGATAAAATCAGAACTTTAAAAAAAGCTATGCTTGAATTAGGAATAAAATTAGGACGTGAAGCAAGTGACATAGAACTTGCCGATTTTTTGAATTTGAGCGAAAAGAAAATAAAAACAATAAAACATGCAATGATAAAAGAGCCAATCAGCATTCACACACCAATTGCCGAAGATTTATGCATAGAAGATTATATTGCAGATAATGAAAAAATATGTCCAGAAAACAAAATTGGTGAAAAATTTTTAAAAACTAATATTGAAGATGTAATAAAAAAGTTGCCTCAAAGAGAGCAATATATTTTAGAAAAAAGATTTGGATTAAATGAATCAAAAATAAAAACCCTGGAAGAAATCGGGATAGATTTAAATTTTTCAAAAGAAAGAATTAGACAATTGCAATATGAAACCATTAAAAAATTAAAAAGAACAAAAGAAATTAAGGAATTAAAGGAATATCTTTATTAATCTTGCCATATTGGGCATTTTCAGATTCTTGTTGAAGAATAAAGATTAATTTATCTAATTCTTTAACAAGAATTTCATCATGTTCTTGTAAATATTGAGGCGTGTATTCTTCTTCTAAAACAGGTTTATATTTTGAATAAAAATTAGCTTCATATTTTAAATTACCCAAAACTTTTGCTCTATAATTAACATCCTGCAATAAAATATAGCTTTCTGAGATACTTTCTGGTTTATCTTGGTAATCTTTTTGAAGCTTTGTAACATACAAGTCAAAATTATTAACTCCGGAATTATATTTTTGTATATTTGAACCATTTTCTTTTGTGATTGTTCTAAGCTTTTCTGCAACCGGAATGATTTTCATAATGTCATCAACATATTTTGAAGGTTTTTGTTTTTTAATAATTACATCAACAAAAACGGCATCCTCCATTGGACCTTCAATTAAATTGTTCTTTTCAATAGGTGCCTGGATAAGATTTGTTTCTGGATTAGACTGAATTTTATATTTTTTATGACCAAAAGTCTTTTCAATATTTGGTAATTTTCCAACATAACCATTACCCTCTTTTTCTTTTTTACCAAAACTATATGCAGGAGTAAAAGATAAAGAAAAAATAATTATAAAAGCTATTGATTTTAAAATAAGTTTCATCCTATTAAAATTATACTCATTTTTCACTAAAAGTGAACTTTGTTATATTTGCTTTGAAGATGTATAAAATCTAAATTTAAAAAATCATCAACTGCCAAACTTGCAAGATTTAAAACTTTATCCAATTTATCCACATCTGAAAAATTTTGAAGAACAAAGTGTTCAAGTGGCATTTTCTCAGGTTGAGGTCCGATTCCAACTTTTAATCTTGGAAAATCACTTGAACCTATTTCTTTAATAATTGATTTAATGCCGTTATGTCCACCATCTGAACCTTTTTCTCTAAACCTTAAAGCGCCAAGAGGTAATGAAACATCATCATAAATTACCAAAATGTCAGCAGGATTCAATTTATAAAAATTTATTAGTTTACTAACTGCGATACCTGACAAATTCATATAAGTTTTTGGAAGCAAGAGCAAAATATCGCCATCTTTTGCAAAAAAAGAATCAAATTTGTCAGATAAATTAAGTTTTCTTTTTTCCAAAATTTTATCTAACACCATAAAACCAACATTGTGGCGAGTATTTTTATATTTAATTTCAGGATTACCAAGTCCAATTATTGCCTTCATTTTGACCTTATTTTCTTTAAATTTTAATTTTAAATATTTTTAAAATGTCCATTTTAAATATCACAAAGAGCAATTTAAAAAAACATTATAAAGGTTATCTATAATATTATCATAAAAGTGAGGCCAAATAATGTCAATTCAAAATAAAAACAATATAAAAAAAGAAAGCTCAAAAAAAGTTGCAGAATTCTTGAAAAATAATGAATTACACAAAAAAGATTTTGCACAAATGGTAGGTGTAACTCTTTCTTATGTTTATAATTTGATAGATGAAACAATTCCTTTTTCAAGTCGTGGCACAACACTTGAAAGAATTGCTGTCGTTATGGATATTTTACCAGAAGAGTTTGATGAATATTTAATACAGGAAGAACCGACTCCATTTAACAAAATATTAAATACAATAAAAGAAAAAATGAAAAAAGAAAAATTATCGACAGTTGATTTTCTTAAAAATTTTGAACGAAAAAAAAGATTATATTTAGTTGATATGCTAAGAGGAGTAAACCCAATTCCAATTGATTACACTGAAATAGAAACTTTTGCCAAAATTTTAAAAATGAACAAAGAAGAAGCTTTCGAGCTATGGAAAGAAAGAATGTTAGAATATTTAAAAACAGGCAAAATGGATATTGAAAAAAATAAAAATTTGATTGAAGAAATGTTTAAAACTGCAAAGAAATATTTGTTGAAATAGGCAATTTATCTGCCTATTTTGTTTTATAACAATTAAGGCACAAATTACGGAAAATATAATATGATGAAAAAGGTGGGTACAAATTATCAGACAAATTTTACTGGCATAAGCCGAAAAGAAGGCAAAAACCCTGATATTCAAGCAAAAGAAGAAATAAGAAAAGGTCTTGAAGAAAAATTAGGTCTTTATGAATTAACAAGCACGGATTTAGGCGTAATTTTAAGCCAAATCAGAAAAGGGTCAAACCAAAGATTAAAAGTGCAAAAAGAAATAGAAGAAAAAGCTCAAAAGGAAAATGTCAAAGTAGATGAAGACTTATTAAAAAGTCTTGGACACTCATATGGATATAAAAAAATTCCAAATCTTTTATACAGCGGTGCAACATTATCTAGTGTCAAAAACGGTTTTGAAACAGCAAAAAATGCAGGTATTAAAAGTGTTTTAGCTCTTGAAAATGATTTCGATAAAGAAAAAGCCGAAAAAGCAGGTTTAAATTTTATTGCTTTGCGTTCTATTGGAAACGGAACATTAAATGTTTTTTCAATAATCCCCAAAAGATATTCTGAATGTTTACTAAGAGAAATGATTAAAGACCCAGAAATGTGGGCGACACAAGATGAAAATGGTAACATCAAAGAAAATGCTTCTAAAAAAATGTGCGACATGCAAGAATATCTTGATATCCTAAGTGGAAAAGATGAAAGATATCCATACCCAATGTATTATGGTTGCCAGTGGGGTACAACAAGAACTTGGGCCTGGACAACTCTTCACAAAATTTTAGCAAATGAAGACAGAAGCAAACCATTAAGTCCAGAAGTTCTAGAAAAATTAAAAAATCTTGACGAAGAACTTGAAGATGCTTATAGAGATTAAATTTACTAACAACTTATTTTATTCATATGTTTAAAACAAATATGTTGCAACATATTTGTTTTACAAACATACAAAAAGCATCATTTAAAAACCAATTGTCCCCAAAAAAATATATAAGTTTTTCGGGTAATGATAGTTTTGAAAAAAAGGCCCAAGAAACAGACTATGAAAAATTTGAAAAATGGGCGTATAAAAATTGTTTTTTTCATAAATTACCAAGCATTTTAAACAACAGGAAAAATATTCTTGGGAATGGATTTCATAATATAGTGTACGAAATTCCAAACAATAATGATTTTGTAATCAGATTTAGAAAAGGTCAATTCCCCTTTTCTTTTGAAGATGAATCTGAACCTAATGTATATTTAAAAGATATCGAAGATTACAATTTAAAAAGAAATTACGGACAGCCTATAGCTCTTATTATACAAACAAGGCCACATAAAGAAATTGAAATATTAAAAAAACAAAAAGGGAAAGCTCACGGTGTTCCACCAGCATCAGTTATTTATGATGAATTTGGAAGACTTCGATTTGGAGAAATTAGTCTGCATGACATTTCAAGAAAAATACAATATTCTAAATCACTAAAAGCTATTGCTCGATTCCCTATTTCATCTTATGAAAAATTACTTGACGATATTATAGATATAAAACAATCAGGCTATTCAATAGATTATGAAAACCCAAATAATTTTCTTTACGATGAAGAAAATCAAAGGATAAATATCATCGATTTAAATAGAATAAATACAACGAATAAAAACGACTTTGGGAACATTTTAAGTACTATTGTCGGAAATAAATATTCAATGATTTATATGGCAAGTGCAAAAGGCACAATAAATAAAGCAGATAAAGATGAAACTATTAAAAATTTTGTAACCGTGATGGATAAGTTTATTAAAGCAATGCAAAATAAAAATTTAAAATTTGATACAAAAAATTATTATTTTAGAGAATTGCTTGAAAATCCTTTATGTGATTATTTCTTTGATGAAACTGATTACACAAGAAGAATGGATAAATTAAAAGAAATGGGTGTTATTTAATTAAAGCTTGAACTTCTTTAAAATTAGGATGTTTTGAAGTTTTTAATAAATCAAACAAAAGAATTTCAAGAGAAAGAATTTTGACACCTTTTGTTTTTAATAAATTTAAACCAATTTCAAAATCAAGAATTTTTCTACTTTTTGATGCGTTCTGAACAACAAAAACTTCATAACCTTTATCTAGAAGTTCAAGGGCTGTTTGCAAAACACAAATATGAAGTTCAATTCCAAACAATATAATTTGCTTCTTTCCATATTGTTCTACGCAAGAAAATATATTCTCTTCACCAACTGCTGAAAATGTCCTTTTTTCAAACATTTTGACATTACTGGAAAAATGTTGAGCAACATTTTCGACAGTCTGACCAAGACCACTTGGATATTGTTCAGTTACAACAACTGGAATATTTAAGATTTTTGCTCCATGAATAATTTTTTCAGCATTTATAGCTTCGTCAAAAGCATTAGTAGCTGAGACTAGTTTTTCTTGCACATCTATCATTAAAACTAGAGCATTATCTACATTAAGCATGAAACCTCGCCTGTTTTATTTATGAGTTCTAGTATTTTCCTTCGTAAGCATCAATATAAATTTGCTTCATTTGAGACATTAAAGGATAAGCTGGGTTTGCACCTGTACATTGGTCATCAAATGCCAATTCAACAAGTTCATCAAGATTTTCCATAAATGTCTTTTCATCAACGCCAAATTCTTTAATTGATTCAGGTAAATTGATGTCTTTAATTAATTGGCTTATAACTTTGATTAAAAGTTCAACTTTTTCATCATCATCTTTACCGCCTAAATTCAATTCATCAGCAATTTGACCATATTTAGCTTTTGCATTAGGGAATTTATATTGTGGGAAAATTGCTTGCTTTTTAGGACAATCAGTTGAGTTGAAACGGATGATTTGTCTTATAAGCAAGGCATTTGCAACACCATGTGGAACATTATACATAGCACCTAATTTATGTGCCATAGAGTGACATATTCCAAGGAATGAATTGGCAAAAGCCATACCAGCAATTGTCGCAGCATAATGCATTTTTTCTCTTGCAATAGGATCGTTAGCACCTTCATTATATGAACGAACCAAATATTTAAAGATTAATTTTGTTGCTTCCAGTGCATTTGAATTTGTAAAGTTTGTTGCCATACAAGAAACATAAGCTTCAATTGCGTGAACTAATGCATCAATACCAGAAGCTGCTGTTAAGCCTTTTGGCATACCATCAACAAAGTTAGGGTCAACAATCGCCATATGAGGAGTTAGCGCATAGTCTGCAATTGCATATTTAACGTGAGTTTCATCATCTGTAATAATCGCAAATGGTGTAACCTCAGAACCTGTACCAGAAGTTGTTGGAATACAAACCATAGTTGCTTTTTTACCCAATTCAGGTAATTGGCAAATTCTTTTTCTGATATCCATAAATCTCATTGAAATATCTTCAAAATTAGTTTCTGGTTGTTCATACATTAACCACATAATCTTTGCAGCGTCCATTGGAGAACCACCACCTAAGGCGATAATAACATCTGGTTCATATGGTTTAACAATTTCCATTGCTTGATTAATAGTTGAAAGTGTTGGATCGGGTTTAACATCAAAGAAAATTTGATGGTCAATTCCAATATCGTCCAAAACGTTTGTAATAGTATCAACTGCACCAGAATTAAATAAGAATCTATCTGTTACAATAAAAGCACGTTTTTTGCCTTGTAATTCACGAAGAGCTAAATCAACAGCGCCTCGTTTGAAGTAAACTTTTGGTGGAACTTTGAACCATAACATATTTTCTCTCCTTTCAGCAACTGTTTTGTAGTTTAATAAGTGTTCTACCCCAACGTTTCCTGACACAGCGTTACCGCCCCAAGAACCACAACCAAGAGTCAATGATGGTTCTAATTTGAAGTTGTATAAATCGCCAATACCACCTTGTGAAGAAGGTGAATTAATTAATAATCTACAAGTTGGAATTTTTGTCGCAAAATAATTTATTCTATCTTGTGTTCTTGTGTCTGTATATAAAGCAGCTGAATGACCTGCACCGCCAATTAAAACAAGATTGTAAGCTAAATCAACTGCGTGATTATAATCTTTTGCTTTATACATAGCCAAAATTGGTGATAATTTTTCGTGTGCAAATGGGTTTTCTATTGCGACACTGTCTTCTTCACCAATAAGCACTTTTGCATTTTCATCAACCTTAATACCTGCAAGTTCAGCAATTTTGTATGCTGGTTGTCCAACTATCGCAGGATTAACAGTTCCTGCTTCTGTTAAAATTATTTTTGATACAGCTTCTGCTTCTTTTGAATTCAAAATATAAGCCCCTCTGTATTCAAATTCTTTTTTAACTTCTTCATAAACATCGTCAACAATAACAACTGATTGTTCAGAAGCACAAATCATACCGTTGTCAAAAGTTTTTGACATAAGGATTGATGACACCGCCATTTTAACATCTGCAGTTTCATCAATAATTGCAGGAACATTACCAGGACCAACACCCAAAGCAGGTTTACCTGATGAATATGCTGCTTTCACCATACCTGGGCCACCAGTTGCAAGAATACAAGCGATGTCGTCATGGTGCAAAAGCGCGTTAGATAATTCCATTGAAGGTTCATCAATCCAGCCTATTAAATCACTTGGTGCACCAGCTGCTATTGCCGCATCAAGAACTAATTTTGCAGCCGCAATAGTTGATGCTTTTGCACGTGGATGAGGTGAAAAGATGATTGCGTTTCTTGTTTTTAAACATATTAAAGATTTAAAAATAGCAGTTGATGTTGGGTTTGTTGTTGGAATAATACCAGCAATAACGCCCAATGGTTCTGCCACAACTTTAATACCATTAATTTTGTCTTCTTTTATAACGCCACAAGTTTTAGCATTTTTATGCTTATTGTAAATGTATTCCGAAGCAAAATGATTTTTGATAATTTTGTCTTCAACAATACCCATACCAGTTTCTTCAACTGCCATACGTGCCAAAGGAATACGCGCTTTATTTGCAGCAGTTGACGCAGCTTTAAAAATTTTATCAACTTGTTCTTGTGTATAAGTCGAATAAATTTCTTGTGCTTTTTTGGCTCTTTGAATAAGTTGGTTTAATGCTTCAATACTGTTTGTTGGATTTGTTGTTTCTAATGTTTCGGTTTGTTTTGCTTTTTTTTCATTTTCAATTTTTTTCATTTGCAGCTCTTTCACAATTGTTATACAAAGTACCTTATTATATAACTATCAAATAACAATTGTTTTGTCAACACTTATTTGTATAAAACGCAAGTATTGCAAAGAAAATTAAACATTTAAACAAAATCACTACCAACTACAAAAAAATTAAAATTATAAAGAAGAAGTTTGAAGCTTATGTGATAAATTTTTAATTTCTTTAACACTATCTTTCATATTAGATTCAATGGTTGGGATAGACACTGCTTCATTTTCTGTATTTGTATGTTTTCTATATGCTCTGTCTGCAACTTTGCCTATTGTATTTGCAACCAAACCTGAAGCAATACCTAAAACAATAGCTTTAGCTCCTGATATCATCTTCATTGTTGCGGCAGTTGATGCAGAAATTGCAACAAGCAAAGGAATTCCACTTGTAAGCGAAACTGAAACTCTTTCTTGTTTAGATTTTGCTTGCCCTAAATAAACACCTGTTAAACCCATAGTTCCAAGTATTGAAAGTACATCCATTTGCGCACAACCATGTTTAATGTCACGCATCTTGTCAAATAAATCGTTACCTTCCATTTTTATTGATTTTTCAAGAGCATTTTTAAAACGCATATTCGAAAGTTTAATATCTAAATCTTTTTTGCCATCAAATAAACCATTAAGGATAACATCTAACTTTTCTGTTAGACCTTTTGAAGCCCCGTCAGAAGATAAAATAGCATTTTTCTTTGAAATTAAATCTGTAACAAATTTTTCTTTATCAGCGCTTAATAATTCTTCTGAAATAAAGTTATCGGTGAATTTTTTCGTAATTCCTTTTGGATTTTTTGTTTTAAGTTCACTTGGAAAAGAAATAAAATCTCTTACTTTTTTTGCAATTCCGCTAGTAATTTCTCCGATTTTTTGGAATCTGCTATCTTGTGATGCTTGAGATGTTAAATCAGATACAGCATCTTGTCTTTTTTTGATAATATTTTTAGCAATTTCAACCCATTCTGCTTTGGTTCTTACTTCATTACCTATTTTTATCTCTCTTGATAAATCACTAATATTATCAAGTTTTCTTAAAATTTTTGAATCAAGAGCAGATGAAAGTGCTTGTGTTTTAGCATATGCTCCACTAACCATCTTTCTTCCGGTTTTTTCATATAATTTTGCTGTAAGATCATCAAACTTTCTTAAAAAAGGAATTTTATCAGTAAATGATTTAGCATAAACGTCTTTGGCAGTTGTAAGGTTATTAGAAAAATTAAAAAATTTATTAGAGAATTTTTTTGCGCCTTTTGTAATTTTTTCTCCATTCTCTAATATTGAAGAACCATTTAAACTATCTTGGATTTTGTGTCCATATTCACTAAAAAATTGTGTTACTTTTTTGCCAAAAAATCTTGGTTGCAATAAAACTGATGCAACGCCTATGGCAGTTGCAGAACCAAGTGTCCAGGCAGCAATTTTCCTTTTTTTGCCACTTTTTGGTTCATTTGGGACATTATTAATAACAGTTGTTTTTTCAACTGGTTTAAAAGATGTTATATTTTGATTTATTTGAACACTTGGAACTTTCATAATCTACTCTCATAAAACATCTGAATAATTTTTATTGCCCTTTTTAAGAATAAAATTAACCTATCTTAACCATTTTCTTTTTTTCTTTTTTGACAATTCTTTTTTTGCATTATCAATAGAAATTTTAGCAACTGGCTTTCTTGTAATACCTTCATTGAAAACGAGCCAATGTTTTCTTTTTATATCATGTACACTAAATGATAAATTTCCAATAGCCACCTCGCCAGGTTTAATGTCTCTAAACCATAAGGAATCGTCTCTGCCAAAAGGAGACGGATGAAAAACATTATTTACATCACTTACCAAACACATGTCAAATGTAGAAAACTTTTTCCTGGTGTTATTTTTTATAAGTAATTTTAAAGTTATTGTATTTTCAACGCCAAAAGGATCTTTTTCGTATTTTATGTCATTTATTACAACATCAAGTCCTTCAAGAATAACTTCTTCTTGCTTAAAAGCATCTTCCTGAAAAACTGGAAGTTCAATATTAGACAACATTTTTACTTTTATTTGATCTCCAGGTTTAATTAAAACACCATCACCTTTTCTTCTAATTGCCTGAACCAAACCGATTGCACCACCTATCGCAGCACCACCTGCAATCGTATAACCTTGAGACGCAATTGCAGCTTCAAGTCCTAAGAAATTCAGCGCAAAAAAACCGCCAACAAGTCCACCTGCCAAAGTATAACCAGTATGTTCTGCAACGCCTTTAACAATTGCTTTTGGTTTAGAATCTTTTGTTGTTATAGAGCCCTTAATTGGAATTTGTCTGCCATCTGGAGTCACAAGATAATCAAAGTCCAATATAACCCAGCCGTCTCTTCCCATATTTTTAGGTTCAACAATAGTATTTACAACACCATGAGCAACAGAACCAACTGGAATTATCATGCCTTTATCGCCATATATATCCTGTGAAATTTCTGCAAAAAATTCGTCCCCTGCCTGAGTATAGCCAGAACTTAAAACCTGAGAAACAGTAACTTCAACCGTTTTATCTTCTTTAAGGACTTCAACTTCACCTGTAAATAATTCTTTATCTAATTGAATTTCATTTTCATCCGTATGCTCAATATGACCTTTAATGCTTGCAAAAGTTGGTTGCGCAAACAAAATAAAGAAAACAAGAATTAAACTAAAAACCTTTTTCATAAAATTCATAAAAATATTATAACATATATTAAGAATTTGAAATTTAATTGCCATATATAAAAAAATTTATATAATTTATTTTTAGAGGGAAATTATATGGAAAATAATTGTATATTTTGCAAAATTGCAAATGGTGAAATTAAAAGTGATTTTTTGTATGAAAATGATAATTTCTTTGTCATAAAAGATTTACACCCAAAAGCGAATACTCACTTGCTTTTGATACCAAAAAAACACGTTGAAAACTTAAACGATTTTGATGCCGTTAATTATGGTGCTGAATTAATTAGTACAATTCAAGATGTAACAAAAAAATTAGGTATAGAAAGTTATAAAACACATATAAACACTGGAAAAGATGCAGGACAAGAAGTTTTCCATTTGCATGTTCATATTTTATCAAATGTAAAATTAACTTAAATTTTTGTAAAAACTTCTGATTATATAGGCAATTTTTAATCAAAAAAAGTTTTTATGAAAATGAAGGAGATAGGTTACGATGTATAGTGAAGAGCTTGTAAAATACTTGTTAAAATATCACAATGATGATTTTAAAGTAAAAGAGAAAAAAACCCACGAAAAGTTTTTTAATTTTAATAATTTAAAGAAAAAATATGCAACAGTTCCAATTAACTCTAAATAAAGAACAGCTTAGAAAATATTGTAAAAATAAAAGACTTGAACTATATAATAACGGTCAATTAGAAAAAATTTCAAAAAAAATAGTTGAAAAAATATTAAGCTCTGAAGATTTCATCAGAGCTTCTCGTGTTGCATTATTCTATCCAAAAAAATGCGAAATTGACGTTACAAGCCTTTTAAAATATGACAAAACTTTTTATCTTCCAAGATGCAAAGATAAAAATCTTGAAATTTGTGAATATAAAAATGGTGATATTTTAAAAGAATCGAATTTCAAGGTTATGGAACCCATAAATGAAAAACTTGAAGATTTAAGCATTTTAGATATTATTGTAATCCCAGCGTTATGTGCTGATAAGAAAGGTAATAGACTTGGATATGGAGCAGGATTTTACGACAGATTATTGAAAGATAAAACAATAAAAGCCAAAAAAATCGTTGTGGTGCCAAATGATTTACTTTTTGACGAAATCACAAACGAAAAACACGACATAAAATGCGATAAAATAATTTCTGCCTGAATAATATAAATAAATGATTTGTATATAGGCAAAATTGAAGTATAATAAAAGAGAGCTAGTTAGTATATTATGAATAACAAATCAAAAAATTCAGAATTATTTTTAGAAAATATAAACGCCCTTCCATTATGGGTGCAACAAGTCGCATACAGAAATATGGAAGCTTCATTCAAAAAAGAATTAGCTCAGTTTATGGGGCTTTTAAACCCTACTAAACTTGTTCAAGAAATTTGTCCAAAAGTGACATTTAATGGAAAAAATGAATTAAAGGATAGAAACACGCCAAATTTGTCTGGCGAACACTATATATTCCTTGCAAATGCACTAAATGGTTGCACACTTTTTGAAATTGCAGTTAATAATTTTTGGACATTATCTGCCGTTTGCAAATTACTTGTGAGATGCGTTGAATTAGAATTTATAGAACCTTTCGGAAATGACGCAAATTATTCAATAGCAAAATTTTTAGCAGGACAAATAAGAACAGGTGAATTATTAAAAAAATTAGGACAATTAGATGCACTTCAATTAAAACAAGCTCTTGATGAACAACGCGTTCAAAGAGAAATGGGTCATGACGTTAAAATTGCTGAAATAATGATTAGATTCGGCTTTATAAAAGCGTCTGATATAGAAATCTTATTAAAGTTTAAAGAAGACGCAGAAAAGCGCTTCATAATGGGCTTTGGTCTTACAACTATTCAATTTAATGAACACAATAGCAAACACAAACAACTTGTAATAAATTTACAACGAGAATTTAAAAAGCTGGACCAAGAAAACAGAATTTTAAAAGCTCGCCTTAAAAAAATATTAAATATAAACAATTAACATAAATTTATTGCGTCAAAATAATCTTGTTTTTGGACAAAATCAAACAAAACTGTTAAAAGTTCTTTTAAAAAGACTAACGATTTTTTGTATAAAGTCTTAGAAAAAATTCAGAAATAAGAACTGATCTATCGTTTTCCCAAGGTTGAAATTCCATTTGTGATATAGACATTAAATAGTGTTCTTTTGTAATTGCTCTAAAGAAAGTTTGGAAATTTCTATATGAACCAACAGCTTTAACTTTTAATTGTTTTACATTCAAATATGTAAGTTGAGCAGAAACAAGACGATCATCTGCAGGATTATCAGAATATTCAATAGAACGAATTCTAATACCTGACATTTTTGCTAAATCAATAAACTTTTCAAATAATGGCGCATAAGCAGCATCTGGACCAATACCAGAATCTAAGGCCTTAAAAATTTCCTTGTCGGTTTTAACTTCGTTAACTGGCTTATTTGCTCTTTCTTCTTTTATAAGAGCAAGTTTTTCCTCAAGCTCAACCAATTTAGCTGATGATTCTTGTTGAGCATTATAAGTCACAATAAATTTTTGTACATTTGTCACAGATAAATAACCACCACCGCATAGCACAGCAAGGAAAATGATAATAAGTATTAAATTTATTGGTTTAGTTAACATTTTTTGCATAGTTATTTACCTTAATTAGCTTAGTGGTTCCAAATCTGGAGGTGGTTCAAGTCCATCACCATCATCGCCATCACCTTGTTTGTCTGAGAATGGTGATAATGGGTCAAATGGAACATTTTTATTGCTTGAAGATTTTGGTGCTTGAGGATTTTGTGTAGGTGGAGCCTCAACAGAATCTGTTGGAGCGTAATTACCTATTTCAAATGAATAGAATTTAACTTCGCTGTTAACAGAATCATTATCATATGTATCATCAAACATATCAGTAATCATTTTTAATTTATTTAATCTTATTGTTGAATTAGGAGTAATTGCTCTTAAATTTTTAAAATATGTATAAATATCACCTAAATTTAGAGACATACCTTCAACTCTGATTTTTTCACCATCTTTATTAGCATAAGATGTAAGCCAGATACTTTTTGGGATATCAACAGAAATTGAATCATAAAAACTCATTGCTTTAACATTGCTTTCCGCAATACCCGCAATTAAAGATTCAACGTTAACTGAGCTATCACCTTCTAATGCTATAATTTCTTGTTCTATTGTAGAAATTTTAGAAACATATTCTTGATTTTTCTTATCAATAATACCATTTGTTACAATAACTCCGGCCAAGAAAATAGCAAATATAATTGCAAGAACAACTGAAGCAACAAGGAAGAATTTAGCTATTACTTGTTCTGTAATACCAAATGTTTTACCAAAAACAACAAATTCCTGGTAAGTAACATCTGCCATGTGGCCACCAGTTTTTAATACGTTTAATTTTAGTGGGAATTTTGAAATATTAACAGATGCAGCACCTATTGCGCTTAATGACATTTTCTTGGCTTCTTTGTCTGTAATATTTTCAAAAGTTTCAACTATTGGCCTGTCAATAAACTTATTGCAGTCTAAAATTTGTACTTCACAATCCACAGCCATTTGAGTTTGCAGAACTTGTGCACTAATTTCATCAAATTGGCTGACTATCAATAATTTTTGTGCAGGATAATTCACCAAAATTTGTGAAGCTGAAGTTGCAATGGCTTGATATGCTTCTTCGTGTGAGAATGATTTCAACGCAAGAGGAACTTCTGTATAATCAACTAAATTTTCACCAACTAATGAGAAAATTGCATAATTATTTGAGTTAATTAAAAGAATGTTCCAATTCTTTCCTTGGTCAATAATATCAGCTACAATTCCAGAAAAATGGATTGCTCTTAAAAAGGCACAGTAAGAAGTTTCAATACCAACAACTTTTCCGCCTAAATCTTCAATTTTTTCAATAACTCTATCTACAACTGTTATTTGAATTGAAGAATATGCAAGATATCTGCTGTCTGTTCTATTTTTAAAATTTACATCAGCCCAAGCTGTTTTTGGTTCAACACGTCTGAAAATATAAGATTCTTCAGCCTTGGATAACAAAGCATTATCGATAGCTTCGTCAACCATAATAGGTGGAAAACTAATAAAACCAAAATGAACGTTAGGTAAAACCACATATACATCTGATTTCGTATCTATTTGCAAATCAGCGTATAATTCTGTTAATCCGGTTTTAAGTTCATTATAATCTTCAATATCTCTGGCACTTAAATTATAAGCAAGTGGCTTATGACCATATTTCATAACCCTTTGGGTTTTTTTGTCTATAAGCATTACTTCAAGACCAATATTCGGTGTTACCGCAACGCCGACTACTGTTCCTCCAGTGCTATTCAATAAACTATTTAAATCAAACATGTTTTTTATAATTTTATTTCTATCTATACGCTTTTCATAATACAATATTTGTGTAAAATATGAAACATATATTTTAAAATATACAATAAATGACCTAAAAAAGCAAAAGGAAAGAAAATGGAACAAGCAAATTTTTCTAATTACATATATGGCAAAAACGCGGTTCTAGAAACGTTAGACAGGAATTCATCAAGAATAAACAAAATTTTTGTATCAAAAAATATTGGTTTAGATAACAGATTAAAAAAAATTATTGAACTTGCAAAACAAAAATCTATCATAATTCAGTTCACAAATCTTAATAATGATAAATTCCCCAAAGATATTCCTCACCAAGGAGTAATTGCATATGTTTCTCCTGTTGAATATATGAAATTTGAAGATTTCTTAGATAAAATGGATGAAAAAGAAGGTTACAAAAAAATTGTAATTCTTGAAAATATTCAAGACCCTCATAATCTTGGTGCTATTATAAGAACTTGTGCCTGTGCAGGTTATGACGGAATTATGCTTGCCAATCATAGAGCCTGCCCAATCAATACAACCGTCGAAAAAACTTCAGCAGGGGCAGTTAATCATATACCTATAATAAAAGTAAATAGTCTATCTAGCGCAATTGATACCTTGAAGAATAAAGACTGGTGGATAATTGCAACAAGTGCAAGATGTGAAGATAATTACTATGACATTGATTATACTGATATGAATTTTGCGCTGATAATGGGTTCAGAAGGCCCAGGAGTCACAAAAACTTTAATGAATAAAGCAGATTTTAAAGTAAAACTTCCTTGTAACTTTGAATCATTAAATGTTTCTAATGCAACAGCCGTTATTCTATATGAAAGTGTCAGACAAATTTCAATCAAACAAACCATGCAAAAAAAATAAAAATCAATATAATAGTTTTAGTATAGGAGACAAGATGGATTCAAAAGAAATAGAAAAAAGCTTAGAATTAGAAGATGAAAACTTGATTGAAGAAGAACAAGAAGTTGCCATTGAAAATCCTGAAGAAAATAAAGAAGACACAGATAAAAATGATATATCTGATGACTCTGTAAGAATTTATTTACAACAAATAGGAAAAATTCCCCTATTAAGCCATGAAGAAGAAATAAAACTTGCAAAAGATATAAAAGAAAATGATACACAAAGTTCCAAAGAAGCATTAATAAACGCAAATTTAAGGCTTGTTGTAAGCATTGCAAAAAAATATACAGGCAGGGGACTATCTTTCTTAGATTTAATTCAAGAAGGAAACCTTGGTCTTATGAAAGCAGTCGATAAATTCGACTGGAGTAAAGGTTATAAATTTTCAACATATGCGACTTGGTGGATACAACAAGCAATAACAAGAGGTATTGCTGATAAATCAAGAAACATAAGACTTCCTGTTCATATGGTAGAAAATTTAAGTAAAATAAAAAAAGTAACATTAGAATTATCTACTGAACTTAACAGAACTCCTACAAAGGAAGAAATTGCATTAAAATCAGGTTTATCCCTTTTAAAATTAAATCAATTACTTAAAAATTCACAAACTACAATAAGTATTGAAACACCTGCAAATTCAAAAGATGATATGACAAAAATAGGTGATTTCATAATAGATGAAGCACACATTGCGCCTGATAGCAAAGTTGCTCAGGATAATTTGGAAGAAGATATCAAAAAAATCTTAGACCAACTTAATCAAAAAGAACGTGATGTTTTAATTATGCGTTACGGATTAGATGAAAATGGCGAAAAGAAAACTCTTGATGAAATAGGAACTTTTTATGGCGTTTCAAGAGAACGTATAAGACAAATTGAAAATCGCGCAATTGCAAAACTTAAAAAATTATGCAGAAATCATAAATTTTTCAGCAAAAATCTTAAGAATTATATAGGCGATTTTTAATCTAATCTTGATATTGTGAGTTTTCTATAATATAATTAACCATATTATTAAAGAGAGGTTTTAAAATGGTTAATTCTGTTGTAATTGTTGGACGTGCAGGTCAAGATCCTGAAATGAAATATTTTGAAAGTGAAAAAGTAAAAACAACATTTTCACTTGCTGTTAACCGTTGGGACAACAGAACAAAAGAAGAAGTAACCGATTGGTTCAATATCGAAGTTTGGGATAAACAAGCAGAATTTGCCGGTGAATGGATAAAAAAAGGACGCATGGTCGGCGTTGAAGGCAGACTTATTTCTAATAAATGGCAAGGTGCTGATGGCACAATGAACGAAAGATTTATAATTCGTGCAACAAATGTTAGATTAATTGGTGGCAGAAAAGAAGAATAATGTTAACCTCGAACACAATCGTTGTAATAGCAGATGATTTAACTGGTGCTAATGATACTGCATTACAATTTTTTACCAAAGGTGCAGTTACAGAAATTTTACTTGATTATGAAAAAATTCCTGTAAAAAATCTGCCGATAGACACTTGGGCTGTTTCGACAGAAAGCAGGAATAAAACTCCTGAAGAAGCATACAAAAGAACAGAAGAAGCCTTTAATATTTTTAAAGAAAAATTTAATGTTGATTTTTTCTATAAAAAAATTGATTCAACTTTAAGAGGAAACATCGCACAAGAAATCTTAGCCGCTCTAAACGCAACTGGAAAAGATTGCGCAATTATATCACCGGCTTTTGTGCAAGAAGGAAGAATTACAATAGGCGGTTTCCAATTAGTTAAAGGTGTTCCTGTTGAAAGAACAGAAGCTGCACGTGACCCACATGTACCAGTTTATGAATCAAATCTTGTAAATATACTCAAAAAACAAATGCCAAATAATGAAGATTCAGTTGGTTTAATTGATTTTTCAATAGTTTCAAAGGGTGCTGCTCCTTTGGTTATGAAATTAAATGAACTTATAAAAAGTGGCAAAAAATTAATTGTAGTAGATGCCGTATCTGTCGTTGATATTGAACAAATAGTATTAGCTATGAAAAAAAGTAACTACGATATTTTGCCTTGTGGTTCTGCCGGTCTTGCACAAGTTTTAGCGAATAACTGGCTTGAAGAAGTTAAAATACAAAACTTCAAAAAAGCAGTTCCACCAATGCCAAAACTTATTTTATCAGGCTCAGCAACAGAACTTAGTGCGCTTCAACTCAAAAAAGTACAAGATGATGAAGATATAAAAAATTCTTATTTTATAAGTTTAAAAATTGAAGACATTTTAAATGGCGTTTCAGATAACATATTAAATAGAGTCATTTCTAACCTGCAAAAAACAAATATTGTTGCAGTTCATGTAAGTGAGATAGAAAAAGAATTAGAAGATGAAAATTCAACAGCTAATGAGCTTTTAATAGATGAAGGTGTTTCAAAAGATGATTTAGCGGATAAAATAACAAAATATCTAGCAACATTAGCCCAAAAAGTAAAACAAGAAAAAGATTTTGTTCTAATTACAATAGGTGGTGAAACTTCTTACAGATGTTGCAAAGCATTATACTGCGAAAATCTTCAAGTAATTGATACAATATTACCGGCAATTCCATTGTGCCTTGGTTCAAATGCACAATTAGTTATAACAAAATCCGGAAACCTTGGAACAACAACAACTTTGGTTGAAATTTTAAAATATTTTGAACGTCATGAATAAAAAAATCGCAATAACAACGGGTGATAAAAAAGGTATTGGCAAAGAACTTGTAGAAAAGGCTCTTTTAAAACTTAATTTGCCAAAAGAAAACGTTGTTATTATTGGCGAAAAGATTGATGCTTTAAATTATGAAACCATAGAAATCAAAATTGAAAATAATGGTGATTTTTGCTTTGAAAGTTTAAAAGTTGCATGTAATTTAGCAAAAGAAGGAAAAATTAGTGCAATTGTAACTTCACCTGTTTCAAAAAAAGTTTTACATGACGCAGGACATTTTTATAATGGACAAACAGAAGTTATTGAAGAACATTTAAAAAAAGATAAAGATAAAGCAGAGATGATGTTTATAACAAATGATTTAAGAATTATGTTATTAACACGCCATGTTGCCCTAAAAGATATAAAAATAAACAAAGAAATGATTGTTGAAAAAATAATTCGTTTAAACAAATTTTTAAAAGAAAAATGCAAAATTGAAAAACCAAAAATTGGTATCTGCGCTTTAAACCCACATGCTGGCGAAAATGGCATTTTAGGTGATGAAGAAATTAAAATTATAAACCCTGCCATAAATGAATTAAGAAACATTGAAATTGACATCGAAGATGCAAAACCTGCGGATAGTTTGTTTGCAAAAGTTGGGAAAAAATATTTAAATAATGAAAAACAAGATTATGATGCAGTTGCCGTTATGTATCATGATCAAGGATTAACTGCCGTTAAAGCACTTGCTTTTGATAAAGTCGTAAATACAACAATAGGTCTAAAAGTCATAAGAACATCACCATCAGGCGGAACTGCGTATGATATTGCAGGGAAAAACATTGCCGATTCAACAAGTATGCAAGAAGCAATAAAATTAGCATTGGAATTAAGCTAAACTTTAATTGTTTACAACTTTTCCTCTCAATTGACCACAAGCAGCATCAATATCGGCGCCTCTTTCAAGTCTGACAGTTACTTTT
Organism: Cyanobacteria bacterium SIG30; assembly: GCA_015152475.1. Taxonomy (GTDB): domain Bacteria; phylum Cyanobacteriota; class Vampirovibrionia; order Gastranaerophilales; family Gastranaerophilaceae; genus SIG30. The sequence continues at coordinate 300,726 of SUTW01000001.1, read as the reverse complement.
TTGCCTGAACCTTCTAAAATATATTTAAACATCATTACATTCTTTTTGTCAGGTTTCTTATATTTTGTTTCGTCAACTGAATTATATGGAATTAAATTTATATTGCATTTTATATCTTTTAAGAATTTTGCAAGTTCAAAAGCCATTTCTCTTGTGTCATTAAGATTTCCTAAAAGAACATATTCAATTGTTATTCTATCACCTGTTTTATCATTAAAAAATTTAAGAGCTTTTTTAAGTTCGTCTAAATTATGTTTTTTCTCAATAGGCATAATTTTTTCTCTTAAACTATGATTTGGCGCATGCAAGGAAAGCGCCAAAGTTGGAATTAAACTTTGTTTTGTTAAATCATAAATTTTTGGAATTATTCCACAAGTTGAAACTGTTATTCTTCTTATACCTATTTGCAAATAGTCATTTATGATTTTGATTGCCAAATTTAAATTTTCAAAATTATTTAAAGGTTCACCCTGCCCCATAAAAACAACATTTGTAACTTTAAGTTTTGAATCTCTTTGAATAGTTAAAATTTGATTCGCAATTTCAAATGCTGTTAAATTTCTTATAAAACCCCTTTTGCCAGTTGCACAAAAATCACAACCACAAGCACAACCAACCTGAGAAGAAACACAAGCTGTTAAATTAGAACGATTATCAAAACGCATTAAAACTGTTTCAACACATTCGCCGTCTTCATATTCCAGTAAATATTTAATTGTACCGTCTGAACTAACTTGTTTTGTTTTTATTTTTACATTTGTAACAACTGCAATTTGTTGCAATTTTTCCTTAAAATTTTTAGATAAATCTGTCATTTCATCAAAATTTTGGGCAGATTTTGTCCAAATCCAATTATGAAGTTGCTTTGCTCGAAATTTAGGTTCTTCAAGCTCAAGTGCTAAATTTTCCAATTCTTCTAAAGTAAAATTTGACAAACTTTTCATAAAAAAATTTTAACATAGACAACATTAAAAAAACATTAAGAATAAAAGATTTTTTCACAAATTTAATTATTATAAAATTAAGAGGGAAACATGATGGAAGAGGTTAATAAAAAATTCGATTCAATTCTCTTAAATGAGAATATTTATAACAATTTACCCCATGAATTATTTGATATTTATTTAATTTTAATACATTTTTTCTTAAATAAGAAACAAGAAATTATAACTATTTCAGCAAACGATATTTTAAATTTTAGAGAAATAAAACAAATATCACACAAGAATTTCAGAAGAAGTGGTTTTAACAAAATCGTCAAAGAAAAAATTATTGCACTAATAATAAGTCTAGAAAAATTAAATTTGTTAAAGATAATTGAAAAAAATAATTACATTTTAAAAATAAAATTGAACGAGAATTATTTAAATGACAAAAAAATTATATTGCCCAAAAAACTTTTGAATTTCCATCCTTTAAAGAATTCTTGGCATAAAGACATAGGTTATTATTTAAGTGTTTATAAACAATTAAAACCAAAATTAAACGTTATACAAATTCAAAAAATAATGAAAATAATAAAAAATAATTATTGTTTCTTGGCACCAAGCAGAATAAGAAATCGTTTTGAAAATACAATGGATGAATTAGCGCAGGCAAATATAATTCAAGATTGGTATTATAAAAATATTGACGAAGATGCGCTTAATTGCAAAAATTGGTTGTGGTGGTGGGAAAAATTATCTGTAAAAATTAATTTTGATATTTTAACTCAGCCAACATGTTTTTTGAATTTTTAAAAAAAGAGTAGTTTATTATTTAGTTATAAAGCTAGGACGTAAAATCAAACTTGTTGTTCGTTTGGCAATAATATGACAAACGAAAGGATAAATTTATGACAGATTTTATGATACCTAATGTATTCATAGCAGGCACAAAAGCAAAAGCTTACGAAGTAAACGAGAATTTTGAAGCCATAAGAAAGCAAATCAACGACCATAAAAACAGTATTTCATCAACAACAGATTCTCTTTCGACACTAAAAGACTATGTTGAAAATGGATTAACAGATGAAATAAGAAATTCAATAAAAGAAAACAAGACAAGATATTGTATAAATTCTGGAAATACATCACTTTTAACAATAAATTCAACAGATCCAAGCCAGCTTGATTTTAATATTGATGAAAATAATCCAATCATTGCAACTGGTTTAGATGGTATATCTTTTGAAAAAGAAAACTTGTCTTCACTTGATTGTTCTGCATTAGAAAATGGCAAATATAATATCTTTTTTAATTCAGATAAAGACCCTTACCCATTAGCAAATAATTTATATTTTCAAACAAAAGAACCATCAGCAAGTACTTGGGAACAACCAGTTTTAACCGAAAACGGAACTCTTGGTGGTGATTTATTTGCAGTATCTGCTGATTATAATTTAACAGATTATGTTTATTATGCTTTTGATACATCAGAACAATTTTGGACATCTGCTGGAAACGAAGGAAATTACATAATTTATAATCCAATCGCCATAAATATAACAAAAGTGGACATAACAAATAGAAACCATAATTACATAAGAGCAATTGTGGCAGGAACGATTTATGGTTCTGATGATAATAGTTCTTGGGAAAAATTAACTGAATTCACAAATTCTGCAACTGGACAAAATGCAACCTGGACAATTGATATGAGTTCTAACGACAAATACTATAAGTATTACAAATTTAATCTTTTAGGTGATGGAACCCATGGAAGTATAATGAGAATGGCATTAACAGCAACTGAAAAAATTAGCGACAATAGTATATGGGTAAATGCAGCAACAGAACCTTTTTCAGTTAAAAAATTAGATAACACAGAATGGGTTAATTTTGAAGATATTTTAATAGGTTCAATAACTGTTGAAAATGGTGTAATAACAAATGCTGAAACATGTTCTTTTAATTTTAATGGATATGATATAAATGCAAGTCTAGGTTCAAAAGAACTCGTTACAAATTGGTTACTTCCAGATTATGAAAACCCAATTATGACAAGTTTTGCATTAAATACAATTTATCAAGCACCTTGTAATTGCCTTGTTGTTTGTCCTGTTTATACAGAAAACAATATCAACACCAATTTAAATTTTTATATAGGCAAAACAAAACAATTAACTAAATTTTATGTACAACAAGGGACAAGTTATGTACACACTTGGACAATATTTGTACCAAAAAATTATTATTTTAAATTTACCGCAGGACATACAAATTCAAAAATTTATACAACACTTAAATGTTTAATGGGACTTTTCCCGCTAAAAGGAGTCGAAAAATAATGATTTATTTTGATAAAGAAAAAAATGCTTACGCATTTGAAATTGAAAATTACATAGCAACAATAGATGATTCTACTTGGGACAATTATGCAGGAAGCGACAGGTGGGATATTATAAACGGAAAATTTGTTGATATAACAAATACAACTGAATATAAAAGAAAAATTCGTCTTTCAGAAATAGAAGAAGAACTTAAACAAGAAGATGAAAAATACGAAAAAGTTTTAAATACACCAGTAGAATACAAAAATGGTTTTTTCTATAAACCTAAATATGTGCAAGAAAGTTATATTTTATTATTAGCTTCAAATATATTCCCTATAACCATATGGGATAGCACAGAATTAAATTCCTCTGTTATGACAAAAGAAGAACTTCAAGAACTTGCTCTTTTCTTAAAAAATAGTGCCGAAAAAGCATTTCAGGAAAGAAAAGAAAACAGAAAAAAATTAATTAAGGAGCGAGAAGAAATTGAATAAGTTCATAGAATATGCGCCCTTTATAATCGTTGTGGTTGTTTTTATTCTTCAGCAAAAAATTGTAATAACGCCAGAACAACTCGAAAAAAAACATAGAGAAATCCTTGAAGATATTGAAAAGAAATTTGTATCAATGCCAGCTTACTTAGGTTTTAGAGATCAAGTTTTAAGTGAATTTGAAAGAGTAAATAAAGGCATAAATGATATAAAAGATTTTTTAATGAATTCATAAGATTAACCCCCTTCAAACAGGGGGTTAATTAGTAATAAAAAATAAACTTTAAATTATTGTGCTAAAATAATTTTATTATGTTAACAGATACACACGCACATTTGGATTATTTTGAAAATCCTGAACAAATTATAAAAGAAGCAAAAGAAAAAAACGTAAACAAAATCATTATTCCTGGGGTTGAACCTTGCGGTTTTGACAAAATTAAAGAAATCGCAAAAAATAACGAAGGTATTTATTCGGCTTTTGGTGTTCATCCAAGTGATATTGAAAAGTTTGGCGATGATGCTGCAAATAAAATGATTGAATATTTAAAAGATGAAAAAGCAATCGCAGTAGGTGAAATCGGACTTGATTATTATTATGAGGAAAATCTTGACAAAGAAAAACAGAAAAAAGGTTTTATCCAGCAATTAGAAATAGCCAAAGCCTTAAACAAACCTGTTTTAATCCATGCAAGAGAAGCGTATCTTGACACTTTTGAAATATTAAAACAAAGTGGTGTTGAAAAAGTTATTATGCACTGCTTTTCAGGAAGTTTGGAATATGCTAAACAATGTATAAAAGAAGGCTGGTATATTGCAATAGGTGGAGTTGTAACTTTTAAAAATGCAAAAAAATTAAAAGAAGTTGTTTATGATATACCTCTTAATAAATTAATGCTAGAAACAGATTGCCCATATCTGGCACCACACCCATTTAGAGGACAAGAAAATTCTCCAAAATATATTCCGTTAATTGCAAAAGAAATTGCCAACATTAAAGATATAATATATGATGAAGTTGTTGAGGCAACTGAACAAAATGTCAAAGATTTTTTTGGAATAGAGGTGTAAAATGGCACAACAATTTAATTCAATGAATTACAAAACAAAAACAGCAGTTTTAATTTTTGGAAAAAATTGGATTCAACCTATGGTTCTATATTTTGAAAATCCAAATGCAGTTTATGAAGAAATTCAAAATTTAATTAAAACATCATCAACGACACCAAAACTTGTTGAATACAAGCCATTAGGACCTATCAAAAAAGTAACACTTTTATCAAACCAAATTGCAGGAGTTGCTCTACAAGAGGAACCTCAACTTCAATGAAAAAAAGACTGGATTTAATTTTATTTGAATTAGGTTATTTTGAAACAAAAAATAAAGCTTCTGCAGCAATTATTGCAGGAGACATCAAAATTGACACAGAAGTTGTTAAAAAAGCTGGTGAAATGTTCGATTTTGAAACTTTTAAAGAAAAAATTGTTCCAAAATTAGAGGTAAAAAAAGAAAAATTTGTATCAAGAGGTGGTCTTAAATTAGAACACGCTTTAAATGAATTCAAAATTGATATAAAAGACAAAATTTGTTTTGATGCAGGAGCTTCAACCGGAGGATTCACAGATTGCATGTTGCAATCTGGCGCAAAAGAAATTTGGTCAGTTGATTGCGGGTACAACCAAATTGACTGGAAAATAAAAACAAATCCAAAAGTACATAATATAGAAAAAACTAATTTAAAGAATTGTACTTTTAAAGAAATTTATGGAGTTGAAGAACTGCCAAATTCTGAGCTTCCAAGCTTTTTAAGTATGGATTTATCTTTTATTTCAATAAAAAAAGTTTTAGAAAACATTTTAAATTTTGTGTCAGAAAATGCTGAAATGGTTCTTTTGATAAAACCTCAATTTGAAGCTGAAAGATGCGACATTTTAAAAGGCGGTATAGTTAAAGATGAAAAAGTTCATCAAAAAATAATCGAAGACATTAAAGAATTTGCAAAAAATTTAGGCTTAGAAACCAAAGGCATAACTAAATCACCAATTTTAGGGAATAAAAGCGGAAACACGGAATATTTGATATATTTAAAAAGAGGAAAAAATGGCAGTTGTTGAAGTTTTACAAAACATAAGCATTGTAATGGATAAACTTTATGATTTTGTTGTAAAAGATGAATTTTTAAGCAACGATTTCGAAGAATATTTAAGACAAAATGAATTTGTCATAGAAACATCAAACGACTTAAATACTGTTTTAACAGAATATTTGTTAGATAAAAAAACTCAAAGCGGGATAAGAGTTTTAGATTATTACGCAGAAAAAAATCAAGAAGATAAAAAAATAATAAAAGCATTTAAAGACAGTTTTGAAGGAATTTTTAAAATAAATAAAATATCTCAAAACACATTTGAAGTTTATTCTCTTATAAACGAAAAAACAATAACTCTTGTATCACTTATAAAAGCTGTTAACCTTAAAGGAATTGGCAGATATGATTATCTTCATGCAAGAATTATTGAATTTGAAAATGTATTTTATATTTTAGAAATTTTTGACATTATAGGTTCAAATTACACTCAACAAGCCTATCAGAATGCAATCAAAATGCTTATACAAAAACCAAATAGACTTGTTTGGAAAAATGAAGAGAAATTAAATAAAATAAAATCAGAATCTAAAAAAATGCACGAAAAATTTATTGAATTTTTTGGGCAAAATACAATAATTACGACAAACAAAAATGCAGATAATTTAATTGAAAATTTTAATGCTCTTTATGAAGGCAAAATAGATGATTTTGATAAAAATATTGAAAAAATAAACAATTTTTCTTATTTCAAAATCGAAGAATTTGAAAGCGATGATTTTATTTCAAACGCAGCTGGTGGTTTTTCAAGTCATAATAGCTTGTATGATATAGGTCTATATTCTGATGAAAACCATGGTTTCTTTGCAATACCGTTTCTAGGAACATTTGAAACAATTTTTCGAGGCGAAAAAGTTGAAAATTATGAAAATTGTATTATTGATTTCTTATTTGATGATAAAATTCCACCTTCAATAATTACAAAACAAAAAAATGCTTTAGAAATTATAAACAAAGTCTTATTAAACAAAGGACTAGAAACAATGGAAACCATTGATGAAATAATAAAAAATTTCAAATCTGACTGGATTGAAAACTATAATTTTTCATCAACAGAAGCTCTTTATAATTCAGAATTATTTGCACAATATCTTGGTTTCAAAAATTAGTTTTATGGGATAATTAAAATATGAACTATATTTGGGTATTTTTAATTCTTATATCAATTATAACAGGGGCTATCAACGGAAAACTAGATGCTGTTGTTTTAGCTATGCTTGAAAGTTCTAAAAAAGCTGTTGAAATCTGCCTTGGTTTAATCGGTGTTATGGCTTTTTGGCTTGGAATTATGAAAATTGCAAAAGAGGCTGGAATAATTGAAAAATTTGCAAAACTTTTAAACCCAATTATGAAAAAAATATTCAACGAAGTTGAAGACAACTCTCCTGCAATTTCAGATATAGCCCTGAATTTTAGCGCAAACGCGTTTGGTCTTGCAAATGCTTCAACACCATTTGGCATAAAAGCAATGGAAGAATTACAAAAAGAAAACAAAAACGATAAAGAAACTGCAACAAATTCAATGTGTACATTACTTGCGATGAACACTGCAGGTTTCCAGCTTATACCTTCATCTGTTCTGGCAATTCTTGTTGCACAAGGTTCAAAGAATCCAACAGAAATAATTTTACCAGCTTTTATTGTAACCTCAATTACTTTTATATGTGCAATATTTATTTCAAAAGGATTAGAGAGGTTTTTTAAATGATAAAAATTTTGAATTTTATATCAATATGCATTTTACCTCTTTTAATTTCGACTATTTTAATTTGGGCAATAGTTAAAAAAATTCCGTCATATGAAATTTTTACGGAAGGCGCAAAAGAAGGTTTTACAACTGCAATAAAAATAATTCCATATATAGTTGCAATTATGGTTGCAATTGGCATGTTAAGAGCATCTGGCGCTATAGATATTTTAGGTGAATTGTTAAAAGTTCCTTTAAATTATTTTAAAATACCAACTGATGTTTTACCATTGATGGTTACTCGCTCATTATCTGGCGGTGCAACATTAGGCATATTTTCAGATATAGTTAATGCAAATGGCGCAGATTCATATGCGTCAAAACTTTCAGCCGTAATTGTCGGAAGTTCTGAAACAACTTTTTATGTTTTGGCTGTTTATTTCGGCGCAATTGGCGTCAAAAGATTCCGCCATGCAATACTAACAGGCCTGTTGGCAGACCTGTTAGGGATAATTTTGGCAGTAATTATTTGCAGATTTATGTTTTTATAGGTATTTAAACAGATTTTAAATCCAAAAAAAATGTACCTTGAATTCAAGGTACAAAAATTAAGAAAAGTATTTAAAAAATACTACCAAGGATAATACGCTCTGTATTCTTCCAAGGACGATGTTTTTACATATTCATCTTTTGTTGGGATTTTCCAACCATTAGCAAATAACACCTGTGTACAATAAAGACCTGTTTGTGTAGCTCCTGGTTTTTTAGCACATGGGCCCGTTGAAGCTGTTATGCCAGCTCTGGCACTGGTATGTTGCAAAAAACTAAGAGCAAATCTATGTTTAGGATTAGTAGTTTCTGTTGTACCTACATATACAAATATATGGTTATCTATACCGACTTTATTTGGTTTTTTATCCCCATTTGTATCTACATACAAAAAGACTATTTTAAATTTATTATTCGAATCCGGACTAACACGAACACCGACCGATGCACCATTTGGTAAATAAACACGAGAAAAATATAATTCTGAATTTGCACCTGGGACAAATGGATCACCATTTAAATAAGAAATATCATTAACGCCACAATCATCAGATGCAGAATAAGTACATTTTTTAACAATTTTTACATGCGGTGTGATATATTGTCTTATAAATGCATCAGCATAATTTTCACCACTTGCCCTTGTTATTGTCCAAGTATCAAAAGGCCATAATCCCTTACGTCCATATTTGTTGCATTTGCAAGTGTAGTAAATGAGCTTTTAAGAGCAGTTTCAATTTCTTGATTTCTATAATTTGTAATAACTGATGGAATCGTAAGTGCTGCAACAACGCCAATTATAGCGAGTGTAATAAGTACTTCTGCAAGAGTAAAGGCTTTTAAACTTCTAGATGCCCCACCCCCGACACATAATTTGAATCTATTCATAATTTTAAAATCCTTTCCGTTTTACTATTTTTAAATCCAAAATAACAAATTTATTATAACAAATTTTTAAGTAAAATTCAAGAGTAATATAGAAAAACATAATAAAAAAGAGCCTTATGGCTCTTTTTAAATTTATCATTTAAGTTATTAAATTATTCTTCAATAATTTCTTCATTTTCGATTACATCATCAATAACTTCTTCTACTTTTTCTTGTTCTGTTGTTACTTCATCAATAACTTCTTCAACTGGAGTTTCTTCAATTATTTCTTCTTGAACTGGAGCTTGTTCAATAACTTCTTCAAGCTCAGGAACAATTTCTTCTTTTGGAGTTGGATTTAATAGTGGACTGTATATTAAATCTATTTGCTTTTTAGATTCAGGATTTCTAAAAATTAAATCATCTGTAAGTAAAACATAAACTTGGTCACCTATTTGGTTTTTATATTTTACACGAGGTGAAACAGTGTATCCATATTTAACTAAGAATTCACCTTCTGAATACTTGCCTTTGCCTTTTTTTGGCATCCATTCTGGATTTTTAACATTCGTATAAACTAATTTTGACCATTTAAACCATAGGAATTGTCTATCCTTTGAAAGCGGAACTGCGGCCATTTCAGTATTATAACCTTCGGTTGTTGAAATTCTGTCTAAAACAATTAATGTTTTACTGTTTTTCTCTCTCCAAGGACTTTTTTTAATTTTTAAAATTTCAGCATTAAATCTTGTGCCTGCACCATACAAGAAAGTACCTTGTTCAGTAATTAAATCTTCAGGCGCACTAAATTCAACTATGTCACCAACTTTAGCCTTTTTAAAATTAACAGGTGTTTCAAAAGTTCCTTTAATTATGTTTCCTGCTTTAACCACTTTTTTATTGTTGTAAATTTCAACAACATTTGTTAAAGGTTTTTGATGAACATTTAATGTTTCAGTTGAAACCAAAACATCTGGAGTAATTGTTTTTAAATCTTCTTTATATTTTGAATCAATAAGTTCTAAGCTTTTTGAAACTTTGTTTAATAAAACTGCAGCTTCTGCACGAGTTAAATAATCATTTGGTCTCAAAGCTAATTTATCAGGATAATTTACAAAAAAACCATTTTTAATTGCTTTTGCATATGATAAAGTCGCCCAAGCTGGGATTGTTTCTTTATCTTTATAACGATCAAGAATTGCAAGATTAGAATAAACCCCTTTTGTTATATGTGCCAAAGCGCTTGTTGCTTCTGCTCTTGTTGTAAAACCTTGTGGCTTAAAAGTTCTATCAGGATAACCATAAATTATACTTAATTGTTCTGCAATAACAATATCTTTAAAATTTGGAGTAGTTTCACTTAAGTCAGTTAATTCATTTGTAAAAAATATATCTATATTTTCGCTACCTAACGCTCTAACTAAACCACTAACAAAATCTGTTCTTGAAATTTTACCATCAGGCAAAAATTCATTTTTTTCATTTAAGTTCAAATAACCATTTATTATGCTATTTGCAATCTCTTTAGCTGCCCAATGGTCAGCTTTAACGTCCATAACTTCTGTTGCACAAGCAATATTACCAATTAAAAAAACAAAAAAAACAAACAGTGGTATAACTTTTTTAAATAATTTCATCTTCGATTATCCTCTCCCATTTGATATATCTGTCTTTATTTTACAATGCCTAAAATAATTTTACAAGTTTTTAAAAATATTTTCTTATTTCCATGCCTTTAATTTTTTCTTCTTTTTAAAAAAGAAGAAAATAAACACATAAACAAAGAACAAAAATCCTTATAAAACTTAACTTTTCTTAACTTTGTTACATTAAATTACAATTATGTCCAACATTGTTTTTTACTGCTATAATTTATTTAATAAAATAGTAATACTTGGGAAAGGGGTAAAAAGTGAGTTCGTTAGATTTAAGCGAAAACAAATGTGAATTGGAATTAACACAAAACGCAATTAAGGTGTTAGAAAAGAGGTATTTAAAAAGAGACAGTAACGGAAACGTTACAGAAACACCTGTCGATTTATTCAAAAGAGTTGCATCAACTATAGCAAATGCTGATAGAGAATTTGGCGCTAGTGATGCGGAAGTTGAAGAAACAACAAATAAATTTTATGAATTTATTTCTAAAAAATATTTTATGCCAAACTCTCCAACTTTAATGAACGCAGGACGCGAATTAGGCCAATTAAGTGCTTGTTTTGTATTGCCCGTTGAAGATAGCTTAGAAGGTATTTTTGAAACAATTAAAAATACTGCTTTAATTCATAAATCAGGTGGCGGAACAGGTTTTTCATTCGCTCGTTTAAGACCTAAAAATGATGTTGTTCATTCAACAATGGGTGTTTCATCTGGTCCTGTAAGCTTTATGGAAGTATTCAATGCTGCGACAGAAGCCGTAAAGCAAGGTGGCACAAGAAGAGGTGCCAATATGGGTATTTTAAGAATTGACCACCCTGATATCGAAGAATTTATAACTTGTAAAAGCGACTTGAATAAATTAAACAATTTCAACATTTCAATTGCTATTACAAATAAATTTATGCAAGCTTTAAAAGACAACACTGACTATGAATTAATTCACCCAAGAACAAAAGAGTGCGTTAGAAAATTAAACGCAAAAATGATTTTTGACCAAATCGTTAAAAGCGCTTGGTCAACTGGCGAACCAGGTATTATTTTTATTGACAACATAAATAAAGACAACCCAACACCAAAAATTGGTGAAATTGAATCAACAAACCCATGTGGCGAAGTTCCATTATTACCATTTGAAGCTTGTAACTTAGGTTCTATCAATTTAGCCAAAATGATTATTAAAAACCAAGCAGGTGGAATTGATATTGATTGGGAAAAACTTGCTCAAACAACAAGAACAGCAATTCATTTCTTGGATAACGTAATTGTTGCAAACAATTATCCACTTCCACAAATTGCTGAAATGGTTAGAAACAACCGTAAAATCGGCTTAGGTGTTATGGGTTGGGCAGATATGTTAATGCAACTTGGCATTTCATATAATTCAGAAGAAGGTTGCGAATTAGGTAAACGTGTTATGGAATTTATCGATTACCATTCAAAATCTGAAAGTGTTCGTTTGAGCGAAATCAGAGGACGTTTCCAAAACTTCGAAGGTTCAGTTTATGACAGTCCAAATTATTTATCAAATAAATACAGGGGTAAAAGTGCAGGCATAATTTTAGATGCAATGTGGGAAGATCTTGACAGAAGAATTGAAAAATTTGGTATCAGAAACGCTACTACAACTTGTATTGCTCCAACTGGCACAATTTCAATGATAGCTGGTTGTTCAGGTGGTATCGAACCATTATTCGGTCTTGTATTCACTCGTGACATTATGGACGGTACAAGATTATTAGAAGTAAACCCTATTTTCGAAAATTATGCAAAAGAAAAAGGTATATACTCTGAAGAACTTATGGAAGCAATTGCGGTAACTGGTTCAATAGCTCACATTGATGGCATTGATGAAAGAACAAAAGCAATTTTCGCAACTGCGCATGACGTTAAACCTGAATCACACGTTAAAATGCAAGCTGCATTCCAACTTCATACAGACAATGCTGTTTCTAAAACAGTTAACTTTGAAGAAAGTGCAACTCTTGAAGATGTTGCTCAATCATACAAACTTGCTTGGGAATATGACTTGAAAGGTTTAACTGTTTACAGAAACAATTCAAGATGGTCTCAACCTATGATTTTGGATAACAAAGCTTCAGACCCAACAAAACAAAAAGTTGATGTTGAAGGTACAGTAAAAGAAGAAAAAGAAATCCAACTTTTTGAAGATGCACCAAAAGTTGAAGAAGTTAAAGAAGAATATGCTCCAACTGGCGAAATCAAAAAAGTTGTTTGTCCAGAATGTGGTAACACAATTGAAATGGCAGAAGGTTGCTTTATCTGCTTAAATTGTGGTTATTCTGGTTGCTCATAATAATTTTTAATCAAGATAAAATGACTCCTTAAAATAAGGAGTCATTTTTTTTAAAACTGCAAATAGACTTTAAATAGTTATTATATTATAATTATCTTAATTAAAGAGAGGAAAATATAAATGCAAGAAACATTAAACACATCTGCTTTTGGGAAAAATGATATCAGAGGAATTTACCCAACCGAAGTTAATGCAAAATTATTTTATTATGCAGCAAAAGGTTATGCAAAATGGGCAAAAGAACAATTCCAAAAAGCAAATATTGTCAAAAATTACAATGAAATGCTTTTTGCAGTTTGTATGGACGCTCGCCTTCATAGCCCAGAATTAAAAAAAGCTGTAATAGAAGGTTTATCATCAATAGGAGCAAATGTTTTAGATTTAGGTCTTGCACCAACACCTCTTGGTTATTATAGCGAATTTGCACAAATTGATGAAAGCGCACTAAACGGAAATAAAATAAATGGCGCTTTAATTATCACGGCTTCACATAACCCAAGTGAATATAACGGTCTAAAAATGACTTTTAATAAAACATGCTTGATTGAAGAAGATATAAAAGAAGTTAAAAAATATACAGAAGAAGCTTTTAATAACCGTGAACAACAAGGATACAGAAGTTTACTTTCAGGTTCAATAATTGAATATAATTTGATACCAACTTACATTGAAAAAATTTCAAATAATTTCGATAAAATCGGAAATGGAATCAAAGTTGTTGTTGACAGCGCAAACGCTACTGCCGGTGTTGTTGCTCCAGATTTATACAGAGAACTTGGTTGCGAAGTTATTGAACTATTTTCTAAACCAGATGGAAATTTCCCAAATCATCACCCTAACCCTAGTGATGAAAAAACTCTTGATGCTATCAAAAAAGAAGTTGTTGAAGCAAAAGCCGATTTTGGTTTAGCATTTGATGGAGATTCTGACAGGCTAGGTGTTATCGATTCAAGCGGAAACAAAATTGCAGGCGATTTATTGATTTTAATTTATGCGCTTGATCTTATTGATTCATTAAAAGGAAGAGGCGAAAAACCTGTTGTAGTATCTGAAGTAAAATGTTCACAAGCTTTATACGACACAATAAATGCAAAAGGTGGCGAAGCTATAATGTGGAAAACAGGTCACTCATACATAAAATCAAAAATGAAAGAAAAACATGCCCTTTTGGCAGGAGAGATGAGCGGTCATTTATTCTTTAAAGACCGTTATTACGGTTTTGATGATGCAATGTATGCAGGATGCAGAATAATTGAAATTGTTGCCAAAAACAAAAAACAAAATCCTAATTTTAAAATTGAAGATTTAATAGACGAATACAGAAAAATGTTTTATGCAATGGAAATAAGACTTCCTTGCCCTAATGAACTTAAAAAACCTGTTCTAAAAGCATTAGAAGAAAAAATGACAGAAGAATTATTCGGTTCAAAAATAAAAGAAATTGTCACAATTGACGGAATGCGTTTAATTTTTGAAGACGGTTTTGCACTTATTCGCCAAAGTAATACAGAGCCTGTTTTCACTATGGGTTTTGAAGCAACAACAAAAGAAAAATGTGAAAAATATTATAATACCCTTGTTGACGAAACTCAAAAATTAGTCGATAGTTTAAAAGTTTCAGACAAAATATAGCCCATTTCTCTAACGAGACAAAAAAATAAATTGTTATAATGCAAATATTATGAAAAAAATTCTAAATATAATTTTAATTCTTTTTATAATGACAAGCGCATGTTTTGCGCTTGCACCAATCAGTGTCCAATTAGGAAACATTGAAAAAAGTCTTTTTGGAGTTGAATATCAAAAAGAAACAGAAAATGAACGCTTAAAAAGAATTGAAACACAAATATATGGTGAAGAAAGTAAATCAACAACAAATATCCAAGATAGAATAAACAAAATAAACGAAATTTTAGGTCTTGCAGGTTCAGATGAAGAAAATGAAGCAATAAAGAAAGAGGTTGACGACATTCAATCAAAAGGAGTTTCTTATCCTGCAATCGACAGATTGGAAAATCAATTATTTGGAAAAGACTACAACGGAGAAGGTATTTATTCACGCCTTGAAAGATTAGAAACAAGGGTTTTTAACGCAAAACAAGAGGGTGATTTAAACCAAAGAGTTGAAAGATTAAGTGCAACAATAATTGAAAAAAAACCAGAAATATCATATTCAAATGATCAAACAAATTATGAAGATTGGGAATATAATCAAAGCGATGTTTTGCTTCAAATTTCTGGACTTGAAAATTCAATTTTCAGAAAAACATATGACCAAGACCCTTTATCTGTAAGATTAAACAGGTTAGAGAGAAAAATATTCCAAAGAGATTTTTCAACTGATGACACAGGTTTAAGACTTCAAAGAATTCAAGCTGCATCAAGTGCAACTAAAACTGCTAAATATTATGACGGAAACAAATTTCAAAAATTTGCATCAACTGGCTTACAATTAGGTACTTTTGTATTAATGATTTTAGCTCTTATTCTTTAATTTACATAAAGTGTTTTTTATACTATAATTCGAAGTATGGAAAAGAAGATTAAAATAGGACTTATAGGTTTAGGAACTGTTGGCACAGGCGTTGTAAAGGTTTTAGAAAACTTTGACAACATTGAAATCAAAGCTGTCGCTGTACACAACATCAATAAACCTCGCGCAGTAGAAGTTAAAAACATAACAGATGACGCATTTACTCTGGTAAATGATCCTGATATAGACATTATTGTTGAAGTAATGGGCGGATGTGACCCAACTTTAAAATTATTAGAAACAGCAATTAAAAATGGTAAGCACATAGTAACTGCTAACAAAGAATTGCTTGCAAGACACGGTGCGTATTTGTTTGATTTAGCAAATGAATACAACAAAGTTATTTTGTATGAAGCAGCAGTTGCAGGTGGCATTCCAATAATAATGCCAATTAAAACAACTATGCGAGCTAACAATTTTGAAAGTGTTGCTGGTATTTTAAATGGAACTACCAATTATATTTTGAGCAAAATGGAAGAAGAAGGACTTTCTTACGAAGAATGCTTAAAAAAAGCACAAGAATTAGGTTACGCAGAAACTAACCCTACATCTGATGTTGAAGGTTATGATGCAATGTATAAAATTGCAACACTTGCCAATATAACTTTCCACAAAAGAATTGATATCAACAAAATATATAGAGAAGGTATCACAAAAATCACAAAAGAAGATATCGAATGCGCAAACGAACTTGGTTATAAAATAAAACTTATTGGTTTGGCTAAACGTACAAAAACAGACGAAATAGATGTTAGAGTACATCCTATGCTTGTTAAAAAACAAAATATGATGGCAAAAATAAATAACGCACTAAACGCTGTTCTTTTAAAAGGTCAACCAATTGGCGAAGTTGTTTTCTCAGGTCCAGGAGCCGGAGAAATGCCAACAGCAAGTTCTGTTGTAGGCGATATTTTGGTTCTTGCTTCTGAAATAAATATGATGGGCAACATTTTACCTATGACAAGATGCAACCATAGCGAACTTGCAAAACAAATAAATATATCAGAAACAGAAAACAATTATTATATTTCTATAACTGCAAAAAACCTTCACGGAATCATAGGCATTATAGGAACAGCATGCGGAAAAAATAATATAAACATTTTAAGCATCTTGCAAAAAGGACTAAGTGATGACCACAGAAGTGCAAAAGTCATTGTTATCACCGAAAAATGTTTAGAAAAAGATATCCAAAATGCAATAAAAGAACTTGAAGCAATTGTTCAAGAAGATGAAAAATGTATACAAATAAATAATTTAATAAGAGTAATGGAGTAAACATGGCACGATACACAGGTCTTATAAACAAATACAGAGAATATTTACCAGTAACAGACAAAACACCAGTTATAACATTAAATGAAGGAAACACTCCTTTGATTAAAGCCGATAATTTAGCCCGCGCAATCGGAAGAGATGACCTTGAAATTTATTTAAAATATGAAGGAAGCAACCCAACTGGAAGTTTCAAAGATCGCGGAATGACAATGGCTGTCACAAAAGCTGTTGAAGAAGGTTCAAATGCAATCATTTGTGCTTCAACTGGTAACACTTCAGCTGCCGCAGCTGCATATGGTGCAAAAGCTGGCGTTAAATGTTATGTTTTAATTCCTGATGGTTATATTGCACTTGGAAAACTTTCTCAAGCTATGATGTACGGAGCAAAAGTTATTGCAATTAGTGGTAATTTTGACCAAGCATTAGATGCTGTAAAAGAAATTTCAACAAATTATCCTGTAACTTTAGTAAACTCTTTGAACCCATATAGAATTGAAGGTCAAAAAACAGGAGCTTTTGAAATAATTGAAGCACTTGAAGATGCACCTGATTATCATTTCATACCAGTTGGAAATGCAGGAAACATAACTGCATACTGGAAAGGATATAAAGAATGGCATAATCTTGGCAAATGCTCAAAATTACCAAAAATGATGGGTATCCAAGCAGAAGGAAGTGCTGCCATTGTTAAAAAACAAGTAATCAAAAATCCTCAAACTATTGCAACTGCAATAAGAATTGGTAATCCTGCAAGCTGGGAAAAAGCCGAAGCGGCAAGAGATGAAAGCAAAGGCACAATTGATATGGTTTCAGATGAAAAAATTATTGAAGCATATAATCTTCTTGCATCAACTGAAGGAATTTTAGCAGAACCTGCAAGTTGCGCAACTGTTGCTGGAATTATAAAATTAAAAGATACTCTTAAACAAAACGCGAAATTGGTTTGTATTTTAACAGGGAACGGTTTAAAAGACCCTGATTCTGCAATAAAATATGCAAAATCACCAGTTGAAAAAACAACTAGCGAACTTAAAGATATTGTAAAACTTTTAAACTTCTAATAAAAACAAAAACTAATAAAAAAGGCTCTTCACCCAGAGCCTTTTTTATATAAACATAAAATTTAATAATAAATATCAAAATCTTTCTTATCTGGTTTAACTTCGATATTATTCTTTAAAGATTTTTTCAAAACTGCAACTGATAATGTTATTGCAGATAATAAGGCAACAAAGTAGAATGTTGGTCTTGAATTTTTTGCAAGAGCTTCGTAAGATTTTCTGCTAACTTCTTCAGCCATTTCGCCACTTCTTTGAACTCTTTTTATAAGAACTTGAACGCCTTCTTTTGTTTTATCTGTCACGTCTTTTAAATTATTTGCAACTTCATCAAATTTATCACTTAAAATATTATTTTTATTTGCTTTGAATAAATCTAAAACATTTTCTGCAATTTCTTCACTACCTTCTTTTACGCCTAATTCAATAGCATCAAATTCGCTTTTTTTAGCGCCATTAACAATATGTTTAATATTATCTAAAACTTCAGGTGTAAATACATCATTTTTCTCATAGCTTGACAAAGGCAAAAGATGTTTCAAAGCATAGCCACCAACAACACCAAATGTTGCTGCGTTAGCATAACTTTTAATATTCTCTTTTGCAGATTGTATTCTCATTTTCTCACAAATTTCCGCCAAACTTTCAAAAAGCTCGGCTTTTTCTCTACACCTCGTTTAAATCTGTGCAATATACGTATGCCCTAAATTTGATTTAAACTAATCTAATTTAGCATAAAAAATCATAAATGTCAATAGTAATCCAAAAATTAATTAAAAATTCTTATACTGAATATTTACTTAGCTTGTTGTGTTGTATTTGCTGTCTTATTTTCTTGAGCTTTTGCGTCTTTTTTCTTTGAAATTTTTTCTATCAAATTCAATATAGCACTTGTCAAAGGAACAACTAAAAGTGGTGAAGCAAATCTTACAACAAATGAGAATATTGTGTGTGATTTAAGTTTATTTGTACCGCGCATGAATGTTTTAAGCGCTTTAACTTGATCATCTGACATAACTAAGTTTTCAGGTGATACAACTCCTGTCTTTTTCAATTCTTTAAGTTGCAGAAGTCCTTTTTGAATTTTCTTGTCATCAAATCCGAATTTTTCAGACATATAAGCTTTTTTAAGTGATTCTAAAAGACCATCTGTGGATTTATCAACAATTGCTGAAGCTGTACTTGAAACTGCTGTTACAAGAGCTGTATTTAATAACAAATATGGTTTTCTTTCTTTTTCAATTGTTTTTGATTTTGCAGTATTTTGCAAAAGCGATAAAGTTAAAACAATTGAAGATAAGTCTGAAATTCTAGGTGATGGTTTTTCAAATTTCATTAATGCTTCAGGAATTTTTTTAGCAACTCTTGTTTTAGAAAGTTTACCCATTCCTGTTGCCATTGCATCAGTCAACATTTCATAATATTTACTTGGATTTTTACCAAAAGAAATTTGATTGTTTACATTTAACGTATTGTCTTTAATATTATTTACTTTATTACCTTTAAAAGAAAGATTTGCAGGAACAGAATTATTGTATAATTTTTGATTTAAAATTTCTGCACCTTTTTGTTGTTCAACTAAAACTTTGTCTTTTTTCTTTTTGCCTCTATTTGGGAAAAGAAAAGCTAATGTTGGGGCAATTAAAGTTGTAACAAGAATTGATTTTGGTATAGACATTAAAACATCTGGACCTTTTTTCCACATAACATCAAATCTTTCCATTAATTCGCCATTTTTTGCTAATTTTTTGATGTATTCTGTGTCGCCTTTTAAATATTTACTTGGGTTATCTTTGACTTTATTTGCTGCTGCTGAAATTGGCGCATAAATCATTTTTGAAAAACCATATCCAACAAGGCCTGACAAAATATGTTTTACTGCAAGAACTTCTTTGTCGTCTTTGTTTGCACCAGGCATAACAAGAGTTGCCAAAGGTTTTAATGTACAAGTTAAACCTAAAACAATAGCTGCTTCAACAACTGCTTCTTTTTCTAAAACTTTATTTATTATTCCATTGAATGTTTTGTTATTAACAAGCTTTCTTGCATAATTTGGTATGCTAGAAACCGCAGACCCACAAAAGCTTACTTCTCTTGTGGGTCTGTGTTCGTTTATATACTCGTATTTATTCTTCACTCTATGCTCTGCCATATGTCCGCGAGAATGGCTTAGCGACGTTTGATTTATTCGATCTGAAGAAAAATTGATTTTCATGACAATATTATAAAACAAGAAAAAATTTTTTTTTGCTATTTTAAAAAATGTTTACAAAAACATTTCTTTTTTGTTAAAAATATTATTAAATCTAGCTTCTAGCTTGTTAACAATTATTTTTTCCAAACTAATATTGAATAAATTATTTATCTCATTGATAAAAAAACATGGACTAGTGATATTTATTTCAATTATTTTATCTTCAATAACATCAAGCCCAGCTAAAAAAACACCATCTTCATTTAATTTTTTGGATAATACTGGCGCAAATTCTCTCTCTTTATCTGTTAAATAGCCTTTCAAAAGATTTTCTTTTGTGTGTTCATTAAATTTAAAATCGTTGTTTGTTGCTTTTTTTACAACACAATATGGCAAAATTTCGCCACAAACATATATAAGTCTTTTATCGCCTTTTTCAATCTGTGGCAAAAATTCTTGTACCATAACAGTTGTTTTTTCCTTTTCTGTTGCAGTATCTATAATTGTATTTATATTTTTATCGTTTTTATTAAGATAAAAAACTCCACTTGAAAAGCACCTGTTAAGAGGTTTTATAATTATTTCATTGTGTTGGAACAAAAATTCTTTTATTAACCTTTTACTTGCAGTTACAATGTTTTTAGGTGCAAGATCTGGAAATTCATTAACATATAATTTTTCATTCTTATTTCTGATTGAAGATGAAGAATTCAGACACAATGTTTTATTTTTATCAATAAAATCTAGCACATAACTTGCATTAATATAATCTAAATCAACAGGTGGGTCAGGCCTAAATAAAATCAATTTAAAGTCATCAAGGCATTTTTCAGATAGACTGTCTCTTTTAAAAAGTTCATTGCCATCAAAATAAGTTTCAAAACAACTAGCATATGGCTTATTTTCTCTTAAATATAAATTTCTATTAATAGTAATACTGACTTCATAACCTCTTTTTAAAAATTCAACAATAAGCCAAAAATTTGTAACCAGCTTATTAAATTCAAAATATTTTAATTCTAAATCATCAATAATAAAAAGGATTTTCATAATTTAAATTGTAACTTAAAAATAAAATATGATATAATAAAACCCATGAAAAACCGCATAAAAGATTTATCAAATAAAATTGAAAAAAACGAGCAAGATTATAGCTCAATGGAAGAACTTGCTCAAATATACATACAACAAAATGAATACGATAAATCTTTAGAAATTTTTGAAAAACTTTCAGACAAATTCCCAGAAAACATATCATATCTTATAAACACTGGCAGTCTTTATTTTTATAAACAAGAATTTCAAAAAGCCATAATCCAATTTAAAAAAGTTTTAGAAATTGACGAAAAAAACTTTTCAGCACTTTACAACTTAGGTAATGTATATGCTGAAACAAATAAATTTGATATTGCACTTTCTTATTATGACAGAGCTCTCAGAATAAATGACAAAGTATCTGAGCTTTATCATGCAATTGGAATTTTATATCAAGAAAATAAAAATCTGTTTTTGGCAAAAGAAAATTTTGAAAAAGCTTTAAAATTAGATCCTAAAAATGGCGAAAATTACATAAATATTGCTAATGTTTACCAAAAAATAGGTCACCATAAAAAGGCTCTTGAATATTACAAAAAAGCTTTAAAATATTCGCCTAATGACGCAAGGGTTTGGTTGTGCATAGGTAATTCGAATTCATGCCTAAATAACTACAAAATAGCACATGAATGTTTCAAGCATGCAATTGAAATTGACCCTAAATATTATTCTGCATATATTTGCCAAGCAATCGCGTATTGTGATGAAAAAGATTATATAAAAGCAATAAGTATATTTAAACATGCAATTGAAATTGACCCAACAAAACATAATGCCTATTTACTTTTAGGAAATTTGATGCTTGCAGAAAAAATGTATGATGAAGCAATAAATTTATACAAAAAATCTGCCGAACTAACAGAAAACAAATCAAAATCTTATTTCTTTATAGCTAATACTCACGTGATTTTAGGCGAAAATATTGAAAAAGCAATTTATTATTATAGACAAGCAATTAAACACGATCCTGAAGATAAAGAAATAACTCTTGCCTATATTGAGCTGTTAGATGAATACATCAAGGAGAAAACTAAAAATGCAAGATAGATATTCTCCAAGCATTTTGGAACGTTTAATATGTTGCGCGACTTATTTTTCAGGTGGATTGATAGGAGTTATTTGGCTCATCATATGTTTTTTGATGAAAATAAATGTAAGTTTTTTTACTCAATACCATGTGAGCCAAAGTGTTGTATTTTGGTTAATAATTTATGTATTTAATTTATTTTTATCAATATTCATTGGTTTTCTTATAAGAATTCCTTTTTTAGGAGATTTAATAGCTAACATTATTAGATTTTTCCAAGCACCTTTATATTTTGGTTTTTCACTAATAGGCGGATTGTTAACCATATTAGTTTTATATATGGCAATTCTTGCGTTATTGGGTTTATATTCATATGTTCCATTTTTGTCTGATTTAATAAACACAAGGAGAAGATAATGTTAAAATTGTCATCTTCAATTAAACTTGTAGTTAGTGATTTTGACGGTGTTTTTACTGATGGTTCATTTTATATAGATGAAAATTTAAACCAAACGAAAAAACTTAATTTTAAAGACATTATGGGGGTTTTTCTTCTTTTAAGAGCAGGTTACAAGTTTGCAATTGTAACAGGCGAAGATAATAAAATTTTAGACTATTTCAAAATAAAACTTGGAGTTGAAGAAATTCATAAAGGAATTAGAAAAAAAGACTTAATTTTAAAAGAAATTATGCAAAAGTATGATGTAAAATATGAAGAAGTGTTGTATATAGGAGATGATATCAATGATATACCCGCTTTTGAACTTGTAAAATATAAAATTGCAACAAATGATGCAAATTACAAGGTCAAAAATATAGAAAATATTCAAATTACAGAAAACAAAGGTGGTTCTGGCGCAATTAGGGAAGTTGTAGATAGTTTATTATCGGTTGAAGATGAAAAAATTTATTAAACAAATTCTAGATAAAGTCAAACAATTAGATTCAGGTGTAGATGACTACAAAAAAAAGGCAAAAAATATTGCCTTACCTTCATATGCATTTAATGCCCTAGCTATTGATTTATTTAAAAATAAAGAAGACGAAGAAGCATTAAAAAAGCTTGAAATGAATCTTGATATGGGATGTAAAAACCCACAAACATTCATAAATCTAGGAATTTATAAATTAAAATATAAAAAAATTGATGAAGCTATTGAATATTTTAAAAAAGCAATTAGGATAGACCATAATTCAGCTGTTGCGCATTCTTTTTTAGGAAATGCCTACTGCGAAAAAGAAGAATTCGAAAAATCTCAAAAAACATTTGAAAAAGCAATTAAATTAGACAAAAGAAATTCTCAAACATATTTAAATTACGCAATTTCATTAATAAAAATGGGCAAACCTCAAGAAGCTTCATTGGCATTTCAAAAAGCATATGCTTTTAATAATTCAAATTATGATATTTTATTTTTATGGGGTATATTTTTAGCTGAAAATGGAGAATTTAAAGAGGCTTTAAGAAGATTACATCTTGTACATAATATGAGCCCTTTTCACCAAGAAGCAATTTATTTTATAGCATTTTGTAATTATCATCTAGGAGAATATGAAACAGCAATAAGTTTTGCAAAAAAATTGTTGAGTTTAAATAAAGACAAAATTGATGCGTATATAATAATTGCTGAAAGCTATTTGCATTTAAAAAATAAAGAAGAAGCAATCAAAACTTATGAACAAGCTCTTAATGATTGTCAGAAAGTTAATGAATCGTTTAGATTTTTTCATTCATGGGGCATAATTCTTCAAGGATTTGATGAATGGGAAAGTGCAATTGAAAAATTTGAAAAAGCGCACGAAATAGATAATAAAAACTTTTTAGCACCATATAATCTTTCTCTTTCATATTTAAAATTAGATATGAAAGATAAAGCAAAATATGCACTTGAAAAAACTATCGAATTGAACCCTGAACACACTATTTCTTTGTACAATTTAGGTCAATACAATATAGAAAAAGAAAATTATGAAGACGCAATAAAATATTTTGAAAAAGCATTAAAAACAACTGCCGACAATGCTCGTTTTAATTTTAATATTGCGTATTGTTACCAACTTTTAAAAAATTACGAAAATGCAATTAAATACTATGAAAAAACTCTTGAAGATGAACCAAAAAATGCCGAAGCAATGGTTAATTTAGCAAATATATATTCTCTTTCAGGAGATAATAAAAAAGCAATTAGAAAAATCAGGACTGCATATATTGAAAATAAAGATAATGCTGACATTACAATGCTTTACGCAGTTTTACTTTTAAAAGAAAATCAGGTTTTTGATGCACTTGAAAAATTTGAAAAAGCGATTGAATTGGACAACAAATTAACAATTGCAACCTTTGGTAAATGTGAATGTTTAATAAAATTAAATAAACCAAAAGAAGCTCTGGGCATATTAAACAATTATGAAGAAACACATAATGGCGCAAGAGATTTTCTAATGGTAAAATTATTGGCATATCTAAAACTTGATGAACAAGAAAATAACGAATATTATAAAAACACAGCTATAAATATTTGTGATAAAATAACATCAGAATTCGGCGAAGACGAATGGATTAACAACACAAAAAAGAAATTGGGAGAAAAAGAGAACTAAAATGCCTATCGTAGTACAAAAATATGGCGGAACATCACTAGCAGATGCAGAAAAAATTAAAAGAGTCGCTAAATCCGTAATGAAAGAAGTAGAAAAAGGAAACTCTGTTGTAACAGTTGTTTCAGCTATGGGTCACACAACGGATTACTTAATAAAAATGGCTCATGAATTAACCATGACACCTGATTCAAGAGAAATGGATATGTTATTATCCACAGGCGAAGGTATTTCTATTGCAATGCTTGCAATGGCACTTAAATCTATGGGCCAAGATGCAATTAGCTTTAATGCTATGCAAGTTGGCATTATGACAGAAAAAACTCATTCAAATGCCAGAATTGTTAAAATTCACACAGAAAAAATTAAGAAACAACTTGAAAAAGGAAGGGTTGTTGTTGTAGCCGGATTCCAAGGAATAACCGAAGATAATGAAATAACAACTTTAGGAAGAGGTGGTTCAGACACTTCAGCAGTTGCTATTGCAGGCGCACTAAATGCTATTAGATGTGATATTTATACTGACGTTGAAGGCGTTTACACAACTGACCCTAGAATTGTTCCAAAAGCAGAAAAATTAGAAAAAATTTCTTACGAAGAAATTTTAGAACTTGCGCGCTTAGGTGCAAATGTTCTTCATCCAAGAGCAGTTGAAACAGCTTTGCAATATAACGTTCCTTTAAGAGTTCGTTCAACATTTAAAACAGATGATTTAGGCACACTTATAATAGGAGTAAATGATATGGAAATTTATAAACCAGTAACTGGAGTCGCAGCAGACACATCACAAGTTAGAGTAGTAATATGTGACGTTCAAGATAAACCAGGTACAGCTGGAAAATTATTCTCTTTACTTGCTGATAACAATTTAAGTGTTGATATGATTATCCAATCATATGCAAGAAGCTCAAATAATACAAATGATATCGCGTTTACTATAGATACCGGCGATTTAGCTAAATTTGAATCATTAAAAGAAACTATTTTAGAAAATTTAACTGCAAGCAATATTTATATTGACGAAAATATTGCAAAAGTTTCAATCGTAGGCGCTGGAATGATTGACAGACCTGGTATTGCAGCTTCTATGTTTAAAACTTTAACAAATGAAAACATCAACATAAAAATGATTTCTACAAGCGAAATTAAAATTAGTTGTTTAGTCAACAAAGAAGATGCAAAAAAAGCAGTTCAAGCTTTATGCAAAACATTTGAACTTGAATGCGACACTATTGCAGAAGTAAAAGGCACTCTTCCTGATTAAAAAGGAATTATTTTGCAAAACAAAGTAAGAAAATTCTTAAAAGAACATAATCTTAAAGGGAAAAATGCTCTCGTAGGATATTCATCTGGCGTCGATAGTACTGTTTTGTTGCATATTCTAAACAGCCTTAAAGAAGAATTTTCTTTAAAATCTTTAACTGCAGTTCACCTCAACCATAATTGGAGAGGTGAATTTTCAGATGAAGATGAAAAATTTGCACAAAATTTTTGCAAAAATAATGATATTGATTTTTATAGTGAAAAATTACCACCTGATATTCAAAAAACAGAAACAACTGCAAGGGAAAAAAGATATGAATTTTTTGAAAATTGTAAAAGGAAATTCAATGCAGATGTAATATTTTTGGCTCACACAAAAGATGACAATATTGAAACTGCAATTTACAGAATAATAAAAGGAACAGGAATTGAAGGTTTAAGGTCAATTTTACCAGTTAGAGATATTTTTTATAGACCACTTCTCGAAATATCAAAAGAAGAGATTATAAATTACGCAAAAGAAAACAATCTTGAATATAGAGAAGATAATTCAAATACAGATATAAAATATAGAAGAAATTTTATAAGACATAAAATTCTGCCTTTATTTAAGGAAATAAACCCAACAGCAGAAGCGTCTATCAGTAATTTAATTAAAGTCGCTCAGGCCGAATATGAACTTATAGAAGAAAAAATGGAAGAAATTAAAGAAAAACTTTTTGAAAATGGAAAAATCAAAACAGAAGAATTTTCAAAACTTCCAAAATCACATAAAATGAAAATAATTCAAAATTATATAAAGAATGATTTAAAAAACCCAAATTCTAGAAAAATTGAACAAATAATTGATTTTATAGAAGAAACTGTAAAAGAAAAACAAGACCCACAATTTAGAAAATGGAAAAAATTTTCAATAAATTCAGAACTTTTTTTATACGTAAATAAAAAAGAAATTTTCAAGGAGAAATAAAATGAAAGAATTAAAAACCCTTATAAGCGAAGAAGAATTAACGAAAAGAATAAAAGAAGTTGCTGAAGAAATAAACAACTTTTATGGAGATGAGAAACTTACCGTAATTTGTGTATTAAAAGGCGCAATCATGTTTTGTTCACATCTTATCAAATATTTAAAAATGCCAGTTGAACTTGAATGTGTAAGGCTTTCAAGCTATGGAACAAGCACTAAAAGTTCAGGTAAAGTAAAAGCCTTGGATTTAACTCTTCCACAACTTGAAGGCAAAAATGTATTAGTTGTAGAAGATATTATAGACACAGGACTTACACTTAAATTTTTAAAAGATTATATTGAATCTACTCTTAACCCAAAAACTTTAAAAATTGCAACTTTGATCGATAAAAAAATTTCAAGATTAAATGATATGCAACCTGATTTTTATGGTTTTGATATTGATGACAAATTTATTGTCGGTTTTGGTCTTGATTATGAAGAAATTTACCGAAATATTCCTTATATAGGTTATTTTGAATAAAATAATCCATGCCAATTTTGCACAAAAAAAAGAGCTTTTATAATAAAAGCCCTTGAATACTTTTTCAGTAATTCTCGTGTGAAGTGAAGGTTAGTGTGTGTAGGTTATAAAATTTTGTTTCTCTCTTATTCCGAAGTGTTTATTATTTATGTCTTACATATATATAAAGTATTTAACTTATAAAAAATTGCTCAACTAACTAAATTTCGTAACATTTATTTACAAAACTTGTAAAATGCTTGAATAGCAAGAAAAAATAATTTTAAAGGTTAAAAATGAACTTTAAAATTTGCCCTATAATTTTTTTAAGGGTAAAATAATACTAAACACTGGTGAGGAAATATGGAATTTTTTAGAAAAAATAAAAAAATAATAGTTGGTATTATAACAATTGCCGTACTAGGTTGGATGGTTGGCTTAACAATAGTATTACCAATTCTTGCACAATAAAATGACTAAACACTCAAAAAACATTTTAATAGCTATTTTAACTGTTTTTTTATGGACAGGATTTTGTTATGCTGAAACTCAAGAACAAATTGAGCAAAAAAGACAAAATGCGCAAGAAAAAATACACAAATTGAAATTGCTTGAAAAAATTGAGTCAAGAAAACTATATAAAAACCAACAAAAACTTGAACAAACACAAGAAAATTTATCAATTAATAAAGAAAAATATCAAAAAACAACAGAAAGTTTGCAAGTTTTAAGAAATGATTTACAAAAAGCACTTAGTGACTATGAAGCTCAAAAAAATTCTAGCAACAAAAGAATTGTTAGCATTTATAAAAAACAAAGACAAAACTATGTAGAATTTCTTTTAAATGCACAGGATTTAAATAACTTTTTGGATAGATTATATTTTGAAAATCTTTTGATGCGAATGGATAGAGATAAAATTAAAGCATCGCAAAAGAAAACTAGAAATATTTTGAATTTAAAACAAAAAATTGAAATTCAGCAACGTGATTTGAACAACAATATCAAAATGATGGATAAACAACAAAGAAATATCCAAATTGCGATTGATAAAAATGAAAAATATATAGAAAAACTTAAAACAGACAGGGCAACTTGGGAAAAAGCTGAAAGAGAACTTGCAAAACAAAGCGAACAATTAACTAAATTTATCAACAAAAATACTACTAACGATAGCCAAAAAGTCACATCTGCAAGCGGAAGCTTTTTGCGTCCTGTAAACGGAAGAGTTTCATCCCCATATGGATATAGAACCCACCCAATATTTAAAAGAAGAATTTTCCATTCAGGAGTTGACTTAGCTTCTCCTGCTGGCACTCCTATAAAAGCAGCTAATAGCGGAAAAGTTATTTTCTGTGGCTGGTATGGTGGTTACGGTAAAGTTGTAATCATTGACCACGGTAAAGTAAATGGGCAAAACACAACAACTTTATATGCGCATATGTCAGCATTTAACACAGCTCAAGGAAAATCTGTAAACAGAGGACAAGTTATAGGTAAAGTCGGTTCAACTGGTTATTCAACAGGTCCTCATCTTCACTTTGAAGTTCGTGTAAACGGTAAAACAACAAACCCATTTAACTATGTGCCTAGATAATACTCTATATGAGTGTTATTAAAAAATAATATTTGGGTTAAAATACTCTAATAAAATAAGGGGATAAATTATAAAACTTCGTTATATATATACAATGCTTCTATTATTTTTGACGCTTCCTGTATGCGCCATAGAGGTAATACAATCTAAAAACGAAGAAGACATAATTAAACAAAATACAAGAACCTTCAACCAAAATCTTCAAGAAGAAGCCGATAATGGCATTTATATTCCAAATCCAATCGATTACCTTAAGGAAAAAAGAGCAAAAAACGAAGTAAAAGAACCACAAAAACCAACATCAATGGTTTTAGATTGCGATGAAATGGAATATAAAAACGATATTGATGAAGTTGAAGCCAGAGGACATGTTGTTATAACCTCATCACCTGAAAAAACAAAAATAACTGCCGACAAAGCCATTTTTAACAGAAAAGGAAACTTTATAAAATTATTTGATAATGTTAAATTATACAAAGATGGCGGAGTTTTGAAAGGTGACTACATGGTAGTTGACCTGAACAAAGAAAATGTTTTAATGAACGAACCATTAGGCGAATTTAGCAATTTTAAAATTACAGCAAGAGAAGGCTATGCTTATGCTAATAAAATTGAAGCTATAAACGGTGATTTTGAACTTGCAGATAAAATCGAAATGAAAATTGCTTCTTTTGGATTTGGTACATTCTATGATATGGATATGATTAATGAACAAGAAGCAACCTTTGAAATGAGAAAAAAACGTTCAGAGCCATACAAAATAAAAACAAAAGAAATTATTATAAAAAGTCACCAAGACCATGATGAAATAACATTTAAAAATGTTGATATTTATTATAAAAAATATAAATTGGCAACTGCGCCTGATTTAAGTATTTTAACAGATAAAGAACAAAACTATATTGAATTAAATGGACCAGAATTAGGTTCTATGAGCAATTTTGGTACATATGTTGGCCCAGGTTTCACAACAAGAATTCCTGGTAATTCCACATTAAAAGTAATACCAGCCTTGGTTTATAGTGGCGGTGCAGGTATTGGTGTTTTAGCAAGACACCGTTCTAAAAGAAATTTTGTAGAAGCTGGTTGGGCAACATCAAGTAAAAACCTTGTTATAAGAGGTAAATATCGCTTTAATAAAGAATTATGGGTAGATTATTCAAGACACGGTTATGTTGATGAATGGTTCAATGGTTATATGCGCCCAGGTTATATGGGTCAATTAGTTCACCATAAAGCTTGGGAAAACAAAGATTTAGGCGCTACATTTACACAAAGATTAACTGCAGGTTATGTAAGTGAATATTCTGAAGATGATCAAGAAGAACAAATCGGTACTGCACGTGTAAGATGGCAAGGTGAATTATCTAAAACATTATTTAAACTTGAAAATAAAGAACAGGACATGTACATCAAAGGTTATGTAGCAGGACAAGCTGCAGCAACATTGTATGGCACAGGGCAAACAACAGGACTTGTTAGATTCACGCCTGGTATTCAATCTAGGGTCAAAGGTTGGGGTTCAAGAATATATGTCGCAGCAGCCGGTGTCCACGGAAGAAGTCCTTTTATATTTGATGATTATAGATACGGTAAAATTTCTGTTTCTATTGATGAAAATATAAGATTATGTAAATATTTATCAGTAGGATATAGAGGCACTTTATCTCCTATGCGAGATAATTATGATGAACAATTACTGACAGAAAATGCTTTTTATGTTATGGCAGGGCCTGAAGACTTTAAAATCGCTGTTGCATACGATAACGTAAGAGAAATAACTTCATTTGACGTTGTTATGCTTGTAGGTGCAAACAATGCAAAAATGAAATATGACAAATTGACAGCACAAGACCCATCAAATATGGGCAAAAAACGTAAACTATTTGAAGAATGGAATTTAAGAAAAATTAAAGTTCCAACAGAAGAAGCTATTTAAAATAATTTTAACTTAAATTAAAATAATAATTCTCTAATTGCAGAAGGAATTGTATTAATGAGGTTTGTTGCCAAAACTCCGTATTCTGTTTGAGTTTTTGAAGCAATTTCACCTGCAACTCCATGTAAATAAACAGCTAAACAAGCAGCATTTTCAAGGTTTAAACCTTGAGATGCAAAACCTGCAATCATCCCTGTCAAAACATCACCTGAACCAGCTTTTGCAAGTGCCGAATTTCCTGTTTTATTAATGAATATTTGACCATTTGGGACTGCAATAACGCTATCATGTCCTTTTAAAAGAACAATACAATCAAGTTCCTGACATGCTTTCCAAGCATATTCAACTCTATTTGCCTGAATTTCTTCAACAGGAACATCTATAAGTCTTGAAAGCTCCAATGGATGAGGAGTTATTATTGAATTTAATGGCATCATAAAATTTGTAACTGAAGAAAGAGCATTAACACCATCTGCATCAATTATTATTGGTGTTTGATTATTTCTATTATTTTTCAAAAAAGATAAAATAAAATCTTTGGTCCCACCATATTGAGTAAGACCACAACCTATAGCATAAACTGTTGGTTCAGCTATTGTTTGCAAATATTTATAACTATCTTTTGGAATTGTGTAATCTTTGCTTTCTCCTAAATCTAAAAAAGTAATATCTGGAGTAAGAGATGCAACAATTGGGATTACATTTGTTGTTGTTGCTAAACGAACTCGTCCTGCACCAACTTTAAGTGCT
Source organism: Cyanobacteria bacterium SIG30 (assembly GCA_015152475.1). Taxonomy (GTDB): domain Bacteria; phylum Cyanobacteriota; class Vampirovibrionia; order Gastranaerophilales; family Gastranaerophilaceae; genus SIG30. The sequence continues at coordinate 268,961 of SUTW01000001.1, read as the reverse complement.
GCAACAGAACTTAAATAACTCGCACCAGGATACATAAAAGAACCTGCAATATTAACAACGCAACCATAACTGCCTTTGTTTGAAAAATTACTTCTTTTAGGCAACAGTCTTTGCATATTTTCTTTTGTCAGCATTATTGTTTTTATGGTACTTTCCATTTTACTTCTCCCAAATCTTACTTCATAATTACTTTAACATATTTTTTTAATAAAAAAATGGATTGATTGTATTATTTTTTTCTTCATGATAATCTTTTCTTAAATAAAGGAAAAAATAATGACAACATTCTTATACATGACACAAATTTTATCAGCTGTATTGCTCATCATTTTAGTATTATTACATGCACCCAAAGGTGAAGGTATTGCTTCAATAGGTTCTGCAAGCCAACTTTTCTCTTCACAAAAAAGTGCCGAAGATGGTTTAAACAAAGTAACTTACATTGTTGCTGGTATTTTTATTGTCACAACATTTATTTTAGGTTTCATTATTAAGTAATAATTAAAAGATATTTAACAAATAATTCAGCGTTAGACTAATTAACGCTGAATTTTGTATTTAAACTACTATAAAACGATGTAATCTGAAAATATCAGAAAAAAAATTATTTTTTAAACTTTCAGGCAATGTTATATAAAAGAAAATTTTTTATCATTTATTTATGAAGGAAAAAATTTATTTTATAGATAAATGCTCCGGCAAAACCGAACAGGAAAGACTTGCATTAAGTTATTTAACAAAATATATGAAGGAACTGCAGGTGCATTTTAACTTGTCTGGTGACAGTTTAAAACGAATTGCGATAAAAGCAACTTCATCAATAAAAAGTAAAAGTAGTATGAATAAAATCTTGAATATGTTAAAATCTCTTTGGTAAGGAGATTTTATGATTTTTAAACAATACAGAATAGGTGACGAACTTGTAAGCAACAATTATCTTTTAATTGATAAAGAATCAAAAGAAGCTGTTTTAATTGACTGTACAGGTGATTTTGAAGCGGTTAATAAGGATTTAGAAGAAAATAGCGCAAAATTAAAATATATTTTGTTAACCCATGGACACTTTGACCACGTTTTAGCTTGTTCTGAATTTAAAAAAAAATTAAATCCAATAATTGTCTTGCATAAAGATGATTTGATTTTGATTGACAATCTTAAAACCCAATGTGGTTATTTTGGTATTCCAACACCAGAAAAACCCGTTATAGATGAATTTATAGATGAAAATAGCGAATTAAAATTTGGCAATCACAAAATTAAGATTTTCCACACAAAAGGGCATACAAAAGGAAGTCTTTCTTACCTAATAGACGATACTCTTTTTTCAGGTGACACGTTGTTTTACGAAGCAGTTGGAAGATGCGACCTACCCGGTGGAGATTTTGATGAATTAACCGAAAGTATTGTTAATAAGTTATACAAATTAAAACCAACAACTCCGGTTTGGCCAGGTCATGGAAGAGAAACAACTATAGAACATGAACTTGAATATAATTTTTATGTAGGTAAAAATTCAAGATCTTACTAAATTTAAACTAAGGTTGTTTATTTTTCTTATGCTTGTAAACAAATAATAGAATTTCTGCAACTGCTTTGTATAAATCAGGAGGAATTTCTTTGTTAATTTCAACTATTTTAAAAATTGCTCTTGCAACTGGAGGATTTTCAATAACAGGAACTCCGTGTTCTTTTGCTATTTCTATAATTTTTTTAGCAAATAATTCTGTACCTTTTGCAACAAGTTTTGGCGATTGCATTGTTTCAGCATCATATTTTAAAGCACAAGCGACATGGGTTGGGTTAGTTACAACAAAATCAGCATCAGGAACAGCATCCATCATCGACCTTTGAAGCATTTGTTGACGGCGTTGTCTTAAAGCTGCTTTAACATTTGGGTCACCTTCAGTATTTTTGTATTCATCTTTTAATTCTTTAAAAGACATTTTTTGGTCTTGTAAAAACTTCCATTTAGTAACACCATAATCAGCAGCTGCAATAATCAAAAAAGCAATTGAAGCTTTAAAAATAAAATCTACAATTAATTTACCAAAGGCAATCAAAACTGCAAATTGGTTATCTATACTAACTAATGCAAGAATCGCAGGAAAATGTTCCTTATAAACATTCCAACCAATAAAACCCAAAAGCGCAACTTTTACAATATTTTTAAAAAGTTCAAAAAAAGTTTTTGGCGAAATCAAATTTTTAAAATACTTTGTAGGATTTAATTTATCAAGTTTTGGTGATAAAGGTGTCATTGTAAATAAAGGACCAACTTGAACTAAATCTCCCATAATACCCATAAACCAAGCTAAAAGGAGTATCGGACCCAAAATTAAAACAAGAGGTACCATTGTTGTAAATAAAATATAAGGTAATCCAATTTTATCAAGATTCGCATTTGGAATTTGTTCATATAAAAGAACAAAAATTCTTGTAATTTGTTCCCAAATAAATGGGGATAATGAATAAATTGCAGTAAACATAACAAGCATAGCAAGAGCTGTTGAAAAATCTTTTGATTTTACAACTTGTCCTTCTTTTCTTGCCTTTTGAAGCTTCTGCTGAGACGCCTCAAACTGTTTATCTTCATCACCCATAGGTTAAATTATAATGCAAAAATTTTAATTTTCTAAATTATTAAACAAAAATTCAATTCGAAAAATCAAACAATTTTAAAAATTTTATTACAAATATCAAATACGTTTTCTGCTTCATCTAAACAAATCATATTGTCGCCATCGCATTTGGCATTTTTAGGATCTGGATGAACTTCAAAAAACAAACAACGTGCACCTGCGCAAACAGCAGATTTTGCAAGAAGCGGTACAAACCTTCTATCACCAGAAGAAGATTCTCCATGACCCCCTGGTAATTGAACTGAATGAGTTGCATCAAAAACAACTGGATAACCAAAATCCTGCATTATTTTAATTGCTCTCATATCAACAACTAAATTATTATAACCAAAAGTTGTGCCTCTTTCAGTAATTAAAATATTATCATTTCCTTGTGATTTAACTTTATCAATCAAAGGTTTAACTTGTTCTGGTGCTAAAAATTGACCTTTTTTGATATTAACTATTTTTCCTGTTTTACCAGCTTCAACAAGCAAATCTGTTTGTCTGCATAAAAACGCAGGAATTTGAATAATATCTGCGACTTTTGAAACTTTTTCAATTTCTGAAACTTGATGGATATCGGTCACAATTGGAAGATTATATTTTGTTTTAACCTCAGATAAAATTTCAAGGCCTCTATCAATTCCTAATCCTCTAAACGAATTTATTGATGACCTGTTTGCTTTATCATAACTTGCTTTAAATACAAAATTTATATCTAATTTTTTTGTAATTTCTTTAAGTTTTTCAGCAGTCTTAAAAACAATTTCTTCAGATTCAATAGCACAAGGACCTGCCAAAATTGTTAACTTATCGCCACCTATTTCAAAATTGTTAAGTTTTATACTTTTCATAGATTTTATTATATAATAAAATTAATTCATTGTAAAAGGGGAGAGAAAATGGCAGACGTTAAAGAAAAAGATGAAATTCAACAAGGTAAAGATAAAGCCTTAAAAATGGCGTTGGATAAAATTGAAAAGGACTTTGGAAAAGGTTCTATTATGCGTCTTGGCGATAAAACATCAGTAAATGTTGATTCAATTCCAACAGGTGCTATGGCTTTAGATTTAGCTCTTGGTATAGGTGGCGTTCCAAAAGGAAGAATTATTGAAGTTTATGGACCAGAAGCATCTGGTAAAACAACCCTTGCACAACATATCGTTGCAGAATGCCAAAAAAAAGGCGGAATTGCAGCATATATCGATGCAGAACACGCGCTTGACCCTGAATATGCAAAAAATTTAGGAGTCGATATTGATTCACTTCTAATCTCTCAACCTGATACTGGTGAACAAGCACTTGATATTGCAGAAGAATTAGTTCGCTCAGGCGCAATTGATGTTGTTGTAATCGACTCTGTTGCAGCACTTGTTCCAAAAGCTGAAATAGAAGGTGCGATGGATGAACAACAAATGGGTCTTCAAGCAAGATTGATGTCAAAAGGACTTAGAAAACTTACAGGTATAGTTGCAAAAACAAATACAACAGTAATTTTCATCAACCAATTAAGACAAAAAATTGGTGTTATGTATGGCAACCCTGAAACAACAACCGGTGGTAATGCTCTAAAATATTACGCTTCAGTCCGTTTGGATATCAGAAGAGTTGAAACACTTAAAAAAGATGGCGAAGATATTGGTAACAGAGTAAAAGTAAAAGTTGCCAAAAACAAAGTTGCACCACCTTTCAGAGTTGCAGAATTTGACATTATTTACGGTAAAGGTATAAGCAAAATCGGCAACATTTTAGATGTTGCAGTAAACTTAGAAATAGTTAAAAAAGCAGGTGCATGGTTTAGCTATAATGATGAAAAACTTGGACAAGGCAGAGATAAATCAAAAGAAGTTTTAGAAGCTAACCCAGAACTTTTAAAAGAAATTGAAGATAAAATTAGAGAAAAATTAGCTCAGAAAGACTAAAATTAAATGATTTTAATTACAGGTGGGGCAGGTTATATAGGTTCAAACAGTGTCATAGAATTTTTAAAAAATGGCTATGACGTTGTTATCGTGGACAATTTATCAACAGGTCATATTCAAATTGTAGAACGCCTTAAAAACACCGATTTTGAAGGCAAGATTAAAGACTTTTTTGAAATAGATTTAAAAAACAAGAATGATTTAGAAAAAGTTTTTGAAAAATACGATTTTGAAGCAGTAATCCACTTTGCAGCAGCATCACTTGTCGGCGAAAGCGTTAAAGAACCTCAAAAATATTATCACAACAATGTTTTTGGAACACTTAATTTGCTTGATTGTATTATAAAATATAAAGTTAAAAATTTAGTTTTTTCATCAACTGCTGCAACTTATGGCAATCCAATATCTGATTTAATTGATGAAAATCACGTTCAAAAACCAATAAACCCTTATGGAAATACAAAATTAGCAATTGAATATATGATTAAAGATTATGCCCATGCATATAATTTCAATTACATGATTTTTAGATATTTTAACGTAATTGGCGCAAATAAAGAAGTTATCACTGGCGAATGGCACGACATTGAAACGCATCTTGTTCCAAACATATTAAAAGCTGATGAAGAAAAAGTTTTTAGTTTATTTGGAGATGATTACGATACAAAAGACGGCACTTGTGTCAGAGATTATATAGATGTTGTTGACTTAGCACGCGCGCACAGATTGGCATTTGAATATATTAAAAACGGCAAATCTGATATAGTTAATTTAGGTACAAAAGACGGGAAAACTGTAAAAGAAATTTTTAATATTTGCGAAAAAGTTTTAGACAAAAAAATTCCTTTAAAAATTTGCGAAAGAAGAGAAGGAGACCCCGCAAAACTTGTTGCAAATAGTGCACGTTCAAAAGAAATTTTAAATTGGGAAAACAAAACACCACTTGAAGAATCAATAAAAAATGCTTATCGTTGGGAACAAGAAAGGAAAAAATTATGAAGGGTATAATTTTAGCTGGCGGTGCAGGAACAAGACTTTACCCTGCAAGTTTACCAATTTCAAAAATTTTACTTCCGATTTATGACAAACCAATGATTTATTACCCTTTAACTACTTTACTTTTGGCTGGAATTAAAGATATTTTAATTATAACTAATCCGGCTGATTATGATAATTTCAAAAAACTGTTAGGTGATGGTTCTCAAATAGGTGTAAAAATTGAATATGCTGTTCAGGTTGTGCCAAAAGGAATTGCCGAAAGCTTTATTATAGGCGAAAGTTTTATAAAAAATGATTCTGTTGCTTTGGTTCTTGGAGACAATATTTTCCACGGACTTGGTTTTTCAACAATTTTACATAATGTAATTGAAAACCTAAATGGTGCGACAGTTTTTGGTTACACCGTTAAAGACCCTCAAAGATTTGGTGTTGTTGAATTTGATAAAAACAAAAAAGCTATTTCAATAGAAGAAAAACCTAAAAAACCTAAATCAAATTATGCAGTAACTGGTCTTTATTTTTACGACAACAATGTTGTTGAATATGCAAAAAGTTTAAAACCGTCTTGGAGAGATGAACTTGAAATAACTGATTTAAACAATATTTATCTTAAAAAAGGTAAATTAAATGTTGAAATTTTAGGAAGAGGTTTTGCTTGGCTTGACACAGGAACACACCAAAGTTTACTTCAAGCAAGCAATTTTGTTCAATCTATGGAAATAAACACAGGTTCAAAAATCGCAAGTATTGAAGAAGTTGCTTACAGAATGGGCTATATTGATAAAAAACAACTTTTGGTTTTAGCTAAAAAATATGAAAAAAATGAATATGGCGAATATTTAAAATCAATTATTTCTTGAAATAATATCGTCCCAAGTAATATTGTTAGCTTTTAAAATAGAATCACATAATTCACGAACTGCACCACGACCGCCATTGTAAGAAGATATAAAATTACAAACATTTTTTACTTCTTCAACTGCGTCATTTGGACATGAAGCTATTCCAACACGTTTAAGAACGCAAATATCAGGCATATCATCGCCCATATAAGCAATTTCTTCTTCTTTTAAATTAAATTCTTTGAGCAAAACATCAAGCGCTAATGACTTATTTTTAGTTCCATGAAAAACTCTTGTGATATCCAAAATTTTGGCTCTCACATATACTGTTGCATTATCTCTTGCCGTTATTATAGCTGTTTTAAAACCAGCTTTATTCAACATCACAATACCTTGTCCGTCTTTAGCATTAAAAGTTTTATATTCTCTTCCTTCTTCATCAAATGTCAAAGATGCATCTGTCATAACGCCATCAACATCAAATGCAACAAGTTTAATTTTTTGTAATTTGTTTTTTAAATCTAAATTCATGCAACACCTGCTTTTAATAAATCATGAATATGAATAATGCCAATAGGAATTTGATTATCGTCAACAACTGCCAAAGAAGTTATACTATGACGTTCCATAATTGATAATGCTTTTGCGCATAAATCAACTTTTGAAATAGTTTTAGGATTTCTTGTCATAACATCTTGGAGTTTTAAATTAGAAATATTATCATATTTAATTAAAATTCTTCTGATATCGCCATCCGTTAAAACGCCTGTTAAAACACCATTTTCATTAATTATAATTGCAGTACCTAATTTCTTTTCAGTAATAAATGTCAAAGCTTCTTTAAAATCGACTTTTTCTGAAATTAAAGGTACATTTTCACCTTTTAACATAAGTTCTTCAACTGTATATAAAATACCTTTTCCTAAAGCACCAGACGGATGATATAAAAGAAAATCTTCAGTTGTAAAACCACGCTTCTTCAACAAACAAACTGCAATAGCATCTCCCATCGCCAAAGTTGCAGTTGTGCTTGCAGTAGGCGCTTTGCCTAAAGGACAAGCTTCTTTTTCAACAGAAATATCAATAACAACGCTACCCATTTTAGCTAAGGTTGAATTTAAGTTACCAGTCATTGAAATAACTGGGACATTAAATCTATGTAATAATGGCAATAAGTTTAACAATTCACCAGTTTCACCACTATTTGAAATTGCAATAACAACATCACCTCTTGAAATTATACCTGAATCGCCATGTGTACTTTCAGCAGGATGTAAAAAAACTGCAGGAGTACCAGTTGAGCATAAAGTTGAAGCTATTTTTCTTCCAACAAGTCCAGATTTTCCCATACCCGTTACAACAACTTTACCTTTTGAATTATATATGATTTCAATTGCATCTAAGAAATTTTTATCTAATCTATCTGAAAGTTTCAAAATAGAATTTGCTTCGATTTCAAAAACTTCCTTTGCACTTAACAAAACATCATTTAGGGTAATCATAAAATTAAATCCTTAGCTAAATTACATTTTCATTGTACACCAAACAACCTAATTTTTTAAAAAAACTCAATAAAACTTTAAAAAATACCGTTAAAAAGAGAAACGGTGTATAATAATTATGAATAATTTAAATGTTAAAAGAAAAACCGAAGAAAATCATGATGTTTGTCTTGATTTAAGTACATTAAATTTCGTGGAAGCAATAAAAATTGCAGTTGATGTTTCAACTAATTGTTTTTTAAAAAATGATAACAGCAAAATTTTTATTCAATTAAAAGATGACACAACAAGAACAATGCTTTTACCATTTAAATTAAAAAATACTATCTTGGAAATTAAGGACAATAAAAATGAGAAATGTTATAAAAGAAATTATAGATAATAAAATTTTTGGTGTGGTTCGAGCAGATGACACAAAAAGAGCAGTTGAAATTGCAAATGCATATATTGAAGCTGGACTAAAAATTATTGAAATGAACACAAATATTGAGGCAATCAAAGAAATTGCCCAAAATAATAAAGATGCAGTTATTGCAGCAGGCGGTATCATAACATCTAATCAAGCACATCAGGCAATTGAAGTTGGTGCAAAACTTTTAGTTTCACCTATTTTGCAAATGAATTTAGTTAAATTATCTTCAGGTTATAAAATACCATTAATTTTAACTGCAACGACTCCAAACGAAGCTTACACTGCTTGGAAAGCAAGAATTCCTTTAATTAAAATATACCCAGTTAAAGACTTAGGTGGAAAAACATATATCGAAGACCTTTTAAGACCTATGAAATTTTTAAATGTTATGCCGACAGGTTCAATTGACATAGATGATATTAAAGGTTATTTAGATTGCGGAGCGTCAGCAGTTGCATTAGGTCGCCAGTTATACAAAGACAAAACATATAATGAAATTGTTGAAACGACAAAACTAGCTCTTGAAAAAGTTAAATAAAAATAAAACGCCTTAGAAATAAGGCGTTTTTTAATGAATATTAATAAAATTAGAAATTACCAAGGGTATAATGCTCTATATTCTTCATTTCCTGCCATTTGGACATATTCATCCTTTGTTGGAATTTTCCAGCCATTTTGAATAATGACGGTAATGCACCTGTTACCATTTGAATTTTTATTACAACCATCTTCGCTATCGGTTATATTTTCTTTAATTGTTTTATCATGCCCAGTATATAAAAATTTGTTTCTGACTTGTCCTCTTTCAAGCGCCATATGACCAAAATTAAAGACATCAATACCGAGTGTGTTTGGTTTTTTATCTCCATTAATGTCAACAATGATGGTTGTACCTTTATTCCCACCATGACTGCTATTATTTACTGACAACACACCAACATAAGTGCCATCACTTAATTGAAAAAAGTAATAATTATTAGTAGGTAAACGATCAGTTGTACTGTTTAAAAATTTTATTTCAGGTCTGCACATTGCAGATGTATCACCAGCTTGACATTCTTTCACAACTCTTAAATAAGGAATCATGTATTTTTTAGCAAATTCTTCACTAGATACATTAAGATTAGTAGCATTAGCACCAAAATCCCAGCTTTGGACTTGTCCATGGTCTGCAATTGCAGAATTTGTTATATTAGAAAGTGTACTAATAGTTTTCTTTAACTGAACAACTATTTCTTGACGTTTATAATCTGTGATAACAGATGGAATTGTAAGCGCTGCAACAACGCCAATGATAGCAAGTGTGATTAAAACTTCTGCTAGTGTAAATGCTTTTTTCATAATGTTTTATAACCTTTCTTAATACCCGTATTTAAACAATAAAATTCTATACAATCATTATAACATTTTTTCAAGATGTTTCAAGACTAATTAAAGATTTTTTAATTGTTCGTTGCTATCCAAAAATTTTGCAAGAGTTTTAGCATCACCTTTAAGTTTAAAATATTCAGCAAACTTAGGGGTTGTTTTAAGATTAAAAGAACGACCATTTTTATCACGAGTTTTTGATACAAGTCCCTTTTCAACAAGTTCTGCAACATGTTCATATGCATTAGAACGTAGTTCTTTTAAGGCACTTTGTCTAATTGGTTCTTTAAGAGCAATAACTGTTAATGTTTTTAAAACTGCAGAAGTTAAATCAACTGGGCATAATTTTTCAACAATGTCTAGATGTTCTTGACGAACTTGAATAATATACCCATCCTCATCATCAATTTCAAGCGCACCATCTCTTGAAGAATAATCAAACATCAAATCAAGCAAAGCTTCCTGTACAGCTTCTTCTTCAATACCAAGAAGTTCAGCAATTTCAATTGGCTTCATGGCCCTTGCTGTCACAAATAAAGTTGCTTCAACTTTTGCTTTTAAATCTTCAACCTGCATTTAATTGAAGCTCCTCTCTTTCTTGTTCAGTTGTTCTTCTGACATGTAATTTGCCATAAAATTCTTCTTGATCAAAAGTATAATTTTTATTTCTTGCAGATAAGAATAGAACTGCAAGATAAGCAGAAACTCTGTCAAAACCAAGCAAACATAATTCTCTTAATTCAATTGATGTTTCTTTTTCTAAAATTTTTGCAAGATTTTGACTCATTTTTTCAACAATGCTTTCGATATATTCTTCATGAGCAAGATTTTTGATATCACTTGCAGTCATTTTTGAAAAGTCTCTGACTCTTCTTTTTTGCTTTGCAATAGCATTTTTAAGACTTCTTTTCTTTTCTAATTCTTCGTAAAATTCTAAATGACGAATCAAATCTTTTAATGTCACATTTCTTGAACGATTTAATCTTGTCGAAGTTCTTCTTTGTAACACTTCATCAAAAGAAATTATGTTGTTTGTTGGCATTTTCATTTGTTCGCCATCAAAACCACCCTCAAAATCGTCTTCATAGAAATCGTCTTCATTTTCCATTAAATCAAAATCGAGAACGTTCAGACCTTTCAAGATATTTGATTTTAATTTAAGCAAAACGGAAATAAATAAAATAGCACGTCCCGCAAGTTTTAAATTATGAGCTTTTAATTTTGCAAGATGGGCAGTATATTTATCATAAACATCAACTATATCAATATTCCAAGGATCAATTTTTCCTTGACGTGCAAGTTCAACTAAAATACCAATTGCGTCAGTAGATTCAGCATTAAAATCAACGCTTTTGTCTAAAGCTCCAATTTCTTGTCTTAAAGCTTCATTTTCACCATAAAAATCTAAATTTATATTTGCACTAGTCATCTCTTAATTTTACACCACTTATTTTTGTGATGCCTCCTTTTTTTTGCGTAACTCCTATCATTCTGTCTGCTGAATCAATCATAGGTTTTCTTAAACTAATAACTACAAATTGCGTATTTTCTGCAGATTTGTTTATCATTCTTGCAAGTTTTTCAACATTCACAGCATCTAAGTGCATATCAACCTCATCAAATGCATAGAATGGCGCAGGTGTATATCTTTGAATTGCAAAAACAAACGCAAGAGCTGTTAATGATTTTTCACCACCTGATAAACCAGCTAATTTTTGTTTTTTCTTATCTGCAATTGTCGCAATAAATGTTAAACCACCTTCGAATGGATTATCCTCATTTTCTAAAATTAAATCACCTTCTCCACCGTCAGATAATTCTTCAAATACAACTTTAAAGTTTTCTTTAATTCCTCTATAAGTTTTTAGGAATGTTTCTTTCTTTAAAACTTCATAGCCTTTCATTCTTTCTGAAATAGCTGCTTTTTCATCAATTAAAGTTTTGATCTTTTCTCTTAATTCATTTTGGCGGGCAAATACTTCATCATAATCTTTCAATGAATTCATATTAACATCACCAAGTTCGTCCATTTTCTTTTGAAGGCGAGAAATTTTATTTGTAATTTCTTCAACAGAAATTTCAACAGGTTCAAGTTTTTCAATTTCAACACCGGCTGCAATCAAATCTTCACGAGCTATTTCATGCAAAGGTTCAAGTTCACGACGACGAGCCTTATAGCTTTCAAGTTGTTCTTGTATTCTTTCAATTGTATTTTTCAAAATGTCTGCATTTTTAGTATCTTCTAAAAGATTATCACGCATTTTATCTCTGACATTTTGTAATTCAATTAAATTTTTACCTAATTCTTCAATTTCTGTATTTAAAATTTCTAATTCTTTTTTTAACTCTTCGACTTCATTGCCAAATTTGATTTTGTCTTCGTTTAAGTTTTTGTTATCATCAGTTAATTTTAAAATATCGTTTTCTCTTTGTTCAATAATAGTATTTTGGAACTTGATATTGTTATTTTCTTTTTCAATTTCATTTTCAATATTAGAAATTTTACTTTCTGTTTCCTTAATATTTTGTTCGAAAACACCGGTTTTTTCTTTTAATTTATTTAATTCAGATTCGTCAATTAAGCCTTCAACTTGTTCAATTTCTTCTTTTAAATTAAGTATTTCATCACTGACTTTAATATGTTGTTCTTCAAACTTATCTAGTTTCTTTTCAATTTGAGAAATTTCAACATTTATTTCTTTTTTTCTATCATTCTTTTTCTTTGTATTTTCTTCAATATTTGAATGATTTTTGATTAAATTTTGAAGCTCAAATTTAGCGCTGTTGTATTCATTGCTTGCAGCTGAATATTTTACTCTTATATCAGTAAGTCTAATCTCAATTTGTTTTTGTTTATGTTCAAGAGCTTCATACTCTTTTTTCAAATCGTTCAATCTAGAAACAAATTTCGCAAGTTCTTTATCTTCACCTTTGCCAAAAGTTACACCTGTTTGACGTTTTGCACCACCAGTAATTGCACCCGATTTTTCAAAAATTTCACCATCTAGGGTAACAATTCTAAATTTACCAATTAATTTTTTTGCAACCTGCATATCTTCAACAACCAAAGTTTCGCCAAGTGCAAAATATAAAGAATCTAGGTATTTATCATCAAAATCAAGCAAATTAATCGCAAAATCAATAACACCTTTGTCTTTTGGAAGTTGCAATTTGTTTGGCGCAGGTTTCATTTTTGTTAAAGGCAAGAATGTTGCTCTGTCTCTGCCTGTTGATTTTAAAATATCAATAGCGCGAGTTGCAACATGTTCATCTTCAACAATCACAAATCTTGCACGCGAACCAAGAGCAACCATTATGGCATCTGTATATTCGCTATCAACTTCAATAAGTTGAGCCAAAGGTCCATGGACACCTTTTAAATTGCTCGACATAATCGTATCAACGCCAGCACCAAGCCCAAATTCCTTAAATGCCTGTTTTTTGGCCTCCATTTGAGCAATTTTTGCCTCAGCAAGACGAATGCTGTACATTGCATCTGAAATTTTCTTTTTTGTTTTGTCTAATTCTTCAAAAGAATTTTTTTGAAGAATTTCTTGGTCGTCTAATTCTTTTTTAAGCGTTGCTATTTGCAATTCAAGACTATCTTTATCCGAACTGTATGTTGCATTTTCTTGTTCATATTTTAATAATTCTTCTTCAATGTTTTTTAATTCATTTTTAAAATTATTTAACTGACCTTCAAGTGGCAATTTTTCTTTTATAAGATTATTTTCACTGTCTTTTAATTTGTCTAAATTTGTTTTTAAATTTCTTAAATGCTCAATATGTTCACTTGCAGTTTTACCAAGACCTGACATTTCCATCAAAACTGCGCTCAATTCTTCTTTTTGAGTATTTAATAAAGCTTCCAACTCTTTTAAATTAGAATTTTTTTCTTCTATACTTTCTTTTGTTTTTTGGATAACTTCATTACATTTTTCAATACCGCTTTTAGAATTTTCGATAGTTTTTTTGTTATCTAGAATAACTTTGTCACTGTTGTCTATTGCTAAATTTTTGCGAGTAATTTCACCTTTTTTTTCTTCGGCTTGCTTTTTGACTTCTAATTGCTTATCTTCGCCTTTTTCTCTTATTTCCTCACATAATTTATTGTATTCAGCTTCTTTTTCTTTTAAAACTTTTTGTGTCTTTTCAAGGTCAATTTCATTTTGCTTTTTATCTTTTTGAGCATTCAAAATATTTTGATGCACCATATCCAAAGAACGTTTTGTATCAAAATATTTAACAACATTTATTTGAGATTCTAATTCTGTTTTTTCTTTTCTAAACTTGTCATATTTAAGTGCAACTTCTCTTTCTGCACTTAATTTTTCCATTCTGCTATCTACTTCATCTAAAATTATATTTGCTTCATTAACTCTTAAATCAACTGTTTCAAGTTCACCTTGAGCCATATCTAATTTTCTATCAAAATCAGCAACACCAGCTATTTCATCAATAATTTTACGGCGCTCAACAGGAGAACAACTTGTAATTGTAACAACGTCACCTTGCATAATAACGTTATAACCATTTGGCGTAACGTTATATTTTTCTAATTCCAAATGAATTTGCGATAAAGTTGAAGGTTTTTCATTCATATAATATGAACTTGTAAAACCTTGTGATGACTTTTTAACGCGTCTTAAAACACTTAATTCTTCACCAGTTTTTTCATCAACTTCAAATACAACTTTGACAGATGCTTCACCTCTGTTGTTGTGAGTTGTAATAAGGTCACTTACACCTTTTTCAGACCTCAAAGCTCTTGATGATGTTAAACCCAATGCAAATAAAACACTATCAATAATATTACTTTTACCTGAACCATTAGGACCAGAAATAGTCGTAAATCCTGATAAAAATGGGATTTCAACCTTATTTGCAAAAGATTTAAAGTTGTCTATTTCTAATTGTTTTAATCGCATTTCATTTATTCCAAGTCTAGGTAGAGCATGCCCCCAATTATATTAGACAACAGACCATTCCCAAATGTCAAATTTTGTAGCAAAATTTTAATTTTACATCATAAAATTGATTTTATTTTTATTTTTTTAAAAAACAGTTCACAAAAAGCTTAAAATATCGTATAATAAAAGAGTTAGATTAGCGGAGAAAAAAAATGAAAAATTTAATAAAAAAAGTAAAAGGCTTCAAAATTATTCCAGAAAAATTTAAAAGTTCAACTATATTTGATGTTGAAGAATTTTTTGATAACGATTTTTCAATTAAACTATATCAAACAGAAGAAATGGACATCAATGATTATATCGTAAATAATGAAGTTGAAATTTTTGGATTAGGCGAAGAAGGTCTTATTTATTTTATTTCTTCAATAACTGACAAAAATGATAAAGAACTAAAAATAAAATATCCTGAAAGTTATAAAAGTATCCAAAGAAGAGAATCTTCAAGAGTTGACTTTAAAGGAACATTAGAACTTGTGGACTTCAAAGAAGCAATAATTGAACCAATTGATATATCAGCTGGTGGCTTAAAGTTCTTCTCTGATGCAAATTTAGAAAATGAAAAAACTTATCAAGTAAAATTAAAATTAAATAACAATATCAATATCAATTCTGATATTGAAATTTTAAAAACATTTAAAACAAAAGACGGCTTAAACGATATAAGAGCAAAATTTGTGAATATAAACAGTACAGACAGAATTGCGCTTATTCAATATTCATTCCAAATATTACTTGAAAACGAAAACAAATAAATACCGGAGATTTTATATGGAAACAAATGAAAGAAGATTAGGCTGGTATTTAGTATTATCTGTTAGTTTACTTATTACATTCACTATTTTATCCGTTGTTTACTATTTCACAAAATATATGATAGATACAACAAAGGATTTTGATAGTAATTTACAAAGAAGTGTTTCTTCGTTAGTTTTCAACAATTATTCAGAAATTGAACAGACTGGTGATTTCACAAAACTAGCACAAATTTCTGATGCACTTAAAAAGAATGACATTATAAAATATATCTATATTGTCGATAGAAAAACAAATAAACTTCTATGGTCTGATAAAAATGAATATGCCAAAATAGATAATAAAACCCCTGTTTTAGAAATAAGACAAGAAACATCACAACACTCAATCGTAATTGGCTACGTTTTTGGAGCATTGCAGACAGGAAATGCTCAAATGGTATTATTTAACACAAGAGTATTTGTTTTCGCATTCCTTCTGTTTGGTTTTATTTTAAGTATTTTAATTTCAAATATTGTAAGCAAACCAATTATGAAATTGATAAATGGGGTACAAGAATTTTCAAAAGGTAATTTTGACCATCAACTTGAAAAAACAAAGTTGTATGAATTAAATGAATTGATTGAAGCCTATAATGAAATGGCGAAACAACTTAAAGAATTATATTCTTCATTGGAAATTAAAGTTCAAGAAAGAACTGAAGAATTAGAAAAAGCTAATAAACAATTAAAAGAAACTCAAGCTATGATGGTTCATTCAGAAAAAATGCGTTCCTTAGGCGAACTAGTTGCAGGAATAGCCCATGAAATTAACAACCCGATTAATTTCATTTACGGAAACATTATTCATCTTGAAAGATATTCAAACGATTTATTTAGTTTGATTGAAATGTATGAAAAAGAAGAAAATTGCATAGCAGAAGACAAAAAAGAAGAAATTAATAATTATAAAAAAGAAATAGATTTAGAATTTTTAAGAGATGATATAAAAGATTTAATTAAATCTTGTAAAGAAGGTACTGAAAGAACAAAAAATATTGTTATGGATTTAAAAAATTTCTCAAGACTTGAAGAAATGGTTTTAAGCGAATTTGATATTCCAAAAGAACTTAATACAACCTTAAATATTTTACACAATAAAATTAAAAATAGAGTTACAATACACAAAAATTTTGAAGAAAACTTGCCAAAAATACCTGCTTATGGCGGTCAATTAAACCAAGTATTCATGAATATTTTAGACAACGCACAATATGCACTTGGTGAAAGTGGTGATATTTATATCGATGTTTATAGAAATGACAAAAATATTGCTATCAAAATAAAAGACACTGGAAAAGGAATTGACCCTAAAAATCTCGAAAAGATTTTTGAACCATTTTTCACAACCAAACCTGTTGGTGAAGGCACAGGTCTTGGAATGAGTATAGCTTATAAAGTTATTCAAAATCACAAAGGAGATATATCAGTTGAAAGTAAAATAGGCGAAGGTACAACATTTACAATAACATTGCCTATTGAAAATAAAGAGGTAGAAAATGGCAAAATATAGAATTTTAATTGTCGATGACGAACCAGATAATTTGGCACTTTTATATAGAACTTTAAGAGGTGAATATGAAGTAGTTAAGGCAAATTCACCAATAGAAGCTTTAAAAATAATTGAAAATGAAAGCTTTGAACTTATTTTGTCTGACCATAAAATGCCAGAAATGGATGGCGTTGAATTTTTAAAATTGACGCAATTAAAATTACCAAACGCCGTAAGACTTTTAGTTACTGCATATTCTGATGCAAAAATTTTAATTGATGCAATCAATTATGCAAAAATATACAGATACATAAAAAAACCATTTGAACCTGCTGAATTATTATATATAGTACAGGCAAGTCTTGAATATTATCAATTAAAAATTGATAATGAAAACTTGATTGATGATTTTAAGGATTTATTTGAAGGTACAATAAAATCCATCACCGAAGCACTTGATGCAAAAGATTCTTTTACTCTAGGTAAAAGCCGTAAAATCACATTTTATGCATTGAAATTAGCGCAAAAACTAGGATTATCCAAAGAAGACCAAGGAAGAATTGAACTTGCAGGCTTGCTTCATGACATTGGTATGATAGGAGTTCCTGAAGATATTCTAAACAAAACTGATTCTTTGACAGATGAAGAATATGAAGAAATTAAAAAACATGTTGTTTATGGAATAAAAATATTAGAAGATATCAAACAATTAAATTCTGTTATTGAAATTATAAAATATCACCACGAATTTTATGATGGATGTGGTTATCCATTCAAAATTAAAGGCGAAGAAATACCAATAGGCTCAAGGATTATATCTTTAACTGATGCTTATGTAAGTTTAATATCAAATAGAAAATACCGTGAAAAAGTAGACGGTAAAAAAGCAATAGATATCATGAGGGAAAAAAGAGGCACCCAATTTGATCCTAACTTATTTGATATTTTCGAAAGTATAGCACCAGAAATTGATAATGATATGGAAAAAATAGAAGAATATTTATCAAAAAAAGGTGAAATATTACCAGAATAAAAGGGACTCTTTTGAGTCCCTTTCTTCTCCTCTATATAAATCTTTTATTGTAAATAAAAATCTGCATTAAAATTAGCATAAATTTTTACAGAACCAGCTTCTGTCGGAACTGAAATTTCTTGTGAATCAGAAGAAGCTGAATTTTTTAATAAATATGGTCTCGCAGTTGTTAGGTTTTGTTCTGTTGAACAACCTGTAATTGCATTTTTAATTCCTGAAACTTTATAACCTAATGTTTTAGCAACTTTATCAGCTCTTTCTTTTGCAACAAGACCTGCTTTACCGATTAATTCTGTACAATGAGCATCAGTATTTTCAAGAGAATATGATAAGTTATTAACATTAGTCACACCAGCTTCAACGGCAGCATTTATAACATCACCGACTTTTGTAATGTCTTTTAATTTAACTTTAAATGAATTTGTCGCGCTATAATGTTTGAAAGTTTTTTTACCATTATTGTAATTATATTGAGCATACACATTAAAACCTATAGTTTTAATATTATCTCCAGCTTCAGTTTTTAAATATTTTTTTACTTCAGTTAAAACTTTTTTTGTAATTTCTTTATTTTTATTTGAAGCAACAGTTGAATTTTTGTCTTGAGTTTCAACTCCAAAACTTATTTCAACAACATTTGGTGAATATTCCTCATAAGCATTTGTTGTAATCCCAATTATTCCTTTGTCATTTACAACAGCTGCGAAACAACTGGAAGACAAGATTATAGAAAATAATAAAGCTAACAATGTTTTTTTCATTTTTCCTCCTTTAATTTGTAATAAGTTTAATAAATTCTTCTTCTGTTAAAATTCTAACACCAAAATTTTGAGCTTTTTCTAATTTAGAACCAGGGTTAGCCCCTGCAATAACATAATCTGTTTTTTTAGACACAGATGATGGCGTTTTAGCACCAAAAGATTTCAAGATTTCTTGTGCTTTATCTCTTGAATAATGTTCCAAAGTTCCAGTTATAACAAAACTTTTACCTTTTAAGATTTGGTTTTCGTTAATTTGATAATTATTTTTTGGATTCACTCCAAGTTCAAAAACCTTATTAATAGCATTTATATTATTTTCATTCTTGAAAAATTTATAAATGCTTTGAGCCATTTTTTCGCCAACACCCTCAACTGCATTTAATTCATCAATTGAAGCATTTTTCAATTCATCAATATTATTAAAATTTTGAGCCAAAATATCTGCCGCTTCACGCCCAACATATCTTATACCAATTGCATTTAAGAATTTACTTAAAGTACAATTTTTGCTGTTTTCTAAAGCTTCCATTAAATTTTGAGCTGATTTTTCTTTGATTAAATCAAGTTTTAGAAAATCATCATACGTTAATGTATATAAATCAGAATAATCATATACCATATTTTTGTCTACAAGTTGAGCAATAATACTTTCTCCAAACCCGTCAATATCCATACAGTATTTAGAGACAAAATATTCAAGACGCCCTTTAATTTGAGATAAACAACTTGTATTGTTTGGACAATAAAGATTTACTTCACCTTCTATTTCAACTAACTCGCTACCACAAGACGGGCATATTTTTTTGATTTGAATATTTATCGAGTCTTCTGTTTTTTTAGATTGTAGAACTTTTGGTATAATTTCTGCAGCTTTTTTAACCAAAACATCATCTCCGATTGAAATATTCAACCTTTCAATTTCATCAAAATTATAAAGACTCGCACGAGCAACTGTACTTCCTGCAAGCAGAACTGGTTTTAAAATTGCAACTGGTGTTACAGCACCTGTTCTTCCGGTTGAAAGTTCTATATCTAAAAGTTTTGTCCAAACTTCCTCAGGTGGAAATTTGAAAGCTGTTGCCCATTTTGGTACTCTTGCAGTAAAACCTAATTCTTGTTGTAATTTTATGTCATCAACTTTAATAACTGCACCGTCAGTTGCATAATTTAAACTATGTCTTAATTCTTTTGCTCTTTCACAAAATTCATAAGCTTCCTTGACACCTTTAACAACCTTTACTTCATTAGTTTTAAAGCCTAAATGTTTTAAATAATTCATTGTATGGGAATGAGATATATTTCCCCAATCATAATTATTTGCAACAGCACCATAAACCCATATAGAAAGTTCACGACTGGCAGTAATTTTAGGGTCAAGTTGTCTGATAGTTCCTGCAGCCGCGTTTCTTGGATTAGCGAAAGTTTTTTGTCCAGATTCAATTGCTGTTTTATTTAACTTATCAAAAGAAGAAATCGGCATATAAACTTCACCTCTAACTTCAATATCAACTGGTTCAAAAAGCTTTAAAGGTATAGCTTTAATGGTTTTTAAATTATTAGTAATGTCTTCTCCGACAACACCGTCACCCCTTGTAAGACCTTGCACAAAAACACCTTTTTCATAAGTCAAAGAAACAGCAAGACCGTCAATTTTTAATTCACAAGAAAGCTCAATATCAGGCAAAACATCACCTTTTTGCCAATTAAATCCTTCTTTTGCAACTCTTTCATACCATTCTTTAAGTTCTATATCACCATTTGAATTATCAAGTGAATATAATCTGTTTTTATGAACAACTTGCTCGAATTTTTCGCTAATTCCGCCAACTCTTTGAGTCGGACTATCCGGAGTTATTAATTCTGGATGTTCTTTTTCTAAATCTTGAAGCCTGTAAAATAATTTATCATATTCTAAATCTTCAATAGTTGGGTTATCTAAAACATAATAATTATAAGAATGCTTATTTATCTCTTCTTTTAAAGCTCTAATTTCTTCCTGAATCCCCATAAAAATATTTTACTATAAAATTTATCAAAGATAAAACTTTTATTTTAAGTTACATTTTATCATTATTTTGACCCATTTTTTTTAAATTTATTGAACTAAGTCTTTTAATATTTTAAAATTATGAAATGAGCATTTTAAAATTATTAGATAAAAAATTAAAAAGAACCTTATTTACAACTCCAACGCACAGCCAAAAAAACATAGGTCCTAAATGGCTTGAAGGGTTATATGAACATGATTTTTCTGAAATAGAAGGTTTTGATAACCTGCAAAATCCAACAGGCGCTATAATGTTAGCCCAAGAAAGATTAAGTAGCATTTATGGAACAAAAAAAACATTTATGCTCACAAACGGCTCAACAAGTGGAATTTTGGCCATAATTAAGGCTATATTAAAACCAAATGATAAAGTTTTAATTGCAAGAAATTGCCATAAGTCAGTTTTTTCTGCAATAACTTTAACAAATGCAAAAATCGACTGGATTATCCCAAATATAAATGAAGAATGGGGTATTTATACTGAAATTGATCCTAAAAATCTTGAAAATAATTTAAAATTAGATACTTATAAGGCAGTTATTTTAACAAGCCCAACTTATGAAGGGGTTAATTCTAATATTGAAGAAATTGCAAAAATTTGTCATCAATATGGAGTTTATTTAATGGTTGATGAAGCCCATGGCGCGTTATATAATTTTTCAGATTTATTACCCAAAACTGCAATTGAACAAGGAGCAGATTTTTCTGTGAATTCACTTCATAAAAATGCTGGTGCGCCAAATTCTTGCGCTCTTCTTCATGTGTCTAAAAATTGTAATTTTGATGAAGATAAAATACAAGATAGTCTTAATTTATTTGCAACAACATCGCCTTCTTATCCAATGTTAGCTTCAATTGAGGCCTGTGTAGATTTTTTAAATAAAAATGGAAAAGAAAAAATTAAAAAGCTTATAATCAATATTGAAAACTTTGAAAAATCAGTTTCACAAAAAGGCTATGAATTTTTAAATGCTGATAAAACGAAAATTTTATTGAAGAAAAATAATTGTGATATGTTAGTTTTATCTCAAATTTTATTTGAAGGATTTAACATTGAAGATGAAATGGCCTCAAATAAAGCTTTATTATTTTTAACAGGAATAGGCACAACTAACAGCAAATTAAATAAATTAAAAGATGCATTAAATTTTATAAAAATTCCACAAAATGTAAATATAAAAAATGATTTTCAACCATTTCCATTTATTAAAATACAACCTTATGATGCATTTAATATGGATTATGTAGAAATCGATTCAAAAGAAGCGCTTTTAAAAGTTTCTGCACAAATGATTACAAAAACACCACCTTGTTGTGCTATATTATACCCTGGTGAAGTTATACAAGAATGGCATTTAGACAAAATTGGCGAAAGAATAAAGGTTTTAAAACATGAATAAAAAAAGAGCGATTGTTATAGTTATAGATTCTATGGGAATAGGCGCACTTCCAGATTGTGCTGAATATGACGATAAAATAACTTACAACACATTATGCAACACTGCCTCTAAAGTAGGCGGGTTAAATGTTCCAAACCTAGAAAAAATGGGGCTTGGAAATTTAGCTGAAATCAAAGGTGTTGAAATTAATGAAGAACCAACTGCAAGTTATGCAATTGCAAAAATGAAAGCCAAAGGAAAAGACACAACCACAGGCCATTGGGAACTTATGGGACTTGTTTTAAAAGAACCTTTTAAAACATATAAAAAATTTCCTGATGAACTTATAAACGAATTTATTGAAAAAACGGGCTGTAAAGGAATTTTAGGAAATTGCCCTGCATCTGGTACAAAAATAATTGAAGATTTAAATGAAAAACACCATGAAACAAAATTTCCAATAGTTTACACATCTGCAGATAGTGTCTTCCAAATAGCTGTAGACATTGATGTTATCCCATTAGATACACTTTATGAATGGTGTAAAATAGCAAGAAAAATTTTAGATAACGGCTATGGAATTTCAAGAGTTATTGCTCGTCCTTATCAAATTATTGATAATAAACCAACAAGAATAGGAAAATATCGCCACGATTATTCTGTGCCACCACCTAATGACACTTTACTAAATGAAATTGAAAAAAATGGCGGAAGCGTTCTTGGAATAGGCAAAATAAAAGACATATTTGTTGGTTCTGGTATCACAGAATCTATCCCAACTGGTTCAAATAAAGAAGGACTTGAAGCAACATTAGGAGCTATTAAAAAAGGAGAAAATAATCTTATTTTCACAAATCTTGTTGATACAGATATGGTTTATGGTCACAGAAGAAATGCTGAAGGTTATGCAAAAGCCATTGAAGAAATTGACTTTTATTTAAGCGACATAATAAATGAATTAAAAGAAGACGACATTTTAATAATCACTGCTGACCATGGTTGTGACCCAACAGCTGACGGCACTGATCACACAAGAGAACAAGTCCCTGTTATTATTTATGGCAAAAACAATAAACCTCAAGAATACGGCGTAAAATCGTCTGGTGTATTTGTTGCTGACTTTATACGCAAGTGGCTTGAAATAAAATAAAAATTATTTGCTTCATTTTATTTGTATGTTACAATAATGTTGTTATATATGGGAGAAAAATATGACAACAGAACTTGATTATTTAGAACAAGATTTTTTGTCCTTGTTTGATTTAACAAATGAAAAAAGAATTGATAAAACAATTGAAAAAAATGTAAAAAGAGCAATTATAGGCAATTTTTTTGATTATTTAAGAAAAAAATTAGAAAAAAAATAAAATGATTTCTTGTAAAAGATAAGACTAAATGATAAAATATTGAAATGAATAATTTTAATATTTTTTCAATAGCAGGAAAAATTATACAAAATGCCTTATTTCAAAACGAAGGTATAAAAGCCCAGCAAAATAAAGCTTTTGAACAAAATATAAATCAACAAACAAACAATTTTAATCTGACACAAACCAATCAGCTTTTAACAAATTATTTAGCTGAACTTAAAGTAAAAAATATGGAATTTGCTCAGACAAATGCATATATGAAAGATATTTTAAATATTCCGCAAGATTTTAAGAATTTAGTTTCACAATTAGCAACTCTTACACAAAATCAACAAAACACACAGAATAATTCTATAAATTTATTAATTTTACAGAATTTGCTTATTGACAATCAAAAAGAAGCCAGTCAAAAAATCTTTCAACAAATGGCAGATATGGCAAGAAAAAATATAGACACAAGCCAGATGAAAGAATTAATGGCGATAGTTTTAGGAAACAATCCAACAAGCCAACAAACTGATATCATAAAAAATATTTTACTTCTTTATATTCCATTTTTGCCAATAACAACAAAAGCTGAAAATTTAGATTGGGAAATAAAAGAAAAAAAAGAAGAAGGGAAAAATAATAACAAAGAAGAAGTTGTTGAAATTTTAATAAGTACAATAAATTATCAAAATATTAAAATTTCACTTTATTGTAATGGTGCATCACATGTTGATGTAATTATAAATTCCATAAATGATTTCCCAAAAGAAACATTATCCAGATTTATAAAAATGTTCGCAAAAGAAAATAATTTTACAGTTAAAATTGCTTTTGAAGATATAAAACAAACAGAAAACACTAATTTAAAACAAAGTGTGAAGATAATGTCTGGTCTTGTATTAAATTCTTGTGTTATGCTTATATTGCAAAGCACAATAAACTTTGTTTTGAACATGGATTTAAAGAAGGAAGATTAAATGTTAATTGTAATGAAACATGGCGCAAGCCAAAAAAACGAAGATAAAGTTGTAGAATACATTAAAACTCGTGGCTTTCAGGCACACATTTCTAAAGGTGATGTACACACTGTCATTGGTGCTGTTGGTGGTAAAATAATTGACCCAAGAGACATTGAACTTTTAGATGGTGTTAAAGAGGTTATAAAAATCACATCAAGTTATAAACTTGTAAGTAGAGTTTTTCAGAAAAAAGATACTATTATTGAAATAAATGGCGAAAAATTTGGTGGAAAAAACATAGGTATAATTGCTGGTCCTTGTACAATTGAATCTGAAGAACAAATTATGGAATGTGCAAAAGCATTAAGTAAAATGGGCGTCAAAATTATAAGAGGTGGCGCATTTAAACCCAGAACATCACCTTATGCTTTTCAAGGTTTAGGCGAAGAAGGTTTAATTTTAATAAGAAAAGCAGCAGATAAGTATAACTTGGCAGTTACATCAGAAATTATGGAAATTAGCCAAATTCCTTTATTTGAAAAATATGTTGATATTTTGCAAATTGGTGCAAGAAATATGCAAAATTTCAACTTATTGAAAGAAGTAAGCCATGTTAAAAAACCAATCATTTTAAAAAGGGGTTTATCTGCAACAATTGAAGAATGGCTTATGGCAGCTGAATACCTTATGGCAGGCGGGAATAGAGAAATTATTTTATGCGAAAGAGGCATTAGAACTTTTGAAACAACAACAAGAAACACTCTTGACCTTTGCGCAATTCCTGTTGTTAAAAAATTATCACATTTACCAATTATAATTGACCCAAGTCACGGAACTGGTTTACGTGATAAAATTTATCCTATGTCTATGGCGTCTGTCGCAGCAGGTTGCGATGGTCTTATAATAGAAGTTCACAATAATCCTGAACGCGCAATTTGTGATGGAGCTCAATCTTTGTATCCAAAACAATTTAAAGAATTATATGACAAATTGAAGGTTCTTGCTCCAGTTTGCGACAAAGTAATTTCTTAAATTTATATCTTTTATGTTAAAATAAAGTTAGCAAAAAATAGGTGATTATTATGGTAGAAAACAATAGAGGTCATATAACACAAATCATAGGTCCTGTAATAGACGTTCAATTTGAAAGTGACAATTTACCTAAAATTTATGATGCACTTGAAATGTACAACGACAAAAACGAAAAAGTCGTTTCAGAAGTTCAACAACTTTTAGGTGAAAATGTAGTTCGTTCTGTTGCAATGAGTTCAACTGACGGGCTTAAACGTGGAGCAGAAGTTATAAACACCCAACAACCTATAAAAGTTCCTGTTGGTCGTGGTGTTTTAGGCAGAATTTTAAATGTTTTAGGTGACCCAATAGACAATCAAGGTGAAATTGAAGCTTCTGATTATTATCCAATTCACAGAGAATCACCAAGTTTAACTGAACAAAACACAAAAATTGAAATTCTTGAAACAGGAATTAAAGCAATCGACCTTTTAATGCCATACCAAAAAGGTGGCAAAATTGGGCTTTTCGGTGGTGCCGGCGTTGGAAAAACTGTTTTAATTCAGGAACTTATTCATAATATTGCTATGGCACATAACGGTGTTTCTGTTTTTGGTGGTGTTGGAGAACGCACAAGAGAAGGAAATGATCTTTATAATGAATTTAAAGAATCAGGCGTTTTAGATAAAGTAGCACTTGTATACGGTCAAATGAATGAACCACCTGGAGCTCGTATGAGAGTTGGTTTATCAACTCTAACATGCGCTGAATATTTTAGAGATGTTGAAAAACAAGATGTATTATTATTTATTGATAATATTTTCCGTTTCACTCAAGCAGGAAGCGAGGTTTCAGCACTTTTAGGAAGAATGCCATCAGCTGTTGGTTATCAACCAACATTGGCACAAGAAATGGGCGAACTTCAAGAAAGAATTACATCAACAAAAGATGGTTCAATTACTTCAGTTCAAGCAATTTATGTGCCAGCAGACGACTTAACAGACCCTGCACCATCAACAACATTTACCCACCTTGATGCATCAACTGTTTTAAGCCGTCAAATCGCATCTTTGGGCATTTATCCTGCATGTGACCCTCTTGAAAGTTCTTCAAGAGCACTTGACCCAAATATTATTGGCGAAGAACATTATTTAACAGCAAAGAAAACTTTTGAAGTTTTACAAAAATATAAAGATTTACAGGACATTATTGCAATTTTAGGTATGGATGAATTATCTGAAGAAGATAAATTAATTGTAAACCGTGCAAGAAAAATCCAAAAATTCTTATCACAACCTTTCTTTGTCGCAGAACAATTTATGGGCACAGAAGGCAAATATGTAAAACTTGAAGATTCAATTAAAGGCTTCAAAGAAATTTTAGAAGGCAAACACGATAACCTTCCAGAACAAGCTTTCTATATGGTAGGAACTATTGAAGATGCCATTAAAAAAGCCCAAGAATTAGAGGTTAATACTTAATGAACAAAATAAAAATCAAAGTTATAACTCATGAAAAAGTTGTCTTTGAAGATGTTGTTGATGAAATTTTAACACAAGGCATTGATGGAAAATTTGGAATTTTACCAAACCACATCGCAATCACAAGTGCCCTTGACATTGGCGTAACAAAAGTTGTTAAAGACGGAAAATCTATTTTTATGACAACAATGGGCGGTATATTGCAATTTAAAGATAATACTGCAACAATTTTAACAGATGCAGCAGAACTAGGTTCAGACATTGATCTTCAAAGAGCGCATGTTGCAAAAGAACAAGCTGAAGCAAGATTAAAAGCACACGATAAACCAGAAGATTTATCGAAAGCACAAATAGCATTAGCAAAGGCAATTGCAAGAATAAAAGCTTGTAATAATTGCGAATTATAGTTTTACAAAACTTAATTTTATGTTTTTTTGAAGCAATTTTTTATATGTTTTATTTCTATATATTTGTCTGGACAAATAGAAATGAAAATAAATAGTTTACAAAAAAATTTATTTTATACACCAAAAAATTTCAATCAGAGTTTTAAAAGCAAAACATCTGAGAAATTAAATACAAACTATGTTCAGTTACCATTAGGTAACATTTATGGTGCAAAAATAAATAAAACTATTTCTTTTGGTGCATACGCAGGTGAAGAAAACCCTGCAAATAAACTTTATTATGTTTTAAGCGGTAAGAATGAATTATCAAATTACAAAATTGACCCAAATTCTGTATATTATGGCTCATATAACAAAAGTAAAAAATGGTTAGCTGGCGTTAAACCTCGTCATATCCTTAATATGAGCGCAAAAGAAGCTATTGAAACTTTAATTTCGTTAAATATTCCTTATTCAATAAATGAAATACCGAAAAATATCAGAACCCCTAATTTTGGAGATAATTGGGGTCGCCATGCAAATTATATAGAAATTAATCCAAGAGCACTTGGTAAAATGGAAGGTGATAGATGTTCAGAAGGAATATTAGGTGCAATTAAAATGCTTAATATTATCCCGCCTTCATCTTCAAACTGGGCAAATTGTGTTATTTTATCTCAGCTATATCCAAACATTTATGGAGATGGCTATAACAAACCAGGTTGGGAAGAAAACTCACAATACACAATTAAAATTGATCCTTGGTTTAATTATGGAATAAGTGAAAATTTAACCGTTAATTCTATGGAAAGAAATGGGGTTACAGTTAATCCTCATGAACAAATAAAAGCTTTTAATGATTTAGCTCACATTAAAGGTATTAAAACAGGTTTTAGAATGCTTGTAAGTGAAGACCAAATAAAAATTGGATATGACGAACCATTTAAATGGAACAACCCTGAACATGTCGAAAAATTCATTGATTTATGCGTAAATGGAATAGATATGGGTTTTGATGCCATTTATTTTGACAGCGCAAAACATGTTGGTGGTTATGATATGGCACATTATGCAGGCGTTGGTGCAACTCCAAGTTATGAACAAATGCAATATATTACATATTCAATCAGACAAAGAACTGGACGCAGTGATATAAGTTTTGTTGGAGAAAAATGCGACAATAACATTGAACATTTTAAAAATATGGGCATGAATGCAGGAACCAACTGGGGAAATGCTGATAATATTAATGAAACTAAAAATTTAACAAAAAGATTTGCAAAATCTGAACAATATGCACCAGGTATCGAAGTTTCAAATGATAATGATAATGGCGTAATGACCTACGAACAAAGATTAAACAGAATAAATTCATGTTTATTTGGATTTGATAATCCTCAAGATAAATTGCCAACTTTTATGCAAATTCACGATCTTTATCCTTTAAACCACTCAACAAACACTCATGATTTAATGTTACATAATCCAAGATTTTCAGAATATGGAGATCCTGTTGAACATTGGAATAACTTATTTGCGGATGATTACAATGCAGAAAATTATTCGAAAATAGTTAATGAACTTTTTGCTCACAGTGTAAATTAATTTTTTATTACAATATAAATAATTTCTTAAAAATCTTTGAAATAAATTGTAAACAAAAGTTACAATTTCTTATTTTTTATAAATATTTTGTCTAAAAAATCCGTTAATATAAATAGACAAGAGCAAGGAATAAGATGATAACTTTAGACATTGATTTATCATATTTGTTTAAACATTTTGGGATAAGTGCCCAAAAGGTTAATCTTTATTCCAATAAAAATATTGAAGAGGTAATGGAGGCAGAAGCCAAGGAAGGCAACAAAAAAGCCGAAAATTACACTCGTATTTTTGAACAGCCTGAAGAACTTGTCGAATTTTTAAAATTAACAGATGCAACAAACAGATTTTTAATAATTAGAAACTTAAATGATGATGACTTAAAAGGATTATTGCAATATTTGGGTTCTGATGATTTAATTTGGGGATTACAATATTTCAGTATTGATAAATTAGTTGAATTGATGTCAGAATTGCCTCAAGAAGAACTTTTAAAACTTGTCATGGAAAAATTTTCTATGGAAGAAATTGTTGCAATGATGAAAACTGAAGAAATGGATGAATTTTTAACTGGCGAAAAGCTTGATAGAAATCATATTATGGACTTTTTTAAACAATTAGATGAACAAAGATTTAAAAAATTAATGTTTCAGGTTATGGGGCCTGAAGTCCTCGAACAAGATAGAAAAACAACCTTAGCTAATATTGATGCTCTTGATGATAAAGCCTTTAACAGAATGTTGGAAAAATTTGAAAATAAAGGCAAAAAAATGATTATTTTTGGTATTTTGTATAACAAACCAGAATATATCAAAGAATTCAAAAACGAAACTATTGCTCGTCCATTTGAATTTGTAGAAAAAGGTGAAATTCTAAAATCAATGAAAACTCTAGACCCAGAGTTTTTAATTCCTATGGTAGAAGAACTCCCAAAAGACTTAATTCAAGTTGTAGCAACTCAAATTGACCCAATGGCTTTTGCCGAAGTATTATCAAAGGATTTCCAAAACATTTTAAGTGAAATTGCATTTTAATACATAGCCATTTTCACTATTTATTTTTTTGCAAGAAATGTTATAATGTAATTACCTTGCATGGGAAGCAATTTTGTTCCTACATTATTGCTATAGGGAGAGATGCTCTTTATTAAAAGTGTATGAAGTAGACCCGCCCACTTTAACCAGTGACGTAGCGGGAAATGGATTCACTGAGGCTATCACCCACCTTTGAGAAATCATAGGGTAACAAAATATCTCATGTGGGGTTTTTTATTTGCTTTACATATAAACATTATTGTTATACAATAATGTTTATATTATATAATAAGAAATGGAAGCAAATGGAAAAAGACAAAAATGTTATAAAATTACAAAAATTTTTTTACAAAGACAAAATATATTATGTCGATGAAACACGTTTGAGATCATTTGAAAATGAATATAATTTCAATTTAAAATCGTTATCTTCATCAAAAAATATTTTAGATTTTATGAAAACAAAACAAATATCTTTAATAGGTTTTTTAGAATTTATCAGCGTTTGTTGGACACAATTTTAAAAATTATTTTTTACCCAAATAAGTTCATCTGTGAGAGTTTTTAAATTATCAGAATTTAATTTTTCTTCCAAAAGTTTTTCAAGAATAATTCCAATTTTAGTTCCTTCGTTATAACCATTTTTTAGAAGAATATCGCCCGTTGTTAGAATTTTTGCGTCTTTGAGTTTTTGAAAATATCTTTTTGCTAAATTATCTTTTGTAAGCGCATAATGCAAAGTTAATTTTTGATTTGAAAATCTTTTAAAATAATTAAAAATTTCAAAATTTGACATTAAGTTTTGAGATTTATAATTAGAAATTATATTTTTAGTAATATCATCTTTAAGTGCTTGATTATATATTTCACAAGGGTTTTCAGGATTAAAAATTTCAATTGCTTCTTTTATTCTTTTTCCCCATTTTGGGTCAGCAATAGTTTCATCAGCATAAATTTTATATATTTTATCTTTTATAATTTTTTTAAATGCTTTTGGAGCTTTTCTTGCGTTTTTAAATATTTTCTTTAAAGTAAGTTCAACTCGAGCAAGACTTAATCCTTCTCTTTCAGGGTTATTTAAATATTCATCTTTTAGTTTTTTTGAAATTTTATCTAATTTAAATCCTTTAAAACGCAATTCAAAATCTAAAGCTCTTAAAATTCTCGTTGGATCATCTATAAAGCTTCTGTCATGCAAAATATGAAGAGTTTTTTGTTTAATATCTTTTATACCATTTGTCAAATCAATAATATCAAATATTATTTCGTTATTGTTGTCCAGATTAATATCTAAAGCTATTGAATTAATGGTAAAATCACGTCTTTTGATATCAAATTCTAATTTACAACCAACATTTTTTACAACTGGAAGACATCCGCTTTTTGGATAATCTTCCTCTCTTGTTGAAGCAAAATCAACATCAATTCCATCTAAATTCATTTTTACAGTATTAAAATCTGGATGAATTGACTTAATTTTAAAATCTGAATTTATTTCTTCTAAATTTTTACAAAAATCAATTGCTGAACCAACAACAACCATATCAATATCTTTTACTGGTTCTTTTAAAAGAATGTCTCTTACAATACCGCCAACAAAATAAAGCTTAACTCCGCATCCTTGAGCAGATTTAATTAAAAACTTTATAAGTTCAAGTGTTTTTTCATCAAAAACATTTTTCGCTTTAAGCATTATTTGTTAGCCTTTGAGTATTTGTTATCTATGTAACTTGTATCTATTTTTGATTTAATAAAATCTTCTGAATTTAAAATTTCTTTGTGGAAAGGAATTGTTGTTTTGATACCTGTAATAACATATTGGTTTAATGCCATCAACATCCTTTTACGGCAATCTTCTCTGTCTTTGCCCCAACATATTAATTTCCCAATCAAAGAATCATAATAAGGTAAAACATCATATCCTGCATAAGCATGAGAATCAACCCTTACACCAAACCCACCAGGTGCAACATAACCACCAATTTTTCCAGGATTTGGCATAAAGTTTCTTTCATGGTCTTCTGCGTTTATACGACATTCAATTGCATGTCCTTTAAGTTCAACATCATCTTGACTAAAAGATAATTTCATACCAGAAGCGATTCTGATTTGTTCTTTTAGAATGTCAATCATTGAAATCATTTCAGTAACACAATGTTCAACCTGTACACGAGTATTCATTTCCATAAAATAATAATTTTCGCCGTCTAGTAAGAATTCAATGGTTCCAACACCTTCATATTTCAAAGCTTTAACAGCTTTTACAGCATCATCGCCCATTTTCTTTCTTAATTTTTCACTTACGAAAACACTTGGCGCTTCTTCTATAAGTTTTTGATGACGTCTTTGAATTGAACAATCGCGTTCACCTAAATGAACAACATTGCCTCTGCTGTCTCCAATAACTTGGACTTCAATATGGCGCGGATTTAATAAATATTTTTCACAGTAAACATCTTTGTTGTTGAAAGCTTTAAGGGCTTCTGTTTGGCATAAGTTAAATGCTTCTTCAACTTCATTTTCATTGTTTACTATTCTCATACCCTTACCACCGCCACCGGCAGTCGCTTTAATAATTACAGGATAACCAACTTTTTTAGCAAACTTTTTAATTTCCTTTGGATCATCAATAATGTCAGTACCAGGAGTTACAGGAATCCCATTTTCAATCATTGTCTTTCTTGCAGTCGCTTTATCGCCTGCTTTATTCATAGAATCAGATGATGGTCCAATAAATTTGATACCATGTTCTTTACAAATATCAACAAAATCGGCATTTTCAGATAAAAATCCGTATCCAGGGTGAATTGCATCGGCACCAGAAGTTAATGCAACTGATATTATTGCAGGAATACTCAAATAACTTTTCGAACTTTCCTTTGGCCCAATACAATAGGCCTCATCAGCATACGAAACATGCAAACTGCCGGCATCTGGTTCTGAATAAACAGCAACTGTTGGGATTTGTAATTCTCTACAAGCCCTAATTATTCTGATTGCAATCTCCCCACGATTTGCAATTAAAACTTTTTTAATCATAATAAATCCTTAAGCTTATTCAACGTACATTAAAACTTGGCCATATTCAACACTTTGACCATCTTGTACGCAAATTTGAGTAATCTTCCCGCTCACTTCAGACTCAATTTCATTCATAAGCTTCATTGCTTCAATAATACAAACCACTTGTCCTGCTGCAACAGTATCACCAACTCTTACAAAAGGCTCTGCAGAAGGTGAAGGAGCAACATAGAAAGAACCAACCATAGGAGAAGTAATTGCAGTTCTATTTGTTTTTATTTCAGATACAGTTTCTTCTTTTGCAACTTCTTCAACTGCTATTGGAGCAGAAACAACTGGTGCAACTTGGCTCACAACATTATTTGCTTTTTTAAGAGTGATTGATTTATCGCCATCTTGCAAAGACAACTCACTTAAATCATTATCATTTACTAATTTAGTAAGTTTTTCAAAATATTCTATTTCAAAATTCATAATATTTACCTATACGCGATCAAGATATTCATTTGTTCTTGTGTCAACTCTTATAATATTACCGTTAACAACAAAGAATGGAACGTTAACAACCGCGCCACCTTCAAGTGTTGCAGGTTTAGTTCCTGAATTTGAAGTATTTCCTTTTTCGTTAGGAGCTGTATCAATAACTTCTAATTCAACATGAGCTGGTAAATCAACACCAATGATTTTGCCATCATGCATTAGAATTTGAACAACCATATTTTCTTTTAAATATTTTACACTGTTACCGATTGCGTTTTCAGGAACACTTAATTGTTCATAAGTTTCAATGTTCATCATAACGTAATCATTGCCTTCTTTATATAAATATTGCATTTCAGATCTGTCTAAAATAGCACGTTCAACTCTTTCACCAGCTCTGAAAGTTCTTTCAACAACTTGTCCTGTTTCAACATTTTTAAGTTTTGTTTTAACAAAAGCTGAGCCTTTACCTGGTTTTACATGTAAAAATTCCACAACTGACCATAATTTATCATCTATTTTAAGAGTTAAACCTGTTTTTAAATCATTTGTTGAAATCATAATTTAGTTTCCTTATTTTAATTATTTTTAAATTCTAACATAAAAAATTTTTTTGTAAAAACCTTTGTCAAAATCAAACATACACTTGTATTTGTATGATTTTCTTCGAGTTTATAGTAATATTTATTTTCTGTCAAATGTTTAATATTTTTATTTTTATAAAAAATGCGCCTTAGATAAGGCGCAAAATTTATAACTTTTAGTTTTACCAAGGATATTTTGAAGAATAAGAATCATTGCCAACAATTTCATTATATTCTTTTTTGCTTGGAATTTTCCAGCCAGAAAGATAAATTAAACCTGAACAATATAAACCAGATTCACTCGTATTACAACAATTACCACTTGAATTAACAATATTTTTAACTTTTTGTTTCAACCCATGAGTTGTAAGTCTACCTTTTGGCTCGCCATTTTTTAAGATAATATATCTAAATACAAAAATATCTCTTCCAACTTTATTTGGTTTTTTAAAACCATTTATATCAACAAATATGTCTGCAATTTTATTTGTTGCATCATTTTCAGAAATTTGAAACATTATAAAAGTACCATCACTTAAAACAAATTTGGTGACTTTGCTTTCAATCTCACTTGTTATCATTTGGCTACCATTTAACCAAGTCGCATAATTTCCCTCTTCGTACCAACATCCTTTTTGAACTTCGTAACCACAATTTTTAGTAACTTTTAAGTATGGAATCATATATTTATCGGCAAAATCTTTTGCAGCAGAACCACTATGGCGTTCACCAAAAATGTCCCAGCTTTTAATTGGTCCATGTTCTGCAATTGCAAGATTTGTAATATTTGCAAGTGTTGAAAAAGTTTTTTTAAGTTTTGTCGCAGTTTCTTGATTTTTATAATTTGTGATTACAGATGGAATAGTAAGCGCTGCAACAACACCGATTATAGCAAGTGTGATTAAAACTTCGGCAAGAGTAAAGGCTTTTAAACTTCTAGATGCCCCCCCCCCCGACACATAAATTAAATCTATTCATAATTTAAAAATCCTTTCTTAATTTCCGTATTTAAAAAAAATTATCCTACGTTTTTATTATAGCAATTTTTTTAATAAATTTCAAGGGTACATAAACAAAATTAAAGCCCCAATTAGTTTTTGAGGCTTTAATTTATTATTCCCATTCGATAGTTGAAGGAGGTTTTGAAGATATATCGTATACGACTCTATTTATACCTCTGACTTCGTTTATTATTCTTGATGAAATTTTATCTAAAACTTCGTATGGAATTTTTGCCCAATTTGCAGTCATTGCATCAGTGCTTTCAACCGCACGGATAGCACAAACATTTTCGTAAGTTCTTTGATCTCCCATAACACCAACAGTTTTTATAGGTAATAAAACTGCAAATGCTTGCCAAAGCTTATTGTACAATCCTGCTTTTTTAATTTCTTCAACAACAATATCATCAGCTTTTTGTAAAACATCAACTTTTTCTTTTGTAATGTCACCTAAAATTCTAACTGCAAGCCCAGGCCCTGGGAATGGTTGACGATAAACAATTGAATCTGGCATATCAAGTTTTTTGCCTAAAATTCTAACTTCGTCTTTAAACAATTCTCTAAATGGTTCTAAAAGTTTTAAATTCATTTTTTCAGGTAAACCACCAACATTATGATGAGATTTAATAACATCTGAAGGACCTTTAAAAGAAACACTTTCTATAACATCAGGATAAAGCGTTCCTTGTGCTAAAAATTTAGCGCCTTCAATTTTTTTAGCTTCTTCATCAAAAATTTCAAC
Source organism: Cyanobacteria bacterium SIG30 (assembly GCA_015152475.1). Lineage (GTDB taxonomy): Bacteria > Cyanobacteriota > Vampirovibrionia > Gastranaerophilales > Gastranaerophilaceae > SIG30. Next base: position 233,163 of record SUTW01000001.1, on the reverse strand, counting down.
AAAAGTATGACCTATAATTTTTCTTTTTTGTTCAGGGTCTGTCACATTTTTCAATTTTTCTAGGAAAATTTCAGATGCATCAACATAAATTAAATCAATATCATATGCGTCTCTAAATAACTTTTGTACCTTTTCGCCTTCGTTTAATCTTAAAACACCATTATTTACAAAAATGCATTTTAAGTTTTTGCCTATTGCTTTATGTATTAAAACGGCTGCAACAGAAGAATCTACACCACCTGATAAACCTAAAATTACTTTATCGTCTTTAACAGTGTTTCTGATTTCATCAATTTTGATTTTAATAAAATTGTCCATATTCCAATTTGCTTCAATTTTTGCAATTTTAAATAAGAAATTCTTCAAAATTTCAATACCACAAGGAGTATGGTTAACTTCAGGATGGAATTGAATACCCCAAATTTGTCTTTCTATATTTTCAATTGCACAATATGGCGTGTTGTCTGATTGAGCAATAACTTCAAATCCATCAGGCAATTTTGAAACACTGTCCCCATGACTCATCAAAACAGTTTTATCATTAAGGTTTTCAAAAAGAATACTTTCTTTTAAAATTTCCATTTTGTGTTGGCCATATTCTTTTTTATTGCCACCTTTAACTGCACCATTTAATTTATGGGCAATCAGTTGCATACCATAACATATGCCTAAAACCGGAACATTCAAATTAAAGATTTCATTTGAAACATCTGGTGCGCCATCTTCATAAACACTATTTGGACCACCAGACAAAATTATTGCCTTAGCACCAAATTCCTTTATTTTGTCAAAAGACAAATTAAAAGGATGAATTTCTGAATATACATTTAATTCTCTTATTTTTCTTGCAATAAGTTGTGTATATTGTGAGCCAAAATCTAATATTAAAACTTTATCTGTGTTTATCATTTTTTATCCTATTCTATAATTTGGAGCCTCTTTTGTAATTATAACGTCATGAACATGGCTTTCTTTCAAGCCAGAAGCTGATATTTGAACAAATTTTGCTCTTTTGTGCAATTCTTCAATGTTTTGTGCACCGATGTATCCAAAACCTGATTTGATACCACCTACCATTTGATAAATATTACCTGCCAGAGTGCCTCTGTATGGAACTTTTCCTTCAATTCCTTCTGGCACAAATTTTTGTTCATTAGTAACATCTGATTGGAAATATCTATCCTTTGAACCACATTTCATAGCGCCAATTGAACCCATTCCGCGATACATTTTATAAGTTCTTCCTTGGTACAAAATAGTTTCTCCAGGAGATTCTTCAACACCAGCAAGCATTGAACCTAGCATAACTGTGTTTGCACCAACTGCGAGTGCTTTAACCATATCACCGGAATATTTTATGCCACCATCTGCAATAACTGGAATATCGTATTTTTTAGCTACCGAAACAGCGTCTTCAATTGCTGTTACTTGAGGAACACCAATACCTGTCACTATTCTTGTTGTACAAATTGAACCAGGACCAATTCCAACCTTAACTGCATCTGCTCCTGCTTTAATAAGAGCTTCGCAAGCTTCCGCAGTTGCAATATTCCCTGCAATAAGTTGAATATTTGGGTAACATGATTTTATTTCTTGAATTGCTGTTAAAACATTTTTAGAATGTCCGTGTGCTGTATCTATTGTTACAACATCAACCCCAGCATTTATAAGTGCTTCAAGACGTTGTAATTTATCGTTTGTTACACCAAGTGCAGCACCAACAATCAATCTTCCTTTTTCATCTTTGCTTGAATTTGGATATTGAGATGCTTTTTGAATGTCTTTTATTGTAATTAAGCCAACTAAATTAAAATTATCATCAACAATAGGTAATTTTTCAATTCTGTTTTTGTGTAATAATTCTTTGGCTTTTTCTAATGTTGTTCCTTCTTTTGCAGTTACAACATTTGTAGTCATTATGTCTTTAACTTTTAAATTTAAATTTTCTTCAAATCTTAAATCTCTGTTTGTTAAAATACCGACCAACTTATCGTCAACTGTAACAGGAAGACCTGAAATGCTATATTTATGCATTATTTCGTATACTTCAGATAAACTTTGTTCAGGGTGTAAACAAATTGGTTTTGCAATCATACCACTTTGTGATTTTTTGACAATTTCAACTTCACGAGCTTGTTCTTCTATAGATAAATTTTTATGAATAATACCTATACCGCCTTCTCTTGCCATAGCAATTGCCATTGCAGATTCAGTTACAGAATCCATTGCTGCACTTATAATTGGAATATTTAGTTTTATATTCTTTGTTAGATAAGTAGAAAGGTCAACATTGCTTGGTAAAATCTCTGATTCTTGGGGAATAAGTAAAATATCATCAAAAGTAAGTCCTTGCTTAATTTCAGGCATAATAATCTCCTTAGAATTTTTTGTTTTTGTTAATTCTATCAAAAAAAATTTTAAATTCAATTATTTATTTTAAGCAAATTCTAGTATTTTTTTCTTCTTTTGTAATTGCTTGTCTTATTGAACCCAAAACAAAAGGATCAAATTCTTTTGCAATTTCTAAAATTTCAGATATATTTTCTTCACTTGCAATTGTTAAAAATCCAATACCCATATTAAAATTTTTATATGTTTTTTCAAAACCAATAAGTTCAATTAATTTTTCAAAAATTTCTTGTTTTGGAACTTCATTTAAATGAATATCTGCACAAAGACCAAAAGGAACTGCCCTTAAAATATTTTTTCCAATACCACCATTTGATATATGACTAGCTGATTTTATAAGATTTTTTTCACATAATTTTTCAACAACATTCGAATAAATATAGGATGGTTCAAGTAAATTTTCAAAAATTTCTTCTTCAATAAGTTTTTTGTTATACAAACTTCTAATTACAGAAAAACCCGCCGTATGAAGTCCATTTGATTTAAAACCAATAACTATATCGTTTTCTGTCACTTTTTCTTTTGTTAAAAGTTTTTCTTTTTTTATAATCCCTGTCATAAAACCACCAACATCAAAATGATCTGCTTCGATGATAGAACCAAGTTCTGCGGTTTTACCACACAATAAACTGCAATTATATTTTTCAAGCTCTACCCTTAAAGTTGAAATAAACTTACCAGCATTATCAACATTTAAAGAATTAGTCGCTAAATAATCAAGAAAAAACATTGGTCTTGCACCAGTACAAATTAAATCATTTAGGCACATTGCAACAAGGTCATGAGCGATATTACTCCACATTTTTCTTCTTGCCATAGGAATAATTTTTGTCCCAATACATTCAGCACAACTAATTAAATAATATTCGGGAATATATGGATGTTCAAAAATTCCTGCAAAGTTGCCGAGATTCTCACTTTTAATATTTTCACTCATAATTTTTGAAAAGAAAATGTTTTTTTCTAAATCAAAATTTGTTTCATCTAATTCGAACATCTTTTAAGTTCCTTTTTTTCTATCATACAAAAGTTATAGACGCATGACTTTAATATAGTTATATGTTAAAATTAACATAACTGGGGGCATTATGCAAAATATAAACAAAGTTTTACATAGCACAGAATTTTTAGAATTAAAATCAACTCAATCTCCAATTTCTGGCAAAGATTGGGTTTATGCACATCGTCCAAATGCAAAAAATGTAATTGTAATTGTCCCAATTATAACAAATGAATATGTCTTGTTTTTAAAAACAAAAAGACCACCTATTATAAGCGAGGGAATTGGTCAACAATGTATTGAACTTCCTGCTGGTCTTATTGGTGATGAATACAAAAATGAAACCATAGAAGATGCGCTTAAAAGAGAACTTTTGGAAGAAACTGGAATGCTTTGTTATGATTTTAAAATTGTTGCAAAAAATGTTGCTTCTTCAAGTGGCCTATCTTCTGAAGTTTGTACTATCGCCTTTGCATACATTAATGATGACACCTTATACAAAAAACCTCAGACTGATAACGGCATTATTATTGACCGAGTAAAAATTCCAATTGATAAAATAAAAATCTGGCTAAAAGAAGAACAAAAGAAAGGTTCCGTTTTATCTGCTCAAACACTTGCTGCTTTATTTTATCTTTTTTGTTAAATATTAAAAAAATATAAAAAATAAAAAGTTGTAAGCAAAAAGATGTTAAAATAACAATGTTTGTTATTTATATTTTAGATATTTTTGTTTTAATTTTTGTCTTTTCTCTTAAAAAAGAAAGGATTAAAAATGTCAAAAACAACACCTAGTTACTATTCATCTATAAGTTTAAATTCTAAACCAATTGCGACAGCAAGTTCTTCTGACGGCAATACTTATGTGAATTACAAAATGTCTCAAAGTGAAAAAGACAGTTATGATTACGCACAAAAAGAATTTGCAAAAAATCTTCAGAGCATAAATATTTTTTCACCAGACACATTAAAACAATTAAATGATGAAGTAGAAGCGTATAAACAAAATGGAATAAAAACAATTAAGGAAGTTTATACACCTATTTTAAAGAATCTACAAAATGATGTTGCTTCCCGTTTTGGTAATTTAGATAATTCTATTTTTATGGATAAATTATCTGAAATTGAAGATAAAAGAGCCGAATCAATAAATGCACTTGCCCAGGATGTTGAATCAAAAAAACAGGAACTTACCCAAAATGAACTTTTGAACAGATACAATTATTTAAATTTCTTAAACGACTATAATAATCAAGTCTTGCAAAACGCTTTGTCTGTTCTAGGTTTAAATAAAAACTATATGACAACAACAAATAATTCAAATTCATCTAGTAATTTAACCAGTCAACTTGCAAAAGTCGCATCTTTGTTTGGTAATGCTATTTTATAAAAATTTAATTTTTAAAGCGAGAATTTGTTTCTCGCTTTTTTTGATGTATAATTACCTTATTAAGGTTTATAGAAAAATAGGAATAGAAAATGGGATATAAAATTTTATACAAAAAAGAACTTTGCACTAATCAATTTGAAATAAGAGTAAAAGCTCCTTTTATAACTAAAAATGCAAAAGCTGGTCAATTTATTATTTTAAGAACTGATAAAAATTCTGAAAGAATCCCTTTAACTATTGCTGATTATGATAGAGAAAAAGAAGAATTAACTATTGTTTATATGGCAGTTGGTTACACAACCAAAAAACTTGCAAGCTTGGAAGTCGGAGATGAAATTGAAGATATTGTAGGACCACTTGGTGTTCCAACCCATATTGAAAATTATGGCACAGTTGTTTGTTTGGCAGGCGGATATGGAGCAGCTCCTTGTTATCTTATAGCTAAAGCTTTTAAAGAAGCTGGCAATAAAGTTTATATGGTTATGGGTGCAAGAAACAAAGATTTAATTTTCTGGGAAGATAAAATGAAAGATGCTTCAACGGAATTATTCATAACGACTGATGACGGTTCTATGGGAAGAAAAGGTTTTGTAACTAATGTGCTTGAAGAAATTATTGCAAAAGAAAAAGTTGATTATGCAATAGCAGTTGGCCCAATGCCTATGATGAGAGCAGTTGCAGAAATGACAAGACCTCATGCAATTAAAACTGATGCATCAATGAATCCAATTATGGTTGACGGCACAGGAATGTGTGGTGCTTGCAGAGTAACAGTTGGCGGAAAAGTTAAATTTGCTTGCGTTGATGGACCAGATTTTGATGCACATCAGATAGACTTTGAAGAAGTTATGAATAGATGTAAAATTTATAAAGAACAAGAAAAACATTGTGATGAAACTAACTGTAATTTAATAAAACAAGCAGAAAGAATATCATAAGGAGTTAAAAATGGCTAAAGCAAGCATACCTGTATGTCCTCTTTTAAGCGCAGGACAAATAAGCGAAAGAGTTTGTAAACAAGAAGATTGCGCTTGGTATATGCATAACTCTAAAACTTGTGCAATGTATGTTATGGCACACAATGCACTTTTAGACGTAAAAGAAAAACAAATCAAGAAATAATTGAAAGGAAAGCTTTAATAATGCAAAAACCAATGACCATAACCGAAAAAATATTTGCAGCTCATTCTGGCAAAGAATATGTTACGGCTGGCGAATTAATAACAGCCAAAGTTGACATAACTCTTGCAAATGATATTACAGGGCCTGTTGCAATTAAAGAATTCGAAAAAATCGGTGTTGATAAGGTTTTTGATAAAGAAAGAACCGTTTTTGTTCCTGACCACTTTGTTCCAAACAAAGACATAAAATCAGCAGAACAAGTAAAAATGGTTAGAGAGTTTGCTCGCAAACAAGGTTTAAAACATTTTTTTGAAGTAGGAAGAATGGGAATTGAACACGCGCTTTTACCAGATTCCGGGATAGTTACTGCTGGTGATTTAATTATTGGTGCAGATTCTCACACATGTACATACGGTGCTCTTGGTGCTTTTTCAACAGGTGTTGGTTCAACAGACCTTGCTTGTGCTATGGCATCTGGCGAAACATGGTTTAAAGTCCCTTCAACAATTAAGGTTGAATTTAATGGAAAATTAAATAAATGGGTTAGTGCAAAAGATTTGATTTTGCATTTAATTGGTGATATTGGTGTTGACGGAGCATTATATATAACTCTTGAGATAACAGGCGACGCAATATCAAATATGTCAATGGACGGCAGATTTACTATTTGCAATATGGCAATTGAAGCAGGTGCTAAAAACGGAATTATCCCACCAGACAAAATCACCGAAGAATTTTTAAAAGGGAGAAGCTTAAGACCATATAAATTTTATGAAAGTGACCCAGATGCAAATTATGAAAGAATTATTAAATATGATGTTTCTAAAATAGAACCAACTGTTGCATTTCCTCATTTACCAGAAAACACAAGACCAATTTCGCAAGTTGGAAATGTTAAAATTGACCAAGTAGTTATTGGTTCTTGCACAAATGGTCGTTTAGACGATTTAAAAATTGCCGCTGAAATTTTAAAAGGAAACAAAGTTCACAAAGACGTTAGACTTATCGTTTTCCCAGGTACTCAAGAAATTTATTTGAAAGCAATGGAGCTTGGTTACATACAAGCTATTATTGAAGCTGAAGGTGCTGTTTCAACTCCAACATGTGGTCCATGTTTAGGTGGTCATTGTGGCATTTTGGCAAAAGGTGAAAGAGCTTTGTCTACAACAAATCGTAACTTTGTTGGTCGTATGGGACATCCTGAAAGCGAAGTTTATCTAGCTTCTCCGGCTGTTGCTGCAGCAAGTGCTGTTTTGGGAAGAATTGCTTCTCCTGAGGAAATATAAATTTAAGGAAAAACCGTGAAAAAGTTTTTATTAATTATTTTTACATTATTGTTTTCAATGACACAAGTTTTTGCTTGCTCCTTTAACAAAATAAATTCTGTTATAAAAAAGGGACCAGTTAAAAAAACTTCAACTATTTCTATTTCCGTAAAAAATGCTAGTAATGGTAAAATTTTATATAAAAAAAATGATAAAATTTTATCTCATCCTGCATCTTCTTTAAAATTATTTACTTTTATGTCTTCTGTTGATGCTTTAGGTGAAAATTATAAATTTGAAACCAAAATTTATAGAGATAATAAAAATAATCTTTACATAAAATTAGGCGCTGACCCTCTTTTAAAATATGCTGACTTAAAACAACTTGTAAGAGGAGCTAATATAAATAAAGTTAATAAAATCTATATTGATGATTCTATAATTGACAAAATAGAATATCCAAGTGGTTGGTTAACTGATGATTTTTGGCCTAGTTTACCAAAGTTAAGTCCTTATACTCTTGATAAAAACACTGTTGAAGTTAAGCTAAATATAGTGGATAATGGCATTATTAAAGCTTTTCAACATAATGATTATCAATTATCTTTAATAAATGAAGTTCAAAAAGGAACAAAAGAAGAATTAAGCGTTTCTAAAAATTATGGCGAAGAAAGTGAAATCATCAATTTAAAAGGTACAATTTCTAAAGATACTTCTATTTTCATTCCTGTTAATAACCCTAAATTTTATTTTATTGCAAATTTAGAAAATATTTTGAAAAAAGAAAAAATAAATTATACTGACCAATTTTACTTTTCAAAAGTTCCAAATGGAACAAAAGAGATATCTGTTGTGTCTCATTCTTTGAGTGAAGTTGGAAAAGAAATTTTGCAAAATAGTGACAATTTCGCAAGTGAAATTCTTTTTAAAGTTGCAGGTGGAAAATATAAAAATTCTGATTTAGGCTCGACAAAAGCTGGAATCGAAATGTTTTATAATTATTGTACAAAATTAGGACTTGATGTTGAAAACATAAAAATAACTGATGCAAGTGGTGTTTCAAGATATAATCTAGTAAGTTCTGATTGGATGAGCAATGCTTTAATAAAAATTAAAGACACGAATATAAAAAATTATATGGCAACACCAGATATCGGCACCTTAAAACAAAGATTAAGACACTTGGATGGCTCTATTTGGGCAAAAACAGGAACATTAAGTGGTATTAGTTCAATTGAAGGTTATATGCTAACAAAAGACAAAAAAGATGTTGTTTTTGTTATAATTATTCAGAATTTTAATAAAAAGAAATCTATAATTAAGTCTTTTGAAGATGATTTGGTAAATGCTATTTATTTATTATAATAAAATAAGAAAGGTTTAATGTGAATACAATGGATGTATGCGAAGAAGTTAAAAAAACAATAAGAGAAGTTCCTAATTTTCCAAAAGAAGGAATTAATTTTATAGACATTACAACAGCAATTAAAGATAAAGATGCAATGAAAAAAATTATCGATTTTTTTGTTGAACAATTTAAAGATGAAAAAATTGATTATGTTGCAGGTATTGAATCTCGTGGTTTCATTTTTGGTATGCCTATTGCTTATCTTTTAAATTGCGGTTTTGTTCCAATTAGAAAACCTAAAAAATTACCGGCAGAAACAATTGGCGTAGATTATTCTCTAGAATATGGTACTGACAGAATAGAAATTCATAAAGACGCTATTGAAGAAGGTAAAAGAGTTTTAATTATTGATGATTTATTAGCAACTGGTGGAACTGCTGGTGCTGCTTGTGAGCTTGTTAAAAAGGCAAAAGGGGAACTTGCAGGAATTGGTTTTCTTGTTGAGTTAGAATTTTTAAATGGAAGAGAAAAACTTCCAAAAGATACAAAAGTTGTAACTATGCTTAAATATAAAGACTAAAAGTTATTTAACACACCAAACATTTATGCCTTTTGCATTTTTGTCTAGTTCTACAATGTTGTGTGCCCAGGCCCAGTAGCCAATGGCTTTATTTGTTGTGTTTGTCTCATCCTGAGTCCAATAGAAACCTGAATCTAATAATTTGTATTCATCCATTTTGTATATTTCTTCTGTTGTTGGCAGTCTCATACCTTTTGCATTACAAATTTCTTTTCCTTCACTCCAATTGTTATAACCATTAATTCCTTTGGCTATACAAAGTCCGTCATATTCTACACCGTCGCATTTGTTATAACTAGCATTTATAAATCTAATATCTTTTCCTAAAATATTTGGTTTTTTGTTCCCATTAAGGTCATATATTATTCCAACACAATTGAGTGTTCTTTCTTCATTTTTTGACATTTTATTTATAGAAGCGCAATTTCCAATATTGTTATAAGAAATAATTGCTGTTATTCCATTATTAAAAATTACTCCTACGTTTTTTGTATTATATTTTTTTCCTAAAGTTTTACTTGTTTTAATGTCGTCAGCACTTATTATTTTATCTAAATGACTAAAACTTGAAGAAAAACAATCTTTTAAATAAATATTGTTACAGGTTTTTTTTATTTTTGAATATTTTTGTAGTTGTTTTACAAAAGAATCGGTGTTTTTGTGTCCACCTAATTTGTTTTCTATATCCATTTTGGATAAAATTTTATTTATTTGTATTTTAAAAATTTTATCTTTTTTTGCAAAAGTGTTCTTATTTATTTTTTCTCCAAAAAATGAAAAGAAAAAAGTCACAAATCCAACTATTAAAATAGTTAGAATTATTTCTGGTAAACCAAACGCTTTTTTTTCTTTAAAACCCATATAATTTATTTTATCAACACTTAATTAAAGTGGCAAATCTTTTTTAATTTTTCCACTTTCTATTAATACCATAAGGCAAGATATATCGGCCGGTTTTACACCACCTATTCTTAGTGCTTGTGCTAAGGTTTTTGGTCTTATTTTATCAAGTTTTTCTTTTGATTCTGTTGAAATCTGTTTAATTTCAAAATAATTTATGTTTTCTGGAATTTTAATTTTTTCGAGTTTTTCTGCATTTTCTGCTTGATTGTTTTGCCTTTTTATATAACCTTCATATTTTATTTCGATTTCTACTTGTTCTTGAACTTCTTTTATAAAGAATTTATCTTTTTCGCTTGGTATAGTTGTTTTATATCCCATTTTTATTAATTCTTTATATGTTATTTTCGGTCTTTTTAATATTTTGTCGGCAGGAGTTGTTACTTCTATTTTTTCTCCTATTTTTTCAAGAATTTCATTATTTTCTTTATTTGCCTTTATTCTTTGTTCTTTTAAGTTTTCTATTTCTTTTTCTATATATTTTTTCTTTTCTTTTAATCTTTTTATTGATTCTTCTTTAACAAGACCTATCTCATAACCAAGCTCCATTAATCTTAAATCAGCATTATCTTCTCTTAAAATAAGTCTATATTCACTTCTTGAAGTCATCATTCTATATGGTTCATCAATGTCTTTTGTAACTAAATCATCAATTAATGTACCAATATAAGAATTTGCTCTATCTAATTCTATAAGGGTTTTGTTTTCGTTATATCTGGACGCATTTATCCCAGCAATAAGTCCTTGTGCTGCTGCTTCTTCGTAACCAGAAGTTCCATTGATTTGACCTGCTAAAAATAATCCTTTTATTTTTTTGCACATTAGGGTGTGGTTTAGTTCAAGAGCAGAAACACTATCGTATTCAACAGCATAAGCCGGTTTTATCATAACAACTTCTTCTAATCCTGGAAGACTTCTTAACATTTGTATTTGTGCATCAATTGGTAAACTTGTTGAAAAACCTTGAACATACATTTCATAAGTTTCTTCGCCTTCTGGCTCAATAAAAATGTGGTGTGATGGATTATGCGCAAATCTTACAATTTTATCTTCTATACTTGGACAATATCTTGGTCCTTTTCCTTTTATTAATCCTCCATATAAAGGCGAATAACACAAATTATTTCTTATTATTTCATGTGTTTTTTCGTTTGTTTTTGTTAAATAACAAGGAACTTGTTTTCTTAATTCAAAATTTGGAGTAAATGAAAACAAGTTAGGACAATCATCTTGAATTTCGTCTGGTGGTTGAATTATGAGTTTTTTAAAATTTACTGTTCTTCCATCTATTCTTGCAGGAGTTCCTGTTTTTAATTTTTTAATTCTAAGTCCGTTTTCTTCTAAATTTTTAGAAAGTCCTTTTGCACTTCTTTCTCCAAGTCTTCCTGCTTCAAAAGATTGTAAACCTATGTATATTTTTCCATCTAAACTTGTTCCTGTGGTTAGTATAACCGAATTTGAAAAATAACTAACTCCGAGTTCATCTTTAACTCCTTTAATAACTCCATTTTCTACTATAATTTCTGTAATTGATGTTTGTTTTAGAGTTATATTTTCTTCTTTTTCGACAAGTTTTCTCATAAATGTCATATATTTTTTCTTGTCAATTTGGGCTCTCAGTGCTCTTACTGCTGGACCTTTTGAAGTATTTAACATTTTTAGCTGCATATAGTTATTATCTGCAGCGTATGCCATTACTCCACCTAGCGCATCTATTTCTCTAACTAAATTAGATTTAGCTGGACCTCCTATTGCAGGATTACAAGGCATTAATCCAATATAATCAATATTTAAAGTTGTAAAAAGTACTTTTTGCCCTAACCTAGCACAAGAAATAGCTGCTTCTATTCCTGCGTGCCCTGATCCTACTACTACAACATCAAATTTATTCATTTTTATTTAAGCCTGTTTATTAAATCTTGAGTAACGTCTATTCCGCCTGTTACTGCTGTATCTTTTTTAATTATTATATCTAATTTCTTTTCTACTCTTACTTTATCAGCAGCTATTTTTATTTTATTTGCTATTTCTGCTTCTCTTTTTTTTCTAACTTCTATATAGTTTTTTTGTTTTTTTTCTACTTCTGCTAATCCTTTATTTCTTAATTCTATTTTTGTTTGTTTTTCTTTTGCTTTTTTTATTTCTTTTTCTTGTTTTTCTACATATTTATTAATTTCTTCATATTTTTTATTTATTTCTTTTTTATATTTTTGAGCAAGGGGATAATTATCTACAACTTTTTGATAATCAACATACCCTATACTAGCAGAAAGAGCTGTTTGGGCTAAAAATATTATTAAGCAAGTTGTTGATAAAATTATTTTTTTCATTTTTTCTCCTTTTTTTTATATTCTTTCTGCACCTTTTTCTTCTATTGGTGTATTTATTAATTTTAAAGTAACGTTAGATTCTTTATATGTATTTTCAATTACTTCTTTTATTTCTGTTTGATTAGTTCCATTTGTTATTATTAATACAGAAGGACCAGCTCCTGCTAAAACACAACCTAATACTCCTTGGATGTGTTTTAAATTTTCTTTCAGTAAAGATAGTGTTGGAACAAGTTTTTCTCTATATGGTTCATGTAATTTATCTTTAAGAGCTAATTTCATAAGTTCTTCGTCTTTTGTATGAATAGCTTCTACCATCATTGCTGTTCTTCTTAAATTAAATATAGCATCTTTTCTATCAACCTCATTTGGAAGAACAGAGCGAGAAATTCCTGTTGATAATTCATAATCAGGAATACAAACCATTAGTTTCCATTCTTTTGGCCAAGGTAATTTTCTATAAACAACACTTCCATCATCTTCCTGAGTTGCCATTGTTATTCCACCAACTAATGCTGGTGTAATATTATCTGGATGTCCTTCTAATTCAGTTGCTATTGACAAAAGAACAGAAAGATCAGCGGGATTTCCAAGTAACTCATTTGCTGCAACCAGTGCCCCTACTATAACAGAAGAAGAAGAACCTAATCCTCTAGCAACAGGAATTGATGTTTTTATATCTATTTTTAATTCTTCAGGAACTTGTCCCATATAACTATATAATAATTCTATTGCTTTATAAATTATACTTGATTTGTCAGTAGGTATATTTTCTAAATTATTTTGGCTATCGTCTCCTAGTATATTTATTTCTATACCACTTCCAGGCATAATAGTTTCTTCTATTGTAATAATATTATGTATTGGAATAGCAAGACCAAAACAATCAAAACCACATCCTAAATTAGCAATTGTTGCTGGAACTTTTACGCTTACTTTCATATTATCTCACCTGTACCGGCATTATTAAACAAACTTGTTCATCATTATTTTCTGGTTTAAATATAGTAGCAGATAAACTTGTAGCTATTTCTACTACTATATTTTCTGTTTCCATATTTTTTAATGCTTCTAATACGTATTTATAATTAAATGCTACTACTATATCTTCATAATTATAATCTATTTCTAATTCATCAGAACCAACTCCTGCTTCTGGAGCATCTGCTTTAATTATTAAATTATTTTCTTCAAACATAAATTTAATTATGTTTGTTCTTTCATTAACCATTATCGCAACTCTTTCAATAGAATTGATTAGTTTTTCTCTGTTTATTTTTATTTTTTTATCATTTGTTGTAGGAATTAATTGTTGATATTTAGGATAAGTTCCTTCAATTAATTTTGATGAAAATTTTAAATTATTAAATAAGAAATAAATTTTCGATTTTTTTATTTTTATTATTATATTTTCATCTTCAACAATAGATGAAATTCTTGCTATTTCTTGAAGTGTTTTTAAAGGAATTATAAATGTTCCTTCTTGCGATTTAGAATTAACAGCTTTTATAACTCTTGTTAATCTATTTCCATCTGTTGCCGCAACTTCAAGAGTATTTTCACCTATATTTACGCAAACACCACCTAAAATACTTGCACTTTCTGATTGTGCACAACAATACATTGTTTGTTTAATTGCTTTATTAAATATATCTTTATTTATTTCAAATATTTTTTCATTTTCATCTTCTATTTCATTATCTTTAAAAATTTGAAGATATTCTTCTGCACCGATTGAATTCATTTCAAATTTTGATTTATCACAAACTAAAGAAACTATATTTGTATCTTCATCAACTGTTATAACTATTGGTTTATCTTGAAGTCTAGATGCTATTTCATTTAATTTTCTTGCACCTAATGTTATTTTACCTTCTTTTTCAACTTCTGCTTTTAAATCAAGAGTTATTGATTGATTAAGGTCTGTTGCACAAAATCTGATTTTGTCATTTGCCACTGTTTCAATCAAGATATTTGATAATACAGGTTGAATTCCTTTTTGTGCCGTTGATTTTTCTACAATTTTTATACCATTTGAAAAAGCTTCTTTATTTAAAGTTATTTTCATATTTTTCCTTTCTCATATCTTATTATAATTATATTATAAATATAATATTTTAGTAGTTTTAGTAAGGATTAAAAAATTGTTCATAAATTCTAAAACTTAATCTATACTTCAAAAAATTTGTTTATAAGTTTTTTAAAAATTAAATTTTTGTTTTGCATAAAGTTAAACAAACTAAATTTTCTATTTTATTTTTCTTAAATTCTTTTATTATTTCACTTAAAGTTGAACCAGTTGTTATTATGTCATCAATTATTATGATTTTTTCTCCTTTGTAATCAGGAAAATTTATACCAAAACTCCCTTTTATATTTTCTTTTCTTTCATTATATTTTAATTCATACTGAGGAATTGTTTCTTTTGTTTTAATTAAAACATTTTCAGCTACAGGTATATTAGAAAGTTTAGAAAATTCTTCTGCTATTAATTTTATATGATTAAAACCTCTTTTTTTAAGCCTGTTTTTGTGTGATGGAACATAAACAATAATATATTTTTCTTCTTTTAAAATAGAAACAAAATATTTGTATAAAAAAGAGCCAAAATGTACACATAAATCTCTTTTATGAAAAAATTTATAACTATGAATTAAAGTTTTTATTTGTTCTTCATAATTAAAACAAGAATAAACGTCAACTCCTTCTATTTTAGTGTGAGGATAACTGGGTAAATAATTAAGAAGTTTTGCACAGGTTTTGCACAAGAAATTTTCACCTTGTTGATTATTACAAACACAACAGCTCTTTTTATAAATAGAATTAAATAAAAAATAGAAAAAATTCTTTAAAAACACAACAATCTTTATCCTTTTTAGAATTTAATATATAATAATTTTGTGAAAAAGGGAATAAAAAAATGAAAAGAAAAACACCACTTAATTTTAAAAATAATGAAGAATTAGAAGTAATGAGAAAATACAAAAAAAGAAGCGACGAAAATTTTTGTATAGAAAAAGGTTTTTATCCTCTTGGTTCTTGTACTATGAAATATAACCCAAGAATTAATGAATACTGTGCAAATCTTGAAAAATTATTAAATATCCACCCTTCACAAAAAGATGAAGAAGTTCAGGGTGCACTTGAAATAATGTATAAATTGCAAGAAAGTTTAAAAGAAATAACAGGAATGAGTGGTGTTTCTCTTCAACCATGTGCTGGTGCACATGGTGAACTAACAGGAATGATGATTATAAAAAAATACTTTGAAAAAAAGGGAGAAGAAAGAAAAAAAGTCATTGTTCCAGATAGTGCACATGGCACAAATCCAATGAGTGCCGCAATGTGTGGGTATGAAATAATACAAATTAAATCCAACGAAAAAGGTTTAGTAAATATTGAAGAATTAAAAAAAGTTTTAGATAAAAATGTAGCAGGATTAATGTTAACAAACCCTAATACATTAGGACTTTTTGAAGAAGAAATATTAGAAATATCTAAAATAATGCACGAAAATGGATCATTACTTTATTATGACGGAGCTAATTTTAATGCAATTATGGGACATACAAATCCTAAGAAAATGGGGTTTGATGTAGTCCACCTTAATTTACACAAAACATTTTCAACTCCTCATGGAGGAGGAGGTCCAGGAGCAGGTCCTGTTTGCGTAATAGAAGAATTAAAAGATTATCTACCAAATCCAATTGTAGAATTTGATGGAGAAAAATACTATAGAAACTATAAAATTAAAAATTCTATTGGAAAAGTAAGTACATTTTTTGGTAATTTTTCGGTATTAATAAGAGCATATACTTATATTTTAAGTTATGGAAATCAACTAAGAAATGTCAGCTCAAAAGCTGTTTTAAATGCAAATTATATTATGGAAAATTTAAGAAATGAGTTTGATATAGCAAATAGTGGAAAATGTATGCATGAGTTTGTTATTTGCGGAGAAAAACAAAAAGAAAAAGGAGTCTCAACTCTTCAGATGGCAAAAAGATTAATGGATTTTGATATACATCCTCCTACAATATATTTTCCTCTGATTATTCATGAGTCAATGATGATTGAGCCTACTGAATCAGAAAATAAAGAAACATTAGATAATTTCATAAACGTTATGAAAGAAATTGCAAAAGAGGTAGATGAAAATCCTGTAAACTTTGAAAATTATCCATCCAAAACACCAATAAAAAAAGCTGATGAAACTCTTGCTGCAAGAAATTTAAACTTAAGGAACTAAAATGAAATTAAGTGATTTTGATTACGAACTTCCAAAAGAGCTTATCGCGCAGTTTCCACTAGAAGACAGAACTTCTTGTAAAATGGAAGTTTTAAATAAAGAAAATAAAACCATAGAACATAAATATTTTTATGAAATCATAAATTATTTAAACGAGGGCGATACTCTTGTTTTAAACGATACAAAAGTTATTCCTGCAAGAATTTTAGGAGAAAGAAAAACGGGAGCTAAAATAGAAGTTTTTTTACTCAAACCTTTGGCCAATAACCACTGGAGTTGTCTTATAAAAAATTCCAGAAGACTTAAAGAAAATGAAATTATTGAAATTTCAGAAAGCCTAAAAATAAAGATTATTAAAAAAGACGAGGTTGAACTTTTATATGAAGGGGATATTTATGATATTCTTGAAAAAACAGGAAAAACCCCGCTTCCTCCATACATAGAAAGAGAAGCAGAAGAAAAAGATAAAGAAAACTACCAAACTGTTTTTGCAAAAAATCTAGGTTCTTCAGCTGCTCCAACAGCAGGCTTGCATTTTGACAAAGAGACCCTAAAAAAAATAGAAGAAAAAGGAATAAAAATTGCATATATCACTTTAACTGTTGGTTTAGGTACATTTTTACCCGTTAAAACAGAAAACGTATTAGAACATAAAATGCATAAAGAAAGTTATGAAATAACAAAAGAGAACGCCAAAATAATTAACGAAACAAAAGGAAAAATTGTAGCAGTTGGAACAACCGTCGTAAGAACATTAGAAGCAACATATAAAAAATATGGGAAGATTATTGATTGTGTTGATGAAACAGATATTTTTATTTATCCTCCTTATGAATTTAAGGTTGTTGATAAACTGATTACAAATTTTCATTTACCAAAATCAACCCTAATAATGTTGGTTTCTGCTATGGTTGGAAAAGATTTTACATTTGAAGCATATAAAGAAGCAGTTGATAAAAAATACAGATTTTTTAGCTATGGGGATTGCATGTTGATAGAATAATTTTATCAAACTTGTTTAAATGCAAATATGGTGTGATTTTCGGAGATTTAAATTTTAATTAAAAGTAGTCCAAAAAAAGAAATGTGAACTTTTGTTACAATAAGCATATATTTAGTATTTATTTTGTCAATATTTTTTTGAATGGTGTGTTTATATAAACATAAGAGAAAGTAATTAAAAGGATTTATAAAATGGCAGTTGCAGAAAGAGAAAGTTTATTTAATAAAGAAAACAATTTTTTCACAAACTCTATTATCGCAAATGAATATGAAAAAGCCAAAGAAGCTTTTCAAGAAGCAAGCAAACCTGCTAAAAAGAAAGTTTATAGAAATATGACTAAAATGCTTGAAGAAAGCTATTTTATCGGTTCTTTAAAATACGGAAATAACTTTGTTTTTTAATTTTACATTACTATTAGAGGAATTAATGAGAACCTTTTAAAAGGTTCTTTTTTTTCGTTTTAGTTAGTTTATAAAATTTTTAAAATCCTTAAAATCATGTCTTGACAGTAGTTTTTGTCTAATGTATATTAAAAGAACGTTAGATAGGTTGACCGTTTCAAATGTCAGAAATGACTACGGTTCCTCAAAATGAAAGGACAAAACAATGTACGCTATAGTCGAAGAAGGCGGAAAGCAATACAAGCTTGAAGAAGGAAGATATTTAGATATCGAACTTATTGATGTCAAAGAAAACGATAAAGTTACTTTTGACAAAGTGGTTATGCTTGTTAACGGTAAAAAATCATCAGTAGGACAACCATATGTTAAAAATGCAACAGTTGTTGGAACAGTCCTAAAACACGATAAAGCTAAAAAGGTACTTGTTTATAAACAAAGAGCCAAAAAAGGTTATAGAAAAAAACAAGGACACAGACAAGCTTTCACAAGAGTTATGATTAACAAAATCAACACAAAGGCTGCTAAAAAAGAAGAAACAACAGCAGTTGAAGGAGAATAGAAATGGCACATAAGAAGGGCGTTGGTTCGAGTAAGAACGGAAGAGACAGTAATAGCAAGCGTCTTGGCGTAAAAAAATACGGCAGTGAAAATGTGCTTGCAGGAAATATTCTAGTAAGACAAAAGGGTACAAAAATTCACCCTGGCGTTAATGTTGGTATGGGTTCAGACAATACTTTATTTGCAAAAATTGATGGTGTTGTAAAATTTGAACCATACAGAAGAACAAGAAAACAAGTTAGCGTTTACGCAGTTGAACAACAACTTTTGAAAATTTAATAATGATGGGGGCGTAGCTCAGCTGGTTAGAGCGTCTGCCTGTCACGCAGAAGGCCGAGGGTTCGAGCCCCTTCGTCCCCGCCATTATAAAAAATAAAGAGCCTTAAGGGCTCTTTTTTAATGCATAGATTTTTCTTTTATAGATTGTGTTTTGGGTGGTTTTTATTGCTATTATTGCGTTTTAATAAGTTCGAACCTCGTTAGTCGTCTTGATATTTTATTCTGTTTATATAACAGGAGGACAACTATGAACAAAAAGAATTTAAGTTTAAAAGTTGATGAATACACAATACATCTGTATAGAGGGCAAGAAGAATCAGAAGAAATGAAACAAAAACGAATGGCTTTATTTATAAGTTCTTTATGCGATATAGCATTGCGACCATTAATTATGTGTCCATATTTGACGTAATGGTATTTTATTCTATTATTAAAACAAGATTAATAATTAATAATTATGGTATTGTTTATAATCTGATACGGTAAATCTCGGCACCGAGCCAACAGGCGACAGAGGGGACAGTCCGAGTCCTCATAATCAGATTGAAGAACAGGTGATAAAGTAGCCTAGAGAAGCCAGCTGGGCGGTGGGCAATTTCAAATGAAATCCCTCAAGGATTAGGTGGCGTCAATCCTTTATTAGTCTGTTCTTTTTTATAAATAGCTAAACCACTTTTATAAGTTTATTAATTAAATAGCATATTTTCTTACTATCATTACTTCTGACGTGGTTATAATATCTTTCAAAAAGTTCGAACCTGGATGCGTCGTTCCCGCCATATTATTTATAAAGTTTAAAAAGTCCCGAAAGGGACTTTTTATGTTAATAATATTTTTTGTTTTATTGATTTATACGTTTTTTTACATCTTCAATTATGTCAAGACAAGTTCCGGCTTTGGCAACTTCTTGTTCATTCATACAGCCAATTTGCATTGCGCTTCCGTCGTCAAAAATTACCGTTGTAAAGTTGCGAAGTCCTTCTCCATGGCTTATTACAAGTCGATCTAAATCACTATAAAATGTAACTTCATAATCTGAACCAATTGGTATTTTTTTGGTATCTTTAAATTTATCTAAAATGCATTCAAGTTCTTGTTTTGAATATAAGGACGTGCAATCAACTGATTTAGAATCAAATATAGACATTTCTTTTTTGCTGTTAGTTCTATTTACTTGACTTCTTCCTAAAAAATCACCTATTGGAACAAAAAAAATTTCTTGCTGGTTCAATTTTCCCAAACTATCCAGTTTTTCTGTCGGTTGAGTTCCAATTTTACCAAATTGATTTGTAGGTTGACCATGTTGTGCGTGCAAATTTTCAACATCGCTTTCAGGATTAATTAATTTTCCTTCAACATGTCTTCTGTATGTTTTTTCAGGATTGAACACAGAAGTAAAAGAAACATTTGTAATCATTTTGCACTCCTTTTTTAATTACAATATTGCAAAACGCATAATTACAATAAATTGCTTCATAAAAAATAATTATTACAATATATTTACAAACAAATAACTAAACTTGTTTATTAAAGAATAAACTTTCTTATAATTTATTCCGCCAATATGATTATATACTCTTTCAAAAAGTTCAAATCTAGAAGCGTCGTCCCCGCCATTATAAAATAAAGAGCCTTAAGGGCTCTTTTTTGGTGCATAGAATTTTTCCAAAAGCTCAAACTTAAAAACATTGTCCCCGCCATCATAAAAAATAAAGAGACTCATAATATTTATTTTAAGCTCCTTTATATCCGCATTTAGGACATATTTTATTTTCAAGTGCAACACCACATAATGGACATCGGTCAATAATTAAATTAGTTGTAAAGTCTTCGCTTGCAGTATTTGAACCGCTTGTAAAAGATATTTTTGTTATATTTAATTTATTTTTTAAAAGTTCATATGCCATTTTTATCATACCTTCTGCGGTCATTGTTTCTTTTGTTACAACTATTCTGCAATCTGGGTACATAGCTAAACAATCTGTTTTTAAACAAGGTCCTTTGTTGGTATTGTTTGGCGCACCATTTTTGATACCTTCTTTTTCGTATACATCCAAAATAGCAGGTAATAATGGGTCGTCTTCTCTTAAAACTAAAGCATGGTCAAAGTTTTGTAAAATGCTCCAGGCAATTTTTTTTATTTCATTACACGGGAAAACCATGTTTACTCCTTTATTTATCGAATCTTCAACTTCAATTGTTAAAATTCCTGTGTGTCCGTGCAAATACTGCGCTTCTCCTTTAAACCCATAAAATCTGTGTGCATATTGTAAATCAAGTTGAGCAATACTTTTCATAAAAATCTCCTTTTTAAAGTAAAGCATAACAACATCAACTAAAATATTTAATAGTAAAAGAGATTATTTTAATGGGCAATTATTTTTAAAACAAGTTTGATTTATTTTGCCTCTTTGCAACTTATCAAAAATATTGTATAATTTAGGTGTGATAGTTTGTTAAAGAATGGTTTTATGAAGTTATTAAAAAATGTAGAAAATGCTAGTTATCAAGAGCTTAAGGATTTACTTATTGATATTTATAATTCAGTTTGTGAAAACAAAGAAATTTATTCTTTTGATAATTTGAGTTTGGTCCATAAAAGAACAATTGCACTAAGAGCTTTTGATTTAGTTTCAATTGCAATGTCAATTATTGGATATTTGCAATTGAAACAAGAGCCAGATAGATATTATAAAGCATTATGCACAATAAACGACGCAAAATATTTGGCAACTTCTTGTTCTTCAAACATAGCTATTAAAATCAATTTACATATGCTATCTTGCATAGAATTTACAGAAAAAAATTATACAACAGCTCTTGAATTGGTAAAAAGTGCTTTAAACATACCAGTTGAAGAAATTTATGATTTTAATCAAAGATTATTAGAATTCCAAAATAAAATAGAGAGAATAAACCAACAAATAGCAATTTCTCAAAATGCACCAAAATTTTCATCAGATGGACAAGAGGATCCGCTTTTAGCTTTACTTAAAGTTGGAAGAACAATTGCTGTTGAAACAAATATAGATACACTTTTAACTATAATTGCGCAAGAAATAAAACTAGTTTTGAACGCAGACAGATGCACAGTTTTTATTTTAGATAAAGAAAAAAATGAATTATGGTCAAAAGTTGCACTTGGTTTAGAAACTCAGGAAATTCGTTTTTCTGCAGATTCAGGTCTTGCGGGGCATGTTGTTAAAACTGGCGAAACAATAAACATAAAAGATGTTTATTCAGATCCTCGTTTCAACAAAGAAATTGACCAAAAAACTGGCTACAAAACAGAAAATATTCTCTGTATGCCAATTAGAAACATGAGTCATGAAATAACAGGCGTGTTTCAGGTTTTGAATAAAAAAGACGGTGATTTTAACCAAAAAGACGAGGACCTGCTTATTGCAATAGGTTCATCTGCAGGAATTGCCATTGAAAACGCAAATTTATTTAGTAAACAGCAAAAATTCATTCAACAACAAAAAGATTTATTATCAGGTTTTGTTGATACTCTATCAGCCTCAATAGATGCTAGAGACAAAATAACATCAGGTCATTCAAAAAGAGTTACAATGTTTGTTGAACTTATTTGTGATGTTTTAAATTTATCTGAAAAAGAAAAAGATTTAATTAGACAAGCATCACTATTACATGACATAGGGAAAATCGGTATAAGAGATTCTGTTTTACAAAAAGAAGGCAAATTAACTTTTGAAGAATATCAACACATTCAAGAACATGCAAAAATTACCCATGATATTTTAGAAAAAATTTATAGTTCAGAAGATTTTCAAGAAGTTGCGTCAATTGCATCTTCTCATCATGAAAAATATGATGGTTCTGGATACTATAAAAAATTAAGTGGTCAAGATATACCACTTGGCGGCAGAATTCTTGCTGTTGGTGATGTATTTGATGCAATTACATCAAAAAGGCATTATCGTTCAAAAATGAACATTGAAGATGCAATAAACATATTGATTCAAGGTAAAAACGGTCATTTTGATGCAAATATCGTAGATGCTTTTTTATCTATACAGACGGATTTAATAATGAAAGTATTTTTAATTGATACTCAAATGGAAATGGAAAGTTCCGATAAACAAATTTTGAATAAATTTAAATTGATTGATTTATATAATCTTATAACTTCAAAAGATTTAGATAACTATACGCAAGAAGAAAAAACCTTTGTTGATATTTTTGCCAAATATTATGAAGGCAGATGCGAGGAAGTATCTTGCGAAAAATAATAATACTTATCTTTATTTTGTTTTTAAATTTTTCTGCTTTTGCTCAAACAAATGTAGATACATCTTTTTTCGATTTGAACAATATAGTAGATAGCATTTTAAAATATAGCGAAAGCGAACAAACAAACAAACAAAACGAGCTTTTTATTGATGCAACTAATAAATTTCAACAAGGCAATGTTGTTTCAGCATATGAAAAATATCAAGAATTTATTAACATAACAGAAAATGATTTTGGTTTATTAAATTTATCTAAAAGCCTTTATGAAATTGGGTTCTTTTCACTTGCAGAAAATGCACTTTCGAAAATAACTCATAAGGATAGATTGAATAAACACATAAATGACTTAAAACAAGCATATAAAAATTCTTACCCATTAACAAAAGATGAAGAAATTTATTTAGCAAAAGCATATGCTTCAGTTAATTTTTATAATCTTGCACAAGAAGTTGCTTATGAATTTAACCAAAACAATATTTTACAAGGTTCAGATTGGGCAGATTTTATTTTGGCGCAAGCTCAAGTTAAAACCAAACAATATAAAACAGCTTTAAATACAATAGAAAAAGCTATAAAGAAAAATCCAGATAATAATTTATATTTATCATATAAATTAAAAATTTTAATTTACCAAAACGATTATAAAAAAGCCTTAAAATTTATTAAAGAATTAGAGAAAAATAATCTAATTACAACAAGTTTTATAAACGATTTTTCTATTCAAAAGAAAGATATAGAAAAAAATCTGGCAAAAACCAATGAAGATAAACTTTTGCGTCAAATAGATATTGCATATTTAGAAAATGATACTTATAGCGCAATAAAATATGCTAATGAAATATTAGAAATAAATAAAAACAGTGTAAATGCTTTAACAACATTAGGTTTTTGTGAATTAAAATTAAAAAATATTGAAGAAGCGAAAAAATATGCTCAATTAGCTTATGAAATTAATAAAAAACATTCAAAAACCCTTGAATTAAAAGGAGATATCGAATTTATAGATTTTAAATATTTAAATGCATTAAAGTATTACCAAAAATCTTATTCAAAAGACAAAAATACTTTGGTACTTAATAAAATTTTGCTTTCCAGTGTGTTTGCAAAAAACAATGAAGCCATTAATAAATATATGAAAATAATGGAAAAAAATAAAAGCAATCAATTTTTAGAATTTTATGATATTGCTGTTTCTAATTCAAAATATTTGCCAAATGAAAAAACAAATTTATCTAATGAATATCTTAAAAAATCAATAGTTATGAATCCTTTTTGGGAAGAATCTTGGTTAGAGTTTGCAAAAAACGAAATACAAAAAGACAAAATTTTATTTGCCACAAATACTCTTGATTCAATTTCGATAAATAAAAAACTCGGGTACAATTTTTATTATGTAAAAGCCCTTTTGGAATATAAATTAGGGAATTTAGATGAAACAATTAAAAATTTGGATTATTCAGTAAAATTAAATCCTAATTTTATACCTGCAAAACAATTAAAAGACGAAATTTCAAGTTATTTGTAAGTTTTGCATGTTGCTTATTATTTTTGTTTGTAATAATATCTTGTTACATTACTCAAACCTCTGCAGATAAACGTAATATAGTTTATTTTGTGAAAGGAAAATTAAAATGGCAAATATTAAATCTGCTAAAAAAAGAGTTCTTGTAGCTGAACGTAATACTCAAAGAAACGTTGCTTTCAAATCTGCAATCAAAACTGCAGTAAAAAAAGCATTATCTTTAGTAAATGGTGAAAAAGCTGAATTAGATAAAGCATTATCTAAAGTTTATCAACTTTGTGATAAAGCTGTAACTAAAGGCGTTCTTCACAAAAACACAGCAGCAAGAAAAAAATCAAGACTTACAATTGCAATTAAAAAATTATTAGCTGATAAATAGTTTTTTTGCAAAAAAGTTAAATAAAAACCAGCATTCCTCATTAGTTTGCTGGTTTTTATTTTGTTGAATTTATTGTTTTGATTCTTTAAAATTTAAAATAATTGAAAATTCACTTCCTTCATTTTCTTTTGATATAACATCAATTTTTCCGCCATGGAGTTTAACAATTTTATTTGATAAATAAAGTCCTAAACCAACACCAGAACGAGAAAATTTATTTGAACCAGAGTAATATTTTTTAAATATTTTCTTTATTTCTTTTTCATCTATTCCAACCCCATAATCTTTAATAGAAATAGCAAAAGAATCTTCGTTGTATTTTTTCAAAGTAATATCTATTTTATTAGAACGTTTGTCATAAGATATGGCATTTATTATTAAATTTTGTATTACTCTTTTTATCAAAAACGTGTCTATGTCTGCACTTACTTCCTCATAAAGTTCATTTTTAAAGTCTATAATTTTATTATGAACATCACAAAAACTATCGAGTTGTGAAATAATATCTTTAATAAAGTTTTCTAAAAGAACCCCTTTTGTTCTTTGGATTTCTAATTTGGTTTGTTCCATTTTATAAGTTTCAAGAAGTATATTAACTAAATATTTTAAATCTATATTTGATATTTTTAATTTTTCAATTACTTCTTTCTGAAGTTGTGAGATTTCGCCAAATTTATTGCTTAATAAAAGGTCAAAAGTGTTATCTTGAGCAATGATAGGAACTTTTAAATCATGTGTTAAAGCTGCCATAAAATCATTTTTTAAAATATTTGCTTCATTTTCTTTTTCGGCATATTCTTTAAGCATTTTTTCTCTGTCAGAAATACTTTCAAAAAGACCATTTAAACTGTTAGAAACATCTTTGGTTTCTTTGTTATAGCCTTTTGTTGTACGTTCATAAATGTTTCCATAACGTACTGAATTTATGCTATTTGTTATTTTCTTTAAAAAAACTCCTTCTTTTTTAAAACTTTTTAAGAGTTTTTTGTGTTTAAAAATTAAATAGAAAATACAACAAACTGCAATTAAATTTATAATTAAACTTAATATTAAAATATAAATCATAATTTTTCTTGTTTAATGATATCAAGGCTTTCAACACATTTTCTCGCAGCAATTTGATCATTTTTTTTGTTAAAAATTTCAAGTGCTGTATTTATATCGACAATTGCATCATCATATTTTTTTAATTTATATTTTGCAACGCCCATATTAAAATATGCTTTAGCAAAATCATTAGAAAAAGCAGTTGCAAACGCATAATCGCCAATAGCGCTTATAAAATCACCGTTTGCGTAATAACAAATACCTCTTAAATAGTATGCCATTGCAAATTCAGGACTGTAATCAATTACTTTATTAGCACTTATAATTGCTTTGTCATACTCTCCGTTTTTGATTTTTGATCTTATGATTTGTATATATTCTTCACAAATATTATATTCCATACCTTCATTCTACCATATTTTTTATTTTTTGAAAATAGTTTTACATTGCTTTATATAAAACATCACTGTCATTAAAAGTTGCAACTTTATTAATTTCACAACCATTGGCAATATCATATGCAAACATAGCCCCTAAAATCGCCTCAAAATTAGAAGCCGGAAGCATGTTGTCTGGTAATTGTTTAAAATTATATTTTAATTTTAATGCTGTTTGGACACCCTTACAATCCAACGAAGACCTTAAAGAATACGTAGGCATAAGGTCATAAGCAAGTCTAAGTTGCCCTATATCATAACGATAATAAACCATACCTAGTTCTTTATATTTAATCAAAACATCATTTCCCCTTGAAGATAATCGATTTGTCCAATTATTTTTATTTATTTCAAATCTATCTCCAAGCATTCTATAATTTTTTGAATGTATTCTCCATTTACCATCTAACATCGTGCCATCACTTGGAATCGAAACGCAAAAAAGAGTTTCTTTAAGTGAATTATAGTTTTTTAAAAAAATGTTTAAATCTTCTGTATTGTAAAATTTATCAAGAGTTATTATTTTTTTATTTTTGTCAATAATTGCGATTCCTGAATCATAATTTATGGAATTAGACAAAGATATTCCTGCAAAAAAAATATTTTTTTCTATACCTTTTTTTAAATCTTTTGAATTCATAAAACAAGTATAACCTTTTAAAATTGTTTTTACAAGAAAATAAATCATTTAAAAGATTGAACATTTTAAATAATATACTATTCGAATGGTTGATGTTTAAATTTTAAAAATATAAGAGAATTATCCTATGATTACGAGTTTGAATGAAGAGTATTTACTTAAATTTTTATATCGAACAGAAGAAATTTCTTTTAGCAGAAATTCTGAATTTATAAATTTGTTAAATAAATTTGATGTTGATATTGATTCAACTTCCTCAAATTCTTTATATGATATAATTGAAAAATATGAAGACGAATAAATTTGATTTACATGTTTACTTAATTGTTGCCATTGTTTTTATTTTGGCTTTTATTTTGGCTATAAAAGTTCCTTTTTTTGCTGATTTTTCAGCTATTATTGAGGGAAAAACATTTGATTTTAGACAAGAAATCTTATCGCATAGCAAAAAGCCGTTGAATAATCCTGTTAAAATTTTTGCACTTGATACAAAAACATATGAGTTTATAAACGATACTTATGGAGAATGGCCAGTAAAAAGAGAATATTGGGCAAATCTTATAACAGAAATTGAAAAATATAATCCAAAACTTATAGTTCTTGACTTTATGTTCCCGAAGAAAAGCAAAAAGGGTGGAGATGAACTTTTTATTAATGCAGTAAATTCTAATAAAAATGTTGTTGTTGGAATGCTTTTTGATTATGAAGAAGAAGAAAATAGAATTTCAGCTGAACTTCCAAAAAATCTTAAAAATGAAGTCAAAAATGACAATTTGATTAAAGAAAATCCTAGATTAGTATTTCCAAATTCACAACCAATTTTATTCGATATTTTAAATAATTCAAAAAATATAGGTTCTGTTAATTTTACACGTGAATCAGATGGCATAATAAGATATATGCCTGTTCTTGTTAATTATAAAGATGATTATTACAAAAACATTTCATTTGTTTCAGCTCTTAATTATCTTGATATAAACAAAACAAGTTTTGAAATTAAAAATGGAAAATTATTGTTAGATAATGGTTTTTCTATTCCTTTAAATGATTCGGGAAGAGCCATTATGAATTGGTATAATGAAGACACATTTGAAAATGTTTCTCTTTCAGACGTTCATAAAGCAATAAATGATGGCAACGAAGAATTTTTAATTGACAAAATTCAAGACAAAGTTATCTATATAGGTGCTACTGCATCTTTATTAAATGATATTAAATCTTCTCCAATTTTATCAATGGTTCCAGGAGTAGAAATCCATGCAACGTTTTTTGAAAATGTCATAAATAATGATTTTGTTTATCATGTTCCTGTTTGGATTGATTTGTTAATAGCAGTTTTATTATCAGTTTTTGCTGTATTCTTAGTTAATCGAATTCAAAATATAGTTGTATCTTTTGGAGCAACAGCTTTAATTACGGTTTCATATTTAATTTTAAGCATTTTCCTTATGGGAAAATTTAATATATGGATTGGAATTATTTTCCCTCTTTTAAGTGCCGCAACATTCTTTGTAACAGCATACATACTTAAATATATTCTTAAATCAAGAGACTATGAACATACATATAAGCTTGCAGTAACCGATGTTATGACTCAACTATACAACCATAGATATTTTCAAGAACAAATGGTTGCACAAACACAAAACTATAACCGTTATCAAACAAGTTTTTCACTTATTATGTCAGATATTGATTTCTTTAAAAAATTTAATGATACATATGGACATCAAAGCGGTGATGCTGTCTTAAAACAAGTTGCACAAATTATGAAATCTTGTGTAAGATCAACTGATATTCCTTGTCGTTATGGTGGTGAAGAAATGGCAGTTATTTTAACTAACACAAATAATGAAGATGCAATTACGACTGCAAATAAAATTTGTGAAGCCGTCAGAAACACAAAAGTAACGCTTGCAACTGGCGATATTGTTAATGTCACAATTAGTGTTGGAGTTGCAACAATGCCAAAAGACGGTCTTGAACCAAAAGAACTTATTGAAGCTTGCGATAAAAGACTTTATAAAGCAAAAGAAAACGGCAGAAACCAAGTTGTAAGTGATTAAATTTTAAATTAACCAAAAGAGCAATTTATTTTTTTAAAAACTATTTTATTCTTCTTTAAAAAGGAGAATAAATATGAATTTAGCAAATAGTGAAACAAAAAATAATTTAATGAAAGCTTTTCTTGGAGAATCAAGCGCAAGAAATCGCTATACTTTTTATGCTAATAAAGCGCGCAAAGAAGGTTTTGAACAAATTGCTGATATTTTTCTTGAAACAGCTAATAATGAATATCAACATGGGAAACAATTTTTAAAGCATTTAGATGGTCTTGAACCGTTTGAAATTACAAGTTCATACCCAATAGGTTTTAAAGATACAAAATTTAATTTAAAACTTGCTTTTGAAACAGAACATGATGAAAATACTCTTCTTTATCCGCAATATGCAAAAACGGCACTAGAAGAAGGTTTTAATGAAATTGCAGAATTATTTAACTATGTTACAAGTGTTGAAAAACACCATGAAGAAAGATATAAAGCTCTTTATGAAAATCTTGTGAATGGAAAAATTTTTGAAAAGTGCCACGGGGTTAATTGGCTTTGTTTAAAATGTGGATATATTCATTTTGAAAAATCAGCACCAAAACAATGTCCACTTTGTCATCATCCGCAAGGATATTTTGAAATGCTGTGTGATAATTTTTAATTTTGTTGTTCGATACAGATAAATTGAAAAAGTTAGTTGATTTTGTTTTTCTCTAAAACTTTGTAAATTATTCTTAAAATCTGCTTAAAAACTTGTCACATGCCGTTTTTGTAGTACAATATAAGTAATAAATAATACAAGGGGAGAAAAATGACAGAGGCAGCTACACAAAATTATGACGCCAGTAATATTAGGGTTTTAGAGGGTTTAGAAGCAGTTAGGATGCGTCCTGGTATGTATATTGGTTCAACTTCTCAAAGAGGTTTGCACCATTGTATATATGAAATTGTTGATAACTCAATTGATGAAAGTCTTGCAGGTTATTGTGACACAATTACTGTTACTGTTAACACAGATAATTCTGTAACTGTTCAAGATAATGGTCGTGGTATTCCAGTTGATATCAAGCCAGAAAGTGGTAAATCTGCTCTTGAAATCGTACATACAGTGCTTCATGCTGGTGGTAAATTTGGTGATGGTGGTTATAAAGTTTCAGGTGGTTTACATGGTGTTGGTGCATCAGTTGTAAATGCTCTATCTGAAAAATTTGTTGTTGAAGTTTCCCGTCAAGGTTTTGTCCACAGACAAGAATACCTAAGAGGTGAGCCAACAACTCCTGTTGAAAAAATCAGAGAAACTAATGAAACTGGTACAAAAACAACATTCTGGGCTGACCCTGAAATATTTACTGAAACAACAGAAATTGATTGTGAGGTTATTGCAAGTCGTTTTCGTGAAATGGCATTTTTGAACAAAGGTTTAAAAATTGTATTTATAGACAAAAAAACAAATAAAGAACAAATTTTCCACTATGAAGGTGGTATCGCAAGCTATGTTGAACTTTTGAACAAAAATAAAACTCCAATGTTTGAGCAACCAATTTATATGGATAAAACAATTGATGGCATAAGAGTTGAAATTGCTATGCAATATACAGATGCTTATACAGAAAATGTTTTAACTTTTGCAAATAATATTAATACTCATAATGGCGGTACTCATTTAACAGGTTTTAGAAACGCAATTACACGTGTTTTAAATGATTACGCAAGAAAAAATAATATCTTAAAAGATTCAGATGCAAACCTTGCAGGTGAAGATGTTAGAGAAGGTTTAACTGCGATTGTTTCTGTTAAACTTCCAAATCCTGAATTTGAAGGGCAAACAAAAGAAAAATTAGGTTCTGCAGAAGTTACTCCAATTGTTCAAGATGTTATGAGAGATAAATTCCAAGAATGGCTTGAATTTAATCCAAAACATGGTAAAACAATTATTGAAAAAACTCTTCAGGCCCAACGTGCAAGAGAGGCCGCAAGAAAAGCAAGAGAACTTACAAGAAGAAAATCTGCTCTTGAAAATTCAACATTACCTGGCAAACTTGCAGATTGTTCTTCAAGAGAAGCTGAAAAATGTGAATTATTTATAGTTGAGGGAGATTCAGCGGGCGGTTCTGCAAAACAAGGCAGAAACCGCATGTTCCAAGCAATTTTGCCTTTGAGAGGTAAAATTTTAAATGTTGAAAAAGCTCGTCTTGATAAAATTTATAACAATAATGAAATCAAATCAATGATTCAAGCAATGGGTATAAACATTTCCAAAAACGAAGACGAAGTTGATCTTGAAAAATTGCGTTATCATAAAATCATTATTATGACAGATGCTGACGTTGACGGTGCGCATATCAGAACATTGATGCTTACATTCTTCTTCCGTTACGCAAAACCTTTAATCGAAAATGGTCATGTTTATATTGCTCAGCCACCTTTGTATAAAGTCACAACTGGTAAAAATGTTGAATATTTATACGATGACAGAAGTCTAGATAGAAAAATTAGAGACAGAGGTGTTAAGGGTCTTAGACTATATAATAATAAAAAAGATATTAGCGTAGGAGAAGATAATTTAGAACAGCTATTATATTCAATGGCGACTTATTATCGTTCATTCAATACACCTATCTTAAATCAAATGCCATCAGTTGTTGTTCGTGGTTTAATACGTTCTAATGTTGAACAAACTGACTTTGATGATTATGAAAAAATTGAAAAAATTTATTCATATCTTGATCATTACATTAAAGACCACGCTGAAAATTATGGTATTACTGATGCTAAAAATTACAAAGTTCATTTAAAAGACAATCCGGAAACAGGAAAATATTGTATAAAAATTGAATTAGGCGAAGATATTGAACCTGTTACAATTACGCAAAATTTAGTAAAATCAGGTGAATTTGCTCGCTTAAAAAATGCTTATCCAAACATTCGTCCTTACTTAATTGAAGAAGAAAAAACACTTTACCTTGAAACAGAAACGGGTGAAGTTGAAATTACATCATTTAGTACTCTTCAAAGAATTGTTGAAGAACGTGGTCAAAAAGGCATTACTCTTCAACGTTTTAAAGGTTTAGGTGAAATGATGCCACAACAACTTTGGGAAACAACTATGGACCCAACAACAAGAACTCTTCTTAAAGTTAATTTGGAAGATGCTGTTTTATGTGATGAATTATTCGATATTCTTATGGGTGACAATGTTGCTCCAAGACGTGATTTCATTGAACAAAATGCAGTCTATGCAACAAATATTGATACTTAGGAGATAAGTAATGAAAAATATAATCGGTTTTATCATTTTTTGTGTAGTTATTTGGTATGGCGTCACAAATTTGGGCTGGGCTGATTGGCTGAATGCTGATAGTGGTTTTGTTTATGAGGTTAAACAATTATTTAACAAAGATAATGTTGAACAACTAAGAATTGAACGTCAAAAAAGAATTAACGAAATGTATTAGTTTTGTGATAGCATTTAGTTATGCCACACTTTTATATAGAAAAAGATAATATAAACGACGATATTATAACGATTTCTGATGTCGATTTAATTAGACATCTGGTGTCTGCTTTGCGCATTAGGCAAGGTGAAATAATTAAATTTATTGATGAAAATGAAATTGTTTATAAATCAGAAATTTTATCTGCTGATAAAAAATTAATAAAAGCTCAAATTTTAGAAAATGAAAAATCAAAAAGAAAACTTGATTTCGAATTATATTTAGCGCAAAGCATTTTGAGAGGTGATGCACAAAATCTTGCAATTTCCAATGCAGTTCAAGCAGGAGTTAAAGGGATTTATCCTGTTATATCAGATAATTGTGCTGTTAAACCTTCTAAAAACATAGACAAATTCCAAAAAATTGCAGATGAAAGTTTTAAACAATGTGAAAGAGCAGACAGAGCAATTATTTTTGATATTGATAAATTAGTTAATGTT
The DNA here is from genome assembly GCA_015152475.1 of Cyanobacteria bacterium SIG30. Taxonomy (GTDB): domain Bacteria; phylum Cyanobacteriota; class Vampirovibrionia; order Gastranaerophilales; family Gastranaerophilaceae; genus SIG30. The sequence goes on along the minus strand of SUTW01000001.1, from coordinate 200,065 downwards.
ACAAAAAATTTTGATAAAGTAATTGTTTTTGCAGAAAAATATTCAAATGTTTCTTTGAAATCTGCTCTTAAATATTATAACAAAAGTGAAAAATTACTTGTTGTTATTGGACCAGAGGGTGGTTTCTCAGAAAAAGAATTTGATTTCTTTAAAAAACAAAATTATGCCTTAGTTAGTCTTGGTAATTTGATTTATAAAGCACCAAATGCAATTGTTGCTGGAATTTCTAATATAATTTATGAGCTAAATAATGAAAGATAAAATTTTAAATAATGAAATAATAAAAACAATTTTACCAATTTTAAAAAAACACAATGTTTTTTTAGTTGGTGGTTTTTTGCGTGATTTATATTTAGGCAAAAACTCTTGCGATATTGATTTAATTGTTTCTGATATTTCCCCTGAAAATTTAGCTGATGAATTAATAAAAAATCTAGACGCTACAAAGGTTTTATTAGATAAAGAAAACGAAATTTTTAGAATTGCTATTCATAATAGCGAAAATTATATTGATATTACAAAGCCCATTGAAAATGATTTAATAAAAGACATTCAAAGACGTGATTTTACAATAAATTCATTATTTTTTGATATTAATGAAGAAAAAATTTTTGATCCTTTCAATTTTATAGAAGATTTTGAGAAAAAAATAATTAGAACTTATTCTTTAAAAAATCTTGAAGATGATCCTTTAAGACTTTTAAGAGCTTTTAGATTTCAGTCAATTTTAGGTTTCGAAATTTCAGATGGAATAAAACATTTTATCGCTGAAAATGGAAATTTGTTAAAAAAAGTTGCATCTGAGCGTGTAAATTATGAAATTTTAAAAACTTTTGAAGGTGATTATTTGGTTGAATCATTGAATGGTATGTGTGAAACAAAACTTTTGTCTATTATTTTTCCAATTTTAGAAGAAGTTGAAAAAATTCCTCCAAACACTCACCATCATCTTCCTTTAATAAAACATTGTATTGAAACAGTTAAGAATATACGTATTAATAAACCAATTTTAAAAATTTCTGCATTGTTGCATGATATTGGTAAACCTTCAACCTGGACAATTGATAATGAAACTAAAAGGCATAGATTTATTGGTCATGAAAAAGTTGGTGCAGAATTAGCAAAAAAACTTTTAGAAGATTTAAAATTTTCAAGAAAACAAATTGTTTATATAACAAAAATGATTGAAAACCATATTTATCCTTCACAACTTATGTCAAGTGACGACAAAACAGAAAATGCCATGATGCGCTTTGTTAGAAAATTAGAGCCTGATATAGAAGATGTCATTGAACTTGCAAGAGCCGACAGATTAAGCGCAAGAGGCGAAGCGGTTACTGACGAAATGGTCAAAAATAATCTAGAAGGTTTAAATGAGCTTTTGTGTTTTTATGAAAAAATTAAACCTACATTAATAGATTTGCCTAAATTAATAGATGGTAATGAAATTATGAAAATAAGGAAAATTAAAGGTAGGGATTTAGGTGTTATCATTAATGCCCTTAAAGAAAAACAAATTTTAGGTCATATAAAAACAAAAGAAGATGCCATAAAATTCATTCAAGAATTTGATTTTAATAAGCCTTAGACCATTCACAGTCTTTATCTTTTAGGTCAATATAGCCGTCAAAATCATTATCTATCCCATCAAAACAAGAATTTTTTGACATATAGCTTTCTGCTTTTGGGATTTTTGTTAAGTAAATATCATCTATTGAATTGTATAAAGTTATAAAAAATTCATTATAAAATTTGGCAATTTCAGAATTTCTTATAACTATAAGGTTTTCATCATTGTGGTTCATTCCACTATTTGAAAAATTAGCACTACCCAAAATTAAATAATAATCATCAATGCTTATGGTTTTTTCATGAGCTTTTCCACCCCAATTTTCAACCTTAACATTTATTCCTGCTTGTCTTAGTTCATTTAACTTTACTTTTTGATTTGTTGATGCAGTTGAATCGATTATTATTTTTATTTCAACCCCTCTTTTGTGTGCTTCGATTAAATTTTGAGTTATCCCTTTATGCGTTAGATAAAAAATGTCAATGTAAATTTTCTTTTTAGCATTTTTTATTAATGGCAGAAAAACTTTTTCATAAGTTTTGCCTTTTGGTGAAAAATAAACATCAATATTTATATCTTTATTTATTTGTATATTAGTGATACTGTTATCATTTAATTTTTTGTTTTGAAATAAGCCATTATACATTTCTTCAAATTCTTTTGTGTAAGCTTTTGCTAATTCTTTGTTTTCTATGATAATTGCAGAATTTGAATTATAACCACCAGTTCCTGTTGAAGATAAATTTATTGAACCTGTTAAAACTTTTTTATTATCAAAAATAAAAAATTTATTGTGCATAAAATGATGTTTATTATCAGATTTCAGGTCAAATAATTTTTCTAAATCTTCTGTATTGGAATAAATAAATTTACCCTGAGGAGTGCTGTCTGTTACTCCTCTTATTTTTATTCCTTTTTCTTTTGCTTTTTTTAATTCATTTATAATTTCATCTTGTTTTTCAATCCCATATATTGCAAAGTCGATACTTTCTTTTGCGTTTCTAATATTGAATAATAAATTTTGACAAACATTTGTTCTGCAACGATTTGAAGGTCTTTTGTATTTATTTGGATTTATCAGGAATAGTTCAAAATTTTTAGAAATTTTATCAGCTTTAGCGCTTTCAATATTTTCTTTTTCGAAGTAATCCTTGTTGTTGTTTTTTTCTTTGCATTTTTCACATTTTTCAAATAAATTTTTCTCAATGTTGTATTCTTCGATAAAACTAATATCTTTGATATAAAATGCATCTTTGCAATCTAAATTATGATAAATTTTATTTTTATTATCTAAAACTTTAATTTGAAATTCATCTGCTCTTTTTGCATTTTCTTTGATTTTTTCTATGTTTTCATATTGTTTGTAATAAATTCCTGAATCTTTCCAATAAGAAAAACCAAAACCACTTTGTAATAAAATTATGCTATAGTCTATTCCGTTTAAACTTATTTCTGCAAATCTGTAATTATATTCAGGATTATATTCTTCAGGTTTTCCTATAAAACGTATTTGTTTTTCTAAAAGCAACTTTTCGCTGAATTTTTTACCAAAATAACCCAATTCTAAAACATCCGTTGTTGTTATGCCAAATTTTTTAGCATAGAATTTTGTTTTTGCGCTGTAATGAAGAGGAAAAGCATTAACTCCTTTTAAATGGAATAATTCTTCTTTTTCTGCAATTTTATTTTCATTTAAATCAATATAGAATTTATCACCTTCAACAATTTTAATGACTTTATAACTTTTTGAAGGAACAATAGTGAAACCTAAGAAAATTAGGCAAAATATTAAAATTAAAGCTATTAAAAGATATCTTTTTATTTTCATTTTAAATAATCTTCAAATTTTTTATTTACATCAAAATAAAATCCACAATTATCAAGAGTTGTGCCACCATTTTTTATAAATTCAGGGTTTATTGCAGGGTAATCACGGCAATATAACGAACGGAAAAAATAAGCTTTGCACAAATTATCTTTACCTAAAGATTTACATCTGAATAAAAGAGCTCCGGTTTCTTCCATTTTTCCAGATATTTCAAACATTTTGTATCTTTTGTTGCGTTTTTGTAGCTCTATAAAATCTTTTTCCGTTTTAATATAACCATTTTCGTCGCTAAATAATATAGTTTTGCAACATTGACCACACTTTTTACATTTACCTTTTACGATATACCTAGAAGATGTGAATCTATTAAAAAAATATTTTAACCAATCTTTTATGGATGTATTAAAAATCCATGTTTTATCTGTCCACAATCCAGAAATCTCCTATCATAACAGGTTTTTGTAAATTTGTTATTTCAAAAACTTGCGTGACATAATGACCTTCTGTGTGGATTATAAAATAATCCAGAAAAAATTTATCATTTTCAAGTCGATAATCTTTATTTGAATAATAACTATATCCAAGATAGGCTGTTTTATCATCTTTTTTGAAAATTTGAACTCTTATAACTTCACTTTCAAAACCTTTAGGTTTTATTGCTGCAAAATATACTCTTTTGCCTTTCCCAAAAACGCTTTTGGGTACAGTTCTTTCATGTATTGGTTGGTCGCTAAATACAATGAAAGGTTTTTTGCTTTGTTTTTCGTTAGAACAGCCTGTTACAAAAAACAAAGAAAAAATAACTAAAAATAGCAGTTTTAAAATGTTTTTCATTCTTCCACCACTAATTCTTTTTTAAGAAGCTCAATTTTTTCTTGAGTTGCTTCTTTAAGTGAAGAATCATCACTGTATTGAACAAATTTCTCGTAAGCTTCAATCGCGCTTTGGATTTCCTTATTTTCTTCTAAACAAATTCCAAGTGCATAATAAGCATAAGAAAATTCATTATTTATACTGATAGCTTTATTAAAGCTTTCAATTGCAAGTGCCAAATTTCCTTTTTCATAATCTATCAGGCCAATATTGAAATAACTGTCATAATTATTTTCGTTTATATCCAAAGCCTTTCTATAAAATTTTTCTGCATCATCATTGTTTTTAAGATATTTATAACAATTACCTATTTTGATTGCTAAGCCATCGTCTTTTTTCTCAATCATAAAAGCTTTTTCATAATTTAAAAGTGCTTTTGTCCAATCTTTTTCTTTAAAATAATTATCTCCCATTTTAACTAATGGAATAGCAGATTCAGAATTTAATTCATAAGCTTTTTCAAAAGCAATTTTTGCATCATTTGATTCATTTATATTAGAAAGGGTATCTCCATATTCGACAAATAATTCACTGTTTTCTGGTTCTATTTGAATTGCTTTTTCAAAGTTTTCAACAACTTTTGATTTTAATCCTAATCCTTCATATGTTTTTGCAAGACCTTTATAGGCTTGTATGTCTTCTGAGTTTATTTCTAACGCTCTTGAATAAGCAACTTTTGCGCTTTTATATTCTTTATCTTTATTTAATTGATTTCCTTGTTCTATATATGAATTATAAAGAGCTTTTTTTACCATATCTTTATCAAGAGTGAATTTTTTAAGGTTTACTTCGTCAACCAGTAATAAATTTTTGAAAATATCTTGTGCTTCTTTATAATTTTTCTTTGCATAATTTATCAGACCATTATAATATTGCGCTTTTAAATTTGTTTTATCTTGGGTCAAGATTTCATTACAAAGTTCCTGCGCTTCATCATATTTTTTATTATTGTAATAACTTCTTAAAAGTTCGCCTTTAAGAGATATATCTTCATTGTTAAGACTTAAACCTTGTTTCAAAACATTTATAGCATTTTCATTTTTATCAATATTTTGGTATAAAATTCCTAAATTCAAATAAGCATTTGAATCGTGAGGGTTTTCATTTAAATATTCACCATATGTTTTAATTGCTTCATCAATTTTATTCATAGAAACTAAAAGACAAGCATAATCAAATTTTATATTAGGAATATTTGGGTTTATTTCAAATGCCTTTTGATAATATTCATAAGCTCTTTCAAAATCTTTTTCTTGTGTTGCAACAAGTGCTAAATTTACATAGGCAGAATAATCTTGTGGATTTTGGTCAATTGCGATACTTAGTGCATTTTTCGCATTTTCATATTGTTTATTGCGCATATAAGCAAGTCCTAATGCTGAAAAATCACGAAAAGCATCAGGATTTAATTCATAAGCTTTTTCAAATTCTTGTATTGCCATTTCTGGATTTTTAAGTTGCAAATAAGAATTTGCCATATTTGTTCTTGCAGTTATGTTTTTAGGATAACTTTGCAAAAATATTTTATAATTTTTTATTGCATCTTCAAAATTATTGTCAAAATACTCAACGTTACCTAAATTTATGTAATTATATTTATAATCAGGCATTAATATTTGTGCTTCTGCATAAGCTTCATAAGCCTTTGAGTATTTATTTAATTGTTGAAGAATATTTCCAACGCTAATATATAAAAAGCCATCATTTGGTCTTAGTCTTAATGCTTTTTGATACATTTTAAGAGCATTTTCTAAATCTCCAATAGACGAATATAATCCAGCAAGTTTTGTTATTAAAGTTACATCATCAGGGCTTGAAACAGTTGCTTTATTTAATAAATCAATAGAATCCTCAAATCTTCCGTCTTCTTCAAAAATTAAAGCTTGTTTATATAATTCAATAGATTCATCTGTTATTTTTGCTTCAACAAAATGAGTTGAACTTAAAGTTAAGCCTATAAAAGATAGCGCTATATATTTTTTCCACATATTTAAATTATCCTCTTTGACCCTGTTGTTGTCAAATTATTTTAATTTTTTAATATCTCTTTCTAATTCTCTTTTTTTAATAGATTCTCTTTTGTCGTGGAGTTTTTTACCCTTGGCAAGAGCAATTTCTATTTTTGCAAGACTGCCGACAAAAAACATCGAAGTTGGAACAATTGTGTAATTATCTTGTTTGACTTTTCCAAATATTTTTAAAATTTCTTTTTTGTTTAAAAGTAATTTTCTTGTTCTTTTTTCTTCGTGATTAAAACGATTGCCTTTGTCATATAAACCTATATGACAATTGTATAAAAAGACTTCACCATCTTCAATTTTAACAAAACTGTCTTTTAAATTAATATTTCCAAGACGAATAGATTTGATTTCTGTTCCAGTTAGGACAATTCCTGCTTGATATTTATCGAAAATCAAATATTCATGAAATGCTTTTTTGTTTGTGGTTATTGTTCTTTTAGAGTTTTCTTGCATGGATAAAATTCTAACATGAAAAATAAAAAACTGTACTAATAATAATATTTATGCTAAATTTATCTTATGAGAGTACATGAACTTGCAAAAGAATTAAATATATCAGCGAAAGAACTTATAGAAAAAGCAAATAAAGAGCTTAATTTAAGTATTAAATCACACAGCATTACTTTAACTCCAAGAGCAGTTGAAGATATTAAAGCTCTTTATAAATCCAAAGAAGAAGTAAAAGCAAAACCAAAAGCTTTTATTGTAAAAAAACAAAAACCAGTTGAAAAAGTTGAACCAGCTGTCGAAGAAAAACCAATTGAAAAAGTTGAAGAAAAAGCTGAACCAGCTGTCGAAGAAAAACCGGTTCAAGAGCCTGTTAAACCGGTTATTCCAGAAGTTCGTAAAGTTAAATCTAGACTTGAAATTGTAAAAGCTGCTCCTAAGGCGACTCCTAAACCTGTTCAGCCTCAGGTTAAAGAAGAAAAACCAGCCGATAAAAAGCCATATCCTGCAAGTCCACAAAGAAATTTTCCAACACATGTACAAAAGCGTTCTTTAAATGATGATAACAAAAGACGTGACAAAGAAGTTAAAAAACCAGAAGGTGCAAAACCACAAGCCCAAGAACAAGATTCTTCAAAAGCACCAATCAAAAGACATATTATTTCTCAAGAAATTTATAACAAAGATTCAAGAGGAAGAAAAAATGTATCTGCTAAAGACAGAAGATACAGCAAAGAAGAAGAACAAGAACGTATTAGTCTTGAAAAAGCAACTCTTGGCAAACACAAAAAACACACACAAGAACAAGAGAAAAAAGCTGAAATCACTCAAGTTGTTATTGACAAACCAATGACAGTTAATGAATTATCAGATAAAACAGGACACACTCCTGCTGAAATCATTAAATTTTTAATGATGCAAAAAATATTGGTTACAGTGAATACTCCAATTGACGTTGAAACAGCAAAAAAAGTTGCTGAAAACTTTGGGATAGAAGTTTTAGAAGAAGATTTAGAAGCTTATATCGAAGAAGAAACAGAAAAAGAAGAAAAAGAAAATTTCTTGTCAAAATTTGATGAAAAGCTCATTGTCCCAAGAGCTCCAGTTGTTACAATTATGGGACACGTTGACCATGGTAAAACAACTTTGCTTGATAGTATCCGTGCTTCAAAACATAAAATTGTATCAACAGAAGTTGGTGGTATTACTCAATCAATAGGTGCTTATACAGTATTTATTGGTAAAAAGAAAATTGTGTTCATAGATACTCCTGGTCACGAAGCATTTACTCAAATGAGAGCTCGTGGTGCACAATCAACAGATATTGCGATATTAGTTGTTGCAGCAGATGATGGTATTATGCCTCAAACTATTGAAGCTATAAACCATGCAAAAGCAGCTAATGTGCCAATTATTGTTGCTGTTAATAAAATGGATAAAGAAGAAGCTAATCCAGACAGAGTCTTACAACAATTAACAGAGCATGGCTTAACTCCTGAAAAATGGGGCGGTGATACAATTTGTGTTCCTGTTTCTGCTTTGCAAAAAACAGGCATAGATGAACTTTTAGAATACATTTTATTAGTTGCTGAAATGGCTGATTTGAAAACAGTTGAAAAATGTCCTGCAACAGGTGTTATCATTGAAGCAAACTTAGACAAGGGCAAAGGTCCTGTTGCGACAATGCTTGTTCAAAATGGTACTCTTAAAATAGGTGATTCAATTGTTGTTGGAACAGTTGGTGGTAAGGTAAGAGCTTTGCTTGATGATTCTGGCAAACGTGTTAAAAAAGTTGGTCCATCAACTCCTGTTGAAATATTGGGTCTTGATGATGTTCCTCAAGCAGGTGATAGCTTTGAAGTTGTAAAAAATGAAAAAGAAATGAAGGCAATTGTTGAAGCTAAACAACAAAAAGCACGTTCTACAAGACTAGAAGCAATGACTGCGGCACACGTTAAAAAAGACACAATTTCAAATGATGAAATAAAAGTTTTGAATTTAATTATCAAAGCAAACACACATGGTTCTGCGGAAGCGGTTTCACAAGCTATTGGACGAGTTAAATCAAAAGAAGTTATTCCAAAAATTGTCCATGTTGGAGTTGGCGACATTTCAGAAGCAGACTTATTGTTAGCTTCAGCTTCTGGCGCGATAATTCTTGGTTTTACTGTTAAGGAAGATGCTAACTGTTTAAATTCTTCTGAATACAGTAAAGTAATGATTAAAAAATACGATATTATTTATCAAGTTTTAGAAGATATTGAAAAAACAATGTTGTCTTTACTTGATCCTGAAATTGAAGAAGTTGATTTGGGTCGTGCTGAAGTTCGTCAAATATTTACAATTGGAAAAACTAACAAAATTGCTGGTTGTTATGTAACCGAAGGTAAAATTGTTAGAGGTACGACAGCTTGTATCATTAGAGGCGGAAAACAAATTTTCAAAGGCGAAATTAACCAACTTAAACGTTTTAAAGACGATGTTAAAGAGGTTAAAGAAGGTTTTGAATGTGGTTTGTCTTTTGCTAAATTTAACGATATACAAGAAGGCGATATCATTGAAGTTTCAACAACAAAAGAAGTTGAACGTGTTTCATTAAATTAAGGAATTGATTATGTCACTTAGAAACGAAAAAGTGCGTAAAGCACTTATGAGAGAAATATCTGATATTTTATTAAGAGAGGTCAAAGACCCTCATATATCTGGTATTGTTTCAATTACAGATGTTGAAGTGAGCAGTGATAATTCTTTTGCAAAAGTATTTTTTAGCGTTTTTGGAGACGAAAAAACAAAAGAAAAAACAAAAGAAGCCCTTGAAAAGAATACTCCAAGAATACGTCATGAAATTGGGAAAAGAATACGTTTAAGAGTAACACCAGAACTTTTGTTTTTAGAAGATGATTCTTTAGAACGCGGTGTTAGAATAACAGAATTAATAGATAAAATTTCTCGTGGTGAGTTGTAATTTGGAAAAATCTTTTTTTCTAAATATAAATAAGCCTAAAGGTATAACATCTTTTGATGTAGTTGCTAAGCTTCGAAAAATTTTAAATATAAAAAAAATTGGTCACGCAGGAACACTTGACCCTTTGGCGCAAGGTGTTTTGCCAGTTGCAATTGGTAAATATACAAGACTTATTGAATATTTAGATGATGATAAAGAGTATATTGCTAAAATCAAATTTGGTGAAAATTCAACAACTTATGACGATGAAGGCGAAAAAACCTTTATAAAAAATCCTGATTTTAGCTTATCTGACCTTGAAAATGCTATCAAATGTTTTACAGGTGAAATAGAACAAAAACCACCAATGTATAGCGCTATTAAAATTAAAGGTCAAAAGTTATATGAACTTGCAAGAAAAGGTAAAGAAATTGAAGTTCCAAAGAGAAAAGTTGAAATTTACGATATTAAAATTTTGAATTTTGAACTTCCGTATTGTGAAATCAAGGTTTCCTGTTCAAAAGGCACTTATATTCGGTCTCTTGCTTACGATTTAGGTGAAAAACTTGCTTGCGGTGCTTATATTTTGGAATTAAAAAGAACAAAAGTTGGTAAGTTTCAAATCGAAAATTCCCAAAATATAGAAGACGATTTAATTAAAATATTGCCAAAAGATGTTTTGCCTTTTGAAGAATATGAATTGAATGATGTAGAATATGAAAAAATTATGAACGGTATCCCAATTGAAACAACGCTAATGGGAGATGATAGATATTTATCTTTAATATACGATAAAAAAGTAGTGTCAATTTCAAAAAAATTTGGTAATATAATAAAAGTTGAAAAGAATTTAAAAGGATAATTTAATGTTAAAAGTCTTTTTTAAAACCTTTGTTATTTGTGTTCTTGTATGCATTATATGGACAGCTTGGAGTTTTTTTCAAAAAGATGGTTTCGAGCATGATTTGGAAGTTAAAAAAGAGGTGTATTCAAATACTGAAAATGTCGTGAAAAAGGAAGATAAAAACTCAGAAAAAGTTGATAATGAAAATAAAGATTTAAAAATTGTCAAAACCAATAAAATGAAAATATATTTTTTAAATTCAAAAAATGAAATTGTTTGGGTTGAAAGAATTACCAATACTCCGGATTTAAAAAAAGCCATTGATTTATTATTAGAAGGTACAACAAAAAATGAACAATCAAAAGGAATTTACAGCGAAATTCCAAATGATGTGAAAATTTTAGGTGTTACTAATTACAAAGATAAAATTATAATTAATCTTAATTCAAAATTTGTAAGAGGCGGTGGAACTACAACCATTTTAAACAGAATAAAACAATTAAAGAAAACAGTTGATGAACAAAGTGGCAAAAAGCCAATATATCTTCAAATTGAAGGTAAACAAGTTGAATATATTGGTGGTGATGGTGTTTTTCTTGAACAGCCTTTAAACGAAAACGTACTTTAAAATAATGGTTTTTTTAAAACAGCTTTCATGTTTTTAATTAACGTGCTAAAATCGTCTTATGATTAGAAAAAACCCAAAACTTTTTGTGTTTACAGGACCCTCAGGTGTTGGCAAGGGTACAGTTATAAATCAATTTTTGTTAAATCATAAAAATATAAAACTTTCTGTTTCATCAACTACAAGATTAGCAAGAAAAGGCGAAGAAAATGGAGTTAATTATTTCTTTGTAACTAAAGAAAAATTTGAACAAGATATAAAAGATGAAAAATTTTTAGAATGGGCAAAATACAACGAAAATTATTATGGAACAAGCATTGAAATAGTCGAAAATTTTATGAATCAAGGCTATGATGTTTTGCTTGAAATAGAAGTTCAAGGCGCACTTCAAGTTATGAAAAAAGTTCCAGATTGCGTTAGTATTTTTATTCTTCCGCCAAATAACGAGGAGTTAGAAAAACGCCTAAAAGGACGAAATACAGAAGATAGTCAAACTATTTTAAACAGATTAAAAATTGCAAAAGATGAATTAAAATATGCAGATAAATATAAATATCAAGTTGTAAATGACAAATTAGAAAATGCTGTTGAAAAACTATCTTTAATATACGAAAAGGAAAAAACGGTTGAGTATTAAAAACAAAAAAATTTTAATAGGTATAACGGGCGCTATTGCTGCATATAAAATAGCTGAGCTTATTCGTATGTTCAAAAGACAAGGTGCTGATGTTAAGGTGGTTTTAACGCCTAATGCTCTTAATTTTGTGACAATAAAAACACTTGAAACATTATCTGGAAACCCAGTTTATGTTAATCAATTTGAAGAAGAAAAATCAACTGTTCATATTTCACTTGAAAACTGGGCTGATATTTTTGTGTTAGCTCCTTTAAGCGCAAATACTTTATCTAAAATTGCAAATAGTGTTGCAGATAATTTATTCACATCTGTTGCTTGTGCAATTTTGGGAACTGATATTCCGGTTGTTCTGGTCCCTTCAATGAACGTTAATATGTGGGAAAATCCTTATTTTAAGGAAAATCTTGATAAGCTTCAAAAAAGGTGTATTGTAATTGAGCCAGAAGAAGGCTTCTTGGCTTGTAACGCAATAGGCAAAGGCAGACTTCCTGAAGTTCAATTTATTTTTGACAAAACAGTTGATATTTTGGAAAAAAATCAACCATTAAAAAACAAAAAGATTATAATAACGGCAGGTGGTACAAAAGAACAAATCGATCCAGTTCGTTATATTTCCAATGCTTCTTCTGGGAAAATGGGTTTAGCTCTTGCGGATTGTGCTTATAATTTAGGTGCAGACGTGCATTTGATTTGTTCATTTGATGTAAAAAAAGAGTATAAGGTTACAAAAATTCAAACGGCAATGGAATTAAAAGAAGCTTTAGATAGTAATTTTAATGATTGTGACTGTTTGATTATGGCTGCTGCTGTTGCAGATTACCGAATAAAAGATTATAATGAAAACAAAATTTCAAGTAAAAATGAAACTTTAACCTTAGAACTTGTAAAAAATCCTGACATTTTAAAAGATGTTTGTATGACTAAGCGCGAAAATCAGACTGTAATTGGTTTTTGTCTCGCAACAGAAGATTTAATTGAAAAAGCTAAAGAAAAAATTTCAAATAAAAAATGTGATTTTATAATTGCAAATGAAGCAAAAACTGCGTTGGGTAAAGACGAAAACGAAGTTTGGATAATAGATAAAAATTCAAATATCAAAAAAGTTGATAAAGATTCAAAAGAAAATATTGCAAAAAAAATATTGGAGTTAATTTATGATTAAAACTGAAAAAATTATTTCAATGATTGAAAGTTACGCTTCACTAGATTTAGCCGAAGAATGGGATAATTCTGGTTGGCAAATAAATTTGCATCATGATTATACAAATAAAGTAATGGTTGCCTTGTCTTTTACGCAAGAAGTTTTAGAACAAGCGATTACAAATGACTGCGATTTAGTTGTTACTCATCACCCTTTGATTTTTGATAAATTGAAAAAAGTTGATAATAATTTAATTATTCAGGCAATAAAACATAATATTAGCGTTTATAGTGCACATACAAATTTAGATAAAACTTATGGTTCAACAACAGATGCACTTGCAGGCGTTTTGGGTTTAAAAAACCTTGTCACACTTAATGAATATGTGAAAATGGCTCATCTTAAAGACGAAATAGGGCTTGATGAATTTATAACACAAGTTAAATCTTCACTTGGTTGTCAAAGATTGAAATTGGTTAATCCATCAGGAATTGAAAGTATTAAAACAGTTGCTATTGCGGCAGGTGCCGGAAGCAGTTATATCAAAAAAATTGCAGGTTACGATATAGATATTTTTATAACTGGTGATGTAAAATTTCATAATGCAATAGAAGTTGACGATTTTGCTGTTTTAGATGTTGGGCATTTTGAAAGTGAACTTCCGGTTTTGCCTTTATTGCAAGGTTTAATTGCAAAATCTAAAGTAGAAGTTATTATTGCAACAGAACATGTCCCTTGGATTTATGTATAAGGAGTGTATGATGAGGTTTTTAACATCAGGCGAAAGTCATGGCAAATGTTTAACAGTTATAATTGATGGTTTCCCAGCTAATGTTGAGGTAGATATTGATTTTATAAATTCTGAACTTTCAAATCGTCAACAAGGTTATGGAAGAGGCGGAAGAATGCTGATTGAAACTGATAAAGTTGAAGTTAAATCTGGAATTCGCCATGGTAAAAGTTTAGGTAGTCCTATTTGTTTTGAAATAAAAAATAAAGATTGGGAAAACTGGCAAGAAAAAATGTCATCCGAAAAGGTTGATGCAGATTTTGATAAAATATTGGTTGCGCGTCCAGGCCATGCAGATTTAGCGGGTTCTATAAAGTATAATCAAAATGACATTAGAAATATTTTAGAAAGGTCATCTGCCAGAGAAACAGCTTCTCGCGTTGCAGTTGGTGCATTGGCACAAGATTTCCTCAAAAAATTTAATATAACTGGCGAATTTGAATTGTTGTCAGTTGGTGGTGTAGTTGGCGATGGAATAAATGCTAAAATTGACGAAGCAAAAGAAAAAGGTACAACTTTAGGCGGTGTTTTTGAAGTTAGATTTAAAAATTTGCCAGTTGGGCTTGGTTCACATACACAATGGGATAAAAGATTAGATGGTATTTTAGCACAAGCCGTGATGAGTATTCCTGCTGTTAAGGCTGTTGAAATTGGCAATGGAATTAAATCAGCAGACGTTTTTGGCTGTGATTTTCATGATGAAATATATTTTGAAAATAATGAATACAAAAGAAAAACTAATAATGCAGGTGGATTAGAAGGTGGTATGACAAATGGTGAAGAACTTGTCATAAGGGGTTTTATGAAACCTATACCAACTATGAAAACACCTTTAAAATCCGTTAATATTGAAACTAAACAAGAAGCTGATGCGCATTTTGAAAGATCAGATGTTACAGCAGTTCATGCTTGTGGAGTTGTTGCTTTGAATATGGTTGCATTTGTTTTATTCAATGCTTTTTTAGAAAGATATGGATCAGACAATTTTGAACAAATAAAGGCAAACTATGAAAGATAACATTGTTCTGATAGGTTTGATGGGTGCTGGAAAAACAACCATAGGCAGATATTTAGCCAATTTGTGGGCTATGAATTTTGTCGATTTTGATGAAGATATCGAAAAAAATGAAAACATGAAAATCAATGAAATTTTTGCAAAATATGGTGAAAAACATTTTCGGGAACTTGAAAAAAAAGCTATACAAAAACATATGGGCTGTGAAAATTTTATAATTGCAACAGGTGGCGGAATTGTTAAAGATGTTGAAAATATAGATAACCTTAAAAAAATTGGTAAAGTTATTTATTTAAAAGCATCGCCTCTAATTTTATTTGAAAGAATTAAAGATAGCGAAACAAGACCCCTTATAAGATGTTCTGATGCATATCGTGAATTTGAAAAAATTTTTGAACAAAGACGCGAAAAATATGAGCTTGCAGATATTATAATAAACACAGAAAACAAAACTCTAGAAGAAATAGTAAGGAATATAAATGAAAAACTTAACAGTTAATTTAAAAGACAGAAGTTATGAAATTATTATTGAAAAAGGCATTTTAAAAGATGTTAAATCTTTTATAGATAGCAAAAAAAGAGTTTTTGTAATTTCTAATAAAACAGTTTTTGATTTATACGGAAAATATTTTGACGGTTATAAAGTTTTGCTTATGGGTGATGGCGAAAAATATAAAAACTTTGAAACATACAAAACTTTATGCGAAAAATTATTAAGTCTTGGCATTCAAAGAACAGATTTAATTGTTGCCTTTGGTGGTGGTGTTGTTGGAGATATGGCAGGTTTTGTTGCTTCAACTTGTTTGCGCGGAATTGATTTAATTCAAATTCCAACAACTTTACTTGCTCAGGTTGATTCTTCTGTGGGTGGAAAAACAGGAATTGATACCGATTTTGGTAAAAATTTAATTGGCACATTTTATCAACCAAGAAAAGTTATAATCGACCCTGAAGTTTTATCAACATTGCCAGAAAGACAAATTAAAACAGGGCTTGCTGAAGTTTTGAAATATGCGTTTATTGAAAAAAATTGTAATGTTGATGAAAGTGAACTCTTTTTTGATTTGTTAAACAATCCTTTTTTCGAAGAGAACTATGATGAAATAATATATAGATGTTGCAAAATGAAAGCGAGTGTTGTTGAGCAAGATGAAAAAGAAGGTGGACTTCGCGCTATTTTAAATTTTGGGCATACAATAGCTCATGCAATTGAAAAAATTACAAATTACGAAATTTATACCCATGGCGAAGCTGTTGCAATTGGGATGAAAAGTATTTTAAAATTGGCTCTTTTAACAAACAATATAGATAAAGAATATTATGAATACGGAATTTCTTTTTTAGAGAAACTAAATTTAAATATTGAACTTGATAAAAAATACGACAAAGATGAAATAGTTAAAGCACTTCAAAATGATAAAAAAGTAAAATACGGAAAATTAAATTTTGTAATGCCTAAGAGTATTGGTTTCGTTGAGTTAATTCAAAATATTGATGAGCTTTTGATAAAAGAGAGTTTGCCTTAGTTTCATTACCTAATTTTCTCATAAGTTTTGAAGCATCAAGGTAATTTTGTGCAACTTGTGCCAGTGATTCTTCATTTGCACTAAAAGTTTTTGCAGCTTTTTTGTAATATGTCAAAGCTTCTTTATTTTCGCCTATATATTCATAATTTCTTGCAATATCGCTAAGTGCTTCGCCTAATGTTTTTTCATCATCACATTCTTTTGCGCTGTCTATTGCAAGATTGCTGAATATTATTGTGTTTTCTTTGTCATATCTTTGTGCAAACATACCGCTTAATTCTTTAATTGCTATTGTTTGTCCTTTTGGATTGTTTGCTTCTCCAAAATAGGCAATTGCTTGATGGTAATGGTTTAAAGCTGGTTCATATTCAACATTTTCATCATAAATTTTTGCTATTTTAAGATGAGCTCTGCTTTTAAGATTTTCATCAGGTGAATTTGTCGCTTCTTTATATTCATTTAGTGCATTTGGAATATAATCATATTCATCAAAAATTTTGCCTCTTTCAAAATGAATTGCACCTTTAAATGCAATGTTTTCTTCAGAATCTGTCATTTTAAGGGCATTTTCATAATATTTTAGGGCATCTGCCGGATTTTGTTTTGAAATTTTCTTTGCTTTTGCAAAAGTATTTTTTAATTCCGGTGTTGCATTTTTGTAATATTCATGACTTTGTTTAAATGCTAAAATAGCTTTATTTTCTGTTTTTTTATCTATATTGTTTTCAACATTTTTTTCAACAACATCTTCCTTGGGTTTTTCTTGTTCTTCAACCTTTTTATCAGGGAATTTAATTTGGAAAACTTCATTTATTTGTGTCGGGTCAGACTTTAAGACAACATTTTGCGCGAATAATGCGTCAATCCAGCCTTCTACAACTTTAGAAGGTTTTTTTAAAGTGTCTGTTATATATTTATCTGAAAGTTTTGATGCATTTTTAAGATTAGATAAAATAATAGATTTTTGAGGGTCTTCTTTTAAGGATTCTTTTTCAACAAGTGATAAATAAATATCTATTTCATCCTGGATTTCTTTTGGTGCATTTATCGCAGTATTCGTATTTTTAAAATCAGTTATTATTTGAGCGATGTTTACGGTATTGCTTGCATTGGTAATTGGGAGAGGAGTTCTTTGTTTATTTAAATCAATTTCATGGTTTGCATTTTCTCTTCTTTTTTCAAGGGGATTTTTTGTTTCCTCTTCATTTTGCGCCATGCTTTTACTAGCCCCTTGCGATTGTTGAGGCTTGCGATAGACAATATTTAACGGATTTATCGCTGTGTTATACATTCTTCTCCCCGAGATAATTACGTTTAGCGTACTTTCTCACCTTTATTATAGAGAGTTTTATAAGAATTTAAGTCATATAAAAGGTTGATTTATACTAATTTTTATTTAAGGAAAAAAATGATAAAGAAAAGCTATTTTATATAAATTTTTTCATTATTTAAAATATTATCAATATTTAAAATGCAGTAAATTTTTTCATTTTGTACATAGTTAACAAAATCTTCTTGGTTTAATGCAACATTTTCAAATATTGTACTTTCTCCAATTCCTTCTGTTAGTATAGCTATTTTAAATTTATCAGATTGCAAAATTATTATAGTAGATTTTTCGTTTATTTTGGAATTGCCTCTGTTGAAATAAGCTTTTATGTCAACAACACAAATGAAATCACCTCTAACATTTATAACGCCTGCAATGAAATTTGGCGTTGATGGAATTTTAGTTATTTTGCTTTTATTTATTTTATAAAATTCTTTAATATGATTATTTTTAATGCAATATGTAATTTCATCAATTTTAAATGTTATATATTGATTTTCAGTACTTATTGGCGCGTAAGTTTTGAAATCCTCTTTTTGTTTCATATTTAATGCTCTTTGCTTTAAAATTTCTGTCGAATTTGCATCTTTTGGCATTAAATCTACATCATTTTGTGCAAAATTTTGATTTTCCAAAGACTTTTTTAAAATTTCAAAAATAACTTTTATGTTTAAAACCATAACGCTTGCGTCATTTTTAGGAGTATAAATTTTTTGTATTATTTCAAATTCGCTATTATATGGTGCATCTTTTATTAAATCTGAATCAATTTTTTTAATATCTGAAACATTGTCTACAACGAGTGCAAACTTGTTGTCTTTGAAACTTATAATTATGATTTTGCTATTTAAAGAAAAAGGTTTTATTTCAAGACCCAATAAACTTCTTAGGTCCATAACATTTATTATTTCATTTTTATATTCTAATAGCCCACAAACGTGTTTTGGTAATACTTTTGGGCATTCAAGTGAAGGTATTTTAATGATTTCTAAAATATTTTTAGAATTCAACATATATTCCATATTGTTGGTTTCTAAAAATAAATATGTTTTACTTTTACTTTGTACAGTTATATCATTCATAAAATCTAATTTTTTGCTTTCTTTTGCTTTTATTAAAAAAATTTTATATAATAACCTTGGTATATTATACACTATTTTACGAAATGAGGAAATATGGCACAAGATAAAGAAAATAAAAGCATTGTTTTATTTAAAAATCTTCAAAAAAAACAAGCGATTGATATGATATCTATTATGCTTGCGTTTATCATAGTATATTTTATTTCTGAACATACAAATATTTCTAATTTTATGTTTGCAATTGTCCTTATTTTGATTTTTGTTGTTATTGCAATTGTTCTTGAAGCAACAAGAAGAATAATAAAAAATTCAGCACAAAAAACTTTAGACAACATAATGCAAAAAACAGCAGATGGTACAAAAAACATTGAAAATGTTATTGATAATCAAAAAAATAATTTAAATTCTTCTGTTTTAAAATTAATTAATATTAAAAGTTCAATTGGAAAAGTAAAAGACGGTTTTGAATCACTTAATAACTTAATGATTATGACTAAAGAAAAAACAGAACAGTCTTTAGATTATACTAATACAGAAAACCATGCAGTTAAAGCTAATATTGATAAAATGTTTGCACTAAGACACAAAATTCAAACTATAGCAGAATTGATTTTGGAATTATCAGAATTTATTCAGTCAATATCTTCAAGTATTGGTGTTGTCGAAGATATTACAGAACAAACAAATTTACTTGCCTTAAATGCTGCAGTTGAAGCGGCTCGTGCAGGTGAACATGGTAAGGGTTTTGCAGTTGTTGCAAGTGAAATCAGAAAGCTTGCTGATGAATCAAAAAAAGCAACTGCAAAAATTTCTGAATTAATTTTAAATATTCAACAAACTACAAATTCAACTGTTATGGCAACAGAAGAAGGTACAAAAGAAATTGAATCTGGTTTGAATCTTGCAAATAATATTGGTGAAAATATTGAGCAGTTAATCGTTCTTATGGAGGATGTTTCAAAACACATTTCTCAAGTTATACAGTCTTGGCAAAAAGTCGAACAAGACACATCAAGTCTTGAAGATTATACAAATGAATTAAATACTATTTTGGAAGAAGGAAATAAAATTTACGACGAAAGTCATAAAAATATTGATTTCTTTAATAATTTGGCAAAGACATACAGAACATTTATTGATGAGGAATAATTTTGGATTTCTTTGGTGATGAGCTTGATGAAGTTTTAAATATTTTTCAACAAGAAAGTTCAGAGATTTTGCAATCAATGAATGATTGCATTGTTGTTCTTCAGGAAACTTGCAAGAATGAAGAAGTATATTTAAAATTGTTCCGCTATGCTCATAGCTTAAAAGGTTCTGTAAGAATGCTTGGTTTTGCTCGTATTCAAGATGTTGTTCACAGAATGGAAGATGTTATTTGGCTTGTGAAAGAAAATAAAATAGAGCCGAATTATGATATTGTTAATGTGTTATCGCAAACCCTTGATTATATTGTTTTTTTGATAAAGAGAACTGTTGAAAACAAAAGTGAATTCTACACAGATGATATAGATTTTTACATACAAAATCTTCAAAATATTGGTACTAGAACAGATGATAAAACTGCAAAAATTAATGAGGAATTTGTAAAAAATTTAAATCAAATTAAAGCTTTGATTATTGAAGTTTTATTTTTCTATTTAAAATATAAAGAAGATGCTGATTTTGACTGCATTGATGAATTTAAAAATAAAGTCGTCGAGCTTCAAGGAATTTTTAAAAATTTAAATATACAACATAGTGCTGAAAAATTAGAAAGTATTTACCAAGCTGTTTCCGAAATTAGAAAAACAGATGAAGGCATAGATTTTGGACATCTGCAAAATCTTGAAATGAAATTTTCTGATTTTGTAAGATTTTTTGATGAATTATGTTCAAAAAACAATTTAGAAAAAGAAAATTATTTTGAAATTGCAAATAATCAGCTTCAAAATTTTAAAAATACCAATAATAAAAACAAAAAAGATGAACATATTGAAATTAAAAAAATTTCAAACAATGTAAATACCGAATTTATATCTTTAATTAAAGATATAAATGAAGATATTGAAAATTTAAAAAATAATAAAATTAAATTTGAAATAGTTGAAAATAAAATTTCGCAAATAAAAAATGAAATTGAGCCTCTTGAAATTAAAAGGGCATATAAAATAATTTTAAAAATTTTAAAAAACTGTTTTCAGAAAGGTGTTTTTCCAAATGATGATATTGATATTTTAAAACAAATTGTTATTGATAGTGCTGATATTATAGAAGATGCAAATGCTAATAATAAAGATTATGAAATTTTTGAAAAAAGAGTAGTGGTGCTTGAAGAAGCATTTAACAATTTTTTTGAAAGTTTTGTTAAAGAAGAAAGCAATAATAATTTAAAAATTGAAATTCCTGTCAAAAAAAATAAATTTAATGGAAACAATTGGTTCGATAATATAGATTCTGGTGAAATTAAAACATTAAGAGTTGATTCTTCAAAGCTTGATAAATTAGTTAATCAAGTTAATGAATTAATTTTACTTAGAATTAAAAATACTGAATATTTAACTTCAGTTAAAAAATTTCAAAATGAATTTGAAGACTGGATTCGTAATTGGCATAAAATTGGCTATTATTTAAAATATTATGAGAAAAAATATCTTTTAGATTCAGGTCTAAATCTTGATGTCCAAAGTGTTATTTCCCATAACAAACAACTTTTGTCTTTATACAGTTACCATAGTGAAAGTTGTAACAAAATGTTGGATATGATTCATTTTATAGTCAAACAAATGCAAGAAGGTGATTCAAAGCTTAGTTCTTTATCTACTGAACTAGAAACAATGACAAAGACATTAAGAATTCTTCCTCTTGCAACCATTTTTCATTTGTTTCCAAGAATGGTCCATAATATTGCAAGTGAAAATGGTAAAAAAATTGATTTTAGAATAGAAGGTAGCGAAGTTAGTGCTGATAAAAAGATTATTGAAGAAATAAAAATGCCACTTGTTCACATTTTAAGAAATTCAATTGACCATGGAATCGAAACAATTGAAGAAAGAACAAAACTTGGGAAAAATTCTGTTGGAAAAATCTTAATTAGTGCAAAAAATGTAGGAAATAAAATCATTATTGATGTTAAGGATGATGGTAAAGGCATTGATATAGAAAAAGTTCGTCAAACTGTTATTAAAAAAGGTTTAGTTTCTGCAAAAGATATGGAAACAATTACTAATGAAGAAATTATGGATTTCATTTTTTACCCAGGGTTTACAACAGAAGACAAAGTAACAGAACTATCAGGCAGAGGTTTGGGTCTTGATATTGTTAGAAATAAAATTACTCAATTAGACGGCAAAATAAATGTGATTTCACAACTTGGTGAAGGCACATGTGTCAGAATTGAGCTTCCTGTGGCAATGGCGACAACAAATGTATTTATAGTTTCAGAAAAAGACGTTTTTTATGCAGTTGATACTTCAAATATTTCTGTTGTTGTTAAAATTATGCCTGAAGACATTTTTGTACAAGATAACAAAAGTTATTTCGTATATAGAAAAAAAGTTATTCCTATCTTCTCGCTTTCTCAGATTTTAGGCGTTGGAAGCGAACCTAAAAGAATTGAAAAAAATATTGTTATGATTTTGAAACAAGAAGAAAATTATTTAGGAATTGTTGTTGATAAATTGATAGGCGACCAAGAAATTTTGCAGAAAAAATTATCTGCGCCATTTGTAAATGTTAAAAACATTTCAGGAATTACGACTCTTGCAAATGGAGAAACTTGTTTAATCTTGAATATTCAGGATATTTTTAGTCAAATTTCAAAAAAAGCCACTCTTAATATAATTGCTTCTGATAAATTTATTGAAGCTCAAAACAGAGCAAAATATAAAATTCTAATTGCAGACGATTCTATAACAACAAGAGTTTTACAGAAAAATATTTTGCAAAATTATGGCTATAGTATTCAAGCAGTTTCAGATGGCGATGAAGCATTAGAATTGTTAAAAACAGAAAAATTTGACTTATTAATAACTGATTACGATATGCCAAGAGTTACCGGCTTTGAACTTGTCAAAAAACTAAGAGAAGAACTAAAAAGTGATATGCCGGTTATAGTTTTAAGTTCTTTTGATGCTTCAATTTTGAAAAATCAATTTTTACAATATGGTATTGAAAAATATATTCAAAAAAGCCAATTTAACCAAAAAGAATTTACTAGTTTAATTGATGAAATTTTTAAAGAAAAGGAATTTTATGACAATTGATAATTATCTTGAAATTCTTTTTTCTAAAGTTAAAAATATTGGTTTAAAAAGTATAGAAGGTCATGGTGAATTTTGTTCAATAAATTGCGAAAAAATGTTAAATAATTTATTGAATTTAGGTTTTTTTAGTGAAGATAAAAGTCTTTTAACAAGTAGTGTTGAATTACTAAAAATAGCAGGAAATTTGCATGATATTGGTAATTTTATTCCAAAAGAAAAAGAACATAATAAACTAGGTGCAAAGTTTATTTTAAAGAATAAAATTCAAAATTTATCTGAAAGAGAAAACCGTATAGTTGCAAATATTATAAGATATCACAGAGGTAAAGCGCCTTCAGAAAATCATAAAATGTTTAATGTTTTAGATGAAGAAGCTAAAAAAATAGTTATAGTTTTTTCTTCAATATTAAGAGTTGTTGATGCTCTTGATTTTAATCATAAGGAACTTTGCAAAAGCTGGACTTTAAGAGATGATTCTTTTAGAAAAACTTTAACCATAGTCACTGATTATAACATGTGTGAAATTTTAGATTTTGATATCAAATTTAATAAGAAAAAGAAGCATTTAGAAAAATTGATTGACAGAAAGCTTGATGTAAAATGCTTTTAAAGTTTACGCTTCTTTTCTTTTTTGTATTAAAATAAAAGAAAAAGAGGAATAAATAAATGACAGAAACAAGAGTTAGAATAGCACCATCTCCAAGCGGAAATTTACACGTTGGAACAGCAAGAACTGCATTATTTAATTATTTATATGCAAAAAAGAACAATGGAAAATTTATATTAAGAATTGAAGATACAGACGCTGAAAGAACATCTCAAGAATATATAGACAATATTTTTGATAGTTTAAAAGCCTTAGGTTTGAATTGGGATGAAGGTCCTGATGTTGGGGGCGAATATGGTCCTTATACTCAATCTGAAAGATTTGACCTTTACCCAAAATATGCTCAAATTCTTTTGGAAAAAGGGTTTGCTTATGAATGTTATTGTACACCAGAAGAACTTGAAGCAGAAAAAGAGCTTGCAACACAAAATAAACAAGCTTATGTTTATTCAAAAAAATGTGAAAATTTAACAGATGATGACAAAGCAAAATTAAAAGCTGAAGGCAGACTTCCAGCTATTCGTTTTTCAATTTCAAAAGCTCAAAAAGCTTTCCATGAAAACAATATTTTAGCTTTTGATGATATGGTTAAAGGTAATTTGCAACAAGATACAGACCTTATCGGCGATTTCGTTATTATGAAATCAAATGGAACACCTACATACAATTTTGCAGTTGTAATTGATGATATGTTGATGAAAATTTCACATATTATAAGAGGTGAGGACCACATTTCAAATACATTCAAACAAATTTTAATCTATGAAGCGCTGGGCGCTGAAGTTCCAAGATTTGGACACTTGGGTATGATTTTAGCACCTGATAGAAGTAAACTTTCAAAACGTCACGGTGCAACTGCTGTTTCAGAATTTGTTGAAAAAGGCTATTTAACAGATGCTTTAGTTAATTTTGTGGCACTTTTAGGTTGGTCTCCATCAGATAGCGAAGAAATCAAGACAGTTGATGAAATTGCACAAGATTTTGAAATTTCAAAAATTTCATCTTCAAATTCAATTTTTGAATATGATAAATTGAATTGGATGAATGGTCAGTATATTAAAAAAATGCCAGTAGAAGAACTTTATGATTATATTTTGCCATTTTTGAAAAAATATGACATTTCAAAATATACAAAAGCACAACTTTTACGTTTAATCGAAATTACACGTGAACCACTTACAATTTTATCTGAAATTGAATATGACGCTCAATATTTCTTTGAAAAACCTGATTTGACTGAAGTTCAAGAAATTTTAGACACAGAAGTTTCTAAAAACGTTTTATCTTATGTTTTAGATGTTATAAATTCTTGGGGTTTTGATTCTGAAGAAAAAATTCATGATGACTTAGCTCAATTAAGAGAACATTTTAAAGCTCAAGGCATCAAACCAAAAGAAACAATGTGGGCATTGCGTTCTGCTTTGACTGGAAGAACAAGGGGTGCTGATATGGCAGCTTTAGTTTGTCTTTTAGGAAAAGATGAAATAATTGAAAGAATTAAAAAAGTTTTATAGTTTGTAATGTCGAATAAAATCTAAAAAATGCAACCATTAACTAGTGGTTGCATTTTTAAACATCAACATTTCTCATCATTGTTTTTAAGGTATTTATTGTATTTTCCATAGACACTGTGTCTGAAACTTTTTGTTGCAAGAAAGCATTTATTTCTGGCATAAGTTCAATGGCAATATCAAGTTTTGGGTTTGAGCCCATTTGATACATGCCAACGTCGATTAAGTCTTTATTTTCTCTGTACATTGCAAGAAGTCTTCTCATTTTGCCAGCTGCTTCTTGATGTTCTTTATCGGTAATTGAACTCATAAGCCTTGAAATCGAACCTAATGTGTCAATTGCGGGATAATGGTTCATTTCTGCAACTTTTCTCGATAAGAAAATGTGGCCGTCAACAATACCACGAACAGTGTCAACAATTGGGTCTGTTATGTCGTCACCTTCCATAAGAACAGTATATAAAGCTGTTATTGAACCTTTTTCGCTGTTTCCTGTACGTTCCAATGCTCTTTGAAGCCAAGTGAAGATAGATGGCGGGTAACCTTTCATTGTTGGTGGTTCGCCAATTGATAACCCAACTTCACGGCCTGCCATAGCACAACGGGTTATGGTGTCTGTCATTAAGAAAACTTTTTTACCTTGGTCTCTGAAATATTCACAAACGCTTGTTGCAGCAAGTAAACATTTTTGTCTTATAAGAGGAGGTTGGTCACCAGTTGAACAAACAACAACCGATTTTTTCATACCTTCTGGACCCAGCGAATCTTCAATAAATTCTTTTACTTCACGGCCACGTTCGCCGATTAGTGCAAGAACGTTTACATCGGCTTCAGAATTTCTTGCAATCATACCTAAGGTCGTACTTTTGCCAACTCCTGAGCCTGCAAAAAGTCCCATACGTTGACCTCCGCCCATTGTTAACAAAGCATCTATGGCACGGATTCCAGTTGAAATAGTATTTTTTATAATAGGTCTTTTAAATGCATCAGGTACACTGCCGTTAATGTTTACATATTGTGCATTTGTTGTATCAAGTGGTCTGCCATCTAAGGCTTCGCCTAAAGGGTTTATTAAACGCCCTAGAAGAAAATCTCCAACTGGAATTAAAATTGGTCCGCCAGTTGTTTCAACAAGGCTTCCTTGACCTATTCCTTCGCCGTCATAAAGTAAAAGAAGTTGTGCGGAATCACCTTTAAATGCAACAACCTCAGCAGCTTTTTTTTCGCCTCTGTAATTTTCAATATAGCAAAGGTCGCCAATTTTTAAGCCTGGAAGTTTAACTTCAACAGTTAAGCCTAAAAGCTTAGAAACTGCGCCTTTATATTTATAAAGCTCAGTATTTTCAAGCGTTTGCAGTGCTTTTGTTTTGATGTTATGAATTTTTAAATCAAAATTTTCTTCCATTATATTTGAACACTTTCTTGTGTTTCTAAAGTTTCATTAATTTCAGTAGGGTTTATTGGTAACATAAAACCAAATGTCGAACCTACATTAATTTCAGATTGTACAAAAACTTTGCCTTGGTGATGTTTTTCAACGGCAATTTTAACAAGATTTAGGCCTAAGCCAGTACCTTTAACCGTATGAGTTTTATTTTCAACTCTGTAAAATCTGTCAAATATTTTTGGCAAATGTTTGGCGTCTATTCCGCAACCACTATCTTTAACTGATATTTTAATAAATTTATTTTCTTCTATACTTGTTTCAATTTGAATAGTAGTTTCTTCATTTGAATATTTAATTGCATTTGTAACCAAATTGGTTATAACTCTTGATATAGCACCTCTATTAAATGGTATTTCGGGCAGATTTTCTTCTTTTTTGATTGAAAAATTCAAATGTCTTTCTTCTGCTAATACTTTTAATGACTGAACAACATCTTCAATAACTGGCATAATATCTTGAGTTTCTTTTTCAAGTTCATTATTTTGAAATTTAGAAAAATCTAAAATGTCATTAACCATTTTATTTAATCTGATAACTTCCTGATTGATTGTGCCTATAAATTCTTTTTGTTCTTCAAATTTAAATTCGTCACCATAATTATATAAAGTATCTGCATAACTTCTCAAAACTGTAACTGGTGTTCTCAATTCGTGTGAAACATTTGAGATAAAATCACTTTTTAATTTGTCAACTTCTGCTTCTCTTGTCATATCTATTAAAATAATGATATAACCCAAATAGTCATGGACTTTACTGTAAACAGGAGAAATTAAAGCTTTAATTACTCTTTCACCTATTGATATACTAAATTCAAGAGGTTTTTTCTCCATAATATCAAGTGGAGTGTTTTTAAATTCTTCAATTTTATCGTTAAATGAATTTTCACCTTCAGTGTCACAATATTCTTGAATTTTTGTATTTAAAATATCTTTTTCATCAACATTCAAGATAGTTAATGCGGCATTATTTAAAATGGTTATGTTATCTGAATTGTCACAAACAACAACGCCATTTGCTATACTCATTAAAACTGCTTCAAGTTTATTTTTTTCAATAGTTAAAGTATCAATATTTTGTTCTTCGTATAAATGAAGTTTTTGAGACATTTCGTTGAACGCTTTATATAATTCTCCGACATCACCTTTTTCATCAGAATTTATAATTTTTGTTCCAAACTTTCCATTTTCAATTTCTTTTACACCCTTGTATAAAATTGATAATTCTCTTGTTGCCCATACGGCATTAAGTATAAGAATTAATGCAAATGCAATCCAGCCAAGTGCAAAAACTAAAAAGATTGATTTTTTGGTGGCTGTTTGGATGTAATTAACAGAATTAGCACTTAAACCAAGTTCAATTGAACCATTAATTTTTCCATTTGAATCTATTATTGGTGAAGTAACATTTATTTTTATATTATTTTTGGAATTTTCTTTTGAAAAAATTATATTTCCATTATTATCCTTGATTGCTATAAATGAAACATCTTCGTTATCTTTTAAAATTTTGTCAATATATGATTCAAATTTATTATTTTTAATTAAATCTTGACCTTGGATTGATAATGTTTTAGCAACGAGTTGCCCAAAATTTGAATAATTGTTATACATTTCTTCTTGTATTTTTTGAACAGTAAATCTTCCTGTGCAAAACACAAAAATAGCAGATACTATAAGCAAAAAAGGTATAACCAATTTATTTCTTTGATTGATATTCATTATGCAAATATTTTAGCATAATTTTATATCAATATACAATTATTTAAATGATTTATTGTTTGAATTTTCATTTCATATAGATATCTCACAAAATTCAGGAATTCTACTTCTTTTGAAGAAACTGTAACATTTATTTCAAAACCATCAGAGCAAAATGGCTCATAATCATAAACAACATAATGATTATATTTGCTTTTCCACTCTTTTTTTTCAATTTTACATTTGTATTCACTGGATATTTCTTCAAGCCATGGAATTGTTTCTTTTATAACATTTTTAAATTCCATATAAGCTAAATTATCAGCATTGTCAGGAATTCTTTCTATTAACATTTTAAGCTCCGTTTACTGTTTATTTTTATATTACTTGTTTTTGTTTTTTGAAAAAATATCCTTTTGTTTAATTTTTAGATAGTCTTTTTTGGTGAGTTTTTTAATTTTCATTTACATATTTGCTGTATGTGTTGTATAATAAAAACTGAGTTAGAATAGGGAAAGCCACTATGCAAGTGACGCACACATCAAATAATATTATAGATCTTATTTTTGACCCAAATGAAGAAGGGCTTTGCCTTCTTGATTTCGTTGTGGTTGAAGAAGGAAATGAAAAATTTTTAGCACAAGTCATTGAACTTTCAGACGATAAGTTTGATGCCAATACAAATATTGCAAAAATTCAAATTTTTTATAGTATCAAAGGCAATGATGAAATTGTTGAATACAATGGTTTCACACCTACTCGTACTTGCAAAATTTCTGTTTGTAACCAAAGAGAAATTGAAGATTTTGTAAATACTGGGAAAAAAGTTTTTGAATTTTTAGTTAATCCAAAAACAATGCTTCCTTTAAAATTTAATTTAAATTTTTTCAGCAATAATCCAATTATTTTGGCTGATAGAATGGAAGATTTTAATCTTTTGAGCACAAATTTAGCTCATACATTATCTGATTATAAAAATGTTGTTATTTTTGATTACACCGGTTCTTTAAATATTGAAGATTCAACTCGTTTGCGTGCAGGAATTGATTTTAAACTTCCTCTTAACAGTGATACTTTAGATAGTATTTGGGAAGATGTAATGAAAAATGCAACTCTTGAAGTTCAGGCAGTTTGTGAAGATATTTTTAATGAAGTTAAAACTTACGTTAAAACTTTAAAGAATAAAATAATTCCGTTTAATTTATTTTTAAAAGTTGTACTTGATGAATATAGAGAAACTCCGATTCCAGAATTATGGTATTTGAGAAATAAACTTATCAAGTATTTTGAAATGCAAATTTTTGCACAAAAAACTGAAGATATTGAAATTTTATCAACAGTTTTAAGAAGAGAAAAAATTACTATAATTGATTTTTCTCATATTG
Source organism: Cyanobacteria bacterium SIG30 (assembly GCA_015152475.1). Lineage (GTDB taxonomy): Bacteria > Cyanobacteriota > Vampirovibrionia > Gastranaerophilales > Gastranaerophilaceae > SIG30. The sequence continues at coordinate 170,501 of SUTW01000001.1, read as the reverse complement.
ACGTAAGTTGGCACAAAACATTCTGCAATTTCTTCTTAACTTCTGTACAAGAAGATGTTTATGCATTTATGCGTTTGAATGATACAACTTCAAGTACTGAAATAGTTAATAAAATTTATGGTAAGAGCAAAATAAATATTATTCCATCAACTTCTTATGGTTATAAAAAATTACCTGCTATTGCGGAAAATTGCAATAATTATATTTTCTTACCAACATTAAATCCTGTAAGAAATTATGGTCCTGTTAATGCTTCTATTTGGGGCTTAAATCCTAATTATGCAATATTATATGGCGAAGACACTAAGGGATTTATATTTAAAATTCAAAATACAATAAACCTAGATGAAGAGATTAAAAATCGTAAAAAAATCAGAAAAATAAAACTTAAAAACTTACAAAAATATTCTGAAAAATTAGAAGCATCTAAATTAGAAGTTCAAGAAAAACAACAAAACAGAATTGTTGTTGAAAAAGATGATGATGATTTGGATTTGACTGCTATTCAACAACAAATAAACGAAGAAAATTTAAAAGAAGAAATTTTTGCAACTCCTGATGAACAAGATATCATAGATGCGACTCAACAAGTTGAGGATATTATTGTTGAAAAAGCTGAAAATGTAGAAGTTGCAAAAGACGAAAAACAGGAAATACCAGCTCAATTTGTAACAGCAGAAGAATTTTTGGGCGAAGAATTAAATGAAACAGAAGTCGTTGAAGATATAGATGTTTCAACAGAAGCGACAGAATCTTCTTCACAAGCTGGCCAATTAATAAATGAAATTTCTTCACAAGACGATTTGGAAAAAGATTTCCAAGAACTTTTAGCTGAAGATGATACAGTGGAAATTCCAGAAGACATCTATATTCCAAATGATGATGAATTTTTAGGTACTATCGGTGATGACGAACTAGATTTTTATGAAAATAGTGAGGAATTTGAAAATAACGAAATAGACTATGAAGAGATTACTCAAAATAGACAAACTCAAATGACACAATCTCAAATATCTCTTGAAGAATTTATTGGTGAAGACATTGAAGACACAGAAGAAAAATTAGAATTCTATGAAAATGCTTCTCAAGAACCTCAAATAGAAACAGTGCAAGAAGAACCTCTAGAAGTTCAAGCGGAAACCATAGATGTTCAAGAAGAACCTGCCCAAGAGGTTTTGGAAGTGGTACCAGAAATTATTCAAGAAGAAAATCAAGCTTATGATGGCGATATTGTTGATTTTGATATAGGTGATGTTAATTTATCAATAGATGATGTTCAGGAAGAAGTTCAAGAAACAGCTACAAATAATAATTCTTATTATGCAAATGCTTCTGTTGAAGAAGACGATGATGACATTTCATTAGAAGAATTAGCACGTCAAGCAAATGAAGAAACATATGCCGAAAATACTTATAATTATGACGTTATAGATTTTACTAAAAAAGCAGTAGTTGAAGAACCAAAAGTTGCTCAAGTTGACATTCAAGATAACCAACAGTCTATGAATTACAATGGAGAAACTTTTGATATAATAGCCGCTCCTGAAGAACCAAAAATATTTACAAAACCTCAAGAAAAAGTTGTTTCTGACTTTAAAGAAGGTGAAGTTGTAAAACATAGTAAATATGGTATAGGTAAAGTTTCTAAGGTTATTTTATATTCAAACCGTTCATTATTACAAATCGAATTTGCAGACATTGGAACACGTCTGCTAGACCCAAAAATTGCGAACATTAAGCATTTATCAGAGAAGTAATAATTGTAGAATACCGTGAACGAAATATGCAAAAATTACACCTAAAATAGCACCCCAAAAAACTTCTATTGGAGTGTGTCCTAAAAGTTCTTTTAATGTTGCATAAGTTGTAATTTTTTGGTCTTTTGCTCTTATTTCTCGTATAAATCTGTTTAAAGTTGCGGCAGTTTTTCCGGCAGCTCTTCTTATACCTGTTGCATCATACATTATAATTATTGCAAAACCAGTTGAAACAGCGAACAAGACTGAATCAAATCCTTGTATTAAAGCAACACTTGTTGCAATACCTGTAACAACTGCACTATGAGAACTTGGCATTCCTCCAGTTGTTGTTAAGATTTTAAAATTTATTTCTTTATGAGTTATAAAATATAGCATTACTTTTAAAGTTTGTGCTAGAATTGCACCTCCAATTCCAGCTATTAAAACTTCATATCCAGTGTTTAAAATCATATTTTATTCCTTTATTTTCTCTGTAATAGAATCTAAAATATCCTCAAAAATTTTAGACTGTATATTATTTTTTCTAAGTATATCATAACTTTCTTTAATTGTCTTTGTTAATTTGTTTTTAGCTTCTTTAACGCCAAAGAGAGTAACATAAGTTGCTTTGTTATTTTTTTCATCTTTACCAAGGGTTTTGCCCATAATGTCAGATGTTGAAATGACATCTAAGATATCGTCACAAATTTGAAAAGCAAGACCAAATTTGTTTGCGAATTCTCTTATAATGTTTATTTCATTTTCATTTGCTTCGCCTGCCAATGCGCCCATCACAAGTGCGCTTTCAAATAATGCTCCTGTTTTATATTTGTGTATAATTTTTAAAGTTTCTATATCTATTTTTTTGCCTTCTGATAAAATGTCAAGAGTTTGACCGCCCACTATGCCAAATACTCCTGCGCCTTTTAAATATTCAAGTGTTATTTTTTCTTTATTTTTAACATCACTTTCTAAAATAATTTGTGCACCTAAACTTATAAGTGCATCTCCTGCAAGTATAGCAATTGCTTCCCCAAAAATTTTATGGTTCGAAGGTTTTCCTCTTCTTAAATCATCATTATCCATTGAAGGCAAATCGTCATGTATTAAACTTTGTGCATGTAACATTTCCAAAGCTGATGCTAATGGTAAAGCTTTTTCATAATTGTTTGAGAAAATGTTGCACGCTTCAAGACATAAAATTCCTCTTAATCTTTTGCCGCCCAGAAGTGTTGTGTAAGCCATAGCTTCCATTATTTCTTTGGGAAATTCTTTTGGCAGATTATATTTTTCTATATTGAAATAACTTTCAAGATTTTTTTCAAGTTTTTCTTTATATGTCGTTATCATTTTTTATCCTTTGTTTTTGCACTTTTCTTGATGTTTCTCTTTTTTTAGAGCTTATTTTTACCATTTCTTTTCCAAGGTTGTTTTTGTGTGCGTATTCTTTTTTGATACTTATTTTTGAAATTTTTTCTTTATATTCAAGAGTTTCTTTTAAAAATTCTAAATAACTTTCATATCTTGAAACATTTATTTTATCAAGATTTTCTACAACAGCGCATTCTTTTGATTCAATTGTGTGCATACAATCTTTAAATTTGCATTTGTCTCTGTATTGTTTTATTTCATCAAAATAATTTCCAAGTTCATATGGCAAAATAAAATCAAATTTTAAACAAGAAAACCCGGGTGTATCCATAATTTTATAGTCGCCAAAATCTAGAATTTCACTATGTCTTGTTGTGTGAACGCCCCTTGATAATTTTTGGCTTACTTCTTTTGTTCTTAAATTTAAGTTTTCACCAAGTGCATTTAATATTGAGCTTTTGCCAACACCTGACTGTCCGCAAAGCGCAGTCAATTTTCCTTTCATTTCTTTTTTTAAGTCTTCAAGCCCAGTTTTTTCAAGAGCGGATGTAAATAAAACCTTGTAGCCTAATGGTTCATAAATAGATTTAATTTCTTCATCAAGTAAATCATCTTTTGATAAATCTTCTTTGTTAAAACATATAATTGCATCTATATTATTTATTTTTGCAAAAATTAAATATCTGTTTAATTGGGTAAAGCTTAAATCAGGTTCTTTTATGGCGCTTACAATGAGTAATTGGTCAATGTTTGCAACGTACGGTCTTTTTATTAAACTTTTTCTTTTTTCAATCTTAATTATTGAATTTTCTTCAATTTCAACAAAATCACCAACAGCAATTTGCTGTTTTTGTTTTTTAAGGACTTCTCTTATTTTGCATTCAATAATTTCATTATCTTTTTTCACATAATAAAAGTCAGAATGAATTTTATAAACTTGTCCTTGTTTTTTGTTCATTTCCTTATAATAACCTATTTTTAAACTTCGGGCAAATTATATATCTGCACCACCATTTTGAAGGTTTTCAAAACCTTTTTTTGCCCCATCATTTTCTTTCGCTAGATTGATTACAAAATCAATTGCTTCAATATCTCTTTGAATTGCTTCTTTTAAGTTTGCAAGTTCGTTATATGTTAGTCCTTTAACATTGTCTTCTTTTTCAAATTCCCATATTTTTTTGAAATTTTCTTGTGTTTTGTTGTCATATCCTGGCATTTTAATTTTCCAGCCATACCATTTATAAAATTGGTGTGCCATAACATAAATATCTATCGGCAAATCTCTTAAAACAAACATTTCATCCGTAAAAAATGATACTTTTTTTTCAAGAATTAAATTAAGGTAAAGCGCTTTTAAACCTCTAATTGGTGTTATAAAACCTTCAAATTCGCCTATTGCAGATAATATTTTGTCTGCATTATTTATTTTATAAACTTTTGTTCCATTTTTTTCAATGTAATCTAATAGTTTTTCAGGAGTTTTAACATTTGCTTTAATAATTGGAGTGACATGTGCATTTAACATGTTTCTCATTTCGTTTAAAAGTTTATTTTTTATTTCAAGCTTTGCGTGGGGTGTTATATGTGTTTTTATACCAGAAGACGAAGTAAATGTTTCTTCAAGTTTTTGCTTGTGTTTTTTTTCTTGAAAACTAAATATTAAATCTATAATTTTTATAATAAATTTTTCCATATTTTTTTTGATATAAAATACCCCTGCAAAACTGCAGGGGCAAATGTTATTTATTTATCATTTAACGCATCAACGCCTGGTAAGATTTTTCCTTCAATAAATTCTAATGAAGCACCACCACCAGTTGAAATGTGTGAGAAGTCATCATTTGTGTAGCCATATTTTTTAGCTGCGGCAACTGTGTCTCCGCCACCTAAAACGCTTTTAGCACCATTTTCAGTTGCTTCTTTGACTGCTTTTGCAATTGCTTTTGTACCGTTTGTGAATTTTTCAATTTCAAAAGCACCAACTGGACCATTCCAAAGAATAGTTTTTGAGTTTTTGATAACTTCTTCGAAGTTTTTGATTGTTTCAAGACCAGCATCAACGCCTTCAAAACCTTCAGGAATATCATTTACCGGAGTGAATTTTACGTTTGCTTCGTTTGAGAAACCATCTGCAACCAAAACGTCTGTTGCTAAAATTAGGTTAACGCATTTAACTTTAGCTTTCTTTTCGATAGCACGTGCAACGTCCATTTGGTCATCTTCACAAATTGAATTACCAATGTTTCCGCCATTTGCTTTAACAAATGTATAAGCCATACCACCACCGATAATTAGGTTGTTGACTTTGTCTAATAAGTTTTCTAAAACACCAATTTTTGTTGAGATTTTAGCACCACCAACAATTGCTGTGAATGGTCTTTCAGGATTTGATAGAAGTCCGCCAAGTGCGTCTAATTCTTTTTCCATTAAAAGACCTGCAACAGCTGGAGTTAATAATTTTGCAACTTTTGCAGTTGAAGTATGTTTTCTATGTGCTGCACCAAATGCGTCGTTAACATAGAAATCGCCTAATTTTGCAAGTTTTTCAGCAAATGTCATATCATCATCTTTTGCTTCTTCTTCTTTATAAAATCTGATGTTTTCAAGAAGTGCAACTTGACCGTCTTGAAGGTCTTTTAATTCTTCATCTGCGCCTTCACCAATTGGTTTAGATACAAATAAAACTTCTTCGCCTAAAACTTTAGACATATATTTTGCAACAGGTGCAAGTGAAAATTCTTCTTTCCATTCTCCTTTTGGTCTTCCAAGGTGAGCCATAAGAATAATTTTTGCACCTTTTTCTTGAAGCATTTTAATTGTTGGGATAATTGCTTGAATTCTTGTGTCATCTGTAACATTTTTGTTTTCATCTAATGGTACGTTAATGTCAACGCGTACAAGAGCGCGTTTGCCTTGAACATCAACTAAATCTTTGATTGATTTTTTCATAATTTTTACCTCTTTATAAACTGATTATGACATTATTTTACATTAAACAAAAATAGCAAGCAATAAAAAAACAGGCTTTTGCCTGTTTTGTTAAGTTTCCTCTTCCCCTTGTCCTTAAAGTTTATGCGCTTTTTCTTGCCATAATCTCCAAGTCTGAAACTCTCGTTTTTTCGTTTATATTCCCAATAGGATTTGTAACTTTTTCCCTTCTTTGAAAATCGTTTATTTTTATCATACGTTTTTGTTTTAAATTATTCAGAATTACTTCATGGTTGTAGTCATATACATTTCTTGTGATTTGTACTTCTTTTTGTTTTCTTGGATGTGCAAAAATTCCAACTAAAAACAATAGTGCTAAAACAAAAGTTGTGTTTGTTTTAATGTCGTTGTTGAAGATGGTTTCTTCTATGTAAACTGGGTTTCCAGCTTCATCTTGGATAAAAAGTTTAGCATCAGTTGTGCTATCACCTTTTAGGTAAACCCTTATTTTGTCTTGTGCGATTTTTTGAATAGTAACGCTGTCTAATGTTTTGATGTTTTTATATTGAACCGGAGTATCATCTTTTGCTTTAACATTACTTATTTCAAAATATGTAGTATTTGAATTTTCTTCGCCTTTTTGATATTTAACTTTTTCAGTTGTGTTCAAAATTATATTGTAGCCTTGATTATTTTCAGAAACCACAATTGAATCCAAAGCCACATTCTTTGCAAACACTGGTTGCATAACTAACATTAAAATAAAAAATATTGATGTCTTTAAAACATTTTTCATAGAATTTTATACTACTCTCCTCATTAAAAGAATAGCTTCTTTATGCTTTAAAGACATCAACCTAATGAATAGTCAACTTATCAATCGTAAGATTGAATTATTTATATTTTTTTGAAAAGATTTGCCATTTCAACAGCAGTTTGTGCACAAGAAGCACCTTTGTTTCCGGCTTTTGTGCCTGCACGTTCAATTGCTTGTTCGATATTGTCTGTTGTTAAAACACCAAATATAACAGGAACACCAGTTTGCACACTAACTTGAGCAACACCTTTAGAAACTTCTGATGCAACATAATCAAAATGAGCAGTTGCACCTCTTATAACAGCGCCCAAAGTTATAATTGCTGAATATTTTTTAGTGTTTGCAAGTTTTAAACAAGCAACGGGAATTTCGAATGCTCCTGGTACATAAACAACTTCAATATTGTCATTGTCGCAACCAAGTCTGTTTAGAGAATCAATTGCGCCTTCAAGCAATTTTGAACCTATAAATTCGTTGAAACGTGAAACCACGATACAAAATTTATCGTTTTTGTCTGCTACTAAATTTCCTTCTAATATTTTTGTCATGATTCATTCCTTTTTTTACGATTTTATCATAAAAATATTATTTATACATTTTAGCAATTACGTGTTTGTATCTTTCAAATACTGTATTTCTTTTGATTTTAGCACTTTGAGTTAATAAACCATTTTCCATTGAGAAAGTGTCTCTAAGAAGTTCGAATTTCATAATCTTTTCGAAGGGTTTTAGTTTTGGTTTATTTTTGATGTAAGTGTTAATTTCATGTTTGATTAATTCTCTCAATTCTTCATTTTCAATTGAGTTTGAATTTTTATATTTTTCATCATCTTTATTTATGCCGATTTTTTTGTATGCTTCATTAGATGGGATAATCAAAGCACCAACGTTATTTTTGTCTTGACCAACCAAAACGATTTGTTCAATATATGGGCTATTTAGGCAAGCTTCTTCGATTGGAATAGGTTCAACGTTTTCACCAGTTGATAATACAATTGTTTCTTTTAATCTTCCAACTAAAACTAAATTCTTTTCGTTTGTAAGCCAGCCAAGGTCACCAGTATTTAACCAACCGTCTTCGCTAATAATTTTTTTGGTTGCCTCCTCGTCTTTATAGTAACCTTTCATAATTTGAGGCCCACGAGCTAACACTAAACCTTTTTTGAATTTTTTAAGTTCTTTAAATGTATTAGGGTCAACAATTTTTATTTCAGTTTCTTTTATTGCTTTACCTGCGCAACCTAAGAAGTTTTTGTCGGTTGCTTTTCTAAGAGTTATAACTGGTGCAGTTTCTGTTAAACCATAACCAACTCTTAAATTAACACCAATTGCATCATAAAAATATTCATCTTGTGCTGCAAGGCTTCCGCCACCTGAAATACTTATTCTTAAATGGTTAAGACCAGCTAAATTTTTAAGTTTTTTATAAAGAATTAATTTAAATAATCCATGCCATGGCGCTAAAACACAAACTGTTAAAAATGCCATAATCATTGTGATTGGACTGTAAAATCTTTTGTTTGTGATTCTTCTTTGAAGATACATAAGACTTTCTTTAAATGCCATACTGATTGTGATTGCGATAATAAAGAAATTATACAAAGCAGGCGTTTGTTTTAATGCTTGGTATATGCCATTTCTCATTGATTCCCAAATTCTTGGAACTGACATCATTGAACTGATTTTAAATTTTTTAATATCATTTTTAAGACCAGTCAAAGTTGTGAAGTGAAGGTGGCATGCACAAGCTAAATAATAATATTGTCCAATTCTTTCGTAAGCATGCCAAATTGGTAAAATTTGTAATGTGTTTTCACCAACTCTTGCCAAAACACCATCGTGAACACCTTCTATTTGACAAATGTAATTCTTATGAGTCAGAACAACACCCTTAGGATTTCCAGTTGTACCTGATGTATAAAGAATTGTCATTTCATCATCTATGTTCAATTCAACTTTTTGATATGGATTATTTTTACCCATTTCAATTACATCATCATAGGTATAAACTGGGCAATTTAAACCTTCTTTGTCGTATTCTTCATTTGCATACATTAAAATGATAAATTTTAAATTGTGTCTGTTAAGGAAGGGTTTAATTTTGTTAAATAATTTTATGTCTTTTAAAACAACTGCTTTACTGTCACTGTGTTCTAAAATATAATCTAATTCATCTATAGGCGCATTTGAACCACGAACTGCATCTATAACACCACATCTTATAATACCTTGATCAACTGCGATCCATCTGCCGTTATTTTCTGAAAAAAGACCTATTTTATCACCTTTTTTAAGGCCTAAATATTGGATACCACCTGCGAACCATTTGATATCTTGGTTAAGGTCAGCATACGTCATTTCAATTTTGTTATATTCATCAGTTATAGCTTTTGTGTTAGCATATGTGTCCATTGTTATTTCTAAAAGTTCACACAATGATGAATATTCATCATAATTTTTAAATTTTGCTATTTTCATAATCTCTCCAAAAATTCTTCTTCTCTTGTTAATTATACTATTATTATTTTTAAAATTAAATTTATTTTAACATTTTTTAACAACAATGTTCTTATTTATTTTTTTTGCAAAAACTATTTTTTTTGTTCACAATACTTGTATTAAACTATTTTTTTCTTTATAATTTTACCATGGCAAAAGAAGAGAAAATCGCAATTTATCCAGGCAGTTTTGACCCGATAACAAAAGGGCATTTAGATGTTTTGTCTAAGGCAAGCTCTATGTTTGATAAGGTCATAATTGCAGTTTTAAAAAATAGTTCAAAAAAATCTTTTTTGCCTGTTGAAGACAGGGTCATTCTTATAAAAGAATGCATAAAAAACATGGAAAATGTTGAGGTTACAAGTTTTAGTGGCTTAACTGTTGAATGTGCAGAAAAAAACAATGCACAATTTATAATTCGTGGTCTTCGAGCGGTTTCTGATTTTGAATATGAGATGCAACTTTCGCAAACAAATTCTGCTTTAAAATCAGACATATGTACTGTTTTCCTGACAACTCGTCCTAAATATAACTTTATTTCGTCAAGTATTGTTAAGGAAATTTCACAATTTGGAGGGGATGTTTCTAAATTTGTTCCTGAAGTTGTGGTAGAATATTTAAAAGAAAAACAAAAGTAAAGAAAGGTGATAAAATGTCGCAATTAGAAAAATCTTGGGTTGATATTGTAGATAAACTTGGTGAACTTTATGATAGCGCTTTCCCAATTGTTCCAGGCCGTATTTTGGTTAAAGCAAAAGAATTTGCAAATGCAATAGATGATCTTCCTATTGTTATTCCAGAAGAAATTAAAGAAGCAAAAATTATTCTTCAAAATAAAGAAGAAATTATACAGACTGCAAAAAATAAAGCAGACAGAATTATAGCTAGTGCAGAAAATGAAAGATACAGACTTTTGAGCGAATCTAGCATAATGAAAGATATTGAAGAAAAAGCAGAAGAATTCAAAAGAAGTGTTATTGATGAATGTGAAGATATTAAAATGAAAGCATTTAACGAAGCAGAAGGTCTTCGTTTAAAAGCTACGCAAGAAGCTATTCAAATCAGAGAAGGCGCACAAGAATACGCTAATCAAATTCTTTCAAAACTGGAAACTGATTTAAGTCAACTTTATCAAGTTGTTTCAAACGGCAAACAATACTTAAATGAAATGAAAGTTAATGCCGATAATCAAATGTCTTCAGCGTCAGAACGTAGATAAAATTTATGAAAAAAATTGCGACATTTTTTTTACTTTTATTTAGTTTTTTTTGCACAACTTTATCTGTTTTTGCGCAAGATGAAAAACTTCCTTATGTTGATAAAAATGGAGTTATTTCGAAGGCTAGTTACAAGATAGATTTTATTTATCCGTCTGATTTTGCGAATATTGCAGGTATTATTTTTCCAGGACATAGAGGACCAAATCAACTTGTTATTTATAAAAGAAGTTTTGGAAAAAGCACTGGCACAAATGAATACGGGCGTGAAGCAGTAGTTGTTGATGGCATTGTGCGTCAAATAACTGGTGCGAATTCAACAATTCCAAGTAATGGTTTTGTAATTTCAGGGCATGGTAAGGCTAAAAAATGGATAACAGATAACATAAAAGTTGGTTCTGAAATAAAAATTGATGAGAAAAATTCTACAATAATATCTTTAATGACAGTTGATAGTTATAAGTATTGTGCAAAAGCTAAAATTAAAGAAATAGAAAAAATAATCAAAACTTCAAAAGCCAAAAATCAGCCATACGATGAAAAAACCGTAAAAAAATATTTAAAAAAAGCAAAAGATTATGCAAGAAAAGCAAGACGAAAAGATATAAAAAGTTTGTCCTATGCATTTAAGTCAATTGAAATGGCAGATTTGGCTCTTAATCATTCTTTGCCTTACATTGAAAAAGAATTAAAAGGAGTTTGGGTGCGTCCTGTTGAAACTTCAAAAGGAGAGATTGAAAAAACATTAAATGAAATGCAAAAAACCGGTATAAATGCTGTTTTTCTTGAAACTTTTTTCCATGGAAAAACAATTTTTCCGTCAGAAACAATGAAAAAATACGGTTTTATTGAACAAAATGAAATTTTTGCAGAATTTGATCCTCTTGAAGAATGGGTAAAGCAAGCACGTGAAAGAAATATAAAAATACATGTTTGGTTTCAATCTTTTTATGTTGGGAATAAACCCATTGTTCCAAATGAAAATGCTATTTTAAATATAAAACCAGAATGGGCAAACAGAGATAAGGCAAATTATAATTCTTTGGATATTCCGACTCATAAAGGTGAACACAATGGCTATTTTCTTGATCCTGCAAACACGGAAGTAACAGATTTCCTAAAAGAATTACTATATGAAATTTCAGCAAGATACGACATTGATGGCATAAATTTAGATTATGTCAGATATCCAACCAGTGCAAAACCTGAGTCTTCCAATTATGAAATAACTAATTGGGGTTATACTCAATTTGCACGTGATGAATTTATGAAAATTTATGGTGTAGACCCTGTTGATGTTGTTTATAAAACGCCAATTTGGGATGATTGGGCAAAATATAGACAAGAAAAAATTTCAAATTATATAAAAGACGTTTCTGAAATTTTCAAAAAAAGAGGTTTAACCGTTTCAGCCGTCATTTTTCCAACACAAGAAAATGGCATTGCAACAAAACAACAAAATTGGGAAGTCTGGGCGAAAGAAAGATATCTAGACGCTTTTACTCCTTTAATTTTGACGGCAGATTATGAATTAACACTTGATATGATAAAAGGTATCAAGAAAAATGTTAATTCAGCTTCAATTTATACAGGGCTCTTTGTAACTTTTATGGAAGGCGAATGCGAGGATTTACTTAAACAGTTACATTTAATAAGAGCAGAAAAAATTGATGGTGTTATTATTTTTGATTGGGCACATTTTGGTGACAAATATAAAAATGTCTTAAAATCTTCTGCATTTTTGCCACCTAAAAATTAAATAAATTGGCTAAATACCTTATAATACATAAGAAACGCACAAATTATAAGAATTATCCCTGCAATTTTCATTATAATTTCTGATAAATGAACAAATTTTTTAGCATTCACAAGTAAAGATGCAAAAATACCTGTCAAAATTATAATGATTCCCTGCCCCATTGCGAATGCGAATAAAAGTAAAATTGAATAGTAAACATTATCACTCAATGATGCAAAGCCCATTATACTAATTAAAATTGGTGTTGAACAAGGTGTTGAGGCCAAAGCAAAAAATGCGCCTATTATAAATGGAAACAAAAACAAGCCATTTTTGTTATTGATTGGCATTTTTTTAATTATTTGCGGGAAATAAATGTCAATCGCGCCAAGCAAATTTAACCCTAAAATCAAAATCAAAGATGCTATAAATAAAACCCAAATGTCACCACCTAAGGCTGTAAAAACGCGTCCTAAATATACAGATACAACACCAACAATGCTTAAAACAAAAGACAAGCCAAGAGTGAAAGATAACATTTGTATAAATGTATGAAGAGTATTCTTTTTGCCATATCCTGCAACATAACTTACAACAAGTGGCAAAATACTTAATGTACATGGTGAAAGTGAAGACAAAATTCCGCCAAAAAATGAGATTAAAAGAATTATTGCTCCATTTGCGCCAAGAGCCATTTGGCAATTTAGTGCGTTATTGCACATTATAATAAAATCTTCAAACATTATTTTTCCTTTTTAGACGCAATTCCACTGAGTGCTTTTTCTATATCTTCTTCTGTCATATCAACTTCAATTTTTTTATAAAAATTTCCTGCATTATCAACAAAAACCAAAGTCGGCACCATTGTTATTTCATATTTTTTTATTAAATTTTTTGTATGTTTTATTTTGCTGTTGTTTCCTGAAACATTGATTTCTTCAAAAACAACATGATTCCAATTATCTTTGATTTTGTCAATTTTCTTTTGTACAAGTATGCATTCAGAACACATTGGCGACATAAATTTATAAACTATTGCAGTATTTGGTGCACTTATTGCGGAGTTTGTTTTTATTTCTCTTGTATTTTCAAGAAAAATATATAAACTTACAGGTAAAATAAAAATTATTAAAACTATAATCCAATTTTTCATTTTTTCTCCTCTTTTACTGCGATTATAAAAAAAATATTATTTTATTTCAATGCCAAGTTGGAATAAACAAAGGTTTATCATTGTGCCCTCTTGAAACATCTTTAAAAAATGTTATAATAAAAATGTAGGATAAATTTTTTAAATACGGAAATTAAGAAAGGATTTTAAAAATTATGTATAGATTTAATTTTAATCACGGGGGGGGGGCAATAATAGATTAAAAGCCTTCACTCTTGCAGAAGTACTTATCACGTTAGCAATTATCGGTGTTGTTGCAGCACTTACTATTCCATCAGTTGTAACTAATTATCAAAATCAAGAAAGAGTTGCAACTTTAAAGAAAACATTTAGCGCATTATCTAACACAACAAATCTTGCAATTAAAGATTATGGCCCAATTTTAAGTTGGGAAATCCCTGAAGGGACTGCTAATATAAATACATCAAGAGCTTTTGCAGAAAAATATGTTATGCCATACCTTAGAATTTCAAAAGATTGTAGTACAAATGTACAGGGTGATTGCGAAATGGCATATACTTATTTAAATAATACGTCAGGTGGTGCTGATGTTTCTTACACAAGATTTTTCTTATCTGACGGTACTCTTATCAGTATCGGGGCTATAAATTATGGAAATAGAAGTGCTGCAGCAATACTAGTTGACGTAAATGGAGAGAAAAAACCAAATAAAATGGGAATTGATGTTTTTGGATTTTATTACCATATAAGAAGAAATGGACAAGCTATTGGTAAAATTCTCCCTAACTGTCGTTTTGATGAAAGCAATCAATGTGATGTTAAAAAAACTATACAAGAAGATTGTGCTATAGGCACTTATGGTTTTAGTTGTTCTTATGCAATTATGGCAAATGGCTGGAAACTTCCAACTAAGGAAGATTATGTCAGAATGGGTGGAGATGCAACTAAATATCCTTGGTAAATAATTAAAAAGAATTTAAAAATAAAAAGCCTCAAATTAATTGGGGCTTTTTTATTTTTCTGTTATACTTAATTTTGAAAATGAAAAAACTTGAAAACATTAGAAATTTTAGCATAATAGCTCATATTGACCATGGCAAATCAACTCTTGCAGATAGACTATTAGAAAAAACCGGTACTATCTCCGAGCGTGATATGCAAAATCAACTTTTAGATACTATGGATATTGAACGTGAGCGTGGTATCACAATTAAATTAAATGCCGCGAGAATGAAATATAAAGCAAAAGACGGCAAAGAATATATGCTAAATTTAATTGATACTCCAGGTCACGTTGATTTTTCTTACGAAGTTTCTCGTTCGCTTGCAGCTTGTGAAGGTGCACTTTTAATTGTTGATTCAACTCAGGGTGTTGAAGCGCAAACATTGGCAAATGTTTATCTTGCAATAGAACAAAATCTTGAAATTATACCAGTTATAAACAAGATTGACTTGCCATCAGCAGATATCGATAGAGCAAAAGCTGAAATAGAAGAAGTTTTAGGGCTTGATGCAAGTTACGCGATTCCTGTTAGTGCAAAAGAAGGGTTAGGAATTGAAGATGTTTTAGAATCAATAGTTCAACATGTCCCAGCGCCAGTTGACACTTCTGACAAACCATTAAGAGCTTTGGTTTTTGATAGTGCTTATGACCAATATTTAGGAACAGTTTGTTTTTTAAAGGTTGTTGATGGCTCTATCAAAATGGGTGATAAAATTAAATTTATGGCAACTGGCAAAGAGTTTGAAGTTGTTGAAATTGGTTATTTAAACCCAAACAGAGTTCCCGTTGATGAATTAAAAACAGGCGAAGTTGGTTATTTTGCAGGTTCAATTAAGGAAATAAACAGATTCGTAGGTGATACTATCACACATGTTGAAAATCCTGCGCCAGAGGCACTTGAAGGTTATAAAGAAGCAAAACCAATGGTTTTTTCAGGACTTTATCCTGTTGATAATGACCAATATCAAGATTTAAAAGAAGCACTTGAAAAATTAAGATTAAATGATAGTTCAATTACTTTTGAACCTGAAACATCATCAGCACTTGGTTTTGGTTTCAGATGTGGTTTCCTGGGTATGTTACATATGGAAATTGCTCAAGAAAGACTTGAAAGAGAATATAATTTATCTTTGATTACAACTGCACCTAGTGTAATTTATAAAGTTTATAAAACTGATGGCGAAGTTGTTGAAATAGATAACCCAGCAAATCTTCCTGGTCCACAATATAGAGAATATATTGAAGAACCTTACGTAAGAGTTAATATTTTAACTCCAAAGGATTATGTCGGAACTTTAATGGATTTGTGCCAAACTAAACGCGGTGACTTTATTAATATGCATTATTTAGATAAAGTTCGTGTAAATTTGGAATATCATATTCCATTAAGTGAAGTTATAACTGATTTTTATGACCAATTAAAATCAAGAACAAAAGGTTACGCAAGTATGGATTATGAATTCCATTCTTACAAACGCTCTGATCTTGTTAAAATGGATATTTTACTGTCTGGCGATGTAGTTGATGCCCTGTCTGTTATTTGTCATAAAGATAGCGCTTTTAATATAGGACAGGCTTTAACAACAAAACTTAGAAGTATTATTCCAAGACAAATGTTTGAAGTTGCTATACAAGCTGCCATTGGTGGACGTGTTATTGCTCGTTCAACAATAAAAGCGCTTAGAAAAAGTGTTTTAGATAAATGTTATGGTGGCGATATTTCGCGTAAAAGAAAACTTTTAGAAAAACAAAAACGTGGTAAAAAACGCATGAAAGCAGTTGGAAAAGTTGAAATTCCACAAGAAGCATTTATGGCGATTTTAAGCCTTAATGAAGAGTAGTGTCTATTCTATTACAATGCTTCCATTATCTGTGATTCTGGCTTTTATTTTAGTGTTTGTTTCGTCTTCTAAATTAGTATCAATTAGGATAACGCAACTATTTTTATCGCATTCAAATTCATAGGCTATGTTGTTTATGTCAATAAAACCGTTTTCGGTTCTTCTGTCAGTGTTTTGGATAAAATATTCAATTGCATCATTTTTCGTTGGATTATATGTTTTACCTTCAATTCTGTTAAAACTTGAAATTTTGTTTAAATTAATTTGCGCTATGTTTTTCTTAATTTCAAGTTCTTGTCTGTTTGTTACATTTCTGGTTTCAACAATGTTGTTTTCCGGGTTGTCAACAAAAGTCATTTGAAAAATGATTGTTAAAACAAACATCGCTATTAATATTCCAACTATGCCATTTCCTTTTTTCATTTTTTAATCCCTTTTTAGTTAATAAAAATCCCTAATGCAGAGGCAAAAGGGATTTTTATTATTTTGGTTAGCTTATGCTTTAACGGCACCAGCTTTTGCAATAATTTCTTCTTCAACGTTTCTTGGAACTTGTTCGTAGCATTTGAATTCCATAGAGAATGTGCCACGACCTTGAGTGTTTGAACGTAAGTCTGTTGCATAACCGAACATGTTAGCCAATGGAACTGTTGCTCTTACGATAACGTTTCCAGTACCAGCTTGTGGTTCTTGACCTTCAACACGGCCACGACGTTTTGCAATGTCACCAATGATGTTACCTGTGTATTCATCAGGAATTTCGATTTCAACTTTCATCATAGGTTCTAATATGCAAGGTCTAGCTTTTTTGCAACCTTCTTTGATAGCCATAGAACCAGCGATTTTGAACGCCATTTCTGAAGAGTCAACTTCGTGGTAAGAACCATCATAAAGTTCAACTTTAACGTCTATCATTGGGAAGCCAGCCATTATACCGCCTTCAAGAGCTTCTTCCATACCTTTTCTTGCAGGTTCGATATATTCTTTAGGAATTGCACCACCAACGATTTTGTTTTCGAATACAAATCCTGCATTTTCTTCAGCTGGAGAAATTTTAACTTTAACGTGACCATATTGACCTTTACCACCTGATTGACGGATGAATTTAGAGTCTTGGTCTGCTTCGCCTCTGATTGTTTCTCTGTAAGCAACTTGTGGTTTACCAACGTTAGCATCAACTTTGAATTCACGAAGCATACGGTCAACGATGATTTCTAAGTGAAGTTCGCCCATACCAGAAATAATTGTTTGTCCAGTTTCTGCATCTGTTTTAACTTGGAATGATGGATCTTCTTCTGCCAATTTTTGAAGAGCGATACCCATTTTATCTTGGTCAGCTTTTGTTTTTGGTTCAATAGCAACTGAGATAACTGGTGTTGGGAAAGTCATTCTTTCTAGAATGATTGGTTCTTTTTCATCACATAATGTGTCACCTGTAGTTGTGTCTTTTAAACCAACAGCTGCACAGATGTCGCCAGCATAAACTTCTTGAATTTCGTTTCTTTGGTCAGCGTACATTTGAACTAAACGAGAAATTCTTTCTTTTTTACCAGTTGTTGAGTTCAATACATATGAACCTGAAGTTAATTTACCTGAGTAAACTCTCATAAATGTTAAACGACCAACGTAAGGGTCTGTCATAACTTTGAATGAAAGTGCGCTGAATGGTTCATCGTCTGATGAATGACGTTCAACTTTAGAACCATCTTCTAATTCGCCTTCAATAGCTTTAACGTCTGTTGGCGCAGGCATAAATTCAACAACTGCGTCTAACAATAATTGAACACCTTTGTTTTTAAATGCTGTACCACAGCAAACAGGAACAATTTTGTTATCACAAACAGCTTTTCTTAAAGCAGCTTTTAATTCGTCGATAGTTGGTTCTTCACCTTCTAAATATTTCATCATTAAATCATCATCAGTTTCAGAAATTTTTTCAATCATATCTGCTCTGTATTGATTTGCTTTTTCAACCATATCGGCTGGAATATCTTCTTCTTTGATGTCTGTACCTAAATCGTTTGTGTAGATTTCAGCTTTCATAGTCATTAAGTTGATTAAGCCTTTGAATTCATCTTCTGCACCGATTGGAAGTTGGATAGGAACAGCATTTGCACCTAATCTATTTTTAATTTGGTCAACTACACGGTAGAAGTTAGCACCTGTTCTGTCCATTTTGTTAACGAATACCATACGAGGAACTTCGTAACGGTTAGCTTGTCTCCAAACTGTTTCAGATTGAGATTGTACACCACCTACTGCACAGAATACAGCAACAACACCGTCTAATACACGAAGTGAACGTTCAACTTCGATTGTGAAGTCAACGTGGCCAGGTGTGTCAATAATGTTGATTTGGTGGCCTTTCCAATAAGCAGTAACAGCTGCTGATTGAATTGTGATACCTCTTTCTTTTTCTTGTTCCATAAAGTCAGTAACAGAAGCACCATCGTGTGTTTCACCAAGTTTGTGAGTTTTACCTGTATAGAACAAAATACGTTCTGTTGTAGTGGTTTTACCAGCGTCAATGTGAGCTGCAATACCAATGTTACGTATTTTTTCAAGTTTTGTTTGTCTTGCCATTGTTTTTCCTTTTTTTTAAATGTAACTATAATAATATTTTTGCATAAAAATATATGAAAACAAGTTATTTGTCGTAAAAATTACCGGTGTTTTATTATAAAAATTTAAAAATAATTTTTCTTTTTATAAAAAATATTCAATTTTCTTTCTTAAAATTTAAAATAAAATAAATATTAAGAAATGTAAAAATTATTTTTCTTTTTTTACCCTTGAAAACACTGTATTTCGGCGTTTTTGCATGATTTTGTCTATTTTTCATGCATTTTTTTAAATTTAGATGTTTTATTATTGTAGAATACTAAAAAAGGAAGGTTTTATCATGAATACATCATCAGTTTCTTTCGGTTCAGAACCATTAGCATTACAAGTCGCAAATGCTCAAAAAACAAATGTTAATAATGTAAAACCAAATCTTGAAGCTGATTCTAAAACAGATTCTGTTGAAATTTCAGCTAAAGGCGAGAAGAAACAAAAAAAAGGTATTCTTGATAAATTTGCTAATTTTGTTGGTTCTTTAAAGAAAATAGGAACAAACATTAAAGAATATGGTGTTGGCGGGGTGAAAGCTGTTGTTGGTTTTGCAAAAGGTGCAGTAGCCGGTGTTGGTGCAATTTTTGTTATAGATAAAATTAAACAAGGTATAAAAGCTTCTAAAGAAACTGGCACTAATGCAGTGAAAGAAGTATTCTCAAAATTAGCCAAAGGTGTTTCTAAAAACTTTACTAAAGAAGGATTTAAATCAACTTTAAAAACTGGAAAGGGCAAGCTTGCACTTCTAGGCGGTATTGCAGTTGGTGCATTTTCTTTTGTTAAACAAATTTATATTGCAAAATTAAATGCAAATGAAAAAAATGCAATGATTGACCACAGATACACAAAAACTCCTGTTGTTTCTAAATAATTAAAACAGTTTAGTTGATATTAAATTATTTGCAATTATATAGAAGAGTGTAATCGTTGCGAATATTGTCGGCAAAATTATCTTTAAAGTTTTTGATTTTAAAGATGGTATTCCATTTGCAAATGCAACAATTAATATTGGATATACTGTTATAAGATATTTGCTTAAAAGAGCTTCTTTTGCACAAATACACATAATTAGCATACTTAAAAATGTACTTATAAAAAGAGTAATTACGCAATAACTGGTTGTTTTTTTATTTGCTGTACCTATAACAGCGAGGGTAAAACCTATAATACTTGGTATTATTACAAAAATCCAAAAACCGACATTCGAAAATTCGAATATGTTTGTAAGACTTAATTTTGGAGAAAACATATTTGTTAGATAAATAATTATGTGTTCAAAGTTAAACGAAAGTGCATATTGATTTAAATAATCAGGCGTATTTACAACATTTAATACAAAAGGAATTATTGGTGAAAATAATAATAAAATTCCAAAAAAAGTTGTTATGTTTGATGACAAGGTCTTTTTCTTTTTTGCATAAAAACTAATAATTGCCAAGAAACTAAATATAATGAAAAATACACTTAAATTAAAAGTAAAGAATAACATTATTGAAAAAATTGAAAGTGGTATAAAATATTTTTTATTTTGAGTATTTAAAATTTTAAATGCAAATAAAATTACAAGTGAGGCTAAAAGAAAAACTAAAGAATATAAGCTATTGTTTTTGGCAGTTGATATTAAAAACACGCTGATTGCACCAAAACCTGATGATATCAAGCCTGTTAATTCGGCATTTTTTTTATCGTTAAATTCTTGTCCAAGAAAATAAAGCGTGATAATTGAAATTGCATCTAACAGAATTGATGCATAAGGCAATATTTTATCTAAGTTTAAAATTGAGTAGATTTTTAAATAAAAAGAATGTATTATTCCAGTTGCATTTGTAAAGAAAAATGCAAAAAAATCATTTGGTATATTTAAATTAAAAGCATCATTATTTATTGTTGATGTGTCTAAATTCCATACACGGAGTGCGATTGCGACTATTACAATTAAACATAAAAATAATATATTTCTTTTTTTCATAATGAATTATTTTATCAAAATTTTAACAATTTGTCATTTATGTGAAAAAAATAGTACAATAAGATTAAGTTAAACAGCAATCAAGGATTTTTAAATGAGCTTTGATAACACAGTTGCCGTTATTAGCAACAATGTAAAAATAACTGAATTTATTACATCAAAACTTGTTCTGCTTAGAAATGTAGATAAAGTAGAACATGCAAATACTATTGAAGCTTTTGATTGTGTTAAAGAAAAAAAACCAAATGTTATAGTTTTATATGCGGAATTTGATGATAATAAAAAACTGCAAATTGTAAAAAAAATAAGAGCCGAAAAAGATTTAAAAAATATTCCGATTATTTTAATCGCTCAAAAATGTACGCCAGAATTTTTAGTTGAGATGTTCGATGCCGGAATTTCAGACATAATTTCATCCCCAATAAAAGAACATGAGCTTTTATTTAGAATAATGTGGAATATTCAAAAAAGTGAAGAAAAAGTCCACCTTTCTCTTCAAGAAAAATTCTTGGCTAATCTTGGAATTATTCAATTAAGCACTGGTTTTTATACTAAAAAATATTCAGAAGAATTTTTAACAAATCAGGTAGAATACGCACTTGAACATAAAGAACAAGCATGCGTTATGCTTTTAAAAATTAAGAATAGTGATTCAGATAATGATTTGGATGAATTTTCAAAAATAATAAAAAAATCAATAAGAATAAATGATTTAGTTGGCATCAGAGATGTTAATGAATATTATATCTTCTTGCCAAAAACTAAATTAAATGGGGCTTATGCCGTTTTTGAAAGATTAAAGAAAAATGCAGGGCTTAATTATAAAATTAATGCAAGTGTTATTGACGTTTTAGATAGAACATTTGATAAAATAAAAGAAAATTTAGAAAATGCTTTGGATTCTTCTCAAGATGCAGAAAGTTTTCTTGTTGTTGCATCTGATGCAATTAATATAAATGGAGTTAAAATTTTCAAAAAAACTTCTGGCGTTATTGATGATGAACTTATAAATAAAGCTTTTAGTGCCGTTCTTGAAAAAAATCAGACAACGGCTACTAACCAAAATAAAAAATCAACTAAGAATAAATTAAAAACGAAAATTGAAAAGAAAAAGCAAGAAGTTTTAAATGAAAATGTTCAAGAACAAAGAATTCTTGATAATATATCTAAAACTCCTGATGAAATCGAGAATATGCAGATTGCACAAAGAAATGCAGTTGTTTTTAAGCAGGTTTATAAAAATAAATGTTTAATTGTGATTGAGCCTGCATTTAAAAAATATAAAAATCTTATTAAAGATGCTAATAAATATGTTTTTGCTGAATATAAAGTAAGCCCTGTTCATTCTTATTTCAAAGCTATTAAAGGCGCAAATGAAATTTTGATAAACCTTAAATACGAAGGGCTTGCAACAATACAAGTTGAAACTGTGCATATTTTTAACAACAGAATAAACAGCAAAGATGCAGTTGATGTTGAAATAACAAGAATTAATAAACAGCTTTTAGAAGATATTTTAAAAGAATTTACAAATGCGTTAGAAAGTTGCTAAATCAATAAATAAGCTTTCAAATACGTTTTTTTGCGTCATTGATGCGTTTATTCTTCTTTTTGCCTTTTGAACATTTTTTAAATCGTTTTTAATTTTTTCTGAATGAGGATTGTTTAATAAAAAATTACCGATATATTGTTCAATCATATTTAGAATTTCTCTGGATAATAAATCTTTTTCTTTTGAAAATTCTTGTAATTGTTCAGAAATCGTAAAAGCGTCTTCTAAATCAAGATTCGGATATTTTTCAAGAAATGTCGCAATTTCTGAGTAATCAAAATCAAATTTTTCGCAAGGCAATTTAAAAATCATAGCTCTTGAAGTTATGGTGTTTATTAAATCTTCCCTGTTTTTTGTCAAAAATATAAATGTTGTTCTTTCAGGTGGTTCTTCAATTGATTTTAAAAGCGCATTTGGAACAGAATTGTGGAATGTTTTGTTGGTTATAAAAGACGGAACCCAATTTTCATCCGGTAATTCAAAACCTAAATCATTCCATTTTTCATATTGTTTCCTTATATGATTTTCCATTTCACCTTTTTTGGCATCTAAAAATATAAAAAATCTATGAAAATCACTTGATTGAGTTAAATTATTTATTATTTTTCTTGCTTGCTTTATAGAAATAACTGTTTTTGAAGTATCTCCTTCTTCTTTAAAATCTATTTGTGAAACAGTTACTATTGCAGGGTGTTTATTTTCTTTAATCCAATTACAATTTGTGCAAGTACAATCTTCTTTTTTTTCTTGCATACAATTTAATATTCTTGCAAGTTCAAGTGCAAAAAAATATTGACCAAAGATATCAAGACTTTCAAAAACTATTGCTTGTGGAAATTTTTTGTTTTCTTCAAATAAAGTATTAAAGTATTTTGCGATTATGCCAAATTTTTTTTCAAATATTTTATTCATAATCTTTTATCTCCAATTAAAGCAAGTTCAAATGCAAGTAAAGGATCTGAAATTTGTCCTGTTTTTATTTTAAATTCAATTTCAGTTAAATTTTGTTTTAATCTTACAAGTTCTTTTGTGCTTACATTTTGTACTTTTTTTGCATTTTGTTTTACGACAAATTCGTGTTGTCCGATTTTTCTTGATATTTCAGATGGTGGAAATTTTGTTTCATAAATTTTTATTTGCAATAATTTTGTAATAGCTGTTTGCAAAACCGCCATAATTGCAAGCGGCTCTTTTTTTTCTGTAAGCTTGATTATTTCAGATAAAGCCTTAACAAAGTTGCCCTGAACAATTAAATCTGTAACTTTAAAAACATCTGCATTATCAAATACAATGCTATTTAATATTTTTTCAGTTATAACGTTGTTTGGATGAGCCAAAAGCGCCAATTTTTCAAGATTGTTATTTAGTGCACGCAAAGACATTCCAACGTTCATTATCAATTTTTCTGCATTTTCCTGACTTATTTCAAGTTTTAATTTTTTGGCTCTGTTTTTCACCCAAATAACAGCTTTTTGAGTTTCCCATGGTTTAAACATTGGGAAGTTTTCAATTGTTCCATATTTGTCTACTGCTTTGTATAATTTTTTTCTGCTGTCAGGTTTTTTATTTGATTCAGGTTCAACTTTACATACAAAAACAACGTGTATTGAACTTGGTAATTCCTGAATACATTTTACAATCTCATCAGTTTCTTTTTCAGTTATAAAAGAGGCTTTGCCTTCGTTTATAAAATATTTATTGGCATTTATGATAAATAAAATGTCGCCAAACATCATCCCTTGTGTTCTCAAAATTTCTTCAAGCTTCACAAAAGACGGATTGTCTATTTTTCTGTAATTAAGTGGGTTAATGTCATCTTTCAATATAGTTTTTTTGAATTCTTTTATTTTTTCTTCTATATTAAAATCTTCATCTCCCCATAGAAGATGTATTGGCATTTTTAGCTTTCAATCAACAGACTTGCACCTATAACACCTGCCGTGTTACCAAGTTGTGCATGTACAATTTCTACAGCATTTTTTTGAATAGGCATTGCGCGGTCTAAAATAGTTTCTTTAATTGGTTCAAGAAGAATGTCTCCGGCATCAGCAACACCGCCACCTATAATTATTCTTTCTGGGTTTAGTAAGTTAACAACTGATGTTAAACCAAGACCTATAATTTTACCTATTTTTTTATATATTTGTTTAGCAACAACATCACCTTGTAAAGCTGCTTGAGCTACAATGTATGGGCTTAATTCTTCTGTTGCAAGTTCTCTGAATTTTGCGCTTTTTCCGCCTTTTAAATATTCTTTTGCCATTGCAACAATATTTGGACCTGAAGCATATGCCTCAAAACAGCCGTAATCTCCGCAACCACATAAAGGACCATCTTCCATAGTCATTTTAATATGCCCTAATTCGCCAGCTGCATTTGATGCGCCTCTTACGAGTTTGCCGTTTAAAATTATTCCTGAACCTATACCTGTTCCAACAGTTATACAAATAAGGTTTTGACAGTTTTTGCCAGCGCCATAATTTAATTCACCAAGTGCTGCACATCTTACGTCATTATCCAAGAATGTTGGAATACCAAAATCATCTTCGATAATTTTTTTAACAGGAACATTTATCCAACCTGGGATATTTGGTAAAATTTTAACAACCCCTTCTTTATAGTCGATTTGACCAGGGAAACCGAAGCCAATAGCTTCAATAACAGTTTTGTCTGTTTTTGTTTCTTTCATTAAATCTGTTATTGCTTGTTTAATACTATTTATTGTATATTCATAACCCATTTCTGCACGTGTTGGAGTTGTGTTTGAATATACTATGTTACCTTCCATATCAACTAAAGCTATTTTAATATTAGTGCCACCAATGTCTACACCTATTCTAAATTTTTTTCCCAAGATTGTATCCTTTCTAATTTATTACTTTTTCAATTCTTCTGTTTTTTCTTTCATTATACTTAAAACTTCATTAAATGTCGCCATAATAACATTTTTATTTTCAGTTTTATCAAAATTTAAAAATCCTATTTGTTTTTTTGTGTAATTGGCTTTAAATATGTCTTTAAATTTGATAATTTTGTTATAAATGTCAACATCCATTGTTCTTTTGTATTCGCATAAGTTTATGAAAAGTTCACCTAAAACTTCATTTGCTTTTCTATAATTATCTTTTTTCAAATAATGTTCAATATCAAGTAACATCATATATGTTCCATAATGTTCTTTGAATAATTTTTCTCTTTTTTTAGGTAATATTTTTTCAAAATATTCTTTTGTTGTTTGATAACCAATTTCTATCATTTCTTCTTTTTTTTCTTTTGAAATGGTAAAATCTACAACGCTTACATTTTTTGTATTCAATCTTATGTAATCAAATTTATCTTTTTGCGAATATAATTCAGTAATAAATTTAGTTGCAAAACCAGTAACCGTGTTATAAACAGCATTTATATATGTTACAAGATTGTCGATTTTTTTATTTCTGTGCATATCTTCCAGTCTAAATTCAAGAATTCTGCAATTATCAGGGCGGAGACTATTTGTTAATCTCCACATTGGCCAGCTTTTCATAAGGTCACCATCTGCAAGGAGTGTTTCACCATTTTCAACTGGTTGAAATAAACCTGGCATACTTACAGAAACTCTAACTGCTTTTGCAATTTCAAAATCAGGAGTTGTATATCTTGAAAATTCATGGAATTCCGAATCAGTAAGATTTACAGACATAATAACTAAATCTTTATCTAAATCTTTAAATCTTACAGGTTCATTTTTTTTGTTATATTTGCTTCCGTAAAATTTTTTTTCAACAAGCTCTTTTATCCAGTTGCTGAATATTTCACCCTTGGAAAAAGAAAAGCCTTTAACAATATCAAGATTTAAATCGCTAAAAAGCCCTAAACCGACTTCCATTACTATATCTTTGATTTCATCTGTGGTATAGCCAATGGCAGTTAAGGTTGCAATAATTGCACCAACAGATGAACCAGCAAATCCTTTTATGTTAACATTTGCTTCTTCAAGTGCTTTTAGTGCTCCAACATAAGCAACACCTCTTATGCCACCACCACCAAATATGCAATAATAATCTTTACGATTTTTCATATTTTTATGCTCTTGGTTTTAAAGTAGGGAATGCTATAACGTCTCTGATTGAAGGAGAATTTGTAAGCAACATAACAAGTCTGTCTATACCCATTCCCATACCGCCTGTTGGAGGCATACCGTGTTCTAGTGCATTAATAAAGTCTTCATCAATTTCCATTGCTTCTTCATCACCTTCAGCCTTAGCTTTTGATTGGTCTTCAAATCTGCTTCTTTGATCAATTGGGTCAGTTAATTCTGAAAATGCGTTTGCAATTTCCCAACCATTAACTCTTGTTTCAAAACGTTCAGTTAAACGGTCATTGTTTCTGTGAATTTTTGCAAGAGGAGAAATTTCTCTTGGGTAATCTATGATGTGGCAAGGTTGAATTAGGCTAGGTTCAATTTTTTCTTCAAAAACTGCTTCAACAACTTGTCCCCAGTTCATATTGTCGTCAACATGAACATTTATTTTTCTTGCTGCTTCAATTGCTTCTTGAGCTGTGTAGAAAGATAAGAAATCAATTCCTGTTACTTCCTTTATAGAGCCAAGCATTGTTTTTCTGTCCCAAGGAGGAGTTAAATCTATTTCATTTTCACCATATTGGATTTTTGTTGTACCTAGAACTTCTTGAGCAACATATGCAACCATGTTTTCTGTTAATGTCATCATATCGTTATAGTCAGCATATGCCTGATATAATTCAATCATAGTGAATTCAGGGTTGTGACGAGTATCAATTCCTTCATTTCTGAAACATTTTCCGATTTCATATACTCTTTCTGAAACACCACCAACAATTAATCTTTTTAGATATAATTCAAGAGCTATTCTTAAAGTTAAATCCATATCAAGAGCATTGTGGAATGTGTTGAATGGTCTTGCGTTTGCGCCTGATGCCATAGTTTGAAGTGTTGGGGTTTCAACTTCAAGGAAGTCTTGTTTTGCTAAATATTCTCTAATTTTTTGAATAATCAAACTTCTTTTTTGGAAAGTATCTCTAACATCTTCATTCATAATCATGTCAACATATCTTTGACGATAACGAATTTCAACATCAGTTAAACCATGGAATTTTTCAGGTAATGGTATCAATGATTTTGATAAAATTTTAACATTTGTAGTTTTTATACTTAATTCGCCTCTTGGAGTTCTTCTTATTGTACCTTCAAAACCAGCGATATCGCCCACATCCAATAATTTTACAATGGCAAGTTGGTCTTCTGATAAATTTTCTTTATGAGAGAAGATTTGAATTTTCCCAGTTGGGTCCATAAGGTCAATGAACATACCAGAATTTCTGATTGCCATAATTCTTCCGGAAACTTTATAATTGTCATCCGTTTCAATACCTGCTTCTAAATCTTTATATTTTTCTTGTAAAAATTTAGCTGATGCATTTTTGTCATATGAATATGCATAAGGATTAACACCCTTATCTATTAAATCTGTTAATTTTTGTACTCTTGTGTCACGAATGCTTTTGTGTGTAGTTTCCATTTTTTTCTCCTAATTTATAATGGAATTTTAACACAAACATAGGTATTTTAAAATTTTAAAATAAATTAAAGTTCGCCTAAGATTTTTAAATCATAATCATTGGATATTTCTTCATAACATAAAACCGGAATATCCATATAAACTTGAGAAGCAAGTACGAAAAATAATTGTCTGTATTGTTGAGGCGCAATTAAAACGATTTTTTCTTGCATAGAGAATACGGCTAAATTTTTAATAAATTTTTTAAATTTTGTGCTATCTATTCTAACCAGAGAATTGCCTTCTTCTATATCAGATTCACTTTCAATCAGTTTTAAAGTTTTTTCACCTACTTCGTAGCCTATAATTTCTTTATCTTCATTTGCAAAAGAATGTGAAATTTGTCTGCTTAAAGACATTCTGATTTTATCTAATAAATCTGTTTTGAAATCACCATCTGAAAAATCATTTATTTTTTCAAAAATATAAATTACATCTTTAACACTAACTTTTTCTCTTATAAGTTGGCAGAAAATATATTTTAATTCTGCAACACTTATATAATCTCCTAAGATACTGTCAATTAAGAATGAATTATTTTTGCTTACAATTTCTATATATCTATTTATGTCAGAATAATTGAAAATTTCTTCAACATGACGAACAGAATAATATTTAATGTATCTTCCTATAAATTCACAGGCATTCATTCCTTTTGCCCAGTAATCTTTTGAAAACTCTTTTTTTATCCAGGCAATTTTTCTTCCGGAAATATCATCTTTTGTTCTGATGGTTTCTTTAGGATATTTTTTTAAATTTAATTCATCTTCAAAAAATGCCAAATAGTCAGGGTACGCAAAAGCTTGAACTATTGGAGTGCCATGAATATTTATTGTGAATTCATTTTCATTTAAATTTGGTTCTTCAATAAATTTTATTTTTGGGATGATATATCCTAGTTCATTTGTTAATTCTTCTCTGACTTTAACTGTTTGAGCAAGAATATTTTCATCATTTTCATAATTATTGATGCAATATAGTTCTTCACTTAAACAGATTGAAAATCTTTCTTCGCCTAAATTACTGGTTAAATTTGAAGGTGACATAACGCTTTTTAATTGTTTTTTAAGCGAATTTAAAATTTCGAGCTCTCTTGAAATTTCATTGTTTAAAACTTCTCTTTCATCTTCTTTTGCGGAGTCTAAGAAATTTTTTATATTTTCAATTTTTTCTTTTTTTTCTTTAATTTTGTGTTGTAAATCTATACAAAGTTCATAAGGTTTTTCTTTAGAAAACATAAGACGTTCCATTTGAGTTTTGAAACCTGTTATATCTTCAAAATCAGAGTCTTCTTCTGTTCTTTCAACTTCTCTTATAAAAATACAACTATATTGAAAACCTTCTGAACTTTCTGCTTCATGAATAGAATACAAATCCCATCCAGCTTTTGCAGTTTCGTTGAGCATTTTTTCTAATGCTCCAGTTTCTTCCATTGAACAATTTTTAATACAAAATTCTTGTCTAGTACTTTTAAACATATTTGTATTATAACAGTTTTTTCAACTTTTTCAATATTGTTAAAATTCGGTATTTATTGCTGACTTAAAAAATTTTTTAATGAGATTGTGATAATTAAATCTGGATATTGGGCTATAAAATCATCAAGAATAATTTGCATTGTTGTTTTATTTCCCATTTTTTCTTCAATAAAAGCAACTATTATAGAATTAAAAGGATTTTCAGTTTTTTTCAAATATTCTTTGCGTTTTGAAGCTAAAATGTTTTGTAATTCAAAACTTTCAACTAAGTTTTTATAAAAATTTAGTTGCATACAATCTTGGTTTATGGCATTTTCAAATGATATTTCTGCAAAATGCGCAAATTCAATGCTTTGTTTTGGCATTTTGTATTCTTTGTATACTTTTGCCATTTCAATATATGCACGACCTAAATTATTGTGATAAATTGCACTAGTTTGGTGATTAGGGTTTATTGCAATTGCAATTTTAAACTCTTTAATTGCTGCAAGATAATCCTTTTCTTGCATATATTCAACACCTGAATTGTTTCTTGATTGAGCATTTTTTTCTGCATTTATCGGATTTATTTTTGCACTAACAGGTATTGTTAATAAAAATATAGATAATATTAGAATAATTTTTTTATAAAACAATTTCCATATTCTCCTTTGCAAAAATATAATTTGGAGAAAGTTTTTGGTAAGTTTTTTCTAAGTTTTCTAAAATATTATCGTTATAATTTGGATCATAATGGAAGAAATATAGTTTTTTAACATGCGCAAGTTTTGCATTTTCTATTGCCATTTCAAATGTTGAGTGTCCAAAACCTTGTTTAGGTGAAATTGGTGAACTATATTCTTCTGTTGTGTATTGTGCATCATGAATTAAAACATCGGCATCATGTGCAAATTTAACAAATTTTCTATCACCATCTTTATAACTTTCTTTGTCTGTTGCGTATACCAAAGTTTTTCCTTGATACTGTATTTTGACGCATAAACAGCCATTTTTAGGATGGGCAAAAGTTTTATGAGCAGTAATTAAAACATCGTTTTCATCAAATTCAATGTTTTGTATATTTTCAATATTTTCGATTCTCGTTTCTTTATCTTTGTTTAATATAAGTGCTTGTCTTTCATTTAAGTTATTTATTTTAAAATTGCAACTTATATCTTCAAGACCCAGTGGGAATACTTTTTCAAATAAAACTTGTGAAAGTATTGATTTTAAGTCTTCGTTGTTTGGTGAAAGACCAAAAATCTCAAGTGTTGTTGAATTGTTATAAAGTGGTTTAAAAAAAGGTAGTCCTTGAATATGGTCTTGATGAATATGACTTAAAATGACACTAGCTTTTATTGGTTTTCTATCCTGTGGAGTGTTGCCACTTAAGATATGTTCTCTTAAAAGCTCATCACCTAATGTTATAATTCCGCCACCTGCGTCCAATATAATAAGGTTGCCACCAACATTTACTTCAACACAAGAAGTATTTCCGCCAAATTTTAAATAATCTGCGCAAGGAGTAGGGTAAGACCCTCTTGTACCTC
Source organism: Cyanobacteria bacterium SIG30 (assembly GCA_015152475.1). Classification (GTDB taxonomy): domain Bacteria; phylum Cyanobacteriota; class Vampirovibrionia; order Gastranaerophilales; family Gastranaerophilaceae; genus SIG30. The sequence continues at coordinate 139,496 of SUTW01000001.1, read as the reverse complement.
TGAATTTAACTTTAAAACTATTGTTCATTCTTTTTTTCCTTACGTTTTTTCTTTTTTATTGTGATTGTTGTTGAACGGTCTTTTTCTGTGCCATAAAATGTTGAATATGAGATAGTATTTACTTTGCTTTCCTCTTGAAGATTTTTTAATGTTGTTTCATTAAAATAAAAGTCAAAAATTACTCTATCTTTATAATTTGTAATGTTTATTACCCTAAAAGCATTTGGATAAGTGACTAAAGACGGTGTTGAAACGTGTATTATGTTATTTTCTTGAGTGATTTTTGTCGTGTGATAATGCCCAGAAAAAATTGCAATAGGCATATTATATTTTGCAAGAATATCTTTGTATGCTTGCGAATTTATAATATTGTGGTCATTTGAATTAAATGGTTCAAGTGTTGGAAAATGTTGAAATATTATAATAATTTTATCTTGATTTTTGCTTAATTCTTCATCTAAAAAAGCAAGTTGCTCAGGTGAAATTTCACCATTAGATGTTCCTGTTTTGTATTGAGTTAAATCAAGAGTAATTATTCTAAAATCAGGCTTTGGAGTTATGGCGTAATATGTTTTGTCAAAAGGATAATTTTTATTGTATTTTTTGATTAACTCCAAAATTTCATTATGTGTTAAATATTCCCCTTTTCCTTGAGCTAAATCATGATTTCCAAAAGCCATAAGAATTGGGTATTTTGAACTAGTTAAAATTTCAAAAAAATCTTTCCAGTATTGGGCAATAGGTTCGTCAACCATATCGCCTGTAAACACAATGAAATCAAGCCCATTCATTTTATTTATTTGTTTTATTGTATCTGTTAACAATAAAATTGAATTACCAAGCATTTTGTAGCTGGTGTTTGCTCTTTCTGATATGTGGCTGTCTGAAATTTGCGCGAATCTAAGAGTTATATCTTTAAAAGAAAATGCAATTGCACTACTTGTTATCGTAATCAACGCAAGTAGTGCAAAACAAATTTTCTTTATATTGTTTTTAATTTTCATTCTTTATACCAATTTGTTTAATTTTTCTATAATTTCTTGATTTTGAGAAGCAAATTCAGCGCCTCTTGCTTTAATTGCACAAATTATAGCTTTTGGTAAATTTAATGCGTGACCTTTTGATAAGTTTTCTGCATAAAGTTCTTCAAAATTACTGCTTAAACGAAGTGTCCAGTTTGGATCTCCTGAAGTACCGGGTTTGTTATAAACTTCATTTATTCCAAAGAAATCAGTAAAGAATATTTGAATGTTTTCTGCAGCAGATGCAAAAATTTCAACAAGTTTTGCAAAAGCTAAAGCATCTCCATCAGTGTATAATTTATGTTTTATTTCATCTTTGTTTTCAAAGTTATTAAACATATCTTCCATAAGATTGTCAACATGTGGATCAACTTCTGCGGTATTTACTACTGAATCAGCCCATCTTTTGATTGGTTCATTATCATGTGTTCCAACCATAGCCCAAGAATGAGGTGTTATGTTTTTACATCTGTATGGGTGGTCTTCTTCTTCTGCAACAACAAATTGAACAAGTTTCATACCTTGAAGTTCATATTTTTCCATAACTTTTTCAACAGGATAAGTTAGTGTTCCAAGGTCTTCTGCAACGATTGCGTTTTTATCAAGTCCTACTTCATTTGCTGCTGCAATAACAATTTTTTCAATTGTTAAACCATATTTTTTGATTTGTTCATCAGTTAATTTTTTAACCCATTTTTCTTTATCTGGTTCAACTTCAAGATTAACATCATCCATAGTTGCAATTGAAAATTTGTTTAAGAAAATATGGTTTGGAGAAGAATACAATCTTCCTGCACCTTCTTCAACTTTTGGAAGTGAACCAACTTTATAAACCCAAGGGTCAATAAGACCAACTGTGTGGTCAATTCTTACTCCGCCAGGGTTTTCTTTAAACATTTTTACATATAATTTTTTAAGTATAACGCCAGCAGGTCCAAGTGAACCATCTTTATTAAACAATTTTTCAGGGTCAATTACAGGGAATCCCCAAGCTTGTCCGTCTTTGCTGAAATAATCAGGAGGACAACCTAAAGCCCAGCCTTCCAAGAATAATGATTGATAAGCCCAGCAATCTCTGTCTGAAAATGCAACTTGTCTATCTGCAATCATTTTGATATTTTTTTCTTTTGCGTAAGCTCTTGTTTCGTCTGCTTGAGTTGAAGCAATAAATTGAGTTAATTTGTATTTTTCAATTACGTTTTCGTATTTTTTTGAAATTTCTTTTATTCTTTTATCAACAGCTTTTTTATCTTCTGATTTGAATAAATTTCTGTCTAATTCATTTTCCCATTGTGGCCAATAGTCTGATTTGTTTTCAATAATAAATGCTTCATATAATGCATCATTGTTTAACCAGAATGAATTTTCTTTTTTGAAGTTGGAAAATTTGTGTTTTAAGAACCAAGAAGCATTTTTCTTAAAATTTTCATAAACTTCAGTTAATGCTAATTCATAAGCATCACAAGCGTAAGCATATGCTGCTCTCATAGGGTCTTTTTCAGGGTTATTATCAATGATTTTTCTGTATGTTTCGTCACTTAAAAGATTACCCCATTTTTTAGTTGTAAGTTCTTTTAAATCTATAAATAATGGGTTTTGTGAGAAAATAGTTCCTGTATATGGGCTTGAATCGCTAGCTTTTGTTTTCCCATTTGGACCTAATTGAATTGCACTAAAAATTCCGGATGCAAAATCAATAAGTTTGCGTCCGCTTTCTCCGTTATATGTGCCAAATCCAGTGTCTTCACCTGTTATTGAGGGGAAGCTTACTCCATGAAGAATAAGTGCTAGATTTTTTTTACCTAAAACTTTTAAACCTTCTTGAATTGTTAATTCGTATTCGGTTGTTCTTTCTTTGTTTTTTTCGCAGAGCATTTTATAACCTTTCTTGACAATGTAATGTGATTAATATTCTTGAATTCCTCGTTTTTGCAGATATTCTTTAACTGTGTTTAAGGAATTTTGTACAATTCTTGTAATACGGGAAGAAGATAAACCTACTTGTGCTGCAATTTGTTTTACTTGCATGTTACGGTAAAATCTATATTCCACGATAGTTCTGTCTTTTTGAGGCAATTTTGCAATCGCTTCTCTGATAATTTTTCCAAGTTCAGATATTTCAGCCTTTTCATCAGGCAATGCGGATGGGTCTTTTATAAAGTCAAATGGTGAATCATTATCTGAAGATGCAGAAGCTATTGAATCAATTGACAAAATTGTTTCATAAACTGCTTCTCTGACTTTGCTTGGTGTGATGTCTAAAGCTGAGCCTTCGTCTTGTATTGCGCTTGAATCGCCATCTTCTTCATCATTTTTGTGTTTTAAAGTATACCATTTATAACGATTTCTAAGTTCATTTCTGATGGCCCATCTAACGGCAGTTGCTATATATGACGAATTATATTTTTCAAGTTGTTCTGGCGTTTTGTCTTTTATCATTGTTTGAATTGCAATTATGCCAATAGAAACAAGTTCTTCACAATCTACCATATGTGAAGGAATACGCTTGTATTCAACACGCGCAACTTTTTGTATTATGTCTATATAATCTTGTATTTTTGATTGCAATTCTGTCGCCATTTTTTAATTATTCTACACCATAGGACAATTCTACTATCTTTTTTTTAATTATGCAAACATAATCAAATAAATGTAGTATTTATTATGCGAATTATTTTTTAAATCTTTTCTTTACACACAAATTTGATATGTTAATTTATTAACGAGGAGACGTGTTTTGGAAAAAATTAAACAATGGTTTATAGCTTGCAGAGGTTATTCTTTGCCAATGAGTATTTTATGTTTTTTAACAGCATTTACTTATTGTTACTTAAATAAAGGGAATATTTTTTATGGCTTTTTAGCGTTTGTTGCTATAATTTTTGTTCATTTAGGAGTTAATCTATATGATGATTTTATAGACACAATATTAAAAACTCCAAAACAAAAGTGTAAAACAGAATATCTTGATAAAAACATTTTTTCTTTGAAACATATTTTATGGGGATTTATTATATATTTTTTCTTTGCCTCACTAATTGGAATATTTTTTATTTATAAAATAGGTTTTGAAATTTTATATTTAGTTGTTCCAACCATCATAATATCACTTTTATACCCAAAATTAAGTCATTATGTGCCAAGTGAATTTTTTATATCTTTGATTTTTGGCCCTTTGATGTTTGAGGGAATATCTGTTGTTATGTTGAATAGATTTGATTTTGATTTATTTTTAATTTCTATTCCAATTTCAATTTTAGTAGGTGTTGTTGCAATGGTTCATTCTTTTATGGATTTGGATTTTGATAAAGTTAGTGGTAAAAAAACTTATCCTTCATTATTTAAAACTAAAAATAGTGCAATAATTGGCATCATTTCGTTGATAATTTTTGTATATTTTTACACATTTTGGTTAGTTTTTGACGGTATAATTTCTTTTATTGCGTTATTTTCCTTAATATCAATTTATTTTCTTATAAAACTTCAAAAATCAATGCAAAAATATATTGAAGAAAAAGAAGATAGTGCTTTTCTTCCAAACTTTATGTTGTGTCAAAGAATTTTTATTTTATATACAGTTATTATTATTATAAGTTTGATGGTGAGTTAAATGGTTGATAAAATATCTGCTAAAATTCAACAGATGTTCGATGACATTGCTTTTAAATATGATTTTTTGAATGATTTAATTTCTTTTAAATTTCATAAAACTATAAAAACAAATGCTTTTAAAAAATTAAATTTAAACGAAAATTCAAAAGTCATTGATTTATGTACTGGAACTGGCGATGTTGCTTATATTTTAAAAAAAATGCAACCAAGTGCAGAAATTTATGGGCTCGATTTTTCGAAAAATATGTTATCAATTGCAAAAAAAAGATATGGAGACAAAATAAATTTTGTTTTTGGTGATTGTCTTGATATTCCTTTTGAAGATAGTTTTTTTGATGCCGTTAGTATAAGTTTTGGCCTTAGAAATATTGAAAATGAAGAAAAGGCAATTGGTGAAATATATAGAATCCTAAAATGTAATGGGCGTTTTGCACATCTTGATTTTGCAAGGTTAAATCCTCTGTTTGATTTCTTTTTTGATAAAATCACAATATTAATTGCAAAAATTTTTAGTAAAAATAGTTATGCTTATAAATATTTGGTAGAATCAAAAAATGAATTTAAAAAACCAAAAGATTTAATTAAATTATTTGAACAAAATGGTTTTAAATTTATTTGTCAGAAAAACTTTTTATTTGGCACTTTATCGGTACAAATTATGGAGAAAAATGATTAAAAGGCTTGCATTTAGCAAGCCTTTTTCAATATTACATTTTTAAATACATATCAACTTCCCAAGGAGATACATATGTTCTGAATTTTTCCCATTCTTGCATTTTGGAAGTTATAAATTCATTAAAAATATGTTCTCCAAGTGCATTTTTTACAACTTTGTTTTTTTTCATAAGTTCAATTGCTTCATACAAACTTCCTGGTAGAGACAATATTTTTGCACGTTTTCTTGCTTTATCGTCCATTTTGTAAATGTTTCTTTCGATTTGGACAGGTGGTTCAATTTTGTTTTTAATACCATTAATAATTGACTCTAAAATAACGGCAAAAGCAAGATAAGGGTTGCAACTTGGGTCAGGTGAACGAAGTTCAACTCTTGTTGCACTACCACGTTTTGCAGGAACTCTGATTAAAGCAGATCTGTTTGCAAGACTCCAAGCCAAATAAACAGGTGCTTCGTATCCTCTGACTAATCTTTTATAACTGTTAACCGTTGGGTTTGTTATTGCAGTAAAAGCTCTAACATCTTCTAAAAGCCCGCCTATACAATACATTGCTTCATCTGAAAGTTGATATGGAGCGTCTTCTTTGAAGAAAGTATTTTTTCCATTTTTAAACAAAGATAAATTGCAATGCATACCAGAACCATTAATTCCATAAATAGGTTTTGGCATAAATGTTGCATGCAAACCCAATTGAGAAGCAATAGCTTTGACAACATATTTGAATGTCATAATGTTATCAGCTGCAGTTAGTGCATCTGCATATTTAAAATCGATTTCATGTTGACCTTCAGCACCTTCATGATGGCTTGCTTCAATATCAAAACCTAATTGTGTAAGTGCACGGACCATTTTTCTTCTTGTGCCTTCGCCTAAATCATCAGGAGCTGCATCATAATAATCAGCACCATCGTGCGCTATTGTTGTTGGCATACCATTTTCATCTTTTTTGAACAAGAAAAATTCAGCCTCTGGTCCAACATTCATTACGTAGCCTAAATCTTGTGCTTTTTTTAATACTCTTTTTAAATTGCATCTGGGGCATCCCTCAAAAGGAGTTCTGTCTTGGTCATAGATGTCACAAATTATTCTTGCAACATTCGAATCATTTTTATCAGTTCCCCAAGGGATAATTGCAAATGTGTCTAAATCTGGATAAAAATACATATCTGAAGTTTCAATGCTTCTAAAACCTTTAATTGAAGAACCATCCAACATACATTCATTATCTAAAACTTTATCAATTTGTGTTGCAGGAACTGCAAGGTTTTTAATGTGTCCGTTTATATCACAGAATTGCAAACGGATAAAATCGATATTTTTTTCTTTAATCAAAGCTTTGATTGATTCTTTTGTGTGTTTTGTTTTTGTCATATTCTAAATTCCTTTTTGTTTTTATTGTACACCATTTTTAACATTTTTGTCAATTTTTGAGTACAAAATGTTAAAAAAAATATAAAAAAAACAAAAATAGAACTAAAATTTAACAAAAATGTTATTTTTTGTTCTTTTTCCATAAATCATATACGGGGAATCCTAAAAGTGTTATTAAAAGTCCGGGCAATGTATATAATGGTTTATAAAATGTGAGTGCAATAATAACTAGTGAACTTAAAATCAAAAAAGCAACAGGGAAAAATGTTGGAATTCTGAAAATCTTTCTTGTTAGAGTTATTTCTTTTCTTAATTTAAAAATTCCAGCAATTGTAATTATATAAAATATAAGTGATGCGTAAATTACATAATCAAGAAGCTGGCTATAATTTCCCCATAAAATTAAAATGCAAATCCATAAACATTGTAGCCAAAGAGAATTTTCAGGAACTTTTGTGCGTCTATTTATATAAGCAAGTTTTCTAAAAAATATTTTGTCTTTTGCCATTTTATAATAAACTCTAGAACCTGTTAAAATCATGCCATTTGCACAGCCAAATGCTGAAATTGCAATAATTGTTGCAATAAATATTTTAGCTTTTTCTCCAAAAATTTGGTTTATCAAAGTTGCAGCCACAATATCTTCATTTGCTGTTTTTATAAGTTCAAGAGGTAATGTGCTTAAATAGACCATATTTATTAAAAAATAAAGTGAAATTACAAGCAATGTGCCGATAATCAATGCTTTTGGGATATTTCTTTTTGGTTTTTTGATTTCAGATGTTATAAAAGTAACATTATTCCATGTTATTGATGAAAATAGTGCTCCAACTATTGCAACAAGTAGTATTCTTATAAGATTATAGTCAAATGAAAAATTAATATTAGAAAACGAAAAATTTTGACTAATTGTGCTAAATTTTGCTCCAAAAAATATACCACATATAATTATTGCCAAAATTGATAATATTTTGGTTATTGTGAATAAGTTTTGAACAAGTATTCCTTGTTTTACGCCTCTTGAATTTACAAATGTAAGCAAAATAACAACTAAAACTGCAAAGAGTTGTTGAGTTGAAATATTTAAAAATATATAATTTGTGGAACTTAAATATGGGAAAATTAATCCTAAAAATTTAGCAAATGCAATGTTAACTGCCGCTAATGTCCCAGTTTGTATGACAAGAAAAAGAGTCAAACCATATATAAATGCCAACTTTTCTGAAAATATTTTTTTAAGGTAAATATATTGTCCGCCTTCATCTGGTATTGAAGATGACAATTCTCCATAACACAATGCGCCACAAAATGTTATAAAGCCAGCAAGTAACCATACAATAATAACAAGCCAGGCATTATTTACTTGACGTGAAATATCGGCAGAAACTATAAAGATTCCACTTCCAATCATTGAACCTGCAACGATTGAAATAGCATCTTGTAGACTTAATGTTCTGTTTAATTTGGCCATTGTTTGACAATTTTAACATAAAAATTAAAGTTTTTTAGTGGATATAAATTTTATCAATTTGGAACTTTTTAAATAAATTTTCGTCTTTAAATTTGTATATGCCGTATTTGCTACTTGGTCGGGGAGGAGTTTAAACCCGACCTTTATTTTCTTTACAAAAATTAACTTTATATTATGTAATTTTGAATTGTAATTGAATGCGTTTTGGTATAATCTTTTTTTATTAGAAAGAAAGTGGTTAGGACAACAATATGGCAGAAAATTTCGTTATTGATTTAACACCTTGTTTAACAACTCCTGAAATGATAAGGGATATTTCAAATGCGTTCGAATCTCCTGAAATTAAGGGTAAAGAAATTGTATTGAAATTAAAAGATTTTCAATTAAATCAATCTCAGATGTTAAGCATCAAATCTTTGATTATGAGTTATGGTTCTTCTCTTTATGGGATAGAAACAACATCTTTAATCACAAAACAACTTTGCGAAAATATGAATATTAGAGTTATTTCGCCAGATGTTGTAAATGAAATAACAAAAACTATTGAAGAACAAAAAGAGGAAAAACAAAAGGAAATTCAAGAAATTTTAAATATGCCTGAAACTTCTCCGGTTATTGACAATAGTTTAGATGTTTTATATGGAAATCAAACTGAATCAAATGATTCATCTTCTGAATTTTATTCTTTTGAAAATGCAGGAAACTTTAAAGAAAGATTCCAAGAAAATGAAGCTCCATATGAAAATTTAGAACAAAATTCAGATAATCAAACAGAAGAAGAACAAAATAATGATTATCAAGAAGAACAATTAAGTGAAAACAGTGAAGCAGATGAAGAAGTAAATATTGATGAAAATGAAGAACAAAAAGAAGAAATAACTTCAATTGAAAATGAAACACCTGATTTTGATGATATGTCAGTTTACACAAAAGGGTATGACGAAAACGAAAATGATGAAGTAATTGAAGAAATTTCTTATAAACCACCAACAGATGAACCAGTTGTTCCAGATAAAATGGAAACACTTTATATCCATCAAACATTAAGAAGTGGACAATGCGTGGAATATGACGGGCATGTTGTGATAATTGGTGATTGTCATCCTGGAAGCGAAATTAAAGCTAGTGGCGATATAACAATTTGGGGTGTTTTAGGTTCTATTGCTCATGCCGGAATTAAAGGCAATCGCGAAGCAAAAATCAGAGCATTAAAAATGAATGCAGTTCAATTAAGAATTGCAGATTGTTATTCAAGAAGACCAGATGGAACAAATATTCCATACATAGTTAAGTCATCAACATTCACGCCAGAAGAAGCAAGAATCGTTGATAACGGAATAGTTTTATATAAAATTTATCAGAAAGAGAGTTAATATATGGCAGGTACAACAATTGTAATCACATCAGGAAAAGGCGGAGTTGGTAAAACAACAACTTCTGCAAACATTGGTACAGCTCTTGCTAAATCAGGCATGAAAGTTGTTTTAATTGATACAGATATAGGACTTAGAAACCTAGATTTATTACTTGGTTTAGAAAACCGTATAGTTTATACAATAGTTGATGTTGTTGAAGAACGTTGCAAATTGAAGCAAGCACTTGTAAAAGACAAGAAAAACCCAAATTTATGTTTGCTTGCAGCTGCTCAAACACGTGACAAATCAGCACTTAACGCAGACCAATTAAAAGATATTTGCGATAAATTAAAAGAAGATTTTGATTATGTGTTAATTGATTGCCCTGCTGGTATTGAACAAGGTTTCCAAAATGCTATTGCAGGAGCCGACAGAGCAATTATTGTAACAACTCCTGAAATGTCTGCTATTCGTGACGCAGATAGAATCATTGGTTTATTAGAGGCAAAAGAAGGTATGGATGAATATCATCTTTTGATAAACAGAGTTCGTCCTCAAATGATTAAAAGCAATGATATGATGAGCGTTGAAGATGTTGTTGAAATTTTATCTTGCGAATTAATTGGTATTATCCCAGAAGATACAGGAATTATTACTTCAACAAACAAAGGTGAACCTATTGTTAATGATGACAAATCTTTGGCAGGTCGTGCATATTTGAATGTTGCAAAAAGAATCCAAGGCGAAAGCGTTGAATTTATTGATTTAGATGAACCAAAAACTTTAATTGATAAAATTAAAAAGTTTTTTGCAAATATGAAAGCGAAGGCGTAGTATGAAAGAAAATATTTTTGCTGATTTATACAATAAGGTTATAAGTTTTTTTGTTACTACGGAAGAGCCAACTGAACAAACTAAGCTTGCTGCAAAGTCACGTCTTAAAAGTGTTTTAATGCAAGATAGAGCAGGTTTTTCAGAAAGTTCTATACAAATGCTTAAAGACGATATGCTAAAATGCATTGCAAAATATATGGAAATTGAAGAAGAATCTTTTGATCTTCAAATTAGTCCAGATGATGACAAAACTGTTTTGGAACTTTCAATTCCTGTTTTAAGAGCAAAAACTGATGAGGAAATAACTGAAGCTTTAAAACAAGAAGAAGCGCAAGCTCAAGAAAAAGCAAAAGAAATTGTTGAACAATTAAAGGATATAGTTGAAGAAAAAGTTCAAGAATTGACTTTGGAAAATGACGAAAATGAAGTTTCTGAAGATGAAGAATCAGAAAAAGAAGAAGTAATAGAAGAAGAAACTTCTGAAGAAGCTGAAGAAATTCAGGCAGAAGAGAATTCATCTGATGATGAAAATAATTCAGAAGCAGTTAAAGCTGATGATGAAGAACAAAGCTTAAAAACAGATGAATCTGATGAAGAAAATGAAACTTCTGAAACTGAAGAAAAACCAAAAAAGAAGAAAAAATAAATGCCTAAAATAAATGTTTTAGTTGATAGCAATACTATTATTGATAAATATTTTTTAGGTGAACCAGCTTTATCTTTTTTAATTAATTATCAGTCAAAAAAAATACTTTTTGATACGGGTTATTCTGACGTTTTTTTGAAAAATGCCAAAAATGCCAAATTAAATTTAGATGATATTGACTATATTGTTTTATCTCATGGTCATAATGACCATACTGGTGGCTTATCGCATTTGATTTCTTTATTCAAAGATAAAGAAAAAAAACCAAAAATCATAGCACATCCAGATATATTTTTGTCTAGATTTGATGATAAAGGCGATTTTGGTTGTCCTTTATCAAAAGAAAGTTTAGAAAAAGTCTTTGACTTAAATTTGCATAAGGAGCCATATTTTTTAACTGACAATATTATTTTTCTTGGTGAAATTCCAAGAAGAAATGACTTTGAGGGAAAAAATTCTGTTGGAATTCAAAAAATCAGTAACATGCCAGATTATGTTATGGATGACAGTGCTTTGATTTTAAAGCGACATGATGGGATAATCATTGTTGTTGGTTGTTCACATTCTGGTATTTCAAATATTTGTGAATATGCAAAAGAAATAACAAAAACCAATAAAATTATTTCGGTTATTGGCGGACTTCATTTAAAAAAATCTTCGATAGAACACATTAATAAAACAGCAAATTATATAGAAACTCTTAATTTAAATTCTCTGTATGCTTGTCATTGCACGGGATTAAAAGCACAATGTATTTTTGATAGAATTACTAATTTAAAAGAAGTTGGTTCGGGTCTTGAAATAAAAATATAAAAAGCCCCTTTTAAAAGGGGCTTTATGGTATTTACAGATATATTATTCTTTTGTAAATTCAGCATCAATAACATCATCGTCATTTGGTTTTTGTTCTGACTGACCTTCTGTGTTACCTTGTTGTTTTTGAGCTTCTTCCTTTTGAACTGCTTCATAGGCAGCTTGTGATATTGCATAAATTGTTTGTTGCAATTCATCATTTAGTTTTTTAAGCTCATCTGCGCTTTTGTTTTCTTCGATAGCTTTTTTCAATGCATCTTTTTGTTCGTTTAATTTAGTTTTGTCTGCATCTGAAATTTTGCCTTCGAAGTCTTTTTCAATTTTGTCTGCTGCAGTAACTAAACTTTGAGCGTTGTTTTTAATTTCTGCTTCTTCTTTTTTCTTTTTATCTTCTTCTGCATTCATTTCTGCTTCTTTTACCATTTTGTCGATATCTGCTTCTGATAAATTAGAAGAATTTGTAATTGTGATTTTTTGTTCTTTATTAGTTGCTTTATCTTTTGCAGTAACATTTACGATACCGTTTGAGTCAATATCAAATGTAACTTCGATTTGTGGCATACCTTTCATTGCAGGTGGAATACCATCTAAACGGAACATGCCTAATGATTTATTATCTCTTGCCATTGGTCTTTCACCTTGAAGAATGTGGATGTCAACGGCTGTTTGATTATCTTCTGCGGTTGAAAATACTTGAGATTTTGAAGTTGGGATTGTTGTGTTACGTGCAACTAATGGAGTTGAAACGCCACCTAATGTTTCAATACCCAATGTCAAAGGTGTTACGTCTAATAAGATAATATCTTTAACTTCGCCAGCAAGAACACCAGCTTGAACTGCTGCACCGACTGCAACAACTTCGTCAGGGTTTACAGATTGGTTTGGTTCTTTGCCTGTGTAATCTTTAACTAATTGTTGAACGGCAGGAATTCTTGTTGAACCACCAACTAAAACGATTTCGTCAATTTCAGATTTTGAAATACCAGCGTCTTGAATTGCTTGTTCAACAGGTTTTTTACATCTGTCTAACAAATCTTGTGATAATTCTTCGAATTTTGCACGACTTAATTGAACATCTAAGTGTTTTGGTCCGTTTGCGTCAGCTGTAATAAATGGAAGATTGATATTTGTTTCAACAACTGAAGATAATTCGCATTTTGCTTTTTCAGCAGCTTCTTTAAGTCTTTGCATAGCTTGTTTGTCAGCTTTTAAGTCAATACCTTCTGTTTTTTTGAATTCTTCACATAACCAATTCATAATTTTTTCATCAAAGTCATCACCACCAAGATGTGTGTCGCCAGATGTTGATAATACTTCATGAACACCTTCACCAATTTCCAAAATAGAAACGTCGAATGTACCACCACCAAGGTCAAATACTAAAACTTTTTCTGATTTTTCTTTTTCAAGACCATATGCCAAAGCTGCCGCAGTTGGTTCGTTTACGATACGTAAAACATCAAGACCTGCAATTTTACCAGCATCTTTTGTTGCTTGTCTTTGAGCATCGTTAAAGTAAGCAGGAACTGTAATAACAGCAGAAGTTACTTTTTCACCTAAATATGCTGATGCGTCATCTGCAAGTTTTCTCAAAATCATTGCTGATATTTCTTGTGGCGTATAATCTTTGCCATCAATATTCTTTTTGTAATCATCGCCCATATGACGTTTAATTGAAGTGATTGTTTTATCTGGGTTCAAGATTGCTTGTCTTTTTGCAAGTTGTCCAACTAATCTTTCACCATTTTTAGCAAATGCAACAATTGAAGGAGTTGTTCTGCTTCCTTCTGCGTTTGCTATAACTGTTGGTTTTCCACCTTCCATAACAGCTACAACTGAGTTTGTAGTACCCAAGTCTATACCTATTGTTTTTGCCATTTTTAGTTTTCTCCTTTTATTTACCTTTATGTATAATTTATCACTGTTTTTGGCATGACAAAAAAAAGTAAATAAAAAATTAATATTTCAAAAAGAAAATTAATAATTTCTTTAACTAAAGAAATGGCCTCTTTTTGAATCTAATGTGATTGTGTCAAAACTATATAGTTGCGCAGGGCGTTTTGAATTTGTTTTTGTAAATTCGTTTAATTCTTTCAATATATTTTGTGAAAGCATTTTTTTTCTGAAATTTCTTTTATCTAATTTAACTTTTAAGATAAGTTCGTATGATCTCTGCAATTCTGTTAAAGTGAACTTTTTAGGCAATAGTTGGAATGCGATAGGACACAATTCAAGACGTTCACGAGTTCTTTTTAAAGAATATTCAATGATTTCTTTGTGGTCGAACGCAAGTGGTGGCAGATTTGAAATACTATGCCATTGTACGTCACTAACTTCTTCTTTATTTTTAATTTGAAGATAAATATCTTCTGCTCTTAAAAGAGCAAAATATGCACAAGTTATGACCCTTGAATTTGGATAACGTAACGGGTCACCAAATGTATAAAGTTGTTCAAGATATATGTTTTGAACGTTTGTTTTTTCTTTTAAGACTCTAAGTGCAGCTTCATCTAAGTTTTCAGATAATCTGATAAATCCACCAGGTATTGACCAACGGCCTTTAAAAGGTTCATTTGCACGTTTGACAAGTAGAACTTTAAGTTCATTTTCAACAATTGTCATAATAACAACGTCGACTGTGACTTCATGTGTTTTTGTTTCTTTAAAATTTGTATTTCTAATTGCCATATCTTAATCTTAACCTAAAAAACCTTTTTAGTCCATTTGTTTACTTTTTTTATTTTAATCTATAACTCTGCCGTTGAAACTTTCAACGATTTCCTTTGTTTTACCACTTAGAAAACTATAATCTTCTTTTTTTTCTTCAGCCTGTTCTTTTTGTGGTTCATTAAAGTTGTGTTCAACCTCTTCATTTGAAGGTTTGTTATAAACAGGAGCTGGTTTAACAACTGTTTGTGTTCTTTTTAAATTTGCTTTTACATAATTATTTTCATTATTTGTAATTTGTATGTATAAAATTTCTGGTTCATTTTCAAAGAATTGCGAAAGAGCTTTTTTAAATGGTTTCATTTTTAATTCAGATTTTGCTTGAAGAACGGCGTTAGCATAAGTGAAACCAATTGTTATTTTGTCTTTGTTAATATCAACAAGTTTTGCAATGTCTGCAAAGAAACATTTTGCCGGCATACTTTCAATTGAATTTACAATGTTGTCCCAAATTTCTTGTTTTTTATCAATATTATTTGAAGTTGAAACTTGAATATTTTGTTTTTCTTCGATTTTTGCTTCTTGTTTTTCAATTTCTTCTGTTACATTTTCTATTCTAATTTCAGGTGTTTCTTCTTTTGAGTTTTCTGCTTTTATTGTTTCTTCTTTGGTTTCTTCGTATTTTACTTTTTCAACTTTTTTAACCTCTTCATTTGAAGGTTTGTTATAAACAGGTGTTGGTTTAACTATATTTTGAACAAAACTCGGTTTTATGTTTTGGTTTTGTGACTCATTTGAATTGTTTTCAAGTAAATCAATATTACATAATTCGATTAAAAGAAGTTCTGTTATCAAATAAGGATTTGTTGCTAATTTAATTTCTCTATAAAATTCAAATGTTTTGTTTGTTAATTTAACCATTAAATTTTTATCAAACCCTGAATTTTTAATTTTTTCAATTTCATCCTTATTTAAATTTATAAAAATTAAATCATTTTCATTGTCAGAATTTAGAACAAAAATAGTATTTCTTAAAAATTCAATAAGATTTTCTGTGAAATTGCGTGGTTCTGCACCATTTTGGTATATTTTATTTAAAATTTCAATGGCATTTGCCAAATCTTTTTCAAGTATAGATTTTGTCAAATCAAATAAAATACTAAAAGTAATTTTGCCAATAATATTTTCAATTGTGTCTTTTGTGATTTCTTCTTTCATACCCAAGATACTAACTTGGTCTAGCAAGGCCAAAGAGTCACGCAAGCCCCCAGATACGTTATTAGCAATAGTTTTTAGGGCTTCGTCTGTAATTTTAATTTTTTCGATATCAGAAACTTCTCTTAATTTTTTTGTAATATCTTCAGTTGTTATTCTTCTTAAATCAAATCTTTGGCAACGACTTACAATTGTTTCGATAACTTTATGTGGTTCGGTTGTTGCAAGAATGAAGATAACATTTTTTGGAGGTTCTTCAATTGTTTTCAAAAGAGCATTAAATGCTTCATTTGAAAGCATATGAACTTCGTCAATGATAAAAATTTTATATTTACCTTTGATTGGAGCATACTGAGTTTGTTCAATTAAGTTTCTTGCATCGTCAATACCTCTGTTAGTTGCAGCGTCAATTTCAATAACATCAATACCGCAACCATTTGTAATTTCCTTGCAACTTTCGCATATTTGACAAGGTTTTGTCGTAGGGCCATTTTCACAATTCAATGATTTTGCAAAAATTCTTGCAGTTGAGGTTTTTCCAGTACCTCTTGGGCCACAAAATAAATATGCGTGAGAAATTCGGTTAAGCTCAATCGCGCCAGTTAATGTTTTAACTAAGCTTTCTTGCCCAACTATATCGGCAAAAGCCTGAGGTCTGTATTTTCTAAAAAACGGTAAATATTCTTGTGTCATCTTATGTTATATTATATAATAAAAACGAGGAAAAATGCTATGGAATTTTATATAGAAAAAAATGATACAATCGGACTTATTGCACCAGCTAGCGAAGTTAAAGATGTAAAAGAGATAGAAAAAGCAAAGAAGTTTATTGAAGAACAAGGTTATAAAGTTAAAATTTATGATGGTTGTTACTTTTTAAACCAAACTGATGAACATAAAATTTTAGAATTACAACAAGCGTTTCAAGATGATGATGTTAAAGCCATAATATGTATAAGGGGCGGTTTTGGCTCTTTAAGAATTTTAGATGGGATAATGTACAATATTTTGGCTAATAATCCTAAAATTTTTGCAGGAAGTTCTGATATCACAACGCTTTTACTTCAAATAAATAAAATTTGTAATTTTAAAACATATCATACACCTATGTTTGTAGGAAATGGCAAATTTACCAAAACTAGTTTTAATGATTTTATTAAAACAGTGAATGGAAAAAAGAACAAAATAACTCCAAAGAAAAATGCTGTTGTTTTGAAAGAGGGAAACTGTAAAGGTATTTTATGGGGTGGCAATTTATCCACCATAACATCTCTTTTTGGTTCTTATTCGGCATCATATGTTCCAAATCAAGATATTATTCTTTTTCTTGAAGATTTAAATGAACCTGTTTACAAGATTGATAGAATGCTGACTCAAATTTTCAGATTTGGAAGATTGAAAAAAAGGATAAAAGGGGTTGTTTTCGGTGATTTTCTTGATGTTGATGATAAAAATGCACTTGTTGAAACCCTTAAAGAATTTGCGTATAAGCTTGATGTTCCATCAGTTTTTGGTTATCCTATAACGCATTTAAAAACAAATACAACTGTACCTGTTGGACAAATGGCACATTTTAATACAGACGATAAAGTTATTTATTTTGATTAAACGAGGTGATAATGGAAGAAAGATTAGTAACAAAAGCTCTTGAAAATTTTAAAAATGGATATTCTTGTTCAGAAAGCATTGTAAAAGCTGCTGTGGATTTAGGTTTAGCCCATGAGGTGCTTCTTCAAGCTTCAACAGTTTTTTCTGGCGGTATGGGTTCTGGCTGTCTTTGTGGTGCAGTTGCTGGTGCTCAAATGGTTATAGGTTCAATTTATGGAAAAGAAGCTCGTCCATATGCAAAAAAAATGATTGATGAATTTAGAAAAGCAAATGGTGCAACCTGTTGCAAAGTTTTAACTCATGGTTTTGATTTTCATAGTGTTGAGCGCAAAAAACATTGTTATCAAATGGTGACAACTGCAACTTCAATTCTTTATCAAATAATTAAGGATAAAATTGGAAACAAGATTGAAATTGAAATGTAAATCATTGAATAAAATAAAAATTTAAATCATTAAAACTATAAAATTTTTTGAAAAATTTTATAGTTTTTTTTCAGCGCGGAATATATATCAAATTTTTTTAAAAAAAATGTATTATGATTATTTTGTATGTTTTATTAAAAAGGATAAGATATGTCAAAAACAGAAATTTTTAACAAAATTAATAATGAAGAAGACAACATTTTCCAATTTGTTCATAAAAGGAAAAAATATTTTATAAATATAAATAAATTAAAAGAAATTTTGGCTGTTTTGCATTTTGATTTGGTCAAAAATGATATTTCGAGTCAAGAAAATTTTAAAGCTTTTTTAAAATCACACCATCTTTTAGTTGAAGAATTTTTAGAATACATAAGTTTAAATTAAGATTTGTGTTAAAAACATTATTTTATTTTTGTTATTGTTGTTTTGTTGTTCAAATATGTAGTTGAGTGTGAAACGTAATCTTTGTCCTATGACAAAATAGTTTATGCCAGCAGTATATTGTTTAATGCTATTGTTGTCTATTGACATATGTGGGTCAAAAATATCGTATCTGGCTAACACTTGGAGCTTATCTGTTAGGTTATATCCTAAAGTCGCATTGACACCTTGTGCTTTTCCTGATTTATATCCAGATGAACCATTATAATTTTGCGCAAAACCATATTCTGCACTTGCAAAAACTTTTTTATAGTCCCATTGAACTCCAGTACTTAAAACAGTATAATTTTCTCCTTGTCGTCCATAATTTAAGCCAGCACCCAATTTTAGATTTTTAAAATAATTTTCTTTGTCTTTAAAGGGGCTATAACCAAGCCAACCTACAAATTCACCACCGTCATTTAGGTGTTGAAGATATCTTGTACTTGAATATGTACCTAAATCGTAATCAAATTTATTTATATTGCCTCTAAATCTTATACCTAATGCTCTTGCATTGCCAAAATTGTTGGCAATTTGTGATCTTTGAACAAATGGCAGGGCATAATTTCCTAAACCACCTTCAAAGCCTATTGGTACTCTTGAATTACCAATTAAAACTTCGTGATTTTCATTAAATTTTCTTATGTAATATAAGTCGGTTATCATTGCACCGACCCTGCTTTCATATTCAGAAACATCTTTTGTCGGCATAAAAGCGACTCTTATTTGGTTTTTATTATCGCCAAAATAAGAATGTATATATGGTTCAATTGAAAATGGATAACTTGTGCCTAGGTCGTCTTTTTCGTTGTAATATGTGAAATCAACATATCCTTTGTAGTTGGCACCAAATTCAATTTTGTTTACTATGCCAGCCTCAAATTCAATTTTTTTTTGGTCAATAATTTTATTTAAAAAAGGTTTTTCTATTTCTTCAAAATCAGGCAATATTTCTTCTATTGCACAACTTTTTGGTGCAAGAAATAAAAATATTGATAAAATCAGAAAAAATCTTTTCATAAGCCGTACAATTAAGATAATAACATATTTTGTAAAAATTATTAAAAATCTTGTTAATTTAGAACTTTTGGTTTATAAAGAAGATATGAAGATAATTGTTTATGGCGCAAATGAGATTGGTTCTTATATAGCAACAGAATTTTTTGAAGACCACGACATTATAGTTTTAGATCCCCAACAAGAAAACTTAGCTAGTTTTTCAAATTTGGACATAGCAACTATTTGTGGTGTCGGAAATAGCGCTGAAACATTAAAAGAAGCCGAAATAAAAGATTGCGATTTATTTATTGCCTGTACAAATGATGACGAGTCCAATATTGTTTCTTGCATGATGGCAAAATCATTATCTTGCGTTAGAACCGTGTGTTTTGTTTCACAAAAAGAGTGTTTAAAATCACTTGAAACACTTAAAGCAGAAACAAGAACAAGTGTTTTTGTCGATGACATTATATGGCCAGAAAAACTTTTGACCAAGGAAATATTTGAAATAATTACAATTCCTGAGGCATTAGATGTTGAAAGTTTTGCAAATGATGAAGCAAGACTTTTGGAATACCGAATAAAAGAAGATTCTCCTCTTGCGGGGAAAATGCTCAAAGATTGTAATATTTCAGAGGGTACATTGGTTGTTGGAATTGTTAGAAATGACGAACTTGATATCCCAAATGGTTTAAGTGAAATTCAGGTTAATGATAAAGTTATTTTTATGGGCACAATAAAAAGCTTGAATGAAACTTATAGCGAATTTAATACTTCAAAAAAGGTAGTTAAAAATGTTGCTATAATTGGCGGTGGTTCTGTTGGATTTGAGCTTGCAAGAAGTTTAGAAAAAGTAAATATAAAAGTAAAAATAATTGAAAAAGATTACCAAAGATGTGAGTTTTTATCAGAAAATTTAAATGGTAGTCTTGTTTTAAATGGCAACGGTGCTGATGCTAATTTGCTTATGCAAGAATCAATAAGTGAAGCAGATGTTGTTATTTGTGTGACAGATAGTGATGAAAAAAATCTTTTGTGTTCTCTTCTTGTCAAACAAATGGGCGCAATGCGTGTGATAACAAGGGTAGGTAATGCTATAACTGCCTCTTTGTTCGAAAAAGTTGGAGTTGATGTTGCTCTTTCTGCAAAAGAAGCTGCAGTTAATGAAATAAAAAATAAAATTGTAGATAGCACACAAAGTATTCTTGCAACAGTTGAAAGAGGTCTTGCTGAAATTATTGAAGTTGAAATTAAAGAAGATAAAAGTGACATAATAGTCAAAGATGTTAAGCTTCCAGCAAAAGCAGTTATAGCAATTATTATGCGTCAAAATAAAGTTATTATTCCAAATGGTCAAAGTTTGATAAGAGGTGGCGATAAACTTGTTATATTTACAAAATCTCAAGACGTGGATATTATTAGGGAATACTTACAAAAATGAGAATAGATCTAGTTTTAAATGCAATAGGAACAATTCTTAAATATTTTGGTGTTTTATTGTTTTTGCCAGTAATTTTTGCGTTATTTTACAATGAAATTTATCATACTATGCCATTTTTAATTGCTATTGCAATATCTCTGGTATTAGGGTTTTTGTTTACTGCGTTTAAAAATAAAGACAAAGCTATAAAAGAAACCAAGAAAAATGAAGCTTTGGCAATGGTTTTCTTTTCTTGGGTTATCCTTGGTTTTATTTGTGCAATACCATATCTTTTTTACGGTATCCCTTTGATAGATTCAATTTTTGAAGCTTTTTCTGGCATTACGACCACAGGAGCCACAATCATAACAGATTTTTCACTTTATCCAAAAACACTTTATTTTTATAGGGCATTATCTCAATGGCTTGGTGGCATGGGTGTTATAGTTTTATTTATTGCGATTTTGCCTAAATTTGCAGTTGCTGGGCGCCAAATGTTTTATGCAGAATCACCAGGGCCTGTTGAAGAAAAAATTACGCCACGCATTCGCCAAACAGCACTTCGTCTTTGGGAAGTATATTTAGGGCTTACCATTTTAGAAATTATTTTATTATTTTTTGTAGGTAAAGTTGATTTATTTAATTCCATATGCACTTCCCTTGCCACAATTTCGTCAGGTGGCTTTACTTCAAGTTCAGATGGGATTTCAGCTTTTTTGAATAATAAAGTTTATTGGATTATTTTAACTTTTATGTTTTTATCTGGTTGTAATTTTGTTTTGCAATATAAGGTTATTATTCAGAGAAAACTCGATTCAATTTTTAAAAATGAAGAGCTTCTTATATACATTGGAATTATTTTACTTTCAGCATTCGCTATTACTCTTGTGTTATTAAGAGGCGATTCGCTTACTTTTATTCAGACATTTAAAAATTCTATTTTTACGGTTGTAAGCGCTATTACAACAACAGGTTTTTCTTGTGTTGATTTTAATTTGTGGAATATTGATGCAAAAATAATTTTATTTATGGTTATGTTTATTGGAGGTTGCGCAACTTCAACAAGCGGTGGCATTAAAGTTATTCGCTTGATTTATGTTTTTAAATATTTAAAAAATGAAGTAGCAAAAATTATTCATCCAAATGCAGTTTATCCTATAAAATTAAATGGTGCAGTTATTGGAAATGATGTCCATTTTCAATTTTTGGCGTTTTTTATTTTTTATATGGCAATTTTTGTGTTATCAAGCTTTGTGGTTTGCCTAATTGAAGATAATATTACAGTTGCAGTTTCTGGTTCTATTACAACTCTGGGCAATATTGGGCTTGCTGTTGGCACTTCTTTTGGCGTAGCTGATGGCTTTGAGAGTTTATCTGTTGTTACAAAAACAATTTTTATTTTTAATATGATTATAGGAAGGCTTGAACTTATTCCATTTTTGGCTCTACTTCATCCTGATGCCTGGAGAAAAAATTAATTTAAAAATCTTTTATTCGTTTTTATCTTCTTGATTTTTTTTAGATAATGTCAAAAAATCATATTGCTCTTGTGGCTGTTCTTTTGGTTTTATTATGTTTTTAAATTTGTCAATTAGAGATGATTTTTTATCTTTATTTTTTTCATTTTCGTTTTCTTTATTGTTTTCTTTTTCATTTTTGTCATCATTTTTGACAAACGAATCTTTTGATTCTTCTTCAAAAAATTG
This sequence comes from Cyanobacteria bacterium SIG30, assembly GCA_015152475.1. GTDB lineage: Bacteria > Cyanobacteriota > Vampirovibrionia > Gastranaerophilales > Gastranaerophilaceae > SIG30. The sequence goes on along the minus strand of SUTW01000001.1, from coordinate 117,232 downwards.
AAAATCAGTTTCTTGATTTTCTTCTTCTTTTTTCTTTTTGCCACTTTGCATATAACCTAAATTACCGCCCCCACCATTGTTTTCCATAGATTGGGCTTCTCTTATTACAGGTTTACTACTTGGTCCATTAATGTCAAAAGACATAACATCTCCTTATTTTAGTTATGTCTTATTTTATTTATTTTTTTAAGTTATTAGAACATACAAATGGTGTAGAACTTATATTAAATCTTCTTTTACAGTTATTTTTTTATTTGAATAATTGCCTTCTATAAAATAAACTTTGTAATTTAATTTTTCAAGTAATGATGAATCGTCAGTAAAATTTTCAAGTTCTTTTTCAAATTTTTTGTGAGCTTTGTAAATCAAATCATATTCAAAAGCTTGTGGTGTTTGCGCATAGAATAAAGTGTTTCTATCTGGTGTTGAAATTATTTCATTTTTTTTATTATAAATTTTGACTGTGTCTACTGCTTTTATTCCAACTACAACTGCCTTTTTTTCTTTAACTTCTTTAATTGTTTTTTTGATTATTTCTTCGGTTATAAATGGCCTTGCACCATCATGAATTAAAACATAATCTTTGTATTCTAATTTTTCAAGTGCATTTAAAACCGATTGTTGACGGCAGTTTCCACCTTGTGCAAATTTGATTTTCGGATATTTCTTTGCGACAATTTTTTCTATTTCACTAGATGTAGAAATTACAATTTCATCTGCTATATTTATAAATTTTTCAATAGTATTTAAAATAAGTGGCTTGTTGTCAAGAGGGTATAAAAGCTTATTTTCTCCAAATCTTGTTGAACTTCCACCTGCTGTTATAATTACAGAAATTTTATTCAAAGTGTTCAAAGCCCCTCCATTTTTTATCTGAATAATCTTCGCCATCTATAAAAATTCCCATTTTTTTTGTTGTTTTACCTATTGCCTTTAAACCCTTAATTTTTTTAAAGTCATTTTTATGTAAAACAATTACTGGGCAAAAATCTTCACCACCATACAAAACTAAATCTTTATTTTTTATTTTTTTTGGTATTTTGTTGTATTCTATTTCAAAACCTATATTACTTTGTTTTGAAATATTCATAAGGCAATCAATTAGCCCATCAGATGAATCCATCGCAACATATGGTTTTTTTGTTTTTTTTGCAACATTTTCTAGTAATTTTGGGAAAATAGTAGGTTTTATATGTGCTTCTTTAAAGTTTTCATCTTTTGTTTCAAGGTAATATGCACTTGAACCAAAGAAACCTTTGGTTGCAACAATATAATTTTCCTTTGCATTTTTTCTTGAGGATATTTTTCTATTTTCGGCACTCCCAATTGCGCATATTGAAATTGTGATTTTTTCTCCTTTGGTTAAATCGCCACCTATAACTTCAATTTTAAAATCCTTACAGGCTTTATTTATACCTTTGTAAAATTCTTCTACAAATTTTTCTTCCAGATTTCCTGATAGAGAAACGGTTATGTATTTTGGTTTTGCGCCACTTACTAAAATATCGCTGACATTAACAATACAAGCTTTATAGCCTAATTCAAAAGGTGTTATAAAACTTAAATCGAAATGGACATTTTCAACAAGTGTGTCTTGTGTTATGGCTAGTTTTTCTTTTTTTAGAAATGCGCAATCATCCCCTAAATAAGAATTTTTATTTAGTGTTTTAGAAATTATTTGCAAAAATACTTGTTCTTTTGTATTTAAATAGTTCATTTTTTTAAATAGTTATGTAGAATAGAAAGTCCTTCAAAATAGCTTTTATAACCAAGACCTTTAACTTGTGCTATGCATTTTGGTGCTATATAAGATTGTTTTCTAAATTCTTCTCTTTCGTTGATGTCAGATAAATGAACTTCAACAGTTGGTATGTTAACTGCAGATATTGCATCTGCTATGGCAATTGATGTGTGAGTATATGCTGCTGGGTTAATTATAATTCCAGAAATTTTTTCATATGACTCTTGGATTTTATCTACAATATCACCTTCATGATTTGATTGATAAAATTCAAGTTCAATATCTTCAAAATCTTTTGAAAATTCAAGCAATTTTTCTTGTATGTCATTGAGTGTTAAGCTACCATATATTTCTGGTTCTCTTATGCCTAACATATTTAAATTTGGACCATTTATAACTAAAATTTTCATTATTTTTCTTCTTATATATTTGAATATAAACCAAATAGTGGCATATAAAGAGCAAGACCTAAGAATAATACTATCGCACCAATTACAATCAACATAATTGGTTCCATCATCTTAGTGAATGTGTCAATGACGGCATCTAATTTTCTGTCGATATATTCAGCGCAGTGATATAATAATTCACCTAAACGACCTGATTGTTCACCTGTTGCTATCATAAACAGAACCATAGGTGGGATTTTTTCAGTTGATCTTAATGCAACAGATAAATGTGTACCTTGTTGAACTTTTGCGGCAGCTCTGATGATAGCATCTTTTAAAACAAAGTTATCGATAGTCAAATTAGAAAGATATAAACAGTCAATAATCGGAATACCAGCATCATATGCAACTTGCATAACTGCGATAAAGTTTGAAAAGTTTGAAAATTCTATAAGTTTTGACAGTAAAGGTACTTTTAAAACTGCTTTGTCGATTTCTTTTTTAATTGCTGGAACAACAAACATTTGTCTAACAGCAAAAACTAACGCAACAGGTGCAACGATTGGGACTATCCAGAATTTCTTCATAAAGTTACCCATGTTGATACACATTTGTGTAACAACAGGAAGTTCAGCACCCATTGAGCTAAACATGCCTTCAAATGCTGGGAATACAAACATTAACATTACGATTACAACGATAATCGCAACAATAATAACGAATACAGGATAAAGCAAAGCCCCTATAACTTTGCCTTTGGTTGCATCTTGTTTTTTGAAAAGTTGCAACATACGTTCTAAGGTCTTATCCAATTCACCGGAATCTTCCCCAGCTTTTACAAGACCAACAAATACACGTCCAAATACGTTTTTATATTTTTCAACAGTTTCACCTAATGTTGAACCTGCGATAATGTTACGTCTTAATTCAAGCGATAAGACTCTTATTTTTTTAGATTCAGCGTTATTTTCCAAGAACACTAATGTTTCAATAATCGGAATACCTGTTGACATTAATGTTTGCAATGTTGATGTGAAGTCAATTTTATCTTTTAGAGATAAAGCCGGCAATCTTACGGTTTTAACTTTTGGACCATTTGCACCAGCACTTCCTTTATTTGCTTGAGTAGATTCATCAGTTACACGAGTTGGCAAAAGACCTTGGCGTCTTATTGCTTCACGTGCATCTCTAATATTGTCAGCTTCGACTCTGCCTTTGACAATATTTTTATTATTTTTTAATGCTATATATGAAAAATAAGCCATTTTTAATTTTTTACCTTAGTCGCTTGCAAGACCCAATGTTCTTACATATTCATCTATTGTTGTAACACCATTTTTAATATGTTCTATACATGCTGCCTTTAATGTTTTCATGCCATTTGAAACAGCATATTCTTCAATAACAACGTCATGAGCACGTTGTGCAATAAGTTTTTTAACTTCTTTATTGATTGGTAAAACTTCATAAATACCTACACGACCTGCATAACCTGTGTCATTACACATTGTGCATCCACCCGGTTTATAAATTGTTTGTTTTGTAAATTCAGCAATTTCAAGCGGGTCTTTTAAAACCTTTTTAGCGTCTTCAATAGTTGGTTTATATGCAACTCTGCAATTTGGACAAAGTTTTCTCACAAGTCTTTGTGCAAGTACTCCTGAAAGTGTTGATGAAATCAAATAGTCTTTTGCACCCATTTCAATCAAACGAGTAATTGTTGCAGCAGCTGAGTTGGTGTGGATTGTTGATAACACTAAGTGACCTGTAAGTGATGCAGAAATTGCAACTTCAAGAGTTTCGTAGTCACGAATCTCACCGACTAATATGATGTCAGGGTCTTGTCTTAAAATCGCACGAAGTGATGTCGCAAACGTTACACCAGCTTTTGGGTTTACAGCCGATTGGTTAACACCGTCTAACTTAATTTCGACAGGGTCCTCAATTGTTGTGATATTAACTTGTTCAGAGTTCAAATATGAAATCAGTGAATACAAAGTTGTTGTTTTACCGGAACCTGTTGGACCTGATGTTAAGATGATTCCGTTTGGAGTTGATATCATATTTTTAATTTTTTCAATATCGTCTTTTTGAGCACCTTCAAGTGTTATTTCTGTTTTTCGTTGCGCCACAGTAACTGCAGGCGCCAAGATTCTTATAACCATTTTTTCTTTTCCGGCAACAGGCAATGTGTTGATACGGAAGTCATACTTAAGATTTTTATATGAAATAGTAAAGTTACCGTCTTGGCAACGTCTGTGTTCTGCAATGTTCATACGTGCCAAAACTTTGAAACGAGAAATAACTTGCGATTCAATTTTTTGTGGAATTTTAAATATTTCTCTTAAAATACCGTCAATACGGTAACGAACTATATAGCCTTCAAGTCTTGGTTCTATGTGGATGTCGCTGGCTTTTTGGTCGATACCCAAAGTAATAATGTTATAAGCAAATTTGGAAACAGAACCAGTTGCGTCTTGGATTTCTTTTTCAACTTGTTCCCAAAGATTATCTTCATTCTTGTCAACTTCCTCAGTATCTTGAGCTTGTTGAACTTCTTCCATGATTTTACTTGCTTGTTTTTGGCCAGTTTCATAATAAGTTTTAATGAAATTTTCATACTCATAGTGAGTAATCATCATAACTGTTGGCTTTAATCCTGTTTGGTAGATAATTTCGTTTATAGTTTTTGTATCTCCAGGATTTACCATACCAACTACAAGAGTTTTCTTGGTAGCACTTAATGGGACAACTTTGTTTATTTTAACAAAATCTTCAGGTAATATCGGAATAACACTTGGAAGCGCTTTTAATTGTTCAGTTGTCGCAAGTTGCATCCCTTGTTGTGCACCAAGTGCTTCTTTTAAATCTTGTATAGTTACATAGCCTAATTTAACAAGAATTGAACCAAGAGGAATATCTTGTGCTTTTGATTCTGCAAGAGCAATCGTTAGTTGTTTTTGAGTAATAATGCCTTCTTCAACTAAAATTTCACCGATTTTTTTAGTTTGTGGCGCTTTTACTGTGTTAATTCTGCTTTCACCAGCATCTATATTGATAACATCTTCGTCTTCATCATCATTTTGTTCTTGATATACTGGTTCTTCTTTAATTTCTTCATCAAGATTAATGATGTTTTCTTCTTCGTCATCATTCATAATGTCGTCAAGTGTTAAAGGATTTTCTTCATCACTTACATCACTATATTCTATTTCGCTATCAACAATGTCTTCTTCGGAAAATAAATCTAACGGGTCTGGTGCTTCACCTTCTTTTACCACTTTTTTAAGTGCAACAGGACCATGATTTTGGTTTAAATTGCTTTTTTTATACTCACTTGTTAAAAGTCTTGCTTCGAATAATTTAAATAGTGTATCAAACCTGTCAGGTGTTAAATAAATATATTCTATATTTGAAGCATTTACCAAGTGGCCAATTTTTTCAGGCAAAATTCTTGTATTTGTTTTTGAACAAACAACAATAAAGAAAGAATCAGATTGTACATTAACTGGAATAAAAAATAATTCTTTCATTCTTTCGACTTTGAACCTTTGTACAAGCTCAAAGTCGACTTTATTTAATAATTTTGTTAAAAGTGGATTTTCGTTTATCATTTTTTATAATTGAATATTGCTGTTTGATTTTTGTTCTATTCTTTTCATATCGTCTTCACCATAAACGATATGTGGTGTTATCATAATAATCATCTCTTCTTTAGATAATTCTTTTACTGAACTTCTAAATAGAGCACCAATTAAAGGTAAGTCACCAAGTACTGGGAATTTTGATGTTGTTTGAGTTTCGTTTTCTGTCACAAAGCCTGCAAGAATTAAGGTTTCGCCATCTTTTACTCTTATATTATTTAATTCTAAGTCACGTCTTTGAAGTAATGTTGCAACAATGTCATTTTCATTTGCTGATTCACCTGATGTGGTATCGTAAATTTTTTGTTTAATTGATGCATATTCAGGTTTAATATTTAATGAAACATATCCTTCAGGGCTTATAAATGGAGTTAATTCAATTTTGATACCATTATCATTTGCAATGTTGTATGTTTTTTGAGCTATTGCTTGGCTTGTCATTGTGCCTGTTTGGTATTGAGTTGTAACACTTTCAACATAGTCTGATGTTAAGTCAATAACTGATTTTTGACCATTTGTTGCCATAATTTTTGGGTTTGCAATAGTTCTTCCTTTGCCATCTTTAATAAGCCATGCAATTGTTGTGCTTATATTAGCGTTTTCGGCTGGATTAGAAGATTGTAAAAATTTCCATTCTCCATCTTTGACTGATAATATATTCATATTTCCTAATATTATGCCAGTATTTTTATTAAAACCGAAATTTACAAAAGGAGTATTAATATTCCACACAGCATCTAGTGTGTTTGAACCTGATTCATTTAATTCAACAATGTTAAGTTCAAGAAATGCCATTGTTTGTTTTTTATCATGTAGCGCAATAAAATCCTGAACCATTTTTGCTTGTTCATATGAGCCGCCAAAAATACCGACTTGACCTGCTTGTTCCATATAAACAATTGTTGCAGGTTGAGCTTTGAAAACTGCTCCATCTGAACCTGCTTCATCAACTTTTGCAATACAAGCAACAGAGCCACCACCTAAGGTTAGACCTAAAAGTTCACTATCTGTTTTTGCTGCATCTTCACCTTCTGCACCTTCACCATCTGCAAAAAGAGATTTACAAATAAAATCTGCCATTTGTTTTGGAGTTGTATGTGTAACTCTGAAATGTGTCATAACAGGTTTTGTATCTAATTTTGTGATTACTTTTTTTGCAACTTCTATATCGCTTTTTGTACCAAAAATTAAAACTTCGTTTGTTCTTGGGTTACTTGTTGCAATTTTATTTCCTGAAATGCCTGTAACGTTTTTGCCATAAACGTTATCATTTAAGAATAGGGCAACATTTGAAGCATTTACATATTTAATTGGAAATGATGCAAGAATTTGCTTTGCAAAACTTGATTCCTTTGCAGCTTCGCTTGTTGCAATAATTACAGTTTTATCTTCAAGGTAGTAATTTAATTCACAAGTAGATAAAACATAGTGAAAAGCTTCATTTAAAGTTACATTTTTTAAATCAAGAGTTACTTTTCCTTCAACTGATTCGTGGAAAATAATATTGATATTTGCTTTATCTGCAATCATTCTTAGAACTTGTCTAACATCAGAATCTCTTAGAGAAATTGTAATTTTTGCATCTGATTTTGTAATTCCTGATGCATTTTTTAATTTTAAAACTTCATCACTTGCAGGTTGAGTTGTGTTCATATCTAAAATTGAAGTAGAACCACTTAAACCTATTGAATTATCGTAAGATGTTACAGCATAAACACTTTGGCTAAAAGCTAGTATTATAGCAATAGCCATAAAATATTTTTTTGTGTTTTTTGTAAATTCTCTAAGCATATTGAACTCCTGATTCTTATTTTTAGTTCTAATTATCGTTTTCTATGTTGTCTGATGAAGGTGTGAAATATTGTCTTGTAACTCCATTTTTACCTTTAACAAAAGACATTTCGCCTTCTAATCTGTCGCCTATATTGAATTCTTGTCCAATTGAGGCAGTAAACGTGTTTTTACCGCTTCTGATTGTGACTTGTGAAGGCCCAATATAAGAAACTACATATTCATCAATTGCGTCACCTTTTTGAACAAAATGGTCAACGCCACCAACTGTTATAATTGCAGAAGGTTTGTATTGGTCAAATAATATACCTGAAACAACAATGTCTACTAATTTATTTGCAGGCATATCTTTTTGAAGACTTGGTGGTGCCATAATGTCTAAACCACTAGGCAATGTATATCCAGCTTCACTGAAATTGCCAGTTGGGCTGAATGGGTTTAAACGTCCAGTGTTTACAACATTTACAACCACTTTTTTATTTTCTTCTTTATTTTCTGTAACTTTTTTATCTTCTGTTTTGTTTGTTGGGTTTGAATTTAATTCTGGTGATTCAGGATTTGTTTGTGCCATAGAACCATTTTGAATTAAATCGTCTATATTTTCTTGTAAGCTTTCTTGTACAGTTTCATCACCTGCACTGCCCATAATTTTGTCAATGTTTAAATATAAGCCACCAATTAATATTGCAACAACAACAGCAACTAATGCGCCTAGAACAAGAGGTGTTGATTTTTTATCCTGGCTTATTCCAATAGGTTTTTTAGATGCAAACTGATTGTTTTCAGGGATTTCGCTTTGTGATTCTAAAATAGGTGTTTCTTCATCACCAAAACCTAAAATATCAGCTTCAAAATTATCTTCACTCGGGATATTTTGAGTATTTTCTTCATATAAATTTGTGACGTCACTTGTTTGCCTGTTAACGCTAGTTGTTTCAATTACAGGCTCATCACTTTCTTCTTCAATATATTGGGGAATTTCGTTTTGTGGTTGTTGAACATAAGAAACAGGTTCTTCTTCGTTGCCTTCGACTATATCTAGCACAAAATCATCATCATTTGATGAAGCCAAATTGCCCATATTGTCGTCACTTAAAATTTCATCCCAGCTTAATTCGTCTGAGTCTGTAGAAATCTCAGGGGTAACATCGTCCCAGTTTTCATTATCTTTTTCGTCGTCAAACATACAAGTTCTTTCGCTTACCTTACATGTAAATTATATCACACAATAGTATTCTATAATTTAATGTCTTATTTCATATCATACAATTATATGAATTTATTGGCAAAAATATTACAATTAGAAATATTTTTCCAAATAAACTACTTCTATACCTCCAGCAATGATTATATCTTCTTGCTTTGCTCCCATTTCTTTTAATTTTCCCCAAACTCCCATGGAATCAAGTATATTTGAGAATCTTCTTATTTGTTGAAGGTTTCTTTCGTCTGTGACAGAAGCGAGTCTTCTGATTTTTCCACCATCAACATAATAAGTGTTTTTATCAAGTTTTGTAATTTCAAATTCGCTATCGTCATTGTTTGTAGCATCATTATCTTCATCAATTTCAACTTCAATAACTGGCGCTTCAATAGTTTCGGTTAAGTTATAAAGCCTGTTTAATAATTTTTCGAACCCGTCTTTTGTTGCGCAAGAAATTATGCAAACATCATTACTAATTTTTTCAAATTCTTTAAATATTTTTTCTTTTGTTTTGTCATCAACTATATCTGTTTTGTTTAAAACAATTATTTGGTATCTTTTTGCAAGTTCTTTATCAAATTTTTCAAGTTCAAAATTTATTTTTCTATAATTTTCAATAGGATTTTCTGCAGAAATATCAACTAAATGCACCAAAAATTTACATCTTTGAACGTGACGTAAAAATTCATAACCTAAGCCAACTCCATCGGATGCGTTTTCAATTAAACCTGGGATATCAGCAACAACAAAAGTTTCCCCATTTGGTTTTTCAACAACTCCTAAATTTGGTACAAGAGTTGTAAATGGGTAATCTGCAATTTTTGGTTTAGCAGAACTTATAATGCTTATAAGAGTCGATTTTCCAACATTTGGAAAACCTAAAAGCCCTACATCTGCAATAAGTTTTAATTCGAGAGATAATTCTCTTTCAATAGAAGGTTCACCGGGTTCACAAAATTGAGGAGCTCTTTTTTGTGCAGTTGCAAAGCGTGCATTTCCACGACCTCCACGACCACCTTTTGCAAGTAAAACTTTTTGTCCGTTTTCTTTTATATCTGCAACAATTTTTCCTGTTGAAATATCTGTGACGATAACGCCAACTGGAACTTTTATTATTAAATCATTAGCGCAAGCACCGTGTTGATTTTTGCCACGGCCATTTTCGCCGGCTTCTGCTTTAAACACAGATTTGTGTTTGAAATCCATAAGAGTTGACATACAACTATCGCCTAAAAGATAAACATCTCCACCTTTTCCGCCATCTCCGCCTGCAGGACCACCTTTGTCAACATATTTTTCACGGCGCCAAGCCACCATACCATTTCCGCCGTGTCCAGATATTATTTTAATTCTTGCTTTATCAATAAAACTTGCCATATGTAAATTTTAACACAAATATCATACTTTTTGGCTAGTTCTTTAAAAGAAAATAAATAGTAAATTGAATAATTGTATTTTCTGCAAAAACAAGGTTATATATAATTAAATCTTTTTCATACTTCCAGCTATTCTTAATTCCAACGAGGAAACTTTTTGTTTCCTCTTTTTTTGTATTAAAAAACCCTAAGGATAACCTCAGGGTTTAATTTATTTTATTATTAATTATTATTTGCTTTCGTGTTTGCCTTCGATATAGGCTGCTTTGTTTTCGGTAAGATCTTTAAGACCAAAGAAACCTAAAACTGCTGCGCCAACCATAATGCCTGCTTTTACTGGTGTTGGTAAAGTTTTAATTTTTGTATAAATTTTAGTGTTTGCCAAAATATCTTTTAAATTTTTGCCTTTAACTGAAATTTGACTTAAACCTTTGCCGACTTCTGTTTTGATATTTTTTAAACCACCTACAAATTTATTAGATTTTTTTGCAAGTAATGCTGCTAATCCACCAGTTGCGAGGGTTGTACCTGTTGCTGTTAACAAGTCTTTTGCTTCTTCTTTTGCAGTTTCTTTAAATACATCTTTTTTTGCTTCTTTGTCTAATTTGTCATTTGTTAAAATGTGAGCTATTGAACCATTTATACCAACTGGTTTTTTGGTTACTTTTGAAGTTAATGCTAATGCTCCAACCCCAGTACCTACACCAATAATTGGGGCCATACTTTTTGTTACGCTTCCTAAATTCATTCTAATTCCTTCCTTTTACTTTTTAAATCACACTTATTTATACAAAAACTAAAAAGTTTATGAAATTGCGCATTTTTTGATTTTTGTAACAAAAATTTAAAAGCCTCAAAAACGAGGCTTTCAAACTTGAATTATTTTTAGGTAATTTTTATTCTTACATAGCGCCTTTAATGATTTCAACAAAATCTTCGGCTTTTAAACTTGCGCCACCAACAAGTGCGCCATCTATATCAGATTGTGCCATTTGTTCAACAATTGTTGAAGGTTTAACCGAACCACCATATAGAATTCTGACTTTTTCTGCAACAGCATTTCCTGCAACTTGAGCTATTGTGTTTCTAATTACTTTGATAACTCTGTTTGCTTCTTGGCTATCACAAGTTTTACCAGTTCCAATTGCCCAGATTGGTTCATATGCAATAACAACTTTTTCAATTTCGCTTGGTTCAATGTTTTCTAAAGCTTTAACGATTTGAGACGATACATGAGAATCTGTAACGCCCATTTCTCTTTGTTCTAAAGTTTCGCCACAGCAAATAATTGGTGTTAAACCGTTTTCTAAAATTGCAATTGCTTTTTTATTAATCATTTCGTCATCTTCTTTGAAATATTGTCTTCTTTCGCTGTGACCAATGATAACATTTGTTACGTTTAAATCTTTTAACATATCAAGTGAAATTTCACCTGTGAATGCACCTTTTGGTTCATAATAGCAATTTTGTGAGCTTAGCGCTATTTCTTTGCATTCTTTTAATTCACAAGCAACTGAGCAAAGTGAAGTGAAAACAGGTGCAATAACGATTTCTGGTAAAGAATCTTTATTTAAATCTTTAATACCTTCAATAATACCTTTTGTAAGTTCAACACTTTCTTTTGTTGTGTTGTGCATTTTCCAGTTTCCAGCAATAATTGGTTTTCTTGACATAATTTACTCCTTTTTATATTTAACCGTTGTCTTCATAATAACACAAAAGAAAATAAGCAAATAAAGATTATGTAAAGGACATAAAAACTATGATATGATTATAGATAAGATGAGGAGAAAATTATGATACCTATTTTAGATTCAAAAAGACAATACCAACAAATTGCAAATGAAGTTGAACCAGCTGTTATTGAAGTTATGAGAAGTGGTTTATATATCATGGGCAAAAATTGTAAAGCATTAGAAGAAGAACTTGCTCAATATGTTGGAACAAAATATTCAGTTGTTATGAACTCTGGTACCGATGCGCTTCATTTGGCACTTCGTGCATTAGATATAGGTGAAGGTGATGAAGTTATAACTGTTGCATTTACATTTGTTGCAACAACTGAGGCTATTGGGATTGTTAACGCAACTCCAGTTTTTGTTGATATTGATCCAGATACATTTAATTTAGATGCCGATAAACTTGAAGCTTTAATTACACCAAGAACAAAAGCTATCATTCCTGTTCATTTGTACGGTCAAGCTTGCGATATGGACAAAATTATGGCAGTTGCCAAAAAACATAATTTATATGTTATTGAAGATTGTTGCCAAGCAATAGGTGCAACTTATAAAGGACAAAAAGTTGGTACATTTGGTGATGTTGGATGTTTTAGTTTCTATCCAACTAAAAATCTAGGCACAATGGGTGATGGTGGTGCTGTTGTTTTGAATGATGAAAAAATAAAAGACAGAATCATTGCACTTAGAAACCATGGTGGCGCAATTCGTTATTACCATGATGAAATTGGCGTAAATTCACGTTTAGACGAAATACAAGCTGCTATTTTAAGAGTTAAACTTCCATATATTGACGAATGGAATACAAAAAGAAGAGAACATGCTCAAAAATATAATGAATTATTTGCCAAGTGTGAAGACGTGGTAACACCAAAAGAATTAGATGATACTTATTGTGTTTATCATCAATATACTGTTAAAGTCCCAAATAGAGACATTGTTCATAAATTATTACAAGAAAATGGTGTCGGAGCTATGATTTATTATCCAGTTCCATTACATCTTCAAAAAGTTCATGAAAAATTTGGTTTTAAAGAAGGTTTATTGCCTGTTACAGAAGATAATACAAAGTTAGTTTTAAGCTTACCTATGTTTGCTGAATTAACAGAAGAAGAACAAGAAACAGTTGCAAAGACTTTAATCGATTGTATCGAAAAATCAAAAACTCTTGCTTGCGTGTAAGAAATCAAAAAATATATAAAAAAGGGCATAATATGCCCTTTTTTTAAACTTTACAAACATATCTTTTTTAGGTTATAATTTTTTTGTTAGATAAATGAGGAATAATTTATGTACGGTATTATTTTAGCAGGTGGTAGTGGTTCAAGATTATGGCCTTTATCAAGAGAACTTTACCCAAAACAATTATTGAAATTAAATGAGGAAAAAAGTTTGCTTGAAAATACTTACTTAAGACTTAATGAAATAATGCCTTTTGAAAATATTATAAGTATTACAAATACAAAGCATGCAGTTAGCGTTAAAACTCAACTTGCAAAATGGTATCAACAAGCCATTATTTTGTCTGAACCAACTGCAAAAAATACTGCTCCTGCAATTGCAGTTAGTGTTAAATATATCATTGATAAATTTGAAGACGATGTTATTTTAGTTGTGCCATCTGATCATTTGATTAAAGATAGTAAAGCTTTCAAAAAAACAGTTGAAGAAGGCGAAAAACTGGCGAAAAAAGGTTATTTGGTAACATTTGGAATTAAGCCTGAATCTGCACATACAGGTTATGGATATATCAAAACTTCTAAGATGAAAGAAGGTTTGAAGGCTGATGAATTTAAAGAAAAACCAGACGAAAAAACTGCTCAAAAATATTATAAGAGTGGTGATTATTACTGGAATTCAGGTATTTTTATGTTTAAGGCATCAGTTTTCCTAAATGAACTTAAAAAATGTGCCAAAGACATTTATGGAAATCTTCAAGAATTTAATTTTGGCGGACAAGATGTAATTGATTACAATTTGTTTGACAAAATGCCTTCTATTTCCGTTGATTACGCAGTAATGGAAAAAAGCAAAAATATTGCACTAGTTCCATTAAAAAGTGACTGGAACGATCTTGGTTGCTGGGAAGCAATTTACGATACAAATGATAAAGATAAAGAAAAAAATGTTAAAATCGGGCATGTTGTGACTGAAAAATGCAAGAATTCTTTATTTTTTAGTTCAACAAGGCTTGTTGCAGGAGTAGGGCTTGATGATGTAATTATAATTGAAACAGCAGACGCTGTTCTTGCTTGTAAAAAAGATATGGCGCAAGATGTTAAAAAAGTTTTTGATAAATTAAAAGAAGTAAAAGATGAAACACATCTTATTCATACAACAGTTTATCGTCCTTGGGGTTATTATACTGTTTTGAACCAGGGCGAAGGTTATTTAACAAAAATGATTTGCGTTAATCCTAATGCGCAATTAAGTTTGCAATCACATAATTTCCGTTCAGAACACTGGGTTGTTTTATCAGGTACTGCAAGGATTACTTTGGAAGATAAAGTATTTATGCTTAAAGCTGGTTCAAGCATTGATATTCCAGTAAAAGCAAAGCATTCACTTGCAAACCCATATAAAAATGAACTTAAAATTATTGAAGTTCAAAAAGGCGATAAACTTATTGAAGAAGATATAATCAGATACAAAGATATTTATGGTAGGGTTGACGAATGAAAGTATTTTTAGGGATAGATGTAGGTTCAGTAACAACAAAAGCAGCTTTAGTTGATGAAAATGGTCAATATGTAGATAGTTATATGATAAGGACTTCTGGTAAACCAACTTGGGCTGTCCAAAATGCATTAAAAGAACTTTATAATAAAAAAACACAAGACTGGGAAATTATGGCAGTTGGCACAACTGGTTCTGGAAGAAATTTGGCAGGAGCATTAGTTGGTGCCGACATAATTAAGAATGAAATTACAGCTCACGCAGTTGCAGCAAGTACATATGTTCCAGGTGTTCAAACTATTTTAGAAATTGGTGGACAAGACAGCAAAATTATCATTTTAAGAGATGGTATTGTTACAGATTTTGCAATGAATACAGTATGTGCAGCAGGAACAGGTAGTTTTCTTGACCAACAAGCAGGAAGATTAAATGTAAAAATAGAAGATTTTGGTCCGATTGCTCTTCAATCAAAATCACCTGCAAGAATTGCTGGTCGTTGCGGGGTTTTTGCAGAATCTGATTTAATCCATAAACAACAATTAGGTTATAGTGTTGAAGATTTGCTTTATGGACTTTGTCAGGCACTTGTTAGAAACTATTTATCAAATCTTGCTTTGGGCAAAGAAATTCTTCCAGTCGTTACATTTCAAGGTGGTGTTGCTGCAAATGTAGGCATGGTGAAGGCTTTTGAAGAAGCTCTTGGTACAAAAGTAATTGTTCCTGAAAATCATCAAACAATGGGTGCTTTAGGTGCAGCGCTTTTGGCTATGGAAAATTATCAATTTACTGGCGAAAAAACTAAATTTAAAGGATGGGATGTAAAAGATATGGAATTCCATTCAGTGACAGCAACATGCACAAGTTGCAGTAATAATTGTGAAGTTATAACTATACTCGAAGGTGAATTTGAAGCACCGGATTTCAAACAAGGTGGGAAAATTCAAGACATAAAAGGTAACATTATTGCTCGTTGGGGTGGCACTTGTGGCAGATGGGAAAAATAGTTTTTAATTTTTGACAAAAAACTATTTTTATGCTACATTTATAGTAACTTGAAGGGAAGAAAGAATGATTAAGCCGTTAGATGTTAATATAGCGATGACAAAACCAGCCACATTAAATCTTTCTGCTTGTGCTGCGCCAACTGTTTACGAAAATACTGTAAATTATTCCCCATCTGGATTAAAACTTAATCTTCAATCTTTTGCAGCCGCAAAACCAAAAAATTGTGGTCAAAAATTAAATTTAATCGGTTAGTTTTTCTGTGGTAAACTTGTTTTATGTTTACAGGCTTAGTTGAAGCAAAAGGTATTATCAAATCAAAAAAAATCACCCAAGAAGGTGCAAGATTTGTTGTGGATTCATCTTTTAATAATTTAACTATTGGTGAAAGTATCGCGATAAATGGGGCTTGTCATACGGTTGTTGAAATTTTTGATAGTGCTTTTGCGGTTGATACTATGTGTGAAACTTTAAATCGTACTAATTTAGGCAAACTTGTAATTGGTGATATAGTCAATTTAGAGCGCGCTATGCTTGCAAATTCTAGATTTGCAGGTCATATAGTAACAGGGCACATTGATGGTTGCGCTAAGCTTATTTCAAAAAGGCAAGACGGCATTTCTTTTGTTTATAAATTCGAATATCCAGACAAATATATTGTTCAAAAAGGTTCGATTTGCGTGAATGGTGTAAGTTTGACAGTTTCGAATGTTGGGGCAAATTTCTTTGAAGTTAGTCTTATCCCACATACTTTTGAAAATACTAATTTGTTTAATTTAAAAATTGGCGATTTTGTAAATATTGAAAATGATATATTGGCAAAATATATTGAAAAATTTAGCAAAAATAGTACACAGGCTATTGATGAAAATTATTTAACGAGGTGTGGATTTTGATTTCATTTGATACAGTAGAAGCAGTTTTAGAAGATTTTAAATGTGGTCGTCCTGTTATAGTTGCAGATGACGAAGACCGTGAAAATGAAGGTGATTTGATTTTTCCAGCAAAGTTTGTGACACCTGAATTTATAAATT
This sequence comes from Cyanobacteria bacterium SIG30, assembly GCA_015152475.1. Taxonomy (GTDB): domain Bacteria; phylum Cyanobacteriota; class Vampirovibrionia; order Gastranaerophilales; family Gastranaerophilaceae; genus SIG30. The sequence goes on along the minus strand of SUTW01000001.1, from coordinate 100,636 downwards.
TTATGACAAAAGAATGCAGAGGCCTTATTTGTTGTGCAATAACAAAAAGTTGTGCTGACAGATTAGGTTTAACACCAATGGTTGAAAATAATACTGATATTAAAAAAACCGCTTTTACTCAAAGCGTTGATGCTGACATTGAATATGGTGTTACAACTGGTATTTCTGCTTTTGATAGAGCTAAAACAATTGAAGTTATAACTTCTGAATCTTCTGTTCCGTCTGATTTGCGTCGACCAGGGCACATTTTTCCGTTAATTGCAAAAGAAGGTGGAGTTTTAAAACGTGTAGGGCACACAGAATGTGGTGTTGATCTTTGTAAATTAGCAAATGTTGGGTCAAGTGCTGTTATTTGTGAAATTATGAACGAAGATGGCACAATGGCGCGCAGAGATGATTTATTTAAGTTCGCAAAAAAACATAATTTTAAATTCACAACTGTTGAAAAAGTTATTGAATACAGATTAAGACGTGAAAAACATGTAAAAAGAGTTATACAAACTCCACTTCCAACACAATTTGGTGATTTTGAAATTTATGGCTATTTAGACGAAGTGACAAATGTTGAACATGTTGCCCTTGTTAAAGATAATGGTGAGGATAAAACACCAATTGTTAGAATGCATTCTGAATGTTTAACAGGTGATATCTTCCATAGTTTAAAATGTGACTGTAACCAGCAATTACATAATGCGCTTAGAATGATAAATGATTATGGTAAAGGTGCACTAGTTTATTTAAGAGACCATGAAGGACGCGGAATTGGACTTTTGAACAAATTAAAAGCATATGCACTTCAAGATAAAGGACAAGATACAATTGAGGCAAATATTTCGCTTGGTTTCGAATCTGATTTAAGAGATTACGGAACAGGTGCACAAATTTTGCTCGATATTGGTTATAACAAATTTAAACTTATAACTAATAATCCTAAAAAAATCATTGCTCTTAAAGGTTATGGTCTTGAAATGGAAGAAAGACTTGGTTTGCATATTGATATCAATGAATACAATCAAAGATATATTGAAACTAAAAAAGTTAAAATGCATCATCTTTATAAATAATTGAAAGACCGATTATTCCAATTAAAAGTAATACTATTGAAGCAATTTGTGCAATTGGCATATTTGATATGTATAAAACGCTGTCAATTCTGACGCTTTCAATAATAAAACGTGCTATTGAATATAAAATAAGATATAAAAAGAATATTGAGCCATTTTTTTCTTTTTTTCTATTTCTTAAAAAAATGTATAAAATCAAAAATATTATTAAATTAAGTATGATTTCATAAAGGAATGTTGGGTGGAAATATTCAAATTCTATAAAATCAAGTGGTCTGTGTTCTTTATTAATATACATTTTTAAAAAACCATTATATGGTTTGCCAAATGCTTCCTGGTTAAAATAATTTCCGAATCTTCCAATTGCTTGCGCCAATATTAAACCAAATGAAATAGTGTCTGCATAAGGCAAAATTTTTATTTTTTTGATTTTGCAAAATAAAAAAGCGCCTAAAAATCCACCTAAAATTGCACCATGGATTGAAATTCCACCATTTTGTATTTTTATAATTTCATTTAAATTTTGTGAAAAATAACTAAAATTTGCAATTACATAATAAATTCTGGCCCCTAATATCCCAGACAAAATTGTAATTGGCAATATGTCTAATAAAATATTGGTGTCTGTGTTATTTTTAAAATATTTTTTTGCAAAATAATAAGACACATACGAGCCAGATAAAATTGCAAACATCATAAAAACACTATAATATTTTATGCCAAAGAATATATAGCTTGATTCAGGCGCAGATATCATTTAACCTCTTGATATTTAGATATGGTGTTTTTAATTGAAATTATTTGATTTTGAACACTTTCAACATCTTCTGATTCAGGGCTCTTTTTAATGTAAGTTTCATATGCTTCAATTGCGCTTTCAAGTAAGGCATTAGCTTCTTTTATTTCATCGTCTGACAATTTTGTTTTTGGTTTATTTTCTTCAACGTTTTCATATTCATCATTTTTACTTTTATCTAAAATTTCGTATCCAGCACCTTCAAATGCAACACCTAGAGTGTAATATGTGTTAGGAGAATCTTCTTTGATTTCCATAGCACTTTTTAAATTTTTAATTGCGCTATTGTAATCTTTTAATTCAATATAAGCGACGCCTAAATTATATCTTGTTTCATATATGTTTGGGTTTAGTTCTAAGCTTGCTTCAAGCATGCATACAGCTTTATTAGTCTCAGATTTTTGCAAATATTGTTGTGCACTATTATTTAATTTTTCTATTGCAGAATTATCTATGCAACCTGTAATAAAAAAACTACTTAGTATTGCTGTAAATATTACTTTTTTCATTTTCTCTCCTTTTATTTAATTTTATTTATTTTTATTTTTTGTTCAATGTCTTGGTGTTTAATTATTTATGTTTATTTAGTTTAACCAATTAAATGATTTTACATAGTTATCATTATTTATGTTGCCAAAGATTTTTGCTTGGAAGATTCTAAAATCATCATTGCTTATTTCAATTAATGGAATTTTATTTATAATTTGTATTAAATCATTTTTTGCTGTTTTTGAATCTTTATTTGGCGTGAAAGCATTTATTATTGTATTAAAAGATGCATTTCCAAGTGTGCCAAGTGCGTTACTCACATTTTTTGCAAGTCTGCCAAATACCATAATTTCTGCTTCTTGATTTATTAAATTATAATTTCCCTGTATGAATACACTTAAATTTTTTCCCTTAGAATATATCTCAATTGTGTCTGCCATTCCGTCTTTTATAGATAAATTACCTTTGATAGTTTCAAATTCACCTGTTTTATAAGGTATTAATATTTCTATTAGATTATTAAGTGATAGACCTAAAATACCGCTTTTATAGAAATTAGCAGCTCTCAATAAATATTCTAACGAACCAAGTTTTGGCATTCTTCCATTCAAAATTTCAAAATTTATTTTGGAAATTATAGAACTTAAACCTTCTTTTGAATATATTTTTTCGCCTTCAAAGACAAGTTTTCCGTTCATTGTGCCATATATTTGATTGTTTGCACCTAAGAAACCACTTGCTAAAATATTGGCATCGCAATTTTTAATTTCTGAATCCAGAGAAACTTTTATTTTGTTTAAATCAATGTTGCCTTTGGCAATCATTTCGCCATTTGCAATATCAAGTTTAACATTTTCTATATTTAATTTATCGTCTTCATTTTTATTGAAATTAGCAGAAAAATTACTTGCATTTAAATCTCTTAATTTGATTTCTTTTGCTTTTATTGTTCCATTTTTTATTAAAACCATATTTGGACTTACCATAATAGGGTTTTGTGTTATTTGATTTTCATTTTTTTGATAGTCTTGTACGATCTTTGCTATTTCATCTATAAGGCGCGTTAAATTTATAGTCATAGACGAAACATCAACTTTTTCTAAAATAACTGGGAGGGTAGTTTTATTTTGTGCAATTAAATTTATTTTTACGTCAGAATCAAAGCTTTTCCCGTCAAATAATCCTATAATATTTTCTTTTTGAATATCAAAATCAGCATTCAAAATTTTAAGATCATAAAGAGGAATATTTACATTGTTAAAACCTAATTTGCCAACAATTTTTGGATTTTTTAAATCGCCTGTTATTTTAATATCGCAATTAAACAAACCTTGTTTAAGTATAGATTTTTTAAAGCAAATATTGAAAAATTTTGCGCTTATTGGGTTAATTGTTTTTATTATAATTGGCTCGAATGTAAAACCATCTGCTTTTTTGTTTATATTCCCACTCATTCTAAACATTGAAAGTGGGTTGATTTTGTTATTTTGAGACAAGATATATTTTAAATATTCTATTCTGTGTATTTTGGCATTATTTTTAATAAAAGAAATGTTTGCTTTTACTTCTCTTTTATTTTCTATATCTCCAAAATTTGCTCCCATATAGAATATATCTGAATTTGGATTTAATATCATTGTGGCATTTGTATTGTATTTATCTGTGTGGCCTGAAATTTTTCCATTTAATGATATTTCGCCTTGCGCTCTTATTGGAAAATCAAGCATAGGGTTTATGAACTTATCTATCCCTTTTTCGTCTATTAGCGTAGAGAATTTTGCATTAAAATATGGTTTTTTTGTTGCAAAATTTGTTATTATTGCATCAGCATAAAATGGTATTTTGTCTAAATTAAAATTAAATGCTTTTAGTTTAAGTGTTTCATTATTAAATTCAAAATGTCCGCTTTCTAATGTGCAATTTGCGTTTTTGGAATTAGAATATAAACTTATTTTATATGGTTCAATTTTTCCTTTGAAATTGTCTCCATTAATATCTACTATACCTTTAAAATAGCCTTTAATATTGGAAAAATCAGCTATAACATTGTTTATGGTTTTATTTTCTATGATTTTTATAATATCAATAAGCGAATATAATTCAAAATTGTTTAATTGTATTTTTAAATTTGGTTTTATTTTTTTAGAAAGAATTGTCACAGGGCCATTAAGTTTGATATTTGAATTTTGGAAATTAATATTTAAGTTTTCAAAAATTGCATTTTTACCTTTTAATAGAATTTTTCCAGATGTTAATTTTAAATTGTTTTGTTTGTTTTGAATACCTTTGATTTCTCCATTCAAATTAAATTTATTTAAATCAAATTTAGTTAAATCATATGGAATTTCGCCAGTTATATCAATATAAGAGGAAAGTCCAAAGTGAATTTTATTTATTAGTTTATTTGCGATTTTTTTATCAAAAACAAGTTTGAAAATATCGTTACTTGAAATTTTATTTGATGCGATATTTATGTTTGCTTTTAATATTTCTTTATTTTTTGGCGTTAATAATGCTTTAATTGAAAATGGTGTGTAACCTAAATTGCCTTCTAAATTTGTTGAATACTTTTCTCCGAATTTAACTTCGCCATTTAATTTGTTTATAAATGCATTTTCTATATTTAATGCACAATTATAAAAATTTAAAAATCCGTATGGTTTTAAATGTGTAAAAATTGCGTCTTTGTCAAATTCTTTTAATTGCCCTTTTAGTTTTAATGTAAAATCTGCTTTTCCTGATGCTTTTTTAGGTAACAATTTTTTATCTATTAATTGTGCAAAATCTGTTTTAGATGCAATTTTTACAAGCTCGCTGAAATTTCCTTTTTTAATCACAAAATCTAAATCTACGTTGCCTTTGACATCTGCCTTACCACTAATTGTGATTGGATTATTTTCAATTAAGGCTTGCCAATTATCAAAAATCATATCTTCTTTTTCAAAAAGCAATAATCCACTTGCTTTTTTAAGCCAGTTGTCACCAAGTCCTTCAATTGTTGCTTCAGTATTTTTAAATTTGAACCATCCTTCAATTAAGGCGTCATTAGTTGTGCCTTCTGTTAAAATATCAATTGAACCTATACCTTTTATTTTCATTATTGGCAAAGGTCCAAGCACAAAGCCAACAACATCTCTGACTGGTATTAAAATTGTATGTGCAACTTCAAGATTAACTTCATCTGCTGAAGTTATTCTGAATTTCCCGCTCATTCTGCCATAAAATTCGGCATCACCTACAATTTTTACCCATTGGTTTTTTGCGGCATATGCAGTTATATCAATTGAAACATAATCACCGTTTAAATTGGCAAAACCATCTGCGACTGGAATATTTTTGTTTTCCTTTAAAACCCATATTTCTTTAAAATCAATTCTTCCGTTAATCATTGGTTTTAAAGAGTCCCCTTTAACGCTTACGTTGCCATTCATTATTGAATGAGCATTATATAATTTTAGTTTCCTTATGGAATCTTCTTTTGTTGGAATTTCATCTGGTACAAGAGCGATTAAATCATATAATTGTGAATCTTTTATATTAAAACTCATATCAAAAAGAGGATTTTTTGAAAGATAATTTTTTACATTGCCTTCTCCTGTAAGATTTATTTTGTTTGATAAAATAGCAAGATTCCTGAAATTCAAAATATCCTTTTCAAAAAATATATTACTTTTAACCACCATAGTATTTTTATTTTGAATATCAGATTTGCCATTATTTAAGTGCAGGTTTTGGATTCTTGAAGCAAATAAAATTTCATTTTTATTTTGATTTTTTAATGTCGAAATATCAACATTAAAAATACCTTGCGCTTTTTGAATATTATATGGTTTTAAGTATGGTTCAATTGTTTTTAAATTAAAATTATGCAATTTAATATCAAATAAAAAATCTTTATCTATGGATTTTTCAACAGGAATTTTCGTGTTTATATCTATATAAAAATTACTTTTATTATTTGCAAGACATATTTCACCTTGTGTTTTTAAATTAATATTTTTATCTGATAATTCTAATCCTAAGAGGTTTTTGCCTTGTATTTTATTGTTTAGAGAATATAAATTGTCTTCAAATTTTATTTCATAATTTTTGATATCTAAATTTGCTTTTTTAAATAAAACTTCAAAATCAGCGCTTATATTTTTATTTAAATATTTTTCAATTTCAAAAACACCGTTTTTATCTCTTATGATATTTGCCTTAATTGAACCTGCGCTAATTTTTTTAAGATGAATTTGTTTAAAAATTAAAGGTAAAAATTTAATTTTTAATGCACCTTTTTCAATGTCTAAAATTTTCTTTGTTTTATCTGGTGTTGCAATTGATAAGTTTTCGATAGAAACTTCAAAACCTATGTCTTTTGTTGAATATAATCTGATATCTTTTAGTTCAAAAACTAAATCCGTTTGTTTATTTATATAGTTTTCTATTTCTTTTGTATCAATAAATTTTGAACATATGTGTCCTATACTTAAAAAAATTCCGTATAAAACAAAAACTACGGCAAATGCAGTAAAAATTATATTTTTGCTTTTTTTGACAAAATTCATATTATAATTATATTTTATAAAAGGGTAAAAGTACAGTTTATGAAGAGATTATTCAAATATATTTTTTTAATTTTAATAATCACATTTATATTTGATATTAAAGCATCTGCGCAAGATGTTATTATACCTAGTGGTAGCATTATACAGGTTTATCCAAATAAGGTTATATCTACATTGATAAATCAAGAAGGTGATTATGTAAGTTTTGTTAATCAGTCTGATATGTGGGTTGGCGAAATTAATGCAATTCCTAAAAACACAGTATTTAAAGGACATATAAATTTCTTAAAAATGCCAATTAAAGGTGTAAATGGCGCTTTGAGTTTTGTTATAGACTCAATGGTTTTCCCCGATAGAACTATTCAGGAAGTAAATGCAGTTGTGCAATATAAAGGGCAAAATGTTATAGGCGGAGATTTAACACCGCCTGCTTCTTATAATTATACAATCCACAGTCAAAAACCAATTGGTTGGTTTGGCGGTATAAAAGGTGTTCTTCAATATGTTCCTTCTGGCGAATATGAACAAGGGCAACATATGTCAGTTGGGCCAAAAGATATGCTTTATATAATTTTTAATGAAGATGTTGAATTAAGTTTATAAAATAAACCCCCGAAATTTTCGGGGGTTAAAATTATTAATTTAAATTTTATTTTACATCTTTTACATCAACGACTTTTGCGTCAATGGTTTTTCCGTTTTGTTCTTCAATTTCCATTTGTTTATTGATAATTACGGTTTGTGCAATTTGGAAAATATTACTTGTTATTAAATACAACAAAACGCCAGCAGGAATTGGAATAAATATAAATGTTGCACCAACCATAACCGGCATCATTGTTCCCATAGATTTGTTTAATGCTTCTTGTGTTGGATCTTGGTTTGCAGTTTTATTCATTGCAGTCATAACTTTTGTTGATAACCACATTGTCAAAACGAATAATCCAACAAGAACGATTACATCAAAATGATATGTGTTTTCAACTTTAACAGTTGGTATATTTGAAGCTAAAATATTTCCCATACGTGTAAAAGTTAACACTTCTGTTTCTTTTGTTGAACCGTTCATAACATTTATTTCAGCTTTTTCTATTGCGTCAAGTTGTGAAAATTTTAAATTTAGGTTATCAAGTGAAAATTTAAAATCAATATTTTCGCCAGGGATAATATCTCCTTGAACAGTAATTGCTTTCATTGGTTGGGTAATTTTAACTTTTTCTTCAACTTCGCCATTTTTAAAATAAACTTTTGCAGTTTTGTCTGTCATGAATTTTGAATATTTATCAACTCCAAATGAGCCATCAAATGAAACTCCTGCATTTCCTTTGATTGTCGCGTCTAATCTTGGAATAAATAAAAAGTCTGCGTTGCCCGCAAGAGCTATAAATTGTGGGCTCATCAAAGCGCTATATAGCATAATAAAAATTGGGAGTTGTAACAATAATGGTAAGCATCCAGCCATAGGATTAAATTTATTGTTTTTATAGAATTCCATCATTTTTTGTTGCATCATCTCTGGGTTAGATTTGTATCTATCCTGAATAGCTTTTAATTTTGGTTGTAATTGTTGCATTTTTTTCATTGAACGTTGTTGAGATGCGTTAAATGGCCATAAAATTAATCTTATAATTATTGTGAAAATTATAATTGCAATACCCCAGTTACCAACAAAGTTGGCTATAAATTGTAATGCTTGTATTGTTAATGTATTAAAATCCATTGTTCTCTTCCTCTTATTAAAATAATATTTAAATAATAACTTAAACATGTTAAAATAAAAATATGGAAAATTATTTTGATACAATTTGTGCGATTACAACTCCTCTGGCAGTTTCATCTGTGGGGGTTATAAGGCTTAGCGGTGATAAGTCATGGGAAATTGCACAAAAGATTTTTTCAAAAATAATCAAAAAAGGTATAAATTATGGTTGGATTGTGAATAATGGTGCCAAAATCGACGAAGTTTTAGTTTTGGCTTTTTGCGCTCCAAATAGTTTTACGGGCGAAGATGTTATTGAAATTCAAACACATGGTTCTCCAATTATTTTAAAAGAAATTTTGGGTTTCTTAATTGATAATGGTGCAAAAATGGCTGAAAGGGGCGAATTTTCAAAACGTGCTTTTTTAAATCATAAAATTGATATGACACAAGCGGAAGCCATTTTGGATTTAATACATAGCAAAACATCGAAATTTGCAGTTTCGTCAGCCCAAAACTTGTCTGGAGTTTTAACATCTAAAATTGCTCAAATTAAAGATGAAATTAAGAATATTTATGCAAAAATTATTGCTTCACTTGATTTTCCGGAAGATGTTGCAGAAGTTGAATATGATGAAATAAAAAATGTTCTTCAAAGTGCAAAAACAAAAATCGAAGAAATTCTAAAATCTGCTTATGCTCATAATATTTTAAGAGAAGGAATAAAAATTGCAGTTGTAGGCAATGTTAATGTTGGAAAGTCATCTCTTTTTAATGCACTTTTGAATATAGAAAGAGCAATTGTAACAGATATCGAAGGCACAACACGTGATGCAATAACAGAAACACTTGATATAAATGGCATTTCTGCAACTTTAATTGATACTGCTGGTTTTAGAGAAAGTGATGATAAAGTTGAAAAAATTGGTATAGATAATGCTAAAAAATATGCAAGTGAAGCAGATTTAGTTTTATGTTTATTTGACGGTTCAAAAGAATTAACTGAAGATGATTTGAAAATGTTTGAACTTGCAAAGAAAAAAATTATTGTTGCAACAAAAGCTGATATTAAAGAATGCAAAAATCATTGTGATATAAATATTAGTTCAAAAACAGGCTATAACTTAAAAGAATTAAAAGAAAAAATTTATAATGAAATTATGGGTTTTGGCGATTTTGAAACAGAATTTTCGACAAATCAAAGACAACAAGCCTGCTTAAAAGATGCAAAAAAATCATTAGAAATTGCGCTTAGTGCAGTTGAAACAATGGAATTACAAGATTTGATTTCAATTGATATTAAGGCATCGCTTCTTGCATTAGATGAAATAACTGGCGAAGTGTTAACAGATAATATTTTAGACGATATTTTTGAAAATTTCTGTATAGGTAAATAACTATAACCCCTTGAAACATCTATAAAAAATGTTATAATAAAAACGTAGGATTATTTTTTTTAAATACGGAAATTAAGAAAGGATTTTTAAATTATGAATAGATTTAATTTTAATCACGGGGGGGGGGGCATCTAGAAGTTTAAAAGCCTTTACTCTTGCCGAAGTACTTATCACGTTAGCAATCATTGGTGTTGTTGCGGCACTTACAATTCCATCAGTTATAACGAATTACAGAAATCAAGAAATTGAAACAAGATTAAAAAAGACATTTTCTATTTTAAATGCTGCGGCACAAATGGCTTTTAAAGACCATGGTTCTATGGTTGGCTGGGATATAGCAAACCCTCCTTTTACTAGAGAACATGCTCAAGATTTTGTTGATAAATACATGGCACCTTATCTTAGAATTGCTAAGAATTGTGGTATATCTACAACGGATGATTGCTCTTACGACAGTGTTTGTTTGAATAATACACCTTCAAGCACTTTTAGTTTTAGAGATCCTTATTCTTCACGATTTTATTTATCTGATGGCACTTTGCTTAGTGTTCAAATCGGTAACGAAGATGATTATCCTCAAGACAGATATGCTGCAATTTTATTTGATATAAATGGGCATAAAAAACCAAATATTGTGGGGAAGGATATTTTTTATTTTAGATATCAATTAATCAAAAAAGGCTTACCAGATGGCAGTGTCAGACCAGTTGGGAGCTCAAAACAAGCAAATAATTTTGCAAGAGAAGGTAACTCTGGTTATTGTAACACAAAAAGCTGGGGAACATTTTGTGCACGAGCTATTATGAATAATAATTGGAAAATTCCAACAAAAGAACAATTTGTTGACTTAGGTGGTAATCCTGAGCATTATCCTTGGTAATGAAGAAGTTTTTAAGCTCCAAAAACCAATTGGGGCTTTAATTTTGTTTAATTACTCTTGAAACATCTTGAAAAAATGTTATAATAAAGATGTGGAATGTTTAAATACGGAAATTAAGAAAGGATTTTAAAAATTATGAATAGATTTAATTTATGTGTCGGGGGGGGGGGCATCTAGAAGTTTAAAAGCTTTCACTCTTGCCGAAGTGCTTATCACACTTGCTATTATTGGTGTTGTTGCAGCACTTACTATTCCAACATTAATTACAAATTATCAAAAACAACAATATGTAACTCAGCTTAAAAAATCAATAACAACTTTAAATAATGGTTTTAGAACCATTATGGCAAATGAAGGGGTTACAAATCTTGCAGATACGACATTATGGCGAAAAGCACCAGATGAAGTTAATTCTGCTGACACTTCCGAATTTACACAAGAATTTTCAAAGCATTTTAAAGTTCTTGAAGCACAAGCAACGAGTGACAAAATAAAAGAAAGAAATATCAAGGGACTTAACGGGAAACCTTGGGAAAATGAAACATATAATATGCCATATTTCCATTTTGCAGATGGTTCAACAATTAGTTTGTATGTTTATAGACCAATGGAAAGTTCAATAACTGCTGATGAAATTAAAGCTAAGGGCGGAAAAATTTATCAACAATTGGGACAAGTCTTTCTTGATGTAAATGGAGAACAAGGTCCAAATACTATTGGGCGTGATATTTTTCAACTTATGATAGCTCAAAACGGCAATTTATATCCTGTTGGCGGAAATGATTTTCTTATTTATGGTGGTCTTTCAAGAGAAACATATCATTGGAGCGGGACAAATAAAGCCTTTGGTTGCAGAACTGACGGGGCAGATTATCGAGGTCAAGCTTGCGCGGCTCGTATAATTGAAGAAGGCTGGCAGATGACATATTAAACAATATTTATAAATCAAAGTACGTGGTTAACAAAAGCCACGTACTTTTTTAAAATCTTAATTTTTCATTAACTTTCTTAATTATTTTATTTTTTTCATGTAATATTATGCTAAAGAGAAAAATTAGGAGGATAAGAGATATGGCAATTAAACCTTTAGGCGACAGAATCGTTATTAGCATTATTGATGATGCTGAAAAAACTTCAGGTGGAATTTTTATTCCAGATAGCGCAAAGGAAAAACCACAAAAAGGTAAAGTCGAAGCAATTGGTGCTGGCAAAACTTTAGATAATGGGGAAAGAGAACCAATGGATGTTAAAGTTGGTGATGTTATTCTTTATGCTAAATATTCTGGAACTGATGTAAAAGTTGATGATAAAGAATACAAAATTTTATCAATTAAAGATGTTTTAGCAATTATCGAATAAGGAGAAAATAAAATGGCAAAAAGAATTATATTTGATACTGATGCAAGAGAAGCTTTATTGCGTGGTGTAAACGCAGTTGCTGATGCAGTTAAAGTTACACTTGGTCCAAAAGGTAGAAATGTAATTATTGAAAAAAAATATGGCTCACCACAAATTGTAAATGATGGTGTAACTATTGCAAAAGAAATTGAATTAAAAGACGGCTTAGAAAATGCTGGCGCACAACTTTTAAAAGGTGTTAGTGCAAAGACAAATGATGTTGCAGGTGATGGTACTACAACTGCAAGCGTTTTGGCTCAAGCAATTTTTAAAGAAGGTCTTAAAAATTTAACAGCTGGCGCAAACCCAATGGGCATTAAACGTGGTATCAACAAAGCGGTTGAAGAAGCAGTTATAACAATTAAAGATATGAGCAAGCCTGTAAATTCAAAAGAAATGAGAGCTCAAGTTGCAGCAATTTCAGCAGGAAACGACAGAGCAGTTGGCGATTTAATTGCAGATTGTATGGAGGCTGTTGGCACAGAAGGTGTTATTACTGTTGAAGAATCAAAAGGTTTTGGAACAGATAAAAAAATTGTTGAAGGTATGCAATTTGACAAAGGTTATATCTCACCTTACTTTATTACTGACGCAGAACGCATGGAATCTTCTTTGGAAGATGCATATGTTTTATGTGTAAATAAAAAAATCAACTTGATTGCTGACCTTGTTCCAATTTTAGAACAAGTTGCTCGTGATGGTAAATCACTTTTGATTATCGCAGAAGATGTTGAAGGTGAAGCTTTGGCAACTCTTGTTGTAAACACAATGAGAAAAGTTTTAAGAGCAGTTGCAGTTAAAGCTCCAGGTTTTGGTGATAGACGTAAAGCAATGCTTGAAGATATTGCTATTTTGACTGGTGGTCAAATGTTCACAGAAGAACTTGGAATTAAATTAGAAAATGTTACTGTTCAGCAATTAGGTAAAGCTCGCCGTGTAACTGTTACAAAAGATGAAACAACAATTGTTGTTGGTGATGAAACAAAAGAAGCAGTTGCTGAAAGAGTAAAACTTATCAAAAAACAAATAGAAGCTTCTGATTCTGATTACGACAAAGAAAAACTTCAAGAAAGACTTGCAAAATTGTCAGGTGGTGTTGCTGTTATTGAAGTTGGTGCAGCATCTGAAGTTGAACTTAAAGAATCAAAATTAAGAATTGAAGATGCTTTGAATGCAACTCGTGCAGCTCAAGAAGAAGGTATTGTTCCAGGTGGTGGTGTTGCACTTTTAAGAGTTCAACAATCACTTGAAAAAGCGCTTGAAACAAAAAGCTTTGATTCAGATGACGAAAAAATTGGTTTCAAAATTTTAACATCAGCGCTTGATATCCCATTAAAACTTATTGCTGAAAACGCAGGCGCGAAAGGCGATGTAGTTGTTGATTCAATTAGAAAAGAATCAGGTTCATTTGGTTATGATGCTTTAACTAATACATATGGCGATATGTTTAAAGCAGGAATTGTTGATCCTGCTAAGGTTACAAGATCAGCTTTAGAAAACGCTGCATCTGTTTCTTCAATGTTATTAACAACTGAAGCTGCAGTTGTTGAAATTCCTGAAGAAAAACCTGCAATGCCTGATATGTCTGCTATGCAAGGCATGGGCGGAATGGGAATGATGTAATTTAACCAAAATTATATATCTCAAAAGACCACTTCGGTGGTCTTTTAATTTATGTAAAAAACTTGTATGTGGCGAAAAAAAATTGTATAATAGTATTATATTTAACATGCCTTAAACATTTTAATTTATAAGGAAAACAAACGCAGGCCCCCCCTGCGCTTGAATCCAACAAACACCCTGAGTAATCAGGGTTTTTCTTTTAATTGATATTATTTTTTGTTTGTAATAAAATTTAGCTGTTATATTACAGAAAAGGAGAATACAAATATGACAAAAGTTGCAATTAACGGATTCGGAAGAATCGGCAGAAACACTCTTCGCGCTGCTATCCGTGAAGGTATTTATGACAAAATCGATTACGTAGCAATCAATGACCCAGGTTTAACTCCTGCAAATGCTGCTCACGTATTCAAATATGACTCAGTTATGGGTAAATTTGATGGTACTGTTGAAGTTGTTGAAGATGGTCTTGTTATCAACGGCAAAAAAATCTTATTCTTTGCTGAAAAAGACCCTGCAGCTCTTCCTTGGGCAAAATTAGGTGTTGAAGTTGTTGTTGAATCAACTGGTTTCTACACTGATGCTACTAAAGCTGCTGCTCATATCACAGCTGGCGCTAAAAAAGTTATCATTTCTGCTCCTGCTAAAAACGAAGACAAAACTATCGTTTTAGGCGTTAACGAAAATGAATACGATCCAGCTAAACACAATGTAATTTCTATGGCTTCTTGCACAACTAACTGCTTAGCTCCAGTTGCAAAAGTTTTAGATGAAAAATTTGGTATCGTTAAAGGTTTAATGACAACAGTTCACTCTTACACTGGCGACCAAAGAATTCTTGACGCTGGTCACAAAGATCCAAGAAGAGCTAGAGCTGGTGCTTTGAACATTGTTCCTACAACAACAGGTGCTGCTAAAGCTGTTGCATTAGTTTTACCTCAACTTCAAGGTAAATTAAATGGTTTTGCTATGCGTGTTCCAACTCCAGACGTTTCAGTTGTTGACGTTGTTGTTGAAACAGAAAAACCAGTTACAGCAGAAGCTGTTAATGCTGCTTTAAAAGAAGCTGCTGATGGCAAAGTATTATGCTACAGCGAAGAACCACTTGTATCTTCTGACTTTATTGGTTCTTCTCAATCTTCAACTGTTGATGCTGCATTAACTATGACAATGGGCGACAATATGGTTAAAGTTGTTTCTTGGTATGATAACGAAATGGGTTATTCAACAAGATTAGCTGAAACTACTTTAATGGTTGCTGAAAAACTATAATTAAATTTTATAATTTAGTTAATAACAAAAAGCCACTGAGAATTTCTTGGTGGCTTTTTTACAACTTAATTTAAATAATTGATGATTATTTTAAACTTTCTGCTAGAATTTTATTATGAGAAAGTTCTTTTTTATAGTTTTATTGCTTCTTTTTATACAACCTGTTTACGCCATAAGAATCGGACTTCAAGAAGGCGTGCGTTCAACTTATGTAGGTGCATCAAAAAATGCTGAGATTATTGATGGGCAAACAGGTAAGGTTTTATATGAAATGAGACCTTTGACTGCTTATACATTGAAACCGAACGGTAATACATTTTCGATTAGAATAAGACGTAAAAATTATAAATTAAAAACAAATTATATAATTATTCAGCCAAAAGAGCCAAAATGCTTTATGGGTACAAAAAATAGATGGTATAGAGGTAGATTAATAGTTTATAATGTGGATAGAAAAATTACTGTTATAAATGAATTGCCACTTGAAGAATATTTACTTGGAGTTGTACCTTCGGAGATGCCTTATAAATGGAATTTTGAAGCACATAAAGCACAGGCAATAGCTGCAAGAAGTTATGCTGTTGCAAATATGGGCAAACGTGGCTCAAAGGGATATGATTTAAAAGATACTCCACAAGACCAGGCATATGGTGGGATAAGTTCTGAGAAACCAAATACGACACAGGCAGTTTTGCAGACAAAGGGAGTTATTATGACACATAATAACAAAATTATTGCCGCGTATTACCATGCTTCATCTGGTGGTAAAACAGTTGCTGCGAAATCGGTTTGGATGAAGGATTTACCTTACATACATTCTGTTAATGGTTATGATTCAGGGATTAAGAAAAACGGTCATGGTGTCGGCATGAGTCAGCATGGGGCAAATAATTTAGCTCAAAAAGGCTATGATGCTTATCAAATATTAAATTATTTTTACAAAGATATCAAATTTGGGAAGATGAAAACGCAATTATAATGTGTTTTATTATGCCTAAAATGCTTGTGGCACAATGGTTTTACGATTTAATGTCTGAAAAATACTAATTTTAGTGGTTTTTTTGAAAAAAAAGCTTGCAAAACCAAATAAAATAGGTATAATAGAGGAGTAAACAGAAAGGAGTTCATAATGAACAAAGAAGAATTGGTAAAAGCAGTAGCAGAAAAATCTAAATTATCTCAAAAACAAGCTACAGAAGTTATTGCTGCAACTTTAGAAACTATTCAAAAAACAGTTGCTAAAGGTAAAAAAGTAACTTTAGTTGGTTTTGGTACATTTGAAGCTAGAAAAAGAGCTGCAAGAACTGGTCGCAACCCACAAACTGGCGCTGCAATCAAAATTGCTGCTAAAACTGTTCCAGCATTCTCAGCTGGTAAAAAATTCAAAGAACTTGTAAAATAGTTTTTGAAAAAAGATTTTAAGTGGGTGTGGCAAAAGCCATACCCACTTTTATTTTGATAAAATATGACAAAAAGTCTCGTTACAAAACAAAATAATTTATTGTAAAGCTTTATTTTATAAATTATAATGTCATAAAAGGTATCAAAATGGCAGTTAAAGAAATTTTATCAAAGAAGCTACCACCTCAAAATTTAGAGGCAGAAAGCGCAGTTTTAGGTTCTATATTGATGAATCCAAATGGATTGAACCGTGTTGTTGAGATGCTGTCTCCTGAATTTTTTTATAGTCCGGCAAACAAAATAGTTTATGAAACAATTTTGACTCTTTATAATCAAAGTAAACCAATTGACGCTTTGACGGTTGGTGAATTTTTAAATTCAACACACCAATTAGAAACTATTGGTGGCAGGGAATATTTGAATGATTTGATGATGGATACTGTGTTAACTTCAAATATTGAATATTATGCAAAAATTATTCAAGAAAATGCAACTAAAAGAGAATTAATAAACGCAGGTAGCAATATTATTGAAGCAACTTACGAAATGACTGATGCTCAAGAATCTTTGGAAAATGCTGAAAGATTAATTTTTCAAATTGCTCAGAAAAAAGGCAAACAAGAAATGAGTGTTTTGACTGATTTGCTTATCAAAACAGTTGAACAAATTGAATACAGATGGGAAAATAAAGGCACTTACGTTGGTGTTCCAAGTGGTTATTATGAATTAGATGCCTTGACTGCCGGTTTTCAAAAATCAGATTTAATTATTTTGGCTGCACGTCCATCTATGGGGAAAACTGCTTTTGCCTTGAATATTGCTCAAAACGTTGCAATCAGACAAAAGAAACCAGTTGGCATATTTTCTCTTGAAATGTCAGAAATTCAGCTTTCACAAAGGGTTTTGTGTGCTGAGGCTGAAGTTGATGCCCAAAAAGTTAGAACTGGCGAACTTCAAATGCAAGAGTGGGAAAAGCTTACGAATACAATGAACACTTTACATGATGTTCCTTTGTATATTATAGATAAACCAGGTTTGAGTGTTTCTGAAATAAGAGCTATCTCAAGACGTTTAAAAATGGAGCATCCTGATTTATCTTTATTGGTTATTGATTATTTGCAATTAATTGAAGATAGAAGTTCAAAAGATAGAATTCAACAAATTTCTTCAATTTCAAGAGGCTTGAAATCATTGGCCCGTGAAATTGACGTACCAATTATTTGTTTATCACAATTATCCCGTGCAACAGAACAAAGAACAGACAAACGTCCAATGCTTTCAGATTTGAGAGAATCTGGTGCAATCGAGCAAGACGCTGATATTGTTATGTTCATATATAGAGAAGAATACTACGATAAAGAAAACCCAGAATTCAAAAATAAAGCACAAATTATGGTTGCAAAACAAAGAAATGGTCCAGTTGGTAGTTTTGAGCTTATATTCCATGGTGCAACAACAAGATTTAAAAACAAAATCAAAAAAGATTAAAATTAAAGCCCTAATTGAATTTAGGGCTTTTTAATATTTTATTTTAGTAATATTTTTTACCAAGTTCAATAACTTTTTCTTGCGCTTTTTTAATAGATTCATTATCCGTAGGACTTCCTGAAAGATATCTTTCATATGCGTTTAGGGCATCTTTTTCTTTGCCTATTTTTTCAAATAATGTACCAAGCGAATAATAAACAGGGTCATAACTGTTGTCTATCTCAGTTACTTTTTTGTAATCTTCAAGTGCTTCTATATATTTATTTTGCGCTTGATTAATCATACCTCTGTAATAAAATAATTGCGTGTGTGCTCCATATTTTTGTAGTGCGGAATTTAAAATTTCAAGCGCACCTTCATAATTTTTTTGGTAATATAAATTTCCTGCATTTTCTAAAATAACGCTTATTTCGTTTATTACAATAGAATTTAAAAGCTTTTGCGCCTTTAAATTATTTTTATTTAATGCAATTGCTTTATGAAGTTCTCTTTTGGCACTTTGTGGTGAATTTTGGTTAAGATAACTAAGCGCTAGCGCATAATAAATATCTGAATTTGTTGGGTCAATTTTGGTTGCATTTTCAAGATTTTCTTGAGCTTTTTTATAGTTTTTAAGTAAAGTATAACAATTTGCTATTGAAAGATAGACATCAGAATTTTTAGGATTTATTTGTTCATATATTTTTATAGCCTTTCGAAAATCATTATTTTTGAAATATGAAAGCGCAATTTCATTTTTTCTTGTTGTTTCATCTTTATTTAAACTTTCATATATTTCTAAAATCTTTTTATCATCAGGTAATTTTTTATTTGCTTCTTCAATTAATAATAAAGCTTCAGCCTTGTTATTTTCGAGCTCATATATATCATATAGAGAAATATATGCATTTGAATTTTTGTCATCTTTTAAAAGCGCTTGTTTATAAAATTTTGTAGCATGTTCTGTTTGTGAAATTTCTTGGGCGAATTTTCCTAATTTTTCATAAAGATTTGAATTTGGTATAAATGTTGTGTCTAAAGGGTAAAATCTTCTTGCAGTATTATCTAATGGTTCTCCATAAAATACTTTAAAGATGCCATATTGTGCCTGTAAAGATTCAGGATATAGGGCTAAAACCAGTTGAAACTCTTTGACTCCTTCAGCTTTTTTCCCTAAACCAATAAGGCTTTTTGCTTTTGCTATTCTTATCTGTGTGTCATATGCATTTTTAGCTAAAATTGAATCATATATTTTTACAGCTTTTAAATATTCTTTCATTTCATAAAGAATATTTCCAAGTTCATATTTTATTGTTATGTCATTTGGATTCATCGAAAGAGCTTTATTTAAAAGAGCATATGTCTTAGGGTAATTATTTTCTTGTTTATATGCCATTGCCAAAATTTCATATAATTCTGAATTGTTTGGATTTGCTTGTATTTTTCTTGCGTATATATTTATAATTTCGTCTAAAACTTTTCTTTCTTTCGTATTTGCGATTGTTTGTCTATATTTTTCATTTGCAAGAGCTATTTCATTTCTTTTTTCATATAATTTTGCAAGTTTATAGGATACATCTGCATTTTTAGAATATTTTTCAATAGATTTTTTATATGCTTCAACCGCTTTTTCTTGTCTGTTTATTTTTTGATAAATGTCTCCTAAATATTCAAAACAAACATAATCTTCATATCCAATTGCAGAAAGTTGTTCAAATTCATATGCTGATGCAAAGAATTTGTTTTCCCAAAATAAACTTTTTGCGTATTCTAATCTTTCGGAATTTGTTGGGTAATATTCCATATCAGATAAGTTTTCGCCCAATCTTTTCGAAAACTCAATATATTTGTCTGAATTTTTATCTTCACTTAGAAAAAACAATGCGCTTCTTAGATCGTCAGATGATTTTTCAAAATTTCTTTTTGCTTTTTTATAATAGTTTGCTCTTGTTGAAAGTGCATTTATATATTTTTCAATAGCTATATCATTATTTGGATTTTTGATTATTTCTTCTTGTATTGAATTAATCTTTTTTTCAAAAGGTTCAGATGATTCCGAATTTATAATTGCCATTTCTCCAAAAGAGGAATGACATAATAAACAACACATTAATATTGCAAAAATTATTTTCTTCATAATTTTTATAATCTCACAAAAATAAGCAATAAAAAAGAGTCTCTTTAATTTTAAGAGACTCTTTTATTTTTTTATTTGATTAGTAATCTAATTGTTCGTCATCTTCAACGTTCACTGCTGCCGCTGCTGCTATCATACTGATAGATGGGTCAGTTGTTCCGTTTTGGATTGGACCTGCATTACCTAGCATAGCTGCTTGCAATGGGATTTTAGTTAATGCAGTTTGGTCATCTAGATAACCTCTTGAGTAATCCACATCTGGCATAATAACAGGTGGTTCTTCACAAGCGAATGGTTTGTTGTATGTTAGTAAGAATTGACCTTCAGTTGTGTTTTTATCAAGTGTTATATAGTGTTTGCCATAACCGATAATTTCGCCGTCAGCGTTTTTGATTTCATTGAAACTACCTTGGTAGATTCCGTTAACTGCAACTTGTGATGGTTCCCAGTCAAAGTTGAAGCCGTCTTTAACTTCAATATATGCTCTTCCTGGTAAGTTGCTGTCAAAACCAGCTTGGTTTGAAAGTTCCGCAGGGTTAGTTGAAGCGAATGAATCAACTGCTTTTTCTGCATCTGTGATTGTTGTTGTACCTGCGATGAATTTTTCATCTTGGTCTAAGTATAATTCATCTGCGTAGATTTTAGAAATTGCAAGTTGTCCGTCTCTTGTTTTGATTTCAACTTTGCTACCGTCTAATTCAAGACCTGCTTTTTTGTTGTTAGCATTTTTAAGAACAAGGTTGATGTTGCCAGGAGTTACAAGTTTAATTTTTGTGCCTTTTGTATCTAATTGACCGTCACCAACGATAGTTCCTGTTGTATCGAATAGGTCATCGTAAACAACCTTTGCACCTGTTGTGATGTTTTTGCCTTCGATTGTTGTTATTGTATCTTCTGGTTTTGTTTCATCATCAGGTGTAATAGTTGTATCGATAACAACGTCTTCGTCAGCTTTGATATTGTTTTCTTTACCTTTAATGTTGTTTTTTGTAACCGCTTCTAAGCAGCCATTGCCTTCGCAAGCTTTTTGTAAGTCTTTGTCGAATTTGAATGTAACACTGCCTTTATCAGCAACAATCAAGTTTTTATTTTTAGCTTGAATGTCTGTGTTTACAATTTCAACATTAGCTGATTTAGATTTAATTGTGTTGTTACCACCATTGATTCTAACGTTAGCTGTTTTAACATTTTTGTTAGCTGTAATAGTGTTGTTTTTAGTTGCTTTAACTTGAGTATTAGACATTGTAACCTTTCCGTTTTGAGCGGTTACGATATTGTTTTCAGCTTCTAATTCTGCACATTCTGTGTCAACATCATCTGCAGCAACAATGTTGTTGTTTTTAGCAGCTTTAACTTTTGTATTTTCAATTCTGATGCTTCCTGTAGGCGCTTTGATTGTGTTGTCGCCTTCAGTAGCTGTGATTTTTGCACCTTTGATTTCAATATTGCCTTCATCAGCAATGATGTCGTTTGCTTTTGCTTCTACTTTATTTTCTTGGACAACATCTAAGCAGCCATTGCCTTCGCAAGCTTTTTGTAAGTCTTTGTCGAATTTGAATGTAACATTGCCTTTGTTTGCTGTAATTGTGTTTTTAGTTTTACCTTGAACTTCGGTATTTGTTAATTCAGCATTGCCTGTTTGAGCAGTTACGATGTTGTTATCGCCGCTGATTCTAACGTTAGCTGTTTTAACATTTGTTTTAGCAACTAAATTATTATTTTTAGTAGCTTTTGCTTTTGTGTTTTTCAAATCAATTGCGCCTGTTTGAGCAGTTACTGCGTTGTTTTGAGCATCTAACTCTGAGCATTCGCTATTAACATCTTTTTTAGCTGTTAATGTATTGTTTTTGTTTGCTTTAATGTTTGCTTTATCTAAATTAATGCTTCCTGCTGCTGCAACAATAGTGTTATTTTCAGCAGTAAGTTTTGAATTTTTGATATTAACATTATTTTGAGCATTTATATTTGTATTTGTTGAAGATGTAATATCTGAATTGTTTTGAATAGTGATATTACCAGTTGCATTTAATGCAATTTTATTTTGATTAGTTGCATCTGCATATTTGTCACCAGGTGTTCTTGTTTTTAATGAGTTGTTGTCGATTGTTAAATTACCTTTAACATCAAGTTTAAGACCATCTGTTGAACCATTGTCTTGTAATGTTGTTGTATCTTTAATAGTTACGTTGTTTGTGTTTGTGCCATCGTGAAGAGCGATTGCATTGTAGCTTAAAGCAGAACCTTCAATTAATGAGTTTTTACCAATGATAGTTAATTTGTTTCCTGCTTTGATTTTACCGTTATCTACAAGATTAACATTACCTGCAGTTGATTTAATTGTTACGTCTTGATCAGCATCTAGGTTTGAATCTTCAACTTTTACACCTTTTTTGCCGAATAGAACCATATCTTCTTTTTGGCCAGAGCCAGTTTTATTTTTAGCAACTAAAACTGAATTTGTGATGTTAACATTACCATCGTTAGCAGTAGCAGATACTAAGCCTTTTGAGTTTACTGTTGAATTTGTAATATTAATATTACCAGTTTTAGAAACGTCCATAATCACGTCGCCTGATTCATCTTTTACAGTTGAATAAGCTGTTTTAATTGTTGAATTGTTGATACCGATTCCTTTATTAGCTTGTACAACTATTGAACCGCCAACTTTAGAATATGTATTTTTTGATGTGTTATCAGCTTCGTGAGTATTGTGTGTTTCAAGTAAAGAATCATTAACTGAAACATCATTACCAACTAAATAAATATCACCGTAAGCATTATTTATAAGTTTGTAACCTTTGATTGCTGATTTTGCAACTTTAACTGTAGAATTATCAGTTTTGCCCATATTTATAATATGTACGTTTCCTGAATGTAATTCTGCATCAGTTGCATTTGTTGAATTTTTATCACCGATATTGATTTTATAGTCAACATCTGATTTTGCAGCCAAAATTTGTGCGTTGCCATTATTCATATAACCGTTTGCGGCATATTTGAAAATAACACCGTCAGTGGTTATTAATTTAAGGTTGCTGAAATTTTGGTTGTTGCCATAGTTATAATTAAGATTTGTTGAAATTTTAGAACCTTTATAAACATTGATGTCTTTTGCAACGATTGCAGCTGTTTTGTCAATGTTCCAAGTTGAACCATTCAATGTAACTGCTGCGCCATCTGTTTTGCTTCCGCCTTCAAATTTAATGTCTACATTTGGACCAAATTTTGAAGTTAAGCTGTTTTTGTATGCTTCAAGTTCTGACGCACTCATATTTTTAATATTTTTAGCGCCTTCAGCATCAAATGTTGAAACTGTGAATGAGTTAGCGTTTACTTGAGAACCATTACCAAAAGTTATACCGTATGGGTTTGTTAATATAACTTTTAATGTGCTATCGTAACCGCAACCAGCTCCTGAAGCACATCCTGTGTTGATTTTACCGTTTAATTCTGTTAATTTTCCGTCGATAAATCTTCCTAAAAATGTTTGTGAATGCGCGCTTGCGTTAATATTCCAAGTTCCATTGCTGCCTAAACCACCAGTCATATCGTTTTGACCAACAGCGTTAGCACCACCTTTAATAGTAGATGTTAATGTTTTGTTAGTTGAGTCAATAGTGTTTTGCACATTGACTGAACCTACAACGTTAGGCAATGCGTTAGCGTCAATCGCATAAACTTGGCATGCTGTAGAGAGAACCACTGCAAAAGCTGCAAAAAGCTTTAATAATGTTGTTTTTCTCATTTGTTGTCCCTTTCTATATATGTTGTCATACTATTTAAACTAATATTTATTTGTAACTTTTATAATCTTTTAAAACATGCAAAAGAAAATATTTGCTCATATATTACAATGTGTTACGATTATTTTCTCTCTTATTTTTTTAGTTCAGTAATTATAACAAAAAAGATTATTTAATTAGTTTTTTTAACATCTTCTTTACAGAAAAATTTACATATTTTAACATTAAAATTATTGCAAATTAACCATGTTTTAAATATGCTTTTAATTAAGATTTGGGTTGTATATTTAAATAAAAAAAATCATTAGTATAATATATTGCCTTAAGGTGCAATTAGATGTACAATTTAATTGCCCTTTAATTAGAGAAATACAAGGAAGTACATCGATGTCAATTTTTAGTTCTAAAAAATATTTTTTAATTACATTTATTTTGTTTTCTGCATTGTTGCAAAGTTCATATTCTGCAACATTGCCTCCATTTAGTAATGTTGGTAACTTTGACCCTGGTGTTATTGACCACACAAACTTAATGCAAATTAAAGAATACGAAAACAGAAAAAAACTTCAAGATGAAGAAGAATTAAAAGGACAAGAACAAATTGAAATTGAAAAAAGAAAATTGGAAGAAATGGAAAAACTTCCTAACAAAGAATTAAGTTTTATTCTTCGTTCAGTTTCTTTTAAGGGTAATACTGCATATACTGATGAAGAACTGCTTCACTTAATATGCGACAAAATTGAAACAGAAGTTACGGTTGGTGATCTTATTGAATATTGTAATTTAATTACTGATTATTACCAACAAAGAGGTTATTTATCTTCAATTGCTTATATGCCACCTCAAAAAATCTTAGATGGTAATGTTGAAATTATTATTACTGAAGGTCGTTATGGTAATGTTACAATTGAAGGCAACAAATGGTCTCGCGATAGATATATTTCAAAACAATTTTTACAAGATAAAAATATTGAAACTGAAAAACTTGTAAATATTAAGGATATTCAAGAAGCACTTAGAGAAATTAACGCATCAGGTTATATGCAAGGTTCAGTTGAATTATCAGATAATGAAGATAGCTTTGCTTATACTGATGTTCAACTTAATATTAAAGACAGATTTCCTTTTGACTTTGATGTTAGAGTTGATAACCAAGGTCGTAGCGAAGTTGGTTTAAATCGTGTTGTTTTGTTTGCAGGTATGTACAACTTGACAGGGCTTGGCGATAAATTATTATCAACAACTTCTATTGGTGCTCATTCTATCGGGCAAGGCGTTTTCTACTCTATGCCTATTGCAAAAAATGAAACAAAATTAAGCTTAGGTTATTCTTATTCTGGAACTCAAATTGATAACTATCCTATCGCAGGCGGACTTTTGAATGTCGATATGAAGGGTAAATCTCACGATTTCTTTGTTAACTTATCAAGACGTTTTATAAAAACAGAAAATTATAAATTATATGGTGATATCACTTTTGATATGAGAAATACTGATACATCAGTTATTGATGCTGTAACAGAATATGATTACGGCGGAGCACTTGATTATTACTATAAAACTCGTTCTATTAAACTTAATTTAACTCAAATCAAAGATGATTTTTATGGTAAATGGTTTGCAGGTACTGGTGTAACATTTGGTCTTCCTTGGTTTAACGCATCAGGTGATTATAGTGGAGAGTATAGAACTAGACCTGGTAACAACTATACAAAAATCAATGCCAATATCGCAAGATTGCAAGTTTTACCTTGGAACTCACTTGCTATCCTTCAAGCTGGTGGTCAATGGTCAAGCAGAGGCTTATGGGCAGCTGATCAAATGCAGTTAGGTGGTATTGCATCTGTTAGAGGTTATCAAGAAAGCTTCTTCCTTGCAGATAGTGGCATAACAGCTTCAGCTGAATTAAGAATACCAGTTCCTTTCTTGGGAATGATTTTGCCTGAAAAACTTAAATTCATTGACGATTCAATTCGTTTAGCTGGTTTTTACGATTTTGGTTGGATGGCTCAATCTTGGTCAAACGATCCTAATTATTTAATGTCAGTTGGTGGCGGTGTTGTATTAAAACTTACAAAATACTTATCAGGTAACGTATATGTAGGTATTCCAATTGGCGCTAAACCAGAAAATTCTTCAAATTGTAGAGTCCACTTTACAGTTACATCAAACATTCTATAATATAAATTATAGAATGTTTTCTTGGTGCTTTGGTGCCCTAGAAAGAATTATTTCTTGATTTTTTTGTAAAATATGCTATACTTAAAATGTAGATAGCAGTTAATTATATTTTAGGAAATTGCTCTTAGAGCTTAAAGGTTTTTGTGAAGTACATTTTTAACAACAAGTACATAAAAGATAATGCTACGGCTGGAAGTTGGCGTCGTGGTTGGGAATATTTTCAACAAAATCAAGTTGAAGAGATTACTTTTGATGGCGAAAAAGTAAATGGTAAAATCAAAGGTAATTATAAGTCTTTTTATGAAACAACTATAAAATTTACAAAAAAAGGAATTGAACCAACTTGTACTTGTCCGTTAGAAGAAAAATGGTGCAAACACGCAGTCGCTCTTGGTTTAACAGCTATTAAAAATCATTATTATGATGAATTTTTATATGAAAAATGTAATGTTGAGCCAAATTTTGTGGATGAAGATTTGCCAATGTATGAAAATCCGCAAGGTAATTATATTTTCCACTTTAACCCAAAACGTAGGCAAAATTTCTTCTCGATTTTAGTACAGGATAGAGAAACAAAAAGAATTATTAGAGACTTAGAAGGTATTTTTAAAAAAGTTCTGGAATTGCAAAAAACTGATGAAAATTTTGAATTAAATTCAGCCCAAAAGCTTGAAGTTAAAATGTTTCACCTTCTTTTAAAACAATCTAGACTTGATAAAAAATCTGGCTGGTATGATGTCCATATAAACAAATTTGATGAGTTTTTTGTAATGCTTTCAAAAATGGAAGATGTAGTTGATGCCAAAACTCATAAAAAAATTAAATTTTCTGATGAAACTTGGAAATTATGTTTGTCTGTTAATGTTTCTTATATAGGAAATGTGCTTTTGTCACTATATTGGGTAAGAGGTGATGGGAGCGAAATTTACCCATTTGAAGAAATTAGATATTTTTCAAGGCAATTAAAATGGGGAAGATATAAAGATATTATTTTCCAAACTGATGTTCAAGTTTCTATTTTGCCACAATATTTAATTAAATCTTCATTTACGGACATCAAGGATGCTGAAGGTGGAAAGTTTGTTTATGAAGAATTACCTAAATTAAGAAGCTTAATGCAGGTTGATTTATCTGAACAAATGGAAAAATTAAGTTTTGAAAAACGTCCGCCAAAATGTATTGTTGAATTAAGTATAGATTATGACCAATCTTTGAAAGCTTCACTTGATTTTGAATACGACGGTGTTAGAGTCCAATATTCAAGACAGCCAAAAAGTCCATATGTTACAATTAAAGACGCTTCAAAAGATTTATTATATTGGGTGAAACGTGATTTAGAATTTGAACAACGTGCATATAATATGCTTCTTGCTTGTCGTTTTGCACCAACTCAGACAAATAATTTAGCCCTTGAAAAAGAAAATGCTATTGATTTTTATAATTATTATATGTCGAAGGCAGGAGATGGCTGGAAATTTATCGAAAAAGACGATTTGAGTTTTTATAAAATAGCTCGTAATGAACTTCAAATTGTTGCGGATATCGATTTTGCGATTGATACTACAGATAAATTTGAAATCGAATTATATGGTCAAGTTGGTGATGAAAAAATCGAATTCGAAAAAATTCAAGATTTAGTTTATGACGGCATTAAATATTATAATTCAAGGGAATTAGGTCAAGCTTCAATCCCATCTGACAATATTTATACTCTGATGAAGTCTTTTAATACTTATGATGTTTATAAAAATGATGAAAATAAATTCATTGTTAAAACATATAGGGCTGGTGTTGTCAGCGAAATGGATAATATGAAAGTTAAACTTAATATGTCCAGAAAATTTTCTAAGTTTTGGAAAGAAATTTCAACTTTTTCAAATATGGAAAATACTCCTTTACCAAAGGCGAATGTTGCAAACTTGCGCGAATACCAATTGAAAGGTTATAGTTGGCTTTGGTTCTTATATAAATATGGTTTAAATGGCATTTTGGCTGATGATATGGGGCTTGGTAAAACACTTCAGGCACTTACACTTTTGCAAAAAGCAAAAGAAAAAGACGGCAAGAAACCATCACTTGTTATTTGCCCTACGAGCGTTGTGTTTAACTGGGAAAAAGAAATTGAAAAATTTGCTCCAAAAATGACTTATCTTGTTTTGGAAGGTTCTGAAAGAAAGAGTAATTTCAAAAAAATTGATAAATATGATATTGTAATCACAAGTTATGCCTTGATTAGACGTGATGTTGAAGAACTTAAAAAGTTTGATTTTAGATATATTATTCTTGATGAATCCCAAAATATTAAAAATGCTTTAAGTATGACGAGTCGTGCTGTTAAAAGCTTAAACGGTACTCATAAATTGGCGTTATCTGGTACTCCAATTGAAAACAGGCTTGAAGAGCTTTGGAGTGTTTTTGATTTTCTTATGCCAGGATTTTTATTTGATGCAAAAGAATTTAATTCAAGATATGTTAATCCAATTGTCGAAAGACAAGATAGTGTTGTTGAAAAACGCTTAAAATCTCAAATTTTCCCATTTATCTTAAGACGTATGAAAAGAGATGTGGCAAAAGACTTGCCGGATAAAATTGAATCAGTTGCATACTGCGAACTTACGCCAGATCAAAAAGATTTATATATGCAAGTATTTGATTCAACAAAAGAAGAATTATTTAAATCTATTGAAACAGTTGGTCTTGAAAAATCAAGAATGTCGATATTCTCTGCGTTACTAAGACTTCGTCAAATATGCTGTCACCCAAGACTGTATGACAAAGAAAATCAACTGGGTATCAATGAAAGTGGTAAATTTGAACAATTGCAAGATATGCTTGAAGAAATTATTTCTGAAGGTCACAGAGTGCTTTTATTCAGCCAATTTGTTTCGATGCTTGATATCATAAGTGAATGGTTGAAAGAAAAAGGAATTAAGCATGAATACTTGTCTGGTAAAACTAAAAATAGACAAGAGGTTGTTGACAACTTTAATAATAACCCAACAATACCTATATTCTTAATTTCATTAAAAGCTGGCGGAACTGGTCTAAACTTAACTGGTGCAGATTATGTTATTCATTATGACCCATGGTGGAACCCTGCGGTTGAAGATCAAGCGACAGACAGAGCATACCGTATTGGGCAAACTAAAAAGGTTTGTGTTTATAGATTTATTACTAAAAACACGGTTGAAGAAAAAATTCAAAAACTTAAATCTAAGAAACGCTCACTTGTTGATTCGGTCATTTCAGTTGATAGAAATATCGCTAAAACTCTTACATTTGAAGATATTAAAGACATTTTCTCAGTGGATTCTTAATTATGCAATATAATTTAAAACATTTTGCACATATTGGCGATGCTGTTTTTGAACTTTTTGTAAGAGAGCATATTATTAATTTTGCTATTGACCAAAAAATAATGCATAAAATGACAATAAAATTTGTTAATTCTAATTTTCAGGCTGAAATTCTTAACAATATCCAAGAACTTTTAACCGAAGAAGAAAAAGAATTAGCAAGAAGAGGACGAAATTTACCAATAACAATCAATAAAAAAAGTAATCCTCAAATTCACAGAATGGCAACTTCTTTTGAAGTTTTAATTGGTTTTTGGTATTTGAATGATAAAGAAAGACTTAATTTTTTCTTTGAAAATATTAAAAAATACTTAAATGTGTAATCTTTTTAAAAATCAATAGTATAATTTATATATGAATAATGATAAAAAAATTATAGACGATTTCATATCTACCTTATCTCATGAGATAAGGACTCCTTTGACATCTATAAAAGGTTTTGCACAAACCATGAATGACAATTATGATTTATTGTCTGACGAGCAAAAGAAAAAATTTTTATCAATTATTCAGGAACAATCCCAAAGGCTTATTAATCTTGTTGAAAATGTCTTAAGTGTTACAAAAATTGAATCACAAACATCCGGCATAATTTTAAAAGAAGTAAATCTTAAAAAAATTATTGAAGATACTGTTGAAATGGTAAAAATAAATTATAAGAATAGAGATTTTATTTTTTCTTATGGTTCAAATTTGCCAACTTCATTATCTGATTATGATAAATTGCAACAAATTTTGGTTAATATTATTGAAAATGCTTGCAAATATTCACCATCAGACAGTGTTATAAAGATAAGTATTAAAAATACTGAAAAAGAAAACATTATTGAAATTCAAGATAATGGTGATGGAATTGAAAAAGAACTTATTGAAAAAATTTTTGATAAGTTCTACAGAGTTGGTAATCTTTTGACAAATAAAGCTCAGGGAAGTGGATTGGGACTTTATATCGCAAAAACGCTCGCAGATAAAATTGGTGCAAAAATTGAAGTCGAAAGTTTAACTGACAAAAATAATCACTACACAAAATTTATAATAAAAGTTCCTGTTTTTGAAATGGAAGACATTGCAAAACGTGCAATTTTAAAAGAAAAGGAGTTTTAATTTTGTACAGTGCAACAGTTTTTATAATAAGCAAAAGAAAAGAACTTTCTGTTAAATATAAGAAATTACTAAAAGCTTTAAACCATGAGGTTTATGTTATTTCTAATTTAGCTGAAGCTTTTAGGGAAATTCCAAATAAAGAACCTGAACTTATTATAATTTCAGACACAATTGGTGAAGAATTAAGTGATTTTTGCGAAAAAATCAGGGTTTTAACTTTTAATTTTAGACCCATTATTATTGCTTTATCTAAATCTTCTGAAGAGGAAGACAGAACAAAGGTTTTAAATGCGGGCGCTGACGATTTTTTATCTGAACCAATTTCGTCACTTGAATTTCAGGCAAGAATAAATGCACATTTAAGAAGATATATTGAAAATTCACTTAATCCCGTTACTTTTTTTGTGCAAAAGAATTTTACTTTGAAATACTTAAACAGAATCATAGATGCGAAAAAAGATTGTGCTGTCATTTTGCTTGATATTTTAGGACTTAATTTATACAGGGAAATATATAGCGAATTAGCTTATGAAAAAGTGTTGCAGACGGTTGCTTCAATTGTTAATTCAACTTTAAACAGCGAAGATTTTGTCGGACATCATTTTGGTTCTGAACTTGTTATGGTGACAACTATTGAAAAAGCCCAAAAGGTTGCACAATTTTTGGTTTTTGCTTTTGAGAATGTTGTTGAACGTTTTTATAGTAAAAATGATTTTGAAAATAAATTTATTATTTTTTCCGGTGATGAAAAAATTGAAAATAAAATACCTCTTATGAAATTAGGTGTTGCCGTTATTCAAAATGAAAATGGAAGATACAAAGATTATAAAGATGTGATGAATTCTCTCTATATGATTTTAAAAATGTGTAAAAAAAGCGAAAAATCTTCTTGTTATTTTGACAGGTTGCAACTGCAAGGTCAAGGACAAGAAAAGAACAAAAAAATACTTATAACTGAGTCAGATGAAGCCCTTTCTTATCTTCTTCAAACAAATTGTAATCTTAACGGGTTTGATGCTTATGTTGTTGAAAAGGGTGATGATATTTTATCTGTTTATAATTCTTTGAAACCAAGTGTTGTTATCGTTGATTATGGCAGAGAAGACACAAAAGAAGGTATAAGTATTTGCGAAAAAATTAAATTAATAAACAAAAATACAAAAATAATTTTTTCATCTTCACTACATGCAAAAAAAGAAATATTAAGTGCTGGCGCTGATTTATATTTGCCTAAACCATATGAAATAAATGCACTTATAAAATGGATTCAAAAATTTTTAGATGAATAATAAGTTATTTTGCAATATATTCAATATATTTTTCTAAAAATTGCCAACCGTTATATATTTCGCCCATTGGAGGGAAATAATTGCTTGCATATAAGTATTTTAATTCTTTTACTCTTATTGCAAATAGCATATCTGATTTTAAGCGTACTTCTTCGATGTCGCTCGTCGCAAGTTTTCTAAGCAAGTTTAATTCTTCTTGCATTTTTCTCGCAGTTACATTTTCAATAGTGTCAAAATTATTCTCTTTCAAAAATGCTTCTTCTGCGTTGGTAATTTTCAATGGAACTGAAGATGTGCCATAAATTCTTTTAATTACCATATAGTTTTGTGCAATAAGTTTATGTTGAGTTGGAATTTCACTTCTTGCAATAAGTGTTTCAAAACTTAAAAGTGGAAAATTATCTGAATTTATTTGAAATTCATTTAATTGTGCCATGTTATCTGTTTGCATAAAATTCCTCTCTCCCATTTACAATTCCATTATATTTAAGTCTAAATATAAGGTCAAGCATTTGTTACGTTTGTTATTTTTTTATTTTATCATTTCAAGTAACACTTCATTTGCTTTTTGAATTTGTGGGTCACGTTTTGCTTCGATATCTTCTTTTGTGATGTCCACAACTATATCTGGTTCAATACCTTTTTTATTTATGTCTGTGCCATTTGGTGTTAAATATTTTTGAATTGTAATATGCATTGCGCTTCCATTTGGCATACGGTTAATTTCTTGAACCAAACCTTTGCCAAAAGATTTTTTGCCAACGATAGTTGCTCTTTTGTTATCTTTTAGCGCGCCTGATAAAATTTCGCTTGCTGAGGCTGATCCTCCGTCAATTAGAACAACTATTGGTTGGTTTGTTAAAACGTTCGGAGTTGCTTTTTGAGTTTCTTTGTAACCATCTCTGTCAACTGTGGAAACAATAATTTTAGAATCTAAAAGCATATCTGCTATAAAAATAGCATTTGTTAAAAGTCCACCAGGGTTAGAGCGCAAGTCTATAATAATACCCTTTTTATCTTGATTATCTAAAAGTGCTTTTTCAAATTCTTGTGTTGCGTTTTTTGAAATAAATGAGCTTAATCTTATGTAACCAATTTGTTCGTCTATTTTCGCATATTCAGGAAGTTTTGTTGAAACAGATTTTATTTCTATTTTTGCTCTTTTGATAGTATATGTTTTGTTTGGTACATTTTTTCTTTTGATTAAAAGTGTAACTTCAGTTCCTTCTTCGCCTCTGATTTTTTCTGCTGCTTTATCAACAGTTATACCTTTTGTGCTTTCGCCATTTATTTCAAGGATTTCATCTTCTGCAAGAAGTCCAGCTTTTTCACCTGGTGTATCTTCAATAGGTGCTATAATTAAAAGTTTTCCGTCACGAGTGCCTATTTGAACACCAATACCTTTTAAAGAACCCTGAATTGATTCTGTTTCTTCTTTGAATTCTTTTGGATTTAAGAATTTCGTATAAACATCATTAAGACTTGCAACCATTGTCTCAATTGCAACATAAGCATCTTCTTCTGTTTTTAAATATTTATCATATTTATGACGCCATCTATCCCAATCTTGTTCATTGTTTGTTTGGTCAACATATTTGGCGTTTATTAATTTCCATGCTCTGTCATAAAGCTGGGAAGGTGTTTGCGCCAATGATGGATTATAATTTGCGCCTATATAAAATAAAAATGTTGCAAGAAGTACAACTGATATTTTCTTTAAAAAGTCTTTCATGATTTGTTTAGTTTTCTCCATAGGTTTCAATAATAATATTATTAACCATGTTTTATTATAAGGCTAGTTTTTTACAACAACAATTAGTCTATTGTTTTAAAATTTCTTCAACAATCAAATCGCCCATTTTACTTGTGCCAACAAGAGTTTTACCTTCTGACATAATGTCTTGGGTTCTATAACCTTGCTTTAATACATTTTTAATCGCTTTTTCAATTAAATTGTAAGCGTCATCATTTTTAAAACTGTATTTCATCATCATTGCCGCAGATAAAATTGTTGCAATAGGGTTCGCAATATCTTTGCCTTTAAGGTCAGGTGCAGAGCCATGAATTGGTTCATATAAGCCAACTTTGCCATCATCACCTAAGCTTGCACTTGGAAGAAGACCAAGTGAACCTGATAACATTGAAGCTTCATCAGATAAAATGTCCCCAAAAATATTTCCTGTTGCAATTGTATCAAATTGTTTTGGAGCTCTTATAATTTGCATAGCGGCATTATCAACATACATGTGAGATAATTCAACTTCTGGATATTCTTTTGAAACTTCTATCATAATTTCGCGCCATAATCTTGAAACATCAAGAACATTTGCTTTGTCAACTGAACAAAGCTTTTTACCTCTTTGCATTGCTGTTTTAAAGGCAACGTGTGCGATTCTTCGAATTTCATCTTCATTGTAAATCATATTGTTGAAACCAATGCGTTTTCCATTTTGAGTTTCAATTCCTTTTGGTGTACCAAAATATACATCACCAGTTAATTCTCTGATAATCATTATATTGACGCCTGCGACATTTTCGGCTTTTAATGGGCTTGATGAAACTAATTCTTCAAAAACTATGGCAGGGCGAAGATTAGCAAATAAATTGAGCCCTTTTCTTATACCTAAAAGAGCGCGTTCTGGGCGAACTTCAGGTGGCAATGTGTCATATTTCCAATCACCTACTGCACCAAGCATAACGGCATCAGAATTTTTTGCAAGTTCCAATGTTGAATCCGGCAGAGGTGTGCCAAATTTATCGTAGGCACAACCACCTATTAAAGCTTCATTGAATTCAAATTCTATATCATACTTTCTTTCAACTGCTTTTAGAACTTTTAAAGCTTCTGCTATTACCTCAGGACCTGTACCGTCTCCTGATAAAACTGCAATTTTATATTTTGCCATAATTTAAACTCCTAATTTTTTCTTTGTGTAGTTTACAAGTCCGCCTATATCGATTAATTCTTGAATTTCCTTGTTAAATGGAGGGCAAGAGTATTCTTTTTTTGTTGTTAAATTTTTTATTATGCCGTTTTCTGTGTCTAATTCAATTACGTCACCTTTTGAACATTCGTCAGGTAATTTATCATTTTCAATAATGATTAGACCAATATTTATTGCATTTCTATAAAAAATTCTTGCAAAGCTTTTTGCAATAACTGCTTTAACGCCACAGGCTTTAATTGAAATTGGCGCATGTTCTCTTGATGAACCGCAACCAAAGTTATCTCCTGCAATAATAAAATCATTCATTTGTACGTTTATTGCAAAATTTTTATCAATATCTTCCATGCAATGTGAAGCTAATTCTGTCTCATCAGATGTGTTCAAATACCTTGCTGGGATTATAACATCGGTGTCAACATCATCTTTGTAAACCCATGCTTTTCCGCTAGTCAAATTTTTCATACATTTGCTCCATTTACTTTTTTTTTATTTTTACATTATAATACAAACATAGAAAACAGTTTATACATTTTAATTAGAAAGGGGCATACAAATGCAACAAGAAATCGTTGAATCAGCAGGACAAATTTGGAACTATTTAAACGAACGCGGAGAAGTTACAACAACAAAAATGAAAAAAGATTTAAGTTTAGATGATAACTTTGCAGCTATGGGCTTAGGCTGGTTAGCTCGTGAAGATAAATTAAACTTCTCAGGCAAAGGTGCTAGAATTAAAGTTAGCCTAAGATAGTTTTATTTGTTAAAGTTTAAAAGCTCCTTTTGTTAAAAGGGAGCTTTTTTAGTGTTCATACCCCTTGAAACATCTATAAAAAATGTTATAATAAAAATGTAAGATATTTTTTTTAAATACGGAAATTAAGAAAGGATTTTTAAATTATGAATAGATTTAATTTATGTGTCGGGGGGGGGGCATCTAGAAGTTTAAAAGCCTTTACTCTTGCCGAAGTACTTATCACATTAGCTATTATTGGCGTTGTTGCAGCACTTACTATTCCATCAGTTGTCACAAATTATAAAAATCAAGAAACTGCAACAAGACTTAAAAAAACTTTTGCAACACTTGCGAATACAACAAATTTGGCAATTAAAGACCACGGTCCAATCGTTGGTTGGGATCTTGGCGATACTAATCAAAGCGGTGAACAGGCAGCAGAGTTTGCAGATAAATATGTAGTTCCATATTTAAGGGTTATAAAACATTGTGGTATTTCAACAGAAGAAGGATGTTGGTACAGTGATGATAGCTTGCCACGTACTTTAAATAATACTTTAGGATTGATAGTTGCTAATAAACACCCAAGATATATTTTAAGTGACGGAACTTTAGTCGCGATGTTTCTTGTGAAAAATGCTACATCCAAAAGGATTGATATTTATGTTGATGTAAATGGTTTTAAAAAACCAAATATTTTGGGTAAAGATATTTTTACATTTAGATATTCTCTTATAACCAACAATCAACCAAGCGGAAAATTTACAATGATTTGCAAAAAAGTATTTGAAGAAAATATCACAAATGAGGCTAATGGTTGTCAATTAGGTTCAGATGGAGCATATTGTACATGTTTTGTTCAAAAGGCGGGGTGGAAAATACCTAGCAGAAAAGAATATGTGGATATGGGTGGAAACCCAGCTAAATATCCTTGGTAAAATTGATAAAACCCCTTAAATAAAGGGGTTTTTAATTTTTTGTAACATGAATGTTGTAAAAATTTTTGTGTTTGTGCTAATATTTAAAAACGAATACAGAAAAGAGAAAAGGAATTTAAAATGGCAGTCCCTAAGAAAAGAACAGGCGCATCAGCGCAAGGTCATAGAAGAGCAAATTGGAAAGCAACAGTTCCAGCTACAACAACATGTAAAAAATGTGGAGCAATTGTTCCAACACATACAGTATGCCCAGAATGTGGATATTATAAAGAAGTTGCAGTAAGCATTAAAAATGAAAACTATAAAGCTGACGCAAAAGCTGAAGCTAAAAAAGCTCCTGCAAAAAAAGCTACTAAGAAAAAAGCTGAAAAACCAGCAGTTGAAGAAACAGTTGTTGAAGCTCAAGAAGTAGCTGTTGAAGAAGTTAAAGCTGAAGAAGTTGTTGAAGAAACAACTGAAACAGTTGAAACTGAAGAATAATAACAGTAGTAAAGAAGAATAATTTGAGGAATTAGAATGATTAGAATTGCAGTCGACGCTATGGGTGGAGATTACGCTCCAAAAGCAACAGTTGAAGGTGCAGTTTGGGCTGCCATTGATTACAATGTTGCAATCGAGCTTGTTGGTAGAGAAGATGATATCAAGCAAGAATTAGATAGAATCCAAAAGAAAGGTCTTAAAATTACAAGAGGCGGTTTCTTCGAACAAAAAATAAAAGTTGATTTAAGCAAACTTGATATTAAAATTACTAACGCAAACGAAATTATTGAAATGGGCGAAGCTCCAGGACAAGCAATTAGAAAGAAACGCAATTCATCAATTGTTTTAGCAGTTCAAGCAGTTGCAACTGGTAGTTCACAAGCAATTGTTGCAGCAGGTTCAACAGGAGCTGCGATGGCGAGTTCATTATTTGGTCTTGGCAGACTTCCTGGAATTGAACGTCCAGCAATTGCTGTTACATTGCCTACAATGAAAAAACCATTTATTTTACTTGACGCTGGCGCGAACAGTTCTTGTACTCCTGAAATGTTATATCAATTCGCAGTTATGGGTACAACTTTTGCTAAAAACGTTTATGGTTATGAAAATCCAAAAGTTGGTGTTTTGAATATTGGTGAAGAAGCTGGTAAAGGCAATGAACTTGTTCAAGCAACATATAAAATGTTAGAAGAAAATACAATTGGCTTGAATTTCATTGGAAACATTGAAGGTAAAGAATTGTTCCAAGGAAATTGCGATGTTATTGTTTGTGATGGTTTCTCAGGTAACTTGGTATTAAAAACAATTGAAGGCTGTTCTTCAATGTTATTTAAAATGATTAGCCAAGAATTTAAGCGCGATCCACTTTCAATCATAATTGGTATGCTTGCAAAACCATTTATGAAAAGAATTTATAAAAGAATTAACTATGAAGAATACGGTGGAGCATTACTTTTAGGTGTTAAAGGTATAACAATTATTTCTCACGGAAGAAGTACTCCTTACGCCATTAAAAATGCCGTTCGTGTTGCAAAAGAAGCTGTTGAATCTGAAGTTAACAGAAAAATTTCTGAATTATACGAATAAGGAGATTTAAAATGGCAAAGTATGCTTTTATTTTCCCAGGACAGGGCGCACAAAAAGCTGGCATGGGATTAGATTTCTATGAAAATTTTGAAGTTTCAAAAAATGTTTTTGAAGTTGCAAATAAAGTTTTAAATAAGAATGTAAGCAAAATTTGTTTTGAAGGAACTGATGAAGAATTAAAACAAACAGTTAATACGCAAAGTGCAATTTTGGCCGTTGAAATTGCAATTTTAGAAGCATTCAAATCTAAAACATCAATTAGACCTTCTTTTGTTGCTGGTCATTCGCTTGGCGAATATGCTGCTTTGTATGAATCTGGAGCTATTGATTTAGAAAATATATTTAAAGCTATTCAAAAAAGAGCTGAACTTATGCACAGCGCAACTTTAATTGGCGAAAAAGGTTCAATGGCTGCAGTTTTAGGTTTAGATAAGGAAATTATCAAAGAAAACCTTATTGATGGTGTTAGTATTGCCAATTACAATGAGCCTGCCCAAACGGTTATAACGGGTAAAGAAGACATTATCTTAAAAATGGTTGATATTTTGAAGGCAAAAGGCGCAAGAAAAGTTATCCCACTTGCTGTAAGTGGCGCGTTCCATAGCCCTTTAATGCAAAGTGCATCTGATAATTTCAAAAATTTTATTGATGAAATTATTGTAAATGATGCTAAAATTCCTGTTGTTACAAATGTTGATGCAATGTGTACAACAGACAAAGATGAATTAAAAGAAAAAATGCCAAAACAAATTTCAAACAGCGTATTTTGGGTTCAAACAATCGAAAGAATGTTGAATGAAGGTGTTGATACATTTATTGAAATTGGACCAGGCAAGGTTTTAAGTGGTTTAAATAAAAAAATGTGTCCAGAAAACGTTAAAACATATAATATTTTTGATATCCAAAGTTTAAATGATACATTAAATGAATTAAACTAAAATAAATATTTATATAAAAAACCACTAGTTTTAAACTAGTGGTTTTTTGTTTTTTTATAAATTTTATTCAACAACTTTGCTTAATCCGTTTGGATTATCAATGTTTCTATTTAGTTTTTTTGCAATATTGAAAGCTAAAACTTGCAATGTAACAACAATTGCTAAATATTTTGTAATTTCATTTTTGCATTTTGGGATAATTATGCTGTAATCGCCATTTAAATCGCTTTCAAAGTCAGTTATTGTAACTCTTTTTGGACTATATTTGTCTTTAATTTTATTTAGGTTTTTAACTTCAAATGCACCTAAATCTTCGCCAAAAATTTCGATAACTGCATTTTCTTCATTTAATAATGCAACGTGTCCATGGATAAATTCACCAAGTGCATAAGCATTTGCATCAATAAATGAAGTTTCTTTTGTTTTAAGCGCGCCTTCTTTTGCAATTGCATAGTAATAATCATAACCTACGATTGGGAAATTTCTTTGTGTTGCAAGAAATCCTGCGCATTCAACAATTGCATCCGTGTTGTTTATTGCTTTTTCTATTACTTCTTCAATTTCTTCATTAACATATTTTGTGTATTCTTTTGAATTTCCTGAAGCTTTGACTGCAAGCAACCAACAGAATAAAATGCAAGCAGTAAAAGATTTTGTTGCAGCTATTGCATTTTCAACACCTGCACCAACCGCCAATTTATAATCTGCTTCTTCAAACATTTTAGAATCTTCAACGTTTACAAGAGCAAATGTTTTTGCGCCGGCTTTTTTAACTTCTTCAAGAACAGCTAGTGTGTCAACAGTTCTTCCTGATTGTGAAATAAAGAAATAAAGAGCGTCTTTATCAATTTTATTTTTCTTGCTTGCAATAAATTCGCTCGCAAATTCACATGTTGCATCATATCCAGCCATGTTTTTAAAGAATTTTTCTGCAAGTCCAGCACAGTTATACGAAGAACCAGAAGCTATAAATCTTATTTTTTTAAATTCTGTTGGGAAATCTATTAAAACTTCTCCGTCTTTAATATATTCATCAACAATTTTTTTGAACAATGATGGTTGTTCGGCTATTTCTTGTTCCATAATGCTTTTCATATGTAACCTCCTTTTTTTTCGTTTGTATTATAATATAACAATGAAAAAATGTACATATATTCACATTCCTTTTTGCAAAAAAAAATGCAATTATTGTTCTTTTACATCTTTTGAAACAATGGAATTAAAACCTATATATTTAGATGCTCTTTACGGTGAAATCAGGCATTTTTACGATAACAATAAACAAAAAACTATTTATATAGGTGGTGGCACTCCATCAATTTTAAGTATTGGAGATTTTGAAGAAATATTAAGTTTATTTTCATTTGAAGATAATGCGGAAATAACAGTTGAAGTTAATCCTGAAAGCGTTAATTTGGATTATTTAAAAGGTTTAAAAAATGCTGGGGTAAACAGGTTAAGTATCGGAGTTCAAAGTTTTAAAAATAGTATATTAAATGAAATTGGAAGACTTCATACATCAGAAAAAGCAATTGACACCATTATTGATGCCAAAAAAGCAGGTTTTGAAAATGTTAGTATTGATTTAATGTACGGGCTTCCAAATCAAAGTTTACAAGATTTTGAAGACGATTTAAATAAAGCTATAACTTTTGATATTGAACATATTTCTTTATATGGTCTCAAAATTGATAAAGGTTGTTATTTTTATAAAAATTTGCCCCAAAATATTGCAAATGACGATGTTCAGGCTGATATGTATTTAAAAGCATTAGATGTTTTAGGTACAAAATTTAAAAGATACGAAATTTCAAATTTTGCAAAATCTGAAAAGTTTGAGGGTAAACATAATTTGAATT
This sequence comes from Cyanobacteria bacterium SIG30, assembly GCA_015152475.1. GTDB lineage: Bacteria > Cyanobacteriota > Vampirovibrionia > Gastranaerophilales > Gastranaerophilaceae > SIG30. The sequence goes on along the minus strand of SUTW01000001.1, from coordinate 59,808 downwards.
ATTGGGAAGCTTCAATGTATTATGGTTTCGGTGTTTCTGCATCTGGTTTTTTTAGTGAAGGTCGATACACAAACCCAAGAAGCATAGAACAATATATTAAAAATCCAACTGCTGAAAAACAATTTGAAAAAACGAACTTGCTTGAAGAAAAAATATTTCTTGGTTTGAGAACTGAAAAAGGAATAAATATTTGTTCTTTAAATGAACAGTTCAATATTGATTTTGAGAAAAAGTACGGCAATATTTTAAAAAAATTCGATAACTTTTTTGAAAAAACAAATCAGGGCTATAAATTAAAAACAGAAGGCTTGCTTGTTTCAAACGTTATATTAAGTGAATTTTTAGAAGATTGCTAATAAATTTAAAAGCGCCTTGTGGCGCTTTTTTTAATCTAAATAAAATACTGTTACAACTTTGTGTTTTTCTTCTGCATATTCAACCGCTTTGTGCAAAGTGTTTGAAGTATGTGACAAGAAACATATTAATTGTTGGCATTCGTCAATTATTTCTCGGTTACAAATTCTAGATGCATCAGATAATGTCATCATTGCTCTGTCTGGGTGTTCTGTAATATTTAAAACACCGATAAGTTGGTCTTGAACGTCAGATGGTTGTTGACCAATTGTTTGAGGCAGGATTATAACAAGTTTTTCAGGATTTGCTTTCAAAGCACCTCTTATGGCTGCTGCGTTTGTTCCTGAAGAACCACCTGAAGTTATAATTGTGTTACCTTGCATAACAAGTGAAGTTGTTAGTGTTTCAATAATTTGTTGGTGCGTGATTGCAAGATTTCTTGAACCAATGATTGCAATTTTTTTAGCACTTTGTCTGATTGTAGCTAATTCTTGAGCTAATGTGTCAATTTTGTCAATATCGTCATCGCTTACTCGGTCTAAATCATCAAGCGGTACAACTATCGACGGCTGCTGTTGTTCTTCATCTTTTCTGTTCATCTGATTTTCCTTACCAATTTTTTTGTATTATAATTATAACATATCATGCGCTTTTTTGGCAAATCTTATATTAATTTTTAGGGGAGAAATTTTGGAAAATACAGAAGCTGTAAGCTTTTTAGACCAACTTAACAATAAGCAACGAGAAGCAGTTGATGAAAAAAATGGAGCAATATTGGTTCTTGCAGGAGCAGGATCTGGTAAGACAAAAGTTTTGACTTCAAGAATTGTTAACTTGATTTTAAATGGTGTGAGTCCATATTCAATTATGGCATTAACATTTACAAATAAAGCCGCTCGTGAAATGCAGGTTAGACTTTCAAAATTTTTAGGCGAAGATGTTGTCAAAAGAATGTGGGTTGGTACATTCCATAATATTTGTGGAAGAATTTTAAGAAAGCATCTTGAAAAATATAAAACAAAAGATGGCAGAAAATGGGACAATAATTACGTAATTTATGATGATACAGACACAAAAACTGTTTTAAAAAACATAATCAAGAAGTTTAACCTTGATGAAAAAATTTATGATATTAAGTTGATAAAAACTATAATTTCAAACGCAAAAAACAAAATGCAAGACGCTTATGCATTTTCAACTTCTGCAAGAGATTATAAAACAGAAAAGATTGCTGAAATATATTATGAATATGAAAAACAATTATCTTTAAATAATGCAATAGATTTTGATGATATGCTTTTATTGTCTTGTAATTTAATTGAAGATAACCTTGAAGTTAGAGAAGAATATGCAAGCCGTTTTAAACACATTTTAGTTGATGAGTTTCAAGATACAAACAAGGCTCAATATAAACTTGTTAGAATGTTATTTAATGATAAAAAAGCTCTTGAAAAAGATACAAGTTTGCTTGCAGTAGGTGATGTTGACCAATCAATATATTCTTGGCGTGGTGCTGATTTTAAAATTATTTTGGGTTTTCAAAAAGATTATCAAAATGTAAAGTTGATTAAGCTTGAACAAAATTACCGTTCTACAAATAATATTTTGAATGCTGCAAATGTTTTAATCCAAAATAACGAGCAAAGAATTGAAAAAAATCTTTATTCGACAAAGGGTGATGGCGAAAAAATCAAAATTTATGAGGCCGCAAGTGATTATAATGAGTCAGATTATATTGCAAATACAATAAAATCGCTTACAGCAAGAGGCACTGATGTTGAAGATATTGCAATTTTATATAGAACTAATGCTCAATCAAGAAACATAGAAGAATCTTTAATGGCAAATTCGATACCATATAAAATTGTTGGCGGTTTAAAGTTTTATGATAGAGCCGAGATAAAAGACATTCTTGCTTATTTAAAATTTATTTATAATACATCTGACAGCGCTTCTTTAAAAAGAATTATAAATGTTCCAAAAAGAGGAATTGGGGATAGCACTTTTAAAAAGTTATCTGAAATTTCAGATGAAGAAAATCTTAGTATTTTTGAAATTATTAAAAATATAGACAATTATGAAGATTTTACACCAAGAATAAAAGGGCTTTTAACAACTTTTGTGAATTTAATTGAAGATTTTATATATAAACAGGAAGTATATCCTTTAAGCGAATTTGTGAGTTATATTTTGGATTATTCTGGTTATATAAAAGAGCTTCAAGAAAACGATAAGGTTGAAGACCAGTCAAGAATTGAAAACTTGCAGGAATTTATAAATGTTGTTCGTGAATTTGAAGAAGATGATTTTTCAAGTGAAGATGAAGAAAACTTGACGCCTCTTGGAACCTTTTTGACACAAGTTGCACTTGTTTCTGATGTTGACGGAATTAAAGATGAGGAAAAATCAGTAACTTTAATGACGCTTCATTCTGCAAAAGGTCTTGAATTTCCGGTTGTCTTTTTGGCGGGCTTAGAGGAAGGTCTTTTCCCTCATCAAAGAGCCATTTCTTATCAGGCGAGTTCTAATGATTTAGAAGAAGAAAGACGCTTGATGTATGTTGGGATTACTCGTGCAAAGGAAGAATTATTTATAACGTATGCAAAACAAAGAATGTTTTGGGGCGATTTAAAATCTTATCCAAAAAGTAGATTTTTAAGCGAAATTCCTATTGGCCTAATTGATTTTGAAGGTTCAGAACATATGGAAATCGAACCTGTTAAAAGAACTTCAAGTTTCAAAAAAGCTGTTCATAAAATTAAAGAAACGCAAAAAACTGATTCCTATAATGATTCTTATAATAAAACTTCATCATATGGGAACAATTTGGCTTCAAGTCTTAAAAATATTAAAAGCCAATCTGTATCTACACCGGCAACAAACAATTTGGCTTCAAGCGTGAATAGAATAATTATAAAAAAAGCGCAACCAAAAAACGACAATGTTTCTTCAAACAACCATTCACCATCAAATGTTGTTAAAAATGAAGAAAATAAAGCAAATTCAACGCAAAGCATTAAAGACATGATTGCGAAGGCTAAACAAAAGGCAAGCTCAGTTAAGCCTTCTGTATCTAATTCGCCTTTTGGGACTTTGCCTGTTGGAACAAGGGTTTTTCATTCTCATTTCGGTATAGGCCACATTAAAACTGTTGAGCAGGAAGGTATGTATCCCATTTATAGTGTAGAATTTTTAAAACATGGTATAAAACAAATAGATGTTTCAACAAGCGAATTAAAAACATTTTAATAAATTTGTAGTATAATTTTTTTATGAAAAAGATATGTGTTTTTTGTTCTTCAAGCAATAATTTGAATGAAATTTATCATCAAGATGCAAATAAACTTGGCGCTTTACTTGCTCAAAATAATTATGAACTTGTTTATGGCGGTTCATTTAGAGGGCTTATGGGCGAAGTTGCACTTGGTGCTAAAAATAGTGGCGCAAAGGTAACTGGTATTATGCCAAAGAAAATTTTTGATTTTATAGAAGGTGAGCAAGGTCCTTGTGACAACTTTGTTCTGACTGATAATTTAAGAGATAGAAAACAAAAATTGGATGAAGCGTCTGATGCTTTTATAGCACTAGCGGGCGGTTTTGGAACTCTTGATGAAATAATCGAAGTTTTGGATCTTAAAATTTTAGGTTACCACAATAAGCCTATAATTTTTCTAAATACAAATCATTTTTATGATAGCTTAGTTGAGTTTTTTGAAAATTTTGTTAAGCAAAAATTTGCAAGCGACAAAGTATTTACAGCTTTTTATGTTGCCCAAAAGCCCGAAGATGTCATAACATATCTTGAAAATTATAAACATGAAGAAATAAACCTTATTGCTTTTAAATCTTAAAAATTGTCCACAATTAGGTTTTGTTGTATAATTTCGTTTATGAGAAAGTTATTCGGCATATTTGTTTTTATTTTGTTTTTTGCTTTGTCAAATACCCCAGTATTTGCGAAAAGTACAAAAGTTGTTGTAATGTCGGATGTTCATATTAAAGTTTCACAAGATAAAAATGGCAATTATTTAATGACGCCATCAATTCGAAATTTAAAAAACGCAGTTAAAGACATAAACGATTCAGATTTTAACTATGCTGTTTTTACAGGAGATTGTGTTGATGTAGCAAATAAAGAATCTATTGCTATGTTCTCTAAAATTATAAACGCCCTTAAAAAACCTTATTTTGTGCTTATTGGAAACCATGATGTTGCACAGGTTTTAGGTGTTGACAAAAAGAAATTCTTTTCAATAGTTAATAGATTTTCAAAAAATAAAACACGAAAAGTTCCATCATTAAAAGTTATTGATTCAAATCTGGTTTTTATTTTTATGGACGGTGTTAATCAATTTATACCGGGAAATAAAGGTTATTTCAGAGAAAAAGAATTAATTTGGCTTGAAAAAAAATTAAAAAGATATTCTAAAAGAAATGTAGTTCTTTTCCAGCATTATCCACTTGTTGAACCGTTTGATTATAAATCACACAAAACAGTTAATGCTGATGAATATTTAACATTGTTGAAAAGACATAAAAATGTTAAAGCTATAGTGTCTGGGCATTACCATGGCGAAGGCGATATTATGCAAGATGATATTTTGCATATTAGTGTGCCAACTTTGCTTAATGGGCAATATAAAGAGCTTGATATCGATTATGATGTATTCGGTAAAGATTTTGTTATAAGAACAAAAATGCATAATGCAATATAAGGAGTGCGAAATGGGTGAAAAAATAAAAGAATATTTTTCAAAAAATCAAAATGTAGTTGGTTTTTTATCACTTTTATTGTTTTGTTATTTATTACTTTTTTTAAGATTAGGTTTTTATCCGTTAGTTGACGTTGACGAAACAAGATATGTTGGGATTTCTGCTAATCTTTTGAATCAAGGTGACTGGATAACAATGATTTTAAATGGAGCACCTTTTTTAGAAAAGCCACCTTTATATTTTTGGCTAAATGCGTTATTTTTTAATTTTTGCGGTGATGTTAATCCATTAAGTGCAAGATTTATGACGGCATTTCTTGCTATGTTTTCAGTAATTTTTACATATTTCTTTGCAAGAAAAACGCTAGGTAGCAATTATGCCTTGATTGCTTCTTTTATCTTGTTATCTAATTTATGGTTTTTATTATTCTCTCATATTGCAATTCTTGATATGGGTTTTATGGTATTTACAATGTCTGCAATATATAGTGCAGTTTTATCACAATTTTGCACTAAATCATATAATGGAAAATATTGCTGGTATTTTGGCTGGCTCTTTATGGGTCTTGCAGTTTTAATGAAAGGGATTATTGGTTTTATTATTCCTGCAATGGTTGTGTTTTTATACTTTCTTTCAATTAAAAAAGTTAAAGAATTATTTAAACCGGTAAATTTTTTCCCTGGTCTTTTAATATTTTTATTTGCTGTTACTCCTTGGCATTATTCAATATTTACTGAATATGATATGCGTTGGATTGAAGAATATATTATCAAACATCATTTTTCAAGATTTTTAGATTCTGCGGGTTTGGGCAGAAAACAACCATTTTTATTTTATATTCCAATTATTTTTGCAGGATTTATTCCTTGGACATTTAATATGATTTCTGCTTTTGTAAATGGCTGTAAGGCTCTTATTAGAGAAGTAAAATCTTCAAAAACTTTTGCAACAATTTTTTCAGCAGACACAAACGATAGAAAAATTTTACTTTTTGCATCAATTTATTTTCTGTCAGTATTTTTGTTTTTCAGTGTTTCAAGTACAAAACTGCCAAGTTATATTTTGACATTGTTCCCAGCCTTAGCTCTTTTAACCGCTTATTATTGGTGGGGTTATATCGTATATAACAAATATGAAAAAGGAATAAAAATTTCAACAGTAATAGGTTCAATTTTCTTTATTATTGTGGGTATTGTTGGTTATATTTTGGTTAATTTCATAACTCCTGCTGGAATAAGCAGGGAAATTGCTCTTGCGCAAAGTTTTTCAAGCCAATTAATTGGTTGGGTTATGATTATTCCTTTAATTTCAATTCTTTGTTTATCAAATAAAAACAGAGCATTGTTATTTATAACAAAACTTGTATTTATGTTTGGTGTAATTATGATTGCAACAACATATATTTTTGGTTATATGATGCAATTTGGACAACGTGAACTTGAAGAATACGCACAAGATGCTTCTCTTGTTTATGATTCAAAATTGGTTACCTTTGATTTTGCGAATAAATATAGTGTCATGAATACATTTGGCAGAAATATTGAATTTTTGCCGGATATTGATTTTGAATCTTTAGATAAGATTGTTCAAAATGCAAAAGAGCAAAAGGTTCCTGTCTTTATCATTATCAAAAATAAAAATTATAATTCATATAGTGATAAGTTTGCAGATTGGCAACTTGTTAAAGTTGGTGAAAAATATTCACTATTTGCAAAATTCTTTAGAGAAAAAGATAAAATGCTTTATCCGCAAATAAATAAATATAAGAAAATGGATAAATTGCCAGTTTTTTAAACTAATTAAAGCCCCAAAAAAGGGGCTTTAATTTTTACTATGCTTTATATTAAAGGTAAAATTATTTCAAAAGAGGTTCCTTTATTTTTCTTGCTTTCGAAATTTATTTGACCTTTATGTTCATCAATTATTTTTTTACAAATAGCAAGCCCTAAGCCTGTGCCTTCGCCAACTTTTTTTGTTGTGAAACCTGCTTGGAATATTTTTTTCTTATGACTTTCATCTATTCCTGCGCCATTATCCGAAATTTTAATTATTAAAGAGTCATTTTTTGTTTCTGTTACAATTTCAATTTCGCCATTTTCTTTTTCTTTTTCAATTGCCTGAATTGCATTCATCAAAATATTCAAAAATACTTGATTTAACATATTTGGATAACAATTTATGTTCGGAATATCTGAATATTTTTTTGTTATTTTAATTTTGTTTTTTGTTTTTTGTTTCAAAAGCGTTAATGTTAAATCTAATTCTTGGTTTATGTTTGCGCTTTGTCTTTCTTCTTCATCGAGTCTTACAAAGCGTTTTAGTGAGCGAACAATATTGGTTATTCTTTTTATTGCTTCTTCATCTATATCGTTTATTTCATCAAGCATTTCATTTTTGTATTGTTCAAAAAGTTTTTTCATTATTTCATTGTTTGCAGAAATTGATGCAAGCGGAGTGTTTATTTCATGGGCAACTGATGCTATAAGTTGACCTAATGATGCCATTTTTTCTGAATTGATAAGTTGCAGTTGTGTTTCTTTTAATTCTGTTAAAGTTTTTTCCAATTCTTCATTTTTTTTATTTATTTCCTGGAATAATTCTGCCTGCAAGAGAGCACTTGATATGTGCATTGAAATGCTTGTTAAAAGTTCTTTTTCTTCTTGTAAAATATTTTTTTCAAAGGTGTAAATTACAAATGTTCCCAGCAAATTATCTCTGTTCAAAACAGGAATTAAAATTCTTGTCATAAGAACATTGTTTTCGCCAAGTTCTGTATTTACAAGATTTTCTCCATTGAGTAAGCCGTTTTGAATTTCTTGTGAAAATTTTAATTTTTCTTCTTTATCATTTTTTTTGTTTGGGAAACTGTAATCTATGTTGAAATTTTTATCTAAAAAATAAACTTTTTTAGCACCAAAAATTATGCTTAATTCGCTCAAAGTTGTTTCTATGAGGCTTTTTGTGTCTATTGATTTTCTTATTGTGTTTATAATTCTATTTAATAAAGCCATTTTAACAGCTTGACTTTGAGCTTTTGTGTTTGTGTTCGCAAATTCCTGATTTTGAATTTTTAATTTTTGATTTTCTTCTTCAAGACTTTTTGCTTTGGTTTCTTGTGTTATGTCATGAAAATAAATTATTTTCCAATTTTTTAAATTTATTGATTTTATTGTGAAATTTAAAAATTCTTTTTCATTTTTTTGATAAACACAATAACAACCCCAGTTATATTCACTTTTTAAAGCATTAGAAATTGGTGTGTAAGTTGTGATATTTTCACTTTGTAAAACGCAAACATCAAAATAAAATTTATATTCAATTTTTTTTAATTTATCTTTGTAGTCACTTTCTTCAAGCTTCCCAAAAATTTTTTCAAAACTTTTGTTTTGATACAAAATATTGTTTTTGCTATCAAAGGTTAAAACAGGTTCTGACCAATTATTATAGAAATTTTTAAGAAGTAGACTCATAATTTTATTTTAATTTAATTTATTTTTTTTTAATGCATTTTTAAAAAAACTTAAAAAATGTTTGAATATGAACTTATGTATGTTGTGATTGTTTCGATGATATTTGGTAAAATCCAAGTTAAAATTAAAGCTCCAAGACAAGGTTTAAATAGAAAAGATAATTGAAATACGTTAACCTGAGGTGCAGTTTTAGAAATAATACCGAGGATAATGTCTTGTCCTAAAGTTGCTAAAAGTACAGGAGATGCTATTTGCATACCCATAAATAGAATATTTGCAGTAATTGTGGTTACATATTCAAGATTTGCAACTCCCATAATATCAAAATTTACGCTATACATTGGGAATATTTGAAAACTTCTTAAAAAAGCATCAAAAAGCCAATAAGCACCGCCAATTGAAATAAAGATAATTAAACCTATAAAAGTGAAATAATTACCTAAAACACTTGTCTGTTGTTTTGTGGCTGGGTCCAAAACCATAGCGGATGACATACCCATTTGCATATTAATCATATCTCCGCCAGCCATAATTGCTTGGAGAATACAATTTGCAACAAAACCAATAAGGAGACCAAATAAAAAGTTTAAAAATATTCCAAGAATAAGAGATGTTCCATCTGGCGCTGGAGCTGGTTTTAATAACATTGTTGCAATAACAGTAAAAATTAGAATTAAAGAAATTCTAATCATGGAAGGAATTTCTTTTCTGTTGAATATTGGTGCAAGACAAAATAAGCCGGCCATTCTTGAAAAAACCATAATGCCTGCACCAAGTGCAACATTTAATTCGGGAAAAATCTTTGCAAATTCAACAACAAAATCGCTCATATTATCTTCCCATTATTTTATTTTTTTCAATTAAATTAGGTGTTGGATTTGCTGTTTTGTTTGCAGGTCTGTATTTTGCACTTTCCAATTTTTCTGCCCAAGGAATTTTTCCTGGGTTTTTCATTATGTTTTCAACTTGATTATTCTTTTTAATTGTGTCATACATTTCATCCATAAATGGTTTAGAATGCTTATAATAATTAGGTGGCAGAACAAAGCTTTCCGTTTTTGGTATGACCTCAAATGCCAGATTTGTCCCCTGACGGACGTAATCCGTTAAAACTTTTATATACCATGAACCCAAAATAATTATTGTTAAAAATACAAGCAATATCTTTGGTGCAGCTGCAATTGTTTGTTCTTGTACTTGTGTAACGGCTTGCAATATACCAACAACCAAACCTATTCCTGCCGCGACAAGAACACAAGGAAGCGATACCATAAGCATTATTACAAAGCCTTTTGTTAAATATTCTACTAAATAATCCATTAGTTAAAGCTCCCTACTAGTCCTTTGACAATTAAACTCCAGCCGTCAACTGCGATAAATATCAGTAGTTTAAATGGTAACGATATAATTGTTGGCGATAACATAAACATACCAAGTGCAAGCAGGATGTTTGCGACAACGATATCTAAAACAATAAATGGAATAAAAATTATAAAACCAATTTCAAATGCGGTTTTTAATTCAGAAATAATAAATGCTGGTGCAACTTCCCAAAGAGTTATTTCCTCAGGCGTTTCAGGTAATTGTGCCCTTGTTTTTTCGACAAAAAAGGCCAAATCTTCCTGCCTTGTTTGTTTAAGCATAAATTCTTTTAATGGTTCTGAACCTTTTTGTATTGCAACAATCATATTTCCCGTTTGTTTGTAAGGAATTTCGCCTGCCTGATACATAGCTTGAAATGTTGGCGACATTGTGTATATTGTAAGAACCATTGCAAGTCCGACCAAAACCATTGCAGGCGGAACTTGTTGTGTACCCATAGCTGTTTTTAAAAGTCCAAAAACAATAGAAAATCTTAAAAAAGATGTCATACAAGTAAAGACAAATGGCAAAAGAGAAAATGTTGTCATTACTATAAGCAGTTGTATAACTGGGTTCATATCTTTTATTAAAATATCCATTAGTTTCCCATACCTCTGAGTTTTAATTCTTTAAGTACATTCTTTGCTTCAATTTTTTCTTCTTCTTCTTGTTTAATCAAAGTTTCTTTTTGAATCAAATCGTCTGTTTGTTTTTTTATAATTTTTTCAGTTATTTTTTTTATTTTGCTGTTTGTTTCGTCTTCTTTATTTACTTCTTCTTGTACTTCTTTGAAGCTTACGGTTTTATCATCTTTAAGTTTAGATAAAAATGTTGTCTTGTCTGCATCAGATGCAATTAAAAATCTTTCATCATTTATTCTTATAATGTATAAATCTTTTCTTGGCGCCAGATTTAAAGAATCCTCAATTTTCATTGAACTTTTTGCTTTATTTTGAATAGTTCTCATATTTTTCCAAACGATAAACGCAATAAAAGAAACGCCAATCATGGCTAGAATATAAACTGTGAAATTAACTAAAAAATTAGTATTTTGCATTATTCTCCTTCATCTTCAAAGTTTGAATAATCGAAGTCTTCATCTTCTTCTATTGCTTGAGGGTCGTTCAAAATATCTTTTTTTGGAGTATTTTTTTCTTCATTTTGATAATTTTGGTTTGTTTTGATGTTCGTCTTTATAACATCATCTTCATCCGGCACATTTCCGTCTGATATAATTTCATCAATTTTAACTCCATATTTATCATTTATAATGACAAGTTCGCCTTTAGCAACTGTTTTTTCTTCAACCACAAGAGAAATTTTGTTATCAAAGATATCTCCTAAGTCAACAATCATTCCTGATGTAAGTTGTTTTAATTCCCCAAGGGTCATTTTAACTTTGTTGAATTCGGCGCTTACTTCTATTTGTATATCGTCCCAAACATTTTTAGTCATTGTTTCTCCTTCAATGTTTCCGTGTTCTTTTTCGTTTAAATCTATAATCAAAGATGGATTAGGATTAATTTTAAATTCCGTTTCCACTTTTTGGGTTTTTATTTTCATCCTGTTTATATTGCTGTTTTCAAGAAATAAAATATCTTCTTTATTTAAGCTTTTTAGTTCATTTAAAGTTATTTTTGTTGTTCCGACTTTTAAATTAACAGTTGTAGGACTCATTAAGAAATCCTGCAATGTAAAATTTTCAATAGTTTTTAATTCTAGTGGCGAAACTAAATTTTTAGGAATACTAATTGATATTTTTCCACTTGGATATTTTGGCTTTCTAATTGCAAAAGTTAAATTGTAATTTCCTTTTATATTCTTTTTTTGTTTTGAAAGAGTATTATAATCTACAAAATGAATTTTAATTTTGTCGTAAACAAATTGTGCAAATGAATTTAATATTTTTGCTTCTAAATCACTTAATTCCATAAGGTTGAATTTTGGTTCAGATGAAGATAAATAAATGTGCAAAAATACTCTTGCAAAATTTGATGATAATCTTACAGAAACAAGTTGATTTTGTTCTTTTTTAAATTTTTTGGTAAAGAAAAATTCATTTTTTGTTGCGTAGTCATTTTTTATTATTGGACTTTCAGTTATTGATGTTAACAAGAAATCATATTTGTCTTCCCAAAATTCCTGACACGCATCTTGAACTTCTTTTCCTATGGTATTTTTGAACCAATCAACATATGGATTTATTTGTTCTTTTGTTTTATTGATTAAAGTATTCATTTTTAGATATTATTTCCCTTCTACATTATAATTATCAACTTTAATTTGGGCAACATTTTTACATTTTGCCATATTCTAGTTTTTATGACCTATATTTCTGTTTCTTTCTTTACTTTTATTGAAACAAATTGTAAAATGGTTACTGTTAAAGAAATGGAGATTTTATGTTAATAGAAGAAATTCTTGAATTAGTAATGCAAAAGGGCGCAAGCGACTTGCATATATCAGCTAATTTGCCACCAGTTATAAGAATAGATGGTAAATTGCTTAGAACAAATTTACCTGTTTTATCAGCAGAAGATGTTGAAACAGTTGTATTTCCAATTTTGACAAATGAACAAAGACGTGCTTTGGAACAAGATTGGGAATTAGACTTTGGTTATGGACTTCATGGTGTTGGTCGTTTCAGGGTTAACTTATATAAAGACAAAGGTTGTTATGCCGCAGCTTTTCGTAGCATTAATTCTACTCCTCCATCTTTTGAAGAATTGGGTCTTCCTGCAGTTGTAAAACAAATTTCTGAAAGACCAAGAGGACTTATTTTGGTTACAGGTCCAACAGGTTCTGGTAAATCAACAACATTAGCTGCTATGATTGACTATATTAATGCAACTCGCGCAGAACACATTTTGACAATTGAGGATCCGATAGAATTTATTCACACATCTAAAAAATCAATTGTTCACCAAAGAGAGTTAGGTCAAGATACCCGTTCAACTTCAAATGCCCTAAGGGCAGCACTTCGTGAAGACCCTGACGTTATTCTAATAGGTGAGATGCGTGACTTAGAAACTATGTCTTTGGCTCTAACTGCCGCAGAAACAGGTCACTTGGTTTTAGGAACACTTCACACCTCATCAGCTTCACAAACAATTGACCGTTTGGTTGACGCATTCCCTGAAGGACAACAACAACAAATTCGTTTGCAGTTGTCAAACAGTTTGGTTGCGGTATTCTCTCAAACATTGATTCCAAAACTTGCGCCAGATGGCATAAACAAAAAAGGTCGTGTAATGGCACAAGAAATTATGGTTGTAAATGGTGCGATTGCAAACTTAATTCGTGAACATAAAACTGCCCAAATTTATTCATCAATTCAAACAGGTGCAGGTCAAGGTATGCAAACTCTTGATATGGCACTTCGTGATTTATTTAAAGCAGGTCTTATTGACCAAGGAGATGCACTGGCTAAATCTCAACATCCAGATGATTTAATGAGAATGATAGGTTTAACAAGTGCACCAAATATGATGTAATAAATCAAAATATATTAAAAAACAGAGCAAAATGCTCTGTTTTTTTAGTTTGAATTTAAAAAACGGTTCTATCAATAGCTTGTTTTTTCTGTTCTTTTATGTCAAATTTTTTCCTTGCTATTGCCATTGATAAATCTCTTTTAATGGCGTCTTTATCACCTCTTGCAATATTTGCTGAGTGTGCTGCAATTTTTGCTGCAATAATGCCTTGTCGAACTTGTTCAATATCTGGGTAACCTAAATATTCAGCAGGAGTTACATAACATAGAAAATCTGCGCCTGAATAACCTGCAAGTGTTGCACCAATAGCACTTGTAATATTATCGTATCCAACAGCAACATCTGTTACTATTGGTCCTAGCATATAAAGTGGTGCAAAATTTGTTATTTCTTTTATATTTTTGGTTATTGAAGCTATTTTTTCAAATGAAATATGCCCACCACCTTCAACCATAGTTTGAATGCCAAATTTTCTTGCTCGTTCAACTAATTCACCATTAACGATGTATTCTGCAATTTGAGCTCTGTCAAATGAATCTGCAATACAACCGGCTCTAAAACCATTTCCTAAAGATAAAGTTGCGTCATATGTTTTGACCAAATCCAAAAGTTCGTCAAAATTTTCGTAAAGAGGATTTTCTTTGCCTGTTTTTTTAACCCACCAATTTAACATTGAGCCACATCTTGAAATAAGACCCATTTTTCTTTCAGTATTTTCCATAACTTGTGTTGAATATTTTGTTATGCCAGCGTGGATACTAACAAAATCAACACCGTCTTTTAAGTGTTTTTCGATATTTGAAAAAATTTTATCTTTGTCTAAATTAATTAAATCGTAATTTTTTTCAGTTGCCTCTTTAACTGCTTGAAACATAGGAACAGTACCTAATGGCAGGGTTGTTGAATTAATTATTTTTTTTCTTGTCAAATCAATACCTTTGCCAGTTGATAAATCAGTTAAAGTGTCTGCTTCCATAAATTCAACAAGTTGTGCTTTTTCAAGTTCATTTTTCAACCCAGAATTTTCATTTGAAGTGCCGATTGTTGCATTTATTTTGATTCCTAAACCTTCGCCAATACCAACTGGTATTGAATTTTTTCTTAAAGCATTTTTTAAAATGACAATTCTGCCTAATGCCACTTGTTCCATTATAAATTTTGGTTCAAGATTTTCTTTTTGAGCTACAAGTTCAATTTCACTTGTAATTACATTATTTTTAGCATTTTCAATTTGAGTTGCCATTTTTTCCTTTTATTTTCTAAGTTTTTTAATTGCTTCAACTTGTTTTTTATTTAAAAGTTTTGCACCACCTAAAATTTCTGCTGCAAAGTAAGTTTCTGCATAATTTTTTATAGTTTCTAACATATAAAAACAATTTTTTATTGAATCTGCACCAACAACAATTCCATGATTTGCCATTAAAACACAAGAATATTTTTTAAAATATTCAGCCGTATTTTGCGCAAGTTCAAGGCTTGAAGGTGTTGAATATGGTGCTAATGGAATTTTGTCGAAACAATAAGTGAATTCTGGTAAAAAATGTTTATCAATTTCTTTATTTGCAGCTGCAAAGGCAGTTATATATGGGCAATGTGAATGAACAACTGCCTTGATATCATCTCTTTGTTCATATACACAAATGTGTAAAAATTTTTCGCTTGAAGGTTTTTTGTTTTGTTCTAATGAATTTCCAGATAAATCCATTAAAACAAGGTCTTCTTCTTTCATATCATTAACGCATACACCACTTTTTGAAATAAGAATATTGTCATTTATTTTGACGCTGACATTTCCGCTTGTGGCAGGCATTAACCCTTTTTGGTAAAGTCTTTTTGACCAATATAAAATATCTTGTTTAACATTTTCCATAAAAATATCCTTTTATTTTATTCTAATATAAAGTTTTATAAAAATAAATTTTTGTAATAAAGCAAAATATTTTATTTTTTAGTTTATTATAATTGTAAATAATTCTAGGAGGAAAAATGAGTATAAATGCAGTCAATGGTAATTTTGTTCCAACACAAACAGAAGGTGTAAACGGACCTTTAACACACAATCAAACAAAAATGATGTCACCAATTTTAGCTAATACTCTTAATAATACAAATTCACAAGTTGGCGCAGTTGCAGCTCCAGTTCCTGTTGTTTCAGGTGCTCCAACAGAGTCAGCGACTGAAAATAATTTAGAAAAATCACCAGCAACAGATACAGTAGAACTTTCAAATAAAAAACAAGGCAAAAGCAAAAAAGGTTTAGTGATTGGTTTAATTGCAGCCGCTGTTGGTGCAGTTATTCTTTTCCTAAAAGGTAAAACAAATAAAGCCCAAGAACTTGCAGATGATTTTATTGAAGTAATTGATGATTTAGATGTTGAAAAACAAATTCCAAAAGCCGGTGAAGCTGTAGCTGATGTTGCAGATGGTGCGGTTGAAAAAGTTACAGCAGAATTTGTAGGTTCTATTAACTAAAAATAAAGAATTAAATACCAATTGCGCTTGATTTATGCCATTGTTTATGGTTACATATATCTAGCGCAATTTTTTTTTGCGACTCCATAAAGAAGGGTTGTGACTTTTATCACAAATAAAAATATAAAATATGCATCTTACGCAGGTTTTTGTTATGGTGTTAAGCGTGCAGTCGAAACAACAAAAAAAATTAAAAAAGAAAATCCAGACAAAAACATTTATGTTTTAGGTGAACTTATTCATAATTCTCAAGTTATACAAGAACTTGAAGAAATGGGTGTTAAAACAGTTGATAATCTGCCCGAAAATGGTTGTGGAATTTGTATTATAAGAAGTCATGGTGTCTCAATAGACACAATTAAGGATATAGAAAATAAAGGCTTTGAAATAGTTGATTTGACATGCCCTGATGTTAAAAAAGTTCAAAATGAAGCGGTTGAACTTGTAAACAATGGTTATTTTTTAATTATATTAGGACAAAAGGAACATCCTGAAGTTATGGCAATTGAAGCCAATGCAAAACTTTTTGCTAAAAATACTGAAAATGTTTTTGTGGCTTGCAACTTAGAATCTTTAAAAAATATTGAGGATAAGGTAAAAGAAAATAAAAAAGTTGGTGTTGTTGTTCAAACAACACAAAAAATAGAATATTTAAAAGAAGTTGCAAATTATCTTATTCCACTTACAAAAGAGTTAAAAATAATAAATACAATATGCGCTTCAACGACTCTAAGACAAAATGAAGCTAAACTTCTTGCTCAACAAAGTGATCTAATGATTGTTATTGGTTCTAAAAAAAGTGCAAATACAACTCATTTAGCAAATATTTTATCAAATATTACAAAAACTATTCATATTGAATCTGATAATGAACTTTTAAATTTTAATGATGATATTGAAAAAGCATTTAATATAGGAGTTACAGCTGGTGCTTCGACTCCTGATTATATAATTCAAAAAGTGTTAGAAAAATTAAAGGAGAAATAAAATGACACAAACAATGACAAATGAAGAATTCGAACAATTACTTAACGATTCTTACACTCACAAATTAAACGTTGTTGACGTTGTAAAAGGTGTAATCGTTAAAAAAGAAAAAGACGGTTATTTAGTTGACATAGGAAGCAAAACTGAAGCTTTCTTGCCAAACCGCGAAATTACTTTAAGTCCTTCTCAAAATCCAGAAGATTTTGTTAAACTTTGGGATGAAAAAGAATTTTATGTAATGAAAGACGAAGAAGATGATGAAGTTCCTGTTCTTTCATTGAAAAAACTTTCTTTTGCACAATCATGGAGCAAATTAAATGATGCAAGAATCAACAATGATACAATTATGGCACTTGTTGTTTCAAGCGTTAAAGGCGGTTTGATTGCTGAAGTTGAAGGTTTACGCGGTTTTATCCCATCTTCTCAATTGAGAGCTGGTATTTCAACTGATGAACAAATGAACAAAGAAATTGAAGTTAAAATTTTAGAAGCTGATCCAAAAAGAAACAAACTTATCTTATCTCAACGTCAAGTATTTGCGCAAAGAAGAGAAGAAGTTGCTCAAGGCGTTATTTCTCAATTAAACGTTGATGATGTTATCGAAGGTGAAGTTGTAAGAATTGCTGATTTTGGCGTATTTGTTGACATTAGCGGAATTGATGGTCTTCTTCCAATTTCTGAAATTTCTTGGGACAGAATTAAACATCCTTCAGAAGTTGTTTCATTAGGCGAAAAAATTACAGTTAAAGTTATCAAAGTTGATGAAGAATTGAAACGTGTTAGTCTTTCTTTAAAACGTATGACTTCAAATCCTTGGGACGAAATTGCAGACAAATTTCAAGAAGGTGATGTAATTGATGGTACAATCAATAAAATTACTAACTTTGGTATGTTTATCAACATTTTCCCAGGTGTTGAAGCACTTTTGCCTTCAGCTGAAATTTCAGATGAACATGTTAATTTAAACAACAAATATAATGTTGGTGATGAAATTAAAGTTCAAATTAAAAAATTCACTCCTGAAGAACACAGAATTGGTTTAAGCATTAAAGAATTATAACCATAAATAATTCTTAAAACCTTAAATTAAAGCCCACTTTAAAAGTGGGCTTTATGTTATTTTTGTTTAATTAATTTTTTATAATCTCTTTGTGCAGTTTCATATAAATTATTCAAAGTGTCTTCAACTTGTTTCCTGTATTTTTCAACTTCTTCTTCATTAATATTTTCAGGAACATAAATTGGATCGCCAAAAATATTTAAACATTTAACAAAAGGTTTAGGATAACAAAATCTGTCCCAAGTGTTAAATTGGAACCAGCCATTTTTGCCACAATACCAGGTCATTGGAACTATTGGCACTCCAGAAATTCTTGCAATTTCAATAATTCCTTTTTTAACAACATATCTTGGACCCCTTGGACCATCAATTGTAATTGCGCCAAATTCTCCTTCTTTTAATCTGTTTATAAGTTCAAGTGTCGCAGCCGTTCCACCTCTTGTTTGAGAGCCCCTGACTGTTTTTATTCCAAGTTGTTCTGTGGCATATGCAATCATATCGCCATCTTGAGAACGCGAAATCATAATATTCGTCTTATGTTTGTCATCTATTGAATAAACACCGCATTGATGTGCATGCCAAATGGCAAAGATACAAGGTGCTTTTGGATAATTTATATTTACATGGAAATAAACATGTTTATGTATTTGATATAGCCCATTTAATAAGGTTTTTAATATTTTTGTTTGCGTATCATGTGAAATTTTAAATTTATTTCTGATATCTTCTAATCTCATAATTAACCTCTTAAATCACTTGCTCTTTTGTGTGCCATAAGGCCTTCGGCGTTTGCTAAAATTGATGCTGTTTTTGCTAATTGTTTAGAATATTCTTTATCTATTTCTTGGTAGGTTTGTATTTTTATAAAATCAAAAACACTTAGGCCACCATGATATTTTGCAACTTGATTTGTAGGTAAAACATGATTTGTGCCAGAACAATAATCCCCAAAAACTTCTGCGCAATTTTCACCTATAAAAAGCGAACCATAGTTTTTGAATTGGTCCATTTTTTCTTTTGCGCCTTCAAAAACTATTTCAAGGTGTTCCGGAGCTTTTTTGTTTGATATTTCTATTGCTTCTTGCAAATCTTTTGTTATATAACAAATTGAATTATCCCAAGCAAATCTTGCAATGTCAGTTAATTCTTTTAATTCTTCTTCTGCAAAATCACTTACTTTTTTGGCAAATTCCAAGCTTTGGCATATTAAATATGCTCTTGCGTTTTTATCATGTTCGCATTGAGCTAACATATCTGCTGCAACCAATTTTGCATTACTTTTGTCATCTGCAACAATTAAAACTTCAGATGGTCCTGCGATAAAATCAATTCCACATTCTCCGTAAACTTGTTTTTTTGCGTAAGTTACATATTTGTTCCCGGGGCCTACAATTTTATCAACCTTAGGCAAATTTTCTGTACCATATGCAAAGCCTACAATTGCCTGTACACCGCCTATTTTATATATTCCATTCGCACCTGATAGGTGAGCTGTTAATATAACTTCAGGTGTAATTTTTGGAGATGTTACGTAAATATTTTTGACGCCCGCAACAACTGCTGGCACAACTCCCATAATTGCTGAACTTATAAGAGGATAATTTCCACCAGGGACATAAACCAAAGCATTTTCAACCGGTATAATTTTGTGTCCAAGATAAGAATTTGGGTGTTTATCAACTTGCATTTTTAAATTTTGAATACAGCTTAGTTGTCCTTTTGCAAATTCTTTAACATTATTTATAGCAGTTTTGATTGCCTCTAAAAGTTCTAAATCAATTTTTGAAAGAGCATCTTGTATTTCTTCTTTTGTAACAAGGAAATCTTTGCCATTTGCAAAGTTGCCATCACCAAACTGACTGCAATATTTAATTATTGCACTATCTTTATCTTTTTTGACATTTTCTATAATTTCATCAATTTCTTTTAAATTTTCTAAATCGATTTTTTTAAAAAAGCTTTCGTCTATTTTTTCTAATATTTTCATTATTTTGTCCTTGAAGCTAGGCTATTCAATATGTCTTTTGGTGTTACATCGTGTTTTGCAAGGAATACAAGAGTATGATACAGCAAATCTGCGCATTCCCATTGTAAGCCGTCACCTTCTTCAAAATTTACTGTTTCAAAAGCTTCTTCCATAATTTTTCTTTTTATTAAAAATTCATTATTGAAAAGCTTTGTTGTATATGATTTTTCAGGCATTTTATTTTTTCTGTCGACAATTAAATCATATAATTCATTAAGAGTAAAATCTTTATCTTCAAAACAACTAAAACGGTCTAAGTGGCAAGCATTTCCTTTTTGTTTAACAATAAAAAGCAATGCATCTTTGTCGCAATCAAATCTTGCAGTTACTAATTCTTGAAGATTTCCAGATGTTTCACCTTTAACCCAAAGAGAATTTCTGCTTCTGCTAAAATATGCGCCACAACCTTTTTTAAGGGCATATCTTAGAGATTCTTTGTTGGAATATGCAAGCATTAAGACTTGTTTGGTATCATAATCTTGAACAATAGTTGGAATTAAGCCATTTGCTTTTTCAAAATCCATACATTCAATAAAAGCGTCTTCCAGTTTAATTTTTCCTGTGTATATGCTCATTCCAAGTTGAGATGAGATGTTTAATTCTTCAAGTTTTTTTATTTCTTCAATAGTTGTTATCCCGCCTGCTGCGGTTATTGGTTTTTTGGTGTATTTTTTAATTTCTTCGTATTTTTCAATGCAGGTGCCAGCTAGCATTCCTTCTTTTTCGACTATTGTGTATAAGTAGCCTGCACATAAATTATCAAATCTTTGAACGTAATTTATTGGTGAAGCATCTGTTGTTGTTTGCCAACCTTCAACAGCAATTTTGTCATTTTTAGCATCAATTGCGACAAGCACTTTATCTTTTGGTAATTTAGATAAAAATTCTTCATTAGCAGCAGTTCCTATAATTATTTTAGATGCACCATATGCCAGAATTTTCTTAGCTTTTTCAATAGTTCTTATGCCACCGCCAACTCTGCATTTTGCGACTTTACAAATTTCTTTGATAATGTCTTCATTATCACCTTTATTCATCGCAGCATCTAAGTCTATAACGGCAATTTCACCAAATCTTCCAAAATACTTTGCAAGTTCTATAACATTTTCTTTTTCTAAAACTTTTTCTTTTCCTTGTTTTAGTTGGACTGCTTTTCCATTCATTAAATCTATACTTGGTATAATCATTTTTTTATCCTTTAACAAATATATTTATCAAAAATATTCCATTGGAATTTGTTAGTAACTTTATATTTTGCATGTTCTATATTTCTGCAATCTTGGATTAAGTCTTTTTCCCAACCGCAGTCTATATATGGCATTTCATTTTCTTTGGCAAAAGTTACTACTTTTTCATCATATGCTATTGGCATAGTTTTTATTCCATACATTGCACCAATAATGCAGGCGTGATAACGCATAGCAAATAAATATTCTAAATTTGCGAAATTTTTGATTATTTCTTGGACAGATGAATCTAATAAAATTTCAACTTCTATATCTTGAAATTTTCTTTGAAGCATCATTGCAAATTCTATACAAATTTTTCGATCTTGTTCTTCCTGGAAAGAAAATACTTTTATGCTTTTATCAGGAAAATATTTCCCAATGGCATCTGTTAATCTTTCAACAAATAATGGGTGCATTGCGTTAGTGCCACGAAGCTGAATACCAATTTGATTTCGAGGGGTATGTGGTGGTAATTTAACGCTAAACACAGGGTCACAAACAAGTTCTGCTTTAATTCCATTTTTGTCCATTATGGATTTTGATTTTTTGTCTCTAACTGTTACAAAATCACATTTTTTCAATATGCTATAAGTAAGGCCAGACATAAATTTTCCATTAATGCCTTCTAAGCCTTGGGCGAAAATTACAACCTTTTTGCCAAATAATTTAGCTAAAAATATGATTCCTAAATAATAAATTAAGCTTTTGTTGCTTGTGTTATTTTGAAGCAGGCTTCCACCGCCTGAAAATAAAATATCACTTTTCAGAATTGCCTTAAAAATTTCTAAAATTGAATTATATTTATAGGCATTTATTGAATATTTTTTAGCTGTTTTATCAGGTGTGTTTGAAAGAGCTGAGATATCTACATTTTTTGATTTTAGATATGAAACAAGGCAAGAAAAAATTGCTTCGTCTCCAAAATTTCCAAAGCCTATATAGCCTGATATTAAAACTTTTTTATTTTTCTTATTCATAAATTCTATTGTATAATTCTTCAATTTCTTGTTTTGTTGGTATTGATCTTACGGCGCCAATTTTTTGTTTTTGCAAAAATTCAGCACAAATTGCATATTTTAAAGCTTCATAAGGACTTTTGTTTAGATAATAATTTAAAAATACACCATTAAAACCAGCATTTATTCCTGTCAGGTTTCCGGCAGATGAATGTTCAAATTGGATACGTTTTTCTTGTATCACTTGTCCTTCATTATCTAAATAAACGCTATCGTCATCTTTGATAATGACAGTTTTTATTGTCATATCTGAAGTTTGTTTGATTATTTTATCTACACTGTCAAAACCAAAAATTGCTGGTGCATCTTTTTTTGCATCAATTATTAAAATATCAATGTTTTGCGCAATTTCTTCGAACGCTTCTTTTGCTTCTTGTGCGCTCCAAACATTTCCTGAGAAGTTTACATTATATGCAGTTAATATGTTATTTTGTTTTGCGAAAGAATATATTTCTCTAACCACTTCTGCGCAAGAAAGTGATAAAGACTGAACAAAACCTGTTGCATAAAACATCTTTGTATTTTTAATATAGTCAAAATTAATATCGTCTATGCTAAGCTCTGAAGCGGCAGTTTTTTTTCTGTAATAAGTGGCTTTATTGCCATCATTTTCTTTGGTTAGAAAATAAAAACCATTTAATCCATTAGACAATTTTACTTGTGATATATCAATATTTTCAACAGACCAGGCGTCCATTAAATATTCGCCAAAGTGGTCGTTTCCAACTTTTGTGATATATCCGGTTTTTAAACCTAATCTAGCGCCAGCAACAACACTAACCAATGTGTCGCCGCCATATGATTTATTAAATGTTTCGGTAGTAATTAAAGAAGATGGCGAAGATAATTCAATAAGCCCTTCTCCAATTGTCACAATATCTTTTTCTGTAAACATCTCATCTTATTTTTACCACATAAAAAGGTTGTGGTCAAATAAGATTGCTTTTAAAAACTCTTTTGTCACATCAATATAATTTTACATACCAAATGAGTATATTGTTAAAGCAATAAATATCATACCCAAGACAACGCCTGTAATAGAACAGTGTCCTGTATCGTATTCTCTTGATAAAGGTATTAATGTGTCAAATGAGATGTATGTCATAATGCCTGCAACAACTGCAAACATTAAACCAATTGCAACATCCGGAAACAACATATTTATTAATAAAAATCCGACTGCACCGCCAACAGGTTCAGATAAGCCAGACAAAACTGTGTAATAAAAAGCTTTTCTTTTACTTCCAGTCGCTTGATAAACGGGTAAAGCTATCGCTATTCCTTCTGGGATATTGTGAATTGAAATTGCAACGACAACTGCAAGCCCTAATTTTATATCAACAGTTGTTGCAAAAAATGTCGCAAGACCTTCTGGAAAATTGTGAATTGCAACTGCAACTGCCGTCATTAAACCTGCCCTTTTAAGTTTTTTCCATTTATCTATTATTTCAGGGTCATTTTCATGGTCATCATCGGTTATGTAATGATTTTCGTCTTTTATGTGGTCTGGGATAAAATAGTCAATTAATATTGCAATTACAATACCAACTACAAAACTTAAAACAGTAATCCAAGAATTACTTGCACCAAAAATTTTAGTTACATATTCTTGTGATGAAGGTAACAACTCGCTAAGTGATATAAAAATCATAACTCCTGCAGAAAAACCAAGCCCAATTGATAAAGCTCTCATACTTTTTCTTTTTATAAAAAACGTTACAAAGCCACCAATTATTGTTGAAATGCCTGCAAGTGTTGAAAATAATAAGGGTAAATAATATTTTTCCATAAAATTTATTTTATCACGAAGTTTTTAAAAACAATATTTGCTTTTAAAAATTGGTAAGTTGGTTATATTTTACCCTTGAAACATCTATAAAAAATGTTATAATAAAAATGTAAGATATTTTTTAAATACGGCAATTAAGAAAGGGCATAGAATTATGAATAAATTAAATTTTAATTACGGGGGGGGGGGCAACTAGAAGTTTAAAAGCTTTCACGTTAGCTGAAGTACTTATCACACTTGCTATAATCGGTGTTGTTGCAGCATTAACTATTCCATCAGTTGTTGCAAACCATAAAAGAAATGAAATTGAAACAAGTTTAAAAAGTTCATATTCGATTTTATCTAATGCGTTTAATTTAGCAATTAAAGATTATGGTCCAACTTATACCTGGTCTATTGAAGAAAAAGAAAATCAAGCGCAAAATGCAGAGGCTTTTTTTAATAAATTCTTTGCTCCATATTTAAAAATTGCAAAAAGTTGCGGGACATCAACAACAAGTGATTGCGTGTATGACTTTTACTCTCTTGGCGGCGGTCTTTTTAGTTTTCCTGCCGGCAATACGAGTGATCATTTTTCAAGATTTTATTTAACGAATGGCATGACTATTACTGCTTTGGTTGCTACAATGAATGGCAAAATACATCAGCTTCAGTTATATGTAGATACAAATGGCTGGAAAAAACCAAATAAAATGGGGATTGATGTACAATACTTCATTATTACTTTAGAAAAACAAGATGATCCAAAACGTGGCTATACATTAGACTCTGGTACAGGAGATGGTACATATGCATTTATGATTCAGCACACAAATTTTGGTTGCAGAAAACCACTGACCGCAACGTCTGGTACTTTGGGTCTAGCCTGCACTCTTTTGTTAAAATCAAACGGCTGGAAAATTCCGTCAGTTGATGAATATGTTGAAATGGCAGGTGGCGATGAAAGCTATCGTGCTTTATATCCTTGGAACTTCTAAGGTCATCTAAATTTATTAATATATCAAGCCCCAAAATCAATTGGGGCTTTAAATTTAATTTCGCCCCCTTGAAACATCTATAAAAAATGTTATAATAAAAATGTAGGATATTTTTTAAATACGGCAATTTTGAAAGGGCATAGAATTATGAAAAAAATGAACTTAAATCACGGGGGGGGGGCAACTAATAGGTTAAAAGCTTTCACGTTAGCTGAAGTACTTATCACACTTGCTATAATCGGCGTTGTTGCAGCGCTTACTATTCCATCAGTTGTATTGCATTCAAGAAGAACTGAAATTGAATCAAGACTTAAAAAATCATATACTCAATTAAACCAGGCATACAGACTTGCAATTTTAGATTATGGTTCACCTAAAGGTTGGACGTTTGGCGAGCCTTACACAAAACCTGACGCAGTTAAATTTGCACAAACTTATTTAACTCCTTACCTTAAAATTGCAAAAGATTGCACAAATAGTAATTCTTCAGATTGCAATTATACTCATAAAAATTTAAGAAATAACACAATTGACCAATCTGACGATTCTGCAGTTTATTATCTGGCTGATGGAACATATTTTGGTGTTACTATCACAATGCAAAATCATGTTCAGCTTTTTGTAGATTGCAATGGGGATAAAAAGCCAAATATTTTAGGTTACGATATCCAAACCTATTATATTAATGCAACTAGTAAAAACTCAAATAATGGGAATATTTGGGCATCAAGTTGTGAGTCAGACTCAAATTGTGCTTGTACAAAATCTGGAAATGGTGCAGGATGTACAAGACTTATCATGAACAATAACTGGAAAATTCCAACTGAGGACGAATATGTCAGACTTGGTTTTCCAAGAAGCGATTATCCTTATTCAAATTTATAAGATTATTTAATTTTAAAGCCCCAAAATCAATTGGGGCTTTTTAATTTGAACGCTTGAAACTCATTAAAAAATTTGCTATAATCAGGGCTATGTTACAGGAAGTTGCCAAAACCATTAAAACTAGTATGAACGGGAGTTTTATAAAAAGATTATCCCAATATCTTCATGATTGCGTTAGAGAAGAGGTTAAATCTTCAACATTTCGTAATTTAAAAGGTGATAAAGATAATAAATGGATGTTTTTAGAAGGTGAAGAGAAGGCTTTTACAAAGTTTGATTCACCAATTTTGCTTGAATCATCACCACTTTTGACAGAACTTATGATTCAGAGCGAAATGGATACAAAAGATAAATATCTTTTGTACGGATTTTTATTCTTAAAAGGTAAAAATACAAAAGCTAAAAAAAATAACGATTTTTTAACCCCTCTTTTATATGCGCCTTGTAAGCTTGAAAGAAAAGGTGTCAACATATTGCTTACAATTCAAGAGGAACTTTTATCTTTGAATACAGGTGCTTTGGCTCAACTTATTAAAAGAGATGATGAAGAAGAAGTTGACACAATGATTTCTGGTCTTTTAGATGTTGTGCCAGACCTTCCTTTAACACAAGAAGCGCTTGATGTTTTTATTGTCACATTAAAATCTTTAATTGGAGATGATATTGAAGTTGTCAAAGAAGTTCCAACATCAAAAGATTTTTATGGTTCGGGTGAAGATGCCGGTGATGATTTAATAGATGAATTAGCCGATTTTGACTTTATTGATGAGATTAAAAAAACAAAAAGCGTTAAGGTCGAAAAATTATATTTAGAATATAGTCAGGCAGTCATTTTGACAAAAAGGCCTCAAATGACAGCTGGCGTTTTGCATGAATTAACCCAAATTGGTGAAAAATCAGCAGGAATTTTAAGGGAAAATGCGCTTAATGCAATTAATCAAGAATATTTGATTTCTAAAGGAAAAGCTCCATTTAAAGAAACAATTAACCCTAAACAAAAACCGTTTTATCCAATAACTTCACTTTCTTTGAGTGATAGCCAAGAAGAAGTTATAAAAAAGATTGAAGAAAATAATTTTTTAGCTGTTTATGGTCCTCCTGGAACTGGTAAATCACAAACTATTGTTAATTTGGTAACTCATTTGATTGCGACAGGCAAGACAGTTTTGGTTGCATCCAGAATGGATAAAGCAATTGACGTTGTTGCAGATAGATTAAATTCACTTAACGCACCTTATTTGGCACTTCGTGCAGGCAGGGCTAATTATCAAAAACAATTAAATTTTCAACTCCAAGACTTATTATCAGGAAAAGTTGATTTAAATACTGATTATGAAGATGCGGTTTTGGTTGATGTTTCCGATATGGAAACATTGATGAATGAAATAAATTTGGTTGAAGAAAAAATTGAAAAAGTTATTAAACTTGAAGAAAAATACACAGAAGTTCAACTTGAAAAAGCTGATTTTGTTTCTACGACAGGTGAATTCAAATTCATTAAATCTTCACTTAATTTATCTCAGGTAAACGAAGCTAAAAAGATAATTAATTATTTTGAAAATAAAAAAACTAACTTATTCACAGGCTTTTTGAAATTTAAAAATTTATTAAATCTAAAAAAACTTTTGAATAACAAAAATATTCAAGAAGCCGATTTTGTTAGAATTTCTTGCGAATTGGATGTTGCTGAAATTGACGCAAGAGCCTTAGATATTGAAGAAAATATCTATAAGATTGGTAATCTTCAACAATTAATGAACAAACTTCAAAATCTTAAAAACAAGAAAAAACGTCTAGCGGTTGATATTTTAAGAAATAAAAGAAGAAATGCGCTAAAAGAATTATTAAGCGACCAAAAGAAACGTCAAAGATTATTGGTGCATGCAAAATCTCTTGTGTCTAAGCGTTCTTTGCTTCAAAGCAGACTTCTTGAAAATGAAGATTTTAAACCACTTTTGGAAACATTTCCTTGTTGGTGTACAACAACATACGCAGTTTCAAATTCTATTCCGTTAAAATCTGCGATGTTTGATGTTGTAATTATTGATGAGGCTTCTCAATGTGATATTGCATCTTGTTTCCCACTTTTATATCGTGCCAAAAAAGCTGTTATAGTGGGCGATGATAAGCAACTGCCTCATTTATCTTTCTTGGAAAAAGCCAAAGAACAATCATTTTTAAATCAATATGGAATTGAAGATAAATATCAGTTGATGTGGCGTTTCAGAACAAATTCAATGTTTGATTTAGCTAATTATTATTCTGTTTCACCAGTTTTGCTCGATGAACATTTTAGATCAATGAAACCAATAATTGAGTTTTCTTCAAGAGAATTTTATGGTGGAAGAATTAAGATTATGAAACCATATTTTAATGAAGAAAAAACAGTTGATGTTATTGAGGTTCTCGAAGGAAAAGTTGATTTTGATGCGACAAGAAATTTTCCAGAGGCCGAAGCTGTTATGCAAAAAGTGAGAGATTTAATTTCTGCACCTTCTGATAAACCAATATCAATCGGCATAATTTCGCCTTTTAGAGCGCAGGTTGACCTTATCAAAAAAGATATTATGAGAGAATTTCCTCTTGAAATTATACAAAAACACAAAATTGAAGTTGGTACGGCTCATACTTTCCAAGGTGATGAACGTGATGTTATGTTGATTTCTTGGACTTATGCCCCAAATTCACATAGTCAAAGTTTAATGTTTTTACAAAAGCCAAACTTGTTCAATGTTGCAATAACTCGTGCTAGACACCAAACTATTAATTTTGTTTCAAAACCGGTAAGAGAACTGCCAGAAGGACTTTTAAGGGATTACCTTGAATATGTTGCGTATCAAAATCACGATAATGTTATAAAAAACACATTCAAAAACGATTTTGAAAAAGATGTTTTTGAAACTTTATCTGAACTTGTGTCTGATAAAATTTACGCAGGTGTTGAAACTGGTGGCGTTAATGCAGACATTATGATAAATAACATTGTGATTGAATGTGATGGCGCAATTGATGAAATAAAAGACAAAGTAAGATGTACTAAAAAGCAAGCTATCCTTGAAAGATGTGGCTTTAAGGTTTTAAGAGTTACAAAAAGAGAATGGGATTTAAGCAGAAATTCTTGCGTGGAAAGAATAAAAGCTTATGTTTAATTTAGATAAGTATCAATTAAGTCTTGAACTGGATAAAGTGCTTCTCAGATTATCTGACTTTGCAATTACTGAGCTTGGTAAAACAAGATGTCTTGAAGCGTGCGTTTTTAGCCAAAAAGAGACAATAAAATATGAATTAAGCTTGGTTGATGAAGCAAAAAATATTTTAGATTCTGAAGGCAGAATAAGTGCTTTCCCGCTTGATTTTATAGCACCAGTTGATGAGATATTAAATAATTTAAAGTTATCTGCGCAAGATATTGTAGATTTGGCAAGAACACTCAAAAATTCAAGAATTGTAAGAAACTTTTTCCAAAATTATGGTGGAAATCTCCAAAAAATTTCACAAATTTTATATGTTGACAAAAATCTAGAAGATGAAATTTTTGGAGTTTTTGACAATTCTTTGAATGTTGTTGATGGTGCAAGTAGTGAATTGAAGAAATTAAGAAATTCAAAAAGAGATACAGAAAAAAATTTAAAAGATAAAATCGCATCTTTTATGTCAGATAGCAGTTTTTGTTCTCATCTTCAAGACAGTGTTGTAACAACTAGAAATAACAGATGTGTTTTTCAGGTTAAAGCGACAGATAAAAATAAAGTTAAAGGGATAGTTCATGATGTTTCGGCATCGGGGGTTACTTTTTTCATTGAACCTGAAAGTGTTGTGCCGATTAATAATAAACTTCAACAGCTTGAAAGCGAAATTTTGGCAGAAATTGACAGAATTTTGGCAAATTTGAGCTTAAAATTACACAATATTAAGAAAGAATTACTAGAAAACAAGAAAATTTTAACCGAATTTGATTTTATTTTTGCAAAAGCAAAATATTCAATTAAAACTTCTTCAACAAGCGCTGTTATATCTGATAAAAAACATATTAAATTTCAAGGAGCGATGCATCCTCTTCTTATCGGGGTTGTTGATAATATTGTCAAAAATGATATTGAAATAGGAGAAAATTATTCAACACTTGTTGTGACTGGTTCAAATACTGGCGGAAAAACTGTAACTTTAAAAACGATCGGGCTTTTGACGATTATGACAATGGCAGGGCTTCATATTCCTTGCTTGTATGCTGAAATCTATCCATTCGACAAGGTTTTAGCTGATATTTCGCAGGAACAAAATATTCTTCAGAGTTTATCAACATTTTCAGCGCATATTTTAAATGTGAAAAATATTTTAGATGAGGCAACTTCTTCTTCGCTTGTTTTGTTTGATGAATTATGTTCAGGAACTGACCCAAGTGAAGGTTCAGCGCTTGCGCAGGCAATTTTATCATATCTTGCAGATAAAGAAACAATTACAGTTATTACAACCCATTTAGGCGAGCTTAAACTTCTTGAATATAATGACAAAAGATATAAAAACGCAAGTGTTGAATTTGATTCTGAAACCCTTAAACCAACATATAAGCTGGCAATTGGTGTTGCGGGCAGTTCAAATGCCTTGTTTATTGCGGATAATTTAAAAATTAAACCAGAAATAACAAACCACGCGCGCAAAATAATTGAGAATAAAGGTGAAATTCAAAGCAATGTTTTTGATGAAATTCAAAAAGTTCATCTTGATATGTCAAAATCTCACGAAAAAACAAAGCTTCAGGAAAAAGAAATCGAAGATTTGAAATTAGATTACGAAAAAAAACTTGCTCAAATTAAAGCCGAAAAGAAGAAAACAATTGATGGTTTTAAAAAACGCTATCAAAATATGCTTGACACCGCAAGAGAAGAAGTCAAAAAAACAGTTGATGAAATAAGAAAAGAAAAAACTGAAAAAATTGCACGAAGAACTTATTCAAGACTATCTGAAGTTGAAAAAAATCTCAGATTCGAATCAACAAAAGGTGAAAATGAATTTGTAAAAGATTTTGAAGATATTGACTGGAACAAAATCAAAGTTGGTGATGCAGTTTTGGTTAAGAAATTTGAGCAAATTGCAACTTTACTTTCTATGCCTAATTCGAAAAATATGGTTGATGTTTCAATTGGGCTTATGAAAACAACAGTAAAAATAGGTGAACTTGCAAAAACAAATAAAAAAGTTAAATATAATTTTAAATCAGATGCTGAATTTAAAAAGCCACGCGAAACTGTTTCAAACAGAATTGATTTAAGAGGCATGAGAGCAGTTGATGCGCTAGACAGTCTTGAAATTCATCTTGATTTGGCATCTCTTAAAGGCTTATCTGAAATCACAGTAATTCATGGGCACGGAACTGGTGCGCTGAAAGTTGCGGTTAGAGAATACCTTGAAACTTCTCCTTATGTTGCAAGTTTTAGACCTGGCAACAAAGATGAAGGTGCAGATGGTGTGAGCATTGTTTATTTAAAATAAATTAAACAGTTTCGCTTAATTCTTTTCTTATTTGCTCAACATCAACATATTTAATTTCGCTATCGTCATCTTTTTTAAGATATACGTCTTTAATTCCTGCCTGAACTATAAATCTTTTACATAATATGCAAATAAATTCGTGACCGTAAATATACATTGTTGCGTTTTGGCAACGGTCTTGTCCTGCTTGGATTATTGCGTTTTGTTCAGCGTGTATACTTCTGCAAGTTTCATAACGTGTTCCAGAAGGAATGTTGTGTTCAATTCTGTAACAAGTTCCTCTTTCGGCACATGATTCAACTTTTGAAGGCGTGCCATTATATCCTGTTGCTTTAATTTTTTTATCTTCGCCAACAATAACTGCTCCAACTTGTGACCTTATGCAGTTTGAACGTGAAGCGCAAGTTTTAGCTATTTCTAAAAAATATTCATTCCAAGGTTTAATTGTCATCTTTTTCTCCCTTTTTCATAAATTTAGCATTAAAAATTAAAGCAAACAAGTTTTAATTTGCAACTTTATTTTTATTTAAATATTTAACAAGATATACTCTTGAGTTTTCTCCGCTTGCTTTTTGTTCTTTTTGAAAAATTTTGTTTTTACTTATTTCCTTTGCTACTTTTTCTGTTTCGCCATTTTGACCAAGTCTCATAACGCTACCATCTGGTTGTGTTATATCATATTGGGAAAGCCAGAATTTGCTTGTTAATAACTTTAATTTTAGTTCTTCATCTTCGATTGATTTACTTTCAATGAAATTCAGATAATCATCAACATTTATATCAAGAACAATTAAAATATTTCCAACAAAATCTTTATATTTTGCATCTTTTAATGCATTTTTTAAAGACATGTATTTGTAATAAAAGATTTTACTTATTTGTTCATCTGTTATTCTTTGGTTCATATCGGTTTCCATTATGCTAAAAAGAGAAACCAAATTGTTTGAAGTTGTGATATCCACATTATTGTTTTGAAGTTCATATGCTATTTGATTACATTTTTGTCTGAATTCTGAAAAATCGCCGCTTTTTGTTGCGTTCTCATAAGTTTTATACAAAATTGGGTCAGTTTTCATCATTGCTCTTAAAAAATAATAATCAAAAATTGCAGCTCGTGAGCGGCTTAAAAATTCATTATCGTTAGCAATTTTATATATTTGCCAATCAACTTTGTTAAAAGCAATTGCTACTCTTTTTAAATTTGTATGATTTTCCTTTCTGACCCCATAATATTCTTCGATATAGTCAGAAAAAGCATATGCAGAAAGTTCTAATGGGTTTCTAACTCCGTCAGATTTATCAACAAAAGTCTGATAAAGGCTTGTTATGTCTGTTGTGCTTGTGTATTTGTTTAAACCGCTTAAATATTTTTTGCTGTCAAAACCAGTTGTATCTGCATATATGCTTGCTTTAACCCAAAATTCTTCATTAAAAGTTGTTGGCCATAATTTTTTAAAATTATTTATGCCTATGGATTTATTTATTTTTGCACCTTTATCAAAGTGGTCAAGTTCATGGCGGATAACACCTATCACAGAGCCCCTATTTGCATATTTTATGAAATCTTGGTTTAAACTTAATACACCTTTTGGATATTCGAACATTCCTGCCTGAATATCTCCTTCGAAATTTGAACCATTATTCTTAAAATACTTAACCTCTACAAGATATTTTGGATAACCCATAGTTTCCAAAAAAATGTTTGTTATTTCTTGTGGGTCATTTGTTCTTGAAGTATTTATTCTGCTGATTGCATTTTGCAGTGATTGCATTTCATCTTGTGTTATATATTTTGAATACGATGAAACTGGTTTTTCATCTACCTTGACATCTTTCATTGCAGATTGTATTTCTTCAATGCTTTTTTCAGGCGATGGAGCCTGTTTTTCAAAATTTTTAATATTGACAAAAACAATTATTAAAAAAGGCAGTATTAAAAAAATAATTATATTTTTTATTATTTCCGAAGGACTATTCATCATTTTAAAAGTATAGCATATTTATGTTAAAATTTCTATATGGCAAGTAAGATTAAAACAAAATGGATATGTCAAAATTGTGGTTATGAAACGGCTTCTTATTTGGGACGTTGTCCTGATTGTTCACAATTTTCAACTTTTTGTGAAGAAATTATTTCTAAGGATTCTTCAAATAAAACAAACAATATGCAATCATTTCCTGTTTCATCAATTAAAGAAATAGAAGTTGATGAAAAAACAAGAATTTTAACTAATTTTGAAGAACTAGACAGAGTTTTAGGTGGTGGTTTTGTTCAGGGGTCATTAGTTTTGCTTGCAGGTGATCCTGGAATTGGTAAATCTACGCTTGTTTTGCAGTCTTGTGAGAAAATATGCACGCAAAACAAAAAAGTTTTATATATTTGTGCAGAAGAAAGCACAACCCAAGTTAAACTCCGCGCCCAACGATTAGGAGTTAATTCAGATAATCTTTATGTAACTGCACAAAATTGTCTTGATGAGGTTGTTAAACAAATTGACGAAGTAAAGCCAGATTTTGTAATAGTCGATAGTATTCAGGCTGTTTATTGCAGTGAAATAATGTCATCTTCAGGTAGCGTTTCTCAAATAAGAGAATGCACAAATTTACTTATGAGACAGGCAAAAAATAAAAATATAACAACCATAATTATAGGCCATGTGACAAAAGAAGGAAATATTGCGGGTCCTAGAGTTTTAGAGCATATGGTTGATTGTGTTATAAATTTTGAAGGCGATAAATATAAAACATACAGACTTTTAAGAAGTATCAAAAATCGTTTCGGTTCGACAAATGAAGTTGGCGTTTTTAATATGGAAGAATCTGGGCTTGTTGAAATTAAAAATCCAAGTGAATTATTTTTAAGAGATAAAGAATTAGAGGCGACATCTGGAACAACAGTTATTGCAACCGTTGAAGGAACAAGAGTTTTGCTTCTTGAAGTTCAGGCTCTTGTTGCAAATACATCATATCCTGCACCAAGGCGAGTTGCAAGAGGTGTTGAATATAATAGATTACTACAAATTTTGGCTGTTCTTGAAAAAAGAGTTGGTTTAAATTTAAGCAAAAAAGATGTTTATGTCAATGTTATAGGCGGTATAGACATAACAGAACCTGCTGCGGATTTAGGTATAGCACTTGCAATTTTGACTTGTGAAAGGGATGTTGTTATCAGTTCAGATACACTTATTATTGGTGAGATTGGTTTAAATGGTGAAATAAGGCCCGTTGCAAATATAGAAAAAAGATTGAAGGAAGCACAAAAATTGGGATTTAAAAAAGCCATAATTCCAAAAGTTTCGGAAAATGTTAGTAATAATTTAAATTTTTCAGATATTGAAATAATTCAAGTTGAAAAAGTGAAAGACGCAATTGTTAAAAGCCTCGGTTAAAACATTTTCGACTTGAACATCTTGAAAACCCTTGAAAAATTTGTTATAATTAAGATATATTTTATAAATTATGGCAATTTTGAAAGGGTATAGAATTATGAAAAAAATGAATTTAAATCTCGGGGGGGGGGCATCTAGAAGTTTAAAAGCTTTCACCTTAGCCGAAGTTTTAATCACACTTGCTATAATCGGTGTTGTTGCAGCACTTACAATTCCATCAGTTATTACGAATTATAAAAATACTCAAACGTCAACGGCATTAAAAAAGGCATATAGCACTCTTGCAAGTACAACAAATCTTGCAATTAAGGACCATGGGCCTATTTCAAGCTGGGATATTATTGAAGGTGATGCGACGGTTGAGAAATCAAAAGATTTTGTTGATAAATATATAATTCCATATTTACGAATTTCAAAAAATTGTGGTTTAAGAACAAGCGATGATTGTAAATTTGAATTTCGTTATTATAATGACCCGCAAGTCTATAAACTTGGCGGTTCTTTTACAAGGTTTTATTTGGCTGACGGGACATTTGTTGGTATTTATGCACGCAATAAAAATGGTCGTGTTAGAGCGCAAGTAAACATAGACGTTAATGGCCAAAAAGGTCCTAATAAATTTGGTGTGGATATTTTTCCATTTGATTATCTTATAAAACGAAACGAGGCTTATCCTGGTAAACTGATTCCTGTTTGTAATTATGACGATAATGGAAATTGCGCAATTGAAGATTCTTTATCAGACAGTGTTAATAGTAATGGTTGCAATAAAGATGAAACAGGTGGATATTGCTCCCATGTGATTATGGCAAATGGCTGGAAAATTCCAAGCAAAGAAGAATACGTTAATATGGGTGGCGAAGCAGATAAATATCCTTGGTAAGAAAATTAATATATCCTATGCCCCAAATCAAATTGGGGCTTTTATTTTGCTTTTATCCTCTTGAAATATTTATAAAATTTGTTATAATAAAAATGTGGATAACAAGGTTTATCTTAAGATAGATTTAAAAAAACGAAAGGATTTAAGAAGTATGAAAAAATCACTTAATTCACGGGGGGGGGGCAACTAATAGTTTAAAAGCTTTCACTCTTGCCGAAGTACTTATCACATTAGCTATAATTGGCGTTGTTGCGGCATTAACTATTCCATCTGTTATTTTAAACACTAATCAAACCGAATACAAATCAAGTCTTAAAAAAGCGGTTTCAGTTTTGAATCAATCATTATCTATGCGTCTTGCAACTGAAAATGATAGTCCGTCAACTACAACATCAAGTATTGAGCTTATGAACCTTATTACATCTAATATGAATACGGTTTCTAAAGGTTATAGCACTAGTTATTGTAATTCGTTAACTGGGCCTGATGGCGGTATGCCGGCCATTCTTGAATCAGATGGTTGTTCTTTTACAACAACTGACGGTATGTATTTTTGGTTAGCGACTACAGGTTATGGAGATGACACACTTTATGCTGTAGGTGGTAAATGCTACAGGTTTGACGCTAGTGCCGGTGTTGATGTTTTAGTTCCAGCTTCAAGTCGAGCTGATTGTGAATCAAATGCATTACAATACTGGAATGATAGTATTGGTGGCGCTGATTTCGGTTGTAGTGATGAAACTCCTTGTTACATAATTGTTGATGTTAACGGAGAAAAGGGTCCAAACAAAGCGACAACAATGAATGATGATGGGACTGTTAATGTTCAAGACCGTTTTGCACTTATGCTAACAGGCAAAAACGGTACAAAAGTACTTCCTGCGGGACCTGCCGCCGCTGTTATGTATCAAAAATAATTCCACAATTAAAATATCTAAGTGCTTGGGAAACCAAGCACTTTTTTGCAATTTTATATACAATTTGAAAAGTCGAAAGCTTGTAAAAGCCTGTTATTAAATTTTTTATCATATTTTTATATGATTTTTTTGACTTTTACTAAATTTTCATTAAATTTTTAACTAGCAAATATCGTTAGATATATTATTATGCCTTTCAGATATCGACTTCAAAAATTTTTAGAAATAAGAATTAAAAAGAAAGAAGAACAACTTCAAGAAGTTGTTAAGGCTCAAGCAGAAGTTGATAGAATTCTTTTGTTAATTCAAAAGAACAAGGCGAAAATCAAACAAACGATAGCTGATATGAGAAAATCTGACCCGCAAATGTATGAAGCATTTGATAGATATTTAAAATCTCTGTATGACGAAGATGAAAGGTTAAATGAAGAATTACAAAAAGCACTTGAAAATCTTGAACACCAAAAAGAACTTCTAAGGGAACGCGAAAAAGAAGTAAACGTTTTAGAAAAACATAAAGAAAATAAAAGGGAAGAATATATTAAAGAAGAAAAGGCAGCAGAATTAAAATTATTAAACGAAATAGGTTCGCAAAAACATTACGCAAAAAGTGTTGAAAAAAGGCAAGAAAATGGAGATTAATACACAACAACAACAAAATATAAATCCAGAAATGATTTTGAAGAAAAAACCTCAAATTCAGCAAGAGGTGCAAAATCAGGCTGGTCAAAATTCTGAAAATGTTGAAAATAAAACTCCAAAATTTGAACTAAAAAGTGAAGAAATTGCAGTTATTGTTCCTAATCAAACAATGAATTTCAAGGAACAATTATCAATGCTTCAAGCTCAGCAAAATGTTATTTACGATTTTTCTTTAACTTCTGATTTTGCTTCAACTTATGAATTTGATTGTGCAACTATTACAGAAGAAGATGCAAAATTTTTCTTAGATGTTATTGAATATAATAAAAATGAACAATTTGTCCAAAGTGTTGGCGACATTAAAGTTTTGAATAATGTTAGTGTTGTTGAACAAAATATAACACCGCAAAATGTTAAAGCAACAGAAAAAATAATGGAGATTTTAGATACAGCATCTAAAACAAATAAACCCGTAAGAATTGATTTTGACAACCAGATTACATTGGTTTTAAAAGTTAATACTGATGGAAAATTGTTTGCACAATTTTATCCAGGCGATAGAGCCGCTGAAGAATATTTGAAAAATAATATTCAATCATTAAGAAATACATTTGATGAAAAAAATATCCTCTATTCATACCTTGATTATGGGCAAAGAAAAAGAGAAAATAATAAAGAAAGGCGAGAAAAATAATGAAAGACGCATACGTTAACGCTTTAAATATCCAAAATGCAACAAGAAACTGGATGGATGTTTCAGGAGAAAACATGGTTAATATGTATACTCCAGGCTATCGTGAAAAACAAGTTACTTTCAAAACTTTCTTAGATCATGCAGTTCTTGACGGGCATTTAACCAACACTTCTCAGGGTAAGGCTGTTCCTGGAACTTCAAATGAAAACGTTTTTCTTGAAGGTCAAGGTTTCTTTGTTGTGAGAAATGATGAAGGAAATTTGGCATACACTCGTCTTGGAGAATTTAAATTTGATTCAACTGGTGTGTATAGAGCACCAGATGGTTCTAAAGTTCAGGGCTATGTTTTGAACGATAAAGGTGAAGTTGTAAGCGGTGTTAAAACTTTAGACGATAATGCTTTTAACGAAACACTTGCAAATGGCGGAACAAGAGCTATTCCAACAACAGAAATAAAAATGTGGATTGACCCTGATAATGGAAAATATCTAGGTAAATATGAAGAATACGAAATCAAAGGTGATGGCATTTTATATGGAAAATCTAATAATGGCAAAGATTCTACACCTTTGTTTAAATTAGCTGTTATGAATTTCCATAATCCTCAAGGACTTTTTGAATATAAAAGTGGTCAATTTGTGGAAACCGAAGAATCGGGCAAACCTGTTATAGGCAGAGGCGAAGTCAGAAGTGGACTTTTAGAATTATCAAATATTGATTTTAAGGCTAACTTAACATATTATCAACAAGCAAAAATGCAAATGGAGCTTTCAAACCAAATTATAACAAGTTACAAAGACTTGCTTAAAAACGCGATAGCTCTTATGCAATAATTAACTTATTTAGTCTTTTTATTATTTCTTGTATAATGAAACTATGAGTTTTTTGGTCAAGAAAATAGATAATAAGAATATCAAAGAAGAACTAAATAATGTTGGTTTTGATAAAAATTATCTTGAACAAGGTGTTTTAAAACATAAATTTTTAAATTTAAAAATCTGCAATTTAACACCAGTTCAGGCAACAATTATTAAACAAACAGCTCTTTCTCTTGGTTGTGACAGTGCAGTTCATAGAGATGTTTTAACATCAAGAATTGAAAATTCAAACTGTGTGTTGTCAGGTAGTATTTCTCAACTTAAAAAAGTTTCAGAAAAACTAAAAAGACAACCATTTTCGCTTTCAAAATTATCTATTTTAATTGACGAAAATCTCGAAGATGATTTTAAAAAAACTCAGATTATGGCAATTTTAAATTTGAGTGAAAATTCTTTTTCCGGATTTTCTTTTGACCCCAAAGATGATATAGAAAAATTTTTAAAACTCGGAGTTGATATAATTGACATTGGTGCAGAAAGCACTTCTCCAAATTCAAAAATGGTTGATGATGATGTTCAAATTCAAAAACTATCACCAATTTTAGATATTCTAAAAGATAAAAATGTTCTTGTAAGTGTTGATACAAGGTCAAGTGTGGTGGCTGATTTTGCAATTAGAAACGGAGCTGATATTATAAACGATGTTTCATTTTTATCTGATGAAAATATGGCAGATGTTATTATTGAAAGTGGTAAGAAACTTATTTTAACTCATTCAAAAGGAACGCCTGAAACAATGGACAATCTTTGTGATTATAAAAATGTCACAGATGAAGTTTATTTTGATTTAAATGAAAAAATCAATG
Source organism: Cyanobacteria bacterium SIG30 (assembly GCA_015152475.1). GTDB lineage: Bacteria > Cyanobacteriota > Vampirovibrionia > Gastranaerophilales > Gastranaerophilaceae > SIG30. The sequence goes on along the minus strand of SUTW01000001.1, from coordinate 20,275 downwards.
ATTTAGAAAAAAAAGGACTTTCAAGGGAAAATATTATAGTTGATGTTGGTTTTGGTTTTGCAAAAAATGTTGAACAAAACTTTGAATTAATAAAAAACATAGAACAATTTAAAAGTCTAAAATGTAAATTGCTTGCAGGCACTTCAAGAAAAAGAGTTTTAAGAAGTTTGATTGATAATGAAAACAAAGAAAATTTAAACCTTGAACTTGATTTTTTAACTGCAATTTCAAGCTTTTATTTTGCTCAAAAAAACATTGATATTTTAAGAGTTCATAACCCTTATTTGACCAAACTTGCTCTTAATTTTCAGAAATTATTATAAGTCTTCTTTGGTGTTGTTCATCTGTTGGTAAAATATAAGAAACAGTTTCAATTTTTTTATTATATTTTGTTTTAAATTCTATAACTTCATCTTCATAATTTGCTGATTTATAAAAGATGGTTTTGCTGTTTTTGTTTAAATGTTTTTTTGAAAAATCATAGATTTTTAGAATTCTGCCGACTGCTCTTGAAACTATGAAATCTACATTTTCTATTTTTAAATTTTCAATTCTATCGTTTATGGCATCTAAATTTTTTAAGTTTAATTTTTCTTTTATTTCTTTTATAAAATTAATTTTTTTGCCGACACTATCGACTGCAATTATTTCTAAATTTCTGAAAAATATAGCCAAAATAACAGATGGAAAACCACCGCCAGTGCCAACATCTATAATTTTATAATTTTTGTTTAGGTCAAGATATTTAACAAGAGCCAGACTATCAAAAATGTGTTTTTCAAAAATATTTTTTAAGTCACCTTTGCTTATTAAGTTTGTGTGTGAATTGTAATCATTAAAATATTGAAGCCATACATCAATATCTGAATTTATTTTTTCTGTTACTTCAATATTAAAATTTTTTTCAATTAATTCAATTTGTTTTTTGTTCATATTCTTCTATTACTTTTTCAAAATTTTCCTGAAGTTTGTATTTCATATCTTCTATTCTTGATAATATCATTTGATGATTTTTAGAATTTTCATTTTCTTTTAATGTATCTTTTGCTTCCAAATAATTCATTAAGGCTTCTTTGTTATTGCTTATATTGTAGTAATAATCTCCAAGTTCAACAAGCACATTTGTTGTTTCAAAAGAATCATCTAATAATTTTGTCCATTTTAGGGCTTCTTTTAAATAAAATTCTTGTTTTTTTGGATTGATATTTTTATAAATATAGGAAATATTTATATTCGCAAAATACAATGCGCTGTAATTTTTATTTTCTTCTTCTAAATATTTTTTAATTGCAAGTTCAAAGTAATCGACAGCTTCTTTTGGATTATTTTCGTCAAGCATTATGAGTGCTAAATTTGAATAACAAGAAGCAATGTTATTATTATTTTTGTCGTATTTGATTGAATTTTTGTAATATTCTTTTGCTTTTTGAATTTCGCCTTTTTCTTCAAATAAAATTGCTAAATTATAATTGCAGATTGCAATTTTATTTTCGTCATTTATTTCATTTGCGATTTCAAGTGCTTTATTATAATTTTCAAAGGCTGAATCTTTTTTATTTTCTTTTTCATCCATAATTCCCAATTCAAGATAAGACTGCATTATAAATTCTTTGTAGATGCAATTTGAAATGATTTTTTCATATATTTTTTCAGCTCTTGAAAATTCATATATGTCCTGATGTATTTTGGCAATTTTTAAAAGAGTTTTAAAATGTTCTTTGTCTTTATTGTTGTTTTTATAGTTATCAGAAACTTTTATTAAATAATTAAGGGCTTGTTCTTTTTTATTTAATTTGTAATAATTTTCTGCAATTTTTTCATAAATTTCGTCTATTTTATTTTTATCATTCGTGATTTTAATTAGTTCTTCATTTAAATTTATGGCGTTTATGTAATCAAATTCTTTTTCAGCTTTATTAATTTTTTCTTTTAGTGATTCTTCTTTATTTTCTTGTTTTTGGGTTTGTTCTTGTTCAAATTTCGTGAAATTGCTTTCTCTTAGCTGTCTTAAAATCAAAAGATCTTCCTGATTATTTGTTTCTTCTGGTATTTGTTTTTTCCCTTCATCAATTTCATTATTATCCCAGATTAAATTTTGCATTTTTGCCTGCGGATAATAATTTGCTTCGGTGTTGCTTGCTGTATTGAGATTAATTTTTGGAGTATTCTTTTCAAGAAATTCAATTTGATTTCTAATGCCTTCTCTTGATAATCTTAGTAGTCTATTTTTTGGGCTTTTTGTTAATTCTTCACTAAAAGCTTGAATTAATTTGGTGCTTAATTGTGTTTTTTCAACGATACTTAAATTTGACGTTACATGTTTTTTAAAATGTTCAAATATATAGACATTTTGGTTTATTTTATTTGCCACAAAGCATTGTTGAAAATATGAAATAAGTTCAACATTGCCTAAATTATAATGTTTTAAAAAATCTATCGGCACAAGAATATTTATAAGGCTTAGAATTTTTAAAAATTCCATATAATTTTGAGGTATTAAAGATAAAACTTTATTTGCGATAAAGCTTTCATATGTTTGTGTTTTTTTATAATATTCTTTAACTAAATCTGCAAGAGTTACATTTGTAGTTTTTATATAGCTAAATGTTGATGCCATTAAAATGGTGTTTGTTCTTGCAACATCATATAACATTTTAATTGAGCTTAAATCTTCAAAAGGACATTCAAAACTCATTTTTTGTATAAAATCTTCTTTGTTTTTGTTTTCGATTTTTAATTTTAATATTTTAATTCCATTTTCTTCAAATCTTTGAAGATTAGATGAAGTTCTTGCAAGTAAAATAATTTTGATTTTTTGATTTTTTAAAAGATTTACAAGAAAGTTTATTATTTGTTCATTGTTTTCGATTTTTTCAAAATTATCGACAATAATAATCGTATTTGTTTGGATTGAGTTTATATAATTTGACACTTTTTGAGCAAAATCACTATTCATATCTTTTTTAAGAATAATTTTCTTTTGCAGTGAATAATCTCTTAAAGTGTCATAAAAATTCAATAAAAAATCTTCTATAACAGATGCTTCGCTTCCATAAAAATAAAATTCAAAATGTTCATTTTTTATGTTGTTGATAGCAGTTTTTGTTATTGCACTTTTTCCTGTTCCCGAAGGCGCTTCAAAACACAAGACATTATCGTTTCCGAAACAAAAATCCTGTATTTTTTCTACGATATCATTATTAAATTGTGCAAACAAATTTTCCATTATAATTTATTTTAGCATATTTTAATTAAGTTGTGTTTTTCTTAGTTCTCGTCTTAATTTTTTTGCATCAGGCAAATGTTCTTCAAGTAAATTCCAAAATTTTTGTGAGTGATTTTTTTCAATAGTGTGACAAAGTTCGTGTAATATAACATAGTCAATAAGCTTTTTGTCTAGCTTCATTAAATTAAGGTTCAAGTTGATATTGTTTTTGATAGAGCAACTTCCCCAAATGCTTCTGACATTTTTTATTCTAAGATTATTGTATTTAAAACCGTGCTGATTAGCTAAATCATCAAGTCTTTTGGGCAAATATTCTTTAGCTTCTTTTCTTAATTTTTCTATTTCATCTTTGTTTTGAAGAACAGAATATCTTTTTTTATAAATTTTTCTTTTTTTAGGGAAGAACAAATCAAACAGGTTCATTTTTTCCCTTTGTAATTTTGACACGTCTATTTTTATCTTCGCCAACACTTGCCGAATTTAATCCGTGTGCTTCAATAAGTTCGTGTTGGAGTTTTCTGATTGCTTGATTTTGTGGTTGAAGTTCAATATTATCGCTTCCTTCAAAAAATTTTGCAATTGCAGCTTTTGCTTCGTCTAATGCCAACTCAGTTTCATCTTTATAGTTTGTGTAATCTTGCGTGTATTGGTCTTCCTGAGTCAAATTAAGTGCATCTTTTAATACTTTTTGAATTTGTGACATTGAATTTGTTCTTACAAAAAATACCGGCAGATGATATTCATTTGCTGTTGATAAAATTTTACTTCCGCCTTTTGCAAAGTTTTTATGAGCAATAACAAAGTCTGCATCTTCAATGTTTCTTATGACTTCCGCTGATATATCAAGTCTTTCAATTATTTTATCAACAATTGATCTTGAAACTGCGTAAATATATATTTTCTTATGTTTTTTGACATCTTTTATATATTTTTGACGGTTAAAGCTGAAATTTAGCGGACTGTCTTTTGCGTCTTCCTTAATTTCTTTAATTTCTGGTTCTTTTGTTTCTTTAGCTTCTGCATAATTTTGGTCAACTTTTCTGATTTCAGGCGTAATTGGCCATCCTCTTAAAATATAGTCAACCGCTTCTGCTGTATTTTTGTAAACTGCAAGAGTGTTTCTGTCTATAATTTCAATAACTATATCAAAAGTCGGTTGTTTTTCACGTTCAAGAACAGTTTTTTGGCAACCTCTGTGTTTAGCTTCATCATCACCTAAAGTTACAGATTGTACTCCACCAACTAAATCTGACATAGTTGGGTTTTTGATTAAATTTTCCAACGTATTACCGTGTGCTGTTGCAATTAACATTACGCCACGTTCCGCAATTGTTCTTGCAGCAGCCGCTTCTAAATCTGTTCCTATTTCGTCAACCACAATAACTTCTGGTGTGTGGTTTTCAACGGCTTCAATCATTATGTCTTTTTGAAATTCTGGTTGTGAAACTTGCATTCTTCTGGCTTTGCCTATTGCAGGGTGTGCAATATCGCCGTCGCCTGCAATTTCATTTGAAGTATCAACAACAACAACTCTTTTTTCGAGGTCATCTGCCATAAGGCGTGCAATTTCTCTTAATTTAGTTGTTTTACCAACTCCTGGTCGCCCTAAAAACAGAATACTTTTTCCTTGTTTAACAAAATCTTGAATACAAGTAATTGTGCCTGTTATAACACGCCCTATACGGCAAGTTAAGCCTATGATTTTTCCTTGCCTGTTTCTGATTGCACTAATTCTGTGAAGTGTTCCTGGAATACCCGAGCGGTTATCAAGTGTAAAGTCGGGAATTTTAGTAACAATTTCATTTATTTCTTCACTGCTAACACTTTCATTTCCAATATAGAAAATTTTTCCATTACCAAGTCTGACTTCTGGTAATCTTCCAACGTCTAAAACAATTTCAATGGCCTCATCAAGCGCGTTTGGTAAAATACTACGTTTGATTTTTGAAGGAAGAACATCAATTAAAAGTTCAATGTCTTTTTGGAATTCTGCTTTATTCATTAAATTTTCCTACAACTGCCGTCTATTTGATTCCATTTATATTATAACAGATGTTTTTGGAAAGTTCAATTGGAACCACTATTATTAACGACTTAAACTATTTTTACTTTATTGTTCAAATGTGTATATTAAGTTTTGTAACAAAAATATTAAAAATTGAAATCGAGAGGAGTATATATTTTTTATATATATGTAAGTTAAAGGAGACAAAAAATGTCAGTTATGGATTCTATTGATCAAAAACTCAGACAAATTTATAGCGAAAAGGTTACTGTTAACCTTGATAATAAATCTTCTTTGACTCCAGATGAATTTTGGAGCACTATGGAAATCATAGCGCTTAATAATAAAGGAATGATGAACTTCTGTATGAAATAAAAGAGAATACATGAAGTAACAGATAAGAGAGAGTTTTTTGAATATTATGATTTTTATCCCCTTAAATGGGGGATTTTTTTGCTTAAAAAATTATTATAATATTGTTAAGAAATGTTAAAACAAATTTTTTCATATAAACCCTAGAGCTACAATGCTTTTCAGGTTTTATACAAAATTTGTTTAAAAAAATAGTATATATTTTGTCAATATACTAGCAAAAAAAATAAATTCCATGTTTTATACATTAGGAACAAAACACACGAGGTAAAATTAGTAAATGACAGAGATTAATAACAGTAATATGCCAATTTCTTCTCAAGTCAATTTTGAAGGATTCAAACATCACAAGAAAAAGCTAGATACTGAATTGACACCTGAAGGTGAAAAAATTGAACATAATATAAATTTGGAAGATGATCCTAATGCTTTATATGGCAGAATTAGTGTTGTACCTAATCAAAAGCAAGTTATTTTTTCAGAGGCAACACGAGAATCTATCAAAAAAAGCGTGGAAGACTTTATAGAAGACCCTGAACTTGTTGACTTATATGTATCACTTCAAGATGAGCTTATCAGAGCCGGAAAAGATCCATTAGACGCTATGGTTGAAGCTGATTATATAATAGACCGTTTAAAATACCAACAAGAAGTTAAATAAGCTTGATTCGTCTTTTGTTTTTATGTAAAATTAAGTTATGACAAATAATTTAGTTTATTTTTTAGACGGTAAAGCATATATAAACATCACAAATGCCTGCACAAACAGGTGTTTGTTTTGCATAAGAGATATAAAAAATGATGTTAAAGGTACAAATCTTTGGCTTGATTTAGATAATGTAAAAGCACAAGATGTTATTGAACAACTTGAAGAACACAGGTCAAAAATAAAAGATGAAATAACTTTTTGCGGTTACGGTGAACCAACTTTAAGATTTGACGAACTTATAAAAGTTGCAAAATATATAAAAGAAAATTTTGAAAATATTAAAATAAGAATTAATTCAAACGGTCATGGAAGTGTTGTAAATAAACGCAATATTGTAAAAGAAATGATTGGTTTGGTTGATGAAATTTCTATAAGTTTGAATGCTCAAAATAAGGAACTTTATTCAAAGATTTCTCAACCTCGAATTGAAAATGCTTATACTAATATGTTGCTTTTTGCAAAAGATTGTGTGGATTGTGGTATTCCAACAACCCTAAGTGTTGTTGAAGGTTACAAAGATTTTGAAATTGACATAGATGAATGCAGAAAAATCGCAAATAACATAGGCGCAAAACTTAAAGTAAGAAAATGGGAAGAAAACGGATATTGATATTTAAATATAGTTCAAAATCTAAAAACCCATTTTATAATATAGCCCTTGAAGATTTTTTCTTTGATTTTGTTAATCAAAAGCCAGATAATATTGTTTTGTATTTTTGGCAAAATCAGGACACAGTTGTTATTGGCAGAAATCAAGATGTATTTGCTGAATGCAATTTTGATTTTATGAAAGAAAAAAATATAAAACTTGTTAGAAGAAAAACTGGTGGTGGTGCAGTTTTTCACGATAGTGAAAATCTTAATTTTACATTTGCCGTACCAAAAAAATATTATAATAAAGAAAAAACAATGAATATTATTATTAGTGCCTTAAAAAAGCTTGGTTTTGATGCATATTTATCAGGGCGCAATGATATTCTTGTAAATAATAAAAAAATATCAGGAAATGCTTATTATAATGGTAAAAATGCAACTTTACACCATGGCACAATATTGGTTAATACAAATTTTGAAAAAATGCTTAATTCTCTAACACCAGATATTTCAAAATTAAAAAGCAACGGAGTTAAATCTGTTAAATCAAGAGTTTTAAATTTAAGTGAAATTAAAAAAATTAATGTTGATGATATAAAAAACGCTATTGAAAAAGAATTCTTAAACTTTTTTATTGAACAGCAAAATTCGGAGAATCTTCAAGAAAATAAAATTGGAAAATTCACAATAAAAAATTCAAAAAATAAAATTAAAAAAATTCAAAAAGAATATATGTCAAAAAAATGGATATTTGGTGGTTCAGTTAATTATTTTATGATAGCAAAACAAAAATTTGACTGGGGCTTATGTGAAATTAAAATGAATAATGAAGGTCATTACAAAATTTTTTCTGATTCTCTTGATGTGATTTCGATTGAAAATGCCCAGAAAATTTTAAATAAAGAAACAGTATATAAAGAAACTGAAAACAAGATTACAGATGATATTATAAAATTATTAAACTAAAATAAGCCCTCACTTGAGGGCTTATTGATTTTAAGGTTCGAACTTTTAAATTACAAAAGAGCTTTTTTAACTTCTTTTTTGTAAATTTCAACGTTTGGTTGTAAAACTTCTGGAAGCGCAACATTTTTATCTGTAATGTTGCCGTTTTCACGTCTTAAAATGTTTCCTGTAAGTAATGTTTCAAGATGTTTAAGTTCAATGAAACGTCCAACAGTTACGGGTGTTAAATCTTCAAGAATGATTTCTGCAACTCTGTGTTGATTTGAGTAAGCTGCTTTTACACCTGTTAAAACTGCATTTGTTACTTTGTCATCAGTTGCAACATTTGTAAATGTGTAGAATGAATCATTGTTAGCTAAATCAAGGTCAGCTTCGGCATTATAATGAAGATAACCAGGTCCAACGTTTGTATCTGTTGAAATACTTGCTTTTAAAGATTCATTTTTCATTTGTTTTTCCCATAAAGTTGCTCCTTCAAAAGCATCTCCAAAATATTCAGAGAAGTGTTTATTTTTGCCGTTCAATTTTGCATCAACGTTAAACAAAGCAAGTTTTAATGCTGAATTTTTTTCGATATCTTCTGATAAGTAATCTTTTTGGGCGTTCAAAGCTGAATTTAACATTGCAACAACATCTTCTTTTTTAACGCCAACAAAAGCTAGAGTAAAAATTGTTGCATCATCAAAAATGGAAAATCTTCCGCCAACATCATCATGAACAAAACCGGATGCTTTAACGGCGCCTGCGTTAACTTCGCGTCTTAGTGCACTTTTTTCTGGGTTTTTATCTGTCATTGCGATAAATTTTTCTGAAACATCATCTTTTTTGTAATAGTCTTTCAAAAGTGTTTTTGCGTTTTCAAAAGCAGTTGTTGTTTCAAGTGTTCCGCCTGATTTTGAAACGACCAAAAAAGTTGTTTTATCAAGATTTAATTTATCCGCAAAGCGTTTGAAGCTAACTGGATCAACTGAAGAATAAAAATGAACATTGCTGTCGATTCCTAGCATTTTTACCATAGCTTCTGTTGTGTGACGTGAGCCACCAATACCTAAAATTGCAAGTTCTTCTGCGCCATCTTCTTTTGCTTTTTGAGCAAGTGCATATAAATTGTCGATGTTTTCAATTTGGTTGTTTAAAAGCCATTCAATCCAATTAAGGAATTGACCGTCTTTTCCTGCACGGGCTTTGATGTCAGCAATAGCTTCTTTTGCGCTGTTTTCATATTTTTTTAAGTCTATTGTTGCTTTTACTTCTACGTTTGCCATATTCTTTCCTCTTTAAATTTCATAAACCTGTGTAATTATCAAACAAACAAGATTTCATAACAAGTAATAATATTTTTAAAACTTATCATTTTTGAAAAACTAAAAGTGTCAAAAGTACTATTAATAAAGGGTATTGACAATTTTATAAACATATGTTACAATAGTAGTAGCAACTTATAACATTTCTTCACATTAAGCAAATCGGAGTAAAAATGCTGAATACGACTACCATCACACATCTAAAAAATGTGGGGTGGCGAGGAAAAGCAAAAAGTCCTCACAAAATCTCGCCACATACCAAGGGAGTCCTATTTTTATTTTTTGTATTTTTAATTTCGGGCGTTATTCTGGTTGCAAACGAAGCCAGTCGCCCGATTTTTGCATCTGAACTTGCTTATTTTTCGCCATCAACAACTGTAATTATTGATGAAGCGAGGGCAAAATCTTTAAATTGGCAAAGAAAAATTGAAAAAAAATATGGTTCAAACAAGGTTTCTTTTGTCACTCGTGGTGTTGCTCATATTAAATTGGTAAAATATATAAATAAAAAACCAGTTAAAATTAATATTATTGAAATAAATCCAAAAATTAATAAGGACTTAGTCATCAAGCCACAAATTGCAGGTGAAAAATTAAACAGAAAAGCAAAAATTACAAAAATTGCAACTAAGGAAAATGCAATTGTTGCTTTAAATGGTGGTTATTTTAAGCCTCAAACGGGTGTTCCATTGGGAGCATTAATGGTTGATGGAAATTACCTGACGGGTCCAATTTATAACAGGGCAGGAATTGGCATTAAAGAAACTGATGACGGAATTAAATTTACTATTGGAAAAACTGGAATCAGGGCAAATATTTTTAATGATTTGGTAAATTTAAAAATTGATAATATTAACCAACCAAGAATGTTGAGCACTTATGTTTTAGTTTATACACCAATTTGGGGTTCATATTCACCTCAGGCTCCACAATATGGTGCAAATGCTCTTATTCAAAATGGCAAAGTTGTTAAAATGAGCGCTAATCCTGTTGAAATTCCCGAAAATAGTTATGTTATTAGTGGACCAAAAGAAAAAATTTACAGATTAGCTAATATGGAAAATTTAATTTTAGATATAAAAGCAACTGAAAATTTCAAGAATGTTGATCATATTATTGCAGGTGGACCTTATTTAATAAAAAACGGTGAACTTTATATTGATTATAAGGAAGAAAAATTATCTGCGATAGTTGGTGCAAACCCAAGAAGTGCAATTGGTTACAATAAAGATGGTGAATTTATGTTTGTGACAATTGACGGAAGAGAAAAAGCTTCTGTCGGTATGACATTAGGACAGCTTGCTAAATTTATGCAAACTTTAGGTTGTGATAATGCAATAAATTTAGATGGTGGCGGTTCAAGTGTTTTATATGTAAACGGAAAAATTGAAAATTCCCCAGCCCAAACTGGCGGAATCCCTATTTCAAACGCATTAATCGTAAGTGAAAAATAATTTTGTGCCCCTTGAAATACCCTAAAAAATTTGCTATACTAATAATACAAATTTTGTTACGAATAGAATTAAGAAAGGTATAGAATTTATGAACAAATTAAACTTTAATCTCGGGGGGGGGGCAACTAATAGATTAAAAGCCTTCACCTTAGCTGAAGTACTTATCACACTCGCCATTATTGGCGTTGTTGCAGCACTTACAATTCCAACAGTTGTAACTAGTTCAAGAAGAACTGAAATTGAATCAAGACTCAAAAAGTCATATGCTCAGTTAAGTCAGGCGCTTCAACTTGCAATTAAAGATTATGGTTCAGTTGCAGGTTGGGAATTTCTGACTGTTACAAAAAACGAAGAAGCTAATGCAAGATTTGCAAAACAATATTTAACTCCTTATTTAAAAGTTGCAAAAGATTGCACAAATAATGATTCTGCAGATTGCAATTATAAATATAAAAATTTACGCGGTGCTGAAATCGACACTGGTGCTGATGGTGATTATACTTTTTATTTAGCAGACGGCACTTATGTCGCCGTTAATACATTTACAATAGATAATATGATGATTTTTGTTGATGCAAATGGACACAAAAAACCTAATATTTATGGTTATGACATTCAAGCATATTATATAGAGCGTGGTAATAAAAAAAGTTTAAATGGTTCGCTTGCAACTCGTGATATTAATTTTAGCAATAATAGCGCTTGTGCTATTGGAAAAAATGGTACTCAATGTATTAATTTAATTATTCAAAATGGTTGGAAAATTCCAAGCAAAGAAGAATATGTAAAATTTGGTGGAGATGCAACTAAATATCCATTTAACAATTTATAATGCAATTAAAGCCCCAAAATCAATCGGGGCTTTAAATTTGAAAGTAGCTAGTAAGCCGAGTTCTGTTTTAGATAATCATCTGTCTGGGACTTAAATTGCTTTAAGCCACTAGCGTTTTTTCGTGTCTTACCTGAAACCAGGGCAAGCGAGCAACTTTTTGACACATTCAAACTTGCATATAGTTGGGGTTTACCGAGCCTAACATCTCTCGACGTTAGCTGGTGGGCTTTTACTCCACCGTTGCACCTGTACTTAAAATTTAAGTAGTTTACTTTTCTGTGGCACTTTCCTCACGCTCACGCGCACTTGACTTTCTCAAGCAACCTGCTCTTTATATGCTCGGACTTTCCTCAGAAAACATAAGTTTCCCGCGATTATCCTTCTACTTTCAAGGTTATTTTACCATACTTTTTATATTTCGTGAACATTGATTTAGATTATTGTTATATTTGTTTTCTATTTGATAATTGCAAAATGCAATTAAAAATTGTATAATACTTTTATGGAGATTAAACCTGATGTAATTGTTATAGGAGCAGGACCTGCAGGGGTTGCAGCAGCATTATCTGCAAAGCGCAAAGGGTTAAATGTTGTTGTAATTGAAAGAGGTAAAAATTTTGGCACCAAAAATATGTTTGGTGGTGCTGTTTATCTTGAATCTTTAAAAGCTCTTTTCCCTGATTCTTGGGAAAATATTCCTTTTGAAAGGTTTAATATTTCCCACAGTTTTGAATTTTTGACTCAAAATGGGGCTTCAACTGCATTTTCTTATTTTGATGAAAGCCATAAATCAAGTGCTACGGTTTTTCGTCCAAAATTTGATGAATGGCTTGTTGAAGAAGCAAAAAAGGAAGGCGTTTATTTTGCGCCATCTACAACGGTTAGAAATTTAATTGTTGAAGATAACAAAGTTGTTGGAATTAAAACAGATATAGAAGAATTAAAAGCACCACTTACAATTATTGCAGAGGGCGCTAATTCCCTTTTGACTGAACAAATAGGGTTGAAGAAAAAAAATGATTCTAAGGATTTAATTCTTGGTGTAAAAGAAATAATAAAATTAGATAAAAATCTTATAAACCAAAGATTTAATTTAAAAGATGATGAAGGCAAAGTTTTAGAATTTTTTGGTGGTTTAGACCCTGACATTTTGACACTTGGTTTCTTTTATACATTTAAAAACCATATTGCGATTGGTCTTGGTGCTTGCCTTAAAGATTTAGGAGATAAAAAAACCAAACCTTATGAACTTTTGGATAAATTAAAATCTCACCCCCAAATTCAAAAGCTTATTGAAGGCGGAGAAGTTGTTGAATATAGCGCACATCTTATACCAGATGGTGGCTATAAAAAACTTTCTAAATTATATTCATCAGGCGTTTTAGTTGTGGGTGATGCCGCAGGTTTTATTAACCCTGTTCATTTTGAGGGAACAAATTTAGCTATTCATTCAGGTCTTATAGCAGGTGAAGTTGCCTATGAAGCATTTAACAAGAAAGATTTTAGTTCAAAAACACTTTCAAATTATAAGAAAAAAATTGATAAAAGTTTTATAATAACTGACCTAAAATCTTATAAAAATGCACTTAATGCTGTTTATAAAAGAAAAAAATCTGTTGGAGAATTTTATCCAAATATTATGAGTGATTTTTTCAAAAAGTTTACAAGCGCAAATGGTGTCCCTAAGAAAAAATTATTAAAAGAGTTTATCAAAGATTTCTTTTTCTCAAGAAATATTAAGGAAATCATTGCAGATTGTTGCGAATTTGCCAAAGTGTTTATTGAGGTGATAAAATGAACAATAATTCATCAATTGAAAATAAACTTTCAACGCTGAAATATTACACTTCAGATAAAACACATCTTGTTTTAGACAGTGAAAAGTGTAAAAAATGCAAAAATAAAGAATGTCTTTTTATTTGTCCTGCAAAAGTTTATTCAATGGATGAAAATAATGAAAACATAAAAGTAGAATATGAAAATTGTCTAGAATGTGGTGCTTGCAGATTTGCTTGTCCGTATAATGCAGTAAGTTGGGAATACCCAGAGGCATCAAAAGGCGTTTTATATAAGTTTAGTTAAATAAAGGAGAGTAAAATGAACAAATATTATTCACGTTGGTATGACAAAGACCCAGTTCTTTCTATGTCAATGCGCACGCTCTCAACTTCTGATGATTCTAAACAAATTGCAGTTGCTCTTAATTTAATTAAGGTTATTATTGAACACAACATTAAAGCTCATGAATATGAAAATGTAGAAGATATTATGGAAGCAGTTGAAGACGGTATCATCCAAAGAGGAAATTGCAGATGGTATGATCTAGATTCAACTGTTAGAACAGCTATTCAAATGCTTGAAAAATGCTCACCAGAAACTAAACAAAAAGTTGCTTTGGATATGGCGCAATTAGTTATTGAAAAAATTATTCAAGATAATGATGAAGAAGAAGATGAAAACATTGCAGTTGTAAAATCTGTAAATGTTCAAACATCTGATTCTCCAAATTTTGAAGAAGACGAAGTTGTTATTGATTTAGACAAGATTGCAAGAGAACAAAATTTAAATGATTAATGATGTACAAAAGTTTGACATCTTAAAACAATCAATTGATAAGGACCCTACGAACTTTCAGGCTCGTAGGGAACTTATTGTGTTGTGTTTGGATTTTGGACTTGATGAAATGGCGCTTAAACATTTAAATTATCTGGTTCAGGTTTTTCCAAACGACGCAAATTTGTATTTTAATACTGGTATTTGCTGGGAAAAATTAAAGCGTCCAAATTTAGCCCTTAAAGCTTATGAGAAAGCGGTTGAATTAAAAAGCGATGAGGTTGATTATCTTTATAATTTGGCTCTTGTATATGAACAAGTTGGCAATATTGATGAAGCAATGAAATTTTTTAAAAAAGTCATTGTTATTGAAAAAAATGACGAAAATGCTTTTTTCTGCATAGGTTGTTTGTATGTTAAAAAAGGCGATAGTGAATCTGCAATAAAATGTTTTAAAAAAGCTATTAAACTAAATAAAGATGATTATTTTGCACATTTTTATTTGGCGCAGGAGTATAAAAAAATTGGTGAACTTGATTTAGCTATTGAAAATTATAAAAAAGTTATTGAGATGTCTCCTGATTATTCCTGGGCGTATTTTAATTTGGCACAAATAAGTTTTGAGCAGAATAATATTGAAGAAGCAATTTCTTATTTATTATTAACTATTGAAAAAAATCCAAAAGATTCAGAAGTTTATAAACTTCTTGCACAGATTTATTTCAAACAGGAAGATTACGACAAGAGTTTGGAATTTTGTAATAAAGCAATTGGACAAGGTTGTGCAACTGGGGATATTTTTTATGTGAGAGCGCAAGTTTTCAAAAAAAGAGAGCAGTTTGATATTTGCGAGAAAAATTTAAACAAGGCTTTGCAGGAGCATAAAACTTTGACCTACAGTATAAATGTCATAAAGAAAGAGATTGAAGATGTCAAAAAATATTTATAAATATTATTTGGCATTTAGTTATTTGCTAAATATAGAGCCGGTTTTCAAAAAACGATTATTTGAATTTTTTGATTACGATATTGAACATGCGTTCAGATGCGACAAAGATGAACTTAAAAATTTTGGCTATCCTGTTTCTAGAAATTTTTTTAGAGACAGAGAAAAATTAGATGTTGATTCAATATATTCTGAAATTATTAAAAAGAATTATAAATTCGTAACTTTTGAAGATAAAAATTATCCAGAACTTTTAAAAAATATTGATGATTTTCCATTACTTTTATATTACAAAGGTAGTTTTGAAAAATGTAATTTTGATAAAACACTTGCAGTTGTTGGTTCAAGGAATGTGACTGAATCTGCGAAGTCTTCACTATCTTATTTAATGAGTTCAATGAAAAATCTTCCAATAACAATTGTTTCAGGGCTTGCCATGGGTGCTGATGCGCAGGCTCATAGATGTGCAATTTTAAATAATTTATCAACAATTGGCGTTATAGGTTGCGGGATTGATTTGGTTTATCCGTCTATAAACAAAGATTTATATTCTAAAATTGAAAATGGCGCAGGACTTATTTTAAGCGAATATCCGCCTTCAACAGCTCCTATTCCAAGGAATTTTCCACAAAGAAATAGAATAATAACAGGTTTGAGTTATGGAACTTTGGTTGTTGAGGCAAAACTTAGAAGTGGCGCTTTAATTAGTGCTAATTTATCTTTAGAACAAGGTCGTGAAGTTATGTGTATTCCAGGCGTTATAACAAATCCTAATACTGAGGGAATTTATAAATTAGTAAAAGATGGAGCACCAATAGTTACAACAACAGACGATATTTTTGAAAATTTGAATTGGGATTTTTCAACAAATAATTGTGATGTTGAGCTTGTTGGTGATGAGAAAAATATTTTTGATATAATAGCTTGTGAACCAGTGTCTTTTGAAAAAATTCAATCATCGATGAATGGTATGGATACTTCAAAACTTATGGTTCTATTGACAGCCTTAGAAATTAGGGGTTTAATAAAACAGATTAGTGGGCAATATATATTAGGATAAAAAATGGCAAGTACAAAAGAAAAAATGTTGGTTATAGTTGAGTCACCTGCGAAATCAAAAACAATCAAAAAGATTTTAGGTGATAAATACACAATTGAAGCAAGTTATGGTCATGTTAGAAATTTACCAACAAAAGACTTAGGTTTCGATATTGAAAATGATTTTAAGCCAACTTTTGAAATTATGCCAGACAAAAAGAAAATTGTTGATAACCTAAATAAAATTGCAAAATCAATGGATAAAATTTATTTAGCATCCGACCCTGATAGGGAAGGAGAAGCAATTGCTTGGCATGTTAGACAAGTTCTAAAAGTGCCAGATGAGAAAATTTACCGCATTGTTTTTAACGAGATTACGCCAAATGCAGTTAAATCAGCTATCGAAAATTCTAGAGAAATTGATATGAATTTGGTTTCAGCTCAACAAACAAGACAAATTCTTGATAAACTTGTAGGTTTTAAAATTAGTCCATTATTGTGGAAAAAAATGAAAAATTATAGATTGTCAGCTGGTCGTGTTCAATCTGTTGCGCTTCGCATGATATGTGAAAGGGAAGCTGAAATCGAGGCATTTGTCCCTGTTGAATATTGGACTATTGAAGCTTTACTTAAAAAAAATAAATTATCATTATCTGCCGAACTTGCTTCAATTAAATCTAAAACTGGCGGAAAAGATGCAAAAATTGAAATAAAAAATCAAGAAGAAGCAGATAAAATTTTAGAAATTCTAAAAAAAGCTGATTATAAGGTTTCTAAAATTTCAACCAGAGATACCAAACGCAATCCTCAAGCTCCTTTCATAACATCAACTTTGCAAAGAGAAGCTTCAAATAAATTGGGTTATGGTGTTTCAAAAACAATGCAAATTGCACAAAAATTATATGAAGGTATTGAACTGGGTGATGATGGTGCAGTTGGTCTTATAACTTATATGAGAACCGATTCTACAAGAATATCTGATGAGGCAAAAGCTGCGGCTCGCGAATATATAAATTATAATTTTGGCGAAAAATATTATCCAAAAACACCAAATGAGTATGAGAAAAAAGGCAAAAATGTTCAAGACGCGCACGAAGCAATTCGTCCTTCATATGTTGAAAAAACACCAGAGAGCATTAAAAAATATTTAACAAGCGAACAATATAAATTATATAAGCTTATTTGGTCAAGATTTATGGCGTCTCAAATGGCATCAGCTAATGTTAAAAATTTAACTATTGATATTGAAGCTGATGAATATATTTTAAAATCAGGTTTCTCAAATGTTGTATTTGACGGGTTTTTAAAAGTTTACCGAGATGATGAAGAAAAAGAAATTATTGAGTTTCCTGATTTAAAAATTGGTGATGATTTAAAACTTGATAAAATTGACGGAATTCAACATTTTACACAACCACCTGCCAGATATTCAGAAGCTTCATTAGTTAAAGCTCTTGAAGAATATGGAATTGGCCGTCCTTCAACTTATGCGCCAATTATTACCAAAATTCAGACAAAAGGCTATGTTGAAAAAATTGAAAAATCTTTAAAACCGACTATTTTAGGAAGGACTCTCTCTGATCAATTAGTTGAGCATTTTAAAGAAATAATGGATTACAAATTTACAGCTTCAATGGAAGATAAACTAGACAAAATTGCAGAAAATGAAGCCCAACCTGTTAAAATCCTAAATGCTTTTTGGAAGCCATTTTCAAAAACTTTATCTGATGCAGATGAAAATATGGATAAAGTTGTAATTGATTCAGGTGTTAAATGCCCTAATTGCGGAAGGGCCATGGTAGTTAAAACAAGCAGATTCGGAAAACAATTCTTAGGTTGCAGTGGTTATCCTGAATGCAAAACAATGGCTCCTTTAAATAGTGACGGGAATACGGTAATTGAACCACCAAAAGAAGTCGAATGTGACGAAAAATGCGAAAAATGTAATTCTGATATGGTTATAAAACAAGGACCATACGGAAAATATTATCAATGCAAAAACGATAGTTGCAAAAACAGAAAAGCTATTGTTATTTCAACGGGAATAAAATGTCCTAAATGCGAAAGCGAAAAAAGAGACGGCGAACTTATCCAAAGACGCAGTCGTTATGGAAAAATGTTTTATGGTTGTTCAAAATATCCAGATTGCGATTTTGTTGTTTGGTCTGAACCAAATGGCGAAAAATGTCCAGATTGCGGAAGTTTGCTTGTGAAAAAATTCCTTAAAAAAGGTAATAAAATCGCTTGTTCAAATAAAGATTGTAAATTTGAAAAACCAATGGAGGAATAAATTGTATAAACTGGCGATTATTGGTTATCCATTATCACATTCTTTGTCAAATGTTATGCACCAAGCAGCGTTTAAAGCCTGTGGTTTAGAAGGTTGCTATGACGTTTTAGAGACAAAGCCAGAAGATTTGGTTTCGGTTGTAAAACGCCTTAAAAGTCAGGGCTACAATGGTTTTAATGTAACTATCCCACATAAAGTTCCAATAACTCTTTTTTTAGAACAATTTGATGATTTTTCAAATTTGGCAGGTGCTGTAAATACGGTTAAAATCTTAGATGATAAAACTTTATATGGTTATAACACTGACGTTTATGGTTTTATAAATGCTTTGCCAAAAGATATCAATTTATCTGGTGAAAAAGTTGCAATTATTGGTACTGGCGGTGCTTCTCGTGCTGTTTGTACAGGGTTATCTTCACTTGGTGTTTCTAAAATTGATTTATTTACAAGAAATGTTGCAAATTCTCATGAAACAGTTTCTGGTTTCAGAAGTAAATTTAAAAATGTTGAGGTAAATCTTTACCAAACAGAAATGCTTAAAACACTTGAAGAATACAAAGTTGTTGTTAACACAACGCCTTTAGGTATGAAAAGTTTTGCGTCAGGTATTTCACCTCTTAAAGATGAAATTGTTAAAACTTTGCCTGATGACGGGGTTATGTATGATATAGTTTATAATCCAATTAAAACTGAATTTATTAAACAAGCAATAAAATTTAATAAAAAATATGTAACCGGAATTGATATGCTGGCACTTCAAGGTGCAAGAGCCTTTGAAATTTGGACTGGTGTTGAAGTTGATGTTAATGTGATGAAAGTGGCAGTTTTGGAAAATTTACTGTGATTTTACCCTTGAAACCTCTTAAATAATTTGTTATAATAAATTAGTTGGATATTATAAAATACGGCAATGAAAGGATTTTTTAATTATGAATAGTTTTAATTTAAATCACGGGGGGGGGCATCTAGAAGTTTAAAAGCCTTCACTCTTGCAGAAGTACTTATCACACTCGCAATTATCGGCGTTGTTGCAGCACTTACGATTCCATCAGTTATTGCAAATCATAAAAGAAGCGAAATTGAAACAAGTTTAAAAAGTGCTTACGCATCATTATCAAATGCTATTAATTTATCAATAATAGATAATGGGCCAATAAAATATTGGGCTTCATCTTTATCACTTGACCCAGATAATGAAGCAAGCAGAGGTGTTGCAGCTGATGCTTTTGCAAAAAAATATTTTACTCCATACCTTAAAATTGCAAAAGAATGTGGACAATCTAAAGAACCTGATTGTAAGTACACAATATTTTCATCAGGTGGTGAAGAATTTCAATTTAGTGGCGAAATAGATAATTTTTCGCGTTTTTATTTAGCAAATGGAACATTTGTTGGTATCCATTTAGCAGGCGCTTTGGCTAATGGGAAGGTGACCCAGTCACACTTTTTTATTGATACAAATGGCGCTAAGAAACCAAATAAAGTTGGTGTCGATGTTTATGTTTTTTTTATGGAATTAAGAGAAGACAAAGCAAGCAAATCATTGTCTATGGCAGGAGCTAATCAGACCTCAAAAACCCTTATAACTAATTCTTATTCTGGCTGTTATATTCCTGATTCTGGTTCTGGGAATACAACAAGTGGTTTATATTGTGCGGCTTTAATTCAAAAAAATGGCTGGAAAATTCCAACGGTTGAACAATATGTTCAATGGGCAGAAGATCAAAGTTATAGAGCAAAATACCCTTGGAAATTTTAATTTTATTTATTAAAATATGTTAAAGCTCCAAATTCAATTGGGGCTTTAAATTTAATTAAACCCTCTTGAAACATCTTAAAAAAATGCTATAATAAAAATGTAGGATAAATTTTTTAAATACGGAAATTAAGAAAGGATTTTTAATTATGTATAGATTTATTTTAATCACGGGGGGGGGGGCAATAATAGATTAAAAGCCTTCACTCTTGCAGAAGTACTTATCACAC
>SUTW01000013.1 GCA_015152475.1 Cyanobacteria bacterium SIG30 | reverse complement strand
TAAAAAATAAAATTATGTGAGGTAATCAAAATGAGAAAAAATCAAATTATTTTAACAAATGACAAGAATGGTTTAGTAACAAAGGCATTTGCAAAACAAGCAAGAATTTTTGGAACTCCTGAATATAGAATGTGGCAGGACTTCTTGAAAGACTTTCCTAATGCAAAAATGGTAGTTAAGAAAGCAAAAAGAAAATCTACTCAAAATGGATTTACCAATTTAACTTATGAAAATATGATTGAGCATATTTCAGGATTAGAAAATGCAGATGAACTTTTAATTGAATTTAATAAAATCAAAGCAATAGCAAAATTCAAAGGCAATCCGCATTACTATGTTAAAAAATGGTTTATTGAAAACATAATCACAGATACAAACATTCTCAATGATTCAGACAACGAAGAATTAGAAAATAGCGAAGAATACGAAGTAATGGAATAATGAAAGGAATTGATAATAATGGCTAACAAGAAGAATAAAATTAAAGGTTATGAAATCGACTTTACAACAAATACACTTTATATGAATTATAAGTTTGCAAATGCTGCAAAAGATGTTTTTTCAAAAGAATATGAAATTTATCAAAAAATCTGTAATGATTTTCAAAACATTAAGGTAATAGTTCGCGCAGGTCGCAAAGCAAAGACTTGTAATGCAAATAAGCGATTGACTTATGCGAATATGGAAGAATATATTTCAGTTCAAGATAATGCGGATGAACTAATGGCTTATTTTGTAATGGTGCAAAAAGAGTCAAAGAAAGAAAACAGTCCTTATGCTTATGTTCGAAATTGGTTTGTAGAGCAATTCCCTGATTACCAAGAGTGCAAAGTGTTTAAGCGCGAGAAGATAATTTCTTTTGCAGATACCGCTCCCCAAGAGGATGAGGAAAAAGTATCTTAAAAGGAGCGATTAAAATGCAAGAAGATTTAATAACATTTGATATTGAATGGTTAAGCCTGCCGAAAGCCGAATTTAAAATGTTGCTTATGATTGCAGACATAGGAAAAAATTTAGGAAATGCAAGTGATATGTGCAGATACTTTAACCATTCGATACAAAGTAAAACTAAAAACAAATTGCGCAAGGCTTTAAAAAGTCTTGTCGAACAAGATGTTATCAATTTAGAATTAAACAAAAATAATTATACCGCAACTCTGCAAAAAGAAATATTGCAGGCAAATAAAGTTGATGTGAAACGCAAATATATAACTGAAATCCTACATCACAACTACACTCAATCTGTTGCTTGGGAAACTGTTTTAAAAGTTTATATTTGGTTGCTTGATAATGGTAAAACCCTCTTTACCAATAGGCAGATAAGTGTGTGTATAGGAGTTTCTGAAAGCACAATAACAGAAGCAAAAAAGGCATTAAAAGAGATGGGTGCTTTTGATATAGAGAAAGTTACAATTAAAGAGGGCGAACAATTTTATAGATGTGTTGGGCAAATAGCCAATGCTTCTGCCTTTTGGAATAATGTATAGAAAGCAGTTACTTTTTACTTTGAATATATAGTGATATATTTTATGAAGTAAAAAGTAACCGCTTTTTTGTTTATCAAATATCTTTAATAATGCGTATGCAATTTTTATTATATAATGAAAACTGATAGTTTCAAAATCGCGGCACTTTGTGCCGCTTGATTTGAAATATCAGTTTATGAAATCCAAAAGGAGTGTAATTTATGAATTTTATTGAATCAATGCAGTAGTATATTCCGCCTTATTATAGAAATATGCACTTGGATGGTTTTGAGCCTTGGGAAATTCAAGTTGTAATACGCAAAAAACACCGCCTATTAGCAGAAGAACAAAGAAAAAAACGCGAAGAACTCGAAAACCAATTTGATAATATTAAAATTACAAGTGAGATAAAAATAAAATGAGTTAGAATAATAACCAAAAGGACAAGAAGAAAAAGAAACAATCTGTTTTAGAAGCAGAGATAATGCGTATAATGGAAAAAAGCCTTAAAAAGACTTTAGATTTAGCGTTAGATGAGATTTTAAAAGATTTTAAATAAAGATTGCGGTTGTCGCGCAAATGAACTCTTAAACAAAATTAAGGGAGCAAGGGAGCGGCAACCGCATTTTTTGTTTTTATTATCTTATCGAACACAACCGCAAAGATCGTCATTTTGAATTTTTTCTGCTTTTGGTCGAGCGAAATGCCACATAATAACCCCAAAGGTGAAGACAGATACTTTTTGCCTGAAAGCATATCCCCCTATTTTGTGCAAGTGTTCACAAAAAGGTGTGCTTAATTGTTTGAACAAAATCGGCTTTATTTTGTGCGGTTTTGGGTGGTTTTTAACTGTTCACAAAAGCAAATGTTTTATTGAACAACACAAACTGAAATAATAATTGCTACTACAGAAGCGATAAAACTCAATCCTGCAATAACCAATGCCCAAGTTGCTTTTGCAGATGAACCTTTTTGATTTTCATATTCATCAATTTGAACTTGTCCTGCTTCAGTTAAATAAAAATTATGAACCTCAACTTGTCTAAATGGATTACTTGGGTCGCAATATTGTATATATTTATATGATATTGCTTCTCTTAATACACTTTTTAAAAAAGAAATATCAATTATTTTTTTATCACTTAAACCCTTAAAATTTGTTTTATTAGGTGCATGCGGTATTTGTTTTAAAACTTTATACATATTTTTACTAATCATTTTCTTATTCCTTTACATATTCAATTAAATCTGCAGGTTGACAATCCAAAAGGTCGCAAAGTTTTTCAAAGACAGACCAAGAAACCATTTCACCATTTCTTATCTTTTGGAGCATGGCTTCACCCATTATTTTTTCTTTTCTAATTTTGTTGGTGTTATAACCTTTTTCTTTAAGTGTGGCAAGCACATCAATTTTATATTTTAACATAACTTTCACCTCTGCAACTATACTACCACAAAACAACACTTGTTTCAAGTGTAATAATTACACAAGAATTAAGTGTAATTTTTGTTAAGTTTGCGAATTGAATTACACTTATTTTAGGTGTATAATAATATCAAAGAAAAACAAAGGAGAAAAACACTATGAATTATGGTTATGCAAGATGTAGCACAAATGAAACAAAGCAGGATATTAACAGACAAGTTCGCGAACTCAAAGCCGCAGGCGCAGAAGAAATATTTGTTGAGTATGAGCATGGCGATAGCAAGATTAAGCAACAACAAGCCTTAATGTTTGAAGCGGCAAAACAAGGTGATACAATAATTGTTCTTGAAGTTCCGCGACTTGCAAGAAGCACACAACAACTTTGCGAGATTATCGACATTGTAAGTTCCAAAAGATTAAGGCTAATAATTGTTGGTAGTATAACAATGGATTGCCGCGAGGGTAAAGCAGACCCAATGACCGAAGCATTTTTGCAAATGGCAGGTGTTTTTAGTCAATTAGAACTTGCTATGATAAGGGCGAGAGTTCGCTCAGGCATGGCAAATGCCAAAGCCAAAGGGAAAGTAATCGGCAGACCGCAAGTAACCGCACAGGACATCCCGCAAAACTTTATGCGACATTATCCATCATACAAAGCAAAACAATTAAATATAAGCGAATTTGCAAGGGTATGCGATATGAGCAGAACAACCATTTATAAATATCTTTCACTATTGGAAAACTAAAAGGGAGCGGCACAAAACCGCTCCCCAATTCTACTTTTTCTCTAAACTTTTTTCGTCATAATAATGACATAATTTTAACACAAAATCGCAAAGACTATTAAACTGTGATACTGTAGTTCCAAATAAGTCTGAACTATCGATGGAATATCTGCGATATTGTGTTTCGGTTTCAATTGTATAATTGCCTAAATCAGGAAATCCAAACTGTCCTACACCAAAATTCAGATATATATAATCGGGATTATCATTATTATAATTTCCACTAACTCCATCTATTCTTATTGCTCTGCGGTGCGAATCGTATTGGCGACTTGTTACTGTTCTTCCACCATTGTTGTTTCTATTTGCAGCCGCTACCGCTCCAACTATTGCCCCTGTGCCGCCCGCAATAATTCCTCCTGCAATTGCGTTGCCAAGAACACTACTGTTTTTAGTCCAAGTATCTTGTGTAAGTATTACTTCACCAACTAAACGATTTATAAAATATTTTAAATTCGGTGCTAAATAAAAAACACTTTTATTATTGTTGCCATTATGCAAAAGAACCATTTTATCTGTTACTATAACTATACTTCTAGTTTTATCTTCTACAATACCACTATATGCAAAAATAATTTTAATTTTATCTAAAAATCTTCTATTCCTTATGAGATCAAAATCCACATGATTTGGACCAAAAGACTCGCGTCTAACTTCGTTTACAATGGCGTTTTCAATTGGATGGTTTTTTAGAAAGTTCTTTACTTCTTCACTTGAAAAATTGTATCCTATCTCAGCAGGATTTAGAGGTTGTTGAACTACTTCGGTTTCATTAACTTCATTATTGATGTCTTTATCATACGATTTTACTAATATAGTGCAGAATAGCCAAATTAAGAAACAAAGAACAGCAATTACTCCTGATACAATTACTACTACCATTTTTTAACTCCTTTGATTATTTAATTTTTTTATATGTAGTTACATTTTTTGCCTCGGTGATTACAATATCAGGAATTTTCTTATCGTTAACTTCATTTTTAAAAAACCTGCCAAAACTTCTTTTTTCGCCTGTTTTTAATTCGTCCCATTCAATCCCTGTGAATAGATTTTTTAAAGTAAACTCTTTTCCTTTTTCTAAAGCACCTATTTTCATAACCGCTTTATTTATCCACAAATTGTAATCCATATCTCCACCCCCTAAAAAACAAAAAAGTGTGTGCAACTCAAAGTCACACACACCGAAAAATGCAGACCTTGATTTGCTACCACACTAAATCAACAGTTCATCACATAAGAAATGCGAAAACAGAAGTCCGCATTTTTACCGAAATAAAAATGCTACTTCTTACATGATGAACCCATATTAAGATTTAGTGTGGTATCTAAATTATACCACTGTTACAATCAAATATCAATAATTATATTTATATTATCTTTGCTATTGGTTTGTTTTGTGGTATGATATAAAAGAGGTGTTGCAAATGGCAAAGGAACATGGACAAAAATATAAATCAATACTTGTTTTGCAGATATTATTAAAATATACAGATAAAGACCACCCATTGTCTGCAAGTAAAATTTCTGATAAATTACTTAAAGAATATGGAATATTAGCCGAGGAACATTCCATTTGTCGCGATATAAAGGAACTGCAAAGACTTTATTCCGCAGATGATGAAGATTGTGTTGATGAGGGTGTAAGAATACCATATAAAATTGAATATGATGGTTCAGGTGAACGCGGTTACAAAGTAACCAAAAGTCCTTGCAAATATACCGATTTGCAACTATTGGTTGAGTGCATACATTCCGCTCGCTTTATATCAAACACCGAAGAAAAGCGGTTATTTAGAATGATTAAAGAGTTTTGCAGTAAAGAACAATATAAATCCTTAAATAATGAAACATATTTAGTTGACCGCGCAAAGACCAATAACAACAATATACTTTCATACATAAATGAAATAAATGCCGCTATCAAAGAAAATAAAAAGATTAAATTTAAGTATATGAAATACACCTTGCAAAACCGCGAGGCGCAAACACCGCGCAGAAATGGAAATTTTTATACTGTTAGTCCTTTTAAGATACTTATTAACGAAGGCAATTTTTATCTGTTAGCCTATAATGGAAAACAAATAACAACATACAGAATTGACAGAATGGATAATGTTATAAAATCAATAGAACTCCGCGAGGGAGCGGAGTTCTACAAAGATATAAATATGCAAGATTTTACAAAGCGCGTTTTTTCTATGTTCGGCGGCGAAGAAAAGAATGTTACAATAAGGTTCACAAATGACCTTCTCGACATCGTCATCGATCGTTTTGGAGCAAATGGCGCAAGTTATACCCCTGATGATGATAAACATTTTAAAATTAGAGTAAATGTTGAAGTTAGTAATATGTTTTACTCTTGGATTTGCGGTTTCCGCAAGAAAGCAACAATATTAAATCCGCCCGAAGTGGTTGATGGATTTAAAACTTTCCTTGCCGACATAAACCAAAAGTATGAAAGTTGTTAAAAGTTGTTGATTTATACTGATTTATGCCTATTGGTTTTGATTTGTGCCGCTCCCCATTAAATTATATTAAATAGTATTGAATTATAAAGGTGTATTATGGAAGAATTAAAATATAATATAGAAATGTTGCAAATGGCGGATAATAAAAAAGATTATGATGGAAATTTGACAGAAGAAGATATTGAAAATTACAAAGAGGTTAATAGGATTTTTTCTAAAGCAGAAAGCATTGCAAAACTTCCGCATTGTGTATTATGCGAAAAAGAATGTTCAAGTTTTTGTAATTCACATTCAGTTCCCAAATTTGCACTTTCAAGAATTGCAGAAAATGGAAAGGTTTCAGAAACATTAAAAAGTAAAATGCCTTTGCATGAAAAAAGTTTGGGTGTAAAACAAACAGGAACTTTTAAACTCATTTGTAATACTTGTGATAATGAAAGATTTCAAGATTATGAAGATCCATCATCTTATTCTGCTAATCCAACTAATAAAATGATTGCACAAATTGCAATGAAAAACTATTTGCAAATGATTTATAAAAGATTGGTAGAAAGAGAACTATTCACTTTGCTTGGAGAAAAGTTTCCACAAAATAAATCTTTTACTGAGGAAAATCTTTTTATTAAAAATCTTGATTTAATTGGATATCTTTCAAGTTTGAAATATGCACAAAAAGCAGTTGAAAAATCAAATGATAAATACTATCATCTATACTATTATAAGGTTTTGGATTATGTTGTTCCTTATGCGGCGCAAGCAGTAGTAACACTTGTATGCGATTTTGATGATAAAGTGATAAATGATTTGTATAGTTTATCGCCTGAATACAAGATGAAAGATATTCATGTAGCAGTATTTCCTTTAGAAAAAACAAGTGTAGTTATGTTATTTGCAGAAGATGGAGAAAAAAGATACAGAAATTTTTATAAACAATTTAAAAAACTATCTCCCGAAGATCAACTCGCCGCAGTTAACTATATTGTATTCGCTTATACTGAGAATGTTTTTCTTAATTCAAAATTGCAAAATGAAATGAAAGAAAATAAACAATTTATAGAATTGTGCGGACAGGGAACAGAAATTTTAGCACAAATAACACCATCAACAATGCACAATTATAGTAATTATTCCAAAATACAGAAGGAAAATAATATACAATCAATATCGAAAGGACTTGCAAGACATCATAAAAACACTATGCAGATATAAAGGTGTAGAAATAATAGAAGGGCATATGATGCCG
>SUTW01000007.1 GCA_015152475.1 Cyanobacteria bacterium SIG30 | reverse complement strand
GATGTCAAACAAAAATTATTGAATATTGAAAACTAATCTAAAAAGTTAAAATTATTTATAAATTTAATCTTTAAAGGATAGTCTTGTAAATACTTTGTTTGTTCAGATACAACACAAGACAATCTAGGACCTAAAAATTGTTTCAAACCCAAAGCATTACTTTCTTGTGTTTTTTGTGGAATATGTGTTTTTATAGAAGCATTGTGTAATGAAGCTTCATAAGAATTCATAAAAAAGCCTTGCCAATGAGGTAATATTTGTTCATGCACTATTTTTAATTTTTCAGAAGTTTGCCCTAATGTATATTTCTCAAATTCATCCATATTATACAAAGCTAATATATTAAATAAAATAAACGGCTCTATAAAAAGAAAATCTTTATCTGTTAAGACCTCTAAAGATAAACTGAGTCTTATAAATAACTTTTCTATATCTCTTAGACTAAAATTAAATAAATTAACCAATACAAATATTAATTCACATAGTTTTACAACATCTTCAGCTAAGCTTTTTTGCGCAACATGATTATAATATCTACCAGAATTATAAAAACAATCTAATTTTTCCTTAAGCTTAACTATATGAATAGCTATGAATTCCTTAGAAGTATATTTAGGCAAACTAAATTCAACATCAATAAATTTTCTTAAATATCCATTTTCTTCGCCAATATTCACTCCAAAAATAGTTCTAACAGAGTTCTCAATTTGAGTTTTATCTACAGCCAATACAAAAATAATATTCGGTATCCCAAAGAAATGTTTTATTGCTTCAAGAGTTTTAATTGTGTACATTGGATTACAACGATCTAATTCATCAATAAAAATAATGATTTTTTTGTCTAGCTTTTCTTGTATTGATTTTAATTTATTTCTAAATTCTTTTATTAAATTTTTCAATTCAAGATATTCTGAATCAAGCATTTTCTTACTCGGATCAATATTAGCAGAGCAATTTATTACTCCAAAATTAAGTCCTGCCTGAAAGGATGTTTTACTACATATACTTTTAACAATACCTTTAACAAATTTAATATCTTCTTCAAGTTCAGTCATCTCGTAACTGTTTTCTAATTTATTTAACAACTCGACCAATAAAGGTATTAGCGGGGAGTTATAAAAATCTGACTCCCAGGCATTATATAATATATTGATAGAACCTTCTTCCATAATCTTAATTAGATTATTTATAAAATAAGTTTTACCACATCCCCACGGAGCTATAAGACTAAACACGTTCGAATCAGTATTTAACAAAATATTTCTAAAGTTTTCAGCTATTAATTTTCTACCTAACTGATCATCTTGAAAAGCTTCTTTAATAATATTATTTGTCACAAGTAACAACGCCTCCTTTTATTCTTCATTGCATATTTTAGCCAGTTTTTTGCTTCTTGTTCAAAATTATACAAGACTATTATATCGTCAGAAGCTTTAACTTGATAAAGCGATCCTCTTCTTACATCCCAAACTGCAAAATTAACGTTAGGAAATTCTTCTTTATAAACATCCTGCATGATTTTTAACAAAATATCAACCTGATCTTTTTTTTAAGTCAGGTTTTTTAAAATACATTTTAATAAAGAATTCTTCATCTTCGATTTTAAGCCCAATTTCTGGATTAACAATTAAACTCAAATCTGCGTAGTCAACTTGGTTGCGAGGAGGTGTTACCCAACAATAAATAATTTTTTGCCCTTTAAAATCATTTAAAGAATATTCTTTTTCTATGCCATCAATATTAATGCCTTGTAGTTTTATATTGTTCATATTGCCTCCTGAAATTATATGAATAATAACATAAATTATTTAACTTAACTACCTGCTAAGTTCTTTGATATTTCCGGACAACTGAAATTTTATATTTACTTCAAAAAGACAGCATATATCACTTAAAAGCAAGAGAAAGTAAAGCGTTGTTAATACAAATGAATAAATTTGCTAAATATGTTAATATTTATACAGTTAACAACCAAAAGAGGTATCTATGAGGGTAATTATTATTGGTGGTGGTGCAGCAGGCGCAAGTTGTGCAACAAGATTAAGAAGGCTAAATGAAGACGCTGAAATAATCATTCTAGAGCGAACAAGCGAAGTCTCAATCGCTAATTGCGGTCTTCCGTATTACATTTCTGATGTTATTCCAAATAGAGATAGTATACTTGTTTCAACTCCTCAAAAGTTTAAATCTTGGTTTAATATTGATGTCCATTTAGAAACAGAAGTTATTGAAATAAACAAAGAAGAAAAATTTATTCTTACAAATTCTAATGAAAAACTAAGTTATGATTATTTAGTTTTAGCAAACGGTGCAAGCCCTATTGTTCCTAATTTTGCGGGTTTAAATAAAGACAAAGCTTTTGTCGTCAGAACTTTAAGCGATGCTGATAAAATCAAAAACTATATTAAAAACAATCCTGTTAAAAAAGTTGCGGTCATAGGTGGTGGTTTTATTGGAATAGAAATCACCGAAAACCTTACAGAAATTGGGCTAGATACAACTTTAATTGAGCTAAATAACCAAATTTTGGCACCTGTTGATTTTGAAATTGCAAAAATTGCACAAAATGAAATGATTAAAAAAGGCGTAAAATTGATTTTATCTGATGGGGTTCAAAAGTTTAGCAAAAACCAGATTATTCTAAATTCAAATAACGCAATTGACTATGATTTATGTATTTTAGCAATTGGGGTTAAGCCTGAAACCGATTTAGCACTAAAAGCTGGGCTAGAAACAAATCGAGGGATTATTGTTGATGAGTATTTAAAAACTTCAAACGAGTTTATTTATGCTGCGGGTGATAATATTGAAGCGAAAGATTTTGTAAGCGGACAAAACACACTTTTACCTCTTGCAGGGCCTGCTAATCGTCAAGGTCGAATTGTTGCGGATAATATCTGTGGACTTAATTCGACTTATAAAAACACCCAAGGCACAAGTGTTGTAAAGATTTTTGAATTAACTGTTGCAAGTAGCGGAAACAACGAAAAACAGTTAAAACAAAAAGAAATTCCTTATTGGAAATCTTACGTTTACGGTCGCTCTCATGCCGGATATTACCCTCATTCAGATATGATTTTGTATAAATTACTATTCTCTAATGACGGTAAAATCTTAGGTATTCAAGGAATTGGCGAAAGTGGAGTTGAAAAAAGAGTCGATGTAATTGCAACAATTATGCGAAATAATGGCACCGTGCAAGATATGATTGACGCTGAATTATGCTATGCTCCGCCATATTCTAGTGCAAAAGATCCTGTGAATATTTTAGGAATGAGTGCTGATAATATTTTAAAAGGGCTTGTTAAGCCTGCTTATTTTGAAGATTTAAATGGTGCTGTTGTTATTGATGTTCGACCTAATATGATTTATAAAATGGGGACAATTGATGGTGCTATAAATATTCCTATCGCTGAAATTAGAGAAAGGCTTGATGAAATTCCAAAGGATAAAAAAGTGATTTTATCTTGTAATACAGGCTATACAAGCTATTGTGCGTCAAGAATATTAGCTCAAAAAGGGTTCAATAATGTTTATT
This sequence comes from Cyanobacteria bacterium SIG30, assembly GCA_015152475.1. Lineage (GTDB taxonomy): Bacteria > Cyanobacteriota > Vampirovibrionia > Gastranaerophilales > Gastranaerophilaceae > SIG30. The sequence continues at coordinate 62,486 of SUTW01000007.1, read as the reverse complement.
CTTTTATGGGCGGATATGAATTGTATAAAGAATTGGTAAAAGAAAGTGCTAAATTAAATCACGCCTGAGAATTGATATTTAAAACAATGGCGAAATTAAAAACGCAACATAACATTCTGGAAATGTCTTTTCTTAGAATAAAGCGCCACGTCATCCAAAAATACTTTTGCATATTAGAAAATAGGTGAATTTAAAATTGGAGTTTTATTTTTATTTAAAAAATAATTAATCACCAAAAACGACGAAAGGCACATCATTTTTAATTGCGTATTCTTTTAAAAAAGATGTTCTTTCAGCATTAGACATTTTTTCCATATTTGTCATTTCTTCTTTTATTGTACTATTTAAAAACTCAACAGGATTTCCTATTGGTGAATTTTGCATACTATAAGCAAAAACTGCTGTAATTTTTGGATTAGAAACATACATTTCATTATATTCCCTATCATGATGTCTTTTTTTAGAACTCATCTTTGCGAATGCTTCAAGAAGGGGTTTTTGGTATTCAACAGGCGTAATTTCATTCCAAGATTTATTTTCATTATTTTTCAAAAATTCAATATATTCTTCATCTGATAAATCAAGAGTTTCTTTTATAAGATTAGATATAAAACGCCTGTCTGACTCTCTTTTGCCGCCAAAAACATAATCTTTTTTAAATTGTTCAATATTTTTGTGGCACCCTGAACCACTATCCGTTTCTCCACCTCCATAAATATATTTTGTATTTACATCTAACAAAATACCTTGTGGTCTAAATAATCTATATTTACTTTCAGGACGTTCCATATAACTAACAGACAACAGTGCATCTGAATCAGGTAAAGAAAAGGCGCCAAAATTTGCCAACTGGTCTGGTGTTTCAAGACCATGAGCAATGAATTTTATATTACCTGTATTAATTTTGGCATTATTTTTATCAGTAGCACAAATACCTTTTGAGATAGAATTTTTTTCAAAACCAAGAGCTTCCCAATCTTCAACCTCATTATATTTGATAATAACAAGACCATTTTTATCAATATATAATCCTTTTAAATTTGTTGAGCCATCAGATTTTATTATAGTAACTTTTTCTCTAATTGAACTTGCATTTGGAATTTTTGTTGTTGGTAAAATCGGTCTTGTTTTTTGCAATTCAGCTATATATTTTTTTATTTCCATACAGGTTGGGTTTAATTCATCACTGTATTTATCATAAAATTCATCATCTTTTTTAACAGCCATTAAATCAGCTTTTGTAAAGATGGTTGCCATATCAAATAAATTATCGTATTGCATATCAAATGCAGTAGATTGAGTAGTTTTTTGGTTAGTATTTACTTTTTCATACCAATCATGATGTTTAATTAAAGAAAACAATTTAATTTCTTCATCTCTGGATAAATTTAATTTTTTTGTAATATAAAAAGTATCAAAAGCACTTTCATTTGGGTGAGTTTTATCTATATAATATTCTCTTTTTGTAATATCGTGAGTTAAACTTGCAAGTAATAAAAGCTTTTTATCCCCTTTGCTTAATTTTTCAAAATCGGAATCCTGTGTTATTTTTTGCATTACTTTTAAACTATGTTTAAAAGTATCAAAATCATGTGTATTATGTTGTTTTTTGTTTATCATAGTACGCATTTCTGGAATAGTGTTAAATATGTCGTTCAAAAGGGGTTCAATTTTTTTATTATTACAAACGACTTTATTGTCTTTATTAAATTTATCGACAAAATATTTTAACTTTTCAACAACTAATTTTGTATCATTATTTTTTATTTGAGACAACGCTTTGTCATCGTTCGAATTCGACGGATAACCAGATAAAGAATAACCAATTTTTGAATAACTATCTTGATATAATTCAAAGCCAAAATAATCAAAAACTTTATCTTTTTCAGCTTTTGTTAAGTTTTCAGTTTCTTTTAAAACATTAATTATAAATTCATTTTTAGAATATTCTTGCCTGATTTCAAGTTTATTAAATTCTTCATCAGACAAAACAGATAACTCTTTTGATAACTTATTTGTTGCATTATAAAAATTTTCTATTTCTAAATCTGATAAATTATCTGTTTTTATACTTATTGATTTAACTAATTCCGACAAAATGTTGCAATATTCGTCTTGATTTTTTGGCAAAAAGGGAAAATAATTTTTTATTTTTTTATCATGGAACAAATCATTATTTAGACCCATAATATTTCTTAATGCTTCTTTTTTTTCGACAGAAGATAATTCGTTAAAATTTTCTTTCCCATATAAATTTGCGAATTTGACAGCAATTAACAAAGTTGAAAAATTATTTGTAAGTTTTTTAAAAATATGCGAGGGAGCATTATTTTTTAGTTTTTCATATTGTTCAACTTCTAATTCATTTCTTAAAAAATCAGCAATAAAACAAGGATAAATATTTTCGTTAACGCATAATTTTTTAGCTTTTTCAATATTTTCGTGCGTTACTCCTCTGACAATTTCAGAATTTACCTCTTTAGAAAAATTTAAATTTTTATCTTTAATATATGAAAGTATTTCCATTTTAGCCTTAACGGCTTCGCCTTTTGCACCGTCTAAAACGCTAAAAATATCTTCTTTTGGAAAATTTTTGTCATTATAAAGCATTTCAAAAAGTTCTGCGTTTTCGTCATTTAAGCGAGACAAAATATAACATATTTCATCAGAATTAATTTCTTTATCATGGCAAAGGCGTTCTGCTATTTCAAGTGTATCATTTTTAGTAACATTTAATATCAAAGGAGCATCATATTTTAAACGCTTAAGTTTTTTATTAAAACACAATTCTTCAGCCAGAGGAATAAGAGATTTTCTGCGAAAAGTACTTTTCATTAAAGACACAATATCATATTCAATATATCCTTTAGATTTCACTAATTTTTCCACAAAACCAATATTATCGTCATGAATAAAATTGTCGACATCATTAACGGTTGTTGCATCAAATCTGCGCTCCGCCATTGCATCTTTTAATTTTTCCATTCTTTGGCGAGTTTCATCACTTATGTTATATTTTCCCTCATTAATTGTCTCTTTTCCTTTAAAATTAATTGAAGATATCGCCAAAGAACGCTGCGCATTTGAATATTCGGAAGAAAATTCAGTTAAATTTTGTTCATTTTGCGCACAGAAATTCGGTGTCAGGATTTTTTTCTGAACGTTAGTCGTGTTTAAATTAATATGGTTATTTTTAATTTGTTCAAATTTCATCACTTAACCCACGATTAAGATTACGGCTATTTTGGCAAAATCTTTACCGTTTGAATTACATTTTAACAATTGTTTACACAATAACATCGTTAACAAAATACAGAATCTAAAAAATTAATTTTGATTAAAAAATAATTTAAATTTGAATTAAAATCATTATGCATTTTGTAATATACTTAAATTATGAAGAAAATTAAAGAAAAACTCTTAAAAATAACATATGGAAAAACGATTTTGCAAGTTGTTCTTGTTGGTTTGTTATCGGGTTTGATTGCTGTTATATTTAAAGCTTGTATAAATAACCTGTTTTTCTTTATTCAAAAAATAGTATCAAATTTACCAATTGTACAAAAAATAATAATTTTTCCATTAATCACAACATCAGGCGGTTTAATTGCAGGATTTCTTATATATAAATTTGCGCCAGAAACAAAAGGTAGCGGAATCCCATTTGTCAAAATGGTTATAGCAAGAATGGGAAATTTTATAAGGGTGAGAAGTGTTTTTATCAAGTTTCTTGCAGGTGTTGCAGGAATTGGAACCGGTATGTCATTAGGTAGAGAAGGTCCAAGTGTACAACTTGGCGCAGGATGTGGTGCTTTTGTTGCAAAATTATTTAAATTAAAAGGCGCCATGCAGGAAAAATTAATAGCATCGGGTGCAGGTTCCGCAATAGGTGCGACATTTAATGCGCCAATAGCAGGCACATTATTTGTTTTTGAAGAATTAACAAATAAATTTGATTCAAATTTGCTTTTTCCAATACTTATTGCAACAGTTACGGCATCTGGAATTGCACGCCACATAATGGGTGACAACCCATCTTTTGCTATTCCTGAAATTTCAAATACTCTAAATTATGAAGGTTTATTTGTTTGTGTAGTTCTAGGAATTGTTGCAGGAATTTTGGGTGTTACTTTTGCAAAAATCATATATTTTAATAATAATTTTTTTGAAAAATTAACAAAAATACCAAACTGGCTAAAACCTGCAATAGCAGGTTTTGTGGTTGGCGTAATTGGTTTATTTATTCCTTATGTTTTAGGGTCTGGCAACTTGGCTATTGAAGCTCTTTTGACGCATAAATTTTCACTCATAACAATTATTGTTATTTTTATTGCAAAATTTTTAATTACTCCTTTTTGTTTTGGTTCAGGAGCCGCAGGTGGAATATTTTTACCAATGCTTATGCTTGGAGCTTTTCTTGGATATATTATTGCTTCTTTGTTTAATTTGCTTGGTTTTAACGTTGATCCAATTATAATTTCAATGATAGGAATGGGGGCATTTTTATCTGCCGTAGCAAGAACCCCGATTACCGCAGTTGTTATGGTTTTTGAAATGACAGCCGGATACAAATTTATTTTGCCAATAATGCTAAGTGCTGCAATTGCTGATTTAATTGCACAAAAATTAAACCACAAACCAATTTATTCAAAGCTTATTGAAAATAGCCTGAAACATTCTGAAACAGAAATTGCAAACAAAACGAAATAGATAAAGTAATAGTAAAAAAGATCAAAGACATCAAAGACATTAATAATGTAATTACTTGAAAACAAAATAAACTATTAACCTAAAACAAATTAAATATTAAGAAATGTAAAATATTTTAATCTTTTTGAAATTATATATTTTATAAATACTTTATATATACAAGTGTACGAAATGGAGGCAAATTAAGTGAATATCACGAATTTCTTTAAAAGTATAACTTGTAAAGTAAACAAAATATTTAATATTGAAACACAAAAGAAAGAAAATAAGGTTCAATCAGCTAAAAAAGAAACAGCTAATGTGTTTCCAACAACTAATGAAGATAATTTATGTGAACTTAGCGAAACCCAAGAAGAAAACGGAAAAACTTGGGTTGATGACGTATACAACTCCATAAACAGTAGCACTCCTGATATAGCATATGAAAAAGCGCCAAAAAGCTTCTCATTGCAAACAGAATCAGCTTATGATTTTACAAATGATAACGAATTGGCATTTGATAAATTACCAAGAACAAAAGATGGCAAAATTGATACTGCAAAAGTTAAAGAATCATTAAAAAAATCAACAAAATTAATTACTGACCAAAACAAACAAGCAGAAGAAATGATGGATTATGGCATATATCGTGAAGCCATAAATAATTCAAGCCTATTAGTTGCAATGCTAGGCCCAGAAGTAGCAAACCTTGTAACTTCATTGGGCGGAGACAAAATACCTGATTGGGCAAAAGAAGGAGTATCGCTTTTTGATTTAGATTTAAATAGCATACTTAAAATCCTTGAAGAAGCCGGATTAGATGCCGAAGAATACGGAATAAACGACATTGTTGATTTTACCGATATTAAAACCAATGATGAAATAATGGCAAATATAAAGGCACAAGAAAAAGGACTTTCTGAACTAGAAAATTTTGAAATCAACAACGATGAAGACGCAAAAGAATTTTTAGAAAAATATTCTGAACTTACAGGAACAAGTTTCTTCTGTGACGAAATAGACAAATGTGATAAATTATACAAAGATAAAAAAAGTTCAGAAAAAGATAAACTAAAAGCATACCAAAAAGCTTGTGGTAGCTCTAAAAATTTAACTGATGCACAAAAAAATAATATCATGACTGATGTTTGTTATAATGTTGGCTTTAGATATTTAATTCCAGTTGCAATAAACAAAATCGATTCAATACCAACAAAAATAATTTCAACGGCACTACCTACATATATTGAACTTGCAGAAACATCTACAAAAAACAAGGAAGATGATGAAATTGTAAATTTGAGAAACCTTGATTACAAAACACTAATAACAATATTATCAGAAGGTGCCGTTGAAGGTTTATTTGTAAATTTATCAGGCTCTATAAATTATGGTAAAGGTCTCAAAAACAAAGTAACAGGAAAAGCCAAAACAGGTGGCATTAAAACGGTACTAAATTGGATTTCAAAAGCTGGCGTCAAATCAGTAACACCAAATTATTCATCTTGGGGAAAAGCTGCACTAACAACTTTTATCCCTGGAAGTGGCGCATTCTTTGATTGGTAACAAACAAATTATATGGCTTAAAGCATCTCTTTTCTTAATTCTTCATCCGTTTTTAAGCTTAAATATTTTGGCGCAATATCAAAAACTGTTTTGCAACCAGTTTGTCCTTCATTAAACAATCTATATATAGCTCTTGCGTATGCAACAAGCACACTTGAAGTAAATTCAGGATTAGAATCAAGCTTTAAAGAATATTCAACAACATGTTTTTTAGAGCCTGCAGTTTCACCAGTTCTAATAACAAAACCGCCATGCGGAATTCCTGAATGTTTTTCTTCAAGTTCCTCTTCTGAAATAAAATGAACAATTGTGTCATATGGCTCAAAATAATTTGGCATAGTCTTTATTTCATTTTCAATTCTTTCTTTGTCTGCATTTTCATCAACCACAACAAAACATTCTCTTATATGCATTTGCCTTGGAGTTAATACAGGATTTTGTCCACTTCTTACAGCCTGAAGAGCCTCTTCGACAGGAATTGTATATTGTTTTGCGTTTTTAACTCCTTCAATTCTTCTTATCGCATCACTATGTCCTTGACTAATTCCTTTACCCCAAAAAGTATAATCTTTGCCGTTAGGCAAAATGGCATTTGCATATACTCTATTTAAAGAAAACATTCCAGGATCCCAACCTGCTGAAATAATAGCAATATGATTATTTTCTTTTGCAGATTTATTAACATTTTCAAAATGTGCAGGAATTTTTGCATGTGTATCAAAACTATCTACAACGTTGAAATATTTCACATATTCAGGAGTTTGCTCAGGCAAATCAGAAGCACTTCCTGAACATATAATCAAAACATCAATTTTATCTTTCCAATTTTTAATATCTGAAATATGAACAACTTTTGCATCAGAATTAATATTTAACTTATCAGGATCTCTTCTTGTAAATATTGCAACAAGCTCCATATCTGGATTTTGCGTTATTGCAAGCTCAACTCCTTTGCCTAAATTACCATATCCCAAAATTCCTATTTTCATATTATTCCCTTTATATTTTTCCTAATAAAAAAATTATTGCATAAAAATACAACTTAACAAAAAATTCAAAATTAGCAAAAAAATTTTTCAGAAGCATTATATAAATAATTATGAAAATAACACCGGCAAATATAAATTTTAAAGGAATATACAAATATAATCTTGATTGTATGAAACAACCATATGAAACAATAATGTTTCAAAATATGATTGAAGGCAATTTTAAAGATAAACAAGTTATAGCCCAACACCGTTTGGCTCCGGTTTTTGTTAATATGCTTAATGAATACTTAAATGCCGAACCTAAAACAAGCAAGGCTTGGTTTTTTTCACATGCTAAACTCCACGGAGTTGATGTTCCAAAATATCTAACTGAAGAAAAATATGACATGTTTATCTTTACAGATAAAGATGCAAAATTATGCAAAAAATTTAAAGATAAAATCAATAAAAAAATAATAAAACTTCATAGAGCCTTAAAAAGCAATATTCCAAAAGACAAAACAAGCGCACAAACCTTAATGGAAATAATATCAAAATTTGATAAAGAAGAACAAATTGAATTTGAAAAATTTTTAAAAGACAAAGATATAGGCACACTAGAAATCAAAATCGCTTTTGCTAACAAAAAATAATATTGCCCTCTTGTCTGTATGCAAATTAAATAAGTTGTTGTAAAATAAGCATATTAGATTTGAGGAAAAAATCGTGAAAAACAAGTTATTTTATATATTATTTTTTGTTTTTGTTTGTATTTTGCAAAATCTGCAAGTTTCTTTTGCGGACGATTTAAAATATATGGACTACTATAATAATGCTGTCACTTTATTTAAAGCAAATAAATATTCGTCATCCATACTTGAATTTAAAAAAGTATTAAGAATCAAACCTTATGACGAAACCGTTAAAAACGCCTTAGTTACGGCATATCTAGCGCGCGCGCAACATTACACTAATCAACAACAAAATCAAAAAGCAGTAATCGATTTGAAAAACGCATTATATTATTTAAAATATTGGAATAGTGATAATTTAAGCGAAAAAGAACTTTCTATGATAAATTCAGTTCAAAAAAGCTTAAAAGAAATTGAAAAAACAAATTACATACCACCAAAAAGATTTCAGCTTGCAAAATTTTTAAGAACACAAGGCGAATTAAATGCCGCAGGATACGAATTTGCACAGCTTTTTGATGATGCAACTTATGGTAAAAAAGCTCTTGAAAACGCAGCAGATATATATAAAACACTTAACAACGATTTAGACGCAATAAATTCTTATCGTTTAGCAATCCAAAAAGATTCAAAAAATGCACTTTTGCATTTTAAATATGCAATGTTGTTAGATGAAATCGGAAATCTTGATGCTGCAAATGACGAATACAACATTGCATTAAAACTTGGAGAAAATAATTCGGAACTTTTAGATAGACTTGAAGAACTTTGGCTTGCAAGAACAATTGAAAATCCAAAGGATGCAAGCGCATATGCAAATCTTGGAACAGTTTTACAAAAAAAGGGTGATATTTTAAATGCAAAAAATCAATATCTTAAAGCACTTGCAATAAATCCAAATGACGAGACAGTAAATTTAAATTTAGCATCAGTTTATACATCTGAAAATAATCACTTAGAAGCAATAAAATTATATGACGCAATATTGGTTAAAAAGCCAAATAATCTTGATGTTTTAACGTATAAAGCTGTTGCTTATGAAAAATTAAATAATTATCAAGAGGCACTTAAAAACTATAAAACAATATTAAATATTGACCCAAATAATAAAATTGCAAAAGTTGCAGTTGAAGATATTGTGAAAAATAATTTCAAAGGAGAAGAATTATATAACTATCTTGAAACTGTTGCAAATACAAAACCAAATAATTTTACTGCGCAATATGAATGTGCATATGAATTGCACAAAGGTGGCGAATTACAAAGAGCAATTCAATATTATGATAGGGCACTTAAAATTAATCCCAAAAATACAGAAAGTTATATAAATTTGGCGCAAATATATTCAAGTTTAAATAATCAAGCAAAATACATAGAAACCATTGAAACAGGTTTAAAAAATGCGCCAAATGATAAAAAATTACTTGGCTTAAAAGATGCAATAAATAAAGAAACATCAGCAAATTTATACAATGAAGCAAATAAACTCTGGGAAAATAAAAAATACCAAGAAGCGCTTAATATTTACCTTAAAATACCTGTGCAAACTCCAGAAGTTATAAGCTCAATTGCGCTTTGTTATTCTGAATTAAAAGATAACAATAAAGCTTTAGAATATGCACTAAAAGCGCTTCAAAAAAATCCAAACGACACGACTATGATGTATATTGTTGCTACGTCAAATTTAGAACAAGGCAATGCAAAAGTTGCACAAGAATATGTTGAAAAAATTCTAAGTATAACACCAGAACACAAAGAAGCGCAGGAAATTCTGACGTACATAAACCAAAGCAACATAAATAAAACATTAAACAAAGGAATTCAATTATACGAACAAAAAGATTTTCATAATGCAATTTTAACTTTAGACGAAGTTACAAAAAATGATTCAAAGAATGCTTTTGCTTATTACTATAAAGGCCTTATCTACCAAGAACAAGGCAAAAAATATGAATCAACCATACAATTTCAGAGAGTTATAAATCTTGACCCTAATTTTACACTCGCTTATTATTCACTTGCATCTCTACAAGATGAACAAGAAAAATATCAAGAAGCAGTAAAAAATTATGACAAATTTTTGGAATTAAAAAGAAAAGAAGGCGCGCAAGATGATGAATACAGTAAATATGTAAAAGCGCGTAACAAGGAATTAAAAGAATATCTGAAACTAAATGAAAAAACAAATTGATATAAAAAAAATAAAAGTAATTCAAGCACCACTTGCAGGCATTTCAGACTGTGTTTATAGAGGGCTGACAAGAAAATATAGTTCAACCTGTCTTTTATCAACAGAAATGCTCTCAGCAGAAGCCCTGAACAATTGCCCTAACCCAAAAGGCGCTATTTTAAAATTTGATGAAAAGGAATACCCTTTGTCATTTCAACTTGTTGGTCACAAACCAAAAATGATAGCAAAATGTGCAAAATTACTTGAAGAAAGAGCAAGTGTAATCGATTTAAATTTTGGATGCCCTGTTAACAAGGTAATTAAAAGTGGCGATGGTTCAGCAATGATGAAAACGCCTGAGCTTGCACAAGAAATAATATATGAAGTAAGAAATGCTGTGAATATTCCAATTAGTGCAAAATTCAGATTAGGATGGTCAAGAGATAATGAAAACTATGTTGATTTTGCAAAAAGAATGGAAAACGCAGGCGCCAATTTTATAACAATACATGGAAGATTTCGTTCAGATTTATATAGTGGCATCTCTGACTGGGAAAAAATTGGCAAATTAAAAAACGAAATCAAAATACCATATTTCGCAAATGGAGATATAAAAACTCTTGATGATGCAATAAAATGTTTAGATGTTTCAAAAGCAAATGGCGTTTCGATAGGTCGAGGCATAATGGGAGATTTTACTTTGCCATACAGGATTGAACAATATCTTGAAACAGGCAAAAAAATAGATGAGCCATCATTTAAAGAAAAAATAGAAATGCTTAAAACTCACCTTAAACAAGAAGTTGAATTAAGGGGTGAAAAAAATGGCGTAAAGTTTATGAGAAAATTCTACAATTTTTACATATCATCCCTGAAAAATGCATCAAAATACAGACAAGTTCTTGTTGTATTGGAAAGCTTAAAGGAAATAGAGGAAGTATTAGATGACGTATTATGTTTATCTTCTGCAAACTGAAAATAATACGCTTTATTGCGGAATTGCAAAAGACGTAGAGAAGCGTTTTGAGCAACATCTAAAAGGCTCTAAATATGGCGGTGCTAAATATACAAGTGCAAATAAGCCAATAAAAATAGTCTATAAAAAAGCATTTGAGACAATGTCGGAGGCTATGAAAGAAGAAAAAAGAATAAAGAAACTACCGCGTGCAAAAAAAATTGAATTGACAAAAAATTTTGTTATATAATCTAAGTGAAAAGAGGAAATAAAAGTGTTTGATTTTAATAGTAATTTAACACCAGACAACAAAGAAATATATGAAATGCTACCCTATTTAAGTTCTGTTAACGTTTGTGCTGGCTTATATACAGGGAAAGCAACTGATATACTAAAATTTGCAGAATATGCGACAAAAAATGAAATTGCAATTGGAGTTTTAGTAAATTTAAAAAATACAAATAATGATGAAGAAATTAAATCAGATGTTATATATCAAATAAGTGCGGTTGAAGGATTTCTGACGACGTTTGGCCTAAAAATTGAAAACGTAAGACTTGAAGGTGAATCTTATAATAAATTTAACTCAGACAAAGATTTTGCAATTAAAGTTGCAAATGCGATAAAGCATGTTAACCCTTGGTTTAACATAATATTAAATAATGCAGAAATCAAAACATTATTAGAAAAAGAATTATCAGCTAAATGCGCTCTTGAAGCTGATTTTACCGATAAAACATCCATAAGAGAATTAAGAGAAAAAGAAAATGTGCCCGAAACTTTGCATTTTGAAAATTTAGATAATTTAAAAAGAGCTTATGATGTTTTAAAACCAACACCTATTACATACAACAGAGTTGCGAAAGGATTATAAAATGGGAATATTTAATAAATTTAAAAAAGATGCTATATGGTTATTACCTGGTTTAAGAGTAAAACGCTGGTTTATACTTACAATAACAGGTGCAGTCCTTGCAGCATTAGGACTTGCATTCTTATTTAAAATGGAGCCTATATATTTCTTACTTGATTTGGTTAAAAAAATTATAAATTTTGTTCCACCTGAAGTTATTGGGATTATTTTAATTGTTGCAGGTGCCATTATTTTTATAGCAAGCTGGCAAAAAACAAATTTCTCTATGCTTGATGTTAAAGATACAAGAGGACAAGATGGCATAAGAGAAGTTTTATATAGAAGAATGAAACTTGACCACGGGCCAAAAATTGTCGCTATTGGTGGTGGAACAGGTTTATCTACAATGTTACGTGGTATTAAAAAAATCACCAACAACATAACTGCCGTTGTAACCGTTGGAGACGACGGTGGCTCATCTGGAAAATTAAGAGAAGAAATGGGTATTATACCTCCAGGCGATGTTCGCCAATGCATAGCGGCACTTGCAGATGACGACGACATAGTAACAAAGCTATTTAAATATCGTTTTGATGCCTGCGAAGGTCTTGAAGGACATAGTTTTGGTAATTTATTTATAACTGCAATGAGCGCTATATGCGGAGATATGGTTACTGCAATTAAAGAATCATCAAAAGTTCTTTTAATAAGAGGACGAGTTTTACCAGCAACAGCAGACGATATGAGATTAACTGCTGTTATGGAAGATGGTTCAATCGTAAAAGGTGAAAGTAAAATCCCTGAGGCAAAGAAAAAAATTGAAACATTAAGTTGCGAACCAAGAAATTGCACAGCAAACAAAGAAGCATTAGATGCGATTGCGGATGCAGATTTAATAATAATGGGGCCAGGAAGTTTATATACATCAATTATTCCAAACTTGCTCGTAGAAGATATAACACGTGCGGTTGACAAATCAAAAGCAAAAAAAATATATGTATGTAACGTAATGACACAACCTGGAGAAACAGATAATTATAGTGCATCAGACCACGTAAAAGCATTATTTAAACATGCTCAAATGAATGGAGCTTCTAACAACAATTTTGTTGATGCAGTTTTGATAAATGATTCAATGCCTGAAAATTTAGCCAAAAAATACGAGGAAAAAGATTCACTGCCAGTTGATGTTGACATTGCAGAAATCAAAAAAATGGGTCTTGAAGTTATTATTCATAAACTTATTGAAGACAATAAAGATGGTCTTGTCCGTCACTCTCCAAGACGTCTAGCGCGCGCAATATACTATTGGTATAGAAAAGAAAAGAAAAGAAAATAAGTATGAAAATAACAACTGCAAAACTTCAGGAATACAAAAAAATCAACCGAAAAATAGCGTCTTTAACTGCTTATGATTATTCAAGTGCAAAACTATTTGATGAAGCCGGAATTGATGCAATATTAATTGGTGATTCAGTTGGGCAAGTTATTTTGGGTTACGACTCAACAACGAAAGTTTCAATGGATGAAATGAAAATATTTACATCAGCCGTTGCAAGAGGAGTAAAAAATGCCCTTGTTATAGCAGATATGCCTTTTTTAAGTTATCAAACTAGTATCTCAGAAGCGATAAAAAACGCAGGAGAACTTATAAAAAGTGGAGCTGATGCAGTAAAACTTGAAGGCATTAGTGCACACACATTAGAAGTTGTTAAAAGATGTACTCAAAGCGGAATTCCTGTTTGTGGTCATTTAGGTTTTACGCCTCAATTTATAGGTACAATTGGTGGACATTTTGTAATTGGTAAGGATTTTGAAATGACACTTGAATTATTAAAGCAGGCAAAAGAACTTGAAAATGCTGGAGCTTTTGCAATTGTTTTAGAAATGGTGCCAATGGAAAGCGCTAAATTTATTTCAAAAAACCTGAAAATACCAACGATTGGAATAGGTGCAGGAGTTGGCTGTGACGGACAAATCCTGGTAAGTGAAGATATTTTAGGCAAATTTAGGGATTTTTGTCCAAAATTTGCAAGAAAATATGCCAATTTGGCACAAACAATAACAGATAGCGCAAAACATTATATTGAAGATGTCAAGAATGGAAATTTTCCAAGAATTGAAGAAAGTTTTACATTAAAAGAAGAGGAAAAATTAAAACTTGAAAGTTATCAAAACAATTAAAGAATTAAGAGAAATTTTAAAAGAAGCAAGAAAAAACAAAACTATTGGGCTTGTACCAACAATGGGTGCTTTACATTTAGGGCACGCAAGCTTGATTAAAAATTCAACAAAAGAAAATGATTTCACCGTTGTAAGTATTTTTGTCAACCCAACTCAATTTGGCCCAAACGAAGATTACAATAAATATCCAAGAACTCTGGAGGCTGATTCCAAAATATGCGAAGAACTTGATGTTGATGTTATTTTTTCACCATCACCAGATGAAATGTATGCAGACCAAAATGAATCAACTTTTGTTTGCCCTGCTTATTCAGATATCAATAAACTGTGTGGCAAATCACGCCCTGGTCATTTTGATGGTGTTGCAACTGTTGTAAGTAAATTATTTAATATAGTCAAACCAGACAGAGCATACTTTGGCGAAAAAGATGCACAACAACTTTTTATAATCAAAAAAATGGTTCGAGATTTAAACTTTGATATCGAAATTGTTCCATGCCCTATTATTAGAGAAAAAGACGGCTTAGCTCTTTCAAGCAGAAATACTTATTTAAACCAAGAAAACAGAAAAAGAGCATTAAAATTAAGTAAAGCTTTATTTACAATAAAAGAAATGTCTCAAAAAGGCATAAAAAATGCCGAACAACTTGTTGATACTGCACTTTCAATTTTAGAAAACGAAGATGTAGAATATTTTGAAATTTTAGATTTGAATAAATTTGAAAAAATTGATACAATAAGTAATGAAAGTATCGCACTATGTGCTGTAAAATTTCCACAAGAAAATGGCACGGTAAGATTAATAGATAACATAAAATTATAATGAAATCATTATTAAAAATAGCGCACGCAATATCTGAATTTATCCAAGTAACAAGCATATGGCTTGCGGTTGGCTATATCTTCATATGGTTTTGGAGATTTTTTAATATGCCATACAGCTTTGCAAATGGTCTTGTTGCGAAGTTAGAAATATGGCCAAATATGGCAAGAACAATCCCACATACAATGGAATTTTCAGGAAGACAAATCGATATGAGTTATTGCTATGTTGTTGTTTTTCTGTTTATTGTCTTCTTTGTTATACAGAATGTGACCGAAATAATAGAAAACCAAATAAGTAACTGCATAATTGGTGAATACAGACAAAAAGAATACGAAGAAAAAGTCATAAATAATGAAATAGAAGAAGAATTAAAGATTAATAATTTAAAAAACAACACATTTATTGGCTTGTTAGATTTGCGCTTAGAACATGCTCTTGAAGAAAATATAGGCGAGAGAAAATTTGATTTAAATGCTTTAAAACAAGAAAATAACAAAAAAATTATTGAAGGTCTTAAAATTCCATACAACGCAAAAGGTCGCATTAGAACTGACAAAATAATTTTTTCAGTTGATGGCTTTGATTTCTTTGATGACTTTTTGTTAAACCTTATAGATAGTATTAAAAAAGTTTATAGGGAAAATAAAGGAAAAAATGTGCAAACAAGTTTCACTCTTTCATTTGATGCAGTACAAACAAAAGATTACGAAATAATTGCAGTACCTATTCTTGAAAAAATTGGCGGTTTTAAATATACAAATAAAATAATTATAACAACACAATTTTTATCTAGATACCAATATTTAGATATTCAACGTTTTGAAGCAAGAACAATGGGAATTTCAAGATTTTTTGAGAAAAAATCCGTAAACGCAAAAGGTGAAATTCAATTTGAAACAGAAGATTTCGACCTATATTCTCTAAAACTCAAAAACGAATACTGCTAAACACTTGTACTTAGTGCATCAAATAAAATCTTATTGCTTTTGAATTCTTTGGCTGGAATAAAAAAATCTTTTGTTAACACAAAATTTTTGCGAACCAATTTTGCTTTATGTTCATCTAAAATTTTAACAATGTCGTCAGAATTGGAAAAATATTTTTTTATTCTCAAATACAAATTAAAATCCTTATTTCTTTTTAAAATTTGAGAATTAACGAAATGAACTATATCCAAAAAATAAGAATTAAAACATGGATCTATAACAAAATCCAGCATATAGTTAAAGTTATCAGAAGTTGAAATTGAAAAATAACCATATATTTTATCGCTTTCACTATCCTTAAAAATAAATTTAAAAGATGTATTGTTATTCAGGATGTCGCCTTTAAAATAATTTTCTTTTTTTTCAAAAACCGGCAACAAATAACTAAAAATTACCGAATTATATAAATCACAAACATTGTTCGCGTCAGAATCATGAAAGATTTCAAAATAATTAGGAAGAGTATCCTGATAAGAACTTCTTTCAATTTTATAAATTAGTTCCTGAGCGGATATTCTGAATTTTGACGCATTAACAAAAAGATTTATAACATCAGAATAAGATTCATCAACAATGACTTGAAATGACGTTGCACCATTTGCACAAAATCTTGAAATAGCATAATTAACAAGTTGTTCACTCAAAACAAAGGAATCTGAATCTAAGAAAAATTTATTAATTTTAAGTTTTCTAAAATTGCCTTTTTCCTTTTCAAGAGAAATTAACCCTTTAATCTTATTATCATCAATCAAAACAAAAGTTTCTTGAGAAAATTTTAATCGCAGTGGCACAAGATTATTTATTAAATCAAAAGGAAAAGATATAAAACCTGTGGCAAAAAAGTCATACCCGACAAAAGAAGCCAGATTTTTTAAAGCTGATTTTTGATAAAAAGCAAGATTTTTTATAATAGCCATATATACCATATTAACATTTTTTTAAAAATCGCAAGAAATAATTAAAAGAAATGTAAAATAATGTAAACATTTTTAAAAAAACAGAAGAAAAAGGACAATAAATAATTTTTATGATACTTTTACATGCAGTGAAGGTTATCATATGATAAGAAGCGTAAACAATAATATAACATCATTTAAAGGGGTTGGAGCTACAGATACTCTAGTCAAAGTTTTTGAAGCAATCGGCAGAGGTGGAAAAACTGCTGAATTTTTGGTGCAAGACGTAAGTGCATGTGGTGTTCCAAGAACTATATCCTCCCTTAACAGAAACAAAGAAAAAACTGGTAAACTTAACTACATTGCAGGTATAGAAACAGGTTTAAGAGAAGGTTTGACAGGCTCAAGTATGTTTTTGGTACCAATGGGCGTACTTGCAGCTGCAAGAAAATTAACTGGTAAAGCCAATGATATTCAAGTTAAATCAATACGTGATTTAAGCGAAATAATTAAAAAAAGCAACCTTCAAGAAAATGCAAGAGGTAATTTTTACCATGATGTATTCACTCAAGTTGGCCAAAATATGAGTCTTCAAGGTAAAGAGTTGACCGACTTTGCAGATGATTTTACAAAAAAAGTTATGGAAATCGAAGCGGCACCAAAAAGAAATATTATTGCCCGTATGTTTTCAAACAAAAAAGTTGGCGCAAAAGACCAACTTGTTGACGAATTGGTTGACAGTTTCACTAAAATTAAAAAGAATAAAATTGCAGACATAGGAGCAGATTTAACAAAAGCAACCCTATCTGACGATAATGCTGTTTCTATCGACAAACTTGTTAAATACATAAAAGATTATGCAGACGATTTTATTGACGGCAAAAAATGCCAAATTGATATTGATAAATTTAAACACCTAAGAATGGGTTCAAGGTTTATTACAACTATCGGTTTGACGGTACTTTCCGGCATAGTTCTAGTTATATTGCCAAAAATTTATAGTATAAGTAAGACTAACCCTGAGGCACAAGTTACAACTCAAGAACCACAAGGAGGTCAAAAATGATTTTGACTCCTGTAAGAAAATTTGCAACAAAAACTTGTTCAAATATTGGTTCTAATTTTGCAAAAAGCAAAACACTTCAAAAAGTTGGGAAATTTTTTGAAGCAGATGGTTTCAATATGGGTGGTGCTGCTTTTAACACATTAATTTTAAGTGCCGTTGTTGCACCACGTATGATACAAGCAAGAGACGCTGACGAAAGACGCGAAATATTAACGCGCGATGCTACCACAATTCTTACTTTGTTATTTGCGATGAAAGGCTTGAAAGCTGGCTTTTCAAAAGCTATGTCAAAAGTTAATGGCCTTGTTTTAACAAATAAGGGTGCTGCGGAAGGCAAAAATGTTGTTGCAAAAGCATTTGATTACATTAAGCCATCTGGAATAAGCTCTCTTTCAAGTGGTCAAATAACATCAAAATACGGTCAAATAAGCACAAAAGATGAACTTGTTAAATTATTAGAATACGTTAAAAATGGCAAAGGCAATATTGCAAAAGTTTTAAATACAGGTAAAGAATTAGCTGGCGAAACAGCAAATGCTCTTGGTGATATCAGCAAAAAAGGTGCTGACGAAATTATTGATATGGTTAAAAAAGCACCTGAGGAAAAATTATCAGGAATTTTAAATATTCTTAAAGACGTCGAAAACCCTCTTACAAAAGCTGGTAAAAAAGTAAATGCTTTACTTGAAGCAGGTTCACTTGGAATCATCATAAGCTTCTTAGGTTTTGGACTTCCAGCAATAAACAAAAAAATTACTGAAAAAAACCATATGAAGAATAAAGTTCTAAACAGAGAACCATTACCTGCACCATTATTCAATAATTCTCTAAAAATAACTCCAAATCAAAAAGAAGTTTTCAAACAGTTTTTAGGCTAATAAAACATTAGGCTACTTTATAAGTAGCCTAATTTATTATAAATATTTAGAATTATTTTTTTAGCGCTTTATCAAGTGCAACTTCAAGCATTTTGATTTTATTTTCAAGAGTTTTAATTTTTAACTCTGAATCATCGGCGTCAACTGAAGTTTTTTCAAGTTTTCTTTTAACGCTATTTATTTGTTTGGCACCTGAAAGGTATCCTTTAAACATTATTAATATACCCGCAAGGATACCTAAAAGATATAAAATTAAACAAAAAACAAAAAATGAAATGGAAAAATTGTAATTAGTATACATAATTTGCAGATTTAAATCTTGAATATGATTATAGTTCGCAAATAAAACAATAAAAATTGTCTCTACAACTGCGATTAATAAAAATAAGTCTCCCATTTATTGTTTCTCCCTTAATGACTTTAAAACATTTATTATATCTTTATCCCACTTATCTTCGGGTAATTCAAATTCCATTATATCACCTGATATCGGATGCGCAAATTTCAAATAAAAAGACTGCAAAACCTGCTCTCTTGTTTTAATTTTATCCAAAATTTTGTGCCTAAAACCTTTTGCACCATACAAACTATCCCCAACAACAGGATGTGAAATCGAACTCATATGTGCTCTTATTTGATGAGTTCTTCCAGTTTTTAATTCTAGTTCAATATAAGTTGCACCAGAAAATCTTTCTAAAACCTTAAAATGCGTAATTGCATTTTTACCTGCTATATCATCTTTGGTCGTCACAGACATTTTAACAGTTTCTTTTAAACTACGTCTGAGTGGGGAATTTATAACACCTTCATCTTCTGAAAATTCTCCAAAAACAACAGCTTTATATTTTCTAATGGCACTTTTATTTTTAATTTGTTGCGCTAAATTAATATGAGCCTCGTTTGTTTTTGTACAAACCATAACACCTGCAGTATTTTTATCTAATCTGTGCACAATTCCCTGTCTTAAAATATCTCCATCAATATTAGATAATTTACCACAATGGAATAAAAGCGCATTAACCAAAGTGTTATTATTTTGTTTTGATGTAGGGTGGGTTAACAAATCCTTTTGCTTATTTATAACAATTAAATCATCGTCTTCAAATAAAATATCTAAATCAATATCATTTGGAGCAATTACAATATCTTCCTTAACGTCAATAAATTTTATAATATCGCCTTCAAAGATTTTATAAGAGCCTTTTTCAACCTTACCATTAACCAAAACATTACCTTCTTTTATATGTTTTTGAATTTTTGCTCTTGAAAATTCTTTAAAAGAATCTGCCAAAAAAACATCAAGTCTAATATTATTTGTATCAACAATTATCTCTTTTATTATTTTTTCTTCCATATATCCCTCAAATAAGAAAAAATAAACAAAATAACAGATGCAACAATACAAACATCAAAAATGTTAAAAACAGGAAAATCAATAAAACTTAAACGAAAATAATCAATAACATAACCAAAGCGAACTCGTTCAATTAAATTTCCAAGAGCCCCTCCAATAAAAAGTGAAAATGCTAAAATTTCGAATTTTTGCTTAAAAGTAATATATTTATAAATATAAAAAATAGCACATCCGATAACAAGTAATGAAAAAATTATCAAAAACATTCTTGCATCTTGAAAGATTCCCCAAGCACCCCCGCTATTTTTAGCATAAGTAAGTTCAAAAAAAGGATTAGCTCCGTTTAAATATCTTTGACCATTAATACATAATGTTGAAAAAGAATTTTCAAATAAAATGAGAACCATTGCAAAAATAAAAACAAAACTTAAAGCTTTTATGTCTTTAGGCATTACTTAGTCCCTTCAAAAACATTTTCTTTTTGGTTTAAAACATTAACTCTTCTCATCATAAAAGCCATTCCTGACATTTTAATACCAAAACTTATTGTTGTTGGAACCTTATCGTTATTAACAGATAATCTGGTTAAACCAATTGATGCAACCGCATATTCATTGTGTCCCTTTTTATTTGAACGTACAATTCTTTCAAGCGGAATACCATTTATAATTTTTCTGAAACTTTCTTTCGCATGAACGCTTGGATAAATAATTTCTTCATTATTTAAAGAGGACAAAATAAAAGTATCTTTTGGCGGAGTAATATTTAAGGACAAAGTATAATCCTTATTTGGTTTAACAACCAAAGGAGCATCAAACTTCGCATCTAAATTAATAGCTTCACCGTATCTTAAACTTGATTCTTCATATTCAACAAAATCATAAAGAACTTTCCAGTTATTATCAAAATCTTTTTTTAAATAGACTACATAATCAGATTTGCTATAAAGGACACCTTTGTTATCAAATTCTTCTCCCAATAAATCGGTTTTTAAATTTGCCTTAGCGCTATCACTTAATCTTGCAATAGCTTTATTGTCAAAAACCGCAATGTCTTTAATATTTGTTGCATATTTAATATCCGGATATGATTCAAAAGTTTCTTTTATCATTTTAAAGAAATCTTCATAACCGAAACCATCCATGCTTTTATATTCTTTATCGTACATTGTTTTAAGAGCTTCAATATCATGCTCGTTGGCTTTTTTATTTAAATTATGCAAGAAATTTCTTACTTCATTTTTTGTTTTAAAATCACTTAAATTAAAACTATTTTTAACTGAACTTAAATCACAATTAAAGAAAACTGATTTGGCATCAGCAACATTCAGCAAAAAAATAAATTGTATTAATAAAAGAATAATGTATTTTTTCATATTTTAATCCTTCAAAAATAAAAGATAGTATTTTTGTGTACCATAATATAAAATCAATTCCCAAAAAGTGTTTTGGACTTCATTTACCTCAATATATGCTTTTGGAGGCGGAGTTCTTTTTGAATCCTTTGATATTCTGCCAACCAAATTAGACAACATATCACCTGTTTTATTCCAAAGATTTTTCTTAACCTGAGGAACATGTTTTTTATAAAAACCAGGTTCAACAAGTTCTTTCTTATAAACAGGTATTATAAAAACAACTTTCCCGTTTTGCTTAAACAAAACATAATCTCTATCATTTTGTCTGCGAGGCGTTAATAAATAATAGCCATTTGGAATAACAATATCTTTGAATCTAAAATCAACACCCGTTCTCAAAAGTGGATAAGGTGATAATTTATATCTAATGTAATCTTCGTTTTGATAAGGATCAATACCAAAAATATAACTAAAATCAGCAGGTTGTAATTCTTCGTATATTCTAAAATAATCCTCTTCAGCACAACAAAAACCGAAAGATAAGCAAAAAATTAAAATTATATAAAATAAGTTTTTTTTATTCATTTTTCCCTTCCGGTTTTTATTTTAATTAATATAAAAATTTAATCAAATTTTATTTTTAAAAAAAACAAAGCTTATTCAACTTTTGCATTTTCCTTTACAAATAAAGTAGCAACAGCTGTTAACACAAGCATAACTGCGCCAACTAAAAATGCGTATTCCCAGTGATTATTTTGCATTCCATTCAACATATAAGTTGATTTGCTAATAAACCAAGCAAGCAAAGTGCATACAAAAACTTGAGGCGCAGCAATAAATATATTAAATATGCCCATCATAGCACCTTCAGTACCGGGTTTAATATATTTTGAAAGCATTGCAAAAGGAAGAGCCAAAACGCTAGCCCAACCAATACCAGCTAGTGACATCGCAACAAGAGTTGCAATTTTTGTTGGGAAGAATGCCATAATTAAATATGAAACAGCCATTGATAAAACTGCAACAAAATGCACTTTTACGTTACCAAATTTTTCAGCCAATTTACCAATTGGAATAGCAATAACAAAACAAATCAAATTAAATACAGCAAAACATATTTGAGAGAAATTTTGACCGTCTAAAACTAATTGATTAAATTGCTCTTTATATGAAGCATCAATAACTGTTAAATCGGGAACTTGATATAAAACATGGATTACATATTGAGTAAAGAAAATCATAAGACTCATAAGCCCAATCCAAGCAAAGAATTGCATACAGCAAATTTTTGCAACTTCAGGAGAAATTGAGAAAAATTCTTTCAAATTTTCAATAAAAGATTTCTGTTCTGTTTTATTATCAGTTGCAACTTTTTCGATTTTTCTTTCCTTAATTGTTAGACAAGTCCAAGTAATTGCAAGAATAAAAGCAAGACCCGCCATTAAAAATTGAGCATTTGTAGACATTTGAATTCCAAAAGCTCTAAGAAGTGGCGCAACACCTGCGGCAGCAACTGAGCCTAAACCAATTGCAAAACTTAAATAAGAATTTGCAACAGCATGTTGTTCTTGAGGAATATTATCTGGAATCAAGGCTCTGTAAGGTCCTTGTGCAGCATTGTTTGCAGCATCAATAAACCATATAAAAATTGCAGCAATAAACAAGCCTGTCCAAGTTGGCAAATCGCTTCCTAAAAAAGATGCAATTTTCCCACTATAAGGAAACAAAATAAGAGAAAGCGCTCCAATTAAAGCACCAACAAACAAGTATGGAATTCTTCTTCCGAAACGCGTTTCTGTTGTGTCAGATAAAGCACCAATCAAAGGTTGAACAACCATACCAGTAACTGGTCCTGCAAGCCAGATAATACCAAATATAAAAGGTGATGCACCTAAAGATTCAGTAACAGGACCTGATAATATAATTCTCATTTGCCAAGCAAATTGAAGCCCAAAAAAGCCCAGGCAAAAATTTAAAAGTTGTACAGTACTAAATTTTTTAAGTTCCCCGTTAGTCATTTTTCCTCCTTGTTTATTAAAATATAATATAACAAATAAGAAAAAGGGGCAAATATGTTAAGGTTCTTGCAAAGATTGAATCTTATTTTTAATATCATTTAAATTAAGGGTACCCTGAAGAAGATATTCCTCAATTGCCCCATTTAAAATTTCGTTAATTTCTTTTTTATTTTGGTAACCAAAATTTTTACCAGACAACCTTTCAAGCTGCATAGCGCCAACACAACGAGCAGAATCTATTAATGAAGATTTTTTATCACAAACAAAAAAATTATCTTTTAAAGAATTGTTATTTACAGCCAAAACATTGGTTAATTTTGCGAATTCTATCTGATTTTTTTCATTTGTTAATTGGAATAAAAATTCACGAGCAAGTTCAATATTTTTAGCTTTTTTTGGAATAACAAAATTCATCAAAGAAACATCATAATAATTATTAACACCAGTTAATTGAGGCAAAATAACAGATTTATCATAAATGTTTTTAGCATTTTCCTCAATCATTTTAACAAAATTACCACCAACAACAACTACCGCCGTATCGCCTGCCATATATTTTTCGACAACTTCTCTATGATTAATTGTTAAAGAATCTTTTGGAATTAAAGAATTCTCATACATAGCTTTAAACATATCAAAAACGGCTTTGGCATTATTTAATTCTTCTTGAGTTTTAAAAGAAAAAACATTATATTTGTTTAAAATTTTTGCAAAAGTATCATTTTCGTTAAGGTTTATCGAAAGGTTATTTTGGCATTTATTATTTAAGGTCAAAATATCATCATATTTTTTGATTTTACGATAATCCTTAACACATTCAGTATTTAAAATTGTAATTGAACTCGTTGCATAAAAAGGAATTCCATAAATATGGCCATCATATCTTAATAAATCAATAATTTCTTTTTTAAAATCAACAACATCATTTTCTTCAAAAAAATAAAGCGCATTTTTTTGAGCAAGAATAACAGAAAAATCAGGATTTAAATTAACAAGATCTGGCGGATTGCCACCTAATATGCTTGCAAGAATTCTTTTTTGAGCTTCAGCAATTGGAATATCAACCCAGATAACTTCAACTCCTTTATGTTTTTGTTTAAAAATTTCAATATTTTTTTCTATAAATTTTTCAGCAACTGGTTTAAGTTGAATAGTCCAAAACGTTAAAGTATTTTTGCTTTTTTCTTTTGCAAAAAAGAAGAAGCAACAAACCAAAATTAAAATAAAAACAATAGAAACAAATAGAAAATTTTTCTTAAACATGATAAAATTATAACATGAATCTATTTGATGATTTAGAAGAGAGAAATAAACAAATGCCATTGGCGCAAATTTTGCGCCCAAAGACTCTTGATGAATTTTTAGGGCAAGATGAAGTAATTGCACCAAATTCACCAATATATAATCTAATTAAAGCAAAAAGATTATTCTCGTTTATTTTGTATGGTCCACCAGGTTGTGGTAAAACAACTTTGGCTCGTCTTATTGCAAATGAACACAATGCAAACATTATAGAACTATCAGCAGTCACATCTGGCGTTAAAGATGTAAAAGAAGCAATAGAAAATGCAAAAGAGAATTTAAGAGCAGGTTTACAATCAATTTTATTTATTGATGAAATTCACAGATACTCAAAAACTCAACAAGACGCACTTCTTCCACATATCGAAAATGGAACAATACATCTTATAGGGTCAACAACAGAAAACCCTTCTTTTCAGGTAATACCAGCACTTTTATCAAGAGTGCAAGTTATTATGTTAAAAGGATTAAATGACGAAAATGTCAAAAAATTAATAGATAAAGGACTCAATTATCTTAACAACAAATACAATTTTGGCATAAACATAACAAAAGAAGGTCTAGATGCTATTGTTAAGCTTTCAAGAGGAGATGCACGTTCTACTTTAAATACAATTGAAAATCTTTATTTTGCAGCTGGCCAAAATAAAGAAATAACACAAGAATTTGTTGAAAATCTTCTGCAAAAAAGAGTCTCAAAATATAGTAGTCAAGAACATTACGACTTAGCTTCAGCATTTCAAAAAAGCTTAAGAGGGTCTGACCCAAATGCAGCAATATACTATATGGCAAAAATGTTACTTGCAGGTGAAGACCCACGTTTTATTGCAAGAAGATTACTTATATGTGCATCAGAAGATGTTGGCAATGCCGATTTTAGAGCCTTTTTAATTGCATCTGATGCGTATAGAGCATGTGAAATTTTAGGAATGCCGGAATGCAGAATACCATTAGCTCAAGCTTGTCAATTTGTAGCATGTGCAAAAAAATCAAATTCTGCTATAATGGCAATAGATAAGGCGATGAGTGACATCGAAAGCGGATTAGACTTTCCGCCTCCAATGCACCTTCGCGATGCTCATTATAAAGATGCCAAAAAATATGGTTTTGGAGAAGGTTATATTTACACACATTCTAATCCAGATGCAAAACAAAACTTTCTTCCAGATGAATTATTAGGAAAAAAATATTTTATGTAAAGTTATGTAAATTTTTACGTAAAAAAAGTAAAAAACAAGCAATAAAAAATAATTAGCCCTTTTTTTAAAAGTGTGAAGTAATTAGGAGGTCAAAATGACTCAAGTAGGTGCAGTAAATCAAAATTTTGAAGGCAAACAAAAATTTAGCCGATATGATGCAAGAAAATTAGAAAGTATTGCCGTCAATGCAGCATCAGGAAATATGCATACAGCAAAAGCTGAACTTGATGAATTCACAAAAGATAAAAGATGGGACAAAGTAAGAAACTTTGCAATTAGTGGTGCCGTCCTTGCAGGTGCAATAGCTGCAAGAAGAACATTTGCAGGAAAAATTACAAAATGGTTCAAGACAGCAGGCGACGTTGTTTGTGACTGGTTTAGAAAAGGTGCAGATGATGGCAGAAAAGTTGTCACAGAATTTTTAGATAAAAACATTGTTAAAGATGGAACAATGTCAGATGGTGTTAAAAAAATTCTTGGTAAAGTAATTAAAAACGAAGATTACCTAAATCAAGCATCTGAAAAAGTTACAAAGATTTTAAATAAAATTAAAGTTGATAAAGTTGAAGACATCGCAGAAATCGGTGTTGCAGCTGGCGTTGGTATGACTCTAGATAACCCAGTTAATTCACATTTGGACAGAGCTGATGAAGCAAAAGATAATTATAAAGCAAATTATACTGATGGAGAATAATTGAAATGATTAAACCTATTTCAAACATTAGCAACATGAACATTAAACCAATCAAAGTGCCTAACCAAAACACTGTATCATTTGGCGCGCTTCCAAAATTTAAAAGAGCACCAAAAATATTCCAAAATGGGAAATTGGCAGGTTTTATTAAAGAAACCGTAATACCTTTTGCAAAAAAAGTTGGCCAAAAAATTGCAGACTTTTTCAAAAAAACACCAGAATACTTAAAAAAAGCAAAAGATTATATAGTAAATTTTGCAGATGATGCCGTAAGAGCAATAACAAAAAGATTTAAAAACGCAGCAGATATCACAAAAAATGCAGGCGCTAAATCAAGAACTATAAGAAATACAGCCGTAGCTGGTGGTGCAACTGGTGGCATCATTGGTGCATTAGGTGATGAATAAAAAATATTTGAAAAAATGTTTAACTAAAAAAGCAACCGTTATGGTTGCTTTTTTAGTATTAAAATAATAAATTTATTTTGCATGTTTTAGGAAATCTTGAACAACTGTATCCATTGATTCCTTTTTAATTTTATAACCATTAGATGTTTTCGTAACAATAAAATAAAATGGCATACCAACTTTATCCTTATTTGGATATCTTAAAGCACTTATCTTAAAATCATTTCCGCTTTTTATAACATTGATATTTTTATAATTATTTTTATATCCTAACATTTTTGCAATTTTTGCACTTTTTGCCATTTGTTCTTTATACGCACTCATAGGAAAAGTAACTGCTTGTTTTGTACCATCTTTTTTATGAACAACTCTTTCTATAACAGCATTATCCATATAATAGTTGGGAATATTGGTACTAAAAGAATTTGCATCATTTACATATGAATTAAAAAAGTTTTTAACATCTGCAATATCGTCTGCAAAAGAGCAAGGTGCGATAAAAAGTAAAGCTAAAATTAAAATAATATATCGATTAAACATTCAATTCTCTCCTAAAACAAATAATAACCAATTAATAAAACGATAACCATAAACAAAAGTTCAATTTTTTTTGGTTAATATTAAAAATTAAAGCCACCTAATCAGGTGGCTTTAAATCCTATTCAATAGTGAATTCAGGCGAACCAAACATTCCTTCAATCTCTTCTAAGATTGCAGAAGGTTTTCTAACTTGGTTCTTTAATTGAGCCCTCTTCATTGCTTCTTTATCTTTTTCTTCATCAGAGTTGATTAAGTGGTAATAACCAGTACCAGCAGGAATTAAGCGACCGATAATGATATTTTCTTTAAGACCTCTTAGTAAGTCTTTTTTACCATCAACTGCAGCTTCAGTTAATATTCTTGTTGTTTCTTGGAAAGAAGCAGCTGAAATAAAGCTTTCAGTGTTTAATGAAGCTTTAGTAATACCTAGTAATAGATATTCATATGTTGCAGGTTGACCATTTTCCATTTCAGCAACTCTAGCATTTTCAGCTTCAATTTCCTTGATTTCAACAAGTTCACCAGCAAGAAGGTTAGTTGAACCAGAATCTATAACTTTTACCTTTTTAATCATTTTTCTAACGATAACTTCAACGTGTTTATCAGCAATTTCAACACCTTGTGAACGATATACTCTTTGTACTTCGTCAACAAGATATTGTTGAGCAACTGATGCACCTTTTAATCTAATAACATCATGTGGATTCATAGAACCAGAAGTTAAAGCATCGCCTTTTTTGATTTTTTGTTTATCAAGAACAAC
The DNA here is from genome assembly GCA_015152475.1 of Cyanobacteria bacterium SIG30. Taxonomy (GTDB): domain Bacteria; phylum Cyanobacteriota; class Vampirovibrionia; order Gastranaerophilales; family Gastranaerophilaceae; genus SIG30. Next base: position 34,120 of record SUTW01000007.1, on the reverse strand, counting down.
AATGGTTGCTTCAACTGGAACTTTGATTTCTTGTCTACCATTTTCACTTACAAGATATAATGCTTGTGAGCCATCTTCATGGTATTCAATTTCAATAGTACCGTCTTCTTCAGCAACAATTGCACTGTCTTTAGGTTTTCTGGCTTCTAAAAGCTCTTCAACCCTTGGAAGACCTTGAACGATGTCACCTGTTTTTTGTCTTTCAAAGACTAATGTTGCAAGTAAGTCACCTCTTAAAATAAGAGCTGAATTGTCAACCTGTAATAAAGTACCAGCACTGATTAAGTGAGGACGACCTAATCTTACAGTAATTGATTTTGCGTCAACGTCAATAACTTTACCAGAAACGCTAGATGTTTCGCCACCTGTAGAAATTATGCTATCAAGTGTAATAAAGTCGCCTTTTTTAACTGTTGGCTTAGATTTAAGATCAATTTTTTGTTCTGAATTATCAGAAACCAAAAGTAATCGTCTTAATTCTTTCTTAGAATCTTTAATACTTGCAACTGAATTATTTACTGATAAAACTTGAGTTTTTGTAACTGGAGTTTTAGGTTCAATAATTTGTCCATTTTCAACCAAAAGTTCAGTTTGAGTTGAAGATAGAGTTTTTGAAGCATCATCTGATTCACGACGAACAATTAATGTTTCAAGAACAACTACTTTTAATTCGCCTTGTTTATCAAGTTCAACAAGACCTTTTAAGTGACTTAAATAGCCACTCATTGAAAGAACTAAACTTGTTCTTGTCAAGATAGAACCATCAAGATTTCTGACTCTTGCACCATCTTTATATTGTAATTGTGTCAATGGAACAACTTCAATTGCTTCATCAGTTGTATTAAACTGGATTGAAACTTCTTTAGGTTGAATATCAAACGCTTGAATTGGTCTGATTAAGATTTGAACTGATTGTTTGTCGATTGAAACATCTTCATCAACTAAATCATCACCAAGTTCTTCATCTAAATCATCAAGATCTAACATATCATGGTCGTTTTCAACAATAGTTACAATAGAATCGACTTTAGCTTTGATTTTACCAGCTACAACAGTACCTGCCTTAACAACTTCACCTTCGTCAACTTTTAAGTCAGATATACTATCAAGTGTGTGAATTTCACCAGGACGAATAACAACTTCATGGATAATATCATTAAATTCTTTAATATCAACGATACCGTCTATGTGTGTATATAAGTCTTTTACAACTTCTGTGCCGGCTTCAACGTAAGTTCCTGATTCAACAAGTTTCAACGAAGAATCTTTAGAAATTTGATGAATTTCTTCAGGAATAAATATAACTTGACCACCCTTAGTAATAACTTGGTTCTCGTCAACTTCAATACCGTTGTATCGGATTTCACCAGATGACATTACTTTATATTCGTCATCTATAAGTTCGGCTATAATCATACCATTTTCAACAGTTGTGTCGATAGGGCATTTAACAATATATTTTTCTCCAGTTTTATCAACTGTCCAGAATTGTTCTTTTTTGGTTTGTTCAAATTTAGCATTTGAAGGTTGAACTGATGCGATAACGATTGTTAATTCTTTACCAGCAACAATTTTCTTAATTTTTCTGCCTTCAAATTTAACTTCTTCGATTTCAAGTGAATTATTAACTCTAACTTCGCCACCGTGTTCAGAAATAATCAAAGTTTCAGCAAGTTTTTCACCTTTTTTGATTTTTTGACCATCTGAAACAAGAACTTTTGAGCCAGCAGGTAATGTATAAACATCACCACTTAACACCCAAACAATACCAGCACGGTTAGCTATTCTTGAAACGTTACCTTGACGGTCTTTCTTTTCATCAGCAGTAAAACCACCATAAACAATTTCACCTGAAATATCAGATGTAATATCTTTTGTAGCTTTTTCAGTTAAACGACTACCTGAACCAGAACTTACAGGTTCAAATTCAGCAAGTTTTTGTCCCTTAGTAACTTTATCGCCAGCTTGAACAAAAACAAAAGCCCCAACTGGAATATGTACCAACTCTTCACGGCCACGTCTTTCAAAAGCAATGTCCGCTTCTTTAATTGCAACTTGAACTACATCCCCATGACGTGTTCTAACTTCTCTTGTTTGAATTTTTGTTTTAATTTCACCGTCAGCAGGAGCGATTACTTGACGCATAGCACCAGCACCTTTGAATACACCACCTGTGTGGAATGTTCTCATTGTTAACTGTGTACCAGGTTCACCAATTGATTGAGCAGCAATTGTACCAACCGCTTCACCAATATCAACCAATTTTTGAGTTGTCATTGACCAACCATAACATTTTTGACATACACCAAATTCAAGATCACAAGTTAATGGTGAACGAATATCAACTGATGTAAGTTCAATTTTGTCAAGTTTTTCAATATCTTCTCTGTCAATAGTTTTATTGCAAGGAACAATAATGTTGCCATCCGCATCTTTAATATCTTGAGCAACCGTTCTTCCTAATAATCTAGCTTTAAGTGGAACAATAACTTCTTCACCGTCAGCAATAGCTTGCATTTTAATAGAACGTTTTGTACCACAATCATTTTCTTTAATAATTACATCTTGTGCAACGTCAACAAGACGACGAGTTAAGTAACCAGAGTCAGCTGTTTTTAACGCTGTGTCAACCAAACCTTTTCTTGCACCATATGATGAAATAATGTATTCAGTAACTGAAAGACCTTCTTTGAAGTTTGATTTGATAGGTAAGTCGATGATTTGACCTTGTGCGTCAGCCATCAAACCACGCATACCGACAAGTTGTGATACCTGAGATAAGTTACCACGGGCCCCGGAGAAAGCCATCATATAAACTGGGTTTAATCTATCAAAGTTTTTAACAACTTGTTCTGTTAATTTAGCTGTTGTTTCAGACCAAGTGTCAATAACCTTTGTATATCTTTCAACTTCTGTGATTTCACCTTTAATATAACGACGATTTGATTTTTCAATTTGGTCTTGTGCTTCTTTTAGAAGTTCTGCTTTAGCTTCCGGAACTTGTAAATCATGGATTGAAATTGTAGTACCTGCTTTTGTAGCATATCTGTAACCAAGATTTTTCAAGTTATCAGCAAGAGCTGCAGTTTTAGAACCTCCCATTTCAAGATAAACTTGAGCAAGAAGTTTATTCAAACCCTTTTTATCAACTACTTCGTTAATAAAAGGCATAACTTTTTTATTTTTAGTCATTGTAGCCATATTTTATATTTCCCTTTTAAATTCTTCTAACTTAAGATGCTGCCAAAGATTTTCTAACTGTTTCGTTAAATACGATTCTACCAGCAGTAGTCTCTATTCTTTCGCCATTTTCATCTCTCACAACAATTTTGTCGTGAAGTTTAATTATTCCAAGTTCTAATGCAGAAATTGCATCTAAGAAATCATGGTAATAACCTTTAATTTCAGCATCTTGTTGTTTTAAGATTGTTAAATAGTAAATACCCAAGACCATATCTTGCGATGGCGTAATGATTGGTTTACCAGTAGCCGGTGCAAGTATGTTGTTTGTTGCAAGCATAAGCATTCTTGCTTCAGTTTGTGCTTCGATAGAAAGAGGAACGTGAACAGCCATTTGGTCACCATCAAAGTCAGCGTTAAATGCTGTACATACCAATGGGTGAAGTTGAATAGCACGACCTTCAACCAAGATTGGCTCAAATGCTTGGATACCAAGTCTGTGAAGGGTTGGAGCACGGTTCAATAGAACTGGATGTCCATCTACGACTTCTTCTAAAATATCCCAAACAACTGATTCAGATCTTTCTATTTTCTTTTTAGCAGATTTAATATTTTGAACCAAACCGCGTTCGATAAGTTTATTAACAACGAATGGTTTGAATAATTCAATTGCCATTTCTTTTGGTAAACCACATTGATTTAATTTCAATTGAGGACCAACAACGATAACTGAACGACCAGAGTAGTCAACACGTTTACCAAGTAAGTTTTGACGGAAACGACCTTGTTTACCTTCGATAATATTTGATAAAGATTTAAGTGGCCTGTTGTTTGGTCCAACAACTGTTCTTCCACGTCTACCGTTATCAATTAAGGCATCAACTGCTTCTTGCAACATACGTTTTTCGTTTCTTACAATGATTTCAGGAGCGCCCATTTCTAATAATCTTAATAAACGGTTATTTCTGTTAATTACACGTCTGTATAAATCGTTCAAGTCAGATGTAGCAAAACGACCACCATCTAATTGAACCATTGGTCTTAAATCTGGTGGTGTTACAGGCAACACATCCATAACAAACCAAGAAGGTTCAGTATTTGAACTTAACAAGCTTTCAGCAAGTCTTAGACGCTTAATAAGTTTTGCTCTTTTTTGAACTGAACCACCTGAGCTTTCAAGTTCAGCCTTAATTTCAGCAACCAACTCATCAAGTTTAATTTCACTTAGTAATTCTTTAACTACTTCAGCACCAATACCAACTCTCAAAGTTGTTTCTTCATGTTCTAAAATATAGTCTTCATAGTCTTCTTCAGATAATAACTGCATTTTTTTGAATTCAGAATCACCTGGATCAACTACCATATAAGCATTAAAATAAATTACTTGTTCCAAATCTTTAAGAGTAGTATCAAGTAAAAGCCCAAGATAACTTGGAATACCTTTCAAGAACCAAATGTGGCTGACAGGAGCAGCAAGTTTAATGTGACCCATTCTGTGACGACGCACTTTTGAATCAGTAACTTCAACGCCACAACGTTCACAAATAATGCCTTTGTGACGAACACGTTTATATTTACCACAATAACATTCCCAGTCCTTTGTAGGTCCAAAAATTCTTTCGCAGAATAAACCATCTCTTTCTGGTTTAAGCGTACGATAGTTTATGGTTTCTGGTTTTGTAACTTCACCATAAGACCATTTCAATATGCGTTCAGGACTCGCAATTGAAATTCGTATATAATCAAAATAATCTATACTAGTTGGCAATTTCCTATCTCCTATTATTAATCTTTAAAAAGTGTTGAACTTTCGTCAAAGAAATTAATGTTTAAAAGCTCGCTATCTATATCAGAAAGAACTCTCTTTGGAGCAGCTTTTCTGTAATCATCGCTATCAGCCATTAAATCAACTTCTTCGCCGCCTTTTTTGGCTACTGTTATATCCAAGCCAATTGATTGAAGTTCGCGAACCAATACTTTGAATGATTCAGGAATTCCAGGACGTGGAATATTGTCGCCTTTAACAATTGCTTCATATGCTCTGCTTCTACCATTAACATCATCTGATTTAATAGTTAACATTTCTTGCAATGTATAAGCAGCACCATATGCTTCTAATGCCCAAACTTCCATTTCACCGAATCTTTGACCACCAAATTGTGCTTTACCACCTAATGGTTGTTGAGTAACTAGTGAATAAGGACCAGTTGAACGAGCGTGAATTTTATCGTCAACCAAGTGGACAAGTTTCAAGATATATGAAAGACCAACTGCAACTGGTTCATCAAATGGTTCACCAGTTCTACCGTCTCTCAAAATAACTTTACCATCTTCACCAACCCAATCGCAACCAGACTCTTTGATACCTTTTAAAAGTTCGCCTTTAGTTGCCATTTCAGATTGGCCTTCACCATACATTTCATCAAAAGAAGGTGCTTCGTAGTGATTACCTGTTAAATATGCTGCCAAACCTAATAAACATTCATAAGTTTGACCAACGTTCATACGTGAAGGAACACCAAGTGGGTTCAACACAATATCTACAGGAGTACCATCTGGTAAGAATGGCATATCTTCTCTTGGTAATATTCTTGAAACGATACCTTTGTTGCCGTGACGACCTGATAATTTGTCACCAACAGAAACTTTACGTTTTTGAGCAATATAAACTCTGATTACTGTATTTGCACCTGGTGGCAATTCATCACCTTTTTCACGGTCAAAGACTTTAACGTCAACAACTCTACCGCCTTCACCATGTGGAACACGAAGTGAGTTGTCTTTAACTTCACGAGCTTTTTCTGCAAAAATAGCTCTTAAAAGTTTTTCTTCAGGTGGATGTTCAGATTCTCCTTTTGGAGTAATCTTACCAACAAGAATATCGTCTGCATAAACTCTAGCACCGATTCTTACGATACCTCTTTCATCAAGGTGTCTCACAACATCTTCAGAAACATTAGGAACTTCGCGAGTAATTTCTTCAGGTCCTAGTTTAGTTTGACGAGCATCTATTTCAAGTTTTTCAATATGAATTGAAGTAAATATATCATCATGTACACAACGTTCAGATAACAAGATAGCATCCTCGAAGTTGTAACCTTCCCAAGGCATATAAGCAACTAAAATGTTTTTACCTAGTGAAAGTTCACCACCATCAGTTGAAGCGCCATCTGCTATTACATCACCTGCTTTAAGTTTTTGACCAACTCTAACGATAGGCCTTTGGTTAATACAAGTGTCTTGGTTAGAACGAGTGTATTTTAACAATGGATAAATATGAATTTCGCCATCATTATCTTTAATATGAATTTCTTCACCAACAACTCTTACAACTTCGCCGTCAGTTTCAGTAACTGATACCATGCAAGAGTCTTTAGCTGCACGTTTTTCAAGACCAGTACCTACAACTGGACGTTGAGTAACAAGCAATGGAACTGCTTGACGTTGCATGTTTGAACCCATCAAAGCACGGTTAGCGTCATCGTGTTCAACAAATGGAATCATAGATGTCGCAACAGAGATAATCTGAATTGGGCAAACACCAACATAGTCAACTTTGTCCTTGTCGCACATAATAAATTCTGAGTGATAACGTGCAGGAACAGAATCTTCCATAATTGATCTGTCTTTATTTAACTTGATGTCAGCAGGAGCGCAACGGAATCCTTCTTCTTCGTCTGCTGATAAATAGTTAACTTCATCAGTTACGATTCCATCTTTAACAACAAAATATGGAGTTTCAATAAAACCATAATCGTTAACGCGTGCGTGAGTTGCAAGAGAACCAATCAAACCAGCGTTAGGTCCTTCAGGTGTTTCAACCGGACAAAGACGTCCATAATGAGAAGGGTGGATGTCACGAACCGCAAAACCAGCTCTTTCTCTCATCAAACCACCAGGTCCAAGAGCAGAAATACGACGTTTGTGAGTAAGTTCTGCAAGTGGGTTTGTTTGGTCCATAAATTGTGATAATTGTGAAGAACCAAAGAATTCTTTAATTGCAGCGTTCAATGGTTTAACATTCATCAAGTTAAGTGGAGTTAGCATTTCGTTATCTTGAAGAGTCATTCTTTCTTTGATGATTCTTTCAATTCTTGAAAGACCAACTCTGAATTGGTTTTGTAACAATTCGCCAACTGAACGAATTCTTCTGTTACCCAAATGGTCAATATCATCCAATTGACCTTCGTCATATGTTAAGTTAATTAAATATTCAACAATTGCAGTAATATCTTGAACAGTAATTGTTCTTTGAGTTTCTGGCAAGTTTAGATTTAATTTTTTGTTAATTTTATAACGACCAACTTTACCAATATCATATTTCTTTTCATCAAAGAAACGAGCTTCTAGAATTTGACGACCACCTTGTGCAGTTGCAGGATCACCAGGACGAAGTTTTTTGTAAACTTCAATTAAAGCTTCATCTGTTGACTTAGTTGTATCTTTATCTAAAGTTTTCTTTAAGAATTCAAAGTGAGTAAATAAAGATTCCATTTCAACTGGAGCAATGCCTAAGGCTTTAAGTAATGTAGTTGCTAAAATCTTTCTGTTTTTATCGATTTTTACGTAAATCAAATCGTTTGAATCAGTTTCGATTTTCAACCATGCCCCACGGTTAGGAATCAAAGTCGCGTTATATAAACGTTTTCCAGTTGGGGAAATTTCTTTTTTGAAATAAACACCTGGTGAACGAACAATTTGAGAAACAATAACACGTTCAGCACCGTTAACAATAAAAGTACCTTTATCTGTCATTGTTGGAATTTCACCAATGTAAACTTCTTGTTCTTTAATTTCACCGCTGTCACGGTTAACAAGACGCATCATAACACGAAGTTGTTTTGCATAAGTTGTGTCATGGATTCTTGCTTCTTCAAGAGTATACTTTGGATTATCAAAAGTATATTGTGGAAGAAAATGCAATTCTAGTCTTCCTGTGTAATCTTTAATTGGAGAAAAAGATAGTAATTCCTCCTTAAGACCCTCTTTTAGAAACCATTCAAAAGACTTCTTTTGAATCTCAATAAGGTCAGGTAAGTCATCCAAACGTGTAGCGGGAATTCCCATAGGAGTGACTCTAGGTGCATATTTTTGTTTTGACATTTAAATACCTCTAATATATGTGATCACTATTTTTTTAAATTCAGCTGTTAAGCAAGCTGCACCAGCTTTTCTCGACTTGTAAGCCAAGGAATTTTTACAAATTCGCTTTTAATGTGCTTTTACAATAATACTTCGTAAAACTTTGCAGTCAAGCGAAAAATGATATATTTTTTTAAAAAAAATCATAAAAAAATAAAATTGTTACAAAAATTTACAAAATCGAAAATGGCGAATAAAATAAAACTTTTTAAATCAAAAATAAATAAGTACTTGATTTTTAAGTTTTAGCAAATAATATGTAAATATAAATTGAATACCGCGGGATGGAGCAGTCTGGTAGCTCGTCGGGCTCATAACCCGAAGGTCGTAGGTTCAAATCCTGCTCCCGCAACCATTTACAAGAGGCCAAAAGGCCTCTTTTTAATTGCCACTATTTTATTGAATATAATACGAATTTACTACATATTTAAATCAAATATGAAAAATTTTATTTCAAATCCATATTAACTAGCAAAAAAAATTTTTAGGTGTTTTATACAAACACACACAAATTGTTATACTAAGGAGGAACATAACCTATGCAAATTACACCAATCTCATTCGCAGGAAGAAAAGAAGTAGTTGCAATTGCAAGAAAATCAGGCAAATTAAACAAAAATGAAGAAAAACTCGTTGACAATGCTCTTGCTTTCCATTCAATTGAAATTAATGATTCAAGTGATGGCGCTTATTATTTCAGCAAAGATGCAGGCAAAAAAGTTGATGCATTTATAGATTCTTTAGACAAAGCTGGTGCATCAAAATTGTCATTTATGATTGCTGCAGATGCACTTAAATCAAAACATCTTGACCCAAGAGATTTTGGACACGAAAGATGCAAAGTACAAGAACGTTTACTAAACATTGCTCGAAAAGCAAATGATGTAACAAAAGAAGATGTTTTAGAAAATATCAAATTGTTTGGTTAATAAAAAACACCAATAAAAAAGGAAGGATTAAATCCTTCCTTTTTTAATATTTTTTATTTTATTGTTTTAATTTCAAAATTATCTTTATCCCATTCAACGTCTAAATCAACTTTTTCATCTGAACTTAAATAAATTTCCTCAATTTCTTCAGCTTTTTTCTTTGTAATCATATCTAACTTTGAATTTTTAGCCCTTGTCGATAAATCAGTCAGTGAATAACGGTTATATTCATCAATCGCATCTGCCTCAACCATTTTACCTAATTCCCACTCTGTATCGGTCAAAATAATAGTAGAATTATTTTTTGCAACATGGAATGAAACATCATTGCTTCTTGTCGCTTTTTCAAAAACATCAGCTGTTTCTGTTGGTAATTTATAAACTTTTTTTAATTCATCAAAATTACCAAAAATCTTTGTTGCAACATTTAATGGTGCATTGATTTTAATTGCAGAACCAAATTTAATATTATTTACGTTGTTAATCTTCATTGTTTTTGCTTCCTTATGCAATATATATTAAACACAAACAAAATTTTTTTTGTTTAAAGCTCTTTTATAATAGCATATCTTTTTAAATCAGTACATAAATATTTAGGTAAATATAAAACATTGTTTCTCTCAGCAACATTTTTAATATCGGAAGTTGCAGATATAATAACTATCTTAGTATTATCGTACTGCTTAAAGGTTCTTATCTGACGAATAAACCACTCTCCCGCATAAGTTGGCAAAAAATCACTTTCCATCTGCATATCTGTCAAAATAATGTCATAAGGTTCATCAATATTTACTTCAATTTTTGCAACCCCAGCCTTAGCACTATACGCAGTATCAATAATAAAACTATCTAATAAACGAATTGCCTCTATATGATATTCGACCCATTTAACAGAATCATCAACAATTAATATTTTTTTCATACAGCTTTTATATCAAATTTTTGCAAAAAACACAATTTATTTGTAGAATAAAATAAAAGGAGAAATATATGGAATATCAAAATAATGAAGCAATTATAAATTTATCAAACGGAGTTAAAATACCAACAATAAGTCATCTTAATTATGATTTAACAGATAATTCAAAATTTGAAGAATTTATAAATTATTTGCAAAAAACGTATCCAACGATTTTTGAAAATTTAAATTTTAGAAGAATAAATAACTATGGAATATTGCTTGAATTTAAAGGAAGCAATGATTCATTAAAGCCAATTTTGTTTACTGCACACTATGACGTTGTAAATATAGATAAAAATACAATAAATCAATGGAAATATGAGCCATTTTCAGGTGCGATTGAAGAAGGTTACATCTGGGGTAGAGGAGCATTAGACGATAAGGCTTCTGTTTTTGCATATCTAGAAGCAATAAAATTACTTCTTCAAGAAAATTATGAACCTTCAAGAACTCTTTGTTTTGCATTTGGTCAGGATGAAGAAGTTGGTGGCACACAAGGTGCTTGCGAAATTTTAAAAGTCCTAAAAGAAGAATATGGCGAATTTGAAATGACACTAGATGAAGGTGGCGAAATCGAAGAAGATAAAAATGGAAATTTATCAGCCGGAATTGGCATATGCGAAAAAGGAAGAATAATTGCAACAATAAAAATCGAACAAGAAGGTGGACATGCATCGCGTCCTTCCAAAAATTATTCAACTATAAACCTTGCAAATTTTATAAAAGAATTACATAAAAATCAAATGAAACAAATATTAACTCCTGCACTATGCGATTACTTAGATAGCACTTATAACAACTACGACACTTGGACCAAATTTTTAATAAAAAATAAAAAAATATTTAAGAATATTCTTCTTAAAAAATTGTCTGGCGATAAATCAACTGACGCAATGACGCGCAACACAATGGCAATAACAATTTTAAAAGCATCAGATACGATAAATGTTATACCTGAACACGTTGAAGCTACTATTGATATAAGATTACTTCCAGGTCAAACAATAGATTATGTTAAAAACCACTTAGAAAAAGTTGCAAAAAGAAGCATAAAAGGCGCAAAATTTGAAATTCAAATAGATTCAAATGGTTTACCACAGGTAATTTCAAGTAAAAATTCTGATATGTACACAATTTTAGAAAAAGAAATCAAGCAAAACTTTGGCAACATTGAAGTTGTACCAGTTATGGTTTTAGGTGGCACTGATTCTAAAAACTACGAAGTATTATCTAAAAATGTATTTAGATTTTTGCCAATAATACTAACAGATGAAGAAGGCTCAAAAATGCATTCAACTAACGAAAATATTAAATGCGACAAATATTTAAAAATGATTGATTTTTATAAAAATCTTTTAAAGAATAATTTTTAGGGCAAAAATGTTTTATTTTGAAAAAATAAATAATAAAAAAATATTAAAATCAACGTTAATAGAAAATGCCTTCTTTACAACAAAAGAGAGCTTTATTAAAACAAAAGAAAACAATTTAATAGCCACAATAAATCAAAACAAAAAAGAAATTTTAAATTTTTGTGGTGCGTCAAAAATAATTATGCCAGAACAAAGGCATACAAGCAATGTCTCGGTTGTTGACAAAAATCAAAGCGAATACCCAAATACAGATTCATTGATTTTAAAGGACAAAAACATTTTGCTTGCATTAAATTTTGCAGACTGTGTACCGCTTGTTTTTTATGATGACGTTTTAAATTATGGTGCAATAGCTCATGCAGGCTGGAGAGGAACAGAGGCACAAATTGGGGTTTTAACTGTTAAAAAAATGCTGGAACTAGGTTCAAAAACAACCAATATAAAAGCCTTGATCGGCCCTTGTATATCAAAATGTTGTTTTGAAACAGACTGTGAAATTGCAACAAAATTATATAAAACCATAGATTCTGATATTAAAAATGAAAACAACAAATGTTACCCAGATTTAAAAGAAATAAATAAAATACAGCTACAAAAAATCGGAATAGAAAAAATAGATATAGCACCATATTGCACCGTTTGTGATAATGACTTATTTTTCTCATACAGAAAAGAAAATCAAACAACAAACAGACATAGTGCCATTTTGCAAATAAGATAATTTAAATTCTTAATTTTTGATTAACTTTGCTAATAAAGAATAAATCATTATATATAATGATATTAAAAGAGGTATAATTATATGTTTGATTTTGAAAAGTTAACAGAAACAACAAAAAAAATAATTGCCCAAGCACAACAAATAGCTCTTAACAACAGCAACCAAGCAATTGAAGTTGCACATACATTATATGCATTCAATAAATGTACAGATGACATCTGTACAAATTTTAAAAAAGAACTAAATTTAAACAACAACCTTTTTGAAAACGATGTTCAAAATATAATAAACGAATTTCCAAAAATACAAGGTAGCAATCAACTTTATTTTTCAAATGAAACATTAAATATGTTAGAAAATTCTTTAAAAATAAGTAAAGAATTAAAAGACAAATTTGTGACGATAGAACATATATTGCTGTCAATAGCCGAATTAGGTATTGTGCCTAAAATATTAAACAAATATTCAATAAATAAAGATAATATTTTAAAGGCTATGAAAAAATTAAGAGGAGATAAAAAAGTGGAAAATAAAAATTCCGATAACGACTATAATGTTTTAGAAAAATTTTCAACCGATTTAACTCTGCTTGCAAAAAATGGGAAACTAGACCCTGTTATAGGCAGAGATGAAGAAGTCAGAAGAATTATACAAGTTTTAAACAGAAGAACAAAAAATAATCCGGTTTTAATAGGTGAAGCTGGTGTTGGAAAAACTGCAATTGTTGAAGGTCTTGCACAAAGAATAATAAGAAAAGATGTGCCAGAAAGTTTAAAAGAAACAAAACTTATATCGCTTGACATGGGTGCCCTTATTGCAGGTGCTAAATATCGTGGCGAATTTGAAGAACGACTAAAAAAAGTAATAAACGAAGTTGAAAAATCAGAAGGTTCAATAATTATGTTTATTGATGAACTTCACACGGTTGTTGGCGCAGGCTCAACAGAAGGCTCAACTGATGCCGGAAATTTATTAAAACCAATGTTGGCACGTGGTCAAATAAGAACAATTGGAGCAACAACGGTTAATGAATACAGAAAATATATAGAAAAAGACCCTGCTCTTGAAAGAAGATTTCAGCCGGTTTTAGTCAATGAACCAAGCGTTGAAGATACAATTTCGATTTTAAGAGGTTTAAAAGATAAATATGAAGTACACCATGGAGTAAGAATAAAAGATTCCGCTCTGACGGCTGCCGCAAAATTATCTCATAGATATATTACTGACAGATTTTTACCAGACAAAGCAATAGATTTAATCGACGAAGCAGCCTCATCTGTAAGAATTGAAATAGATTCTATGCCTGAAGAATTAGATAAATTAGAACGCCAAAAACTTCAATTACAAATAGAACTTGAAGCTCTCAAAAGCGAAAACGACCAAAAAAATTCAGATAAAATATTATCTGTCACAAAAAGTCTAGATGAAATAACAAAAAAAGCTGACATTTTACACCAACAATGGGAAAAAGAAAAAAATTCAATCAAAGGTGAAGCAGATATAAAATCTGAAATCGAAAAAGTTAAAAACGAAATAATTCTTGCAGAAAGAGAAACAAATTTAGAACTTGCTGCTCAATTAAAATATGGAACCTTGCCAGAACTTGAAAAACAATTAGAAGCAACAAAAAACCTTGAAGAAAAAAATAAAAATACTCTTCTGAAGGAAGAAATAAATGAAAATGATATTGCAGAAATAATTTCAAAATGGACCGGTATACCAGTCAAAAAACTTGTTCAATCAGAAGCGAAAAAATTAATTGAAATGGAAGATATTTTACACAAAAGAGTCATAGGGCAAAATGAAGCCGTGGAAGTTGTTTCAGATGCGATAAGACGAGCAAGAAGTGGTTTAAAAAATCCAAAAAGACCAATTGGCGCATTCTTATTTTTGGGTCCAACCGGAGTTGGTAAAACAGAACTAGCAAAAGCGTTATCTGAATATATGTTTATGAATGAAGACAGCCTGATAAGAATAGATATGACCGAATATATGGAGAAACATTCCGTTTCAAGATTAATTGGTGCACCTCCTGGATACATTGGATATGACGAAGGCGGGCAGTTAACAGAACGTGTCAGACGAAAACCTTATTCAGTTATTTTGTTTGATGAAATTGAAAAAGCGCATCCAGATGTGTTTAATATTATGCTTCAAATTTTTGATGATGGCAGATTAACTGATTCGAAAGGCAGAACTGTTGATTTTAAAAACACAATAATAATTTTAACATCAAATATAGGTTCAGATATTATTTTGGAAAATACCTTAAAATCAGCAGGAAAAATAAATGATGACGTTAAAGAATTAGTTAACGAACGACTCAGGGAAAAATTTAAGCCAGAATTTCTAAACAGATTAGATGAAACTGTATTCTTTGAATCTTTAAAAATGAGTGATTTATCAGAAATTATAAATATATCTGTTGATTACTTAAAAGAACTTCTTAAAGAAAGAAAAATGGATATTGAAATTACTGATGAAGCAAAAGAAAAAATAGCACTTGCGGGCTTTAATCCAATATATGGTGCAAGGCCCCTAAAAAGAGTTATTTCTAAAATGATTGAAACACCTCTTTCAAAAGAACTATTAAAAGGACATTTTCAAGAAGGAGACAAAATCCAAATAGATATTGAAAATGATGAAATCATATTCAAAAAAATATAATTCCGTATTTGGTGTCATTATTATGACACCATTTTTTTAGGAATTGATATTCTTTTTCTTTACGACAACAGAACAAATAAGCGAAATAACAATGATAAGTAAGCTAAATGTACCAGTAACCCATTCAGGAACTTCTGTTTTTAAGCTTATAAACATAATTAAGGACAAAAATCCAATTGCCCAATGCGCACCATGTTCCAAATATAGATATTTATCTAATGTTTTATGATTAACCATAAAGATTGTAAGACTACGAACAAACATTGCGCCAATTCCAAGCCCAATCATAATTATGATAATATCTTTACTTATTGCAAACGCACCTAAAAGTCCGTCAAAAGAAAAACTTGCATCAATTAATTCCAAATATAGAAAATTAAAAAATCCCATTTGAGCAACCGCTGTTGTTAAAGCTTTTCTTTCATTAAACCTCTCCATTGTTTCGCAAACGCCATTGATTCCAAGAAAAGTTAAAATACCTGCAAGCCCAGAAATCAAAACAATGAGCTTTTCTTCTTCGTGGACAAAATTTATTGTAATTAACAATAAAATAATTGCACAAATAACTTCAGAATAATGAATATTGCCAATTGAAGCAAGTGGTTTTTCAATCTTGGTTAACCAGAATGTTTGCTTTTCTGCATTTAAGAAATATTCAAAAAATATTAAACCCAAGAATATACCACCAAAAGTTACAAGTGGCGCATGAGCTGCTTGAAGATAAACCGTATATTGTCCGACATCATTAAATGCCATATTAATAACATTTGACATTGGATTATTTGAGAAAATTGCGACAATAAAAATTGGAAGAACAAGTCTTACGCCAAATACTGCGACAATTATACCTAAAGTTAAAAATATTTTGCGCCAAAATTCCGGCATTTTTTCAAGTCTTATAGCATTAATAATTGCATTATCAAAAGATAAAGTAACTTCCAAAATACTTAAAAAAAGTGCCACAAATAAAGTCTTAAAGCCTGAACCCGCAAGTGCATGTTCACCCCAGAGATAAGCACAAATAAGACCAACTATTGTTACTATAAAAGACCATTTAAAATATTTAAACATGAGATAATATTACAATAACTTTCAAAAATAGACAACAAAAAAACTTCCCAAAATTTTGGGAAGTTTTTTTAATTTGTAAAGCTTACATTAAACCAAGCATTTTTTTGTACCAACTGAAGGTTTCAAGCTCCAAACCATTAAAGGTTGTTTTTAAGCATTGTTTCTTCAAATAATGTTGGAATTCGCTTTCAAATCTGGACTTAACATCTTTTTTTACTTCTGTGTTGTTTTTCACTAAAGCTGACATTTAAGCCTCCTATCTTCTTAACCTGACTTTACTTATATAGTTTACCATATAAACATTATATTTAACACCCATGAATTATTTTTTTTAACATTTGATAATGTAAATTTTTGTTAAGTATTTTGTTTTTTTATTCTTAACTCATTTAATTGCTATATACTTCTTGCAAAATTTGATGAAGAATGTCCTTTTGAATCAGGTTTTAAAAATCCATATTTTTCTTTTAGTCGATTTTTTAATTTTGTTTTATTCATGTCAAATTCAAAAAATAATTTTTCATACAAAGACACGCCTTCAGTAAAAATGGAGGAATCTTGTCCTTTGAAAATATCTTTATATTTATTTTTGTGAAATCTATGCCCTAATACATTTAAAGACATACAGTCTAATTCTTCTTGAAGAGAATTATCTGCATCTTTATCCTTTGCATGACCTGTTTCATGGAAAATT
This sequence comes from Cyanobacteria bacterium SIG30, assembly GCA_015152475.1. Lineage (GTDB taxonomy): Bacteria > Cyanobacteriota > Vampirovibrionia > Gastranaerophilales > Gastranaerophilaceae > SIG30. The sequence goes on along the minus strand of SUTW01000007.1, from coordinate 17,382 downwards.
GCCTCAGATATTGCAAGAATGCCCGCAAAACTATCTAAATTTTTATATTTTTCATTTATATGAATTGTATTATCGTCAAAACTCCATCTGGCATGAACATCTTGTAATTTAAATTTTGAAAAATTTATTTTTATATTGTTTTGTTTAATGAAATCAACCGCCTGAGCACCATTTTCAAATGGTGGATTACAGCCTAAAGATTTAATATATAAGATATCATTTTGTGAAAACTTGATTTTGCCCAACTCGTCAACAGCACGGGCAATGACAGGATTATTATCATTGTTCTTTTTAAAAGTCAAAGTTTTAAAATTGAAAATCTTATTTACTCTCACAATAAAAGAAAACCTTAAAATATTTTATTTTGCTGTTATAATAATTATAACATTTTTTGAAGGAGTTGAAAATGGCACAAACAATAGTACAAAAAATAATATCAGAACACGCAGGGCACAATGTGCAGGAAGGCGAACTTGTTATTGCAAAAGTTGATGTGTGTGCAACACAAGATGGCACAGGTCCACTTACAATTCAAGAATTTAAAAAACTAGGAAAGGAAAAACTTGCAAATCCTGAAAGAACTATTTTATTTATAGACCATGCTGCCCCAAGCCCAAGAAAAGAATTATCAAATACTCATATCCAAATAAGAGAATTTTGCAAAGAATATGGCGCTGTTTTATCTGATATCGGAGAAGGTGTTTGTCATCAAAGACTTATTGAACAGTTTGTAAACCCAGGAGAAATTCTAGTTGGCGCAGATTCTCATACATGTACATCCGGTGCACTTGGCGCTTTTGCAACAGGTATGGGTTCAACTGACATTGCCGTTGCATTTGGTCTTGGAAAAACTTGGCTAAAAGTTCCATCAACTTACAAAATCGAAGTTAATGGCAATTTTAAAAAAGGCGTTTGTTCAAAAGATTTAATGTTGCACATAATAGGCATGATAGGTGCAGATGGTGCAACATATAAAGCATTGGAATTTACAGGCTCAACAATTAAAGACATGTCAATGGCGGAAAGATTTACCTTGGCCAACATGGCTGTTGAAGCAGGTGCTAAATGTGGACTTTTTGAAACAGATGAAAAAACTCTTGAATGGTTAAAAGAACATGGTAGAGAGGACAAATTCAAAGAAATAAAAGCGGATGCAGATGCAAAATATGAAAAAGTGATTGAAATTGATGCATCAAAAATTGAACCAACTGTTTCTTGCCCTCACACTGTTGATAATACAAAACTAGCTTCAGAATTACATGAAGTCAAAGTTAACCAAGTGTTCATTGGCACTTGCACAAACGGAAGAATTGAAGATTTAAGAATAGTTGCTGAAATTTTAAAAGGCAAACAAAAACATGAAGATGTTAGATTGCTTATAGTTCCTGCTTCAAAAGAAGTTTACTTAAAAGCTGTTGAAGAAGGTTTAATTAAAATATTTATTGAAGCTGGTGCATCATTCTTACCTGCTGGTTGCGGACCTTGCGTTGGTGTTCACGGCGGTATTTTAGGTGATGGTGAAGTTTGTCTAACAACTCAAAACAGGAACTTCCAAGGCCGATTAGGTAACACAAAAGGCTTTATTTATTTGTGCTCTCCATACGTTGCTGCACAAAGTGCATTAACTGGTTACATAACAGAACCTAAGGTTTAAAATGGACGAAAAAAAATATCTTTCTGTTGGAAAAATATTAAATTTCAGAGGGCTTAGAGGTGAAGCCAAAGTTGGTTTTACAAAAGGAAAAAATGAGCAAATAAGTTCTCTTAAAGAAGTTTGGGTTAAAGGTCTTAAACTCAATGTTGAAACAGTTAGATTCCATAAACAATTTGCACTAATTAAATTTAAAGAAATAAATTCAATAGAAGAACTTATGGAATTTAAAGGCGAAAACATTTATATAACCAGAGAAGATATGGAAAAATCTTTAAAAGAAGATGAATATCTTGTATCTGATTTAATTGGAATGAATGTTTTTGATGACAATGATGACCTTATGGGAGTTGTAAAAACAGTTGGCAACAATAACGGTAACGACATTTTATGTGTTGTAAACGAACAAATGGGAAAGGAAATACTAATTCCTTTTGCAAAAGAACTTGTGCCAATTGTTGACCTTAAAAAAAGAAGAATGACTGTCAAATTAATTGAAGGGCTTGTAGATAATGAAATTTGAAATCATAACCTTATTTGAAGATATTATAAAAGGTTATTGTGCACAATCAATTATCAAAAGAGCAGTTGACGAAAATTTAATCAAAGTAAACACAATAAACCCAAGAGATTTCACCGAAGATAAACACAAAAAAGTTGATGCACCTCCATATGGCGGAACTGCTGGCATGGTTCTTCAATGTCAACCAATTTTTGATGCTTATGAAAGCATTGAAAAAGAAGACGATTTTGAATTTATAATGCTGACACCACAAGGCGAAAAATTTAATCAAAAAATTGCCGTTGAATTAGCATCAAAAAAACAAATAATAATGCTTTGCGGGCATTATGAAGGCTTTGATGAAAGAATAAGAATTGGTTTAAAACCAAGAGAAATTTCAATAGGCGATTATGTTTTAACTGGTGGCGAACTACCTGCTTTATGTTTATTGGATTCAATTTCAAGAAACATAAAAGGTGTTTTGGGTAAAGAAGATTCAGCCGAATATGATAGCTTTTCAGAAGGCATAGAAGGAATTTTAGAACATCCTCACTATACAAGACCAAGAGAATACAGAGGAATGAAAGTTCCTGAAGTTTTACTCAATGGTAATCATGCGGAAATTGAAAAATGGCGCAAAGAACAAAGAATTGTGCGCACTAAACAAAGACGCAAGGACCTTCTTGAAAAAGATAAAAATATTTAATTTTTTATAAAAAAATGAAATAATATGGAATTAAGAAAATAATTTGGAAATAAATTGTATGAAATCGTTAGCACTGTCTTCAACAAATTCGTATGCTAAACGTGAAAGCGGTTTGTTATCTACATATTTAAATGCTAAATAAATTGGATCACTAGCTTGTTTAAAAGAAGTTCTGATGTTGGCCTGATCAAACGCATCTAAAGTTTGTTTTAATTCATTGTCTATTACAAAGTGTCTAAATTCTGTTGTTTGAATTGCCATCTCTTTTAAAATCCTTATATATATATCTTATGTATATATAAAGGATATATATAAAAATTTATTGCCTTTTTTATTAGTAAATACTTAACAAAAGTTAACAAATAAAGAAAAAAGTTAAAGTTTAAGACAAAAAAGTACGATATAACAAATATAATAAGGAGTAAAATATGTCTAACAACTATACAATCAAATCATTTGGTTTAAATATAATTCCACAAGAAAAGAAAGAATATGTGGAGAAAAAGGTTGAAAAAGCGGTTAGCAGCTTGTGGGACCCTGTTTTAGAATATTTAAAAGAAAATGAAAATGTATTCAGTGGAGATGTTTCGCAAGAAATACAAAAATTAAACATCCAAACCTTGAATCTTGGTATGGCAATGAGAAAAGGTGAATCAAAACACGAATTTGACGAAAAATGCTAATTACTTAGCAAGAAGTATAGAAAAATCCTTCCCTGCACGGTTTAATCCAATCAAATCATACACAACAGGCAACTCTTGAAGCTCAGGAAGTTGCTTTTTTATTTCATTGATAAATTCAAGCGTTACGTCAAGATTGTGTATTGAAATTTGGCTTTTTGACAAAGTATCACGCTCAATGATTCTTGTATCAAAACCGCTTTTTTCAAAAATGGCATTTAGATTTTGTGCTTGCTCCATATTTGAAGAGTGGAATAACACACCAGTATTAAGGGGTCTATCAATTGGTTTTGGCTTATCTCTATATACAAGTCTGTCAATAATTTGCTGAGTTTTTTCAGGATCTAAAATCCAATAGCTTATCTCGTCCTTGGAAGATGGAGCCCCTGGCATAGAAACAGTATGAATCTTTGTTTTATCCAGTGTTTTAACAAGACTTGCAGTTTGAATAATCTGATAAATAGACATATCAGTCTTAATATATTCAGAAGCTTTTTTGATTGCATCAGGCAAAGCAATAAGAGTTGCTGGCTCTTTTACTTTTTCAACAAGTGCATTTACAAAATGTTGTTGTCTTTTAATGCGGCCAATATCGCCAAGTGCATCTTTTCTGAAACGCACATAACCTTCAACATCTTTGCCGGTTAAAACATGTTCACCCTTTTTTAAATCAATATGCAATTTTGCAGTTGAATCATGGTAGCTCATATTTTTTTCAACATAAATTGGAAGTCCACCAATTGCATCAATAAATTCCACAATCGCTTTTGTACTAAACACGATATAGTGATTAATTCTTATGCCAAATGTTTCTTCAATTGTGCTTACAGATGAAGTTATCCCGCCTTTTGAAAAAGCATGGTTAATTTTATCTGGTCTGTTTTCACCCGAAATGTAAACTTTGCTATCGCGCGGAATTGAAATTATATTAACATCCTTTGCGTATGGTGCAATGCTGACAATAGCAATAGAATCACTTCTGACACCTTTAAATGGATCCTCTTTGTTTTCAGAAATATCAGCACCTAAAATCAAAATGTTTTGTCTTTTTGATGAAAATGGCATTTTAATTTCAAAACGCGCAGTATTTTTACCAGACATATAGCGCATTACATCAACAAATGCATTTTTGAAATCTGGCAGGTAAAGAATAAAAATTACAAGAAAAATTAAAGAAAGTGTCAATGTAAAAGACTTTAAAAAGCTTTCCGTTGCACTCGTATTTTTATGTCTTATTGGCATTCTGCGTTGGATATTTCTATTTCTATCTAAAAGTTTATTCATGATGTTAATTCTTCACTTATAACCATTATAACTCAAAAATTTTAACAAGTAATTTATTGTAAAAATTAATATAAATGATAATATTTATATTACAGAAGGATAAAAAATGAATTTCAAAAAATATGTTTTATTTTTAATAATTTTTGCAATTTTTAACACATTTTGCGTAAAAAGTGAAGAATTTTATACACAAAAAGATGTTTATGATGCAAAAACTCAGGCCTTTGCACTTTATAACACATCACAAAAAGATGAAGCACTTGAAATTTTGAATAAAATTCCCAAAAAATCACTTACGGAAGAAATGTATTTGGTAATTGCAAATATATATGAAGACAAAAAAGACTACAACAATGCCTATAAAAATTTAAATACAGCAATTCAAATAAACCCAAAATCTTACAAAGCTTATTACAATTTGGGACTTTTAGCACTTAAAAAAAATGATAACGAATTAGCTAAAACAAATTTCAAAAAATCAATAAAATTTAACAGGGATTTTGCATATTCTTACTATAATTTAGGTATTTGTTATCTAAACGAAAAAGATTACAAAAGCGCGAAAACTAATTTTATCAAAGCTATAAATTTAGAACCAAATAAAGACTTTTATTACAATTTGGCATACACATACAAACAACTTGGCAAAGAAGAAAATGCAAAAAAAATACTAGAAGCTTATGAAAAGTTAAAATAAAATCCGATTTTAGCGAACATTTAAGAATTTATGTGTTTGAGGAATAAGTCTAACATTTGCATTTTTTGAATAAAATCTGTTAAAAACTTCTTCGAAATCAAGATTTTGACTAAGGGGCATAACGGGTTGCAAAATAATCGGTACATTATTTGCAATTTTTACAACATTATTAATCTCGTCCTCCGTAATTTTTTCATCAAATACAATTTTAATAAATGTTTTTGAGGGCAAAATTTTTAAAAATTCTTCGTTGATATCAAATTTATTTTTATTACCACTGGCACTTTCAAGCTTAATATCCATTGCAACAACATCAACATAATCCTTAATTTTATTTAGCTCAAAAGGCAATGTTCCATTTGTTTCAAGGTAAATCTTTTTATCAACAAGAGGTAAAAATTCTTTTAAAAAATCTGCATGTAATAAAGGCTCGCCACCAGTTAAACTTAAAACATTGTCGCCATATTTTGAAATTTCATAAGCCAAAGATTTTGGTGAATATTCACATAAAGGCTCACTTAAAAAATCAGTATCACAATATTTACAAGTTAAATTGCAACCTGTAAATCTGATAAATAATTGTTTTTCGCCTACAAATAAACCTTCTCCCTGTATAGATGAAAATATTTCCTTAATTTTTGCAATCAAAATAAGTCCTCTCTTGATTTTTTTTCATTAAATTCTGCAAGCTTTTTATAAAGTGCCAATTCTTCACTACTTAAATCTTTTGGTGTTCTGACAACAACCTGAATAATTATTTCCTTATTATTGTTATCTTTATCGATAATCTTAAATTTTTGACCAGAATGAGTGTTTTTTGGAATACTTAAACGAGCACAACCATTTGCAACAGGAATTTCAAGAACAGTCCCAAAAATAGCCTCTGATGGCGTTATAAAAACTTCCGTGATACCTTTTTTTTCATCTATCACTTTCACAACCAAGTATAAATCCCCGTCACATCCACCATTTACCCCTTTGTTCCCTTCGCCTTTTAATTTAATTTTTGTACCATTTTTTATATTTGAAGGAATTTTAACATTAACTTTATTGTATATCGTGCTTTCGCCACTACCTTTACAAACACTGCATTTTGAACCATTTATAAATTTTCTTCCGCCACATTTACTACATTTTTGCGTATGAACTATATTTACTTTACGTTCAGTTCCAAAAAGCGCTTCATTCATGGAAATTTTAATTTCCATTGTAATGTCTTTCCCATCTTGCTTGACAGGTTTTTTCTTTGCTTTATTTTCTTCAAAAAATTCTTTTATAATTTTTGAGAATTCAATTTTTTCTTTTTTGGGTGGAACATTTGAAGTTTTTGTTGTTTTTTTATATTTTAAATCGTCATTAAAATTATTGTTGGTTTTAGTTTTCTTATTATTATTTGAAAAATTACCAATAGAAATGTCGTATTGAAAACGCTTTGTATCATCAAGCAAAATATCAGCTGCAGAATTTATCTTTTTGAACATAATTTCTGCATTTTTTTCATGATTAATATCCGGATGATACTTTCTTGCAAGCTTTTTGTATGCTGTTTTAATTTCAGCTTTAGTTGCAGAACATTTTACACCCAAAATTTCATATAAACTTTCGCTCATTATTTTATTTTACTTAAAATTATAAAAAAATCAAAATCACAATCACTAAAAACAACAGATTATTTTTTTATTTTAAGTAAAATTTCTGCTATTTTTGAACAAGCGGTCCCGTCACCATAAGGATTAACTGATTTAGACATTTTTTCATATATTGTTGCGTTGTCCAATAATTCCTGAACAGTTGTTATAATTTTTTCTTTTGATGTTCCGACAAGTTTAACTCCACCATATTCAATAGCTTCAGGTCTTTCGGTTTCGTCTCTTAAAACAAGAACAGGAACGCCAAGCGAAGGTGCTTCTTCCTGAACTCCGCCTGAATCCGTTAAAATAATATGTGATTTTTTCATTAAATTTGAAAAAGGAGCATATTCCAAAGGATCTGTTAATATAACTCTTTTTAAGGAACTTAATTTCTCAAAAACAACTTTTCTGACATTTGGATTTAAATGAACAGGATAAACAACTTGAATATCCTCATTTTTTTCAACTAATTCAATTATTGCATCACAAATATTGTTAAGAGGTTCTCCAAAATTTTCTCGTCTATGAGAAGTTAAAAGTATTGTTTTTAAATTATTATCCAAATTTAAAAAATCAAGATTATCTACTTTGTTTTTAATGGTCCACAAAAGCGCATCAATAACTGTATTGCCTGTTTTATATATATTTTCTTTTTTACAATTTTCTTTTTCTAAATTCTTAACAGCTCTGTCTGTTGGTGCAAAATAAAAATCTGTAACATAATCAGAAAAAACCCTGTTCATTTCTTCCGGATAAGGATAAAATTTGTCAAAAGTCCTAAGCCCAGCTTCAACGTGACCAATTTTAATTTTTGAATAAAAAGCACTAAGTGAAGTTGCAAACGCGGTTGTTGTGTCTCCATGCACTAAAACAACGTCAGGCTTTTCAATATCAAAAACCTTTTTTGTTTCAAGCAAAATATTTGAAGTTAATTCCCAAAGATTTTGATTCTCCTTCATTAAATCAAGGTCATAATCTGGTTCAATTTGAAACAATTCAAGAACCTGGTCAAGCATTTGTCTGTGTTGTGCGGTTACTATGGTTTTTACATCAAAATAATCATGCTTTTTAAGTTCCAACACCAAAGGCGCCATTTTTATTGCCTCTGGACGGGTTCCAAAAACTACTGCTACTTTAAGTTTATCTGCCATATTATCCTATTGATGCTCCATAAAATAAAAAACCAATAATTAAATCTGCAACCAATAGATAAACTGTACAAAGAATTGCAGATTTGGTTGTACTTTCGCCAACATTTTTTGCACCACCTTGCGTATTATAACCAACTGTTGAACAAACATCGGCTATAATAATCCCAAATATGGCTCCTTTTAATAAGCTTACATAAATGTCCTTTGTATTTAACATAAGCCAAACAGAATTAAAATAACGGTCGGGATGAAGTCCAATTACACAATATGCAATAATTGCGCCAGCAATAACACCGACTAGTTCAGCTAAGACTACAACAAAAACACAAGTTATTGAAGAAGCTAAAATTCTGGGTGCAAAATAATATCCTATTGGATTAACTTTTAAAACATTCATTGCGTCAACTTGCGACGTAACTTTCATATTCGCCATCTCAGCAGTTATAGCCGTCCCGGCCCTAGCTCCAATTGCAAGAGCCGCAAAACCTGGCGCAATTTCTCTTATAAGAGCGATGGTTAAAAAACCTCCAATATAAGATTCTGCACCGGTCATTAAAAATTGATTTGAAATTTGCAGAGCAATAACTGATGATGCAATAAAGACAATCGTTAAAGATATTGATAAGGAATCGTAACCAATACTTGCTGCCTGGCAGATTACATTAGAAAATGCAACCGTGCCAGAAAACATGTATTTAACAGCTGTTATCAAATTTTCAACACATTGTCCTAAAAATTTAATCATAAACCGGTGTACACCATTTTTTATATTTTTCGACTTTGCCTCTAACTATATCAAAATAGTATTTTTGAAGTTCAAGAATTTTATCAGCAACAACGCCACCATTTAATTCCCTGTGGTCAATTTTTGTAATTGGAGCAACTTGTGCACCTGTTCCGCAGAAAAATGCGCCATCTGCTATATAAAGTTCAGTTCTGTTGATTTCTCTTTCTTCAACTTCAAGACCTAAATCCTTGGCGATTTCCAAAATGGTATTTCTTGTAACGCCAACTAAAATATTACTTGTTGTTGGTGTCGTAACCAAAGTGTTGCCTTCAAGCAAGAATAAATTCATAGCGCTTCCTTCCGCTACATGACCATTTCTTGAAAGAACAATTGCATCATCAAAACCAGATTTTTTAGCTTCTGTAATAATAAGAGCAGTGTTTGCATAAGAACCTGCAATTTTTGCTCTTGGAGGAATCATATTATCTTCAACTCTATCCCAACTAGAACAACAAACATGTAGCCCCTTAGATGTATCACAATAATCACCTAATCCGAATGAGAAAATAAGAACACTGTCTTTATTATCAATCAAACCAGGTCCAATTTTAAGCGCACTTTTATAAACTTCTGGCCTAATATAAGTGTCGCTTCTGTAACCATTTTTATTAAGCATATCTTTTGTTATTTGCATATATTCATCAACTGTATATTGAGCATCCATATACATTATTTTTGCACTATTTAACATTCTTTCAAAATGTTCCTTCATTCTAAAAATATAAAGTTGATTTTCTTCTTGGTTAAAATATGCTCTAATACCTTCAAAAACAGAAGTACCATACAAAAAAGCATGTGTTCTAACAGGTATTACAGCTTCCTCAGCTGGAACGTATTTACCATCCATAAAATAATATTCGGTCATTTTGTTCTCCTTAATCCGATTTATGTAAATTATTCTTTCATTATTGCAAAGAATTTTAAAAAAAGCTAGATTTTTATTTTTATTTTAAATAAAATTGCAACTATGTTTATTGTGAATTTAATTTTTTCAGTTATTTTTATATATTTATTAATTTATTCAATATATCTTTTAACCTTGAATATTAAGTCATTCAGTGCAAAAAAGTTTTTTAAGGAAAAAGAACTTTATAAGGAAGAAAAAGATACAAAAAGATATTGCGTTGTTGTTTGGGCAAAAAATAAAGATAAAAAAGCACTTAATATATTGCAATCTTTGAATATTCAAGAATATCCAAAAGAATTGTACGAAGTGCATATGATTAGCACCATAAAAGATGAAAATGCGGTAAAATTGCCGGATTTTGCATCTGGAGCAAGAATTCATCAAATCGAAAATCCGGATTTCTTTTCAAAAGATAAAGCATTGTCGATTTTTGCAGAAAAAATATCTGCAGATAGCGAAAACAAATTTGATGGTTTTATTTTCCTTGATTCAGACAGAATTATAAAAAAAGATTTTCTTCAAAATATCAACAAAAATTTTGAAAGCGACATTATTTTAACTGACAAATTAAATGTTGTAAAAACCAATAATTCCGTTGTTAATTTTGTTTTATCCCATGTTTTAAGTGCAAAATTAAAATTCACAAATAATACACTAAATATTTCAAGAACAATGTTTTCACTTGTAAGTATTATTGATGGTGGTGCTTGTGTTATACCAAGTAACATTCTTGAAAAAACCGGCAGAGTGTGTTTCGAAACAAAAGATGATGAACTAAAATATACATTATTTTTAGCAAGCAACAATATCAAAACCCTGTATTGCCCAGATATGGAAACAGAAATAGTGTCAGATAGCTTTAATGCATCATCTGCACGCATTTCACAAAAAATCATGCTTCTTAAATATTATTTACCTATTTTATTTAAAAAACCTTGGCATTTTATTGAATTAGTTTTATCAATATTAAAACCAAATGCAATTTTTACAATAATATCTTATTTTGTCCTTGTTTGTTTGGCATTTAGATATATGTTAGAAATAACATATCTAGTGCATTTGGGAGCATTTCTTATAATAAACGTTGTTCTGGGCATGATTTCGTCTAGATTAAACATTGTTGAATTATTGTCACTCCCACTTTATCCACTTTGCGCACTAATTTTAAAATATAAATTAGTTGCAAAAAATATAACGCTAAAAAATATCGAACAACAAAATTACGAAGACAGTAATGTTAATTCAGCAACAATTAAATCATGTGTCGGAAATGATAAGAAAAATATGCCATGCAAACTTGATTTGGTTTCAGAAGATGGCATGAGAAAAGTTGTATTTAGATATAACAAGAAAAAATTATTTTCCGATTCTCATCTTCGAATGTATGATGCATTAAATGACATTATAGTTAAATTAAAAGATAAAGATTTTACACTTAAAGTCTGCCAAAATTGCAAATATTTTAAATCAACCCAAGATGGTACAGTTGATTTATTAAAAGGCACTTGTATGCTTCATCAAAAACAAGATGGAAACCTAGAAGAAGTACTTATTTGGAATGGTTGCACCGGTTTTTGTACAAGAGAACAAGATAACCTGATTGATATTAACAATTTAAACAAATAGTTTGATTGACCACAGAAATTTTTCACAATATAATTAATTTATGGAAAGATTTTATTTAACAACGGCAATTGATTATGTAAATGGCGCACCTCATATAGGACATGCGTACGAAAAAATTATTACAGATATTATTCACAGACACTATAAACAAAGATGTGATAATACATTCTTTTTGACAGGTACTGATGAACACGGTATTAAAATCCAAAAGACTGCAAAAGAAAATGGCACAACTCCAAAAGAAATGTGCGATAAAAATTCAAGCTACTTTAAAGAAGCTTGGCAACTTTTGGATATTGATTATGACCGTTTTATAAGAACAACTGATGAAGACCACAAAAAGATTGTTCAAGGAATTTTTGAAAAATTATTAAAACAAGGAGATATTTATAAGCACTCATATAAAGGGTTATATTGTAGTGGTTGTGAATGCTTCTTAAACGCAAAAGACCTTGATGAAAACGGCAATTGCCCAATACATGGTAAAAAACCTGATGAAATCAGCGAAGAAAACTATTTCTTTAAATTATCAAAATACAAAGACGCAATCATTAAACACATTAAAGAAAATCCTGATTTCATTAAACCGGCATTCAGAGCAAATGAAGTTATTAACCAACTTCAAGATATAGAAGACATATCTGTTTCAAGGTCAATAACTAACGTCAATTGGGGTATCCCAGTTTTATCAGACCCTGAACAAATTATATATGTTTGGATTGATGCACTTTCAAATTACATAACAGCTCTTGGTTATAATGTTGACGGAAACCATGGAGAATTATTTAAAAAATTCTGGCCAGTTGACGTTCATGTAATCGGGAAAGATATATTGAAATTCCATTCAATATATTGGATTGCAATTTTAATGGCATTAAATGTAGAACTTCCAAAATCAATTTATGCTCACGGCTGGATTATGATTAATAAAGATAAAATGTCAAAATCAATCGGTAACGTAATTTCGCCAAAAAGCGTTATGGACGCATTTGAACTTAAAGAAGCTGACGCACTTCGTTATTTTATGGCAATAACTGCACAAAATGGACGTGACGGCAATTATTCTGATGAAGAATTCAAAGAAAAAGTTAATGCCGATTTGGCAAACAATTTTGGAAACTTATTAAACAGAACCTTAAATATGTCAGTTAAATATTTTGACGGAACAATTTTAAACGAACATATAAACGAAAGCGAATTGAGTAACAAAGTTCAAGAAACAATTAAAAAAGTTAAATCTGCTTTCGATGAATATGATGTTGCAAGCGCAGGAAACAGCATAATTGAACTTGCAGATTGTGCAAATAAATATATTAATGATAACGCACCATGGACTCTTGCAAAAGAAGGCGATATGGAAAAATGCGGAAAAGTTTTATACACTATCCTTGACACAATGGCAGCACTTTCAATTTTAATTAAACCATTCTGCCCAAATATTGCACAAAAAGTTGCAGAACAATTAAAAATTAATACAGATTTAAAACTTGATGAAATAAAAACTGGACTTTTAAAAGAAGGCAAACTTATTTCTAAAGAAGAAATTAAACCAGTATTTTTACGTTTAGACAGCGAATTTGCTGACAAAAAGTAGGATTATATGAGCTTGCAAGATAGTTTGATTTATCCGGAAGAAGAACAAATACTTAATTTAATTAATGAATATCAAACTTCTTCAAATAAAAAAACTAAACAAAAAATTTCAAGTTTTATATTTTTAACTTACACGCCCGTTGCAAAAAATATTGTATATTCTTTTGCAAGACGTGCTTACGACCCTTTTGAAGATTTATTCCAAGTAGCTTCAATTGGCATTATAAAAGCTCTTAATTCTTTTGACACAAGTAAAGGAAAAAGTTTTAAAACTCACCTTTCAACAACAATTGTAAGCGAAATAAGACATTATTTAAGAGATAAAATGTCACTTGTTAAAGTTTCAAGAAATGTCAAAGAATTATCTTTCAGAATAAATTCAATTATTGAAAATTTAACAAAAAAACTTGGCAGAAAACCAACAAATGAAGAAATTTCAAAAGAACTTCAAGTGCCAGAAGCAAAAATAATAGAAGCAATGGATATTGAAAGAAGAACAACTCCCCTTTCAATAGAGGAAATTTTATTGGAAAACGACAATAAAGATGAGTATCTGAAAGACAAAAATTCAATCAAGCAATATGAAGAGCAAATTTCGAATAAAGACTATGAAATTATTTTAAAAGATGCTATTCATAAGTTAGATTCCGAAGCGCAAGACATAATCACGCTAAGCTTTTTTAAGGACTTTTCGCAAGCACAAATTGCAAAAGAATTAAATATTAGTCCAATGCAAGTTTCAAGAAAACTAAAAAAAGCACTTGATGAATTATTAAAAGAAGTTAAATCAAAAGGAATAAAAAATTATGAATGATCCATTATTTATATTTTGGGGTGTATATGTTCTGATTGCAGGACTATGCATAGGAAGTTTTTTAAACGTAGTTGCACTCAGAGCTTTTAGCCAAGAAAGTATTGTTCTACCTCCTTCAAAATGCCCAAAATGCAACAACAAATTAAAATGGTATCATAATATTCCGGTTTTATCTTATCTTTTTTTAAGAGGCAAATGTGCTTTTTGTAAATGCAAAATTTCACCGCAATATCCAATAGTTGAACTTACAAACGGCATTTTGTATCTGGCTTCATATATAATATTTGGCGCAAGCTTAAAAACTATTTTTGCCTGCATTTTTATATCTTATTTAATAGTTATGAGTATAACAGACATAAAAGAACAAGTTGTTTTTGATAAACACATATATTCATTCATTGCAGTTATGTATATAAGCACTTTATTTAACGTAAATAATATAAATTGGTGGCAAGGCCTTATCGCAATAGCTATCGCATTTATTGTTTTTGAAATAATGGCAAGAATTGGATATTTGTTTGCGAATTCTCGCGCATTTGGCGAGGGCGACACTTATATTGCGATGGGTATCTCAGCATTTTTAGGTTGGCAAATGCTCTTCATAAACATTGCGCTTGCAATTATAATTCAGGCAATGGTTGCAATTCCAATATATTTTAAAAAATCGCTAGATAATAAAAATTATAAATTATGTGGCGCTATTTTAACCGCAACAATTGTTGTTATTTTTACAGCACTTACTAAAAATTATCTGCCAGACTTATCTCTTTGGGCTTTAATTTTATATTTTGCAATAATTTTTATCCCAATAATTGCATCAGTTATTATTATTTTAGGTAGCATAAAAGACAAAAAAGAAGAAGAACTTATGACTTTCCCTTTTGGTCCAGCACTTGCAATATCAGCTTTAATTATACTTTTTGCACAAGATTACATATCTAATTTATTAATTTAATTAGATAAATTATAAACTATCAAAATAACGTCTAACTTCTTTTATATCTTGCCACATCAGCCATTTTGGACTACCTTCTTTGTGGGATGGATTTCTTAAAAGATATGAAGGATGGAAAATTGGCATCATTTTAGAACCATTTGGTCCGTCAAACCATTTTCCTCTAACTTTTGTAATTCCGCCATTCAAGCCCATCATTGAATTAAGAGCAACAGCACCACAAATTAAGATAATTTTAGGTTTAAGAATTTCAATTTGCTTGTCTAAATATTCTCTGCACGCATTTTTTTCAACTTGTTCCGGGTTTCTGTTTTCAGGCGGTCTGCATTTTACGGTGTTACAGATATAAACATTTTCCTTTCTTGACAAGCCAACACTTCCAAGAATGTCATCTAAAAGTTTTCCAGCACGTCCAACAAAAGGAACTCCTTGCATATCTTCATTAAAACCAGGTGCTTCCCCGATTAACATAATTTTACTTCCAACAACACCATCACCAAAAACAATATTGTTTCTTGTTTTATGCAAATCGCATTTTGTGCACTTTAAACATTTTTCTCTAACTTTTTCCAATTCTTCAAACATAAAAAATCCTTCTTTTATAAAAAATAATAAAATAAAAAAAACGCCTTATCAAGATAAGGCGCAAGAATATAGAATTAAGTTTTTTTTACCAAGGATAAAAGTCTTTAACATTATTTGTTGTGTTATACATAGCCGCATATTGTTCAATCGTTGGAACCGTCCAGCCATTTCTTTCAATAACTGCAGCACAATAAAATCCAAGTGCAGTAGCAGTGCCGTCATTATATCCTTTGTTACATCCGGCAGATGAATATAAATCCCAACTAATACCATTATGGGTTTTTGCTGCTTCAATCTTGCCGTAAACGACGTTATCGTAAACAAGAGTGTATGTGATAAAAAATATGTCTTTTCCGTAAAGATTTGGTTTTTTATGACCATTTATATCAACCATCATTGGAGCTGAAATATATCGTCCATTTTCCACATATGCTGTCCAAAGTGAAATCATTGTGCCATCTGCTAAATAAAATTGAACTTCTTTATCGGCAGGAGAATACCAACC
Source organism: Cyanobacteria bacterium SIG30 (assembly GCA_015152475.1). GTDB lineage: Bacteria > Cyanobacteriota > Vampirovibrionia > Gastranaerophilales > Gastranaerophilaceae > SIG30. Next base: position 1,308 of record SUTW01000007.1, on the reverse strand, counting down.
AACAGCATGATAATTACTATATTGATAATAACATTCATCAGTTCTCTTTTCGCCACACATTTTTGAAACTCTTAAATAAGGTAATAGATATTTTTCTGCAAATGCTTTAGAATTTGCATGTGTAGCTTCTTTTTCAATAGTCCAGGTTTTAATTGGGCCATGTTCTGAAATCGCTAAATTTGTTGTATTTTGAAGAGTACTTACAACTTTTTTAAGTTTTGTACTTATTTCTTGTCTATTATAACTTGCAATCACTGATGGAATAGTTAGTGCTGCAACAACACCGATTATAGCAAGTGTAATTAAAACTTCCGCTAAGGTGAAAGCTTTTAAACTTCTAGATGCCCCCCCCCCGCAATTTAAATTAATTCTACTCATAATTTAAAAATCCTTTCACGCTCCATATTAAATCTATATTTTGATTATAACATTTTTTTAAGATGTTTCAAGGGAATTAATAAGATTTTTAAATAAAAAAACGCCTTATCAAGATAAGGCGCAAGAATATAGAATTAAGTTTTTTACCAAGGATATTTTGTTACATCTCCACCCATATTAACATATTCTTCCTTGCTTGGAATTTTCCAACCGTTACTAAAAATAAGATATACACAAGAAAGACCAGGCCCTTCACTATTACAATTAGTAATCGCTTGTTCGGTTGTACATTGAGCATTTTCATCATAAATACAATGTGGCAATAGTTTACCACCTATATGTCTTCCTTGAAAAACCATAAGATGCATAAAACTATAAACATCTTGCCCAATTATATTAGGTTTCTTATCACCATTAATATCAATTAGGTAAGCGGCATTTAAATGTCTGCCGGTTCCCGTACCTGAATTATTAACGCTCATTGCAACGAATGTGCCATCTGCAAGATAAAATTTATAACGATTGCTCAAATTAAAAGCTTTTAATCCTTCATTGGAACGGTACTTAATCTCATGTCCACAACTTGTATTGCTTTGGGTTTCGCAAGATTTTGAAACTCTTAAATAAGGAGTAACATATTTTTTAGCATAAGCTCTTGAAGCTTCAAAACCATTTACAAAATCGTCTTCAAACCAAGATGCAATCGGACCATAATCCCTAATTGCAAGATTTGTTGTGTTTGCAATTGAACTATAAGTTTTTTTGAGTACAGAAACTGTTTCTTGATTTTTGTAATTCGTGATAACAGATGGAATTGTGAGTGCTGCAACAACACCAATAATAGCTAATGTGATAAGTACTTCAGCAAGAGTAAAGGCTTTTAAACTTCTAGATGCCCCCCCCCCCGAGATTTAAGTTTAATTTGTTCAT
>SUTW01000003.1 GCA_015152475.1 Cyanobacteria bacterium SIG30 | reverse complement strand
GCGGCACGCGAGCTGGGTTCAGAACGTCGTGAGACAGTTCGGTCCATATCCGGTATACGCGCAAGAGATTTGAGTGGAGTCTTCCTTAGTACGAGAGGACCGGGAAGAGGGAACCTCCAGTGTACGGGTTATCGCGCCAGCGGTAAACGCCCGGTAGCTGTGTTCCAAGTGGATAAGCGCTGAAAGCATATAAGTGCGAAGCCCACCACAAGATGAGATCTCTCATAGCATAAGCTAGTAAGTCCCGTCGCAGATCACGACGTTGATAGGATGCAGGTAGAAGTTTGGCAACAAATGTAGCCGAGCATTACTAATCGGACGAGGGCTTTTCCTGAAAAAGCGGTTCAATTATATTTTTGTGCAATCTTCAATGTATGATATTGATAATTAAATATCATAAGTTACCAGATTTTCCGGTGACCAAGCAGAAGGACTCCACCCGTTCCCATCCCGAACACGGTCGTAAAGACTTCTAGCGCTGAAAATACTTGGCGGGTAGCCGCCTGGAAAGATAAGTCGTTGCCGGATCCTAAATTTAAAAAACCCACTCTGTTTTGAGTGGGTTTTGTTTTGCTATAACATTGTTTTTTGTTTCTTTAATATTTTCATTATTTTTATTGCGATTTTGGCATTTTTAAACATATGACGGATTTTAATATTATTTTGTGATATCCAATGCAACGCTAGATGCTGTGGACCAGCAATTTTGAAGATTAAAACCGCCTGTGTAACCATCAATATCTAAAACTTCACCAATAAAATAATACTTTTTATTAATTTTTGATTTGCAATTTTTATCAATTTCTTTTAAATTAACTCCTCCCGCAGTTACAATTTCACCTTTTTTGTCTGCCGAAGTGGCTGTAAAATTCAAATAAATTATTTCTTCAATTTCTTTATTTGTGACTTGCGCGCATTGTTTATCAAAATTTTTAACAATAACTTTTGCAAGTGATTTAGGTATTAAAGTTGACACAATATTTCCAAAACTTTTTTTTGGATTATCTTTAATAATCTGTTTTAAAATTTCTTTGTTAATTATTTGAACTAAAATTTTTCTTGGATATTTGTCATATGCATGTATTGAAGAATGTTTATAAATATAAGGTCCCGAAACACCATCGTGTGTGAACAAAATATTGTCATTGTTTATTTTTACACTTACACCTGCCGGGTATTTTTCGTTTGTTATGTAACCATGTAATGATGGTGTTGTTTCTACAATATTATGTCCAATTTCTTCTGCGATTTTATAACCAGAATGCCCACCAGTTGCAATAATTACTTTATCAAATTCTTCAAGTTCGGATGTTTTTTTGATTTCCTTTTTTATAATTTTTACTTTATTTCTTATTTTATTTAATAATTTTTCTTTAACATCTTTTGAACTGTTTGAAATTGGAAAAATTCTATTATCTTTTTGTGTATATGTTTCTATTCCGATTTTTTTAAAATATTCAATAGTTTCATTTATATTAAAATTATTCAAAACTGAATATAAAAATTTTTCTCCCCGTGGATAATTTGTTGCAAAATCTTTTATATTATTTTCATTATATGAAAGGTTGCATCTTCCGCCACCAGTTGGAAGAAGAGTTTTTAAAATTGAATCTTTTTCAAAAATTGTAATTTGAATTTTTGGCTCCAAATCAAGTAACCTAATTGCACAAAATATTCCAGCTGGCCCTCCTCCAACGATTGCAATTTTTCTAGACATTTTTATAATCCTCAATAATTGTTCCATATAAATATACGGATTCAGGATTTTCTAATTCGCTATGTAATTGTGTTATGTTTTTATTGAAAACAGGATGCATAATTTCTTCATCGATTTCCATTAAAGGAACAAGTACAAATGCGCGTTTGTGCATTAATGGATGTGGAATTTGTAAGAAATCATTTTTAAAAATTAAATCATCATAAAAGATTATATCAATATCAATAGTTCTTTCACCCCAGTGGGTTTCGATTTCTCTATTTCTTCCAAGACGTGCTTCTATATCCTGACAAACCCTTAAAAGTTCAATTGGAGTAAAGTCTGTTTCTATTTTTATTGCAGCATTTATAAACCAATTTGTTTCAATTTGTTCATAAGGCTCTGTTTCATAGAACATTGAAGATTCAATAATTTTGATTCTTTGATTTGAGCTAAGCATATTTGCCGCCTGTTGTATGTTTGAGAGGCGGTCTCCTTTATTTGAACCTAGTAGTAAAAAGGCATTTGGCATATTAACATTTTATTATTCTTTTGCTATAATAGCAATATATTTAATTTTGGAGAAAAAAATGAATAAAAATCAAAGTGTTGGCATATGGGTTATAGTAGGAATATTAGTTGTATTGTTTTTGGTTGCCGTTTTTGGCGGGCCTAATACATCAACGGTTGAAATATCTTATTCTCAGTTTATAAATAAAGTTAAATTAGGAGAAATTTCATCTGTTAAAATAAGAAACGAAATTTTATATGCTATTCCAAAAAGCGAACAAGTAGATGATAAACAAAATGAGGCGCCATCTACATCAGTTAGTTTGAAACCAGCACTAGATAATATGATGCAAATGCCACAAGCACAGCTTCAATACAAAGTTCAAATACCATCTAATGATCCTAAAATGTATGAAACTTTGGAAGCAAATGGAATAGAAGTATTTTTGGATAAACCACAAGATGCAGGCTGGGTAAGTTCTTTGCTTACTACAATTTTTGTTTTGGGTTTAATTTTACTTATATTTAGAGGAGTGCAACAAAGTGGTTCTTCTGCTATGAATTTTGGAAAAAGCAGAGCAAAAATGTTAATGGATAACAAAGTTAAAGTCACTTTTAATGATGTAGCGGGCATTGATGAAGAAAGACAAGAACTTGAAGAAATCGTTGATTTTCTTAAAAATAGTGATAAATACGTTAAATTAGGTGCAAAAATTCCAAAAGGCGTTTTGCTTGTTGGAGCGCCTGGTACAGGTAAAACTCTTATGGCAAAAGCCGTTGCAGGCGAAGCTGGTGTAGCATTTTTCTCAATTTCTGGTTCTGATTTTGTTGAAATGTTTGTTGGTGTTGGTGCAAGCCGTGTTCGTGATTTATTTGAACAAGCTAAAAAACATCAGCCTTGTATAATTTTTATTGATGAAATTGATGCTGTTGGTCGCCAAAGAGGCGCAGGTTTAGGTGGTGGCCATGATGAACGCGAACAAACTTTAAACCAATTACTTGTTGAAATGGATGGTTTTGACGAGAACACAAATATTATTATATTGGCAGCTACAAACAGACCAGATATTTTAGATAATGCACTTTTACGTCCTGGTCGTTTTGATCGTCAAATTTATGTTAGTATGCCAGATGTTAAAGGCAGAGAAGATATTTTAAAAGTGCATGCTAAAAATAAGTTCTTTGAAGATGATGTTGATCTTAAAGTTCTTGCAAAAAGAACTCCAGGTTTTACAGGGGCAGACCTTAAAAGCCTTTTAAATGAGGCAGCTCTTTTGGCAGCAAGACAAAATAAAGATAAAATTTCAATGGAAGACATTGATAAATCAATTGATAGAGTTATTGCCGGTATTGAAAAGAAAAGCAAAGTAATGACTGATGAAGATAAAGAAATAACTTCATATCATGAGGTTGGCCATGCTTTAATTGATAAATTATTACCAGAAGCAAATGAATTGCATAAAGTTTCAATTATCCCAAGAGGTATGGCGCTTGGCTTAACTTGGACGCGTCCAAAATCTGAAAAACTTCATGTAAGCAAGCAAAAACTTTTAGCAAGAATTACAATGGCACTTGGAGGCAGAGCTGCTGAAGAAATTATTTATGGTAAAGATAAAATTGGAACAGGCGCTTCACAAGATTTGCAAGATGTTACAAATATTGCTCAAAAAATGGTAACCCAATGGGGTATGTCAGAAAAAATGGGTAATTTGGTTTATGGTAAATCTCAAGAGCACGTTTTTATGGGCAGAGATTTTGGTCATCAAAAAGATTATTCAGAATCAATCGCGGCTGAAATTGATGCTGAAATTAAAAGAATCGTTGATGAACAATATGAAAGAGCAAAAACTCTTTTGACTGAAAATAAGGATATGCTAGATACAATTGCACGAGAATTACTTGAAAGAGAAACTCTTGACGATACTGAATTTACGGAAATTATGGAAAAAGTAAAAGCGCAAAGAGGACAAGGAGACAATCTTGGCTAATCCACAATTTGCGATTGAAGTTCCATTTAGAATTAAAGAAAACTACCCTGATATTTTAAAAAAATATTGGGGTGAATGCATATCAAATCCAATTACTTTATTTGAAAAAGCTCAAGAAAAAGCTCTTGAAGTTTGCGCGGATTATGTTTCTTTTTATTTTAATATAGATGATTTATCAGAAATTGATGAATGCATTTTAATTGCGCAGGAAATTTCTAAAAAATCAAAGATACCACTCATTATAAAAGGTTCTTCAAATAAGGCATTAAACGGAGAATTATTTTCAAAAATTGCGAAATATTTACCAAAAGACTGCATTATTGCCCATGGACAAGATACAAATTATACACAAGTTGTTAAAGCAACTCTGGGACATAAAATTGTTCTTAGAACTCCTATTGATATAAATTTGACAAAAGAATTAAATATTTTATCAATAGATGAAGGGGTTAGAGCAGAAGATATTATCATTGACCCTGATATGGGTTGTGTTGGATACGGGCTTGATTATGGTTTTAGTATAATAGAACGCATCAAAGAGGCGGCTAAAAAGGGCGATAAAATGCTTGATATGCCAATAATAGTTTTTGTTGGTGAAGAAAGTTATAAGGCAAAAGAGGCAAAAAGTGCTGATTTCAAGGCTTCTTGGGGTGATTTAAAAACAAGAAGTCTGTCTTGGGAAATTTCCACAACCGTATCTTTATTGTGTGCTGGTGCTGATATTGCAGTTGTTTGGAATCCAGAAAGCGTTGTTGCAATAAAAAAAATGTGGGGGGATAATTAAATGGCACTTGAAACAATGCAGGTTTTTAAGCATCTTCCGGCAGCAAAAAAAGCAGAAAATTCTAATTGCAAGCAATGTGGTTGTCCAACTTGCATGGCTTTTGCGCTTAAACTTTCAAAAGGCAACATTGAAATTTCAAAATGTCCTTATGTTAGCGAAGAACTTCTTGGAATTGTGACGCAAGCAAATAAAATTCAACAAAAAACAGTTGTTTTTGATAATGTTAAAATCGGTGGGGAAACTGTTTTTTCAAGACATGAAAAAACTTTTATAAATCCAACTGGTATTTTTGTTTCACTTGATTCTAATGATAAAGAAAAACTGGATAAAATCTATAATTTTGAAATAGAAAGCGTTGGTAAAACTTTTAAAATAGATGGTGTTTTCTTAACGTCTGAAGACAAAAATATTGAAAATGAATTAAAAAATAATGGTTACGCTGTTATTTATGAAAAAGATTTATCACTTCTTCAAGAGGTCAAAGAAGACAATATTTATAATATGATAGAAAAAATTGATTTTATTAGAAAAAAATCAATTATAGAAAGAGATGAAAAATATTCAAATCCTGTTTTTTCTCATCTAAAAGAACAAAATCCATATTCACTTTGTGCAAAGATGACAGCTTTGATTTCTCGTTGCGCAAGTTTAATTATTGTAGATTTAATTGATGAAGCCGTTTTAACAACAAATATAATACTAAGACAAAATATCTTTACTGACCCTGAAAAGCCACTTCAAGTTGAATCTAAGTTATATGAATTTAATAATCCTGACGAAAATGCACATGTTTTTTTAACAACGAATTTCGCACTTACATATTTTGCGGTTGCAAATGAACTTTCGACAATTAAAAATGGTTCTTATTTAGTTATTACACCATCTGAAGGTATGAGTGTTTTAACTGCTTGGTCTGCAGAAAAAATTACTGCACAAATTGCTGCAAAAGTTGTTAATGGTAGTGAAGAATTAAAGAAAATTAAAAATAAAAAAATTATTTTACCTGGTCTTTTAGCTGATTTAAAAGAAGAACTAAATGCAGAACTCCCTGAATGGGAAATTGTTATAGGGCCTTGTGAAGCATATAAATTACCAGATTTTGTTAAAAATGGATATTAAGGAGATTTAATATGGAAGATGCAACAATTGCACTTCACGGTGGACGTGATAAACAAAGTACAACAAGGGCTTGCGCTTTGCCAATTTATCAGACAAGTGCGTATAATTTTGACAATTCGAAATATGCTGCCGATTTGTTTGAATTTAAACAAGAGGGGAATATTTATACAAGAATAAATAACCCAACAACAGATGTGCTTGAAAAGCGTGTTGCCATGCTTGAACATGGTGTCGGTGCGCTTGCTGTTTCGAGTGGTATGAGTGCAATTTTAACCGCTGTTTTAACAATTTTAAGCGCAGGTGATGAAATTGTTTCTTCATCAGCATTGTATGGCGGGACTCATACTTTGTTTTCTCATACTTTAAAAAATCTAGGGATAACAACAAAATTTATCGATACAGATAATATTGAAGATTATAAAAATGCAATCACACCAAAAACAAAACTTATTTATTGTGAAAGTATACCAAATCCTAAACTAAATATTATTGATATTGAAGAACTTGCAAAATTGGCACACGAAAATAATATTCCGCTTATGATAGATAACACTGTTCCATCACCTTATTTATTTAAACCAATTGATTTTGGCGCAGATATCGTTGTTCATAGTGCAACAAAATTCTTGGGTGGTCATGGTACAAGTTTGGCTGGCATTATTGTTGATAGTGGTAATTTTGACTGGGAAAAATCTGGTAAATTTAAAGCTCTAGTTGAACCAGATGTGAGTTATCATGGAATTTCTTATACTGAAATGTTTGGTAAAAGTGCGTTTATTGCCAAAGCTCGTGCACAAATTTTAAGAGATTTTGGTTGCGTTTTAAGCCCTTTTAATGCATTTATGATTTGTCAAGGCATTGAAACTTTGACGCTTAGAATGGAAAAACATAGCGAAAATGCTCTTGCAGTTGCAAAATATTTAAAAAATAGTGAATATGTTAGTTGGGTAAATTATCCTGGACTTGAAGATAATAAAAATCATGAATTAGCGAAAAAATATTTCAAAAAAGGTTTTGGTGCAATGATTGGTTTTGGTATAAAAGGCGGAGTTGAAGCTGGTGTTAAATTTATTGATAATGTAAAATTATTATCGCATTTGGCAAATATCGGCGACGCAAAATCACTTGTTATTCACCCTGCGTCAACTACTCATCAACAATTGAGCCATGACGAAAGAATTGCATCTGGCGCAACAGATGATTTTATTAGATTAAGCATAGGGCTTGAAGATATCAATGATATTATAGCTGATATTGAGCAGGCTCTTAAAATTGCTTGTAAATAATTGAATTTTTATTTCTTAGAATATAATGTCTAAAACTTAACAAAAATACAAGTTTTAGATATTTTTTAATGTCTTAAAAGTCAATAATAACAGGGAAAACATCTGTTTCTTGTTTTTTGTTTTAAAAATCATTCATATTTCGTAAAAAACTTGCTTTTGCCTGAAAAACCTATATAATAAGCATGTAATACTTATAGAAGGGAGTACATTATGAACAAAGAAGAATTGGTACAAGAAATAGCAAAAGTTGCTAAAGTTACTCAAAAAGACGCTGCAGTTGTTTTAGGTGCTTGGGTTGATGCTATTCAAACAGCAGTTAAAAAAGGACAAAAAGTTACATTGGTTGGCTTTGGTACTTTTGAAGCTAGAAAACGCGCTGCTAGAACTGGCCGCAACCCACAAACTGGTAAAGAAATTAAAATTGCTGCTAAAACAGTTCCAGCATTCTCAGCTGGTAAAAAATTCAAAGCTATGGTTAACAAGTAATTTGAATTTTTGTTTTGTTAAAAACCCTCGAAGAAAATTCGAGGGTTTTTTGCATTTATATTCTTTTTTAAGTTTTTTATTCGCCAAAAACTTTTTTAACTTCTTCTCTGTCGTCAAAATGAATTGTTTTGTCATTTAAGATTTGATAATCTTCATGTCCTTTTCCTGCAAGGATTATAACATCGTTTTCATTGGAAATTTCTTTTAAAAGTTTAACCGCTAGTCCTCTGTCTGGTTCGACAAAAACGGTTTTTGGGTCTATATTTTTAAGACCTGCTAAAATATCTGTAATAATTTGCTGAATATCTTCACTTCTTGGGTTGTCTGAAGTTATAACAATTTTATCTGATAAATCTTGGGCTATTTTACCCATTTTTGGACGTTTTGTTGCATCTCTGTCCCCACCACAACCAAACATACAAATTAATTCTCCATCTTTAGGAGTTAATTCTCTTGCAGCTTTCAAAATGTTTTCAAGCCCGTCTGGTGTGTGTGCGTAATCAACTATTACCATTGGATTTGTATGTACAATTTCAAAGCGACCTGCAACACCTTGCGTATTTTCAAGAGCTTTTTTGCAAGTTTCTAAATCCATTGAACAAGCCATGCAAGTTGCAATTGCACAAAGAGCATTATATATACTAAACATGCCATTTAAATGCAATTCAATTGGAACAGTTTTACCACCAGCTGTACAGTTAAATTTTGCACCTGATGATGTAAATTCAACATCATCAGCTTTTATATCCGCTATATTTTTAACACCATATGTGTAAATTTTAACCCCTTCTTTAATACCTTCAATAAATCTTTTTGCATATTTATCATCTGCATTAATAATTGCGAATGAGCCAGTATTTAAACCTGTAAATAATTTTTGTTTTGCAAGGAAATAATTTTCCATTGTTATATGATAATCAAGATGATCTTGCGTTAAATTTGTAAAAACTGCACCTTTAAAATCGCACTTTCTAACACGATGTTGTTCAAGGGCATGTGAGCTTACTTCTGTTACAACATTTGTGATTCCTGAATTTAATATTTTTTCTAGAGTTGATTGTAGTTCTGGTGCCTGAGGAGTTGTATGCTTTGCTTCTAGATATTCACTTCTGCTTGATAGTTTGTAACCTAGGGTACCTATTAAGGCGCATTTTTTACTGCCTTCTTCCATTATTTTTTGAATTAAATGTGTTACAGTTGTTTTTCCGTTTGTACCAGTTATGCCAATCAAGTTAAGATTTTTTGAAGGATAATGGTGAAAACATGCAGACAAATCAGCTATTTTCTTCTGAGTGGAGCTTACTATAAGTTGTGGAATTTCAATATTTAATGGTTTTTCGCACATAAGAGCAATAGCGCCTTTTTCAAAAGCCATTTGGGCATAATTATGTCCATCAACGTGTTCGCCCTTTAAGCATACAAAAATTTCATGGCTACTTATAGTGTTTGAATTATATGAAATACCCTTTATATCGACATTTTTAAAATTTAAGACTTCGTCTGGTTTAACATGCTCTATAATTGTGCTTAATTCCATTTTTATCCTCCATTGTTTTGTATTTTATCTGGTGTCATATTTAAAATTTTTGCTGTTTCAATTGCGATTTCTTTGAAAACAGGTAGTGCAACAGTTGAGCCCCAAATATCTCCACCTTGGGCGCTGTCAACTACGACATATATAACCGCTTTTGGGTTTGATGCTGGCAAGAAGCCAATTGTTGATGTGTATAATTTAGTTTTTGAATATCCCTTCCCTGATTCATTTATTTTTTGAGATGTCCCAGTTTTTGCAGCAAGTGTAAAATCTTTTAATCTTTCGTGCGGGCTTTGTTCAACAGCTTTAACCAAAAGGTCTGTTATGTCTTTTGCCTGTTGTTCTTCCATAATTCTTCTTTGGGCAATTTTATCATTAAATTCTTCGCCTGTATATTTAATAACATGTGGTGTCACCCAAACTCCTTTATTTGCAATGGCACTTATTGCTGAAACCATTTGTATGGCAGTTACCGAAGATGCATAACCATGTCCCATTGCGCCGTGAGTCGCGCTATTCCATTTTTTCCAGTCAGGTAAAAGTCCTGAAGATTCACTTGGTAAATCGATTCCAGTTTTTGAACCGTAATTAAATGATCTTAAAATGCCATAATATTGTTCCATTGGGATACTTTGCGCTATTTTAACTGCGCCGACGTTGCTTGAATGTTTAAATAAATAAACCAGGTCAATAAGCCCAGGATAAGGATTTTTATGAAGGTCATGGTTTTTGATTTCCCATTTTTTACCTATGGTCATTTTCCCCGTGTCTAATATTTTTGAATTTTTATTATATTGTCCACTTATAAAACCTGAAGCAACAGTAATTATTTTAAAAGTTGAACCAGGTGAATAAACGTCTGTTAGCGCCCAGTTTTTTCTTTCTTCATCTGAATATCTTCTAAATTCGTTTGGGTTATAGTATGGATAAACAGCAAATGCCAGAATTTCCCCATTAGTTGGATCCATTACTATTGCCGTTCCTCTTTTTGCATTTTTTTCTTTTACTTTTTTATAAAGTGCTTTTTCGCAAACATGTTGAATTGCGGAATCGATCGTGAGCGTTAGGGTTTTGCCTCTTTGTGGTTTTAAAAGTTTTTCAGGATTTGTTCCAAATTCGTAAACAATGCTTCCGGTTCCTGTTCTTTCAAAGGTTTCTTCTTTGCCGCCATCTTCTAAATATTCTTTTGCAACTTGTTCTACTCCGCCTGCAATATCTGCATTTGGGTTGTAATAACCAAGGACATGGGCTGCTAAAATTCCTTGTGGATAAACTCTTTTTGTTGTTTCATCCAAGGATAGTTCTCTTATTTTTTTCTCTCTTATAATGTTTGCGGTTTTTCTATCCAACTCTTTTTTTAGAAGAATATTTCTTTTTTTCTTTGAAAGTTTTTCAACTAACTGTTTTTTTGTTGTGTTTAGATGTGGTGCTAAAGTTTCTGCAAGTTTTTCAATGTCGCAATCAGAATTTTTAAGATGAGCATACAAGTTAAAAGTAGATACATCAGTTGCTAATTTTAGTCCGTTTCTATCTACTATTTCACCTCTTAAAACAAAGAGTTTTTTTGTTCTGTGAGTTCTCCCTCTGTAATGTCTTGCGTCAAAAACTTGTACAGCAAAAAGATAAACCACAAAAAAAACTGCAACAAGCGTTATTAACCCTTGAATAAATTTAACCCTGTCATCAAATTTTCTGTGATTATTTTTTTTATTCAAGATCCACCACCGATTAGTAGCCTAATGCCCAAGGTTTTACTGGCGCATTGTCAAAAATTTCTTTATCGACAAAAGGTACAGCTTTTTCGGGCAACTCAATAACTTGTTCTGCAGTATGTAATAAATTTGTTTTCGCAACTGTTTTGTCGACGTTGTAATAAGATTGAATGCTATCTAATTGGTTTTGTAATTCTTCATTTGAATAATTAACTGATAATGTTTCTTTTTGGATTTGGTTTAATTCTATTCCACCAATAGTTACAAAATAATAGCTTACAAGACAAACAAAAATTAAACAACCAAGAACACAATAAAGTGCCCTGTTAACTCTTTCTATAACCATTTGCTTGTAAGATTGATCTTCTATAAAATATCCACTTATGATTTGAGAGTTTTGCGCCAAAGGTTTTGAGCCAATTGTAGGTCTCTTTGGTGCAACTGGGGCAATCGGCATTGTTGCAACTTTGTTTTGTTGCTTTATGTTTTGTCTGATTTTTGTTGTGGTTTTATTTGCCATTTCCCAAGTTTTCCTAAAAATTAGACTCTTTGTGCTAATCTTAATTTTGCACTTCTTGAAGGTGGATTTTTTCTTATTTCTTCGTCGCTTGCACAAATAGGTTTCTTATTGATTAAATTCAACAATTTTCCTTCACATTTGCATACAGGTTCAGATTTTTTACATCTGCATGTTTTAGCAAAATCCCTCAAGACATTCTTGGCGATTCTATCTTCCAAAGAATGAAATGTGATTATACTTATTATAGCATCTGAATCTAATAATTTAACAACTCTTTTTAAAGTGTTTTCAAAATTTAATAATTCATTATTTACTTCAATTCTTATTGCTTGAAAAACCCTTGTCGCACAATGTATTTTGCTATTTGTTTTCGGAGTCACTTTTTTTATTAAATCGGCCAATTGTAAAGTTGTGTAAATTGGTCTGTTTTCGACAATTGCACGAGCAATTCTTTTAGAAAATCTTTCTTCACCATATTCTGTAAAAATTCTGGCTAAATCACCTTCCTTGTAGGTATTTACAACATCAAAAGCAGATTTTTCTTGTTCTTGGTTGAAACGCATGTCAAGAGGTGCATCTTTCATAAAACTGAAACCTCTTTCACCTTTTGTTAATTGATGGTATGAAGCACCGAGGTCAAAAATTATGCCACCTGTTATTTTTTTAATTCCAAGTTTTTCTAGATGTTCTGGTATTGTCGTATAGCTATCTTGTATTATTGTTACATTTTTATATTCTTTTAAAACTTCACTTGCCTTATTTATTGCATCTTTGTCAACGTCAAATGAAATTAAAAGCCCATCTTTGCTTAAATTTTGTGCAATAAGTTTACTGTGTCCTCCACCGCCTAAAGTTGCATCAATAAAGATTTTATTGCTGTTTTCAGGTTTAAGTGCAAGAGCAGCTTCATTTAACATGACTGTATAATGTTTAAAATCAATTTCTTCTTTTTGCATATTTTAATTTTATCACATTAAAAATCTTAAACACCAACAGTTTATTATAATTTAACACCTTTTTTTATCACCCTTTTGATTTATCTTTTTGGTTATTTTATAAATTTATAAATTTCTTTAATCTTTTTATAATATTTTCTTTTGTTATTTCAGGATAAATTGGGGCTTCTTCGTAATATTTTGAATATTGCGCAATGATGTTTTTTGGAAGTGCCTCTCCTTTTTCGAGAATTTGTGCGATATACAACAAATAATCATCTTGTTCGTTTTTATAATTAACATTTTTTCTCAAATCTTCATCTGCTTCAAGGTGAACGAGTGCATAAAATGCGGATTCTATGCTTAAATCTCTTTCTTTTGGAAATTTCCCGCAAGCAAATGAGGGTTTAATTTTGCCTAAAAGAACTTGTTTGATTAAATTCCCAACAAGAATTCTGTTTTTTGTAATTATTTGTTCTTCCAAATTAGTGCCTTTCAAGTGCTAATTTATCAGAGCATAGTGATTGTGCAAAATTGCTTAATCTAACCATATCACCACCACAATATTGATGAGCAATTTTTTCAAGTGAAGTTTTTAATATGTCTGAATATGAATAAGCACTTCTGTAATAAAATTTTTTACCTTGTTTAACTCTTAAAAGTACTTCTTTTTCGAATAATCTATCCATAACGGTTTTTATTGTTGTGTATGCTCTTTTACATTCATTATTGTTGTTAATGTGTTCCCAAACTTCTTTTACACTGTGTTTATATATTCCTGTGTCTTCAAGAGCCCAGATGGAATTTAAAATTACACTCTCAAGACTTCCGTGTCTATAATTCATTTAAATACTCCATTTCTTTATTACTATTATAGTAACAAAAAAATATTTTTCAAATATGCTTTTTGTGGTAATATTGGAGATGAGAATTGTTCTTGAAGAGGGATTATTTTTGAGTGATAAAGAGACAATTTTAATAACAGGTGGTGCAGGATTTATAGGCTCTCATGTAGCAGATTTTTTTCTTGAAAATAATTTTAATGTTATTGTGGCAGATAATTTATGTTCTGGTTTTTTTAAAAATATAAACAAAAATGCGATTTTTTATGATGTTGATATAACAACAAATGACGTTGAAAATATATTTAAAGAAAATAAAATTGATTATGTCTTGCATCTTGCAGCACAAGCAAATGTTGGTTTATCTATAAGGGAGCCAATGCTTGATGCTAAAGAAAATATTTTGGGAAGCATTAATATCTTGTCTTTGTGCAAAAAATATGACGTTAAAAAAATTATGACAGCATCAACCGCTGCTGTTTATGGGGTTCCTAAATATTTGCCTGTTGATGAAACCCACGAGACAATTTGTTTGTCTTTTTATGGGCTTTCTAAACTTACTATGGAACAATATTTCAAGATGTTTGGAGTAGACTATATTATTTTTAGATTTGCAAATGTGTATGGTGAAAGGCAAAATTCAAAAGGTGAAGCTGGAGTTGTTGCAATTTTTGCCGATAAAATGAAAAACAATGAAGATGTTTTTATAAATGGTGATGGTGAACAAACAAGAGATTTTGTATATGTTAAAGATATTGCAAAAGCTTGTTACAGCGCCGTTAAATCAGATGTAAAAAATGAAATCATAAATGTTTCAACAAATAAAAGAATTTCAATAAATAATTTATTTTTCGAAATGGCAAAAATATTTAATTACAAAAAGAAGCCCTTTTACAATAAAGAAAGAGCTGGGGATATAAAACATAGCGTTTTAGACAATAAAAAATGCGCTTTGCTTTTAAATTGTATTCCTGAAACGTCACTCAGGGATGGTCTTTTAAAACTTGGTGGGCTTGAAGGAGATTTATGAAGGTAGCAATTTTATATATCGCAACAGGAAGATACATAACTTTTTTTAAGAGTTTATACGAATCTTGTGAAAAATATTTTTTGAAGAACCATGAAAAAACTTATTTTGTTTTTACCGATAATGATAATTTTGACTACTCAGACAAAGAAAATGTTATCAAAGTTGAACAAAAGCATTTAGGTTGGCCATATGATACTTTGATGCGTTACGATATGTTTTTAAAAATCGAAGACAAATTAAAAGAATATGATTTTTGTTATTATATAAATGCTAATTGTGAAGTTAAAAAACCTATAGGGGAAGAAATTTTTCCAACTGAGGAACAAGGTTTGATGGCAACTATTTGGGCTGATCATTATTACGAAGCACCTGATGACCACCCTTATTGTAGAAATGAAAAATCAAGCGCATATATACCTTTTGGCGAAGGGGAATATTATTTTATGGGTGGTTTTAATGGGGGCAGGATTAACGATTTTATTAAAATGTCCAAAGAAATTTCTTTGATGACAAAAGAAGATATTGAAAATGATGCAATTCCAGAATTTCATGATCAGAGTATGATTAATAAATATCTTTTAAATAAGAATATTCTTGTGATGAATCCAAATTATTGTTATCCTAGTCGCTGGAAAATAAAACCATTTTGTGATGATATTAAAATTGAAATAGTAAAAAAACATCATTACAAATATGGCGGGCATGCATATTTAAGAGGTGAGACCGATAAGAAAATAACACCTTTGAAATATTGGCTAAATAAAATTTTTAAGTTGAATTTAAAATAAGTTGAGGAAGATATGAGAGATAACAAGATTTCTGTTGTAATAAATACATTAAATGCCGAAAGGATTTTAGAGAAGTGTCTTGAAAGCGTTAAGGATGCTTATGAAATAGTTATTTGTGATATGCACAGTGATGATAAAACTATTGAAATAGCAAATAATTTCAATTGCAAAATCTGTTATCATGAAAGATGTGGTTATGTTGAGCCTGCGAGAAATTATGCAATAAGCCAAGCCAGTGGTGAATGGGTCTTGATATTAGACGCGGACGAATTGGTAACTCCTGAACTTTGGCAATATTTAAAAGATTTTACAAATAATAAGAATAACGAAACTGTTCTCGAAATTCCAAGAGAAACTTTTGTTATAGGTCAAAAACTCAGATGTATGCGCCAAAGCAAGCTTGCAAGATTTTTTAAAAAAGGTTGCGCGGAATATTCGAATGCCATACATGAACATCCTCGTGTTTTAGATGGGAATATGACATTTATTCCGTCAACTCCAAGGTATAAAGAATGTGCAATTTTGCATTATCATGTTGAAAGTATTCAATCTTATCTTGAAAAAACAAATAGATATACTGATTTTGAACAAGATAGATTTGAAGCTAAGGGTAAAAAGTTTTCAACTTGTAAATTAATTTTTAGACCTACATTTGAATTCATTAAATTTTATTTCTTAAAGGGCGGAATATTTGATGGTAAAGCAGGGCTTATTATCTGCTTTATGAATGCGCAATACAAATTTATACAACTTGCAAAATTGTATGAAAAAGAATTTAAGAAAAAAAATCCTAATTTAATATATTAATTTAGCTGTTTTTAATTATTGTTTTTAAAAGTTGGTGATGTTTATCGTTTTTTAAAAATGCCAAAGGATACATTTTTAAAAGCATAAGAACTTGATTAAATCTTGTTTGTCTATTTTTGTATTCTTTGAATTTTTCATTGTAATATTCTTTTGTTATCACAGGGCTTTTTTCAAAATATGTCCAAAACATATCTCTAAATTTGTTGTTGTAGCATTTTTCCCAAGGTTTAACGCCAGCGTAATGAGCAATTGTTGGGTTTAGGTCTTTTTCTTTTTCTTTTAAAATTATTGCTGGAACAATGTAGTTATATTTTCTTTCAACTTCTTTTGTTCTTGCGTATAGAACAGAATTTAAAACATCTTGGTCGCCAAAATCTAAATGTTCCCAATTTTTTACAAGAAAATCAAAAAGTTTATCCTCAATATTTTCCTCTCTCATTTTTTGAAGATTTATCATTAACACACCTGCATTAAAATAGAAATATTTATCTGGAATATTATTTCTTTTCATTGATGCTTCACAACAATAATCTCTTATTCCGTACAAAATATTGTCTTGCATATCTTCTTCGTATAATTCATGCAGTGAATTTAAAACAAGTGTGTCGCAGTCAAGATATATAACTTTATCAATATGGTTCAATATAGTTGCTATTTTTAATCTGTAAAGTGTTGCAACTGACCACAAATTGTTCATATTTTTAAAATAAGGTGTGAAAATGTTTTTATCTACATAATAAAAATTTACATCCCCAATTTTTTTCATTTTTTCAATGTTATCATTATTTAGATCATCAGAGTGCATAATATGAAAAGAGATTTCATCTTCTAATCTTTTGTTTTCAATAACTGAAATCATAACTGTTGAACAATATTTTGCATAATTGTCATCTGTTGCAAGCGCTATGTTAATTTTCATACTTTGTAATCTCCAAACAATTTATTAATTTGTATTTATTTTAAAATTCCAAAAACTACTAAAGGATTTATACATTTTTGTTTTGCAATTTTTTTGAACATTTTATTTGCTTCAATTAAGTGTTCTTTTTCGAGAAGCTTCCTGTATTCTTTTGTTGAAATTCTTTTTCCGTCTTTTAGTTTTCTTATAATTGCAAATTCTTCCCCACATGCTTGATTGAAGAATTTTTCCATATTTAAGTATATTATTGTTTGTGTGTTCAGACTTTGTTCAAAAGTGTGTTTTTTGGAAACATTGTTACCATGCCATCTGTATTTAAGAAGAACATCTGGCAAGTTTGCAAATTGAGTTTTGTCATATAATTTTGCCCAAAGAGCTAAATCTTCGCAGTGTTTAAAAGTTTCACTATATTGTACATCTTCAAGTAAATCTTTTCTTATCATAACGCTTGGATGTGCAAAAGGAGAAACACCAGTTTGTAACATTTTTTTGGCATCTTCATCTGTCGTTGGCATAACGATTTTTTCTTCTCTTTTTTGGAAAATTTGAAAAGCACTGCCCAACACGCCAATTTCAGGATTTTTTGTCATATATAAAAGTTGCTTTTCGAATCTATCTGGCGTAGAAATATCATCTGCATCCATTCTTGCGATAAATTCTCCTTTCGCAAGTTTTATTCCTTTATTTAACGTTTTAATTAAGCCTAAATTTTTTTCATTTTCAATTAAAACAATTCTGTCATCTTTGAATGACTTTAAAAATTTTTTTGTTTTAATATCACTTCCATCATCAATAATTATAAATTCAAAGTCTTTAAATGTTTGCTTTAAAATGCTTTCAATTGATTGTTTTAGATATTTTTTGTTAGTGTTATAAACGGGCATTAAAACACTTATTTTTACATTTTCCATAAGACAATAATAATATATCAAAATAATGTGTCAATTTTAATAAATTTGCAAAAAATGCTTGTTTATTCTATAATGTAGGCATGATATTAAGACTTTTGAGGAGTTAGAAGTGAGCCAAAATACTTTATTTGATAATGGAAAAATTTTACCTGTAAAAATCAGAGACGAGATGAAAAAAAGCTATATCGACTATGCAATGTCAGTTATAGTTGGTCGTGCCTTGCCTGATGTTAGAGATGGTTTGAAACCAGTTCATAGACGTATTCTTTTTGCTATGAATGAACTTGGTATGACGCCTGATAAACCATTTAAAAAATGCGCAAGAATCGTCGGTGAAGTTTTAGGTAAATACCACCCTCATGGTGATAGTTCAGTTTATGAAGCTCTTGTTCGTATGGCGCAAGATTTTTCAACCCGTTATTTGATGGTGGATGGCCATGGTAACTTTGGTTCTGTCGATGGTGATGGTGCTGCTGCTATGCGTTATACAGAAGCACGTATGCATAAAATTACAACTTCAATGTTGGCTGATATTGACTGCGAAACAGTTGAATTTGGTCCAAACTTTGATGGTAGCTTACAAGAACCAACAGTTCTTCCTGTCAGACTTCCAATGCTTTTATTAAACGGTGTTTCAGGTATTGCAGTTGGTATGGCAACAAATATCCCGCCACACAACTTGGGTGAAATTGTTGATGGAACAATTGCCTTGATTGATAATCCAGATATTACAAATGAAGGACTTATGGAATATGTTAAAGGTCCTGATTTTCCAACTGCTGCAACAATTGTTGGTATGAAGGATATTAAACAAGCTTATGAAACTGGCAGAGGTTCAATTAAGATGTCTTCAGTTTCTCATTTTGAAGAATTACCTGGTGGTGGTGGCAGACAAGCAAGAACTGCCCTTGTTGTAACTGAAATTCCTTACCAGGTTAACAAATCTGCATTAATTGAAAAAATTGCAGAACTTGTTAAAGAAGGAAGAATAAATGGTATCTCAGATCTTCGCGACGAATCAGATAGAGAAGGTATGAGAATTGTTATCGAATTAAAACGTGATGCAAAACCTGAAGTTGTTAAAAATAATCTATTTAAATTGACTCCTTTGATGACAACTTTTGGTGTGAATATGGTTGCTCTTGTTGGAAAACAACCAAGACTTTTAAGTTTGTATGAAGTATTAAATGAATTCGTTGAACACAGAGTTGACGTTATCACAAGAAGAACAATGTTCTTCTTAAAGAAAGCAAAAATTAGAGCTCATATTTTAGAAGGTTTGATGATTGCTTTGAATTCTTTAGATGAAGTTATTGAGCTTATTAAAAAATCTAAAGATACTGAAACTGCTCGTCAAGGGTTAATGAGTCGTTTTGGTTTAGATTTAGATCAAGCCAATGCAATTCTTGAAATGCAATTGAGACGTTTAACAGGCTTGGAACAAGATAAAATCAAAGCTGAATACGAAGAATTGTTGAAAAAAATTAAAGAATATGAAGAAATTTTGGCCGACAGACAAAAAGTTTTAGAAATTATTAAAACTGAACTCAGAGAAGACAAAGAAAAATATTCTGACGATAGAAGAACCCAAATTGTTCCAGAACAAGGCGAAATGAATATTGAAGATTTAACTCCAAATACAGCAATGGCAGTATTTATTACGCGTCAAGGCTATATTAAGAGAATTTCACTTGATACATTTGAACGCCAAAATCGTGCAACTCGTGGCAAGGGTGGTATGAAAACCAAAGAGGACGATGATGTTGAACATTTCTTTACTGCAATGATGCATGATAAAGTTTTATTCTTCTCATCAAAAGGAACAGTTTACAGCTTAAATGTTTATGATTTCCCAGAAGGTGGACGTCAAGCAAAAGGACTTCCAATCATAAATGTTCTTCCGATTTCTCAAGATGAACAAATTACAGCAGTTGTTCCTGTAAAAGAATTTAATTCTGATTTGAATTTGATTATGTTAACTAAAAAAGGTTCAATAAAAAGAATTGGTTTAGATAACTTTAAGGCAATCAGAAGAAGTGGTATTATCGCGATTGGTTTAACAGATGATGATACTCTTAACTGGGTTAAACTTGCAAAAGGAAATGATGAAATTATAATTGGTACATCTTGTGGTATGGCAATAAGATTCCCAATTGAAGATTTAAGACCACTTGGACGCTCTGCGCGCGGTGTTACTTCAATGAAATTGAGATCAAATGACTTTATTGTTGGTTGCGATATTGTACCTCAAAATTATGACGCTGATTTACTTGTTATGACATCAGACGGTTTTGGTAAACGTACAAAATTATCTGAATTTAGAACACAAAATAGATGCGGAATGGGTCTAATTGCGACCAAATTCAAATCTTCTGCTTCAAGACTCGTAGCACTTACAATTGTCAATGAAACGGAAGACATTATGGTTGTTTCTGCAAATGGAGTTGTAACAAGAGTTAGTGCAAGTTCAATTTCACGTCAAGGACGTCCTGCAACAGGTGTTAAGGTTCAAAACTTAACAGAAGGTGACAGTGTTGTTTCTGTTAACAAAATAGTTGAACCAGACGAGGAAGACGAAATTGAAATTTTAAAACCGGCACAAAGTGAAGAAATTGTTGCTCCTCAAGCTTCTTTGTTCGATATAGATAATAATCAATAAAAGATAAAGCGAATAAAACAAAAAAAGCCCTAAATCAGGGCTTTTTTTGTATGATTATTCTATTAAATTTCCATGGCTATCAAGTCCGCCTGTTTTTATTAAATTGTATTTTTCTGCTATTTTAAAAACTTTTTTTCTTGAATGAAATTTAACAACCCCTCTGAATCTGTCATAAGGGTAATAAACTTCAACTCCATCAAGTCCCATATCAACAAGTTTTTTAATGAATTTATCTAAGTTGAAGGTCCAATAGCAGCAAGGATGTGCTAAAATTGCAATTCCTCCTGCGCAATGTATGGCATCTATTGTTTTTTTGGGGTTTCTTGAATAAAAAATTCTTGTGATGTCTTCTTTTGAATGTTTTTCATCTTTTGCACATAATTCGTTTAGTTCTTTATTATTTATATCTATGCCGTATCCAAGAATATGTATTGGGCAAAAATTCATAAAACAATCAAACTCTACACCTTTAATTAAGATTTCATCGTCTTTAAATTTGCTTGAATAATAACCTTTTATAGTATTGTGATCGGTGATTGAAATATGTGTCAAGCCAAGTTTGTGCGCTTGTTTTATGAGTTCATCAAAATCGATTTTTCCATCTGATAAATTCGAATGTATATGTAGATTTGCTTTTTTAAAATAATCTTCTTCTTTTATATTATTTATTTTAGTTTTAATTGACATTTTTCAAAAAAATCCTCATAATTGAAATGCTAAAATAAGGAGGCTGAAAATGCAAGAAAATTATTTTTCAAATTCAATGGTGGATATGGCAATAAATATTTGGAAAGTATTATGGAAGTACGCCAAAGAATTAATTATGCCATTTGTTGTTCCGACAATTATGGTTAACATTGGTGCTTTAGTTGTTGTGTTGTCTATTGTTTTAATGCGTTCGACTTCTGCAATAGTCGGATTTTTCTCATTAATTATGCTACTTCTTGGCCTTGCAATTATGTTTATTTTCTTGTGGCAAGTATTTAGAGCAATGGTTAAGGTGATGTTGCGTGTAAAAAATATTTTACATGGCTTGCCAATAGATTACGAAAACGAAAAAGCATTGTGTGCAAAAAAAATTCCTGGTTTTTTATCAGTTCTTATTTTAACAGGGCTTATGCAAGCTTTGACGGTAGTAATAGGGATGTTGTTAGGTATGACTTTTGCGTCTAGTTCTTCTAATCTGCTTTTTATCACCATTCCATTTTCACTTGCTTTGTTTGTGTTATTTTTTATGATTTTTGTTTATTTTATGCTTGCAGGTCCTATTGTTGTGTTAGAGGATGATAAAGGCGCAGTACAAGCATTAAAATTAAGTTACAACATGGTAAAAGAAAAAAAATTATTTATTCCAATTATTGTTGTTTCAATTTTAATTTTTATACCAATTTTAATAGCAAGCTTTTTTACGAATATCCCAGTAATCGGTTATGTTATAAATTTTGTACTTAATTTACTTTCAGGTGTTCTTGGTGCTCTGTGGCCTGTTTATATTTATTTAAATACTACAAGGCAAGCTTAGAATAAAAACATCAAATAAAAACCCCTAGAATTAACTAGGGGTTTTAAATTTTTTATTATTGTCTTTCGGCTTCATTTTCAGCTATTTGCTGTTCTTTTTTGGTTTGATTTTTTTTATCTTTTTTTTCGTCATTTCTTCTCAATCTTACATTAGCTGCATTTAAAACAGCCAAAGAATTCAGCGAAGCTCGAAGTTGAGCTGATCTATCCACATATTTGTTTTCTTCTTGTTCTTCTTCTTTTTCGCCTTTTCTTAAAAGCATATATTCGGTACCTTGGTCTTGTTTATCATCTGCAGTTTTAGCAGCAGTGCCTGAAACGTCGCCTGACTTAAAGTTGAAGGCGCCACCTATTCCATAGAAACCTGCTGAACGATTATCGACCATATTTTCCCTAACCTCGTTTGCGAAGATTGTATCATTTTTTTAAATTTATGACAACATCCTCGCATGTATAAAACATGTTATTCTTTTTTTTTGCTAGTTTTGGCTATTTTTTAAAAAAATTTTGTAAAAAAATATTAAAATCTCCAACAAAAGTTGGAAAATTATAATATTAGCCAAAAAAACAATTGAAGTGTTCTGAAAAAAATGTTATAATCGTTTTGTTAGTAAATAAGGAGATTCCCCAAATGACAAAAGATAGTAAAGGTGCTAATTTTGCAATAGGAATTTTAATGGGCGTTATTGGCGGTGTTGTTGCTGGCGTTTTACTTGCCCCAAAAGAAGGTAAAAAAACCATGGAAGACATCAAAACAGCCGTTGACGATTTAAAAGAAAAAATGTCGCCTGAACTTGAAAAAACAAAGGCAAAAGCACTTGATTTGATTGAAACTGTTAAATGCAAATTGGAATCTGAACTTAATAAAATCAGTGAAAACAAAAAGGCCAAAAAGCTTGCTGAGGCAAAAAATAAAGAACACGATATTTACTGTTTATAAGGAGATAAAATGGATAACAGTTTGACCATTTTAATATGGGTTAGCATCGTTGCTATTCTTGTTGTTAGTTCTTTTTTGGCAAAATTGCTTTACGATTTAAGCAAACTTGCAAAAAGTGCGACAAGTGCTAGTGATATGTTGCAAAATGAACTTGAACCAACTTTAAAAGAGCTAAACGAAGCAGCTTCTTCTATAAAATCAGTCACAGGAGTGGCCCAAAATTATGTTGAAGGTTTCCAAAAATCTTTGCAAAACGTTATTGGCGCAACGTCTCTTGTTGGGCATAAAATGCAAGGGCTTTTTGACGGTCTTTTAAAAGGTGTTAAGTTCGGAATAAACTTATTTAAAAAATAGAAAACAAGAAAGGAAAAATTATGTCTATAGGAAAATTTGTTACAGGTTTTGTAATTGGTGGTGCAGTTGGAGCTGTTATTGGTATTTTACTCGCTCCTCAATCTGGTGAAGAAACCAGAGAAATAATTGGCGAAAATGCTAAGATTGCTTATAAAAAAGCACAAGATACAGTTAAAGATATTCAAGAAAAAGCAGATGATGCTGTTGGAGAAATTAAACAAAAAGGTGATGAAATTATAAGCAAAATCCAAGGTATGATTGACAAAAATAAAGAAGCAGAAGCTTAAAAAAATAAATAAATTTTAATAAAAAAGAGGTTTTAAGACCTCTTTTTTGTTTTAATTTTTTTTATTTTACCAAACCTCCTTTTAAGCTTGACGTTTGACTTTTGTCGTGTTATATTTCAGTAAAACCCTTTAAGGAGGTGAAAACATTGCCAGAAGTTAGAGTACGTGAAAACGAAAATATAGAAAGCGCTCTTAAAAGATTTAAGAAAAAAATCCAAAAAGCAGGGATTTTATCTGAAATCAAAAGAAGAGAAACTTACGAAAAACCATCTGTAAAAAGAAAACGTAAGTCAGAAGCAGCACGCAAAAGACGTGTTTAATATATTTAAAGGGACTTTAGAGTCCCTTTTTTAACTATTTATGAGGGAGAAAAAATGGCAAAAGATTGTAGTTTTGATGTTGTATCTGAGTTTGATAAACAAGAGTTAGTAAATGCAGTTGACCAAACAAAACGTGATGTGGCTAGCAGATTTGACCTTAAAGATTCTGGTTCAGAAATTGAACTTGACGCCGATAAAGCAATTACTATAACTACATCTGACGATATGAAACTTAGAAATATTTTGGATATTTTGCAATCAAAAATGGTAAAAAGAAATCTAAGCATTAAAATTTTAGATGCTCAAAATATCGAAAATGCGCTTGGGGGCAAAGTTCGTCAAGTTTTTAATCTTAAAAAAGGTTTAACTCAAGAAAAAGCTAAAAAAATTACAAGTATAATTAAAGATTCAAAACTTAAGGTTCAAGCTTCTATTCAAGGTGAACAAGTTAGAGTTTCTGGCAAAAGCAGAGACGACCTTCAGGAAATCATACAACTTTTAAGAAGCAAAGAAAACGAAATTGATTTGTCACTTCAATTTACAAATTATAGATAAAAATGAAAATTGATATCAATAAAATTTCAATAGTTTATAATCCAGATATCGAGGGGGCTTTTAAGCTTGCTTGTGAGATTTCAAAAAAGCTTGAAAATTCTTCTGTGGTGTCCGTTCATGAAATTTCGGGTTTGGAATGTGTCAAAAATTCAAATCTGTTAATTTCTGTTGGTGGAGATGGCACTTTGCTTCGTTGTGCAAATTATTGTGCACCTTTGGATATTAAAATTTTTGGTTTTAATTTGGGGCGTCTTGGTTTTTTGGCTCAGGCAAAACCTGATGATATTGATGATGTTATTAAAAAAATCAGAAACGGTGATTTTAAAATAGAAGAAAGACTTATGCTCAAAGCGAAAGCTGGTTCTAATAATTTAATTGCCCTAAATGATATTGTTATAAAAGGCGCAAGTTTTTCAAGAACTTCCATTTTGAATCTTTACATAAACGATAAACTTATTTCTAATTATTTGGCCGATGGGCTTATAATTTCTACTCCTACTGGGTCAACAGCCTACACTTTATCTGCAGGTGGCCCTGTGGTTTGTCCAAATTTAAATGCTTTTGTTATTGTTCCTATTTGTCCTCATACGCTTAGTGCAAGACCTCTTGTTATTCCAACAAATGAAAAAATAAAAATAACAATGTCTGATTGTGTTAAGTTTCATATAACTGCAGATGGGCAAAGTGCAATGGATGCTAAGGACGAAGTTGTTATTGAAAAATACGAAAAAAGTGCAAAGCTTTTACTTTTGCAAAAAAACAGTGATGAATTTTATGATGTTTTAAGAGAAAAGTTGCATTGGGGGCAAAAACCTGAAAAATGATAAAATCTCTTTATATCAAAAATTTTATTTTAATAGATGAATTATTTCTTGATTTTGAAGAAGGCGTTAATGTTTTTACTGGTGAAACTGGTGCTGGAAAAACAATAATTTTGCGCGCAATAGACATTGTTTTTGGCGGAAAAGTTAACCGTGAAGTTATTAAAAATGATAATCAAAATGCTTTAATTGAATTATCTTTTGATGATAATGGGCAAGAAGTTATTATTTCAAGAGAAATAAGTAAAACAGGAACAAAGCCAAGAATAAATGGTGCTTTTGTAAATTTAGATGAAATTAAAGAAATAAGAGAAAAACTTATTGATATCCATAGTCAACATCAAACTTATACTTATCTTGCACCTAAATATCATATTGAACTTTTAGATAATTATATTGCAAGAGAAGATTCTTCGTTTTTAGAATTGCTTGAATGTTATAAACAAAATTATAAAGAGTATAAAGATGTTTCTTCAAAATATGATTTTGCAAAAAATAATAACGAACAAAATCAAAGACAAATAGATTTGTTAAAATTCCAAATTAAAGAAATTCAAGATGCTGAAATTTTTGATAACGAAGAAGAAGAATTGAATGCAGAATTAGATATTTTGTCTAATGCCCAAGAATTAAAAGAAACTTCCTGGGGTGCTTTTTGGGCACTGAATGGTGATGATGAAAATATTTGTGAAGGTTTGTCAAAAATTCAAAATTTGTTATCTAGAATTTCCTCAAAGGATGAAAATTTAAAAAATATAACTGAAAATCTTGTAAATTTATCTGAAGAAATCAAATCTTGTGCGTATGAACTTCGCTCTTATAGCGAAAATTTGGAAGATGACCCTAAAAGATTAGATGAAATTAATGAAAGGTTAAGTTTAATTGAAAAATTAAAAAGAAAATATGGCAAAGATTTATCAGGCGCACTTTTAAATTTTGAATCTGAATTAAAAGCTTTGGATACAAATGAAAACAACATAGAATTTCTTGAAGCAAGAAAAATTGAATTACTTGCTAAAATGGATGAAAAATCTAAACTAATTAGCGAAAAAAGAAAAGAATATTCAAAAATTTTATCTTCAATGATTTTGGCTGAACTTAAAGAATTAGAACTTTCAAACGCAGATTTTAAAATTGACATTAAGGAAAAAGATTTTGGAAAAAATGGCATTGATGATGTTGAATTTTTGATTACAACAAATATTTCGCAAGAGCTTATGCCACTTGCAAAAGTTGCATCTGGTGGTGAAATTTCAAGATGTATGCTTGCAATTAAAATAGTTTTTGCCAATATTGATAAAATTAAAACTATTATTTTTGATGAAATTGACACAGGAATTTCTGGCAAAGCTTCACAAAGCGTTGCTCGTGCAATGAAAAAACTTTCAACTAATTGCCAAGTTGTTGTTGTGACTCACCAGGCTATAATTGCTTCTTGTGCTAATGTTCATTTTTGGGTTTCTAAGGAACAATCAGATACAACAAGAGTTTTTGTTGCAAAACTGAATGATGATAAGAAAAAGGAAGCACTTGCGCAACTTGCCTATGGTGAAGTTAATGAAAAATCTTTAGAATTTGCGCAACAATTATTAATTTCATGTTTTAATAAACCATAAGTCAAAAAGGGTATTAAAGAATGAAGGTTTCTTTTAATGTTTTAAATTATAAAACTGGACAAAATTATAATACTTTTGTTAAAAAATTTAATTCTGAAAACAAAATTTATGCTAAAAATTCAAATGATTTTGTTGTGAATTCTCCTGTGTATAATTTAAATTTTCTTGGGAATATAAATGCTTTAAACAAAGGGCAGTTCGACAAAATGTCAGACAGTGAAAAATATGTTAGCCTTTTTGTGCCAAGAGTGCAGGCATATGCAAGAGTAGTTGCAAGAGAAAATGCCGGCATTAAAGAAGTTTCAAGTTATGATAACAAAGGTCAAAATTTTACGGATGATGAATTGCAAGAAGCAATTTCCAGAAATTTTCATAGCCTGACAACAAGAAAAAGTATGTGGGCTAGAAATGAACATGGTATTCCAATCCATGAAAACTCTTTTGTGTATGCGCTTTCCACTAAACTTAAAAAATACGATGAAAGAATTTATAATGCAACAAAGAAATATATTTTAAGCGAGTGGGCAAAACCAAAAGATTTAAAAAAAATAAATTCTTTTAATGGTACAAAAGAGGCAAAAGAAAAGCTTGAAACAAAAATATATGAAAAAGCGCTAGCTGATTATTACAATAATCCAGATGGGCCTGGTTTTATCAGAGAAATGTTTTTTGAAAAATTTCCAGAATACGATAAAGATGCAATCGATCCATTCGGAGAAGTTCCATATGTTCCTGTGTATGAGGAATTTTCTGTATATGATTTTCAGTAAAATTATTTGTTAAACAAAGCTTCGATAAAGTCTTTGGAATTAAATTCTTTTATATCCTCAATTTTTTCGCCAACACCTATGAGTTTTGTTGGAATTTTGAAGTTTTTCGCAATTGCAAGAATTATGCCACCACGCGCAGTTCCATCCAACTTTGTCATTGCTGCACAACTAACGCCAACACTTTCTAAGAACACTTTTGCCTGAGAGATGCCATTTTGTCCAAGATTTGCGTCTAAAACCAAAATCGTTTCACTTACGCAATCTGGCGCTTTTTTATCTGTCACTGCTTTTATTTTCTTTAATTCTTCTATTAAATTAAATTTATTTTGTAATCTGCCTGCCGTGTCCACCAAAAGAACATTGTAATTTTCGTTTTTTGCTTTTTCGATAGCTTCATAAACAACAGCTGCACTGTCAATTTTATCTTTTCTGACAATATCAACCTGTGCTCTTTGCGCCCAAACGTCAAGTTGTTCTTCGGCTGCCGCCCTGAATGTATCACCTGCCGCAATTAAAACCTTGTTGCCTTCAAGCCTCATTTTATTTGCAAGTTTTCCAATAAGAGTTGTTTTGCCAGCTCCGTTGATACCAACAACAAAATAAATATTTAAACGGTCTTTTTCGTAAATAAGTTCATTCGAACCTGCGTCATTTAAGATTTGGCTAAATTCTTTTTTTAAGAATGATTCAAGTTCATTTGGCTTAACTTTTTCTTTTTCAATTTTTTCAATAATGTCTGTTGTGAATTCAACACCTAAGTCTGCTTTTATCAATGTTGTTTCAATGTCTTCCAGTGTCAAATCGTCAATCTTATCGCTTGATAAATTGACAAAACTTAAAACATTCTTGACAAGAGCTTCTGATGTTTTTGCAACAATATTTTTTAAATCATCATCTTTTTTTTTGAAAAAATTAAACATGTAAATTAACCACTTTAGCTAAAATTCCATTTATAAAAGAAGGTGATTCGTCAGTTGAATATTTTTTTGCAAGTTCAAGTGCTTCATCAATTACCACTTTGTGCGGTACTTCTTTTATGTATGCAATTTCTGTGATTGCAATTCTCAATATGTTTTTGTCGATTTTAAATATTCTGTCAATATTCCAGCCAAGAGATAGTTCATCGATAATATTGTCAATGTTGGTTTTTTCTTTTTGGAATGTTTTGATTATTTTTTCAATATATTGTTTAACATCTGTTTTTTGAGATAAAGCTGTCAATTCTGCAATTTCTAATGCACTAACTGCTTTTTCGCTAGCACTTAATAATTCATCCAAATTTCCAACCATATCTGATGTCATAGGAATTGGTACTGGAATGTTTTGAATATCTATTGGGCGTTTTAAATTGTCTGTGTGATTATTTTCATATTCTTCTATAAAATCTTTTATTTTCATTACGTTGCTAACTGCAAGTTCAAGTTCGTCTTGTGCGTTGCTTGTCAATGTTCTGACTGATTTTAAGATTATATCTTCAAAGTCTTCATTTTTATATTTTTCAATATTTTGTTCTACTTGTGAAAACAAAATTAGCGTTAATTCCCTTGCTGCTCTTCGTGCTTGCATTTTTGTATTCCTTTATAATTTTAAGAAGTCGCAAAGTGTTTTAAATTTAGAATTCACTTCATTTAAAAGGGCTATGCGGTTTTCTTTTATATTTTCATCATTATCCATAACTAAAACTTTATCGAAAAATTTAGATGTTTCCCTAGCTAAATTATTGAAATCATCATAATCTTTAGTATTCAAAAGTTCTTTATATAACTCTTTTTCTTCATCTAATTTAAAGAGTTTTTCATCAACATTTCTGAATTCTTTTTTATCTTTTGGAATAATTCTTCCAACTCTTTTTGCATTTTCAATAACTTCAGCATCAAGTTTTAGTGTTTTTTCAACTTTTTTGAAGTATTCTTTTAAATCTTTTAATGGCGAATCAATGCTACCTGCAACGGCTTCTAAAACATTTGTTTCGTATTTGCCATTTCGCATAATTATTAAACGATTTATGAAAAATTCTTCAATTTCTTTTTGAGTTTCTTCTTTAATTTCAATATTAAATTCTTCAGACAATAATTTTAAAGATTTTGAAATTAAATCAGTTAAATCAATTTTGAGTTCAGTTCCAAGAATTGTTCTTAAAACTCCAAGGGTTGCGCGTCTGACGCCTAATGGGTCTGCAGAACCTGTTGGACGTTTTTTCTTGTTATCTTGTGTTGAGATAAAAACTGCACAAATTGTGTCTATTTTATCTAATATGCCCACAATTTGACCTTCTTTTCCACTTGCAATTTCAGAAGTTGCATTAAGCGGATAGTAATGTTCTGAAATGCCTTTTGCAACTTCTTCGCATTCGCCACTTTTTCTTGCATAATCTTCACCAATGAAACCTTGAAGTTCAGTGAATTCAAACACAAGTTTTGTTGATAAATCAGCTTTGCATAAAGTTGCACATCTTTTAATGTTTTCGTCATCAGGACAAAGGGCAAGTATTCTTTGTGTTTTGTCATACAAAGTACCAAGGCCTCTTTGGAATGTCATACCTTTTAAGTTTTCAACTTTGTTTATTAATGGGTCTTTGCTGTCTTCTTTGTAGAAGAATATACCGTCTTCTAATCTTGCGCAAACAACTCTTTGATTTCCACGCTTAATATTTTCGATACTTTCTTCATCATCATTAACAAAGTTTGCCATAGTAATAAAGTTATTTAAAAGTTTGTTATTTTTGTCGTAAAGAGGAAAATATCTTTGATGAACAGCCATAACTGTAACGTTTACGATATCTGGTATTTGTAGATATTTTTTGTCAAAACTACATAAAACTGGCTTTGGTGCTTCTGTTAAATAAGTAACTTCATCTAACAAATCGTCTTCAAAGTGAACTTTTGCATCAATTTCCTCAGCTTTTTTATTTGCAAGTTCAACAATTTTTTCTCTGCGTTCATTTTGATCAACTAAAATATGATTTTCTTTTAGTTGTTCTATATATGTTAAAGGATTTTTGATTTTTATATCATTGTAAAAACGTAAACCACGTGTAGTGTTTGTTGAAGTTTGGTCAACTACGGTAAGCGGTAGTGTTTCTTCATTAAATAAAGCTACAATATTTTCAATAGGTCTTGAAAATTTAATATCTAAATCTTTCCAACGCATAAAATGTGCGCCTTGCATAGATAAAATAATCTTTTCAATATTATCTTGCAATATTTCCTTAACAGATTTGCCTTTTATTTCGATTTTTGCCCAAATATAATTATCTTTTTCATAAAGATTTTTTTCATCAACATTGTTTTTCTTCGCAAAACCAAGAGCGGCTGGTGTATAATTCCCATTTGCGTCTTTTGCTATACTTAGAATTGGACCTCTTGCGTCTTTTTCAATGTCTTTTTGCGCATGAGCTAAATCTTTAATGATAACAGCAAGTCTTCTAGGTGTTCCGTAAACATCTATATTGCCATATTCAATTAAATTTTCATTTAAGAGTTTTGAAAATGCATCTTTTAGTTGTCTGATTGCATCTGGTATAAATTTGTATGGTAACTCTTGAACCAATATTTCTAGTAAAAAATTATTCATAGCTTTATTTTACATTAAACATAATAAAAATAGAAACGATTATTTTAGTTTTTTATTTTTATCATTATAATAAATGATATGAAGAAACTTTTTCTTATTTTTTTAGTCTTATTGTTTATAACGTCAGCAAAAGCAGAAGTTATAAGGGGTTCGGTTTCTGAAACAAAAGTGCCAAAAGGATTTTACGGAAGTTGGCATGTGACTTCAAAAATGATTGAGTCAAATAATGCTTCAATGTTTAATCCTTTAAGTGTTGATATATGGGGATTATCAGGTGTTGGAAATATTTTGATTTTAACAAATGAAATGACAGGCGCTGTTTCAGAAATTGAGGTAAATGAAAAAAATATTCAAGGATTAAAATTAAAATTTACAAGAATTAAACAAGAAAAGGAAAATGGTTTTGATGTTTTATATATCGAAACGCCGGAAATAACTTTAAAGGGCGATATTTTTGAAGGTTTTGATACTTTTGTAATAGAAAAAAGTAAAAACGGTATCCTTTTAAACAAATATGTTGTAAAATACAAAGTTATAGGACAAAAAATATCAGGAGATAGCGAGAGAAATGAGTGAAATATTTGATACTATTATTTTGGGTGGCGGCCCTGCAGGACTTAGTTCTGGAATTTATTGCGCAAGAGGTGGTTTAAAGACTGCAGTTTTAGATATATCTGCTATCGGCGGAACTCCTGTGAATTATCTGGAAATAGAAAATTATCCTGGGTTTTCTTCAATAGAAGGTTGGGAATTGAGTGAAAAACTTGAAGAACATATGGATAAATTTGGAGTTGAAAAATTCCCGAATATTGAAATAAAAAATGTTGATTTATTAAGTGATATCAAAAAAATAGAAACACTTGACGGCAAAGTTTTTGAAGCAAAAACCATAATAATTGCAACAGGCGCAAAACCTCAGACGCTAAATGTAAAAGGCGAATTTGAAAATATAGGTCGTGGAGTCAGCTATTGTGCAGTTTGCGACGGCGCTTTTTACAGAGATAAAAAAGTTGTTGTTGTTGGTGGTGGGAATGCTGCTGTTGAAGAAGCTATGTATTTAACAAGATTTGCTTCAAAGGTTTATGTCGTACACAGAAGAGATCAATTAAGGGCAGACAAAATTATTCAAGAAAGAGCATTTAAAAATGAAAAACTTGAATTTATTTGGGATACAGTTGTTGATGAAATTGTTGCTATCGACAACCATGTTACATCAGTTAAACTCAAAAATGTTAAAACAAATGAAATTACAGATTTTGAAACAGACGGCGTTTTTGTTTATATTGGTTTTTCACCAAATTGCCAACATTTTAATGGGCAAATTGAGCAAGATGCAAATGGTTTTATTGTAACTGATATCAATATGAGAACAAGTGTTTTTGGCGTTTGGGCAATTGGCGATATAAGGGTAACGCCATTAAGACAAGTGATAACAGCGGTTGCAGATGGCGCTATTGCCGGTGTTGCGGTTGCTAAATATCTCGAAGAGATAAAAGTTCCACAAGAGGCAGTTTCTTAATTCCTTCGTTATTTTTAAAATAAGTAAGTTGTCTTTTTGCAAAATTTCTGGTGTGCTGTTTGATTTTATCGACAGCACAATTTATATCTTCATATTCAATAAATTCTTGATAACCTATGGTATTATTTATAATTTTATTATCTATGCCCCATAAGTTTGTCATTTTTTCAAATTCTTTAAAAAGCCCTTGTTGCATCATTATATCTACTCTTTTGTTTATATTTTCGTATAAAAGTTCTTTTTCAATTAATGGGCAATACCAAATAGAATTGAAATTTTTATTATCTTGTCTTTCATATTGTGAAATTGGAGATTTTAAATAATCACACATTTCAATTGAGCGAATTATTTTTTCTTTGTTATTTTCGTTTATTTCTTCTGCTCTTTTTTTATCAATTTTGTATAATCTTTGCCAAAGCTCTTTGCTTTCAAAAGTTTCTAATTCTTTTCTTAATTCTGGATTTGCAGGAATTGGAGGTAACATTTTTTTATCTAAAAGAGATTTTATATAAAACCAGGTGCCACCAACAATTATAATTCTTTTGTTTTTTGCTTTTATTTCTTCTATTTTCTGGCTTGCCAATGTTACAAAATCGCCTGCGCTAAAATCGTTATCTGGTTCAAGAATGTCTATTAAATGGTGGATAATTCCATTCATTTCTTCTTTTGTTGGTTTGGCGCTTACAATATCAAAACCCTTGTAAACAGCTCTTGAATCAGCAGAAATTATTTCGGCATCAATTTTTCTTGCAAGAGTTGTTGCAACTTTAGTTTTCCCTGAAGCTGTCGGCCCTGTTATTACTATTATAGGCAAATCTTTTGTCATAGTAATTAAATAATAACACAACAAAATAAGTGGTTAACCATGTAGATATTAAGAAATAAAAGAAATATAAAACCAAATTTGCTGAGCATAATGCTTGCAGGAGCATCATAATAAAAAATAAAATCCCAATAACAACGTTAAATATAATAATTTCAACTGGTTTTTTGAAAAACACTTTAAATGAATTTAAAAAGGCTCTTAAAGGGTTTTTCTTATTATTTTTTTCAAAATAAAGCGCAGGAGGTAAAAATAAAGTAAAAATTCCAAAAATGGCGATGGATAAAATTAAAAAAGTTTGCCATTCGTATAATATTTTTAATTGTTCTGTTGGTAGATTTTGTATGTATTCTAACGCTGATGCAGTTGAAACTTGTATTGTTTTTAAGTTTTCAAGAAGAAAGTCTATTTTGCCAATAAATTTTTCTGCAAGCTTTATTGTAGTCATAACCCAAGCTAAAAATGCAAAATAATATATTGCAAAAATACTTAATAGAGGCAACATGTATTCTGGTATTGCTTCAAAAAATGAAATTCTTAAATCTAAAATGTCTTTATATTTTTCATCTTCAATCAAATAGTTTTTTTCAGAATTTTTTATTGCTTGTTTAATCATTTTGAACCAGCCTGAAAAAAATGCCACGTTTAACAAAATTAATAAAAATAAAGTGAAAAATAAAAGCAATGTTCCTTGCACTCTTAGCAATACGCTTGAACAAATGGGCATAACCAATAAATAAAGAATCCAAAATAAAATAATTGGTGAATTATTTTTTGTAATTAAATAAGATTTTTTGATTATGTCAAACATTTGTTATTAAAACTCCAAAAAGTATGTTATTATAGTAAAATATTAGACGTAAAAAAATAAAATGCAAGGACAAAAATGGCAAGATTTTTAAGAGATCACAATTTAAAAGGCGTATTGATTTGTGCAGAAGGAATTGACGGAAGTGGCAAGTCTACACAGATTGATTTATTGTATTCTTGGCTTAAAGAAATGAAACAAGATGTTATTCTGACACAATGGAATTCATCTGATTTGATTTCTGAAACAACAAAAAAAGCCAAAAAGAAAAATTTACTTTCACCAAGAACTTTTTCTTTATTACATGCAGTTGATTTTGCAGACAGGTTGGAAAAAACAATAATTCCCGCTATGAAGGCCGGTTTTATAGTTCTTGCTGACAGATATGTTTATACGGCTTTTGCCCGTGATGTTGCTCGTATGGTTGACCACAAATGGGTTAGAAATATGTATAGTTTTGCAATTAAACCTGATATGGTTTTTTATTTTGATGTTACTTCTAAAATTTCTCTTGACAGAATTTGCCAAAATAGACAACCAAAATTTTATGAAGCGGGTATGGATTTAAAACTTTCAAATAATCCTTATAAAAGTTATGTTATATTTCAAAACAGGGTGAACGAGGAATACAAAAAAATGGTTGATGAATATGGTTTAATCAGAATTGATGCAACTGACAATATTCACCAAAAACAAATGCTTATGAGAGAGCAAGTTATGAAGATTTTAAAGCAAAGAGGTTTTATAAAAAATGCCTGAGAATAAATACAAAAAACATGGTTATGATGGTCTTTTAATTGTTGTTGAAGGAACAGACGGAAGCGGAAAATCAACGCAAGTTAACCTTCTTAAAAAATATGTTGAAAACGAAGGTTATGGTTGCATGCTATCTGAATGGAAAACATCAAGATTGATTTCCGATGTTATTAATGAGGCAAAAGACAGAAATCTTTTAAATGCCACAACTTTTAGTCTGCTTTATGCGGCAGATTATGCTGATAGGCTTGAAAATACAATAATACCAGCACTTAAGGCGGGTTTTGTTGTTATTTTAGATAGATACATTTATACTGCATACGTAAGAGACTCAGTACGTGGCCATGATATTGATTGGGTTAAGAAATTATATGATTTTGCGCCAACACCAGATTTAGTTTTTTATTTGAAGATGCCAGTTCATAAACTTCTTAAAAGAATGATAGGCACAGGCGGACTTGATTATTTTGAATCAGGACGTGATATTGGAATTTCAACTGATATTTATAACAGTTTTGAAATTTATCAAAACAGATGTTTGGCAGAATATTCTAAACTTGAAGAAGAATATAATTTTATAACGCTTGATGGAACTTTATCTAGAACTACGATTCATAATCAAATTAAAGAAAAAGTAGGCGAAATTCTAGCAAGTGGAATTATTAAGTAGTTTTATTTTGTGTGTTAAATTATTTCTATGATAGAAAAAAAATTTGAACTAATTTCAAAATATAAGCCACAAGGCGATCAGCCAAAAGCAATTGACGAATTGGTTGATGGACTAAATTCCAAATTGGATTCTCAAACCTTACTTGGTGTTACTGGTTCTGGTAAAACTTTCACTATTGCAAATGTAATTGAGCGTGTTCAAAAACCAACACTTGTAATTTCGCACAATAAAACTCTTGCGGCCCAACTTTATAATGAATTTAAGGAATTGTTCCCGAATAATGCGGTTGAATATTTTATATCTTACTATGATTATTACCAACCTGAAGCTTATATCCCAAGAACAGACACATATATAGAAAAATCAGCTTCAATAAATGAAGAAATTGACAGATTAAGACACAATACGACAAGAAGTTTGTATGAAAGAAATGATGTTATTGTAGTTGCTTCTGTAAGTTGCATATATGGTTTAGGTTTGCCTGAAAATTATTTTAAAGGAGCAATTAGACTTAATGTTGGAGACAACATTTCTCGTGATGAATTTTTAAGACATTTAGTTTCGAGCAGGTATGAACGAAATGACCTTGAACTTAAAAGGTCAACTTTTAGGGCAAGAGGCGATATTGTTGAAATTATGCCAGCTTATGAAAAAATTATCACAAGAATTTATTTCTTTGGAGATGAAATTGAAAAAATTTCAAAAATAGATAGTGTCACGGGTGAAATATTGGAGTCATCAAAGGAAACAGTTATATATCCGGCCGTTCATTATTTGTCATACACTGATGATGAAGAAGAAACGTATAAGTTGATAAACAAAGAACTTAGGGAAAGATTAAATGAATTAAATGGGCAAAATAAACTTGTTGAAGCTCAAAGACTTGAACAAAGAGTTAAATACGATATTGAAATGATGAAGGAAATGGGTTATTGTTCAGGAATTGAAAATTATTCAAGAATTCTTGAAAGACGTCCTGTTGGTTCTCCGCCTGCGACATTACTCGATTATTTTAAGGGCGATTTTTTAACCGTTATAGATGAAAGCCATGTTACAATTCCGCAGTTAAACGGTATGTATTTTGGAGACAAATCAAGAAAAGAAGTATTGGTTGATTATGGTTTTAGACTTCCTTGTGCAAAAGATAATCGTCCTTTGAAGTTTGATGAATTTTGGGACAGAGTTCAGCAAAAAATTTACATATCGGCAACACCTGCTGAATTCGAACTTGAAAAAAGTGAAAAAGTTGTTGAACAAATAATAAGGCCAACAGGGCTTCTTGACCCTGAGATTGATGTGAGAAAAACGGAAGGTCAGGTTGATGATTTAATTCGTGAAATAAAAATTGTTGCAGATAAAAAAGAAAGAATTTTAGTTACTACTTTAACTAAAAGAATGGCAGAAGATTTAACTGATTATCTTGTTCAAAAAGGAATCAGAGTTCGTTATTTGCATTCAGATATTCAATCTCTTGAACGCGTTGAAATTTTAAGAGATTTAAGACTTGGAAATTTTGATGTTCTGGTTGGAGTTAATCTTCTTCGTGAAGGATTGGATATTCCAGAGGTTTCTCTTGTTGTTATTATGGATGCTGATAAAGAAGGATTTTTAAGATGCGAGACATCACTTATTCAAACAATCGGAAGAAGTGCAAGAAATTCTCAAGGCAAAGTCATAATGTATGCAGATAAAATTACAGATTCAATGGATGTCGCTATAAAAGAAACAAAAAGACGTCGTGAACTTCAAGAAAAATATAATAAAGAACACAATATAACACCTCAAACTATTAAAAAATCAATCGAAAATAATTTATTATCCTTAGTTGCAAGTTACAGGAATCTCGAAGATATTGTGGCACAGGAAATGACGGAATTAAATATTGAGAAAAAAGATTTACCTAAACTTTTAGACAGGCTTGAAAAAGATATGTATAAAGCGGCAAAAATTCTTGATTTTGAAAGGGCAGCTGAAATCAGAAATCAAATTAAAAAGTTGAGAGAATTGCTATAAAAAATAAAAAGCGGGGCATATGCCCCACAGTATTATAGCGGTCGATTTTCTTATGTCTTATGAATTTTGTTTTAAAAATTATGCTTTTTCTGCTTTTTTGTCATTGCCACCAAATATTGCGCATAGTCCACTTAGAGCTGCAACGCCTATTGCAACAATACCTGTTGTTTTTATGAAGCCTTTGTTGTTTTTTACAAAAGGTAAGTTTTTAATTTTATTTAAAAGTCCGCCTTTGCTTCTTTTAATTGCAAGTCCGGCAGTTGCTAAGCCTGCAACACCAGCTCCTGCTCCAGTTACTGTACCAAATACTTTGCCAATTTTTTCAGATTTAGTTTTATCTGTTCCTGTAACTTGAGCTTTCATATCAGCTTCACTAGTTTCTTCTGCAAATAAACCTAGAATTGGCACACCTCTTTTAAGACCTTGAACCAAAGCGCTTGATGCGTTTTTGTTGATATCTGAAATCAAATCAGAGCCTGTTGTTGTCGCGTATTGTGATCTGATAAGAGCTCTGATTTCAGCATCTGAACAGCTTGCATATTGTGAAGAATTTTTCATTTGATTTACCATTTCTTCAAAGCTTTCTGATGCTTTGTCGATTTCACCATTTTTTAAAGTTTCGTATAACAAGGCGCATTGTTGTTCATAATTAATAGATTCAACACCTTGTTTGTTGCGATAAGATTGTTGAGTTGCAAAAACATCATAATTGTTTGCAATCCTATCTTTTGCTTCTTCAGCATTTGCGGCTCCACTAAAACCGCCGTAGCCATAACCACCATAATAGCCATAGCCACCAAGAGCATTACCTAAACCGTTTAGGTTTGAATACCCACTTGTGATTAAACTTAAATTTGACATAAGACCTTCCTCCGATTTTTTCTAACCGTAAATCAACCTACTCTTTAATAAAAACATTTGTCGTTCATGGATTGCGCATGTTTGAGGCATTTTTGTAATATTTCTTAACATTTATCATATAGGATTGAATTAATAAGGCCTTATCTGTAAAGGATTATTAAAAAATTGTATTTGTTCTTATTATGTTGTAGACTTTTGATTAAGGTATATTTAAAACTAGGGGAGTTATGTTTAATACAAACGAATTTTTAAAACAAGCTTATGCAAAAGGCGCAGCAGATATTCATTTAAGAATTGGTAAACCACCATCTTTGCGTATTTTAAACGATATTGTTAGAGTTAACTTGCCAGCTTTGTCTGAGGCCGATTTCGATAGTATTTTAAGAGCTATTTGTCAAAACGATAATTACGAAAGAGTTAAATCTTCTCTTAACGCAGATTTCGCCTATGAAATAGAAGGCATTGTTCGTTTCAGGGTTAACTTTTGTCATGATTTAGGTGTTCCAAAACTTACTATGCGTACTATTCCTTATGAAGTACCATCATTGGAGGAAATGGCAATACCTGCATCATTTAAGCATTTTGCAAGAAATAATAACGGGATTATTTTAATCACAGGTCCAACAGGTTCTGGTAAATCAACAACAATTGCTTGCATGCTTGATTATATTAACAGAGATTTTTCACGTCACATTGTAACGGTTGAAGACCCTGTCGAGTTTGTTTATAAAGATAAAAAGTCTTTGATTACTCAAAAACAATTAGGTGTTGACGTTGCAAATTTTGCAGATGGTGTTAAATATGCTCTTCGTCAGGACCCTGATATTATTCTTATAGGTGAAATCAGAGACAGAGAAACAGTTGAAACAGCTTTAGCTGCTGCGGAAACTGGTCATTTGGTTTTATCTACAATTCATACAAATTCCGCTATTCAAACAATAAACAGAATTATTAACATGTTTGATGAACATTTGAAAAATTTTGTAAGAGAACGTCTTGCAATTTCTTTGAGAGGTACTATTGCACAAAAACTTATACCTAAGAAAACAGGCGGTAGAGTTCCTGCTTTTGAAGTTATGACAGTTACATCTACAATTAGTGATTATATAAAGAAGAATGAACTGGAAAAAATCTATCCGTTAATCCAAGAAGGTGGTTTTGATAATATGATGACATTAAATTCTTCTATTTATAATCTTTTAAATAATGGTATTGTTGAAGAAGAACATGCTTATCGTGCGAGTGAAAATCCTATTGAACTACAACAAATGATAAGAGGATATTACCACGGCGTTAAACACAGAAGTAAAAATGACGATATTGTTTTAGATTAAAATTTTTTAAAGGAGGTTAACAATGGTTTCGTTTCCAGAATCGGAATCAATGACTATTAAAAGAATTGAAGTTGCACTTCGTAATAATGATATGCAGCTTTTGAAAGAAGCTGCATATAAATTGCATGAAAAATATCATACAGGTTATCATTTTACAATGCTTGAAGAACTTGCTTATATAAGTGATTATGTAAAAGAAGGTGAAATACCTGTCGAAATAAAAGAAATGTTGTGTTACACGATTGAAGAAATTTTATCTGTTGCTGAAAAAAATGTTTCAGAATATGTCAATGACGAAGAATATGAAAAACAAAAAGAAGTTATGGCACAAAACTATGCCTATAATTTTGGTGACACAACAGTTGATTCTATGACACGAGAAGACAAAAACGAAGAAAATGAAATTCTTGAAAATGAAATTGTTAATCAAAATTTAAGTGAAGAAATTATCGAAAATAATATTGAAGAAACTAATTTATTAAATGAAGAAAAACCTTCAGAAGTTATACAAAATTCTCTATGGCAAAGCGCTAATGTGGACGAGGTTGAAAGTGAAGTTGAAATACTTGATATTTTAAAAGAAGACAAAGTTGTTGAAGAACCTGAAGTTATTGATATGTATGCAAAAAATGAAGAAGATAACGTCAGTTCCGAGCAACAAGAACAAACTTTAAAACAAGAAGAAGTTACATTCAGCGAAGATGAAGTTATTGACATGTATGCGAAAAGTGAAGAAGTTGAAGAACAACAAATACCAAAAGAACCTGTTGAACACGAAGAAGGCTATGGCGTTCCTGATTTTGTTGATGTTTACGAAGAAAATACAAAAGATGAAAATGAAGGCTATGGTGTAAAATTTGAAAACCCTGATGAAGAAGTAAAAAGAGGCAATGTTGCAATTTTTTATGACACAAATATAAATTTTGAAACAGCAAAATCAATTAAAACATATAGAAATAAGCTTAATTTTATTGCTTCTGATTTTGAAGGAAACTACGCAAATAATATTTTAGATGAAGCATCTTCAATTATGGATGATATTGATGTTGAAGAGAGAAACATATGTAAATTTTTGGCCAAAATTTCAAAAATTAAATGCTATAAAATTTTTATAACAACTTCTCAAAATCAAGGTTTACCTAGTACTTTGTTAAAAGAAGATGTTAAATTTCAAATTCCTATGGTTCAAAATACTTATGCTGATGATGCAACTATGGATTTTATTCCAATGTTTGGACTTACAAATTTGTTTTCATGCATGAAATGTAATACTAAATTTCTAAATACAGGACTAGATTTTAAAGCTATCACCCTGGAATGTCCTGAATGTGGCAATATAGCGTATCCTGATATTTATGATACAACAAATCTTGAATGTAACCCAATATTCTGGCATAGAGCATTCGGTTCTTTAATGGAAGCAAAAACCTGGATTTTAATTAATCCGCCAACAAGTCAGGAAAAAGAGGCGATAATGGACTTTTTAAAGGTGGCATTTAAACAATCGGCGCCTGAAAAAATCTATCTTTACTCAAACAATAATATATATGAAAACCTGTTTTATTCACTTAATCCTAAAACTCAAGTTTTCTCATTGTATGATACATTAGACCAAATGTATTTAGATTTCACAACAAAAGAAGGTTTTAAAGAAACGCTTTAAACTATTAATTTATCTTATGGAAAATTTTGTTACAGATGCTATAAATATAAAGACATATCCTTTAAGCGAACATGATAACATTGTTTTGATGTTTTCAAGGCAAGGTTTAATCAAGGGTGTTGCAAAGGGGGTTAAGCGTCCAAAAAGTAAATTAGGCGCAAGAATGCAGGTTCTTGTTGCGAATAAATTAATGCTTCACAAAGGAAGAAATTTAGACACCATTTGTCAAGCACAGGCTTTAAATACATTTAATAAATTAAGATATGATTTTGATAAATTAAGTTACGGGATGTATTTAGGTGAATTAGTTTCAATTTTTTGTAAGGAAAATTCTAATAGTGAAGAAATTTATGATATTTTTTATATGACACTTGAAAAAATTTCTGAATCTTCTTCTAAAACTGAGATTTTATTATATGTTTTAAAATTTCAACTTAAGTTTATGCAAATTTTGGGTTATGGAATTGAACTTAAAAAATGTTCAATATGTGGCTGTACTATTGAAGAAAATCCTATTTTTTTAGTTGATGAAGGTTGCGTGCTTTGCAAAAAATGTGAATATAAATCTTTGAATAAAACTAAAATTCCGACAAAAATTCGTGATTTTTTATCAACAATTATGGATGCCAAAATTGAAGATAAGACAATTTATGACGAACTTGTTAATGAGAAAATTTGCAAAACATGTTTTGATTTATTAAAAAAATATATAGATAAGCAATCACCAACTTCTATTAAAACTTTAAAAATATTGGAAGAAAATCTAGTCTAACTATTGATTGACTTTTCTATGTGTCTTTAATATTATAATTATAATCTAAGGCGGCATGGCCAAGTGGTAAGGCAGAAGCCTGCAAAGCTTTTATCCCCCAGTTCGAATCTGGGTGCCGCCTTTTTAATTTTAAGGGGGTTTTATGAATTTTAATATTGATTTTATTCAGCCATTAAGACTTATTGGTAACGATTTTAGAAATATTGCCAAATATTCATTGTTTTTAACTGTTATTTTTGGAGCTTTTATTACTTTATTTGGTTTTAATATACACTTATATGGTAGCTCTAAAATGTTATCAGCAATGCTTTTAAGTATATTCTTAGTTGTTGCGTTTTTTCTTGTCAGTCTTTTTGTTGCTGGATACAATATTGAAATAGCGCATAATTTTATACTTGAAAAACAAGATTTTATGCCTTCTGTTAAAGGCAGAATTAATGAATACTTAAAATATGGTTTTAATACATTTTTGTTGTCATTAGTTGTTTTTATTCCACTTTGTCTTGTTATTGTCTTGTTTGGCTACTTCATTAATATAGAAATTTTAGAAAATGTTTTCTTTGTTTTTTTAACAACATTTTTATTTTCTTATTTGCCAAATATTTTCTTTACGCCATTCTTTATGGCCTTTGCACATAAAAAAGAATTTAGCGCCTTTTTTAAAAAAGATAATGTAGTATTTTTCCAATATTCAATACCAGAACTTACATATTCATATCTTGCATCTATTGTTGCTTCGTACGTTTCTTGTATATTATATTTAATTGTTTCATTCGTATTATTGCTTCCATTATTTGCTATAGTTTTATTTAAAGCATTTTTAGTTAGTGCGATTTTTAATGTTTTATTTGCAATATTAATAATGCTTCTTATTTTATTTGCACTATATGTTTGTATATTGTTTGCCGTTATTACTGTAAATTATACAATTTCTCTTTTTGCACAAAGTTATAACTATGGAAAATATTTTTGCCATATGGGCGAAGCACCAAAAAGAAAAGCAAAAGAGTGGGTGCTTGTTGCAATTGCATTATTTATAATTTTATCTTCTTCATTTTTTCCTGATGTAATATCTGATAAAATCGAAGATATAATGGAAAATAATAAAATAGAGAAAATCTTTGAA
Organism: Cyanobacteria bacterium SIG30; assembly: GCA_015152475.1. Lineage (GTDB taxonomy): Bacteria > Cyanobacteriota > Vampirovibrionia > Gastranaerophilales > Gastranaerophilaceae > SIG30. Next base: position 159,162 of record SUTW01000003.1, on the reverse strand, counting down.
GATTTTGCAAAAATTTAAAATTAAATTTCTTCAAAAATTTTTGTTGCTCTTTGCAGAATGCCAAGGCATTTAGATATTGTTATGCCATAGTTTGTAATTGGAACATTTTTATCTTCTGCCTTCATAATTCTTGTTAAAATTTCACGTCTATTTGTCATGCAGGCGCCACAATGAATAATTAATGAATATTTTTCAATATTTTCAGGAAAATCATATCCAGAATAAAATTCAAAAATTAAATTTTTATTTGTATATTTTTTTATTAAATTTGGAATTTTGACTCTTCCTATATCATCTTCAATGGCGTGATGTGTGCAACTTTCACATATTAAAATTTTGTCATTTTCATTTAAATCATCTAATTTTGAAGCACCTTTTATAAAAGCTTTTAAATCGCCTTTTAATCTTGCAAAAAGAATAGAAAAAGAAGTCAAATTTATTTCATCAGGAACAATTTCGCTTACTTTTTTGAATGCTTGCGAATCCGTTATAACCATTTTTGGTTTATTGTTTAAATTTTTCAATGTTGTATCCAGATTTTCAACGCTTGTAATTGAAAGTGTTGCATCTTTATCTAAAATATTTCTTATTGTTTGAACTTGTGGCAAAATGAGTCTGTCTTTTGGTGCCTCTTTATCTATTGGTATCACAAGTATTATATGGTCTTTGGGCTTTACCAGATTTTGCAAAATATCCTTTGGCGCTATAATTTCATCTGGCAATATTTCAATTAATGCTTTTTTGATTATTTCTCTCGCATCATTATTTTCTTTTAGGGAAATAATTATTGCTTTATCTGAAAGTTCTTCCCGGAGTTTAATTTCCTGGTCATTTGGTTTATCTATATCTGTTTTATTTGTGATAAGTAAAGTTGGAATTTTTCTTGTTTTCAGTGTTTTTAAGAAAATTATTTCGATTTCATTTAGTCTTTCAAAATCGCACACAAAAATTGCAACATCACATCTATCTAACGCTTTATAGGTTTTTTCAACTCTTTTGATACCTAACTCATTTTCATCGTCTATACCAGCTGTATCAAGAAAAATAACTGGGCCTATAGGGTTTAATTCTATCGATTTTTGGTTCACATCTGTTGTTGTACCTAAGATGTCAGATACAATTGAGAAATCCTGGTTCAAAATAGTATTCATAAGTGTTGATTTTCCGCTATTTCTTTTGCCAAAAATTCCTATATGTATTTTGTTTGCTTTGACAGAATTCATTTTTTAAAGCCTTTCTTGAACACAAAAATGGTTGAATTTTAATATAAAATATTATATACTTCTTTATTAAGTGTGTCTATATCAAAAAGGAGAAAAGATGGCAAGAATATTGGTTAGTATTCCAGATGATTTTTTATCTTCAGTTGATAAATGCGCAGCAGACAAAATGCGTTCAAGAAGTCGTTTTATAAGAGAAGCGCTTCAGCTTTATATTAAACGTTCTAGTTTTGCAAATTCAAAAAAAAGAGAAGAAGACGCAAAAATTTTAGATGAAATATTGGCTTAAATTGTTTTTATATATTCAATAATGTCGTTTAATTCACCTTTTATTTCAATATTTTTGCACAGAAATTTTTTTACTTCTTTTGCAAAGTCTGCTTTTTGAAAATCTCCGAAACCATTTATTCTGTATATTTCTTTAAGATTTTTAACGGTATTTAATTCTTCATTAAAATCTTTTTCGCTAATTTGAAAATCGTTTTTGTGCAAATTATTTATTGCTCCGATAATTATTTTTCTTGGGATTATATCTTCAAATTCTCCTGATTTAATAAGATAAATTTTATCTTTTTTGCGAAGTTTTGGCTCTATTATTTTTTTCGTTTCCGTTGCATCTTCATCAAGCAAAATAAATATTGGGAGTTTAACTTCTTCAATCATCTTATAATATTTTCTTGCAACTTGATTTTTACCACCTGCACCTAAAACCAATATCCCTTCTTTTTCAAAATCAAGATCCATTTTTTTTGCAAATTCGCTTAAAAGGATTTCTTCAGTTGCACCTTCGGTTAAAATAATTTTTTCCAGAGGATATAAAAGTGAATATTTTTTTCTTAATTCTATTGGATTTTTATCCATATTTTTTTCTTGCATTAATAATCTTTTAATGTTCAATGGTAAATCAGAATTTTCTTCTACATTTTTAATTGCGCCATAAATATTTAAATTTATGGGGAAATTTCTTTCACTTTCCCTGTTTTGATAAAACATATTTTTTTCTTCTTGTTCCAATAAGTTACATAAAAATTCATTATTTTTTTTATCAAAATTTTCAAGGGAATTATTAAAAATTTCTTTGGCAATTTCTAGATTATCACTATTAAGTCCGCACTTATGTAATATGTCTTTAAAAACTCGTTCGTATTTTTCATTTGTATGTTTAAAACGAGTTAGTCTATCTAAACACAAAATTAAATATTTTTTATCAATAGTTTTATGTTTCATAATGTAACTTTATAATAGCACTAATAAGCAATTTTTTATAATTTCATGTTTTTAATATCATAGGTAGTGAAGATGATAGGATCAATTAATAATTTTAATCAAATAGTTAGAACTAATTCTGCTAGTAAAAATCATTCCGTAGGTATGATTAAGCCAGTATCTAATCCTATTGTTTCAAATAATTTTTCAACTACCTCAAATGTAAGTTTTCAAGCTAATTATCAAGCTAATATCAGAACCACATTATTAGCGGGCGATGAAATACAAATGTATAACAATCTTATTAATGTTTTAAGTAAAGATATTTCTCCTGTTGCGACTGGTGATATTTCTTCGCAACAAAAACTTGCAGAACTTTTAAGAAATGGAAAACTTTTAAATAATTCTTCAAACGATAACACCACTACCTTAAAAAATTTACACGATATGTTAACTCAACCAAGAGTTAAGGGATTTGATTCCGTTAAGCTTGTGAAACAAGCAATAGATACGCTTTATAAGCCATCTATAATTACTCAAACTTTTGGTGATATTCCAAATGAAGTTAAGAGTTTAATACTTAATAACCCTGAAGTTTCACAAGATATTAAAAATAATCCGGAATTATTAGATGTTAAAAATAACGGAAGCGGGACTTGTCCTGCTGCAAGTTTAGAATTTCATCTTGCAAATAAGCGTCCGGCAGAATTTGCACGTTGGGCAAATGAACTTACTTCTCCAAAAATGTCAGTCACTCAAAAATTAAAAATGAGCTCATTGTCAAAAAATTATATGGATGCTGTTTGGTTCTTAAATGCTTTTGAGACAAGACCAAGCTATCTTGATTTCCAAAATGCGGTTTTAGAATTAAAACCAGATAAAAATGCTTATACAAGAGCACATATTCAAAACGGTTATTATGATAAAGGTGAAAGAAATGTTCTTGATGTTTTAATTCAATCAACTCTTATGCAAAATGCATCACAACAAAGTTATGATTCTTTATCTGATATTAGAGCTGGTAAATTTAACTCAAATCCTCAAGGTTTGAGTTCTGATGAAAAAACATTTATAGAATCAATTGTAACAAATGAGGAAAAGCTTTCAATTGTTTATCAAAACATAGATGATAATCAATATTTAACAAGTTATAAATGCGATTTTGCAAAAATTGAAAACCATATAAAACAAGCTATTGATATAGGTGAAGACGTTATTATTGGCTATGTGTTTACAGATAATTCAAATAAAGTTACAGGTGGCCACGAGATAACAATTGTTGATTACAAACAAGATAAAAATGGCGAAACAATTTTTGTTTGCAATGATACAGATGATAATAATGATGAATTAATTGAATACAAGGCATCTTACTTGTTGCCTAAAATTCATCATGCTGGTTATCCTGCGCACTTGGTTGAACACGAAACAGCACTTTTGAATGCTTAAATGCTTTAATATCCTTCTTGGAAAAAATCACAAATTAGTTTTTTTCTGTGATTAAATGTGAACATTTTTCTAAATTTATCTGCAATTTTGTTTTCAGGGTTTCTTTCTTTGCGTTTTTTGTCAATTAAAATTGCTTTTTGAACAAGTAATCGGTTATAAAGAGTTGCGAGCGCTTCATTATTTTTTATATGAGGTTCCAGTTCTTTAAGTTTTCTTTTACATGCCAAAATTTCAGCATCGAATTCGAGTAAATTGTTTTTTGCCATAAACGCACCTTTATTAAAAATGTTTTTTTGGGGAATTTAAATTTTACTTTTATATCTTATTAAATTTTTTTTGATTTTAAATCCTCTAAAAAAACCAAAAATTCTTTTATGTGGTACAATAAAAAGGTGATGAATTCCAAAAAAGTATATACAATCATATTTACACTTGTTGCACTTCTCATATTGTTTGGGTTTGTTTGGAGTTGGTTTGTGACAAAGGATTTGGCAAACAATTTTGATGATGCAACTAAAAACGAACAAAAAGTTGCCGTGTCTAATCTTATTTTGACTGAAAGCAAAGATGAGAAAAAATATTGGGAATTATACGCAAAAAAAGGCTTTTATGAAGGCGGTAAGGAATCAGTTGTCTTAAAAGATATTTTAGGTAATTTTTATGATGACGATGAAAATGTTATATTGAGCCTTCAGGCGGAAAATGGTACATATACAGAGGGTGACAAAACTATTTTGTTATCTGGAAACGTTTTGGTTGTTGCCAAAGATGGCTCATCAATTCTTGCAGACAATATTGTCTGGAAAGGAAAAGACGAAGACATTATTGCAAGCGGTAATGTTAGAATAAACAGAAATAATGAACTTATTACAGAAAGTTCAAAAGCTGTTTTTAATGTTGATTTAACTTATTTCAAGATAGAGGGCAAAAGCAAAAGTAAAGTTTATGACTTAGGAGAATATAAATAAATGAAAAAAATATTGAATTTATTATTCATATTTACTTTTTTAATAATGAGTGTTGGATATTGTACAACAGTTACGATTGAGGCAAAGAAACAAACACTTAAACCTGAAATAAACAAAGGTTTTTTCGAAGGTGATGTCAAAGTGCAGGTTGGTGACGTTAAAGTTCAGAGTCCTTTGGCAGAGCTTGATTTGGATCCAACTTCCAAAAAGCCTTCACTTGCAACTTTTTTTGATCATCCTTATGCCTTTCAAGAAAAAGGTAGTAAAAAGCATGAAATCAAAGCAAACATCATAAAAGTTTCTTTGATTAAGAAGAATATTTTGGCTCAGGGAAATAGCCAATCTATTATGATGGAAAATAGAGAACCAACGCTTACTATCACGGCAGAAAGCCAAGAATATGATACAAATACAAGGATTATGAAAGCCCATGACGGTGTTATTATTAAATATCAAAATGCAGAAACTTTTTCCGATGATGCACTTGCAAAGGTTGATAAAAATAATGACATCAAATATCTTGAACTTACAGGTAATGTTGTTATGAAAGAGGGCGAAAACGTTATAAAAGGCGATAAATTTACATATGAACCTTCAAGGGAAGAATATCAAATTACTGGTAACGCTGTTTCTGATTTAACTTTTGATGATGGTTCTAAAATTTATGTGGAAAGTAAATATCAACAATTTAACAGAAAAATTAAAAATGTTATAGCAGGCGGTAAGGTCAAAATAATATATAAGGATTATGTTGCAACTGGCCCTAAGGCCCAAATGCTTGTTGATGAAAAAACTGGCAAACCAAATGTTGTAATATTTACTGGACGTTCTAAAATAGAACAAGAAGGTAGTTCTGTTGAAGCTGACAGAATTAAAATGACACTTCGACCAAAAGCATTTTATGCAGATGGTAATGTAAAAACAAGCTTAACCGGTAGTGGAAATGATGATATGGAGCTAATGCCTTAATTATGAGTATAACACTTGATAACAAACAATGTTTAATCGCAGGTAATGGAATTCTTCCTGTAAAAATGGCGCAGAACGCTAAAAATAATGGTTTGGAAGTTGTTGCAATTTCTCTTTCAAGCGATAATTTTAAAGAACTTCAAAAATATTGTTCAAAAGTTTATAGTTATGGTTGTGGGCAATTAGACAGTATAAAAAAAGTTTTAATCGAAGAAAACATTAAACAGTTAACATTTATTGGTAAAGTTTCAAAAACAATGATTTTAAAAAGATTAAAATTTGAACCTACTGCACTTGAACTTATTAAAAAGGCTCCAAAATTAAACGATGATATGGTTATGCTTCTTTTGATTGAGGAACTTGAAAAACTTGGTATCACAATTCTTGACCAAACAATTTTTATAAAAGACTTAATTGTCCAAGAAGGCGTTTTGACGAAATTAAAACCAACAAAAGAACAAATGATTGATATTGAATATGGTTATAAAATTGCCCGTGAAATGGGACAACTTGATATCGGTCAATCTGTAGTTATGAAAGATAAAATGATTCTTGCAGTTGAGGCAATTGAAGGTACTGACCAATGCATTAAAAGAGGCGGAAAGCTTTCAAGAAAAAAAGGTGCCGTTGTAGTCAAAGTTGCAAAGCCCAAACAAGATATGAGATTTGATATTCCTACTGTTGGAATGAATACTTTAAGAATTATGAAACGCTATGGTGCAAATGTATTGGCTCTGCAAGCTGGTGCAACAATTATTGCAGAACAGGCTAATATGATTGATTTTGCAAATAAACACAAAATGGTACTTCTTGCAGTATGAAAAAACTTTTTATAATTACAGGTGAATATTCTGGAGAAAGTCACGCTTCAAGAGTAGTTGGCGAACTTTTAAAAATTCGTCCTGATATCCAAATTGAAGGTGTCGGTGGTGAATTATTAAAAAATAGCGGTGTTAAAATTTTTACAAACCATGAAAAAATGGGTAAAGCTGGCATTAATCTTAAAATAATCAAAGAGCATTTTTTGCTTGGTAAAAAAATTGTTGATTATTTAAAAAATGAATATAAGCCTGATTTGGTGTTACTTGTTGATTATGGTGCTTTTAATCTTGCTATTTCAAAATATTTAAAAAAAGCAGGTATTAAAACTTTTTATTTTATACCGCCTCAGGTTTGGGCATCGCGTAAATGGCGTTTAAAAATTATCAAAAAAAATATAGATAAAGTGCTTACAATTTTTCCTTTTGAAAAAGAATTGTATGAAAAGGAGGGTATAAATTCTGAATTTGTGGGTCATCCTTTGGCTAAGGAATTACCTCAAAAGGCGGATAAGGAAGAATTTTTCAAACGCCACAATCTTGATTTAAATAAAAAGCTTGTTTCTGTTTTCCCAGGTTCAAGAATTTTTGAAATTAAGTTTTTGCTTGATATTTTTATCAAATCAGCACAACTTTTGCAGAAATTTGATAACAATATTCAGGTAGTTTTCTCGCATGCGCCAAATTTACCAGATAATGTTTTTAAAAATAAATTAGATAATTATAAAGTAATTAAAGGTGAAAACAGAGCGCTTTTAAGTGTTTCGGATGCATTAATTTTGGCATCTGGCACAGTTGCACTTGAAGCTTGTATGTATAAAATTCCTATGATTATAGCTTACAGAGGACCGTTTTTATTTTATTTAATTTATTTAATGGTTCGTTCAATAAATAGAGCCTGTCTTGTAAATATTATAGCGGGCAAAGACTACGTTGATGAATTTATAATGTACAGAGCAAAACCTAAATTAATTGCAGGTAAAATTTATAAACTTTTAAATAATGAAAATGAAAGAAATGCACAAATTCAAGGGCTTATTGATGTTGAAAAACAAATTGGCGATAAGCACTGCGTTGAAGAAGTTGCAAAAATTATAGACAAGGAGATGAAAAATGGCTAATTTTATTACTATTTCAAGAATTATCTTGGCATTTGTGGCGTTAGGTATGCTTTTTTATAAAACTGAATATTATGAAGCATCTTTGGTTTTAACAATATTTGTTATGTGGTTTGATGGACTTGATGGCTACGTTGCAAGAAAGTTTAATGAAACATCAAAACTCGGCGCGGTTTTGGATATTATGGGTGACAGAATGGTTGAAAACCTATATTGGCTTGTTTTCTGCGCACTTGGTTGGATAAATGTTATAATTCCTGCAATTGTCGTTTCAAGAGGAATTATTACGGACGCTTTAAGATCACTTGCATTAAGTCAAGGTTATACAGCTTTTGGCGCAAACACAATGCAACAAAATCCAATTGCTAAATTCATTGTGGCTTCAAATTTTTCACGTTTTACCTATGCGGTTGTAAAAGCAATGGCATTTGTTTTAATTATTGCGGGCCACCTTTCACCATATAAACACGAAGATGTTGTATTAAATATTGGTATAATTTGCGCGATTGTTGCAACAGTTTTCTGTGTTGTTCGTGGTTTACCAGTTATTTTTGAAAGCAAAAGATTTTTTACAGATGACAACAAATAGTTTAAACGTAGTTTTATTTGAACCTGAAATTCCTCAAAACACTGGCAATATTGTTCGCCTTTGCGCTTGTTGTGATTGTAAACTTTATCTGATTGGCAGGCTCGGTTTTTCCATGTCTGAAAAATACCTTAAAAGATCTGGGCTTGATTATTGGGATAAAGTTGAGATAATTAGACTGAATAATTTTGAGGAATTACTTGAAATTGTAAAAGATAACAATATTTACTATTTTACAACTAAAGCAAAGAATTATTACACGGATGTCCAATATAAAAAAGGTGATTTCTTGATGTTTGGACCGGAAAGTCGAGGGTTGCCTTTGGAAATATTGGAATATGGTGGCGAAAATTGCGTTAAACTTCCAATGAAAGAAGGTCTTAGAAGCCTTAATTTATCTAATACTGTTGCTGTTGGTGTCTACGAGGCAGTAAGGCAAATAGGCTTGACAGATGTGTTAAAATAATTGTATGAAAAGAAAAGTCTTTGCATATCTTCACACACATTGGGATAGAGAATGGTACAGAAGCCACGAAGAATTTAGTTTAAGACTGGTTGAAATTGTTGATGAAATAATAAATGAATTAAAAAACAATAAGGCTCCATCTTTTTATTTTGATGGACAAACTGATGCCATTGAAACTTATTTAAAATTTAGACCTGAAAACAAAGCAATAATTAAGAAATTTATTAAAGAAAAAAAATTATTTATTGGACCTTTTTTTGCAAGCGCAGACAGTTTTTTAAGTTCAGGGCACTTGCTTATTAAAAATTTTGAAAGAGGTTTAAAATATTCAAAAGATATGGGCGAAGATGAGTTTTTAGGATATTTGGCTGATACTTTTGGGCATAGCTCATCTATATTTGAAATTTTAAAATATTTAAAAATCAATAATGCAATTTTGTGGCGCGGTACACCAGATATTGAATCAGATTTTATTTTTAATGATTTTAAAACCACAAGACTTGTAAGAGGTTATTTTTTTGATTTTTTCCATAATAATGCCGATGTTGAAGTTATCGAGGAAAATATTGATAAAATTGCCAAATATACAAATTCTGAAAATGTTTTACTTCCAATTGGGGCTGACCATCTTCAAATTTTAACTGATGCGAATAAAAAGATTAAGAACTTTAATAAAAAATCAAAAAAATATGAAATAGTTTTGACAAATCCATTTGAATATATAAAGAATGCAACTTTTGAGAAAAAATACAGCGGTGAATTTCTTGATAATACATCAACATATATTTTACAAGGAGTTTATAGTGCAAGAATTCCTCAAAAAATTAAAAATGCTTATGCTCAATTTCAGCTTTCAAGAATTGTTGAACCACTTAGTTTTTTATTAAATAAAAATAATAAAAAACAACTTGATTATGCATTTGAAACTTTGATTAAAAACCACGCGCACGATAGCCTTTATGGATGTTCAATAGATGAAGTCCATAGACAAGTTGAACAACGATTTGACAATGTTATACAAATTGCTGATGGTTTTAAAAACAGAATCAAAAGAGATTTAAAAAATAATTTAGAAAGCAATAAAAATAAAAAGGAAGATAAGCTTTGCGTTATAAATCTTTCAAATTTTAATTATGACGGTGTTGTTAAGTTTAAAACTTCCAAAAAAATTAAAAATCTTGAAATTCTTAATGTTGAAAAAGGTTTTCCAGATGAGCTTTTATATGACAAAAGTAAAATTCCTGTAACTGAAGATTATACAAAAATTTACGAATATGTTTTTAAAGTTGAAAATCTTAAACCTTTTTCTTTAAATACTTTAAAATTAAATTCTGAAAAAGGCGAAGTTTTAATCGGTGACGATTTTATTGAAAATAAATATTTGAAAATAACTATAAATGATGGAATTTTAAATATTCAAGATAAAGTTAAAAACAAATTTTTAAAGGATTTTTTAAATATTGTTGATACAGAAGATTCAGGTGATAGTTATAATTTTGCACCTTCAACAAAACCTGAATGTATTCCATTTTTAAAAACAAAAATTATAAAAAAAAGCACCTTGTCTTCAACACTGGGCGTTTATTTCAAAGATATTTTGCTTGAAATTACGCTTGATTCAAATGCGCCTTTTGTTAAATTTAAGGCAAAAATTAAAAACAAAAAGAAAAATCACAAAATTCAGGCTAAATTTAATTTAGAAAATAATATTAATGAAACCGTTGCTGAATGTGCCTTTGGAACTATTAAAAGGGAACATGATTTTAACTATAATCTTTTTGAAAATTTACCAGTTAAAAGACCATATGAGGCTAAAACAAATATTTATCCTATGCAAAGATTTGTTTGCGCAAAAGATGCATGCATTTTAACTTTTGGTTTAAATGAATATGAAATTTATAAAAATACTTTATCCATTGCGCTTTTAAGATCTTTTGGTGTTATTTCCAATCCTAAAAATCCAGCAAGGGCAATTCCTGCTGGTCCACCACTTGAAGTTCCTGATGCTCAACTTTTAGGCGAGATTGAAGTTAATTTTGCATTTTCTTTTGTTCAAAATGAGTTAGAAGCATATAAAATGGCTGATTCTTTTTATGAGCCCGTTATTGTTTTTAATTATGAAGATGAGTTGAATTCAAAAGATAAAGAAAATGTGTTGTTCCAGCTTACAAAAAACAATATTCTATATGGTTTAAAGAATAAAAAAACTGCAATATGTTTTGATATTAAAGAAAATAAAATAAAAGATATCGAAATTTAACAAGTTTAATCTTGGTTGTTTTTATCTTGCTTATTTTTGAAATCAAATAAGAAATTTCTTTTTTCTTTTATTTCATCACTTTTTATCATTAAGATTTTTTCAATATTTGATTTTAATTGACCTAAATCTTCATATTTTTTAAGTTCGCCATCTATTGCGATTGAAACATCGCCAGTTTCTTCACTTACAACAATAACTGCGCAATCTGATGTTTCTGATGCACCTAATGCTGCACGGTGACGAGTTCCGTATCTCCAACTTAATTTTGGGTCTTCTGTTAGTGGCAGTAGAACACCTGCTGATGAAATTTTATTTTTAGAAACTACAACTGCGCCATCATGAAGAGGGGTGTTTGGATGGAATATTGTAAGCAATAATTCTTGCGTAATGTCAGCGTTAATAGTTGTTCCGATGTCGTATGAAGTGCAGTCTTCGCAACTGTTTAAAACTATTAAAGCACCAATTTTGTTTCTTGATAAATACTTTATTGTTTCAATAAGTTCTTTTACTGTTTTTACACCTTCTTCTTTTTCTGTTTTCTGTTTTCTTGCCAGAAATACTCTTGAAATAAGGTTGCCTTGTCCCAAATATACCAAAAATCTTCTAAGTTCTGGCTGGAATATAACAATTAAGCTGAAAATTACAATTGCAACAAATGTTCTTAGCACCATTCCAAAAACTCTTAAACCAAGAATTAAGAAAAATTCTGCAAGTATCCACATGAAAAGAAGGACCAAAACGCCTCTTATTAGGTTTTCACTATTTGTTCCTTTTATATATTTTCTGTATAAGAAAAATCCCAAAAGTGCTAAAACTATAATTTCACCAATATTAACAATAAGCTCAGGCGTATTTAGCGTTGAGATAAAATGGTGAAATTTGTAAAATAAATTTGAAAGTAGATGGTCCAATTATCTTTTCCTTAGATTTCAGCAATTATATCATTTTGCACAAGTTGTGCATACGTTTGTCTATTTACTATAATAGCAGATTGTGAGTTATTTACAAGTACCATCATAGGTTTTAACATAAGATTGTAATTAGATGCCATTGAATAACCATACGCACCTGTGTTGTAAACGCAAAGAATATCGCCCTTTTGAGGATTATTTAATTCAATTTCTTTAATTAAAATATCTCCTGATTCACAAAATTTTCCTGCGATTGTAACTTTTTGTTTTGTTTCACTGTCTTTTTTTGTTACAAGTTCAGCACAGTATTCAGCACCATACATGGAAGGGCGTATATTATCTGCCATACCACCATCGACTGCTATATATTTTTTCCCATTTGGCACTTGTTTTGAGCTACCAAGTGTATATAAAGTAACACCAGATGTTCCAACCATACTGCGACCTGGTTCAATATATAAAACAGGTTCTTTAACATTATATTTTTTGATATTTTCTTCAAGTGATTTTAAAACAACATTTGCAACTTCTTGAACACTTGGCGGAGTGTCTTCTTTTGTGTATGTAATACCTAAACCACCACCTATATTTATTTCTTCAAGTTCAATTTTAAACTTGTCTTTTATTCTTTTGATTTCTTTAATTAAAACTTCAACCTCGTCACTCCAAACTTTTGTTTCAAAAATTTGAGAGCCAACGTGTGCGTGAAGCCCCATAATTTCAAGATTTTTATATTTTTGTGTTATTAATTCAATAACATTATCAATTTGGGTTAAATCAAAACCAAATTTTGAGTCTAAATGTCCTGTTTGTATGTATTCGTGCGTATGGCATTCTATTCCAGGGGTCACTCTTAATAATATTTTTTGAGTTTTGTTTTTTTCTTCCAAAATTTCATTCAATAATTCAAGTTCGCTAAAATTATCAACACTGATTCTTCCTATACCTAAATCTATTGCAAGATTTAATTCTTCTCTGCTTTTATTATTTCCATTAAAAGTTGAATTATTTAAACTTATGCCTGCATTATGAACAGTGTATATTTCGCCACCTGATACAACATCAAAACCATAACCTTCATCTGCCAATATTTTTGCAATAGCACTTGTCATTAAGGCTTTTGAAGCAAACTTTGGTTTAAATTTTGCATAACTTTTAAATGCGTTTTTGTATTCTCTTGCAATACTCACAAGGGTTTCCTTGTCAATAACATATAATGGAGTTGAATATTTTTTTGCAAGTTCAGCTAAATCGCATCCTCCTATTGATAAATTGCCTTTTTCGTTGATTTTTGTGGTTAATGGCTTAATATTTTGGTTTGCGCTTTGCATAATTTCTCCTTGCTAAATTCTTTAAATAATTGTAACATGAAGATAATTAAAACAAGGAGCAAAAAATGGATCAAAATGTTAATAAATATTTGACAACCAAGAACATTATTTTCTTTGTGATGATAGTTTTATTTTTGGTGTTTTTAAATCACATAATTGATGTCGCTTTAATGTTTTTTGCCGCATTTGTTATATCTGCGACATTGTTTCCATTAATCGACAAAACATCAAAATATATGCCAAGAGTTTTAGCAACAGCACTTATATTGTTACTTTCTTTGGCATTGCTTTTATTATTCTTTGTTCCTCTGATTGTTTTTACAGCTAAGCAAGGGTTGGTTTTTGTTGGAAAATTACCTTCAATGATTGAAACTGGACAACAATATTTGGCTAATTTTACAATCTTTGGACATAATATTGCACCATATATTTCGGTTGATAAATTATACAATATTGCGCAAGAGTTTGCAGGAACAATGTTGACAAAATCAGTTGATTTTACAAAAGTTTTAATAAGTTCAGGAACAGGTATTATTGCTATTTCAATTATGGTTTTCTATATTTGTTCAGATAAAGATGCCATGAAGAATGGTTTTGTTGCACTTTTTCCTGAAAAATTCAAAGAAAAAGCAACAAATATTCTTGATGTTATAACTAATAAAGTTGGTGGTTATATTTTTGCACAAGTTCTTGCAATGATTTTTGTTGGTTTGTGTACTGGTCTTGGACTTTTAATTCTTGGAAATGATAACGCAATTTTGCTTGGATTTTTAACTTCAATTTTTGATATTATTCCAGTTGTTGGCCCTGGTATAGCAGTTATAATATGTTTGGTGTCTGCTATATCATCTGGCTTTTGGGGTGTTCTTTTAACATTAGTTGTTTGTCTTATTGCCCAGTTACTTGAAAACCAATTGTTACGTCCTATTGTAATTGGTAAATTAATGAATATACATCCTTTGACAATAGTTTTGTCTTTGCTTATAGGTGCTAAATTTCTTGGCTTTTGGGGTGTGATTTTAGGACCAGCTATTGCAAGTGTGGTTTGTGTATTAATTGATGAACTTTATATAAAACCTATAAATAATTTAGATAATTCTGAGAATGTGGAGAATTTAAAAAACTAATGGAACAATTTCTCTACAGCCGAACAACAAAAAATCCAAAATTAAATGTATGGTTTGCTTTCCCTGCAGTGAAGAGTTTTGCACTTTCATCTCTTGGCTTTTTATCCATTTTTAAAAAATTAGATATTAGAGAAGATGTTTTTGCAGAGAGAATATATACAAACACTAAAGAGACCAAAATACATATAAGTGATTTAGATGTGCTTGGTTTTTCAACTTCTTTTGAAATTGATATTTTGTCAATTATGGAAATTTTTGAAAAATACAATATTCCATTAAATTCAAAAGACAGAGATGAAAATTGTCCAATTGTTTTTGCGGGCGGTCCTGTTTTGAGTGCAAACCCTATGCCATTTTGTGAATTTTATGATTTTATTTCGATAGGCGATTCTCAAAATACTTTTGATAAAATTTTTGATATTTTGGTTAAATTCAGGAATGAATCAAAAGAAGTCAAGCTTCAGGAATTGAATAAATTAGATTGTGTTTGGGTTCCAAAATTTGGCAAATCTAAAATTATAAAAGGTACAACGGATGTTTTAAAGGAGCCATTATACACACCAATTTTAAGTGATGAAAGCTTTTTTAAAAACACTTTTATTATTGAAATTGAAAGGGGATGCCCTAAAAAATGTAATTTCTGTATTGCTTCATATTTGAATTTGCCAGCGCGTTTTGTTGATGTTGAAAAAATAAAAGAGGCTATTGATATAGGTTTAACTTATACAAATAAAATTGCTCTTTTAGGCGCATATGTTGCAGGGCATCCAAATTTTGAAGAAATTTTAGAATATATTAGAGAAAAAAACAAAATATCACCAATAGAATTAACATTATCTTCCCTAAGGGCAGATTTAACAACAGAAACTGTTATAAAAACTTTGGTTGAATGTGGGCAAAAAACTGCCACAATTGCAATTGAAGCAGGTTCTGACCGTTTAAGAAAAGTTATTAATAAAGATTTAACTAAAGAACAAATTTTAAAAACAGTTGAAACTGCAAGATTAAATGGTTTAAGCGGTTTAAAAGCTTATATGATGATAGGTCATCCAACTGAAACAAAAGAAGATATTGAAGAATTTATAAGTTTAGCAAAAGAAATTAAACAAAAAAATAAAGGTTTTGATGTTACATATTCTCTTGCAACTTTTATTCC
Organism: Cyanobacteria bacterium SIG30; assembly: GCA_015152475.1. Classification (GTDB taxonomy): domain Bacteria; phylum Cyanobacteriota; class Vampirovibrionia; order Gastranaerophilales; family Gastranaerophilaceae; genus SIG30. The sequence goes on along the minus strand of SUTW01000003.1, from coordinate 143,577 downwards.
AAAAGCACAAACTCCTTTCCAATGGGCAAAAAGGGAAGATACAAAAAGTTTGGAAGATAAAATTGCATATTTGAAAAAAGAACTTCACAAACTTGGTATAACTCTTCGTCCAACAAGTGTTCAATGGGATGATGTGCAAGCAATTTTGTCTAGATATGGTGATTCTTTGTACGACTATTTTATTGAAGTTAAAAAAAGAGGCGCTAATCTAGGTGCATTTAAACATGTTTGGAAAGACTTCGCAAAAAATAACAAATTTAAACCTTACGAAGAGGCTTGTAAAATGCCATTCGATATTAATGGCAATATTCCTTGGAATTTTATTCAGTTTGTAGATGAAGCCAAGCTTTTAAGTACATATAAAAAAGCAATAGATGGTTAAATTTATGGTAAGATAGAACTATGCTTAAACCAAAGAAAATATTAGAAAAAATACCTGTTTATCAAACAGATGAATATTTTGAAAATTATGATTTAAAACTGGATTCAAATGAAAATCTTTATGATGTATCGCCAAAAGTTTTAGAGGTGTTATCTAATGTTTGCAAAAAAGATATAAGTTTTTATCCTTGTTATGGTGAATTACTTGATAAATTAGCAAAAGAACATTTTGTTGATAAAAACAATATTTTGCTTACAAATGGTTGTGATGAGGCAATTAGTGTTGTTTTTTCTACCTATTTAGAAAAAGGTGATAAAGTCGTTAGTTTTGCGCCAACTTTTGCAATGCCAAAAATATACGCAAACGTAAACGGTGCAAAATTTATCGAAGTTGATTATAAGCAAAAATGGGTTTTTGATGTACAGGAAATTGTAAAAAATATTGATAATAAAACTAAAATTATTCATTTAACTTCTCCAAATTCGCCAACGGGTGAAAATATTGAATTACATGAAATTGAATATATTTTAGAAAATTATCAAGATAAATTAGTTGTTCTTGATGTTACTTATGGCTCTTTTGTCGAAAGGGGACAAGATTTCTTTGGTTTGATTAAAGAATATCCTAATTTGGTTATTGTTAAATCGTTTTCAAAAGACTACGCTCTTGCGGGGCTCAGACTTGGCTATATAGTCACTAATAAAAAGAATATTGAAAATATTAAAAAAGTTATCTCTCCCTATTCAGTTAATACGTATGCGGTTAAGGCAGGAATTGCGGTTTTGGATGATAAAAAATATCTTAATGATATGAAGGCAGAAATTATTTCATCAAGAAAACTTTTGATAAATGGTTTAAGTAAACTTGGCTTTAGCGCATATGATAGCGAAACAAATTTTGTTCTTTGTGATTTTAAAAATTATTCATCTTTTGCGTACAAAAAACTTTTAACAAATTCCATAAAAGTTAAAAATTTTGGAAATAAAAAAAATCTTGAAAATTGTTTCAGGATTTCTGTCCCAAAAGTTAGTGACACAAAGAAAATATTAAATGCTCTATCTTCTAAAACATTACTTGTTTTTGATTTGGACGGAGTTGTTTTTGATGTTCAAAATTCATATAGATTAGCTATTGAAAAAACATTTGAATTTTTTACGGGCAAAAAACTTCTAAAAGGTGAAATTCAGGAAGCAAAAAATTTAGGCGGGTTGAATTGCGATTGGGATTTAACTGAATTTTTGCTTAAAAAATATGGTGTTAACAGAAAAAAAGCAGAAATCATTGAAGTTTTTCAGCAATATTTCTTTAATGAGAAAAATGAAGGCTCAAAAGGTTTAATTGATAACGAAAAATTGCTTTTAGATAAATTAGGTTTCGAAAAATTATCTAAAATTTATGATTTGTGCGTTTTTACAGGGCGTCCAAGGAATGAAGCAATTTATTCGCTTCAAAAATTTGGAATTTTAAAATATTTCAATATAATTGTGGCAAAAGAAGACTTGCCAAAAAACAAGCAAAAGCCTCATCCTGAGGGGTTAAATTATATAATTAAAAATTCATATTTTAAAGATATTTATTATTTAGGTGATACTGGGGATGATATGCTTTGTGCAAAAAGCGCTGGTGTTAATGCTATTGGTGTTTTGCCACCTAATGAACAAAATGATATTTACAAAAACCACCTTATAAAATCTGGTGCCAGTGTTGTAATTCAAAATATTGGTGATATTTTAAAAGTAAACGAGGGTCAAAAATGAGAACAGCAGAAACTTTAAGGGCAACAAAAGAAACAAAAATAAAAGCAAGTGTAAATATAGATGGTAAAGGCAATTACGATATAAAAACTCCATTTAAATTCTTTAATCATATGCTTGAACAATTTGCTTATCATTCATCTTTTGATATTTCAGTGAATGCGGAGAGTATTGATTCTGATTCACATCATTTAGTTGAGGATGTTGCGATTGTTTTGGGTTCTTTAATAAAAGAAGCTCTTAAAGACAAAAAAGGAATTAAACGATACGGACAAGTTATTTTGCCTATGGATGAAGCCTTGGTTCTTTCAGTTGTCGATATTTCAAATCGTCCATATTCAAAAGTCGATGTGGATTTAAATGATGAAAAAACTTCTGATTTTGAAACAGTTTTACTTGCTCATTTTTTCGCTTCTTTATCTCAAAATTTAGGCGCAACTATTCATATTAAAAAACTTGACGGTACCGATACACATCATATTATTGAGGCAAGTTTCAAATCTTTTGCGCGCGCAATTAAGCAAGCGGTCGAAATCGATTCTTGCAAATCTGATGAAGTACCTTCAACAAAAGGTGTTTTATAGTTCGTCATCTTCATTTAAGTAGCTAGAAATCGCATCTGCCCTTGCGTTTAAAGTGTTTACAAAATGCGAGTATCTTTCCATACGAAGTTTTAGCCAGTTTAACATTGTACCTTCGCCTCTGATTTTAATGGTTCTTGTTTGGCTGAAGCGTTTGTGTTCTGAACTATAACCTTCTTCGAAAAAAGTCTGACATTTGCAGTTTAATTCCTCTACAAGTTCATAAAGAGTTTGTAGCCAAGCACTATGCACACTTAGTTCATCAACTTTGTACTCAAGTATCATGTGAGCTGTCCTTTATATTTTTTTTGTAACTAATTGCTAATGTATGTCAGTTTTAAGCTTACCTTTATTTTACCATATTTTTTAAGCTTTTCCGGATTTTGCTATTTTTTTGTTAATTTTTGTTAAGTATTATGTTGTTTATATTATAAAAATGACCACATTTTTGTAAGAATTTTGCTTTTTTATATTGAATTTATTTGATTTTGTTTGTTATTATTTGATAAAATATTTGTAGGGTTTTATGAAAGAAGAAATCAAAAAATTACTTCAAATTATTCCTCATTCGCCAGGCTCATATCAGTTTTATGATAAAAATGGTGAAATAATTTATATTGGAAAAGCAAAAAATTTATACAAAAGAGTTTCAAGTTATTTTTTAAATAAAAAGAATGTTTCGCCAAAATTAAAAATTATGGTGCCACAAATTGTGGATATTAAATACATAGTTGTTGATAACGAAGTAGAATCGCTTATTTTAGAATCTCAACTTATTAAAAAACATAAGCCAAAATACAATGTTTTATTAAAAGATGATAAAAAGTTCCCATATTTTGTTGTTACAGATGAAGAATATCCAAGAGTTATTGTTGCAAGAAAAGCTAATAAAAATTTAATTAAAGGGAAATATTTTGGACCATATACTGATATAAGAGCAATGCATGCAACTTTGGAAATTTTGCAAAAAATATTTTTATTAAAGAAATGCAAGACGCCGAAATTTAATTCAAGACCTTGTCTTTATTATGATTTAGGGCAATGCTTAGCGCCTTGCCAAAAATTGGTTACGACAAAAGAATATGATAAAATTGTGCGTGATGTTGAACTTTTTTTGCAAGGCAAGCAAAAAGAACTTATTAAAATTCTAAAATCAAAAATGAAAAATTATTCTATGTCTTTAGAGTATGAAAAAGCAGGAAAAATGAGAGATGCTATTTTAGACATAGAAAAAACGTTAGAAAAACAAAAAGTTATTGTTGAAAGCAAAAACACAAATGAAGATTATTTAGCTATTATAAATGATAAAAATTCATATTGCGCCTGCATTATCGAAATAAGAGAAGGCAGGCTTATTGCAAAAAAAGATTTTGAATTTATGAAATATACAATTCAAGATGAAAAAGAAGTGATAAATGCTGTTATTCGTGAATATTATGCACTTTTGCAAGATAGCAATATTCCTAAAAAAATATTTATTACTTCAATGATAGATGAAGTTGAAATTTATAATGAATGGCTTTCAAAAAGATTAGGACAAAAAGTTAAAATTGCACTTCCTGCAACTAAAAAACAAAAAGAAATCATGGAACTTGCAGAAAAAAATGCTGAATTAAATATGGACAAAATTAGGCTAAAAGAAATTGTTGAAATTCAAAATGATTATAATGAAATTGGTTCATATATCGCAGAAAAACTTAACTTGAAATCTTTTCCGCATGTTGTTGAATGCTATGATATATCACATATTCAAGGCACAAATACTGTTGCATCTGGCGTTTGTTTCGTAAATGGTGAGCCTAAAAAAAGTTTATATAGAAGATATAAATTAAAAACAATTCAAAAAGGCGAAGTTGACGATTTTAAAAGCCTAAGAGAAATTCTTACAAGAAGATTTAAAAGAATTATAGACAAAGGTGAAAAAGCTCCTGATTTAATAATAATTGATGGTGGTAAGGGTCAATTATCTGGTGTTTTTGAGGTAATGAAAAATATGGGTCTTGATTTGGACATTGTTTCTCTTGCAAAAAGAGAGGAAGAAGTATTTGTTCCAGAAAAAAAAGAACCCGTTATTTTCCCATTCAATAGCCCAAGTCTTCACTTTTTTCAAAGAATAAGAGATGAAGCTCACAGGTTTGCCATAACTTATCATAGAAAATTACGAGGCAAAAATACTTTTAAATAGTATAAAATTTTTTAATCTTGTAATTCAAGCCAGGTTTTATAGATTTTATCACTTATATTCAAAAAGCATTCAACAATATCTGGATCAAATTGTGTGCCTGAATTTTCTTTAATAATTTCTATGCATTTTTCTTGCTCAAATGCTTCTTTATAAACCCTTTTTGATTTTAGTGCGTCATAAACATCAACAATTGACATAATTCTTGCACACAGGGGAATTTCATTTCCCTTTAAACCACAAGGATATCCGCTTCCATCCCATTTTTCATGGTGATGTCTTGCAATTAAAATGCCCATTTCAATAAAGGCATTACCCTTGTAATTTTCATTTACTTCTTCAAGAGTTTTTGCGCCAATTTCGCTATGGGTTTTCATAACTTCAAATTCTTCTTGGGTTAATTTCCCTTTCTTTAAAAGTATTAAATCTGAAATTCCAACTTTTCCTATATCATGAAGTGGGCTTGCGTGAAAAATATTATTTATGTATTCTTTGTTGATTATGTGTGAATATTTGCTGTTTTTTGCAAGTTCTTCACTTAGATATTTACATAATGTCTGTACGCGTTCAAGGTGTTTGCCTGTATCATCGTCTCTTGACTGGGCAAGTTTTGCAAGTGAAAAAATTGTCGCCATTTGGGTTTGCTCAATTTTTTCAATTTGTTCTTTAACTTTTTCTTCGAGTTTTTCGTTATAAGTTGCCAGTTCTGCTTGCAGATTTCTTATTTTTAAATGGTTTTTAACTCTTAAAATTACTTCTTTTGTGTTGAATGGTTTTGTAATGTAATCAACAGCACCTTTTTCAAAACCTTCAATTATATTCGTTATATTGGCTAGTGCGCTGATAAAAATAATTGGGGTGTTTTTGCACTTATTTTGATATTTTTCGTTGGTTTTTATAATTTCGCATAATTCAAAACCACTCATATTTGGCATATTGATATCGGCTAGTATAAGTGAAATGTAATTTTCGCAACTATTTTCTATTATTTTAAGTGCATCTTCTCCGCTTATGGCGGTTAAAATATTATAGCCTTCTTTTTCCAGCAAAATTCTTAGAACTTTTATATTAATTTCTTGGTCATCAATAACTAAAATGTTTTCCATTTTTATAATCCTTTTTCTCAAACAATAGTAGCATTTTATTTGCCCCTTTTGAATAAAAATGTTAAAATATCCCTCAAATGGAGTGAAGAAAATGGCTCAAGAAAACGTTAGTGAATATTTTTTAAACTGGTTAATTTCAACACCTGATTTTGTATTTTTTAAAGATACAAATGGGGTTTACAGGGAAATAAGTAATTCTGTTTTAGATTTGGCTGATGTAAATTCAAAGGAAGAAGTTATCGGCAAAAGGGATATTGACCTTTATAGTGAAGAAGTTGCAAAAGCATTTATTGAGCAAGATAGAATTGTTACAGAAACCAAGGCAAATCTTTTTTGTGAAGATTGGGTTATTCATAAAACAGTTGGGAAAATGCTTATTGAAACTCTTAAATCACCAGCTTACGACAAAGACGGTAATTTTGTCGGAATTCAAGGTGTTTCAAGAAATATAACCGGTAGATATAACTTGAACAAAAAGATTCAGAAAGTTGAATCTGAGTTAAAAGCAATTTTTAAAACTTTGCCTTCAATGGTATGGATAAAAGATCTTGAAGGAAGATATATGCACGCGAATAATCATTATCAAAAATATTTTGACATTGATATTAAGGAAGTTAATGGTGAAAAAGTTCTTGATGTTTTGCATGAGAAAAATATGATAACGCCAGAAAACCTTGTTGAACTAAGAGAACTAGATAATGAAATAATTAAAACGAGGGAAATGTCGTCAATTGTTATACCAATAAATATGGATAACAAAGAACGCTGGCTTGAAATTATTAAGGCTCCAATTATTCTTGAAGATGGCACTATTAGTGGAATTTTCGGAACTTGTGAAGACATAACTGAGAGAAAAAATTATGATGTTATGATGAAAGTTGCAAAAGATAAAGCAGAAGAAGCTTCAAGGGCAAAAAGTGAGTTTCTTGCCAATATTTCGCATGAAATAAGAACTCCAATGAATGGCATTATGGGTTTTGTTCAGTTATTGGAGTCAACTAATTTGGATAATGAACAAAAAGATTATTTGAAAGAAATTTCATCATCTTCAAAAATATTGCTTTCACTTTTGAATGATTTACTTGATCTTGCTAAGGCCGAAAGCGGTAAACTTGTAGTTGAGAATGCGCCATTTGATTTATATGATGCGCTTGACACTTCTGTATCTTTTGCCAAATCTTCAATTTTGAATAAGCCAGTTATAATTAAATGCATTAAAGATAAGAATGTTAAATGTAATGTCGTAGGTGATGAAGTTAAATTTAAACAAGTTTTAAATAATTTGATAAACAATGCAATTAAATTTACAGAAAAAGGTGAAATTAAGATTTCTGCTATATTGTCAAGCGAAGACGCAGAAAATATTGAAGTTTTATTTAAAATTGAAGACACAGGGATTGGCATAAAACAAGAACATTTATCTAAAATTTTCCAAAGTTTTACTCAGGCCGATGCTTCAACCACAAGAAAATATGGCGGTTCTGGATTGGGTCTTGCAATAGTTAAAAATATTGTTGAAAAAATGGGTGGGCAAGTTAAAGTTGAAAGTCATTATGGTATAGGTTCAATTTTTTCTTTTACAATGAAATTTAAAAAAGATTTAAATTAGTTTTTTGCTATAATCAAAACTTTTAAAGAGCTTAAAATCCCTTTTTTATTAAAATTTTTGTTGTAAAATCCTATTATGAGGTTTTTGCAAAGAGTAGTAGTTTTATTTGTTATTGTATTTTTTGTTGCTTCAAATGTTTATGCAATTGAGGCTAAAAATATTGTAAGAGTTGGTATTTCAAATCAAAATTTTTCAACTTTTGAACATGAAAGAATTAATTTTGTTTCTAACGGTAATATTTTACTGTCAGATATGACATCAGAAGAAAAATTGGAAGTCAAATCTGGCGAAAATTTGGTTGTAGAATCCCATTTTGGGTTATTAAATGCAAAAAGTCAAACAAAGGAAATTAAAAATCTAAGAGGTCCTTTGGTTATAACTTCTGATGAAAAGATTGGCATTGTTGATTTAAACAGAAAAGGAACTCCTGCTTTTTATAGTGGACAATTTGAAATAATATCAACAAATAATAAGAAATTTAACCTTGTTAATGTTCTTCCGATGCAAGAATATCTAAAAGGTGTTGTTCCAAATGAAATGCCTAAGACGTTTGGTCTTGAAGCTCTTAAAGCCCAGGCTATCGCGGCGAGAAATTATGTTAATAGGGATGTAAATTCAAACAAAAATTATGATGTTGTTGATTCAACTGCTTCTCAAGTTTATTATGGTGTTAATTCTCATAATGAATTATCTAATCAAGCCGTTGACGAAACAAACGGAATTTATGCTCTTTATGAAAGGGAGCCAATTATAGCACTATATTTTTCAACGGGTTCTGGTATAACTGAAAGCTGGGAAAACGTTTTTGGCGGTATTAATCCTAAAATATCAGCTCAATTACCTTATTTAACAAGCGTTTATGATAATGATGATTATAAAAAAATAGATAACGAGCAGGAAGCTTATAAGTTTTTTTCATCAACACCAGAGTCAAATGATATAAATTCTCCAAAATATAGATGGGTTGAAGTTTTTAGTGAAGATGAATTACCTCAAATTCTAGAAACAAATTTAAAACTTTTGTCTAAAAGTTCTTTGGTTGAGCCAGTTTTTGGTATCAATGATGAAATAGGTGTCATAGAAGATATTAAGGTTTTAAAAAGAGGTGAAAGTGGTAAAGCGCTTTTGCTTGAAATAAAAACAGATAAAGGTTCTTGGAAAGTTAAAAAAGAATTAAGTATAAGAAGATTATTCAGAAGAAATGGCAGAATTTTAAATAGCGCAAACTTCTGTATTGAAAAAGAAAAAGAAAAGTCAGAAAAACTTGCAATTTTTGATAGCGCTTCAAAGCCAAAAAAATATGTTTATAAATTTATTGGTGCAGGTTTTGGGCATAGTGTTGGAATGAGCCAGTATGGTGCTGCTTATATGGCTTCAAAGGGCGCAAGTTATATTGAGATTTTAAAACACTATTATACAGATATTGCAATTGGTACAATTCCTGTAAAAATTACAGGTTATGGTCTAGAGACAAAATTAAATTTCTTTCATGACAAGAAATATAAGGTTAATTTAAAATTAGATAATACAGACAGAATTTCAAATTTTGATTTTTATGTAAATGATAATGAATTCAGGTCAGAACTCGGTCATTTCAGCGCCAAAACTCTATTTTTTGATATAACAGAATATTTGGTTCCCGGTGACAATACAATTACATTTAAGGCTTTATCCGGTAAAGATGTTGGCAAAAATGTTAATGTTTGGATTGAAGTGGTAGAATAGATTTTATGGAACAAACACAAAAAAAAGAAAAAGGTTTATTAAAAGCGGCAAGTTGGATTGCCTTTGTTATTTTGTTATCTAAAATATTCGGCTTTTTAAGAGATGTTGTTGTCGCTAATTTTTATGGCGCTAGTATGGTATCTGACGCATATTTTTATGCTTATCAACTGCCAGCTTTGGCTGTTGTTATTTTAGGTGGTGTTGGTGGGCCATTCCATAGTGCGACAGTGGCTGTTTTTTCAAAATTAATCAAAGATTTTGACAAAAAGCCAGAAAAAGAAGTTAAAAAACTTTTTAATACTTTTGAAACTTTTTCCTTGTTGGTTTTTGGGGCACTTTCGCTTTTTTGTTTCTTTTTTCCACATGTTGTAATGGGTATAATCATAAATGGTGCTTCACCTGAACTTATACAAATGGCTTCAAATCAACTTAGGGTTATGTCGCCAATTATTTTTGTCGGGGCCGTAATTGGTATATATTATGGCATTTTGGTAACACACAAGCATTTTTTGTTACCTAATATTTCACCTTCATTTATGTCTGTCGGGCTTGTTTTGGTTTTGCTTATAACAGGTTCTGATGCAACTGGTTTTAATTTGGCACTTGGTACAATGATTGGTGCTTTTGCTCAACTTTTGGCACAAATGCCATTGATATTTAAAATGGGTTACACATATAAACCAAGCTTTGATTTTTTTAATAATAAAAATTTTAAAGAAATTACTGAATTATTGTTTCCAGCGTTTTTGTCTTCAACCGTTGGGCAACTTGGTTTGTATATAGATATGTTTTTTGCATCCGGATTAAAAGAAGGTGCTTGGACATCACTTGGTTATGCAAATAGAATTTTTCAATTTCCAACAGGTATGATACTTGCAGCCGTTTTAGTACCATTGTTCCCATTGTTTTCAAAATTAGTTGGTCAAAAAGATTTCGAAAGCGCATCTAATTATTTTGCAAAAGGTGTTACTAGTCTTTTTTATGTTGCAACATATATGATGATTGCAATTTTTATACTCAGATACGATGCAATTAAAATTGCTCTTGAGCGTGGTGCGTTTGATTCTTCTGCAACATTTATGGTTAGTGAAATATTATTTATTATAACTCTTTCTATTATCCCTTATGTTTTCAGAGATAGCGCAACAAGATTTTTATATGCTTTTAATGATTCTAAGACACCTTTTTTTGTCGCAGGATTTTCGATAATTTTGAAATTTGTTTTAAACACTCTTTTAGTTAAACATTTTGGAATATATGGTATATGTACGTCAACTGCTTTTATTACTTTATTCAACGCTGTTCTTCTTGGCTATTTTGCAAGCAGAAAAACAAAAATTGATTACAAAACAATCTTTAAAACTTTGTTTAAAATATTAATCGCAGGTTTTGTTGCTTATTGTGCTGGCGCATATGTGAAGAGTGTTTTATCTTCATCTTTTGAATGGAGTTTAATTTTCGGTCTTTCAGAAATTGTTATTGTTGGTTTAACTTTGCTTGTTGTTTATGTGCTTGCTTCTTATTTGCTAAAAATTAGTTGTTTTAATGATTTGGTTGAAAAATTTATAAATAAAAAGAAGAATCAAATAGACGAGGTTCAATAATGGCACATAATGTTTATGGCTTTGAAACAGATACAGTTTGGGGTTTAGGCTGCGATGTTGAAGATAAAGAAGGCGTTGAAAAAATTTATGAAATAAAAGGACGAGATAAAAATAAGCCATTGATTTTAATGAGTTATGATGTTTCTTGTCTTTTAAAATATATTGAAAATGTTGACGATAAAATTGTAGCGGTTATGAAAAAATATTGGCCTGGCGCTATTACTTTTATTTTTAATAAATCTGAAAAATGTCCAGATTTTATTTCAAAAACAACAATCGCGCTTAGAATTCCTAATCATCCTTTATTTAAAAATGTTTGTAATGAAACACCAAATAAAGTTTTAGCTACAACTTCACTTAATTTTTCTGGCGATAAACCTTGTGAAGATTATGATGAAGCAATAAAAAAATTTGGGTCAGTTTGTAAAATTTTTAAGCCTCAGGAAAATTTTCAAAAACAAAATGTGCCTTCAACAATTGTTGATTTTTCAAAGGGTTCTTTTGAAATCATCAGGCAGGGCTGTGTAAAATTTTATTTTTAGAAATTACATGTAAAGATTGCCTTCGTCTTGAAGATATTTCTTTTGATTTTTTAGTGTGTCTTCACTTGCGACGATTGATATTGTTGAATTATTTGAAAATACGTGATTTGCTGCAATTTGAATATCTTCAACAGTTATTTTATCAATTGTTTTAAAATATTCATCTATTCTTTTGATTCCGTATGGTAAATTAGCATTTACTGCAAGAAGTTGTGTTTCTGAGTATGGCAGTTCACATTCGGCAATTATGTTTTGCTTTAAAACTTTTTTTGCGTTTTCAAGTTCTTGAGTTGTTACTTTTTCATTTTTTAATAATTCTGTGTGTTTTTTGAAACCTTCAAGTGATTTTTGAACGTTGTCGTATGAAATTTCATTTTGTTCCTTATTGTCTGTTGTTGTTAAAATTTGACAAGTTAAAATACCAGTATCGCCAAATGATTGGACTTGGGATGAAACTGCGTATGCAAGTTTTTGTTTTTCTCTTAAATCTGAGAAAAGTCTTGAAGAAGATGTGCCGCCTAAAATTGTGTTTAAAAGTTCAAATTTAACTTCATCTTCAATGTTTCCACTCATTTTAAAAGAATATGTCTTTAAAATCTGTGCTTGGTTTCTTTCTTGTGCTTGCGCAAAAATTCTGTTATTTTTGATTGGCTCATATATCTTTGAAAGTGCGACTTCTTTGTCTTTAAAATTAATATTGTTTGCACTCATTGTATTTATTATATTTGTTTCAAGATTTGGATTTTTTGCAAAAGGTGCACTTACAACAAAATTAGAAGATGCGTTATTTATTAAATCTTGATAGTGTTTTTTAACATCATCTAAGGTTATTTTTTCTAAATCTCTTAAAATTTCATCTTCATCTGCAAAATATTGAGGATATAATTGCGAAATCAGAATTGTTTCAGCGTCTTTGGTTAAACTTGAACAATATGTTGCTATTTTTTGCTTAGCTTTATCAAATTCTTCTTGTGTTAATCTTGGTGCAAACAAAGATTCTTTTAACATATTGATTGTGTCTATTGAATTTTCTTTCAGACAGTCAGCATTCAATGTGATTGAAAAACCATTTGCGTCAAAGCCGTATGAAATTCCTTTTAAATTTGCATTTTTTGAATATTGGCTTTTATCTCTATACATTGAACCATTGTTTAATATTTCAGATAACACATATGATATAGCTTTGTTTTGAGGAACTGTGTCATACGAAGTTAATTTCCAATTAAAATAACATATATCTGAATTTGTATTATTTAGAATTAATGAAGTGTTATCTTTTAATTTGTATTCCTTAACGTCATTTGTTGTTAATGTTTTATTTCCAGTAAATGAAATGTTTGTATTTTTATTTGAATAGCCACTTCTTAGATAATTATTGAAAATTTCTTCTTTTGTTGTGCCTTGTGCGTGAGATATACCAAGTGAAACCTTATTTAGATCCAAATATTTATTTGCAACATTCATAAGATCTTGTACGGTTAAAGAATTAATAATATCTTTTTGTATGCCGATATTTTGGGTACTATTGTCTAAAAGATTTTTACCAATTGTTGAGCAGATACTTTCTGATTCTTCATAAGCAGATGAAAGACCCTTATTCATAATATTTTTAATTATCGTCATTTCATCTTGTGTTGGTGGATACATTTTTAATTGTTCGATTGTTGCATAAAATGTGTCCATTGTTAATTGAGTGTTATCTTTTGTTGAAGTTAAATAAAAAGCTCCGTATTGAGGGTCATTTTCATTTGTGCTTATTCTTTCAACATCAAATGAACAATAAGAATTTATTTGCTTTAAATTTTTTGTTAATCTGGCTTCGTCATAACCTGCAAGAAGCAAAAACAATGCTTTTAGTGCTGTATCTTCTTTTATGTCAGTAATTTTTGGTACACTAAACCCAGCTATAATGTTACTTGAATTATCTGTTTTGGATATAACATCAATTCTTTTTGGCGTTTGAATTGGTGTTAAAATTGGTTCTGTTTTATTTGTTTGAACAGGTTTTGAATTAAAATTTTGCGCGATAAGATTAATTGTTTTATCTACGTCGACATCGCCAACAACAACTGTTGCCATATTATCTGGCGTGTAATAAGTTTGCCAGTAATTTACAACATCATTTCTTGTTAAAGAATTTATATTCTCAATAGTTCCAGCTACAAGATGTTGAGAATCTGATTTAATGTTGAATAAGTTTTTTATTACTTCTTGCGAAACATTTGAAGCTGAATCGTCTGTGACCATGCTTATTTCTGATGTGACTGGTCCTTTTTCTTTTTCAAGTGCATCATTTGCAAAAGTTGGTCTTAAAACCATGTCTGCCTGAAGATTTATTATTTTTTCAAGTTCTTTTTCTTCCATTGAACTTGATGAAATATAATAATCAGTTTGAGCAAAATTTGTTGAGGCATTTGTGTATGCGCCCATTTCATTTGTTATTTTAAAAACATCTCCTGCTTTATAATTTTGACTGCCATTAAATAGGTTATGTTCAATAAAATGGCTTATCCCTCTTTGATTATCTTTTTCATTCATTGAACCAGTTTTAACAAAAGTTTTAACAATTGTTGTGCCTGGTTTCTTCATTATTGCAACTTTTTGTCCATTAGCTAGTTTAAATAAGTGAATATCGTCACCATAAGGAGTTTTTTGTATTCCAATTTTTGTGTAGGCGGGAACCATATTCGGTTTTGCTTGATTATATATTGCCTGAATATTTTGCCAATTATAAGTATAATTTGGCGCAACATAATTGTTATGCTGTGTTTGAGCATAATTTTGTGTTGCATTTTGTCTGTTTATACCAAAATTTGTTTTTATGCGATTAATATTCATTTGTGCTAGCTTTAAATGATTTAAAATATTATGTTATCTTAAAAAAATAAAAAATAAAAATATTGCTCTTTTGAACCGTTTTTGTTAACTTTAATAACAAAAAATTCTATTTAGAGGTTTTTTATTTACGTGTTACATGTCGACTTTAAAAATAATGTTTCTTTTGGACGTTTGTTAACTAAACCAGAAGAAGTTCAATATGGAAGTGTATTAAAGCAAGCTCAAGAAGTTTTAGGGCTTGACGGGGGAAGGTCTGTTCTTATTGTGCATGAACCTTGTTTGCCACAAGGAGCAAGCAATACTGGCGTTGGAGTTTTGGGTTCTGATAAATCTTTGGATTTTTTAGAATTTATGAAAAAATATTTAGGTATTAATTCTGTTGAAATTTTGCCTTCTGGGGATTATAAAAAATTCAATTTGGTTAATATGAATTTTAACCCAAATCCGTATTGCGCAAGTTCTTTTGGACTTGGTGAACAGGTAATAAATCTGGACTTATTAGCATCAGATGATTTTTCTTCAATTATTTCAAAAGATGATGTTAAAAAAGTTGCAAAGAATAATCTTGTAGAAAATTTATCAAATACAGATAATGTTATTGGTGAAAATTCTATTCAAAGAAATGTTCTTAAAAAAGCTTGGTGGAATTTTCAGCAACTGGATTTCCAAAATCCATTAAAGAGCGAATTTGAATTATTTAAAAAAGAGAATATGGATTTTTTAGAGTCAAAAGCTCTTTATGAGATGTTGTCTAGGGAAAATGGTACTGATTTTTGGGAAAATTGGCCAGAATTAGATAAAAATCTTTTAGATATTGAAAGTGAAGATGCTTTAAATAGAATTAAATATTTAAAAAAACACTATGATAAAGAAATTGATTTCTTTTATTTTAGACAATTCTTATCTGAGAAATCTTTATCATATGGGAAAAAACGATTAAACAAACAAGGACTTGACTTGATTGGTGACTGTCAGATTGGTTTTTCAAATGACGAAATCTGGGCAAACAAAAAAGCTTTTAGGTTAGGCGAAGAAATTGGTTGGGGACTTCCTTCAATTGATTATTCAAAGTTTAGAAAAGCGGATGGAACACTTGACAGCGCAGGTGAATTGCTTAAAAGAAAGTTTGAATATTTTTTAAAAAGATATGACGGATTAAGATTTGATGCTGGTTGGTCTTATGTGACAAATAGACATAAATCAGTTCTGGGTAGCGGTTATAGATATGACGTAATGGGCGATAGAATTATAAGCTTAATTGAAGAAACTGCAAAAGAAGTTAAGGGAAGCAATTTTGATTTAAAAAAATTAATGTATGAAGTTGAAGCTGATGGTGAACTCGGTGCTTTTGATTGGTACAAAGGTGAACCATATTTAAAAACTCCTTTTGAAAATAGAACAAAAATTTTTACAACTTCTTATATGGATGAAAATTGGGGGTCAACTGATTTTCTTTTGAATAAAGCACATCTTAATCAGGATGAATTTATAATTGGTGTTGGGAACCATGACGGTTTGCCTTTGAGAAAACTTGCAGATGGAGTTGAGGCTGATAGAAAAGCTAAACAAGTAACACATTTATCTAATTTCTTTAATGAAACAAAAGAATTTTTATCAAATCCAACTGCATTTATCAAGGCAAAAAATGCTGAGATTTTTGGTGCAAAAAACAGAATGCATTTTTATATGGATGTTTTTGGAAGAGAAGAATGTTTTAATGATATTCAAACATATTCAAATGTTGAAGAATTTAGATTTAGAATCCCTGACAATTTTAGAGAAAGCTATGCTAAAAGTCTTGAAGAAGGTTATGGTTTAAATGTTATGGAATCTTTGAAAAAAATGTTTATAAAGACAGGCAAAGATAAAACTAATCCACAATTATTTGAACAAATATCTAATTTTTCAAAAATTCTTGAAGAACCTACAAAAGTTGGAGCTGAAATAGTTGAGAATATAGCTAAACCAAAAGGTAAAGGAAAAATTATTGCATTCGGGGCTCTTTCTCTTGGTGCGATATGTGCTTTTGCGGGGAAAATTTTAAAAAACCGAAAAAATAACGCCAAAAATGTTCAAAATCAAAATGGTGCAGAATCCCAAGTTGTTGCAAACCAAGACGCTCAAAATACAAATATTGTACAAAATAGTGTTGCTTTACCTGTCCAAAATATACAAAAATTATCTGAAACAAATTTAAATATTAAAATAAATGAACAAGAAAAGGCTATTTTTAAAAATCTTCTTTCAAGAAACTAAAAAATATGTTATAATTTTTCCAGATTTTTAAGACAAGGTTATATGGCGAAAAAATTAAACATAGCTTTTATATGGCATTTTCACCAACCGGTTTATCAAGAAAATTTTGATAGCGATTTTTTAATGCCTTGGACAAGACTTCATGCAACAAAAGACTATCTTGATATGTTGTATAGAGTTGATGATTTTGAAAATCTTAAATTAAATTTCAATATTTCACCAGTTTTGCTTGATTCTATTGAAAAATATATAAATGGTCATCACGATATACATTCTCGTCTTTTAATTTCTGACATAGAAACTCTTGATGAACAAGACAAGGGTTTTATTTTAAACAATTTTTTCGATGCCAATTACAGTAATTTAATTTTAAAAAGAGAATACTATACAGAGCTTTATAACAAAAGATTTACTAAAGAAAATATAACAACTGACGATTTTGACAATCAAGAATATTCAGATATTATGGCTAATTTTACATTAGCGTGGTTTGATGGAAAATTGTTTGATTATTATCCTGGACTTAAAGAGTTGTCTGACAAACAATATGGCTATACCAAAGAAGACAGAATTAAAATTTATGATTACACAATTCAAATTTTAAAAGATATAATCCCAAAATTTAAGGAATATCAGGAAAAGGGAAAAATTGAGATTTCTGCAAACCCTTATTACCACCCAATTTTACCTTTATTATTAGATCTTCATGAACAAAATTATTCATATACCGCTAATCTTCCGCAGGATTCAAAGTTTATGGAGCAAGATGCGTATATTCAAACGAAAAAAAGTTTGGATAGAATGGAAGAATTATTTGGCAGACGTCCAAAAGGAATTTGGCTTTCAGAGCAATGTATAAGTGAAAAAACAGTTCATCTTTTAAACGATTTAGGTGTAAGTTGGACAGTTTCAGATATGGGAATACTTTCTGAAACATTAGGAAAAGAATATCTAAGAGGCTTCGACGGTAATCTTGAATCACCTTTTGATTTGTGTGTTCATTATAAATTAAAATCTGACAAGAAAATGAAAACAAATATTCTTTTTTCTGATTCATTTATTGCAAATTTAATTAGTTTTGGATACGGAAATTACGAGGCGCAAATTGCTGCTAATGATTTATACGAAAAAATTAAGACAGTTCAGGACAAATTACAAAATTCACCAAAAAGCGAACATATTTTAACTATTGCAATGGACGGGGAAAACTGTTGGGAAGCTTATGAAAATGACGGTGATGAATTTCTGTCAATTTTATATGGTTTAATCGATAGCGACCCTACTTTAAATACTGTTTTGATAGGTGAATATCTTGAAAATAAAAAATCTGTAAAACTTGATAATATTGCAAGTGGTTCTTGGATAAACAGAAACTTTAATCTTTGGATTGGGGAACCTGTTAAGAATCTTGCTTGGATGTATTTAAGTAAAACAAAAGATGATATTGCAAGGTTTATGGCAACTTCTAATGATGAAGAACTAAACAAGAAAATAATGGAAGAGGTTTATATCGCGCAAGGAAGTGATTGGTTCTGGTGGTATGGCGAACCAAATGATTCTGGCAAGGACCATATTTTTGATTTGTTGTTTAGAAATCATTTAAAAAATGCTTATAATTTAATGGGTTTTCCGCTTCCAAAAGAATTGAGTGTGCCTCTAATTTCAATAATTGGTAAGCCAGTTAGACATCCGCGCAAAAAATTTACACCAAAATTAACTGGTCTTTCTTCAACTGCTGAAGAAGATTGGTCTGATGCAGGTTATATTTATTTGGCAGACAGCCCAACTTTTTCAAGCAATAAGACAATTAAAGGTATTTGTTATGGTTGTGATGACGAAAACTTATATTTTAGATTTGACATAAACAAAGAAAACGTAAAGACATATAGAGAATCTATTTTTAATGAATTATATATTTATTTTAAAACCGATGATTATACAGGTGCCCCTATTATGTTGTCAAATAAAACAACTTATGCACCGCCTATTTTGAATAATCAGTTTAACTATGAAATAAAATTCGCTTTTGGAAAAGAACAAATTTTAAATTCAAGATTTTCAGAGTCTTTTTCAAACTTTTTGTGGTCGCTCAAAATTTCAAAAAATATAGAATATATTTATGACGAAGTGTTTGATTTGTGTATTCCATTTAGTGAACTCAATGTACAGGAAGGTCAAATAGTTGAATTTTGTGTGATTTCAGCAAGAAATGGCGTTATTGATGAAATTTATCCAAAAGATATTATGCTCAAAATAGTAAATAATTAAGTTTTTTTAAGAAAATACTTGCCATAAATCTTTTTTAATTATAGAATAATACTTGTAATTTTCCTTTTGTGTTTTGCTTATAGAGAAAATTACTTAACCAACTATTTAGAACGGGGAATTACTTTAAAAGGAAATTTCTATGTATATTAACAAATGCACAAAATGTGGCAAAGAATTTGAAACAAAAAATCCAAAAAGGGTGATATGTCCTGCTTGTTTGTATCCAGACAGAACAACAACTTCTCCTGACACAGAAGCACCTCAAGCACCTGTTTATCCAAGAAGTTATAGTGCTGGTTCAGATAATGAAAATTATAGAAAACCTCAACAAAACAGAGAAAATCGTCCATACCAAAATAACAGATTTAATAAACCAAACAATAGAAATTTCGGAAATAAACCTTTTAACAAGGGATCTAGAAAACCTGCCCCTAAAAAACCAAAACAATTACTTTTAAGTAAAGAACAAATTGAACAAATTGAAGCATTATATAAAAAGATGTTGCCTTTACCAAACCATGATGCGCATGAAGTGATTGGGGCACAACTTTCAATAGAACCTAAAAAAGTGTTCTTTGGCATTAATTTAATTAGACAAAAAATGATGCTTCCAAAAATCACTTATCCAAAAAGAAAATTGGCTCTTACTTTAGATCAGTTAACTGCTATTAAAAATCTTTATGAGCCTTTGCTTCCAACTCCACCTATAGGTTGTCACAAAATTATTGCCGCACAACTTAGAATGGATGAATGGCGTGTGCACGTTGGAATTGGTCTTGTTAGAAAACAAATGGGTCTTCAAAGATGGAATCCGGAACGTGAAGATGCTCCTGAAGAATTTAAAGTAAAAAAAGAAGATTAAGTTTTTTAAAAATTTGAACTTTTTTGGATAATTTAGGCAATTTTTTGGATTTAGATGTTTTATTATCTTGCAAATCTAGGAGGTTGTTATGTGTCCAATTCAAGGTTTAAGTCAAGCTAATATGTATAGAGCAGCGGGTATTCCGCAGCCACAAAAAGTTGCTTTACCAGCCGGTTCTATGGAAGACGTGCAAAATGCAAACAAAATGGTTGTTGACTCAACAATCCATAATGCGAATGTAAAATCTACTGGTAAGACAGTGAAAAAAGTTTTATTAGGTGCTCTTGTTGTTGCTGCAGCTATAGGTTTTGCTCCAAAAATAAGAGGAAAATTCCTTAAAGATATTGTTCCTGCAGGTTTTGATAAAACAAAAGGCTTAAAACAAGATTACAAAGGACTTTTTGCTAAATTTGCTGATTTTATTGGTGAGAAAGAAGTAACAGCATTTAATTTTCTTAAAACTAAATATACAGAAGTTTTTGAAAAAGTAATGCAAAAATTTAAAAAGTCTTAATATTACTTAAATTAAAGTGTTTTTGAGCCCTTTTTCTCTTGTTTTCAAAAAATGTTTGTGATACATTCTTAACATACACAAATAGTCAGTAAGGAGACAAGATGAAAAAGTACGAATTATTTACTATCGTTAAGCCTAACGTTGATTTAGACGAAGCAGATAAAGTTATTGCTAAAATTGAACAATCTGTTGCAAGCTTAGGCGGTAGTGTTCTTGATACCGAAAAATTAGGCAGAAAAAAACTTGCTTATGATGTTAAAGGTTTCAGAGAAGGTTATATGATTAACCAAAAAATGAATTTACCAGCAGATAAAATTGTTGAATTCAAAAGACAAATCAAATTAAATGAAAACATCATCAGAACTATGTTTTCAGAAGTTAAGTAGAAGGGTACAAAATGACTTTATCAAAAATTGTTGTAAGCGGTAAAATAACAACTAATCCTGAAAAAAGATTTTCACAAAATAATTTTCCAATTTTAAGTTTTTCTTTGGATGTTAATCCACAAGACGAAACAGTTGTGAGAGTTATTAGAGTTGGTTCAGCGGCGGAATCACTTGCAGACAAAATTGCAAAAGGAGATACCGTTATTGTTGAAGGTCGTCCACAACTAGAAACAGTAAAAGACGACAATGGCAGAGAAAAAAGAATTTTTGTTATTAACGCGTCAACAATTGAAAAAATAAGTTTTTCTAATTCTTCTAATAATGTAAGCATTCCAATTTCAAATAAGAGTGACGACATTGTTCAATTTGCAAGTGAAGAAATAGCGGAAGATCTTATTGATGAAGACGAAATACCATTTTAAATTATAAGGAAAAGGAAAAATAAAAGTGAGAGAATCTAAAACAGAACAAAAGAAAAAGAAAAGTTGCAGTTTTTGCGCAGATAAAGTTGAAGCTTTAGATTATAAAGATGTTTCAAAGCTAAAAAAATATTTATCTGAAGCAGGAAAAATTCTTCCAAGAAGAATTACTGGAACTTGTGCATACCACCAAAGAATGCTTACAAATGCTGTTAAAAGGGCTAGAGAAGCAGCTCTTCTTGGTTATGTTTTCGAAAATTAGAAATGAAAATTAACGGTATACAAAAGTTTGATTTAATTACTGGAAGTAAACCTGAATTAAAAGAGGAAAAAAACGGTAATAAAAATATGGCTAAAATTGGAGTTGCTCTGTCTTGTGCGGTGGCGACTCTTTTGCCTGTCTTAGCTATTAATAGATTTCAGGGTCATAAATTAACTAAAGATGTATTCCAAAAATCATCAACATTGCAAAAAGGTAAAGAGCTTTTAAAATGTTTAAAAATTGAGTATGGAATTAAAGAAATTTTAGCTGTTGGTCTAACTTCGATACTTGCAGGTACTGTTGCAGGTGTAGTTACAGATAAAGAGACTAGTCCTAAGAAAAAAGTAGCAGAAGGTATAAATAAAGCATCAGCACTTGTTGTTCCAACTATTTTAGTATCTTCTTCCATGGCCGGTTTTAATAAATTAAAAATTAAAAAACCATTTAATCAGGTTCTTTCTGTTTTAACTGGTGTTGGACTTGGTATGCCTGTTGCGAACAATATTTCTAACACTATAAATAAAAAAATTTTTAAAGACGAAAATATGGAAAAAAGAAAGATAAAATTAACCGATTATCTTATTCATTTTGATGACATAGTAAGTGCTTGCGTTTTATCAAAAGTTCCGCTTCATGGATTTGATAATATTTTAAGCGTTATATATGCTAATCAAGCTTACGAAATTGCTAATACAAAGTAACTATTAAAATTGAGGATTTTATATTATGTTAATGTCAAAACTTTTTATTCAAACTTTAAGAGAGTTTCCAAATGATGCCGAAGCAATAAGTCACAAATTGCTTGTTAGAGCAGGCTATATTAAAAAATTAATGACTGGAAGTTATACTTATCTTCCTTTAATGCAAAGAGTTTTGAGTAAAATTTCAAATATTATTAGAGAAGAAATGAACGCATCTGGCGCGCAAGAAATCTTGATGCCTTTTGTCCAACCTTCATCAATTTGGGAAAAATCTGGCAGATGGGCTGTTTATGGGAAAGAACTTGCTCGCCTTAAAGATAGAAGTGGAAACGACATGTGTCTTGCGCCAACTCATGAAGAGGTTGTAACTTCTTTAACTGAAGGCATTTTATCTTCTTATAAACAATTGCCTGTGAATTTGTATCAAATTCAAACTAAATTTAGAGATGAAATTCGTCCTCGTTTTGGTCTTTTAAGAGGTAGAGAATTCACAATGAAAGATGCGTATAGTTTCCATACATCTCAGGAAGATTTAAACCGCGAATATGATGTTATGGCTGAAACTTATACAAGAATCTTTAACCGTTGTGGTTTGGAAACTCGTGCGGTTCAATCAGATTCTGGTGCTATTGGTGGTAAAGTTAGTCACGAATTTATGGTTTTAACTGATACTGCAGTTGGTGAAAATGATGTATTCTATTGTGATAAATGTGGATATAGTGCAAATTCAAATCATGCAACATCTGTTTTAAATGAACTTGAAACTGATGGTGGTTTTAGCGCGCAAGAAAAAGTTTTAACACCTGATGTTAAAACAATAGACGATTTGGCGAATTTCTTTAATATTAAAACAAATAATATTTTAAAATCAGTATTTTGTATTGTTGATGATAAACCTGTTCTTGCAATGATTAGAGGTGATAAAGAAATTGAAGAAACAAAGCTTCTTAATGCTGTTCAAGGTTTAGAAATGCGTTATGGCACAGATGATGAAATTTATGAATATTTTAATTGTGAAGCAGGATTTTTAAGCTTTTTAAATGTGTCTGACAAAATACGCGTTTTATTTGACGATAGTGCAAAAACAATGAAGAATTTTGTAATTGGTGCAAACGAAAAAGATTATCACATAGTTGGTTACAATTTTGATAAAATGCCTGAAACGGTGGACATTTCTTTGGTTAAAGCTGGTGAAAAATGTCCTGTTTGTTCTGCACCTTTAAACGTTACAAGGGGTATTGAGGTTGGTAATATTTTCCAACTTGGAACAAAATATTCTCAACCTATGAATGCTTGTTATACTGATGAAGAAGGTAATTTAAAACCATTTATTATGGGTTGTTATGGTATTGGTGTAACTCGTGTTGCGGCTGCTGCTATTGAAAAATTCCATGATGATTTTGGTATTATTTGGCCAAGAGAAATTGCACCTTATCAAATAATTGTTGTTCCAGTTAATGTTGCAGATGAATTGCAAGTTAAAACCGCAAATGAAATCTATGAAACTCTTAAAAATAATGGTGTTGAAGTCGTATTAGATGACAGAGATGAAAGAGCCGGCGTTAAATTCAAAGATGCTGATTTAATTGGTTTCCCATTAAGAGTTACTGTTGGTAAAACAATTAATGAAGGGCTTGTTGAATTTAAAGTTAGAAAAACTGGCGAAATGATTAAAATCAAACCTGATGAAGTCTTAAATTATTTTAAAGAATACACAAAATAAAAAAGAGGCTTAAAGCCTCTTTTTTATACTAGTTTTATACTAGTTTTTAAATTAATATATGTAATCTTCTCTTCTTGTCACATAGCCATCATTTTGTAAATTTTGTGATGGGTATTCATTTTTCGCATAAAAAGAAGCTAATTGTTTCGTTATTAATTCCAATTCTTCGCTTGGCGTATATTTTGATAGAACGTATTCATGCGTTACTGGTTGTTTGTCTCCAGTTTGTTCTGTTATCGCCATTTTTGTAACTGTGTAAGGTTGACCTTCGTCAAAAGATTTTGTCTTAGTTGTTTTTAATGTTATTGTTTTGTCTTCTTGTCCATGAAAGTCACATTTTTCATTAATGTGTTTTGTGTAATCAGGACTAAAAACATTTGAGATACCTTGAACCATATTTTCTCCTTTTTTTATTTTTATAAAAGTTCAACAAAAAATTTTTTGCTATCTTTTTCTTAATATGTTATATTACAGTTATGATTTCAAAGACTACAACAGCAACCGTTATAGGTTTAGAAGGACGCAAAATTGATATTGAGGTTGACGTTGTAAATTCCCTGCCACAAACTATAATTGTTGGGATGATTGATACTGCAATAAAAGAAGCAAAAGAACGCTTAAAACTTGCAATTAAAAATTCCGGCTATTCTTATCCGTCAACAAAGGTTGTTATAAATCTTGCGCCAGCTGACCTTAGAAAAGAAGGTACTGGTTTTGATTTAGCTATGGCTGTTGGAATTTTGATTAAAGAAGGCATTATCGAATATGAACCTAAATATATTGCTTTTTTAGGTGAATTATCTTTAAATGGCGCAATTAAGCCTATAAATGGTATTTTGCCAATAGTATCTTTTTTGAAAAATACGGAAACTACAAGAGTCATAGTGCCATATGAAAATCTTAAAGAAGCAAGTCTTGTAGAAGGTATCGAAGTACTAGGTGCAAAAAATTTAAAAGAAGTGGTTGAATATTTAAATCAAGGCGAACCTATTGCAAAAATTCAACAAAATATAGAAGATGTTTTGAATGTTGAAAATGATTACGAATATGATTTTAAAGATGTAAAAGGACAAACTATTGCAAAGAAAGCACTTGAAATTTCGGCCGCTGGCGCACACAATGTTTTGATGTATGGACCACCTGGTTCTGGAAAAACTTTGCTTGCCAAAACTTTTTCTTCAATTTTACCACCTCTTACAAAAGAGGAGGCTATCGAACTTACTAATATATATTCAATAGCAGGTTTATTAGATAGAAAAAATCCACTTATGTCATCAAGACAATTCCGATCACCTCATCATAGCGCTAGTGCCGTTGGTGTTATAGGTGGTGGTAGTAATCCGCGTCCTGGGGAGATTACTCTTGCTCATCATGGAGTTTTATTTATGGATGAGATGGTTGAATTTCCAAGAAGTGTTTTGGAAGTTTTAAGGCAACCATTAGAAGATGGTGTCGTTACAATTTCAAGAGTAAATGCAAGCATTCAATATCCTGCAAATTTTATTTTAGTTGGAGCAATGAATCCTTGTCCTTGTGGTTATTTAGGTGACAAAATTAAACAATGTACTTGTAATGAAGCACAAATTAAAAGATATCAAGCAAAATTATCTGGTCCGCTGTTAGATAGAATCGATTTGCAAATTAATGTTTCAAGACTTACAGAAGATGAACTTCTTGGTTTGTCGAACGATAAAAACGAAAGTTCTTTTGACATAAGACAAAGAGTCATAAAAGCAAGGAAAATCCAATTGGAAAGATATAAAAGTGTTGGGATTTATACAAATTCTTCGCTAACACCTAAACTTATCCAAAAATTTTGTAAAATTGATGAAGCAAGTAAAAAAATGTTAAAAAATGCAATAACTCAATTTGGTTTATCTGGCAGAGCATATGATAGAATTTTAAAAATATCAAGAACCATAGCAGATCTTGAAGGAGCAGAAAACATTACTTCTTCTCACATTGCACAAGCTCTTTGTTTCAAAAAAGCTGGTTTTAATTAATTTATTTAAAATTCCAATAAAAAAGGCTGATATATTATCAGCCAATTTTTTCTTTTCTCTTTTGTGTGGTGTTTCTCTCTCGTGTGTTTCTCTCGTGTTTTGTGGTTTCTCTCTCGTATGTTTTTTTTGTGTTTTTGTGGTTTCTCTCTCGTTTAAGTCTGGTAGTCGTCTTTTTAATCTAATAAAGATTCTAAGATTGATGCATTTTTAGCTGCGAATGTGTTTTCGCGTAATTTGTTTCTGTGAATATATGTTCTTAATGCTTCTCTGATTAATTCTGAACGTGAACGATTTTCGTTGTCTGCTACGTTATCGATTTCGTCTAAAAATTTTTCGGGCATTGAAATTAAAACTCTCGCCATTTTCTTTATCTCCTTTTATTTATGCTATTCAATTTATCTCTTACACATATATAAAGTATATCATCTTAAAAAAATTGACTATTTTGTATATATTTTTTATAAATCATGTTACAAAACTTAATAAAAATGTCTGAAAACAAGCAATATCAATACTTTTAAAATTATATAAATTTCAAAACTTCATTTATATCAATATTTAAACATTTAGATTCAGAACAATTTTCTTGTCTTTTTGCCCACAGGCAAGGTCTGCATTCGACATTTGTTGTAACAACATGGAATATATCTTTTTTAGGTATAAGTTTATTTTCGTCTGTTGGCCCAAAAATTGCTATAAGCTCTTTATTAAGAGCAACTCCTATATGCATTGGTGCTGAATCAACGCAAATAAGTAAATCGGCCTTTGAGATAACTTTTGCCATATCAATTGCACTTTTGGTTTTGCCATATAGATTTGTGAATTTATCTGTTTTTTCTGCAATTTTTTCAATAATTTCTTTATCGTCAGGTCCACCTAAAAGTGCGATATTTTTGTTTTTTTCGTTTATTTTTTCAATAAGTTCAACCCAAAAATCAACATTAGGGCATTTGTATATATTTTTTGCAATGCTCATTTTGCTAACACCTGGATGAATTGCAATAAAACCTTCATTTAACAGTTTTTCACCAAGTATTTTTTCTATTGTTTCTACGTTTTTTATTTTAATTTTTGGATTTTCGTATTTATTTAAAGTTAATGGTTTAACAAGGTCATGATACATTTTCCCAGCATATTGATTTTCATTTAATTCAACTGCTTGTGTTAAAAATGAGTTTGTTTTTTTATTGTTTGTTTTATAACCAATTCTTGTTTTGATATTAGTTAACAACAATATAACTGCAATTAAAGGTGATTTGCCACTTGATATAACAATGTCATATTTTCCATGCCAAATTTCTTTTAGCATATTGAAAACTTCTGTATATTTTGCAAAACCTTTCTTTTTGATGTCTGCGCAAATCATTTTATCTATCATTGGCTCTAAGTTGCTTATTGCACTGCTTCTTGGTTCAATACAAAGAGTTATTGTTGATTCTTTAAATTCTTTTTTAATGCTTTTTATTGCAGGTAAAAATAGAATTTCATCACCAAGCCCACCAAAATTTATAAATAAAATTTTTTTCATTATATAAAGTCCTTGTTACATGCTCTATTATTATTCTATAATAAAAAAATGAGCAGATTAAGTTTAAATTATACAGGTATTGGTTCTATCCCATTTGCAGATGACAATGCGCCTTCAAAGGCAGTTGATTTTGTTTTTGAAAATTTCAAAGAAATTCCATTTTGGCCGCAACTTCCACATTTTGCACGTGAAGAAGATATGGTTTTACAATTTTCTGAAGCTATGGCGGGTTTAACCATTCAGGATGGAAAAATTTTCTTTGATACAGATTCAGAAACATTTTACGAAAAACTTGAAGAACTTTTCTTTGATTTTGAAGAAATTATGGCGTCTGATAATTTGCTTGATGTTGAAGAACAACTTGATAAATATAAAATTCAAGCTCCTTATTCAAATGCAATTGGACTATTTTTAAATAAATTAAAAGATTTTGATACACCTTATGTCAAAGGCTCAATTACTGGCGCTTTTACTTTTTCAACATCTGTTAATGACAATCAGGGCAAGAGTGCTTTTTATGATGAAACACTAAGAGAAGTTATAGTGAAAACTTTAATCTTAAAGGCATTATGGCAGATAAAAGAATTTAATAAAATATCACCAAATGCAACTCCTATAATTTTTATGGATGAACCTTCTGTTTCTCAAATTGGTTCATGCGCATTCTTAACTGTTAAAAATGAAGAAGTTGTTGAAATGCTTGCAACCATTTCAAATGCAATTAAAAAATTTAACGCAATTTCAGGTATTCACTGTTGCGGCAAAACTGATTGGGAAATTGCTATGAATGCTGATGTTAATGTTATAAATTTTGATGCATATTCTTATATGCAAAGTGTTTCTCTGTTTGCGCCAAGAGTTAAAAAATATATTGAAGACGGTAATTATTTGGCTTTTGGTATTGTTCCAACACTTGATGCTGATGCACTTAATAAACTTGATATAGAAAATTTAAAACTTACATTCGAAAATGCGGTTGAATTTTTAGTTAAAAAAGGCATTTCTAAGGATTTAATCTTAAAACAATCTTTTGTTACTCCATCTTGCGGTTGTGGTTCATTAACAATTGATGAGGCTATTAAAGCTTTAAGTTTGACACGCGATTTAAGTGTTAGTTTAAGAGGTGTTTTATGACCAATACTCTTGCAATAACAGGGAAAAGTGGTTCTGGTAAAACAACACTTGTTAAGGCTTTTTGTGAAGTTATAAAAAATAAATTTCCGGATAAAACAATTTTATTAGTGGATAATGATTTGACAAGTCAACTTTTGGGACGTTTTGGCTTTAAAACCCGCTCTACAATATATGGGATAAGAAGTGGCAAACATGAATATAAAACTGGTATTCCAGAAGGTATGTCTAAACAAGAATATATTGAATGGGCACTTGAAGATATTTTGGTTTCTGTTGATGAGAATGTTGATATTATTGTTTCTTGGCTTGTTGCTTCAAAAGATTGCAGATGTCCAATAACTCATCAAATGAATGAAGCTTTGGTTAAACTTGTTGATAGATACGATTTCGTTATTTTTGATTGCGAATTTGATTTAAAATATTTAAATCAATTGGTTGATTACCCAATTGATACAACCTTAATTGTGACAAATGATGATATTGAATCTGTTCATCTTGCAAGCGGTGTTTATGAGTTTTCAAAAAAATATGCAGATAATGGTCAAATTGGAGTTGTTTTAAACAGAGTTAAAAAAGAAAATCTAAACAAGGCCCTTGAACAACTTATGAGCGATGAATTAGATGTTTTAGGTATTATCGAAAAATTTGATGAAGATATTGATTCCAACATCCAAAATGCTGTTGAAAATTTTTATGGTCGACTTAATCTTCTTCAAGACGGAGGTATTTAAATGTCTGCTATTATTATGGATGGGAAAAAGCTTGCAGGCGAAATGCTTGAAGAATTAAAAAATAAGGTTTTTGGACTTAATAAAAAACCTCATTTAACAGTTATTTTGGTTGGCGACAACCCTGCAAGTCAGATTTATGTTTCATCTAAAGAAAAAAGAGCAAAGGAAATAGGTTTTTTAGTTAATGTTTTAAGACTTCCAAGTGAAATTTCAAAAGAAGAACTTTTAAACGAGATAGATATTTTAAATAAGTCTGAAACGGATGCAATTATTCTTCAACTGCCACTTCCAAAACATTTGAATGAAGATGATTTTGCATCTGCCATAATTCCTGCAAAAGATGTTGATGGGTTTAATCCATATAATATGGGATGTTTATTGAGGGGTGAAAAGCCTTATGCGATTCCTTGTACTCCAAAAGGGATAATGTATTTGCTTGAAAAATATAATATTAACCTTGAAGGTAAGAACTGTGTTGTTGTTGGTCGTTCAAATATTGTTGGGAAACCAATGGCACATTTGTTGCTTCAAAAAAATGCAACAGTTACAATAGCGCACAGTAAAACAAAAAATCTTTCTTTGATTACAAAAAACGCTGATGTAATTATATCTGCAACTGGTATTAAAAAATTAATTAAAGCAGATATGGTTAAAAACGGTGCAGTTGTAATCGATGTTGGTATTTCAAGGGATGAAAATAATAAAATTACAGGCGATGTCGATTTCGAAAACGTTAAAGAAATCGCAGGTTATATAACGCCAACTCCAGGCGGGGTTGGACCTATGACCGTTGCTGAACTTATGCAAAATACATTTGAACTTGGAATGAAATAAGATTTAACTTTCTTGAATTCAAAATTTTTTATCAAGTCAAAAAAAGCCCTGCTCATTAAGCAAGGCTTTCTATATTTGTCTTGTTTATTATTTGCATAAAGCAAGTAAAACACCTGCTGCAACTGCTGAACCAATAACGCCTGATACGTTTGGACCCATTGCATGCATTAATAAGTAGTTGTTAGGGTTATATTCTAAACCAACTTTGTTTGATACACGTGCAGCCATTGGAACCGCAGAAACACCTGCTGAACCAATAAGTGGGTTGACTTTTGTTTTTGAAAAACAGTTCATTAATTTTGCAAATAAAACACCACCTGCTGTTGCAAAAGAGAATGCAACAACACCTAAAATCAAGATGAATAATGTTTGAATGGTTAAGAATTGGTTTGCTGAAAGTTTTGAACCAACAGATAAGCCTAAAAGAATTGTGACAATGTTACAAAATTCATTTTGTAATGTTTTTGAAATTCTTTCAACAACGCCTGATTCTCTGCATAAATTACCAAAGCATAAAGCACCTAAAAGAGGGCAAGCATCTGGCAATAAAATTATACAAAGACCAAGAACTACAAGTGGAAATACAATTTTTTCACGTTGAGAAACTTCTCTTAATTGTACCATTTCGATTTTTCTCTCAGCTTCTGTCGTAAGCAATTTCATAATTGGTGGTTGAATTACAGGAACAAGTGCCATATAAGAATATGCCGCAACTGCAATTGCGCCAAGCAAGTGTGGAGCAAGTTTTGATGTTACAAAGATTGATGTTGGACCATCAGCACCACCTATGATACCGATTGATGCAGCTTCTGGAAGTGTAAAATTAAATACACAAAGAGCTAAAAGCAATGCACCAAAGATACCAAATTGTGCAGCTCCGCCTAATAATGCCATTTTAGGGTTTGCAAGAAGTGGGCCAAAATCTGTCATAGCACCAACTCCCATAAAAATAAACAATGGGAACAAA
The DNA here is from genome assembly GCA_015152475.1 of Cyanobacteria bacterium SIG30. Lineage (GTDB taxonomy): Bacteria > Cyanobacteriota > Vampirovibrionia > Gastranaerophilales > Gastranaerophilaceae > SIG30. The sequence goes on along the minus strand of SUTW01000003.1, from coordinate 112,666 downwards.
CCTGATTGGATACCAGCGTGGTAGATAATGTATAATAAACCGCCTTCTTGCGCTATTCCTGCAACTGGGATGTTTGCTAAAAGTCCGCCAAATGCAATTGGAACTAAAAGTAATGGTTCAAATTGTTTTTTGATGCCAAGCCACAATAAGAATAAGCAAACTATAATCATAATTGGTGAACCAAATTGATATAAGAATTGCGCGATACCTTCAAGTTCAGGGTTAGGTGGCAAAATCATATTGGCAACCCCTGTTGATGAGCTAAGACTTTTTAAACCTGCTATAATTTCTTCTAACATATTTCCTCCTTAACCCAAAGTTACCAATGTTTGACCAGTTTTAATTTGATCGCCCGCAGAAACGCCAACTGAAACAACTTTACCTGATTTTGGTGATTTGATTTCAGTTTCCATTTTCATTGCTTCAACAACTAAAAGAACATCGCCTTCTTCAATTTCGTCGCCTTCTGCAACATTAATTCTGATTACAACACCAGGTAATGCTGCCTTAATTGGTTCGCCATCACCAGAAGATGCTGAACTTGCAGTTTCTTCAATACCTTCTTTAACTGAAATGTCATATGTTTGACCATTAACAATTGCTTTGTCGCCGTCAAATTTAACTGAATATTTTTTGTTATTTACGCTAACTGTATAGCCTTCAGCATTGTTTCCTTCAGCTTTTGGTTCTTGAGTTTTTTCGTTTTTGCGAACACCAATTGTACCTTTGCCTTCTAAGAATAGAATACCTTTTTCTTTGCAAGCACCTGCAATAAAGATGTTTTCTTCTGTTTCTTCAAGATTTGCATCTTTAAGCATTTTTCTTGCAGCTTCAATACCTTTTGAAGGGTCTTTATCGTTTAAATCAATAACTTTTTCTTCAGTTGGTTCAAGATTTAATTGTTCAGAAGCAATTTTTACAACTTCGCTATCTGGCGCACATGGAGTTTTGCCAAAATAACCTAGAACCATTTTGCCGTAACCTTCTGCGATTTTGTTCCAGTTTCCAAACATAACATTGTTGAATGCTTGTTGGAAATAGAATTGTGAAACAGGAGTAACTGAAGTTCCGAAACCACCTTTTTCAACAACTTCTTTCATCGCAGTTACGATTTCTGGATATTTATCCATTAAATTATTATCACGAAGCATTTGAGTATTAGCAGTTAATGCGCCACCTGGTAGAGGTGATTGGATAATCATAGGATTAACAGCTAATGCTTCAGGAGGTAAGAAATAATCTTTCATACACTCTTTGAAGATTTCTTCTGTTTCTAATATTTTTTCGATATCTACGCCCAAGTCGTATTCTGTTCCTTTTAGTGCATGCCACATAGAAACAATATCAGGTTGAGCAGTTCCGCCAGAAACTGGTTTCATAGCCAAGTCAATACCATCTGCACCACCATCTAATGCAGCTAGATAAGCGGCAAGACCTGTGCCTGCTGTTTCATGGCTGTGGAAGCGGATATGTGCATCTGTTCCTAAAATTTCACGAGCCATTTTAATTGTTTCATAAACTTTTCTTGGATTTGATGTTCCAGATGCATCTTTAAATGCCAAAGAATCAAATGGAACTCCAGAATCTAATATATTTCTTAAAACTTTTTCATAAAATGGAACGTCATGTGCACCTTGGCATCCTATTGGAAGTTCCATCATTGTGATTGTAACTTCGTGTTTCAAACCATTGTCTTTTATACATTGACCTGAATAAATTAAATTATTAACGTCATTTAATGCGTCAAAGTTTCTAATTGTTGTAACGCCATGTTTTTTGAACATTTTTGCGTGTAAATTAATCATATCTCTTGGTTGTGAATCAAGACCTACAACATTTACGCCACGAGACAAACTTTGAAGATTAACATCATCACCAACAGTTTGTCTGATTTTATCCATTGTTTCGAAAGAGTTTTCTCTGCAATAGAAAATTGGAGATTGAAATCTTGCGCCACCTGCAACTTCAAAATGTCTGATGCCAGCATCAACAGCTGATTTTAATGCAGGTAAGAAATCATCAACAAAAACTCTTGCCCCATAAACTGATTGGAAACCATCTCTGAAAGACGTGTCCATTACTTTGATTTGTTTTTTTGTCATAATATTTATCCTTTATACTTAAATCTAAAATTTTCTTTTAATTGCGGCAATCGCAACTGCAATTGCAGAATCATCTGTTTTATTTATTTTTTTTGTTTTGACTGCTGTTTCAGCAACTGCAACCGGAAATAATTTATTCAAGAAAATTACAATTTTACTCATAATTATCATTGAAATAATTAGTGTTACAAGAAAAGCAAACACAACGCCCATACCAACGATTGTGACTACTATTCCTTCTTGGGAAGCAAGCATCATTTGTTCTGATAACATAGTATTTCTCCTTCATATTTATCTAGATTGCATAAATCTTGTTCAAAAAGTTCCATAAAATTTTCTATGAATTCTTTTTTGCTGACATTTTTAGAGGTTTCAATAAAGATGGATGTTGCCTCTTGGTCAATGTTTAATACTTCTTCTGCTTCAAGGTTCAAATTGACGCCAACTCCAACCACGATGCCTTTTAAAATTTGCCCTATCATAACGCTTTCTGCAAGAATCCCTGCAATTTTTTTGCCATTTACCAAGACGTCATTTGGATATTTAAAAGTTGGTTTTAAACCATATTTTTCAAGGGTTTGCGCAACTTTTAAGCTCGTGTATCTTGTGATTTTGTCAATGTTGTCAGTATTTTTAGGTTTTAAAATGATTGAAATGTAACAATTTCCACCATTTTTATTGCTTGAATACCATGTTCTTTCAAATTGTCCGTGACCTTTTGTTTGAATGTCGGCACTTATAACTTGAAGGTGAGGTAGATTCTCTAAATGCTCTTTTGCCAAAGCATTAGTTGAATGTAATTCCTCTCTGTATTCTATTGCATACATAGTTTAATTGTATTACAAAAATTTTTTATTGTACAATTTAATTATGATTAATTTTGTTCAAAAAATTAAATTTTTTACTTTGTTTTTAATTGTTTTTTATTTATCTACAAATGTATCTTTTGCCTTTACTAGCAAGGCTGAAAAAATGTTTGGACAAAAAATTATGTTAGGACTTGGCAAGGATTCTAATTTTAATAAAGTCTTAAAATATGCAAAAAAAGGAAAAATTGGCGGAATTATTCTTTTTGAACGCGATATCAAAAGCAGACTTGATTTACTTGAAAAAACATCTAAAATAAAAAACTTAAAAGGCATTCCTTTGTTTATCGCAGTTGATCAAGAAGGTGGATATGTACAAAGAATGAGTGCAAGAAATGGTTTTAAGGATTATAAATCTGCAAAAGAAATTTCAAATGTTAATCCTCATAATGCTTATATTCAATATAAACTTATGGCAACCGAATTGCATTTTTATGGGATAAATATAAATTTTATGCCTTGTGTTGATTTGATAATTGATGAAAATTCAATTTTAAATAAAAACGAACGTGCTTATTCATCTGACCCTGATGTAGTTTCTAAATATGCAAAAGAAGCAATTAAGGCACATAATGAAAATAAAGTTATTACATCTTTAAAGCATTTTCCAGGGCATGGAAGTATTTCTGGTGATACTCACAAAGGTTTTGTTGACGTAAGTGAAACTTGGTCTGAAATTGAACTAGAGCCATTTAAAAAGCTTGCAAATTTAAACAATTTACAAACAGTTATGATGGCACATGTATTTAACAAAAATATTGATGAAAATTATCCTGCTTCATTATCTAAAAAGACAACTTCAATTTTAAGAGAATTTTTTGACGGTGTTATTGTTACGGATGACCTTGACATGAAAGCAATTAAGGATAATTACAATTTGCAAGATGTAATTGTTAATGCCATTAATGCTGATGTTGATATTTTACTATTTTCAAATTACGAAGAAGATGTTGATTTAGATAGAATTTATGAAATTTATAATAATGCTTTAAAAAATGGGACAATAAAAAAAGAGCAAGTTGAAAAATCTTTTAACAGAATCATTGAATTAAAAAAAGCTCTTTATTGATTTATTTTTTCTAAAATTTGTTCTTTTAATTTTAATGCAGGATAATATTTTGGCATTATATCCAAGATTTTTTTAATTTCATCAAGCGCATTTGAATATTCTTGTTTTTTTACATATATTTCAGATGCAATAAAAAATGCTTCTGGGTCAAAAAAGCTATTTTGAGTTGCCCTTTGTGTAAAATTCAGGGCTAGTTCATCATAGTTTGTGGCACTTAAAGCTCGTGCAATAAATTTGCAAATTTCGGGGTTTGACCTCATTAAACTTGGATAAATATTTATTAGGTTTTGTGCATAATCTATTAAGTCGTTTTCTATAAATAAATTTAAATAAATTTCATAAAAAGCACGAACCTGAAGGTAACTTGGGTATTTTTTAATTTCCATTTTGATATAATCTAAAATCTTTAAGCCCCAAGAAGCTGCAAATAGATTTTTCTTTTCTTTTTCAAAACAAAATCTTGCGTTTTTTATATCTTTACATAACAAAAAACACAAACCAGCTTCATAAAATTTATCTTTTTTTAAAAATAATTCTAATGCTTGTTTGTATTCTTTGTTATAAAAATATTCTTTTGCTTCTAAAATTGAGTTTTCCAATTTTTCTAAAATCCAGATGTCATACTTTTTAGCATCATTGTTTGCATTAATTGTTGGTTTGTATATGGATTTTGATTATTTTGAGTCATCATGTATGGGAAAATATTCGCAAAACTTGATTTATTTTCGCCCATTGCATTAAATGTTAAATAATCAGAATTAAAACCATTTTGTACATATGGATTGTATCCAACACGCGCTAAAACTCTAACTGCGTTCGCGATTTCTTCATCTGTTGGCATATTGTTTTGACTTGCATCGTTAATGTATTTATATTTATTGAAATCAATTTTGTCTTCTTTGTTGCTTTTTGAATTAATTTCTCTTTGAATATTTTCAATTTCTTGTGATTCAAGATTTCTGATTACTTCATTGTGTAAGAATTTTCTTGATTCGATAAATTCTCTCATATCGTCACTTTTTTCAAGATTTTCTATATCATTTAAATATTCAATAGCTTTAGTTGAAATTTGAACAAGGCCTTTATTGGTTGCCAAAGCTACAACTTTTTGATATGTGCTTTTTGCATCTTCTGGACGACCAAGTTGAACATAACTATTCGCCATGTAATACAAAGGAATAGAATCATCTTCCATAATACTCATTGCTTTTTCCATATCCTGGATACAGCTTGCGTAGTTTCCTTGTTTATATTTTTTTATTCCTTCATATACTTCTTTACTAACTCTTATTTTATCTGTTGCAAAAGAAGGTGCAAAACTAGCTATGATTAATACTGTAAGTAATGCTAAAATTCTTTTCATCAAAATCTCCTAGGTTTCTTTTATTTTATAATTATTTTTATAAAAAAAGCAAGTTTTTTAAAGATATTCACATTATAAACCTAAACGTCAAAAATATTCTGATATATTTATATGATTTTTGTTTATTTTCTTTAAATTTTAACAAAATAAAAGCCCCGAATTAAATCGGAGCTTTTAAGAATTTGTTTTAAGCTTATGCTTGTTTAATAACTCTTTCTAATGCCTCTAGTGCATCATCAGGCAATTTATCAAGTCCGGCTTTTTCAGTCTCTCTTGATTTTACAAATTCAATTCTATCTTGCATACGTTTTACGAATTGTTCTTTGTATTCTGTATTATTAAATGTAGCGTCAAAGCCTTCGATATCCATAATTTCGATATCTGAGAAGTTTTCCCATTTATGGAATTTAGCTGTTCCTTCAACTATTGCTTCGATAATTCCAAGAGTGTGTTTAGGTTGAACTTTTGTGCCCATGAAATCACCTGTGTTCAAGATATAGCAATCAACGCCATCTTCAATAAGTTGTTTGAAACGGTTGTAATCCATTTCAAGAGGATATACTCTGAATGGGTTTGCATAAGGTTCAACAACTAATGCATTAGGGTCAACGCCTTTTGCTAAACGTTCTGCTGTTGTTCTTTTTGTAGCTAAAGTTGCACCCATTGCAGAACCAAGTGAAGCACCTGACAATTTAAGAACTGGTGGAATTGTTGGGTCTTTCATTAACCAGAAAATAGCATTAATTGGTTGGTCGATACGGTCAACTCTATTTGGTGACCATAATTTTGATTTAACTGCACGACCATTACCATTTCTGATATCTTCTGTGATTGAAACCAATTTGCCTTCTGCATTTAAAATTGCGCCAGCATTTTGTTGAGTCAAGATATATTTGTTATCTTCGCAACCAATTGGGTAATCTGCAGTTTTGTCAAAATACGCTGGTTCTAGTGCAATAGTGTATTTGTCATGTACGTTAATTACAAATGCGTCATCGTGTAAAACTGTGATGTTGTATTTATTGTTGTGTTTAGCGTGGGTGATAGTTGATTTACCTGAACCTGATAAACCAAATACTGCAACTTGGAAAGATTTATCATCAGCTAGGTTGTAACGTTTCATACCACCATGGCAACTTGCATAACCATTTCTTGCAGCAGCGCCCCAAGCAAGTGTTAAAGTACCTTTTTTGTGTTCACCAAAATATCTCATACCCAAAATTGCTGCGCAGTTGTGTTTTGGATCAAAGAAAGTTAAACCGTATGGAAAATCAGGGTGTGTCCAGTCTGGATCTGAGAATACATAAATGTCGCCTTCTTTGATTTTTCTTGAATTTTGGTACATATTTGCATATGTTTCGTTGATATATTGGAAGTTTAACATCCAAGAATACATTACGTTTTCGTGTCCTTCAGGGATTAAAAGATGTGCTTTTATCATAAAATCTTCTTCAAGACCAACAACAACTTGAGTTTTGTACATTAATTTTTCTCTTGTGTTGTAAACAGCTTCTCTTATGATAGGAAGCAAATATCCTAAATCACAATTTGGTTCACCTACAATTTTTCTAGCTGCGGCACAACGTCCAACAACTGCACCGTCGTTAAATAAAAGTTGATTTGCGCCAGCTGGAAGACCAATTTTTTCTGGTTCATAAACAGGCATACCTGTTAATTCAACTGTTCCTGGACTGTTTAGTGCTAATTTATAAGCTTCTGAAACAGTTGCAATTTCTTCAACATTATTGCCAAAAAATGGCGCTGTAATTGTTGCTCTTGCAGGTGAAAAAATTTCTTTTAGCTCCTCAGAGTTTGTAAAATGTTCGACTGTGGACATAATTATCTCCTTATTTTTGCATACATTCCTAATTGTATCACAAACAAAAAAATTACGGTGAATATTTTTTTATTAAATTATCTATGTTGTTTTTGAATTCTATTCTTTCGTTTTTAGGAGATAAAATTTCGCACATGTCAAAATATTTTATAAGGCGTTTCATTAAAATATTTTTGTCAGTGTGCTGATTTTCAACTATTATATCGCCATTTTCTAGATAAGTTATTTTTTCGTCTTTATATGGACTTACATAACCTTTGGCTATTCTTCCCTTTAATTTAAAGACGGTTGTTTTTGCAAAATTGACATTTAAAGCCGAACGAGAGAGTGCTTTTATATTGTTGATGTTATCAATTAAGAGCAATCTATTTATTAATTTCTTTTCGTCAAAAACTAAAAGATATATTTTATTTTTTCTATATTTAAAATTTAAGATTTTTGATGTTATTTTTTCTTCTTTGTAAGTGATTTCAACCTTAATGTTGTTTTCTTGCATCAAGTCTGAAATTATTTCAATTTTTTCTTTATATTTTCCCCAAATGTTTTCTTTTATGAAATTTTTATCTGTTTCAGAAATATATTTATTATTTGATTTGTCAATAATTTTGCTTATAATATTTGCAATTTTATTGTTTTGATTTTTGCTTAAAAGTTCTTTTGAAAAACTGGATAAAAGTTTTAAAGTGTCTATATCTTCCTTATTTAATTGTATAAAACAAGGAAATTCTTTTAATACAAATTTTGTTTTTTCTTTTTTAATTATGCAACCAAATTCTCTAAGAGTTGAAAAATATTTTGTAATTGTTTCTTTTTGAACACCTTTATTTTCCATATCAAGAGCACAACAAATTTCTTCTATTGTTCTTGGTTTTTCACATAGGAGTTTTATTATTTGCATTATTCTATAACTTGTTTCAATTTTTCTTTTGTTCAATTATATATGTTCCTTGTTTTTATAAGATTTTCATAAATCTTCTTTTTGGTTTCATTATCAACTTTTATAATTTTGTCCCCCAAAGTTACAATTCTTTGTATGTAATGAAAATCGTTTATGATTTTTGCTTGTATCTCTAAGTAATCATTTTCTTCTTTTATTATTTTTTCATTATCTTCGAGAACAAAGTTTTCATCTTTTTTAATTTGGTAAATTTTGTATACTGGTTCAATTTCTTTTATTGTCCCTTTTAGTTCAATTCTTTCGACTTTTATAATTTTTTCTATTCTTAAATAACTTAGGTAATTGTAGTTTTCAAATTGTCCTATAAGATATAATTTGTTTGTATTTTTATCATGCACAATATTGTGAGTTTTTATTTTTATTGGCATAATTCCGTTTTTTGGAGAATTATAAAGAAGTGTTATTACGTTTTTTAGGCGACAATATTTATTGAGTTCTTCTAAAAGCTTAAAATCAATTTGCATAAAATAACCAAAATTCATAATTTCTTCAACCTGGTTTTTGTCTTTTATGAATTTTGTGACTTTTTCAAATGTTTTATATAACTTTATAATGTTTTTCCAATCCCATAATTCTATTGCAGCAGTTTTTATTTGGTTTAACGTTTTAATTTCACTATCCGTTAAACTAATTTGTAAGGGATTGGTTAAAAGGATATATTTTTTTTCATTATTATCGTCTGTATGTTCAATTTCAAAACCGACACTTTTTAAAGTATTTATATCTAATCTTATTGTGTCAGTTGAAATATTTTTAAGATATGGATTATTTTTTATTGATTCTGTTATTTCTTTTTTGGAAATTGGCCCTTGTGTTAAAAGTTGAAGTATAAATAGAATCCTGTAACCCGTTAAATTTATAGAACGATTTGCATTTTCTTTAACTATTATCATAACTTATATATTTAAAACAAATCCAAAAATTTTCTTTTGCGATAATTAGAAACTACATCACAATTTAATTTTGCTCCTTTATCATAAGTTTTTACTGCCTTTAAAAATGCATTTGCTGTGTCAATTGAAGTGAAGCAAGGTATAGAATACATTTCGGCAATGGTTCTTATCTGGAAGCCACTTTTTTGCGAATCTTTACCAGTTGTTGGTGTGTTTAACACAAAACTTAAGCGACCATTTTTCATACGTTTTTGAAGCTTGTCTATCATAAATTTTTCAATCATTTTAGATGGTACGCCATTTTTTTCCAAAAACTTATGAGTACCCCAAGTTGCCATAAAGAAATAACCAAGCGAGAATGCTTTTTTTGCTATCTTTAAAGCAGGTTCTTTGTAATGGTCATTTAACGAAATTAGTGCTCTTTGTTTATGCCCGCCAAATTTATAGCCAGCCATTATGAATGCTTTTAAAAGTGCGTTTTTGAAATTATAATCAATGCCTAAAACTTCTCCCGTTGATTTCATTTCAGGCGCTAAGGCTGGGTCAATTCTATTTAATTTTTGGAATGAGAAAATTGGCATCTTCACACAAACAAGTTTTGTGGTTGGATATAAGCCTGTTCCATATCCACATGATTTTAATGATTTTCCAAGCGCAATATTTGTCGCAATTTTAACCATTGGAATTCCTGTTACCTTTGAAAAGATAGGAACTGTTCTCGATGCTCTTGGGTTTACCTCAATTACATACACTTTTTCATCTTTTATGATGAATTGAATATTCATCAATCCTTTTATTTGAACTTTTTGTGCAATTTTTTTGGCATATTTAACCATATCGTTTTGAAGTTTTTTACTTATATTTCTGCTTGGATATATGCTCATGCTATCGCCTGAGTGAACTCCGGCACGTTCAACATGTTCGCATATAGCAGGAATTAAAATATCTTTTCCGTCTGAAATTGCATCTAATTCACATTCAAGGCCTTCAAGATATTGGTCAATTAAAACAGGGTGTTCATCTGAAAATTTAAATGCTTCATTGATGTATGTTAAGAGTTCTTCATCATTATAAACAACTTGCATTCCGCGACCACCTATTACATAAGACGGGCGAACAAGAACTGGATAACCAAGTTCTTTTGTTGTTTCAAGAGCTTCATTAACTGATTTAACACCTCTTCCCTTAGGTTGTGGAATTTTTAAATCGGATAATAATTTTTCAAATATTTTTCTATCTTCAACGGCATTTATGCTATCAAGGCTTGTGCCTAAAATTTTAACTCCTTGCGCTTCAAGTTTTGGAGCAAGGTTTATAGCAGTTTGTCCTCCAAATTGAACCATTACCCCTTTGGGATTTTCTTTTTTGATAATGTTCATTACATTTTCAATATTCATTGGTTCAAAATAAAGTCTTGTTGCAACATTAAAATCAGTTGAAAGTGTCTCAGGGTTTGAATTTATCATAATTGATTCGTAACCCATATCTTTAATTGCCCAAGCCGCATGAACTGAACAATAATCGAATTCTATTCCTTGTCCTATTCTAATTGGACCTGAACCTAAAACGACAATATTTTCGTTATTATTGTTTTTCTTAATTTCTTCAAGCTCACATTTTTCTCCGTAAGCTGAATAAAAATACGGAGTTTTTGCTTCAAATTCGCCAGAACATGTATCAACCGTTTTAAAAACACAAGGATAATTGAATTTATCTAAATCTTCTTGTGTTTTTTTGGTGCTTGCAATAATTTCTGAATCTAAATAACCATAATCTTTTGCTTTTTTATATAATTCTTCTGTTAATTCTTCATTTTCAAGTGCTTTTTCAACATTTACAATATCTTTTATTTTTGCGATAAACCAAGAATCAATTTTTGTTATTTGATGTAATTTTTCAACGTCAACTCCTCTTTTTAAAGCCTCTGCAACTCTGTACATACGTCTATCATCTTGAATAGAGCAATCATTTAAAAGAGTTTTGTCATCTAAATTTTCAAATTTATAATGTAAGAGTCCTGTATGTTTATCTTCAAGTGACGTAATTGCTTTTTTAAAACTATTTTCAAAAGTTCTTCCAAGTGCCATTACTTCACCGGTTGCTTTCATTTTTGTTCCAAGCATTCTGTCGCCCGTTGCAAATTTATCAAATGGCCATTTTGGTATTTTTACAACTACATAATCAACACTAGGTTCACTTGCAGAAATTGTGACACCTGTTACTGCATTTTTGATTTCATGTAAATCATAACCGATTGCAATTTTTGTTGATACTTTTGCAATTGGATATCCAGTCGCCTTAGATGCCAGTGCTGATGATCTTGAAACTCTTGGATTTACTTCGATTATATAATATTGTTTTGATTTTGTATCAAGTGCTAATTGCACATTGCAACTTCCTTCAATACCTAAGGCTCTTACAATTTTTATTGCAGATGTTTTTAGCATTTGTGCTTCTTTAAAGGTTAGTGTTTGGCTTGGTGCAACAACAAAACTATCGCCTGTATGTATACCAATTGGGTCAATATTTTCCATATTGCAAACAGCTATAACGGTATCGTTTTTATCTCTTATTATTTCGTATTCTATTTCTTTGTAACCAGCAATAGATTTTTCAACCAAGACTTGGTTAACTGGTGATTGTGACAAGCCAATTGAAATTATATCTTCATATTCTTCTTTGTTGTTGGCAATTCCGCCACCTGTTCCGCCTAGAGTATATGCTGGTCTTATAATTATTGGGAAACCTATTTTATCTGCAAATTCAAGTGCTTCTTCATAACTTGAAACAGTTGCGCTTTCAGGTATTGGTTCACCTATTTTTTGCATTAAATCCTTGAATAATTCTCTATCTTCCCCTTTTTTGATAGATTCAATTGATGTACCTAAAACACGTACATTGTATTTTTCAAAAATTCCTAATTTATCAAGTTCAACAGCTAAATTAAGACCAGTTTGTCCGCCTAATGTGCCTATAATGCCGTCTGGTTTTTCAATTTTTATAATTCTTTCAATCGTTTCTGTGTTTAAAGGTTCAATATAAACTTTGTCTGCAATATTGCTGTCGGTCATAATTGTCGCAGGGTTTGAGTTTATTAATACAACCTCTATCCCTTCTTCTTTCAGTGCTAAACAAGCCTGAACGCCAGCATAATCAAATTCTGCTGCTTGCCCTATGACAATTGGTCCTGAACCTATAACTAAAACTTTTTTTATATCTTTAATTTTTGGCATTATTTGTTTTCTCCTTTTATAAGTTCAATCCATTTATCAAAAATCAGACTTGTATCAGTTGTTGTTTCTGATGTGTCAGGTGTAAATTGAACTGCATAAATTTTAAGTCTTTCTGAATTAAAACCTTCTATTGTATTATCATTTAAGTTTCTATAACTTGCTTCCATCAGCCCGGTTAGGCTATTTTCATAAATTGCATAATTATGATTTTGTGTGGTTGCAAAAATTTTGTTTGTTTTTAAATCTATAACAGGATAGCTTGCACCGTGGTGTCCATATTTTAGTTTTTCAATTTTTGCACCAAGGGCTAATGCTAAAAGATTGCATCCTAAACCAATTCCAAAAAGTGGCAATTTGCCAACCAGATTTTTAATTTCTTCAACTTCTTTTTCATAATATTCAGGATTTCCTGCGCCATTTGACATAAAGACGCAGTCGAAATTTTCGTTTAATATTTCATCTGCTTTGAAATTTGAACCAAAAACCGTTAATTTGCAATTTTTATTAATTAGTTTTTGTATTACGCTGTTTGTTGTTCCAAAATCTATGAATGCAATATTTTTTTCATTGTTTTCACCAAGAATTTGTTTTTCTTTTGTGTTTTTATAATCATCAATATTTATTTTATGCATTGCAATTTTTGCAAATTCTTTTGATAAGTTTTCTTCTTTTAAATCTTCTGATGTTATAAGGCATTTCATTGTGCCTTTTTCTCTTATTTTTTTAACAAGACTTCTTGTGTCAATGTCTTCTATTGCAATAATATCATTTTCTTTCAGGTAATCCCCTAATTTTTTTGTGCTTTTGTAATGTGATTCTTCTTTGCAGTAATTTTTAACAATTAAGCCAAAACATTCTGGTTTTTTGCTTTCATAGTCTTCATCATTAAGACCATAGTTTCCAATTTCCGGATATGTCATAGTAATTATCTGCCCCTTACAAGAAGGGTCTGTGATTATTTCTTGATATCCAGTGCTTGATGTGTTAAAGATTATTTCACCTATTTTAACGCCTTGTGCGCCAAAAGATTTTCCTTTTAATATTGTTCCATCTTCGAGTAAAACTGTTGCCATATTTATATTTCCCTTAATTCATCATATATTTTTTTCATCGCTTCAACAGGATTTTCGTTTGAAGTAACTGCGCGTCCTATAACAAGATAATCTGCCCCTTTTTTAACAGTGTCGTAAGGTGTTGCGATTCTTTTTTGGTCATTTTTTTCTGACCATTTTGGTCTTATTCCGGGACACAAGACTTTGAAATCTTTTCCGCAAGCATTTTTGATATTTTCAACTTCAAGAGGACTTGCAACAACGCCTGTTAATCCAGCTTCTTTTGCAAGTTTTGCTAAATGAATCACATAATTTGAAACGTTTTTATTTATTTCAAGTTCGTCATTCAAAACCTCTTGAGAAATACTTGTAAGCATTGTAACACCTAAAATAATTGGTTGTTTTTTGCCTAATTTTTCGCTTGCAATTTTTGCTCCTTCAACTGATTGTCTCATCATTTCAAGGCCACCTAAACAATGCACATTAAAGAAGTTTGCGCCACGTGAAACAATGCTTTCACTTGCTTTTTTAACTGTGTTTGGAATATCCATAAGTTTTACATCCAAAAAGAAATTTCCATTTTTTTCTTTTATGTAGTCAATAATTTCATTTCCATACATACAATAAAGTTGAAGCCCAACTTTGAATGTTCCGACATATGGAGTTAATTTATCAACAAGTTCTTTTGCTTTATCAAGAGTTTCAACGTCGAGTGCAAGACATATTTTTTCTTTTATTTGTTCATCATTTAGCATAAAATTTTCCCTTTCAAAACCATATTTTCATATGGAGATATTTTGCATTTTGTCTTAAAATTTTGGGCTTTTACTTGCCACATTTTATCTAAATCGATTTTTATTGTTTTATTATTTTCTATTTTTAAAATTTTCGCTGGATTTGTCGCCATTTTTTCTATTGCTATATCAAGTCCAAATGTCATATAGGTTAAGCTAAATGCTGTTTCTAAACCTGTTATGCCATTTGGCGCTTCGTCATAAGGTAATAATTTTTCATCTATAGTATGTGGCGCGTGGTCTGTTGAAATTACATCAATTGTGTTATCTAAAATTGCTTCAATGACAGCTTTTTTGTCTTCTTCTGATCCAAGTTTTGGGTTCATTTTAAAAATGCCATTATCAGTTACATCTTTACTGGTCAATGTAAAATAATGTGGGCAAGTTTCAACCGTTAAATTTGGACAATTATGTTTTTCTTTTCTTATAATTTCAAGAGTTTCTTTTTTTGAAATATGTGCAAAATGAAGGCGTGGCACATATATCCCTTCTTTTAAAACCTGCTTGAATACCTCTATTTGCCATTTTGCCTCAATAACTTCATCTTCAAGATGAGAGATTATTAACTCTTCTGATTCAAGCGCTTTTTTAAATATATCTTTGTCTAAAATTGGAAGACCATCATTTGAAAAAGCTATCGCACCATTTTCTTTTAATGAATTAAAATCAACAAGTTCTTTTGAATTCAAATTTTTTGTAACTGCGCATATTGGTAAAATTTTTACCTCTTCAAACTTTTTATTTTCTTCTAAAATATATTTTAATGTGTCAACGTTGTCGCAAACAGGGTTTGTGTTTGGCATTGTGCATACTGTTTTGAAGCCACCAAAAAATGCAGATTTTAGTCCTGTTAAAATGGTTTCTTTTTCGCAGTATCCAGGTTCTCTAAAATGAACGTGCATATCAATTAGGGCTAAAGTTTCGAT
Source organism: Cyanobacteria bacterium SIG30 (assembly GCA_015152475.1). GTDB lineage: Bacteria > Cyanobacteriota > Vampirovibrionia > Gastranaerophilales > Gastranaerophilaceae > SIG30. The sequence continues at coordinate 97,573 of SUTW01000003.1, read as the reverse complement.
TATGTTCATTTTCTGTCTCCCATAACTAAATCTAAAACTGCCATTCTTACAAAAACACCATTTCGGGCTTGTTCCAGTATCGTTTTACCTTGACTGGAATCAATTAATTCACTTGTTATTTCAATATTTCTATTAACTGGTCCTGGGTGCATCAAAAGCGAATTCCTGTTTATGTTTTTTGATGTTATTTGGAAATTTTTAATATAATCTTCAAAATTTAAATTTTCTTCAATTCTTTCTTTTTGTATCCTAAGCCCCATAACAATATCTGCATCTTTTAATTCTTCGTTTAGGTTTTCGCTGTATTTTACATTTTTGATAGAATCATCTTTGAAATAATTTGGGCAAATTAAAGTAATATTTGCGTTAAATCTTGATAATAATTCAACATTTGATTTTGCAACTCTTGAATGTTTAATGTCTCCAACTATAACAATCTTTTTATCGCTTAAATCATCATAATATTTTTTAATTGTATAAAAATCCAAAAGTGCTTGTGTTGGATGTGAATTTTGTCCTTCGCCCGCATTTATAAAATGCATATCTGAATTAGAATTTATTAAATCTTCAATTATTGCTTCTCTGCTTCTTATAACACAACTATTAATGCCAATTGCAGACAAATTTTGTATTGTGTCAGATATACTTTCACCTTTTGAAAGAGATGTCTTGTCGGTTTCAAAATTAAAAACTTTGAAGCCTAAATTATTGATTGCCATTTCAAAAGAAAACTTTGTTCTTGTTGAATTTTCAAAAAACATCAAACAAACATTTTTATTTACCAAATTCGTTTTATATTTTTTGTTTTCAAACAAATTGGCAAGTTCTGTTATTTTTAGAATTTCATCTTTTTCTAAATTTTTAATTGAAGTTAAATGTCTCATTTATTTTCCAGTCCTTGAGCCAGGTTTAATAATTTCAATTCCGCTTTTACAAAGTGGACAATCATCTGGTTGATATAACACAGGGTCTGCCTGAATTACTGAATTAATATTTAAACCAGTTTTTCCTTGAGTTCTATCTACTATACAAGCAACCCCTATAACTTCTGGTTCAAATTCTTTTATTGCGTCTTGAGTTTCGTATATCGTTCTTGCAGTTGTTATAACATCTTCAACAATGATAACTTTTTCACCTTTTTTTAAAGTGTAACCTCGTCTTAATTGCATTTTGTCGTCTTTTCTTTCAACAAAAAGATTTCTTTTTCCGGTTTGTTTAGCTACTTCGTAACCAAAAATTATTGCTCCTATTGCAGGGGCTATTATTGTGTCAAATTCAATATTTTTTAATTTTTCAGCAAGTTCAACGGCAAGTGCTTCAACAACTTTTGGATATTGGTATAATTTTGCACATTGAAAATATGTGTCAGAATGTAATCCTGAAGTTAAGCAAAAATGCCCTGTTAAAAGTGCGTCATATTTTTTTAATAATTCTATTGATTCTTCTTTGTTCATCTTAATTCCCCCTTAAGTTCTTCAAGCGTTTTAAAATTATTATTTTTCATAAATTCTTTTAAATCTTTCAAAATAGTTTCTGTGACATCAGGGTTTGTGAAATTTTCGGTTCCTATTTGTACACAACTTGCGCCAACTGCAAAGAATTCCAATAAATCTTTGAAATTTGAAACTCCGCCAATTCCAATTATCGGGATACTAACAACTTCTTTTATTCTTTTAATCATTGAAAGCGCTATTGGTTTTATGCATTTTCCACTTAAACCACCCTGTACCATTGTTTTTTTGAATTTTCCGTTTATGAAATCAAGTCTAACTCCCAAGCCTTTGACCGTGTTGATTGCAGATATACAATCTGCACCGCCATTTTGTGCAGATAATGCCAAAGATTCAATATCTGATGTATTTGGAGTTAATTTAATAATTAAAAAACCATTATAATTTTTTCTTATTCCTTTTGTTAATTCTAAAAGGGTTTCGGGATTTGTCCCAAATTCAAGACAGCCACTTTTTACATTTGGACAAGAAACATTTACTTCAATCGCCTTAATATTATTTTCTTCGCATAGTTTTGCAAGTTCAAAATATTCTTCAAAGGAATTGCCTGCGATATTCAAAATGTATGGAATTTTCTTATCATCCAAAATCACTTTTTTGCATTCTATAAATTTTTTAAAACCTACATTTTCAAGCCCTATTCTGTTTATCATGCCAGCTTCGGTTTCAAATAATCTATCGCCTTCGTTTCCTAATCTTGGATTTAAAGTTATCGCCTTTGTTACAATTGAGCCTAAATTTTTGACATCTACAAAATCATCAAATTCAACATTGTAGCCATAAGTTCCAGACGCAGTCAAAATCGGGTTTTGAAGTTTTATTTTGCCTAAATCTACTGTTAAATCTATTCCCATATAACCTCATCCCCTCTAAACACTGGTCCATCACCACATATTGAGCGATTTTCAATTCCTTCTTTTGTTTTGACTTGAATTATGCACCCACGGCAAACGCCTATTCCGCATGCCATTACTTTTTCCATCGCAACCTGAACTTCTATATTATGTTTAATTGCAATTTCGCTAACTAATTTCAGAACTATTTGTGGTGCGCAACAATAAATTATGTCTGGTGTAAATTCTTTGATATTTTTTTCAACTTCATCGATAATTGTGCCGCCAATTTTTATAAAATCGCAACCCTCAATAGCTTCTTCTTTTTCTTTAAAACCACATATTAATTTTGTTTCAATATTTTGTTCTTTTAATTTTTTGTTTAAATAAACCAAAGGCGCAACTCCGATACCTGCGCCAATTAATAATGCTTTTTTACCTTTTATTTCAAAACCATGACCTAGTGGGGCATTAAATTTGATAATATCCCCTTCTTTTAAATTTCTTAGATAGTTGGTTCCATCTCCTTTGAGCCTAAATAAAACTTTTAATATTCCATTTTCAAAATCATAAACTCCAAAAGGACGTCTCAGTGTTTTTGGAGGACATAAAATACTTAAAAATTGTCCTGCGTCAATTTTTTCTAAATCACTTTTAAAAGAAAGCTCATATGTTTCCTTTGCTACATTTTTTATATTTAGAATTTTTCCGCTTAGTGCTTTTTTCATACTTGTCCTTTTTTGATAAAAAAAAGAAAGGCTAAGAATGCCTTTCTGATATATTGCTATGAAATTTTTGATTTTTCATGTTCATAATTTAATTCTAAAACAAAAATATTTATTTCAAACTTAACTTTCTTCTTTTGAAATAATTATTTACATTTTTTTGACATTCTTTTAAAAAGAATTAAAAAATCAAATATGAATTTAATGGATTATATTTTAAATAGAATGAGTAATAAATGCACACACAGAAATGCGCTCTTGCATTCAGATGAGGGATATTGCCCTGATTGTGGTGTTTATTTAAAAAAATATTACTATGTTGTCAGATGCGCGCACTGCAATATTAAACGTGAAGGGAAGATTTCTTTGGATTTAATTAAGCCTTCAACAAATTTTTGTCCAAACTGCGGGGGGGAGGATTTTTATATTGAAAGATGTGAAAAAATTGATATAACGGATATCAATTACGCTATTCAAATTAAAGAAGTAGTTAAAAACGAAAATCTTGAAGATACTGTTCAGATTTGGGTTGAAAACATTGAAAACAGAAAAAGACTTAGATTAAAAAATGCTTAAAGCTTAAACAATGCTTTTGTTTAGACGTTCACTTCTTTTTGTACTTAAAATATTTCTTAATTTCATAATGGCTTGTGCGTGCAATTGACAAACTCTTGATTCAGAGACATTTATTGCATCACCAATTTGTTTTAGAGTCATGTTTTCATGGTAATAAAGGATAAGCAAAGTTCTTTCTCTTTCAGGAAGTTTTTTAAGGGCTCTTTCGAGTTCTCTTTTTGAATCTTTTTTTTCTGCTTCTTCATCTGGGCGTGTGTGCTTGTCATCTTCTATGGTGTCTATAATTTCAATGTTGCCATCACCCACTTTTTTTGTTGCATATAAAGATTCAAAACCCATGTCGCTAGATAAAATCTCATCTATTTTTTCAGCTTTAATTCCTGTTATTTCTGACAATTCGGCATTTGTTGGAGTTCTTCCTTTTTCCTGTTTAAAATCTTCAATTATTGTTTTTAATTCTTTTATTTTTCTTCTAACACTTCTTGGTAACCAGTCTTGTGCGCGGATTTTGTCTATTATTGCACCTCTGATTCTCATAATCGCATATGTTTCAAATTTGGCACCTTTGTTGTTTGTATATTTTTCAATAGCATCAATTAGGCCTTCTGTGCCAAAACTCATTATGTCTTCGTAATTATATGCAGGCGGAAGTGTCAATTTTATTCTGCTTATGACGTATCTTATCAAATAAAGATACTGAATTATGAGTTTATCTCTTAATTCTTTTTCTTTACTTTTAAAATATTCATCCCAAAGATTAGATACATCTTCGTCAGATAATCTTTGAACTTTTGAATATAGATTTACGTCCTGATTCAACTCCATGATATAAAATTTTTCCCAAGTCTTTACATTGACATTGTTAAATATTTAGGTTTTTTTTACATCATTTGTTTAGTTGAAAAGAATTTTTAAAACATACTCCAATAAGTTGGTTTAGTTTTTTTCTAATACTTCATAAAGACTAGAAGCTTCATTTATACTAACCGCCTTATCTGGTACAATAAGAACCCTGACATTTAATGCGCGTGACCCTTCAAAGGTTATAATGTCACCAACTTTTATTTGTTTTGAAGGTTTTGCAACATTGCCATTTACAAGCACTCTTGACGAACTGCAAACATCATTTGCAACGGTTCTTCTTTTGATTAATCTTGAAATTTTTAGGAATTTGTCAAGTCGCATATAAAGCCTTTAAGTTATTCTAAAACTATTTTTTCTGCTTTGAAATCCGGGTTTGAGTCAAGCCTTTTTTGTATTTCTTCAAAACTCAAAAAGCCTTCTTGGGCGCCAAAATGTTCAACAATTGAAGCTGCGTTAACACTTGCATATTCAAGAGCTTTTTCTATATTTTTGCCAAATTTTTCAATTGTTGCGGTAAATGTTGAAGCAAAGCAGTCCCCAGCACCTAGGGTTGAAACAACTGTTGCCGGAAATTCACCACATTTATAAATGTTTTTGCCATCATATGCACTAACGCCATTTTTGCCGTCAGTAATTACAATAATTGCCTTGCTATTTGTTCTTAGTTTTTTGTGCATTGCGATAATGTCTGGGTGTATTGCTTCTTTTGAATATTTTTTAGTTTTAGTATCTGGTCTTACATTGATTTTTGTTAGCAGTTGCGCTTCATCTTTGTTTAAAACAAGGATTTTTGCAGCTTTTATAATATTTGAAAAATATTGGTGACCTTTTTTAATCGCAGTTGTGCCTGCATTAATTGCTAAATTAACATTATTTTCTTTTGCATAAGTAGCGAGCGTATCAAGAACTCTGTTACTTTTGCCAGATAATGGTGCAACATATAACCATTTTGAATTTTTTATTGCTTCATAATCTATATCTTTTGATTCAATGTGTCCGTTAGCACCTCTGTGTGCAAGAACTGTTCTGTCTCCTTGAAAACTAACCAAGATAACAGAAAATCCTGTCATATGACTTTCTGATTGAATAATTGTTTCTGTGTTTACTTTAAATTTTTTGAGGTGTTTTTTAATTAAACCTTGTATTTCATCTCTTTTGCCCATTTTAGCCATAGAAGCCACAGTAAAACCAAGTTGTGAGAAATTAATTGCAGTGTTTAATCCGCCACCACCTATATTTCTTGAAAAATCATCTATTTCAATTTTTGCTCCATATGGGAAACACATTAATTCATTTTGCGCTTTTATTGTGCTGTAACTTGCAATAATTGATTGGTCGCTTTCAATAAAATAATCAATGGTTGCAGAACCTATGGTCATGAAATCATATTTTTTCTCTTTGTCCATAAAACCCTCTTTCTAATTTCCCTTGCTTATTTTATAATATCACTAATGAAGATAAAATCCATAGAGTTAACAAATTTCAGAAATTACAGTAATCTCTTTTTTGAATTTAAAGAGGATAAAACTCTTGTAATTGGCAAAAATGCGCAAGGTAAAACAAATTTTTTAGAGGCTCTTTATTATCTTTCTTCACTGAATTCAAAACGTATTTCAAGAGATTCTGAACTTATTTCTTTTAATGAAGATTTAGCAAAATTAAAGGCGGTTATTGTAAAAGATGATTATGAACAAGAACTTGAAGTTATCATTAATCCGCCCAAAAAGAAAATTTTAAAAGTTAATGGTTTAAAGAAAAATAAATCCAGCGAATTTTTAAGAGTGTTAAGTATTGTAAATTTTTGCGTGGATGATTTGTTACTTTTAAGGGGTGACCCTTCAAACCGCCGACATTGGCTTGACGAGGCGATTTGCCAGATTTTTCCAATCTATTCTGACAAGCTTTCAAAATACAATAAAATCAGGCTTCAAAAGAGTAATTATTTAGCCCAATTTGCAGTCGTAGACGACATGTTGGATGTTTTTAACAGTCAGCTTGCAACAAGTGGTGCGAACATTATTTATTTAAGAAAGAAATTTCTAAAGGAAATTGCAAAAGTTGCCGTTATAAAACATGAAAACATCGCAAAAGGTGAAGTTTTAAAACTGATGTATGAAACAAGTGTAGGTGATATGAATGATGATATGTCACCAGGCGAAATCGAAGAGGTTTTCAAACAATCACTTAATGACATCAGACAAGATGAAATAAGACGAGCACAATGCTTAATAGGACCACATAGGGATGACGTATCTTATTTCATAAATGACATTGATTCTAAAAAATTTGCATCTCAAGGTCAACAAAGAACAATAGTTTTAGCCCTGAAACTTGCAGAACTCGAAATCATCAAAGAAAAGAACAATGACATTCCAATTTTGCTTTTAGACGATGTTTTAGCTGAACTAGATAATGTTAGGCAAAACTTTCTTCTAGATGCAGTTGAAGACAAAATCCAAACAGTTATAACTTCAGTTGATACTTTGGCTTTTGACAAAAAATTCTTAGAAAATGTGGACATAATAAATATTAAAAATGGAGAAATCATCAATGAATGAAAAAGAAATAATAGCTGACATGCAACTTGTTGTTCAACAAATGTTTGACGATGACGTTGATGAAAATCCAGATATTTTAGATGAATATTTTGATTGTTCATGTTGCGGGAAAAACAAATGTTTGGCAGGTTCTATACAATACGGTAATCACAGATTATGTAACGATTGTGTTTTGCTTGCAGAAGTTGGTCTTAAACTTGAAAAATTCAAAGATATTGATGATTTAATCAAGGTTATGGAAGATAAAAGACTTGAAGAAATATGTGATTTCATTAAAAAAGACCAAGCATCCATTAGTAATTAACATTGTATGTTAACAAATGTAACAAAAATAAATTAATTTGAATTTTACCCCATAAGATATACTTTATATATATGTGTTATATATTTAACATAAAAAGGAGACAAGATATTGTTAGGTTTTATTAAAAAAGTAGTAGATACAGTAGTCAAAGCAGTTACCCCAAAGAAAAATAAAAAGGCTGATAAAAAAGCTGAAAAAAAGAACGTACAAGTTTTTGAACCTAAAAGTGTTACAACTGACGGTTTTGTTTCTAAATCAGGTAAAGTTTCAGACATCACATCTGAAACAACTAAAGCTACAAAATCTGCTCCTAAAACAACAAAATCTGACAAAAAAGATGAGCCAAATATATTTGAAAAGGCTTGGAATTCAACTAAAAAAGCTGTGAAAAAGGCTGCAGAAGTAGTTGTTGATACTACAAAAAAAGTTGTTAATAAAACAAAAGAAGCATTAACTAATATATCTAACTTTTTTATAGGTTTGTCTAAAGAATCTAAAGAAACAACTGTTGAATCACAAAATGTTATTCAAAATTCTTCAATCAATAAAGAACAAGAACCTATTGCAAATAATGCTCCTGAAGTTAAACGTTATAAAATTGATTTTACAGAAGAAAAAGAAACCAAAGCTTCAATGCTTAAAAATGAAGATGGTTCAATTAAATTTGTTGGTGAAGATGAACAACCAATTGAAATTGAAGAAGGTACTAAAATAAAAGTGTCAACAGCAACGGCCCCTACAGACGTTCAAGAATCTACACAATCAGCTGAAGATAATCAAATTACTGCGGATGAAATTATTTTGACTGCCAAAAAAGATGAAGAAACAGGTAATATAATTTTTGTTGATGAAAACAATGAAGAATTTAAACCAGAAGAAGGCTTTATATGCAGTTTTGTTAAAAAAACTACAACATCTGTTTTTGCAGTTGTTGAAGAAATGAGTGGCGGCAATAAAGAATTTGAAGAAGGTGCTGAATTTGTTAAGGAATATAAAGTCACTTATGTTGATGAAAACGGTGATGAAGTCAATTTAACTGATGAACAAATTGATGCATTAAATAAACAATTTGGACAATCTGGTGTTAAAAAATCAGATTCAAACAGAGAAAACGTCAATGTTTCCGGTGCTAGCATAGAAAGTGAATCAGATGCTAATGTTGGCAATACCATGGCTGCTACTATTACAGAAATAACTGAAACCAGAGAAGAACCAGACACCAAGGAGGTTTTAACGCCTACTTCTGAATTCGCAAAAAAATCTGATAAATCAGAAAAAGAAGAATCTATTAAACACAATTTAGTAAAAGACCTTGGAACTAAAAAAAATAACAATACTTCAGCCAACAATGGATCAGGTTCTACGCCAGCAGGCAACACATCATCTAACGTGGATCAAGCTTCAGATGCAGATACAACTCAAACTCCAACTTCAAGCTACAATAATAATACCAATACTAATGAAATTAATTATGATGAAACACAATTAGTTGAAGACGGCGTTACAGGTGGTGCAGCATCAGCTGAAGAAATTGATTCTATTGTTACGGATGCATCAACAGAAGAAGCAGGCGCAACTATTGCAAGTGCGTCAAAATCTGAAGATGGCATAACAGGTGCAGCAGCATCAACAGAAGAAGCAGGCGCAACTATTGCAAGTGCATCAAAATCTGAAGACGGCATAACAGGTGCGGCAGCATCAACAGAAGAAGCAGGCGCAACTATCGCAAGTGCTATGCCTGAAGAAGCAGGAGCTACAATTGCTCAAGCATCAACAGAAGAAGCGGGCGCAACTATCGCAAGTGCTATGCCTGAAGAAGCAGGAGCTACAATTGCTCAAGCATCAACAGAAGAAGCGGGCGCAACTATTGCAAGTGCTATGAATGAAGAAGCAGGAGCTACAATTGCAAACAATATCCAATCAAATGATATAAATAACAACACAATAGCTTATGTTCCAACAAAAGGTGAAGCTTCAGGCTGGAATGCTAAGGCTCTTGCCGCAAGTAAAGCTTCAAGCTGGCTTGCTGCGTACGCTGAAGCTAGCGAAGCTGCTTCTGATTCAGCAACTTCATCAGAAGCTTCTCAAGAAAATACAAGTGCTCAAACAACAACAATCGCATTTCTTTCAATGACTGCAGGTGTTGGAACTGCAGCTGCTATGAGCGCTTCACAAGCGATATCTACAGCTGTTGCAACTGGTACAACAAACGGTCAAACAACAACAGATACTAACATAAGTGATGCATCAGCTTCTATGGAAGCAAGCACAAGCAATGGTGGTTCAGCTTTTGCTGGCGGAAATAATGGTGGCGGACAAGCATCAACAGGTGGAAATGGCGGTAGTTCTTCATCTTCTGGAGGATCAAGCATTGCTTAATTAAAAAATAATACATAGATGTGGTTACAAAAAGAGAGAAAAGAGTGGTGAATTATGAACGAGAGTAAAATTACAAATTTAATGTTGGTTACATTATTGCTTTTGAATCTAGTGGTTGCTTTTTGGACATTTTCTTACATGAATTCAAACGTTGCGAAAGCAAAAACTCAAACAGTTGTTGCAGCATTTGGTGGTTAAAAGCCAAATGCTTAAAGCAAAAACGAATTCACAAAAATTATTTGTTTTCTAAATGTCTTTTCATTTCGTTAAAATCAAAAAATCTTGGCAAGCCATAACTTTTTGGTAATGGTTTCATATTTTCATCAATAACGCCAGACATTTCTTTTGTGCGTTGTTCTATGTAAACTTCTTCAATATATTTTGTTAAAGTTTCTTTTTGTTTTTTTGTAAGTTTTTTATATTCTTCTTCTATTTTTTTGTGTTTTGGGTTTAATACTTTGTCACTTGTTTCTATTTTATAGATAACATCTTCAACTTCTTTTGCAAGAGCAACGTTTGGACCCATTATTTGAAGTTCTGCTTTATGTCCATTTTTTAATTGGAAAATTAAGTGGGTTGCGATATAACCACTTGATTTTTGTTTTTGTTGAACCTCCGCATTTGTTTGTTTATCACGTGTTTCTTCAGTTATTTTATTCATATAAGTTGTACTTAAATAACCAGTTGTGTTTCTGTTAACATAATCTTTTATTTTTAAAAGTTTTAATTCATCTTTTTTGATTGCGTTTAAAATTCTTTGGAAAACTACCTGAGATTCCTTTTTGTCACCAGTTTGCAAAACAATTCTTGCTCTTATGATGTCGCTTATTTTTTCTTTTGCTTCATCGGGAGTTGTTATGTTTCCGCGAACAAGTTTAACCAAGATTGAGTCTTGGCTTTTTAGATTTGTATATAATGTGCCAACTTGGTTTTTGGCTTCTTTGCCTCTTATTTTGCAGCAGTCTTTAAAAATCTTTTCTAAGGTTTTTCTGTAATTTTCGTAATATTCTTCTGAATTTTCAACAATTTTTTTGGCAACAGGTTTTAATCTACTATATAAAAACTTGTTTTCATTATCAACTTGTTTGTCTGCCCTCTGGTCAATTTGAATATTTGCAGGTTTTGTTTCTTTTTTACCACTAAAAGTTATAGTATCAGTTTGAAGAGGTGCTAAATTTCCTTTGATTCCGAATCTTGGAAATTTTGGCGCTTCCTGTCTGACACCATTTTGGTTTATTGGTTTGTTTGTTGTTATTTTGTTTAGAAACATTTCCGTTTTTCTATATTCTATCTGCTTTCGCTTTTATTTTTGCCAAGTTGTTAAAGTCAAATATTTTTGGCAGATTGTGTCTTGCTATAACTGGAACATAATCTTCATTGAAGTTAAAACCTAATTCTTTTTCTCTTTCTGCAAAATAATTTTCTTTTGTGTATTGAATCAGGTTTCTTTTGCCTTCTTCGTCAAGTTCGTCATAGGCTTTTTTAATTTCTTCATAACCTTTCTTGACCGGTTTTCCGTTGCTTAGGCGGTACAAAACATCTTCTATATCTTTTAGTTTACTAATTTTTTCACCCATTATTTGTATTTCGCCAACAAAGCCGTCATCAAGTTCGCATAAAACATGGATTCCATGGTAACCCGTATCTTTTCTTTTTTCAACTCTTTTGCAGAAACCATTTTTATTAGTTGCACTTTCAACTAGTTTTGTGATTCTGTCACCTGATGCGTAAGATGAAAAATTCCTTTCTGTATAAACTCTAACTTCCTTAACTTTAATTTTTTCATCTTTTACAGCTTTGATTAGTTTGGATATTATTTTGTTGCCTTCATTTATTGTGCCTTCATTCAGAATAATTCTGCTATTTATTATTCCTGAATCATTGATTTTGTTGCGCATTTCTAAGGCACTTTTTGAAGTTTTTTCGATATTGTTTAATGTTTTATAAAAATTGTTTTTATCATAATAAATTCTGCCAGTATTTTGCGCAGGATTACTTATTTTACTTTCACAACAATCGTAAAATATTGTGCGTATTTTGCTTCTAAATATACTGTATGCCTCTTTTGCGCTTGCTGATGTTTTTGTAAGTGGAGTATTTTTGATTTCTGTTGTTCTGCAAAAACAGTCATCTTCTTGTGTCTGACAAGTGCAAGACCTTCCAAAACTTGGCTTATTTTGTATGCCTTTAAAATTTATTGTTGAAAATAATTTGTTGTTAATTCCTGTAATCATTTTTCACCTTTAGCGAAAACTTCCTTAATGATTTAAAAACCCAAAAATAATAAAAATTGCCTTTTATTCTGGCGTTTTTTTACAATTCTATATTTTTAATATGTTTTATTTCATATAAACTTGGATTTTTTGCATCAAAAATGACAGAAATGGCATCAATTTGGTGTGAAAAGTATGCAATTTTTGTATTTTGAAGATAATATTTGAATGTCATAAAAATTTTATCTAATTTTGCCTTTGTGATTGCTTCAAATGGCTCCCCAAAAATAAGATTTGTTCTTGACTTAACTTCGATCGCACATAATTTAAAATGCTTAATTGCAATAATGTCAATTTCACCAAATTTTGAATAGTGATAATTTGTTTCTAAAATTTTATAGCCGTTTTCTTTAAGATATTTGACAGCTATTTCTTCTCCTTGTTTACCTTTTTTTGTGTTTGACATATTATAATCATATAACAGATATTTTAAGAGGAAACCCATGACAATAATTAAGAAGACGGCAGTTGAACAAAGAAAAGCACTTTTAAACAAAGAAATCAGTGCGGTTGAACTTTTGGACTTAACTTACGAACAAATAGATAAAAATGACGAGCAAATTGGTGCATACAATTCTTTAACCAAAGATGAAGCATACGAAACTGCAAAAAAAGTTGATGAAAAAATTGCAAAAGGTGAAGATTTACCTTTGATGGCCGGTATTCCGCTTGCACTTAAAGATAATATGAATTTAAAAGGTTCATATACAACAGCATCTTCTAAAATTCTAGAAAATTTTGTATCGCCATATGACGCAACTGTTGTTACAAAATTAAAAGAAAACTTAGTTCCAATTGTTGGTAAAGCCAACTTGGATGAATTTGCAATGGGGTCAAGTAATGAAAACTCTGCATTTAAAATTGTTAGAAACCCACTTAATTTAAATAAAGTTCCAGGTGGTTCATCTGGTGGCTCAGCAGCTTCTGTTGCTGGTTTTGAAGCAACAGTTTCATTAGGTTCAGACACAGGTGGTTCTATCCGTTTGCCTGCCAGTTTCTGTGGTATTACAGGTTTTAAACCAACTTATGGTCGTGTTTCAAGATATGGTCTTATCGCCTTTGCTTCTTCACTTGACCAAATTGGGCCTTTTGGCAGATGTGTTGAAGACGTTGCCAATTTATATGAAGTAATTGCAGGTTATGATAAACACGATTCAACTTCCCTAAATATGCCAGTAGGTGATATTTCTGCAAGCTTAAAACAAGACATAAATGGTCTAAAAGTTGGTGTTATCACTGATCTTTTACAGGAAGGTGTAGAAGAAGATGTTAAAAAAGCTATTTTAAATTCAATTGAAGTTTTAAAAAGCAAGGGTGCTATAATTAAAGATATTAAAATGCCAACTTTAAAATATTCAATTGGTATTTATTATATTTTGGCGACTGCTGAAGCAAGTTCTAACTTGGCGCGTTTTGATGGCGTTCGTTATGGACACAGAACAACTGGCGCTAAGAATCTTTTAGAAATGTATAATAAATCTCGCGCAGAAGGTTTTGGTGATGAAGTTAAAAGACGTATTATGCTTGGTACCTATGCTTTATCAAGTGGTTATTATGATGCATATTACAAAAAAGCTCAACAAATGCGTCGCTTGATTAAGGAAGAATTCGACAAAGCATTTAAAGATGTTGATGTTCTTGTGTCTCCAACTTGCCCAACAACTGCGTTTGACATTGGTTCAAGAAACAGTGACCCTCTTGCAATGTATTTAACAGATATTGGAACAATTTGTGCAAATTTGGCAGGAATTCCAGCTTTATCTACTCCTGTTGGATTTGACAAAGAAGGTATGCCTGTTGGACTTCAAATTATGGCAGATGTTTTAAAAGAAGACATTCTTTTAAAAACAGCGTATAATGTTGAACAAGGCATAAAATAGTCTTAATTTTCGTATTATATAATTCTTGCGCCTTATTAATTAAGGCGCTTTTTTTGTTTAAAAATCTTATTAATTTCCTTGAAACATCTTAAAAAAATGTTATAATAAAAATGTAGGATAAATTTTTTAAATACGGAAATTAAGAAAGGATTTTAAAAATTATGTATAGATTCAATTTTAATCACGGGGGGGGGCAACTAATAGATTAGCTTTCACTCTTGCTGAAGTTTTAATCACACTTGCTATTATTGGTGTTGTTGCAGCACTCACAATTCCATCAGTTGTTGCTAATCATAAAAAAAATGAAATTGAAACCACCCTTAAAAGTACTTATAATTTAATTGCAAATGCAACAAATATGGCAATTAAAGATAATGGCACAATTAATACTTGGACATTTGAAAAGAATGATAATGAAACCTATGAAGAAGGTTTTATTAGAAAATATTGGGCACCATACATAAAAATTATTAAAAATTGTGGTTCTTCACCTGAAAATGATTGCGCCTATGATGTTTTAGCTTTAAACGGTAAACCTTTTACTTTTTTTGCAACTGATGCAAATAGTGATTTTTCAAGGATTTATTTGGCAAATGGTGCAGCGATTTCTGTTTATGTAAGTCGAAATAATACAACCGGAGAACCTGCTTCTGCAAATTTTCTTATAGATACAAATGGCTGGAAAAAACCAAATAAGGTTGGAATCGATATTTTTCCTTTTATGTATAATCCAAATTCAACAAATGAAAAAAGAAAATTTATGTTTGGTTTCCCAAGTTATGGGGATGCGCGTTTAAATATAACAGATGCTTATGGCGGGTGTGATAAAACTTTAGAAAACAGAAGAACTGGTATTTATTGTTTGTCCTTGATATACAAAAATGGTTGGAAAATCCCAACGGTTGACGAGTATGTTAAAACAGCAGGCGGAGATGAAAGTTACAGAGCTAAATATCCTTGGAATTTCTAAAAATTAAAATTTATAAATAAAAGCTTCAATTAATTTTGGGGCTTTTATTTTATTTTGCCCTCTTGAAACATCTTAAAAAAATGTTATAATAAAAATGTAGGATAATTTTTTTTAAATACGGAAATTAAGAAAGGATTTTAAAAATTATGTATAGATTTAATTTTAATCACGGGGGGGGGGGCAATAATAGATTAAAAGCTTTCACCTTAGCCGAAGTACTTATCACACTTGCCATTATTGGTGTTGTCGCAGCACTTACAATTCCTTCTGTTATAACGAATTACAGAAACCAAGAAATTGAAACAAGAATAAAAAATGCACATTCTTTGTTAAGTACTGCTTTAAATATGGCAATTAAAGATTATGGACATGTGAATTTTTGGGAAATAGGGATAGATAATGGCGCACAAGACACAGTTGATTTTTTAGATACTTATATAATTCCTTATTTAAAAGTTGCTAAATATTGTGGAAATTCTGATTCTTCAGATTGTACTTATGATATACATACACTTGATAATCAAGTTTTTGTTATAGGAAATACATCCGATTATGTTCGTTTTTATTTAGCAAATGGTACTGCAATTACTTCATTTTCATCTGGTAGTAACAGTAAAAATTCTAAAAAAAGAGAAGTTCAATTTTATATAGATACAAATGGGTGGAAAAAACCAAATAAATTAGGTGTTGATGTTCATCTTTTTCTTTTTAACACTCGTATAGGTGAGATGAGACCACAACATGTTAAACCTTATATTATGCCACCTAAATCAAATGACAATAATCCTAGTTCATACATTAGGGGTTTTAGCGATGGGCAAGGTGGTTTCAGAGGTGGTTGCGTAACATCTGGAACTGCAATGGCTGGTGTGTATTGTACAAGTTTAATTTTGTATGGTAATGGTGGCAAAATACCAAGTAAAGAAAAGTATGTTGAGCTTGGGGGAGAAGCAAGTTTATATCCTTGGTAAAAATTATTTTAATGGATCATAGCCACCTGGATGAAACGGGTGGCATTTTAATATTCTTTTGAAGCCTAAAAAGCAACCTTTTAGAACACCATATTTTTCAATTGCCTGATAAGTATATGTTGAACAAGTTGGATAAAACCTGCAGGTTGGCGGGGTCATTTTTGAGAAAAATTTATAAAATTTGATTAATTTTAAACAAATTTTTTGTCCTAAATTTAATTTAGACAATTTTGCGCCTCTAATTCTAAAACTTCTTGCATTCTGTTTTTAGCTTCATTTAATGTTCTTCCATAAACACAGTAAAAATGTTGATTTTCAAATGTTGTCACAAATGAATAAGGACTTTTTTCTATTTCGTGATAATTATCTAAAAGTGAACCAACCAATGCACTTTCAAATAATGAAGCTTTATTTTCCATAATTGAATATGAAAATAAATCTGCATCAAGTTCTTTAAAAAATGGAACAAAATCATAAATCCAAAGGTTTTCTCTTGTATCAAATTTGAAATCTATCCCTAAAATTCCAACATAATTTTTTTTATTTGCTGCAAAAGATGAAATTATATTATTTGCAATTTCTATAATTTTTTCATTAACATTGTTTGGATTTAAAAATGCTTTATTGTTTTCATGTGCGCATAAGGCTAAAGGAATTGCATTGAAACCATCTGAGATGACATAAAATGTAAAATTTTTACCTTCATTATCTGTTGCAACTTCGAGAACTATTTGTTTGCAACCTTGTTCGAATAAATTATTTATTGCTTTTTTTGCTTTTGGAAAAGTGTTGCATAAAGTTGGCTTAAATGCTTTTTTTTCGCAATCCGCATTTACAATAATTGGAACATTTTGTGCCCTTGCCCAATCAAGTGCAGGTTGTATTTTGTCAAATATGCCAAATTTTGGGGTTTGAATTCTGTTTTTATATAAAAATCTTTTTGCATTTGCTCTTGAAATTGCGATTTTTGAACTTTCTAAATCTGGGGCAAAAATTGCAAGACCAGCGTCTTCGAATGTTTCTGTGTAATTAAGAGAAATTGCGTTTTCATCACATAAAATAGTTAATTCTATTTCATTTGACAGAGCAAAATCTTTATAAGATTCGATATCTTCAATATCGTATTCTAAAGAATTTGCAAGCGTCCCAATTTGGTTTGTGAAAACCAAATTTTCTTGGTCGCTTGCAAGACAATTTGCAATTGATTCTGTGGAATAATTTGAACCTATAACAAGAATTCTCATAAGAATATTCTATAATTAACCACGAAGTTTCAATTTTTTAACAAGTGCTCTGTATCTTTCTAAGTCAGCTTTTTTGATGTAGTTAAGCATACTTTTTCTTCTACCAACCATCATCATAAGACCACGTTTAGCTTGGAAATCTTTCGCATTAACTTTTAAGTGTTCTGTAAGTTCGCTGATTTTTTGAGATAACATAGCGATTTGAACATCAACGTTTCCAGTATCTTGTTCGTTTTTGCCGTATTTTTTAATAATTTCGGCTTTGTTTTTTAAATTGATTGTCATTTTTTTGCCTTTCGTTTTTTTCGCTTGCCACTTGACAGGCGCATAACTCTGTATATAAATATAGCATTTCAAAAATTAAAATCAATAGTTCTTTAAGAATGTTGTCAACTAGGCTTTTTATATGATTTTGCTTAGTTTGGTTTGAAAATATTTCATTTTAAGTGTAATCTATTGTTGAGGACTTAAGGGTTAAATTTTAAAGAGGTAAGTGTGATGCAAAAACTTTTTGAAAAGTTTTTCTCAAAACCTAAAACACAAGATGAAATTTATGATGAATATGCAAAAAACATTTCATCAAAATTATCCTCGCCTGGATTAAGAAAAAAAACTTATGCAGATATTATGGGGATATTGGCTATTTTAGGCTACCTTAAAGACCAAGGTTTTAATTGCAGGGTAAATAGAAGCTTACATCAAATTCCATCAATACTTGAAGAGTTTTCAGTAACTGATATTTATTATAACAATTACAGAATAGATGTTATAACAAATTACAGCACAAATATAACACGCATTCCAAAATGTCATATTGATTATGATATTATGGCTGATTTTTATATTATTATTAAAATGGCGCCGAACCTAAAGGATTTTAGGATTTTAGGTTATGTGAAACCAGATGATATCATTATGTCTTATCATGATGAAAAATACTATTATCCCGATAAACGTTTTCCAATTAAAGATTTATTCAACGTAATGACAACTGAGAGAAAGAGTTTGCCGGAATTAGTTGGTAAACACGCGGATTGCGAGTCTTTATTTTTAAGATTTGTCGACAAGGAATTGTCTTATAGTTATAAAAAAAGCTTTATTCAGCACTTAACAACTTGCGAAAGTTGTACAAAAAGCTTTAAGGATTTTGAAAGAATCCACGAAAACTTAATTGATGTTGCTCAATTTCCTTATATTAGTCAAGTTTTCTATAATAAAATCACAAGTTCAAATCCTGTCCTTTATAAAAAAGTTAAATTTATTCCGAAATCAAAACATCAAACTATTAATTTGGATTCTAAAATTTCGCGTTTTGCAGATAAAATCCTTGCTTTTATTGATAATTTCAGAAATATTGCCTGGGATGAAAAAATGCAGGAAATTTCATCAAGAACTAAAAAAGAAGAAATTGAACTTATTTTTAAAGACAAACTTGGTTTTGATTTGGATAATCTTGCAAAGTTATTTGAACAAAAAAAAGTTACTTTTTTAATTGGTGTTATTATCATAATTCTTGGAAGCTTTGTTTTTGGCCTTGTTGCTTTGGGTTCAAAAGGGGATAAAATTCCGTTTAATGAAAATGTAATTACGCAAACTGATGAAACTTATGAACAAGAACAAAATGAAAGCTCTGATTTTTATGATTATTCATTAACAAATTCTGAACAAACTTTAACCGATGGCAATATTGAATATAGCCCAATTGATTATAAAGGAAGAGAAACTTTTGGTGATGCAGAAATTATCAAGAAAATTTCTTGGGAAGTTTCATCTGAAATTTCAAAAGACAAAGAATATTCTAATTTTTTACAACTCGTTGGCAAAAATATAAAAGTAAAACTTGAAAACGATCTTCTTTTGGCACCTGAAATTCCTAAAAATAAAAATATCAAAGTAGATATTCAATTTTCTGGTGAAACATCTGTGATGGGGCTTAAAATGGTGAATGGTTCAGGTTCAACAGTTATTGATGATGCAATTGAAAGAAATGTCTTTCAGGCATTTACTTATATGCAACCGCCTAAGGCTAAAAGTAAAAATCTTATTTTTACTTTGGTTATTGAATTGTAGTATTATCCTGCTTGCATTGGGTCAAAAAAGTCTTTTTTATTTATTTCATTTAAAAGTTCAGGATATTTTTCAATATCTCCTTTTTCGACCAAATCAAAAGCTTGTTTTCTTGCTCTTTCAAGAATTTTAACATCTGCAACAAGGTCTGTTAAACCTAGTTCCTGGATACCACTTTGTCTTGTTCCTAAAAATTCTCCAGGTCCTCTTAATTCTAAATCTTTTTGCGCAACAATAAAACCATTATTTGTTTGTGTCATAATTGACAATCTGTTTTTGATGTTTTTTGATGGATTTGTTGAAACTAAAATACAATAAGATTGTTCGGTGTTTCTACCGACACGTCCCCTTAATTGGTGAAGCTGAGACAATCCAAAGCGTTCTGCATTTTCAATGATGATAACCGTCGCATTTGGTACATCAACGCCAACTTCAACAACTGTTGTTGCAATCAGGATATCGTATTTTTTGTTTTTAAAATCTTGCATAACGTCTTCTTTTTCTTTGTTGTCAAGTTTCCCGTGAAGAAGGCCAAGTTTGTAATCTTTAAAAACAGTTTCTTTGAGTCTTTCATATTCTTTTGTTGCATTTTTGGCACTTATTGTTTCGCTTTCATCAATTAATGGATAAACAATATATGCCTGATGTCCTTTTGCAACTTCTTCTTTTATAAGTTCGTACGCTCTTTTTTGTCCTATGGCGCCTGTTAATTCTGTTTTAACCGGCAATCTTCCTTTTGGCATTTCGTCAATCGTTGTAACATCTAAATCGCCATGAACAGTTAATGCCAAGGTTCTTGGGATAGGTGTTGCGGTCATTGTGAGCATTTGGGCATAATCGCCTTTGTTGTGTAATTTTGCTCTTTGTTTAACGCCAAATCTATGTTGTTCATCAATGATAACGGCACCTAAGTTATTAAATTCAACTCCTTCCTGTATTAAGGCGTGCGTTCCAACTGCAATATGCATTTGTCCATTTTTTAAGTTTGTCAGCATTTCGCGTCTGATTTTTGCTCCGTGTTTCCCAAGGAATAAGCCAACACTTATATTTAATGGAGTGAGCCATTCGGTAAAATTTCTGTAATGTTGTGTTGCAAGGATTTCTGTTGGCGCCATAATTGCACCTTGAAAACCATTTTCTATAGCACATAAAAGACATATGCAGGCAACAACAGTTTTTCCTGAGCCAACATCACCTTGAAGCAGTCTTTGCATTGGTTCTGTTGAGTTTAAATCACTTAATATTTCATCAACTGCTTTTTTTTGGGAGTTAGTTAATTCAAAAGGAAGACTTTGTATGAACTTTTCAACAAGACCACCTTTTTTTATAGTTAGTGGCTTTGATTTATAAATTTTTTTATTTTTTTCTCTCGTTAAAGCCAGATTTGCCTGCATTATGAATAATTCTTCAAACACTAATCTTTCGCGTGCCTTATCTATATCTTGCTGATTTTTTGGGAAATGAATAAGGTTCGTGGCATTTTTTTTGTCCATTAAATTTTCGTTTTTTAATATAAAATCTGGCAAAGGTTCTATTATTTTGTCAGCATATGTTTGGTAGGCATTATGTATGGCTTTTGTTAAAACTTTTGGTGATAATTCTTCTGTTAGTGAATAAACTGGAACAATTTTGCTGTCATAAACATTATCTTCTTCTTCAAAATCACAATTTATAATTTGAATATTTGGTTTATCAAGAGTTAATCTGTTTGAATAATTATCATATTTTACTGTCCCAAAAGCTATAACATTTGAATTTATTGGAAATTGTGCTTTGTATCTTTCAAGCATTCTTCTGTTTCGAACTTTGTAAAAATAAGTCACATCAATTGAGCCTGAATTATCCATTAAAACAACTTTGACAACAGATAAATTTTTAGTTGTTGTGTAGGCTGAAACACTTTTGATTTTTGCAAAAAAACTTACATCTTCGCCTTCTTTAAGTTTTTTGATTTGAGTTTTTCCTTCATAATCTAAATATTTTCTTGGGTAAAATTCAAGTAAATCCTTAACGGTTTCAATAGATAATTTTTTAAATAGTTGCGCGATTTTTGGGCCAACACCTTTGACGTAATCCACTTTAATTTTATCTATTTCATTTTGCCAAACATCTTTGCTTATTGGCTTTGCTTCTGTTTTTTTAAATTGTTTTTTATAATATTTTAATATTTTTTCTAATTTTTCAAGAGAACTTTGTCTTCCTGCGACTGAGTCAAACTGGTATTGTTCAAAGCAAAAAATAATTTCTTTTAATTTAATTTTTTCTGTCTGATTGACCTTTTTTAAAATTTGGTAAAGAGCACTTAAAATATATTTGGAAAATATTGTTTTATTACCAACAAAATCGACATATTTGTGGTCTCTTTCGACTTTTATTGCTTTTTCCAAATTATCGTAAAGTTCAAAATAATCCATTAACCAATCAACCTTAAAACTTCATATATATTGATTTTTTTAACTTTACCCCTGATTGTTACTTCTCTTATTTTAATAACGTCAACGTGTTTTTGAACTGCGTCAAAAGTTGTTTGGCTGATTAAAAATTTTGTTTTATATATTTTGTTAAAGTTTTCTATTCTGCTTGCAGTATTTACTGTGTCACCTATGACTGTATATTCAAGGCGTTCTTCTGAGCCAATGTTGCCAACAAATGCGTCACCGGTTGAAATACCTATACCTATTTCAATTTTTGGTTTTCCTTCTTCTAACCATTTTTCTTGCAATTCCTTAACTTTTTCTATCATGTTCCAAGCGCATTTAACGGCGTCAAGTGCATGGTTATCATTTTGAATGGGTTCTCCAAAAATAACAAGAACGGCATCGCCAACAAATTTATTTAAAACACCTCTGTGTTTATCAATTATTGGTACTATGGCTGAAAAATATTCATTTAAAATCATTGAAACTTCTTCGGCGCTTAGCATTTCACTAATTGATGTGAAACCTCTTATATCTGCAAATAAAACCGTGATATTTGCCCTTTTTCCACCTAAGCCAACACTATCTATATTTTGGATAACATTTCTCATAACGTCTTTTGAAATATATTTACCCATTGCTTTTTCAATTTGTTCTTTTTTCTTGCCTTCAAGCAAGAATTTGTATGAATATCCAATAACAAAAGCAATTGGCACAAAAAGAGTAGGTAGCGCTATATTTATTGCTATATTTTTACTGTACATAAAGGCAGAAAATATTAAATATAAAAGAACTATACTAAATGCTACAATTAATGCGGTTGGTATTGGAAGAAGATATATGAATAAAAATATAACAATAAAAATGATTATTCCAATAAACAAATCATATAAAGGATTTGTTGTTATATAGAAATCGTTTTTAAGCAGGTTGTTAAAGTTTGTTGCCCTTAAATCTGTGCCAGCGTAAGAAATTGAAATCGGGGTTCTTACTTCGTCTTTTGCATATTGTGCATTGGCATTTGCGCCAACAAAAATAACTTTATTTTTAAAAATTTCTTTATCAAGAATTGGTTCTTCACCTTTTTTGATTGCTCTAATTGATTTTATAACATCTGATGCTGATATAGTTTTATGCGAATATGTATTATTTTGTAATCTGTAATAAAAAATATTGCTTAGCGCATTGCCTTCAATGTTTTTAATGGGGACTTTGAGTTTGTATTTTTCATTTTTACCTGTTAAATATTCATCATCAAGAATAAAATTTTTAATTCCTGTGTATTTTGAATAAAGTGCAAGTTCCATTGAAGGATATAAAATATTGCCGTAACTTATTGCTTGTTGAATACTTCTAACTTTTCCGTCTTGGTCTTTTGCAATATTTACAGCACCCATTGCTTTTGCGTTTTGAAAATATTTAAACGGAAATTGAGTGAAGCTTTTAAAAATACTTGTGTCTTTTTTTGTTCTTTTATCTTCTATAAACAAATCTTTTTTTGTATCAAGCATTGTGTTGTAAAGCGTTTTTTCTTTTTTTGAAAAAGTAAATTCATTATTATTAAAAGCAACACCAACAACAAGTTTTTCATATTTTCCAATATTGTTAAATAATTCTAAGTCATCTTTTGGGTCTTTTATATTTTCTGCTGCAATAATAGCGTCAAATGCAATAAGTTTTGAATCTGTGTAATTATTTAAATATTCAAAAATTTCATTAAAAAGATTTCTATTCCATGGCCAGCGACCTAAATCTGTTAAAGATTTATCATCAATAATGACTAAAACAATTTCATCAGATGGTTTTTGCCTGTTGGCGTTCATATTAACCATAAAATCATAGCCGTTGTGTTTAAGATTAAAAATGCTTGAATTGGCTAAAAATACAGCAACTGAAGCCATTATTAAAAATGCAAGCATAAGCCATATTAAAATACTTTTATGAGTTATTTTCATAAAAGTATTTTACTTTATTGTTTAAAAAAAATAAAGTATTTTTGCAAAATTATAAATTATCCTCAAAGCCTGGTGAGCGAGATGGCAAATTTTGATATCCTGGATTTGATATTATTGATTTTTTAATATATTTATCTGTGTAATTGCCCTTAATAAACAGCTGTTTGATAATATTTTCGCGCACAACTAAAGGATGCGAAATTTCTGAAATTTGAGGGTTTTTATCGCAAAGCTCAGTCCAAACAGCACCTTCAAGAGTCCAAGCATACGTTTCTTCATTTATTGAATTAAATTCATCTTGATGAAGTGCTTCATGAGATAACAATGAAGCAAGTGCTTCTTCTGGCGCATCTTGATGTTTTGGGTTTATGTAAATGTATAATTTTCCTCTTTTTTTCCAGCCTAATGCATCAAAGTTTGCGTAAGCTTCGCCCATTTCTGATAAATCTTTGAATTCAATTTTTATGGGGCGCCCAGTTAAGTTGTTACCTAAAATTGCCTCTCTTGAAAAACTACCAAGAGTTCCTTTCATAATTTCGAGAGCATCCTTTATTTTTTCATCTTTTGTAACTTTTGAATATTCTTTGTAATTTTTTTCATTTTCAACTATTGCTTGTGCTGACAAAGTTGTAAATGCAAGAAAAAAGGATAAAATTATACTAAAAATTTTTGTTTTCTTTTTCATAAAACATTCCACCAATTCTTCTGATAATAATATTATACTTATTTTTTTTAATTGGCAAATTTATTTTTATAAAGTTTTCTGTATAATTCTATTTCTTCATCGGTGATGTTTTCAGGGAGCACAATTTTTGTTTTTATATTTAAATTTCCATAAGTACCATCATCCTTTGGAAGCCCCATTCCTTTTAATCTTAAAGTTTTACCAGTATTTGTTTTGGGCGGGATTGTTATATTTATTTTTTCATTTCTTATAATAATTTCTTTTTTGCAACCTAAAACCGCTTCTGGTGGAGTTATTTCAATTTCTTTACTTAAATCAAAACCAGATATTTCAAATTCTTTATCTTTAATTTTAATGGTTAAATAAAGGTCGCCACTTTCACCATATTCGTTTGATTTTCCTTCCCCTTTAAGTCTGATTTTTTGACCATCTTTAATTGGTTTTGGAATTTTAACTGTTAAATTTTTGGAATTTTTAACAATACCTGTTCCCATACAATTTGGGCAAAAACCCTTTTTGCCGTCACATTGTTTACATTTGTCAAAATATGAAACACTTACTGTTACTTTATCTTTATTTGAAATATCATCTAAACTTAAAATTACATCTTGTGCAATATCAAGGTTTTCAGCTTTTTGAGGTTTTTGACTTCTTTTTGAAGATGTTCTTTGATTTCCTCTGTTTAAAGAACCATATAAATCTTCAAAATTTTGTCCTTGAAAACCACCTCTTGAAGCTGACGCACCACCCATAAGGTCGCCAAAAATTGTGCTAAAGAAATCAGAAAAGCCTCCAAAATCTTGCCCATATGTCTGGTATTGCCCATTTCCTCTTGTGAACTGTGAAAAATCAAAACCACCAAAATTGCCAGTTGGGTCAAAATCTGCGCCTGCTTGCCAATTTGAACCTAAGTTGTCATATCTTGTTCTTTTATTTTTGTCGGATAAGACTTCGTAAGCTTCATTTATATCTTTAAATCTTTCGCCAGCACCTTTTTCTTTATTGACATCTGGGTGATATTTTCTTGCTAATTTTCTGTACGCTGATTTAATTGCACTATCTGATGCATCTTTTTTGACGCCTAAAATTTCATAATAATCTTTGTATTTCATATATTAATTTTAATGCAAAAACGATAAAATAAAAATAAACTTAATTATTTATTAAGGTTTAGTCTTTTATATTTTATAAAAAAGTTTCCTAAATTGAATATGCTTTCTTTTTATACAAGATATAACCGATTACAAAAATTATGATAACTGGAAGCCATGCGGCTAAAAATGATGGTAAAGTTCCAGCTTCGCCAAGGTTTATTGAGAATGCCCTTATTAAATAGAACAAAAATATAATTAGAATGCTAAATAAAAATCCTCTGTTATAACGAACACGTGGTGGTGTTATTGCAAGCGGAATACCAACAAGCGCCAATGCCATTGTTGTCATAGGAAGTGCCACTTTGTCATGCAATTCAACTCTGTATTTTCTCTCCATTTTAATTGGAAAATGGGCTTTCCCCTTGTTTTTTATAATGTATCTTAAAAGTTTGAAATAATTATATTGGCTTGCATTACCTGATATGATTTTTTCAAAATCCATATTTTCTATACCAAAATTAATTGTGAATTCATCTGAAACTGCGGTGTTAAAGATTTTTCCGGTATTAGAAATTGTGTATGCAACTGCGTCTTTAAAAATCCAGCCTGTTGTTGCAGTTGACCCTTTTTTTGCTTGTATTAACTGAATGGTATCTTTGTTTGACAAATCAAGAACGGTGATATTTGAAAGTGCTTTATCTTTGCATTCTTGAACATAAAATAACCTTTTTAAGTTATGGTCTGAATCTTTTTCTTTAAGTGTGTAATTTTTTTTACCTTCAGGAATATGTTTTTGTTGAAGAGAATAAACTGCAAGCAACTGAGATTGCTTACTTGTTGATGGCACAATTACATTATTTATAAACAGGCTTAAAAATGTCATTAAAATCGCAAAAGCAAAAACTGGGCGTGCAATTCTGTTTATGCCAATTCCGCAAGCTTTTAAGACAACAATTTCTGAATCAAGACTTAATTTATTTATCGTCATAACAACAGCAAATAAAGTTGAAATCGGAATTGATAAAACAAAAACCTGAGGAAGGTTTAAAATAACCATCATTCCTGCAATATTGAATGGAATTCCATACAAAGAAATCTGTTTAATAAGTTGTGTAAATGTTTCTGATGCAAAAATTAAAGATGTAAAAATAACAACACCAAATAAAAATACTTCCATAAGTTGCCTGAAAATATATTTATCAAGTATTTTTGTTTCCTGTATTTGTTTTTCTATTTTTTCTTTTAATAGAAAAAATTTTTCTTTAATTTGTTGTATTTTTTCCATTTTTATACATTTCTTTTCGTTTTTTCGCGTTGTCTTTTATAAGTTCCATTTTTTCATCGCGTGGCATTTTTTTAAATTTATTAATTGATTCTTGAAGTTTATTAAGTGCATGTAAAATGTTTTCTTCATTATATTCAAACATATCTGCAATTAAATTTTCATTTGACATTGCAAGTCTTGTCATGTCACGAAATCCACTTGAAGCAAGAAGTTTTGCATCTTTGTTATCTTTAATCATATCAAATAATGCGCAAGACAGAATGTTTGGCATATGGGAAATTAGTGCCGTTGTTTTGTCATGAGTTATTTTATCCATTAAAACTGGTTTTGCACCTAAATCTTTTATGATTTTTTTAAGTGTTTTGTTATCTTTTGTGATTACCCATTTTGCATCTTTAAAAAGCCCTTTAAAAGATGCGCTATAACCACTTTTTTCAGTTCCTGCCATAGGATGTGACATTATAAAATCAAAAGAGTAATCTTTTTCTTCTAAAAAGCTTTTGATTGAGCAGGTGTCTGCAACTATTGTCTTTTTATCTAGTATCTTATCAAGTTCATCCAAAACATTTTGCGTTTCTGACATATTTGAACATATAAAAACGATATCTGAATTTTTTACATTTTCAATCTTGTCAAAAATGTTTTTTCCCTTTTGGCTTTTTGATATTGCAATAACTTCGTATTTTCTTTTGTCTAATGATTTATAAATTGAGCCACCAATAAGCCCAAGACCAATAATTGCAATTTTTATTTTTTTTCCCATGTTTCAATTATAATATAAAAAAAGATAAAGGAATATATTATGGAAATCAAAAAAGGAAAAGCTTTTAAATTTGGCGATGATATTTCAACAGACCACATTGCACCAGGTAGATTATTTCATTTAAGATCTGATTTGCAAGAGTTTTCAAAACATGTTTTGGAAGATGCTGATCCAGAATTTGCGTCTAAACATAATGTCGGCGACTTTGTTGTTGCGGGGAATAATTTTGGTTTAGGTTCTTCAAGAGAACATGCTCCTCAGATTATTAAAATTTCAGGAGTCGGTGCAGTAATTGCTAAAAGCTTTGCAAGAATTTTTTATAGAAATGCAACAAATATTGGCTTGCTTTTAATCGAATGTGATACTGATCAGATTGATGCGGGAGATGATCTTGAATTAGATGTTAAAAACGGTATTTTAAAAGATGTTACAAAAAATATCGAAATTAAAATTATGCCACTTCCAGACGTTATGATTAAACTTTTGAATGATGGTGGACTTATTGAACATTTAAAAAAGAATGGAGATTTTGCAATTGTATAATATAACTTTGATAAAAGGGGATGGTATTGGCCCTGAAATTTCTGATAGTGTTGTAAAAATTATTGAAGCAACTAATCTTAAAATTAACTGGGATGTACAAAGTGCTGGCGCTGATGTTGCAGAAATTGAAGGTGTGCCATTGCCACAAAGAGTTATTGATTCAATAAAGAAAAATAAAGTCGCCCTTAAAGCACCTGTTACAACACCAATAGGCAAAGGTTTCCGTTCTGTTAATGTTCAATTAAGACGAGAATTAGATTTGTATGCAAATTTGAGACCTTGCAAAAATATAGCAGGAATTAAGACTCCTTTTGATAATGTTGATTTGGTTGTAGTTAGAGAAAATACAGAAGATTTATATGCAGGAATCGAAGAAAAAATTTCAGATGATGAAGCACATGGTATTAAACTTATAACAAGAAAATCTTCAACAAGAATTGTTGAATGGGCTTTTGAATATGCTCTTAAAAACAATAGAAAAAAAGTTACAGCGGTTACAAAAGCAAATATTTGCAAATTAACAGATGGGCTTTTCTTGGAATGTGCAAGAGAAGTTGCAAAAAAATATGAAGGAAAAATCGAATACAATGAAGTTTTAGTTGATGCACTTTGTATGCAACTTGTTCAAAATCCTTCAAAATTTGATGTTTTGGTGTTGCCTAATTTATATGGCGATATTGTTTCTGACCTGACAGCAGGCTTAATTGGTGGTTTAGGCGTTGCACAAGGTGCTAATATTGGTTTGGATTGTGCTGTTTTTGAGCCAGTCCATGGTTCAGCTCCTGATATAAAAGGTCAAAATCTTGCAAACCCAACAGCGCTTTTACTGTGTGCGGTTGAAATGCTAAAACATTTAGGTGAAGTAGAAGTTGCAAATAGAATCGAAAAAGCACTTTACAGTGTTTTATCAGAAGGCAAAATTAAAACTCGTGATTTAGGCGGAACATCTACAACAGATGAATTTACTGATGCAATAATTGCAAAATTATAGATTTTTTACGATAGTTATTTATTTATCCAAAACTTAATGTTTTGGATAAAAAGTGTTCGCATTTTATTTCTTTTTATATTACAATATACACATAAATTAGAAGTGTAGAAAAAAGAAAGAAGAAAGAAAATGACAGAATTATCAAACTGGGTAGAACCCAAAAAAATGCAAGTTACAATCGGAGACAAGGTTGTTGAAATCGAAACAGGTAAGTATGCAAAACAAGCAACTTCATCTGTTACAGTAAAGTGTGAAGATACGGTGTTGTTTATTCATGCAACAGTTAGCAAGGAACCACGTGTGGGTATCGACTTTTTCCCACTACTTATTGATTACGAAGAAAGAATGTCTGCAATAGGCAGAATTCCAGGTGGTTTCACAAGAACAGAAGGTAAAGCTTCTGAAAAAGCGATTTTAGTTTCAAGACTTATTGATAGACCAATCAGACCACTTTGGCCAAAAGGATATAGAAATGATGTTCAAATCGTTTCTCAATTATTCTCTTATGACCAAAAAAATCAACCAGATGTTTTATCAATTTTAGGTGCATCAGCTGCCCTAATGCTTTCAGGTGCTCCATTTGAAGGTCCAGTTGGTGCAATCAGAGTTGGAAGAATTGATGGTGTTATGATAGCTAACCCAACTCACCAAGAAGTTTTGAAATCTGATATGGATATTGTTATTGCAGGTACAGCAGATTCAGTTATTATGGTTGAAGCTGGTTGTAAATTTGTAACAGAAGACGATATTATGAATGCTGTTGAATTTGCACAAGTTGAAATTAAAAAACAATGTGAAGCTCAACTCGAATTTGCAAAATTATGTGGTGTTGAAAGAGAAGAATTTACAAACCCACATGACACAACTGAATTAGATAACATTATTAAAGAAACAGCTTATGACACAATCGTTGCTGCTTACCATAACTTTGAAAGAAGTGCTCGTCAAGAATTGCTTGAAGGTGCTAAAAAATTAGTACGCGAAAAAATTGAAGCATTAGGCGATGAACATCCAATCAATGTTATGATGGAAGAAACAGGAATTGATTTTGTTGCAGAACAATTTAAAGCCTTAGAAAAGAAAATTATGCGTGCCATGATTAAAAATGAAGGTGTTAGAGCAGACGGCAGACAAGTTGAAGAAGTTCGTCCAATTTGGTGTGAAGTTGGTGTGTTGCCAAGAGTTCATGGTTCAGCAGTTTTCACTCGTGGACAAACTCAAATTTTATCTGTTGCAACACTTGCAGGTCCTTCAATGGTTCAAGAACTTGACGGTGTTGACCCTACAACAGTTAAACACTTTATGCATAAATATATTTTCCCAGGCTTCTCAGTTGGCGAAGTTAAACCTTTAAGAGGTCCTGGACGTCGCGAAGTAGGACATGGTAATTTAGCTGAAAGAGCAAATGTCCCAGCGCTTCCTTCACAAGATGAATTCCCTTACGCAATAAGAGTTACATCTGACGTTTTAGAATCAAATGGTTCAACTTCAATGGGTTCAACATGTGCAACCTCAATGGCTTTAATGAACGCTGGCGTTCCTGTTAAATGTATGATTGGTGGTGTTGCAATGGGGTTAATCCATGAAGATGATGCCGATATTGTTTTAACAGATATTCAAGGAATTGAAGATTTCTTAGGCGATATGGATTTCAAAGTTACTGGTAATGACACTGGTATTACTGCTCTTCAAATGGATATGAAAATTAAAGGTATCACAAATCCTACTTTAAGAAGAGCATTAGAACAAGCTAAACGCGGAAGACTTCATATTATGGAAAAAATGAGAGAAGTTATTTCTGCTCCAAGCGCTGAACTTTCAGATTACGCACCAAGATTATATACTTTAACTGTTCCAATAGAAGATATAGGAACTGTTATTGGACCTGGCGGTAAAATGATTAGAAGTATTATTGAAGCATCAGGTGCTGAAATTGACATTAAAGACGATGGTAAAGTTACAATTACATCAAATGACAAAGAAGGCGCTGATATTGCAATTAAGATGATCAAAGATTTAACATTTAAAGCTGAAGTTGGAATGGTTTTAAAAGGAAAAGTAGTTAGAATTATTCCAATCGGTGCGTTTGTTGAATTAGCTCCGGGTAAAGACGGTATGGTTCATATTTCTCAAGTATGCAATGAAAGAATTGAAACAATTGAGCCACATTTAACAATTGGTCAAGAAGTTATCGTAAAAGTTGCTAAAATTGATGATAAAGGCAGAGTCAATTTAACAATTAAAGGGGTAACAGATGAAGAAAAAGCTCAACTTAATTAGTAAATTTTTATTAGTTATTACTTGCACATTCCTTTTAACAGGGTGTGCAAGTATGACTTATATGGGCGAAGATTATGATGTAAATAATACTAAATCCATTCAGACTGACGCGGGTTTTTATTTTTCTACGTATTCAAAAACATCTTCTGAATCAAATGTTGATTTAAGAGTTGGTGTGACAAAAACGCCAATTCCTGAAATTTTGGTTGTTTATGCTGGTTTTAAAAACAATAATCCTGAAAAATATTTTGTTTATCAAAAGGATTTTGAAATTAAATCGGATGACACCAAAACTTTTTTAGTTACATCTTCTGAATATGTAAATGCTTTTCAAAGTCAGGAAACTGGAAATTATGCAGGAATGCAACAGATGGCGCCAACGCTTTCAAATATTGCAACCATTTCGAATAATTTTCAGCCAACAGGGCAAGAAAGTTTAATTTATCAACAAAACACAAGAGACAATTTAACTGGTCAATTAAGTGATATAACTTCAGAAATTGTTAAACACGCGTTAAACACAGCAAGTATTATTGAGCCAAATTCTGAAAAATATTACTATGTTTTTGTAAAAGCATCAGAAGGAAGTAATCTAGTTATTAATTACAAAGATTTGAATTATGTGTTTGGCACAAAAACTAAGACATCTGAAATTGAATAGCTTTTAAAAAAGGGGAGAATAATGAGGGAAGGTAAAAAGACTTTAATATTGATAGATGGTCATGCACTTGCCTTTCGTATGTTTTTTGCACTTGAAAGAACAAATATGCAAACAACTGAACATACCCCAACTTGGGCTGTTTATGGTTTTTTTAAGGCCGTTTTTGATTTGCTTCGAAATTCAAAAATTAATCCAAATGCAATTGCTGTTGCTTTTGATGTTTCAAAAAAAACTTTTCGTCTTGAAAAATACGAACACTATAAGGAAAATCGCCTTACAATGCCTGATTCCCTGCGTACACAATTAGGACTCATAATTGAAGGTTTAAATGCTCTTAATATTCCAATTTATACAAAAGAAGGCTTTGAAGGTGATGATATAATTGGAACGGTTGCGCAAAAAGGAATTAAAGAAGGTTTTAAAACCTATATTTTAACCGGCGATAAAGATAGTTTTCAACTTATTAATGAAGAAGAAGATGTCTGTGTTTTAATTCCGTCTAAGGGCGAACTTGTTTATTATGACTGGAATATGGTTTATGAAAAAATGGGTGTTTATCCTAATCAGATAGTAGATTACAAAGCCTTATGTGGTGATACATCTGACAATATTCCAGGCGTTAGGGGAATTGGTCCTAAAACTGCCTGTTCCTTACTTGAAAAATATAAAACTCTCGATGAAATTTATAATAACATTGATGAAATCAAAGGGGCAGTTAATACAAAACTTGTTGAAAATAAAGAAATGGCTTATCTTTCACAATTTCTTGCAACTATTGAAAGGAAAGTCGATATCGATTTTGATTTCAAAAAAGCTTGTTTGGATTTACCTAATAAAAATAATTTACTTGAATTTTTTAAAAAAGTTCAATTCTTTGGTTTTATTAAAAATATAGATAAACTTTTAGAAACCTTTAATAAAGACGATAGTAAAAATTGTGCAAGTCAGGATTCAATTGTAAAATTTGATGATGTTAAAGAAACTCAAGGTGTTCAACTTGGAATGTTTGATGTTCCGGTAGATAATTTTGAAAAAGAGCTAGGTAAATACAAAGAAATTTCAAACGATGAGATGTTGTCTCAAATTTCTGAAGGCGACAAAATTGCACTTTATTTAAATGAGAATACGGTTTTTCTTGCAAAAGATTATTTGGTTAGCAAATTTGAACCTTCTGTTTTGAATGATATTTCAAAAAATGCAAACATTAAAAAGGTAGTTTATGACCTTAAAAATACATTAAACGTTTATCCTGATTTGGCAGGTGTTTATTGTGACGTTGCACTTTCAAGTTATGTTAAAGACCCATCAAGAAAACACGATTTAATTACCCAAATGCATTATTGTTTGCAGGCATATTTTTTCAATGAATTGAATGATAAATTTCTCGCACCTTTTATGTTAAAACTTGCAGAATTTTATGATGAACATTTAAATGAAGACGAAAAGAAAATATTGACAGATATCGAAATTCCGCTTTCTTATGTATTATTTAGTATGGAAAAAAGAGGAGTTAGCATTGATGTTGAATATTTAAATGAACTTTCTTTGTATATTAAATCTGAGATGAAAAAGCTTGAAGATAAAATTTTCCAAACTGCTGGTATGGAATTTAACATAAAATCTCCAAAACAGGTTTCGCAAGTTTTATTTGAGAAACTTGAAATTAAACCTAAAAAGAAAAATAAATCAAGTGGCGAATATTCAACTTCGGCAAAAATTCTTGAAGAAATAGCCGAAGATTATGAAATTGCAAAAGATATAATTCAATATCGCCAATTAACTAAACTTTTAACATCTTACGTAGATACACTTCCTGAACTTGTCAAAGAAGATGATAGGGTTCATACTCATTTTAATCAAATTGTGACGAACACAGGCAGACTTTCAAGTTCTGATCCAAACCTTCAAAATATTCCAATCAGAACAGAATTAGGTAATAGAATCAGAAAAGCTTTTGTTCCAAAAGAAAGAGAAAATGCTTTAATTTTATCTGCTGATTATTCCCAAATTGAATTAAGGTTAATGGCACATTTTAGTAATGATAGTGGCTTAATTGACATTTTTAACAGTAATGACGATATCCATGTTCTGACGGCTTCAAAAATCTTTGATGTTGAACCAAATGAAGTTACAAAAGATATGAGGCGTAAAGCAAAAGCAGTTAATTTCGGGATTATATATGGGCAAACTCGTTGGGGACTTGCATCTTCTTTGAATATAACTCCTTTTGAAGCACAAGAATTTATAGATAAATATTTTAAATCTTATCCAAATATATCTTTATATATAAATTCAACAATTATGCAGGCACATCAGGAAGGTTTTGTTACAACACTTTTCGGTCGAAAAAGATATCTGAACGAAGAATTAAATTCAAGAAATGCAAAAATTAGAGAATTTGCTCAACGTGCTGCAATAAACGCGCCATTGCAGGGAAGTGCTGCTGATTTGATTAAAATAGCCATGATAAAACTTGATGACAAACTAAAAACATTGAAGTCAAAAATCATTATGCAGGTTCATGACGAATTGGTTGTTGAGGTTTATAAAGATGAGCTTGAAATTGTTAAACAATATGTAAAAGAAGCTATGGAATTAGACCAGCCTCTTATGGTGCCTTTGGTTGTTGATATTCAAATTGGTGAAAGTTGGAAGGATGAATAATGAAAAAAATATTAGTTATTTTTGTTTTTATATTATTTTCCATAACTTTTTCTTTTGCCCAAAATCCATTTAAAAAATCTTATAGAAATTTTAACATTGGAGTTAATGAACTTTATTTAAAATCTTATTCTGCAATAAGTGCAAATAAATATGAAATTCTTGAAATTCAAAGTGACAATGGATATATTTTGTTTAATGTTTCTGGAAGAAAGTTTTTGCTTAAAGTGTCACCAGATGAATCTGGTTCTATTTTAAAAATAACGCCTTTAGATGGTGATACTTCAAAAGGTTTTTTGATTGAAGAAAATATTTTTAAAACAATAGAAAATGAAATTACTACACAAGTCCCTAAGGTTAGTCAATAATGTATAAGTATGTTCTTGTCTTAGTTGATATCGGAAAATTAGGAACAAAAACATTTAGTTATCTTGTTCCAGATGAGCTTAAAGATAAAATTAAAATAGGACAGGCTTTACTTGTGCCTTTTGGCAAAAACAGAAAAATTAAAGCTTATGTTGTGGGTTTTTCAAATTATTTAGAAAACGGGATAAAAGCAAAATATATTTCAGAAATTTTGGAAAGTGAACCTCTTTTTTCGCTTGAATATTTGAAATTGCTTGAATACGTTGCTAATTATTATTTTTGCGATATTCAAACGGTTTTAAAAACAGCACTGCCTCAAAAGTTTTTTGAAAAGAACTTAAAAAAATACAGAAAACCAAATATAGAAAATAAAATTTTTAATGTTGGAAAAAAAGAAGATAATATTTTATCTAATGCTCAGCAAAAAGTTTTAGAAGACATAGAGAAAATTAAACCTAAAAATGCTCTTATATATGGTGTTACGGGCTCAGGGAAAACTGAGGTATATTTTAAATTAATTGAAAAAACAATTAAAGAAGGCAAAAATGTTATGTTTTTGGCACCTGAAATTGCACTTGTTTCGCAACTCACAATAAGAACAATGGAGAGATTTGGTGTTGATTCTTGTGCCATATGGCATAGTTCAATAACTGAAGCTGAAAAATATGAAGTTTGGCAAAAATTAAGAAAGAATGAAATTAAAATTTTATTTGGCGCGCGTTCTTGTGTTTTTGCGCCAATTTCAAACTTGGGACTTATCATAATAGATGAAGAACATGATTCTTCTTATAAACAAAGTATGCCAAACCCAAGATATAACGCGACAGTTGTTGCCCAAAAACTTGCCGAATTGCATGGGGCAAATGTTGTTGCGGGGAGTGCGACTCCTGATATAAATTCTTATTACCGCGCAAAAAATTCAAATTCTTTATTTGAATTAAAAGAAAGATTTAATAATCAGGCGATGCCAAAAGTTGTTGTAGTTGATATGAAATCTGAAAGAATAGATGGAAATTTTGGCATTTTTTCAAGAACTCTTATCAAAAATATTGAAGATACAATTTTGGGCAACAAACAAGTCATTTTGCTTATAAACAGACGTGGTTTTTCAACATATACACAGTGTATGTCTTGTGGTAAAGTAATTGAATGCGAAAAATGCGCAGTACCTTTGGTTTATCATAGCAAAGACAATTCGCATAAATGCCATTGGTGTAATAGGGAAATCAAAAATCTAACCAAATGTCCAGATTGTGGTGAGGAAAATCTTGAGAATTTTGGAGTTGGGGTTCAAAGAGTAGAAGAAATTGCTAAAAAGTTTTTCCCTGAAGCAAAAATTGCAAGATTAGATAGTGATTCATTAACCAAGAAAAATGAACACATTGAAATTTTGAATGCTTTTAAAAATGGTGATATTGATATTTTAATTGGTACTCAAATGATTGCAAAAGGTCTGGATAATCCAAATGTGACGCTTGTTGGTGTCATTAATGCGGATTTGAGTTTTAATTTACCTGATTACAGAAGTTCTGAACGTGGTTTTTCAATTTTGACACAGGTTGCCGGTCGTTCTGGACGCGGTGAAGATTTAGGAAAAGTTATTTTTCAATCTTATAACCCTGAAAACATTGCTCTGTTAAATGCGCAAGCACAAGATTATGAGGCCTTTTATGAAAATGAAATTGAAATGCGCGAACAATTTGATTATCCGCCATTTATGAAAATTGTAAGAATTATTTTGAGTTCAAAAAATGAATTTAGAGCCGAGAGGGCTTCTCTTGAAATAGCAGAAAAAATGAAACAATATATCGAAACTCAAAGTTTGAGTGAAAAAATAATTGTTTTAGGCCCAAGTGTTTGTGTTCTTGAAAAAATAAAGGGTGAATACAGATATAATATTTTAATAAAAAATGCACTTGAAGACAAAGGTCATGAAATTATTCTCAGGTTTTTAAGAACAGTAATTTTACCAAATGATATCAAAATGGTTGTGGATGTTGACCCTGTTGATATAATTTAGGTAAAATTATTTATTTGCTTCGTATTTTGCAAATTCTTTTGATTCTTCAAGCCAATCTTCGCGTTCGATTTTTAAGGCATGATTCCAGAATTTTTCAATTGCGTATGTTTCGCGTTCTTCTTGGTGCATAACATGAACTATAACATCGCCATAATCAAGTAAGTTCCAACGATTTTTATTGTCGTTTTCAGAACCTTTTGGTAGTGTTTCAAAATATTCTTTAACTCTTTCTCTTACTTCTTGAGTCATTCCTCGAACTTGTGGAGTTGAAGTACCTGAGGCAATTACAAAATAATCAGACATAACACTAATATTTGTAATGTTTAAAATTTGTATATCTTTCCCTAATTTATCATCTAAAATTCTTGCAATTGTGCAGGCTAATTTTTTTGAATTATATTCCATTATATATTTCCTGTTGAACCGTTTTTATCGTCTTCTAATGATTTAATATCAACATTTTCATCGCTTATACCGTAATTCAAAATGTCGTTTTGATCAATTTGAATATTTACGTCTGTGTCGATAATTTCAATGTCGCTATTTAAAAATTCTTTAATTTTGCCATCTTCAAATTTAACGTTGACTTTTTTGTAAAGAACATTTAATGAACAAACTTTGCCAACTCCATCAGGCGTCATAACTGATGAGCCGACAGGCGCTAAGTGTTTTGCATTTTCAATATAATTTTTGTGTTCATAATTTAAACAACACAATAATCTTCCGCAACCACCTGTAATTTTGCTTGGTGTAATTGGCAAGCCTTGGTCTCTTGCAAGTTTTGTGTTTACTTGTTCAAATTTTTTCAGGAATCTGCAACAGCAATAATTTTGTCCGCAAATACCTTCACCTTGAAGAATTGAGGTTTCATCCCTGACACCAATGTGCCTTAAATCAATTCTTACATATCTGAATTCTTGTGTTAAATCTTTTAAAAGTTCTCTGAAATCAACTCTTTCTGGCGCTGTATAATAAAATGTAATTTTTCTTTTATCAAAAGTATATCTTGCCTGCGTCAAATTCATGACTAATTTTCTGTTTTCGACAAGTTGTTTGCATTTTGCAAGAGCAATTATTTCTTGTTTTTTGTTTTCTTCAAGCGTTTCAATATCTTTTGCGTTCATAATACGCACTAAAGGAAGCGCTTGTGTGTTTGATTTTTCCCATTGTTTTGCAATCTCATCATTTACCAAAACAGCATGAAATGCTTCAAGTCCTTTTTCGGTTTCAACAAGCACCATTTGGTTATGTTCAAGCTTGATATTTGCAGGAACTTTTAGTGGATGATATGTATTTTTAATTATTCTAACGCCATATTTCATTATGAAATAATTTTAGCATAAATATGGGGTTTTGAAAAATGCAAATAAATTCTTGACTTAAAGTTTTTATGTTGTATTATAATCTTACTTGAAACTTTTGATTTCAGGTAAGAGCTCAAAAAAGGGCGTTTAGCTCAGTTGGTAGAGCGCTTCCCTTACAAGGAAGATGTCGGGAGTTCGAGCCTCTCAACGCCCACCATTATAAACAAAAGACCGATATTAAATCGGTCTTTTTTATTTCTTATTTATTCTTAAAACATATTGCTTAAAATGTTTTTGTATCAGTAAAATCTAATAGCTCGCATATTTCCATATTGAATGCTTTTGCTATTTTTATTAAGGTTAAATATTTTGCTTCAACAATACCTGCTTCTATGCGGCTGACAGTTGAAGGTTCTAAACCGTTTCTGTAACATAACATGCTCAAAGTCATTTTCTTTCTTTTTCTAAGACTTTTTATTCTTTTGCCTAAATTTATTAATTCAACATGTTGCATATATGCAATTTTAATGCTATTATTAATAAAAAAATTGCATGCATGCAAAAAATGAAAGGTAATTTTATGAAAAAGTTTTTTTGTATTATTTCTGTGTTTATTTTATTAGGCACATTAAAAGCAGAAGCTTCTTGGGGAGCAAGATACAAATATCGTGATGCAGGACAATTGTATACTGGTGTGTCTTTTCCGCAAGGGGCAGGAAATAATGTTGCAGATTCTGATAAAACTGCAAATATTTACAAATTAAAGAAAGGAGAATCAACTTCAAGAAATATACTTATGCTTTTTGAAATAGGTGATGCCGGCATTGAAAAAGCAGCACGTAATGGCGGGGTTACTAAAATACATTATGTCGACACAAGAGTTAATAGGGTTTTTATTCCTCTTGGTTTTATACCAATCTTTGTAAGGGAAACAAAAACTTTAGTTTTTGGTGAATAATAGGAGATAAATTTTATGAAAAAAGTTTTTTAGCAATTTTATTTTGTTCAGTTATGTATTTTGCAAGTATTTTAAATGCTGACGCCATGGGTGTTTTTTATACCGATGCCACTTATCCTATAACTGCAACTGGTACAAAAGTTCAAGATTTAACTAATTTAAGAAAAGGGCAATCTTCTGCTACAAGTTTTTTGTTTTTGATAGAAACCGGTGATGCAGGTATTGATACTGCAGCACGTAATGGTGGGATTACCAAAATTAGCTACATAGATGTTAATGAGGTATCAGTACTATTTTTCTTCAGGAAATTAACTGTAACAGTTTATGGTGAATAAAATGCTATTTTATTTATCTTTATAAAAAAGAACCCAGTTAGGGTTCTTTTTTAAATGTTTATATTTTTAATTTTGTATCATTATTTTAAATTCTTTAAAAGTTCTTTTGTGATGTCGTCGCCACCCATAAGCACGGTGTCTTTTGTCAGAACCATATTGTAACCTAAATCTTTTGCACCTTTTTCAATTGTTGCCATTATACTTTTATCTATTGCTTGAATTTTCTTTGCATAGTTTGCTTGGATTTCATTTTGTTTTTTGGCAAATGCTTCATCATATTTTTTAATTAATTTTTCTTTGCCTTCTTGTGTTTTTTGTTTATCAATGTCAGCTTTCACAACAAATAACCATTTTTGAAGTTCTGTTAATTTTTTTTGTTGTTCTTTTTTAAGCGCTTTAATTTGTGGTGATGCATCAATTAACGCAGGCACATCAACAATAGCTATTTTATAAGAATTTTGTGTGCTTGCAGATGCAATATTTCCTATATTCAAAATTAATACAAATAAAAGTGCCAAGATAATGTTTTTGATTTTCATAAATTTAATTAACTCCTTTTTTATTGTCTTTTAAAAATAGTATAACAAAATTTTTGTTTTTTGTTTCATTTTTAATAAAAATTATAATTCGTTTTTAAAATCTTCAAATTTTTGTTTTTCTTCGCTTGTTTGCATATCTTTTCTGAGTTTTTTAAATTTATTATAATCTTTTATCGCACTTATAAATTTGTAATCAGAAACTTCAAAATATGCCTTAATCCCATATGAAACATATTCATCAGGTGCGATTAAAATAACTTGTTCAATGTCTTTGTAAGCATCTAATTTGTTTTTTAATTCATAATTAACCAAAGCTCTTGCTTGAAGTGCTTCTAAATTATTTTCATCTAATTCAATTACTTTGTCTAAATCTTCTTTTGCTTTTTGGAAATCACGCGTTTCTTCCATTGCATAAACAAAAGAACGTGTTAAGTATGCTTGAGTGTTTTCTGGGTCTAATTCTATTATTTTTGTAAAGCTTTCAAGTGCATCATTATTTTTTTTGAGTGCTATTTCAACTTCGCCTTTTCCATAATAAGCATCTTTATATTCTGCATCTTTTAAAATTGCGCTTTCAAAATATTCAAGTGCGGTTTGATATTCTTTTTTGGCATATGCTTTTTTACCTGCTTCGTAGTCCGATATTGCATCTGCGTAAGTATTAATACAAAAAATGGACAATACAAAAACTGTAAGCAAAAATCTCAACATATATACCTCTTTAACAACACTACACTTTATTTTAACATATTTTTTAACATGCTTAAATGTTTTTTTAAAAAATGTTGCATTTTTTAAAAATAAAAAGCAATTATTAACTATGTTTTGTTTTATCAAGCATATGAAGGTTTTGAGTTTTGGTGCAAATTTTATATCAAAAGCAAATGTCAAAAAACATGACGATGGCAAAAAAGTTGATACATCTGTTTCTTTTGTTGAATTAGATGAAAATAACAAAAAAGATTGTGATGCCATTGAATATGTTTCAAAAACTTGGGGTGATGATTCGTATGTTCAATTTATAGGTCAGGTTAAATTGCCACCAGAAGTTGAAAGCAAAGTTTTTGCACTAACTCAACAAAAAGCAAATTTCGATAATTTAGAACCAGATAAAATATTGGGTGTATTAGAGATGCATGAATCATGTGGCGACCGTATGATAAATGTAATGCAGGTGAATCCTGAAGATATTACAAAAAATAAAACACGCAAATTCAGCAAAGTTGGTTCAGCGTTAATTTCTTCATTAAGTAAATTTTATAACCATGAACCTATCAGAGTTTATTCTGCGCATGATGCAGTTGATTTTTACAAAAAAGCTGGATTTGTTTTTTGCAGACCTGATACATATTCAAATGAGATGATTTTAGATGCTTAAATTCCTCTTTTTGTATGAGAGGCTTTAATTAAAAGTATGTTTTAATATTCTTAAGTACTTGGGAATATTAAAATGCATTTAATTCGTAAAATATTTTTAACTTTTTTATGTTTCTTATTTTTAACAATAAGTTCTTTTGCTATATCAGATGATGAAACTCAGGTTTTAACACTTAAAGATTGTATTGAAAAAGCTTTAAATAACAGCCCTATTGTAAAAAAACAAAAGCTTAATTATGAAATGGCAAAAAAAGACGTTAAACTGGCGCAATCAGTTTATTTTCCAACTTTGTCCGGTGGCGTTTCCTATAATTTTTCAGATAGAGAAAGCGATGTTTCATCTACAAGCAATAATTTAGGGGTTAGCGCTTCAATTAAGCAATTAATATGGGATTTTGGGAAAACCCATGCAGATGTTAAAAGAGAAAAATTTTACAGAATTGCTGCATATTATGACTTTGACACAACGGTTTTAGATACAATTCTTGATACAAAAGTCAAATATTTTACAGCGCTTGCTGCAAAAGTTGCAATTGAAGTTGATAAAACTAATTTGCAAATTAATGAAAGAAATTACCAAAGAACAAATGCTTATTTTAATGAAGGATTAAAATCCAAAATTGACCTAGTTAATTCTGAAGTTTATGTAACGCAGGCAAAAGTTGCACTTATCGCATCAGAAAATTTATACAAAAATAGTTTATCTGAATTAAATAATGCCATGTATCTTGCTTATCACCCAGAATATCACCTTGAAATTCCAAGTGAATTTAGCAAGGTAAAAGATATTACGCCTGAAAGTTTAACTGAATTAGATAGACCAATTGAAGATTTTCTAGCACCACCAGAAGATATTTCAGATGCTGTTTTAACGGCTAAGGTTGATACAACAAATTATGCGTCTTTATATAAATTCGATAAATTTCCATACAGTTTTGAAGAATGTCTGGAAATTGCAAATAAAAACAG
Source organism: Cyanobacteria bacterium SIG30 (assembly GCA_015152475.1). GTDB lineage: Bacteria > Cyanobacteriota > Vampirovibrionia > Gastranaerophilales > Gastranaerophilaceae > SIG30. The sequence goes on along the minus strand of SUTW01000003.1, from coordinate 55,215 downwards.
ACCAGATATAAAAGCTTATAATTCTTTATTAGATGCAGCTAAACAACAACTTTTATCTGTTAAAAGAAGTATTTACCCGCAACTTTTATTTACTGGTTCATATGGTTATGATGGTTCAAACGTTAATAGCATTACAAGTGATACAAATTCTTTTGGAATAGGTGTAAATCTTTCAACATCAATTAACGCAATGAATCAAAAATACAAAATTGATAGCCAAAAATTGCAAGTTGAACTTGTTGAAAATGATATAGATTTGTTAAAACAAAATATTTATTTTGAAGTTCAGCAAGCATATATTGATATGATAGAGTTTCAGGAGCAAATACCTTTGTTGGAGCAAAAAATTCAGCAAACTCTTGAAAATTTAGAACTTGCAGATGGAAGATATATTGTTGGCTTAGGTGACTATATTGAACTTCAAAATGCAAGAATGAATTATAATACTGCTCAACATTCTTTTATACAAGCAGTATTTAAGTATAATGTCGCAAAGGCTAAACTTGAAAAAGTTATAGCACTTGACCAAAAGGTAACAGTAAGATTAGAGGATAAATATAATGAAATTAAATAAGGCGCAAATTATTGGCATAACATCAGCGGTTATAGTTTCTGGCATTTTGCTTTTGTTTGTTCCAAAAAAAGATAGTGAAAGATATCAAACAGCAAAAATTAAAAAATGTACTATAACAGAAATCGTGGAAGCATCTGGTACGATAAATCCTGTTAATATCGTAAGTGTTGGCTCAACTGTTTCTGGACTTGTTAAGGATATTTATGTAGATTTCAATTCTGAAGTTACAAAAGGGCAAGTTTTGGCTCAGATGGATCCAACAACATTTGAGGCTAGTGTTCAACAACATACAGCTTCCGTTAATAATGCAAAAGCTAATCTTGCAAGACTACAAGCTGAAGCTGATATGAAAGAAAAAACATATAATCGTTATAAAAACTTATATGCAAGACATTTTGTTGCAAAAAGCGAACTTGATCAAGCGGAAAGTGATTTTAAATCAATAACAGCTCAAATCAAAGCTGCAAAAGCTCAAGTTGCGCAAGCACAGGCTCAATTTGATACTGCTAAAGCTAATTTAAGCTACACAAAAATTCTTGCACCAGTTAATGGAACAGTTATTTCAAGGCAAGTTGACGTTGGCCAACCAGTTGCTGCAAGTTTTCAGGCTCCTGAATTATTTACAATTGCTCAGGATTTAACAAAAATGCAAATTGAAGTTAGTGTGTCTGAGGCTGACATAGGACATGTTAAAGAAGGGCAAGAAGTTACTTATACTCTTGATGGTTATCCAGATGAAAACTTTTTGGGTTACGTTTCTCAAGTTAGAATTTCACCAACAACAGTTTCAAATGTTGTAACTTATTCTGTGATTGTTGATGTTGAAAATAAAGACCTTAAATTAAAACCTGGTATGACAGCCAATGTTTCAATAATTACCGAAAAAAGTGAAGATATAAATTGTGCACCAAATAGGGCCTTGAAGGTTTCTTTGGATAACAACAGATACGAAAATCTTGGAATATGGCTTCTAAAAAACAATAAACCTGTTCGCGTTGATATCAAAGCTGGTGTTTCAGATGACAATGTGTTCGAAGTTATAAGTGATGAAGTCAAAGAAAATGACATTGTTGTTACTGGTGTTAATTCCAATCAAATTAACAAAGGAGGCCCAAGGCGAATGATGCCTTAAATTATGGCGTTAATTGAAGTTAAAAATGCAATAAAAACATATCAAACTGGCGAAGAATCTTTTAATGCATTAGATAATGTTTCTTTAACTATTGAAGAAGGCGAGTTTGTTGCAATAATGGGTGCATCTGGTTCAGGTAAATCAACTTTTATGAATATGCTTGGTTGCCTTGATAAACCTAATTCAGGTTCTTATATGCTTGATGGTATTGATGTCTTGACTATGGACACAAACAAACTTGCAGAAATCAGAAATCTTAAAATGGGTTTTGTTTTTCAAGGATTTAATTTGATTTCAAGAACGTCTGCACTTGAAAATGTTCAATTACCAATGATTTACAAAGGTATTGACGAAACTGAAAGAATCAAAAGGGCTTACGAAGTTTTAGAAATAGTTGGTCTTAAAGGTAGAGAACACCATATGCCAAATCAAATTTCTGGCGGTCAACAACAACGTGTTGCAATTGCAAGAGCTATTGCGAATAATCCACCATTGATATTAGCTGACGAACCTACTGGTAATCTTGACACAAAAACAAGTATCGAAATTATGAATTTCTTTGTCAAAATGAATGAGGAGATGAAAAAGACAATTGTGCTTGTAACGCATGAGCCCGATATTGCTGAATATTGTAAAAGAGTCGTTCGTTTTAAAGATGGCAAAATTGTAAGTGATGAGGTAAAAAGATGATAGATTTTAAATCAACACTTAAAATGGCTTTAGTTTCTCTAAAAGTGAATAAAATGCGTTCTGTTTTGACAAGTCTTGGTATTATTATTGGCGTTAGTGCTGTTATCATAATGCTTGCAGTTGGTTCTGGTGCAAGCAGAAAAGTGCAATCAAACATGGAATCAATGGGTAGTAACTTATTAACTATTCGTTCTGCATCTGCCAAATCAGGTGGCGTGCGTCAAGGTATTGGTTCAAGGCCATCTTTAACCTTGAAAGATACAAGCGCAATTTTGAAAAATGTTTCTGGAATTGATGCAATTTCGCCTGCTTCATCTGAAACTAAACAACTGATGTATGGCAACCAAAACTGGTCTTCTGTTGTTTATGGTGTTATGCCATCTTATCTTTATATAAAAAATTACGAAATTGAATATGGTCGTGGTTTCAGTATAGAGGATATCAGAAATACTGCAAAAGTGGCAATTTTGGGTTCAACTGTTGCGGTGGAACTTTTTGGAGATTTAGACCCTATTGATAGAGTTATAAGAATTGGTAATATTCCATTTAAAATAATCGGTGTTACAAAACCAAAAGGTTCAATGGGGCATTTTGACCAAGATGATTTACTTTTTATCCCAATTACAACAGCGCAAAGAAAAGTTTTTGGAACAGCATTCCCCGGAACGGTTAATATGATTCTTGTAAAAGGACTTGATGGCGATAGCTTAAATAAAACACAAGAAGATATTAAAGAACTTTTAACCATTAGGCACAGAATATCAAAAAATCAAGAGCCAGATTTTGAAATTAGAAATTCTGCTGAATTTCAGGAAAAAATGCAATCAACGGTTCAAACTTTCGCTATTCTTTTGGCATCAATTGCTTCTGTTTCTCTTTTAGTTGGTGGTATTGGCATTATGAATATTATGCTTGTTTCTGTAACTGAAAGAACAAAAGAAATAGGTATCAGAATGGCTATTGGTGCAAAAGCAAACGATATAAGAATGCAATTTTTAATTGAAGCACTCATTTTGTCACTTGCAGGCGGATTAATTGGTGTTTTGACAGGTGTTATTGGTTCAAAATTAGTTGAAATCTTTTCTAGCGGGTTATCTGTTCATATTTCAATTTTTTCAATTGTTTTATCTTTTGTATTTTCTGGTCTTATTGGTGTCGGATTTGGATTTTATCCTGCATACAAAGCTTCTTTATTAAATCCAATTGAAGCTTTAAGATATGAATAATTTGCTTTATAAATATCATTAATGCTTTTTTATATGTTATTATATATTTTGTTGTTTTGATTTTATTAAGCAATTTTTGCAAGGGATTAAATTGGAAAAAGAATTATCTAAAAAAGAAAAATTAGGTGACAAAAGACTTGAATTTGATAAAATCTTTGATGATTTAAAAGAAAAATATCATTTTGAAGGTTTTTTCCATACAACTTCTTTTGAAAATTTTGTTGAAATTATGACTTGTAAAAAGATATTTAGCAGAGCTGAACTTCAAAAAGCTGGCATAAAATTTTCAGATATTGCACTTGATGATGTCATTGATAAAACACGTCAGCCAATTAAAAATTATGTCCGTTTTTATTTTAGAGAAAAAACTCCAACAAATTATGATAATGAAGGAATTAAGCCAAAATCAGTTTTGGAATTAGAAACAAATTTTAAGGCACATTCGCCAAATCCTGTTATTATGATTTTTGACCATAATATTGCATTTGATAATCAGAATGTTTTTTTTGCAAGGGGTAATGCATCAAGAAACAAGACAAAATTTACAAATAAAATTAATCAATTAAGGGATTTTGAATGGGAGCAAATTTTTCACAATCAAGCAATTATAGAAGAAAATTTAAAAGATTTAATCATTAATATGCGAAATGCTGAAATTATGTACCCAAATTTTATTTCAATAGACAAAATTGTAAAAATAATTTTTAGAAATGTTTGTGATTATGAAAGAGCAATTTATTTATTTGGAAAAGATGACAGATTTGTTGTTGATGATAAATATTTTTTTAATGACTGGTTGTCTGTTAAAGAAAGTTCTTTAATCAAAAATAATGATAATTTAAAATTAAAACTATGTTTTAATCTTGGACGAAATATGTCAAAATATAAGCTTTCTAATTTTGAACATAAAATAATAATTTTTAAAGGCGATAAAATTGTTAAAAAAGGCTATGTAAAAGATATAGATAAAAGAGTTGAATACAGTAGTTTTGCTTACCCAAAAATTGCTGATATCGAAATTGATTTAAATCTTAAAGATAAATGTGATTATATATGTTATTTTATAGATAATATTGAATGTGTAAGGATTTCTTGTTGTGATTAAATATTTTGAAGGAACAGTTTTTAATACAAATGCAGATGCCATAGTCAATACAGTTAATTGTGATGGTTTTATGGGGGCTGGGCTTGCTTTGGAATTTGCCCTTCGTTATCCAAAAATGTTTGAGGATTATAAATTGAAATGTTTGTCCAGTGAAATTAAAACCGGTTTTGTTTCGTATTTTAATAATGAAGATGTGACCATAATTAATTTTCCAACAAAAGATAGTTTTAAATTTCCATCACACATCAAATGGGTTGAAAAAGGGCTTCAAAATTTTGTTGAAACATATAAAATACACAATTTTAAATCCGTTGCTTTCCCTAAATTAGGTTGTTCAAACGGGGGACTTGATTGGGATGTTGTGAAAAATGTTATGGAAAAATATTTATCAGATTTATCCATTGATATTTATATTTGTCTCGATATAAAAGATTATGCAGAAGGTATTGAAAAAACTATGCTTGATAATTTTAATGGTTCTTCTGACGATGAATTATTGAATGTTTTAAAGTTGAACAAAAATCAGATTATGTCTTTGAATGAAAAAAAACCTTATAAAAGATTTTGGCAAATTTCAAAAACTGCAAATATAGGTTCTTCAACTTATAAGAAAATATTTGAATATTATTATAAAAACCAAGGTACTCAAATGAGGTTGTTTTAGAATTGTAATTTAAATCTTTTTGTTAAAATTTAAACAATTCTTCTTCTCTTGCTTCTAAGACTTCTGCAATTTTAAATAATAATTTTAGACTTACATATCTTTTCGCTGTTTCTATTTTTGCAAGATGTTCTCTTGAAATATTTAGAATTTCGGCTAATTCATTTTGCGAATAATTTTTGCTTTTTCTTATTTTTTGAATATTCTTGCCGAGCAATTTGATTTTTGTAGTCTCATTTGTCATATTTTTATTTTCTGATACAATTTAATAAAAGTATGTAGTCTAAAAGAGAACATTTATGGCAAAATATTTAAAAAGAATTTTGATTGATCTTGATGGTGTGTTGAATGAATATGGTGTTGAAAAATTTAATGAAAATTACATACCAAAAATTAAAAAAGGAGCTTTTAATTTCGTCAAAAAGCTTTCTCGTGATTATGAACTTTATCTTTTTACAACAAGAAATCTGATGTTGTCAACAAAATGGTTAATTGATAACAAGTTGGATGTATTTTTCAAAGATGTTACCAATGTAAAAATTCCTGCTTATCTTCATATTGACGATAGGGCAATATGTTTTGAGGGTGATTATACAAAGACTATTGATAAAATTAAAACATTTAATGTTTTTTGGAAAAATAAGAATAAATAATTATTTACATAATTTTACATTTCCTTTTATTTTGTCAATTTTTTGCTTTCACCTGCTTTGTTGTTTCATAATAAAAAGGAAGGTTTTTGTATGCAGGTTGCCACAGTATCTAATTTTGAGACAAAAAAATCATCATTAAATATTAAAGAATCTTTAGCTTCTTTAGTGGCCAATAGTGCGCTTGCTGTTGCGCCAGCAGTTGTTTCTGTACCGGTTATTAATAAAATAAGTAATATAGGTAAAAAGCTTTCAAAAGATGAAGTAGTGGCTATGAATAATGCTGCTCAAAAGATTTTAGAAAATACTGGCCTTAAAAAACTAGGTGTCGAAATTGTTGATATGAGCAATATTTTTAATATGACTGGTATGCCAGTGAAATTAGCAGAAATTTTGAATCCAATTATTGGTGCAAGTAGGGGTAAAAATGCATTTTTTACTCCTAAAAATATATTTGGTGTCATAGACGCCAACAAAATTGGTATTAATACTGAAAAATTACCAAATGCTCTTTTCCATGAAATTGGTCATGCACTAAACTATAACAAAGGTAAAATTTTCAAAGTTATGCAAAAACTTAGAACCCCAGGAATGATTCTTGCATCTTTACTTGCAATATTTCCTGCTTTAACAAAAAACACTAAGGCAAAAGAAGGTCAAGAATTATCAAAAGCACAAAAAATTAAAAATGGAGTGAGAGATAAAGCAGGTTTATTGGCTTTTGGCGCGATGGTTCCTATGCTTCTTGAAGAGGCCGTGGCTTCGGTTAAAGGATGCAAACTTGCAAAAGGAGTATTAAGCAAAGATTTATTTAAGAAAGTTGCTAAAACAAATGCTGTTGCTTATGTTTCATATTTGGCTACCGCTGTTGGTATTGGTATTGCAGCTTGGGGTACTCGAAAAGTAAAAGATAAATTGGTTGAAAGAAAAGAAGCAAAACTTCAACAAGCCCAAAAATGAAAATAAGTTTATTAATCTAAATATTTCCATAAAAAAACCCATTTCAAACAATAAAAAGTTTTTTAATTTCAAAACTGTTGCATTTGATACAGTTAGTTTTTCTGGCAAGAAAAACAAGCAAATGATTGGAAAATATAGCGAGCAACTTGTTACCAGAAGGTTGCTAAAAGAAGTTATTCAGGGCAATATAATGAATTTTTAGTTTCTAAACCAAAAATTCAAGCAGTTTTCTCTTATGGACAAGATTATGAAAAAATTCCTGAGTTTCTTAAAATTTATGCTATGGAAAATGATTTGCCAATAATTTTATTTGGAAAATAATTTAATATTCAAGTTTTCTCATTAATTTTAAACTTTTTTTAGATGTTTTTGCACCTGCCCTTAAAAGCAAACTTGCAATTTCTTTTTCTTGTCTTTGAAGTGCAAAATCAAGGGCGCTTGTTTGTAAAAATTTTTTACTGTTTATATCTGCACCATAGTTTATAATACTTGAAACGCAAGGGGTGCATTTTCTATATATTGAATATTTTAAAATATTTTCACCAAACGCTGATGAATTTGGGTCTGCCCCATATTTTAGCAATAATTCAACTATATTTTCATATTTTAGGTGAGATGCAAAAAATATGACAGGCAGATTTGAATATTTTTCATTTGGATTTGCGCCTAATTTTAAATATTGTTCAACTTTTTTTTCATCACCTTTTATTATTGCAACTACATAATCATTTGCATTTTTTAAAAAATCAGCACTTTCTATTTTCCCTGTTAAAAAAGTTCTTTCTTCATTTGCTAATGTTTGGGCTTGAAAAAAGTTTAGAAAAAGTATAAATAATATTATCAAAATTTTCTTCATATTTTATTATTAAAGCAAAAAATTTTTTTCACGGCAATTATATGAATAAATTATGAAAATTTCAAATATAAATAATAATTTATTCTTTAAAGCTACATATAAAAAACCAATCGAAAATGGTTACGAAACACGAAAAGATGATGAAATTATTAAACAAGTAAGCTATGATTTTGCATCTTCTAGATTTAGACGTGTAGATTTTTCAAATGGCAAAAATGTAATAGATTCAAAAATTACTCATGGCAATAAAATCACTCATTATACAACATATAACGATATGGATAAGCCAGTTAGCATAATTTGCAAAAATTCAAAGCAGGATGTAATTTCAGAAACAAATCATTATTACACACCAGAGGGCAAACTTGAAAGAACTAACCACAAATCATCTGCTGGCGAAGTTCAGATAGATACGCTCTATGATAAAGATGAAAGAAAAATTTCTACTTATTTAAATGCAAGTGGAGAAATTACCTTAACTAAATTCGAATACGATTCTCAAGGTCATTTAATCCGCGAATTAACTTATGACGATAAAAATAAATTAATTTATAGTATTTTAACAACATATGGTGAAGACGATAAAATATTAAAAGTTGAACATGTGAACAAAGATAATGAAATTGAATTATCTGAAGAATATGACGCATCAAGTGGTAAAATTGTTCGTGCCTACAAAATGGGTGACGAGGGTGAAAAAGACGCACACATAATTGAATACTTTTATGACGAAAATTCAAGATTAATTTCTGAAGTTGAAAAAGAGGGAAATGTAGATACATTTAAAAAGAAATATAAATACGACAATGACGGGAATTTAATTAAAGAATTAAAATTTGTTATTTTAGATAAGTATAATGAATGTTTAATTGATAGCGTTGATTATGACTCTGCTGCCAAAAAAATAAAAGAAGTCAGACTTTATTCTGAAAATGGTGCGTTACTTGGAAAAATAAAAAATTTTTATGACGAAAATGGTATTCAGATAGGTAAACTTTTAAAAAATTCAAAAAATGAAATTGTTCAAGCAAGTTATTTTGATTTTGAAACAGATTCATTAGTTGAAATAAAACCGCCTATGGCAAGATTTTGCTAAGCTTTTTGTTTTTCTTTTTTCTTTGCTTCTTTGCTTACTAAAAATACCAATGGTATAATTACAAATGCTAAAATTCCAAACATTCTAAATGCATCTATAAAGCCCCATAGAGTTGCTTGCTTCATCATTTGTCCATACATTGAATATTGTGCCATATATTCTGCAATATTTGGAGCAGTGAATTGCATAAAAGCTCCTTTCATGGCAGATAATCTTTCCATATAAACTGGGTTTAAATCATGTAAAAATTTAACCATTGAAAATTGATGCATTTGTGAATATCTTGAAATCATTGTTGTTACAATAGATGTTCCAACGGCACCACCAACGTTTTTTAATAGGTTTTGAAGCCCTGCTGCGTTTGTCATTTGTTCGTTTTTAAGCGTTATAACTGATAATGAGATAATTGGAACCATTGCAAGTGCCATACCTAATCCATATACAAAGTTTGGAATCGCAATGTTGACAGTTGCAATTTCTAGGTTTAAGAAGCCAAAAGAGAAGCCTGCGACTCCCATTAAGACTAGTCCTATTGCGCATAGCAATCTATTGTCGATTTTGCTTGATAGTGTTGCATATAAAAATGAAGCAGTCATTGCACCAAGTCCTCTTGGCATCATGGAAAGTCCACTTAAAATAGCATCATATCCCATAAGCATTTGCAAGAATTGTGGCAAAATCGCAAGTGAACCAAGCAAAATTGCACTAATTACAATTTGAACGATTGTACCTATCGTATAGTTTTTATCTTTAAATATAGAGAGGTCTATAAGAGGTTTTTTTGATTTTAATTGCCAAATAATAAATGTTATTAAAGAAGCGCAAGATAATATTGCAAGTCTTGTAATCCAAGGTGAATTAAACCAGTCTGCATTATTTCCTTTATCTAAAACAATTTGAAGTGTTGCAAGCCAAACAACCAAAAGCGCAAAGCCCCAGCCGTCTATTGTGACACCTTTTTGTTTTCTTGCATAAGGTGGATCTTCTAAAAGTTTTTTTGCAATAAAGAATGTAAAAATACCTATTGGAATATTTATAAAGAAAATCCAGTGCCAAGAATAATTAACGGTGATATAACCACCAACCAAAGGACCTATGATTGGAGCTAATACAACCACCATACCGAATACTGCCATAGCAACAGGACGTTGTTTGACAGGGAAAGCTTCAAGCATAATAGCTTGAGAAATTGGAAGCAGACCACCACCTCCAAAGCCTTGTAATATTCTTGCAAAGACAATCATTGTGAGTGAATTTGAAATACCGCACAAGAACGACGCAAACATAAAAATTAAAACCCCCAAACAGAAGAAATTCTTTCTGCCTAAAAGTTTTGAAAACCAGCCAACGGTTGGAATTGTTATACCTGATGCAACGAGATAACTTGTAATAATCCAGGTTGATTCTTCACGGCTAACAGAAAATGTTCCAGCCATATAAGGCAAAGCCACGTTTGCAACTGTTTCGTCAAGCACGAACATAAAAGCGGCAAAAATGGTTGGCATTGAAAGTAGCCATGGGCTTTTGCCTTTGCGCCATGATTCGTCTTGTAATTCTTCTTGTTTGTTTTCTTGTATTTTGGTATTTTCTTGTGACATTTTATTTTACTTTTACCTTTGGAACAACTGACATGCCTGACACTATATTGAATTTTTCTTTATCTATTTCTTCATCAAAAACAATTTTAACAGGTACTCTTTGGACAATTTTAACAAATGAGCCAACAGCGTTTTCTGGTGGGAACAGGCTTGATTTTGCGCCAGATGCTCTTTGAATTGAATCAATTTTTCCTTTAAATGTTTTGTTTGGATAAGCATCTACTTTAATTTCAACAACTTGTCCTTTTTTCATATTTGCTATTTGGTTTTCTTTGAAATTTGCAACTACCCAAACTTCATCTGGAACAATTGCAAATAATGGTTGACCAGCAACAACAAATGCGCCTTTTTCAACTCTTTTATTTGTTACTTGACCTGTTCTTGGCGCAATTACATTTGTATATTTTAATTGCAATTCTGCTTGGTCTCTCATCGCTTTTAGAGCCTTAATGTCAGCATCAATTACTTTGTTTTCATTGTTTGAAATGATTTGTTCGTCTGCATGTTTGTGTTTAGCTTGTACGCCGTCAACTCTTGTTTGGGCGTTATCTAAAACTTGTTTTGAAACAGCACCTGCTTCGTATAATTTTTTGTATCTTTCTAAATCTTTTTTTGCAAGTTCTATTTCTGAATTAACAGCTTTTAGGTTTGCTTGAGCAACACTTTGTCCTAAAAGTGCCTTTTGGTATGCAGCATCTGCTTGTTGGAAACGAACTTTATAATCTGTGTCATCTATTTTTGCAACCAAATAACCTTCTTTGATTTGTTGGTTATCGGTTATGTACGTCTCAATAACTTCGCCAGAAACTTTTGGTGCGATTTGAATCATATGCGCTTCAATATAAGCGTCGTCTGTTGATTGGTAGAGTGATGCATTCCAGGCATAAAAACCACCAATAACTAATAATATTGCACATATTAAAATTATTAGTTTTCTTTTTTTGCCTTCATTTTTTGGTTTTTCTTCTTGAGAAATTGTTTCTTCAATTTTGTTTTCTTTATTTTCCATTATTTTCTCCTATATTTTAATTTCTACATTTTCCTTCATAAACATTCGCATTTTTCTTAAAGACTCGATTATTTTTGTTCTTTCTTCTCTCATTAATTCACATTCGAAATATTGTTTCACATCTGAAAGTTTTGTATTAATTTCACCTAAGAAATCTTCTCCCTTTTTTGTTAATTTGATTTTTTTAACCAATCTTCCACATTTTGTATCAATAAATCTTTCAATGTAATTTTCCTGTTCAAGAGATGCTAGGATTTTCCCCGTATTTGCTCTATCTCTTAATATTTTTTTTGCTATATCTCTTTGGCATAATTCTTTTTCTTCTACCAAAATTTCCATAACAACGTATTTTTCGATTGGTATCTTTATTTCAAATTTATCGAATAGTTGTGCTATTAAAAATTTAAAATATTTTGCTGTTTGTTCAATTTCATAAAACAGCGTTTTTGTAAGCTTTTTCTCTTCTTTAGACACTTTCTTAAAGCCCCTTTTTATGTTGTTTTAAAAACATGTTGCATTTGCAACAGATATATGCTAGCATATTACTTAATTAAATGCAAGTTATAATAAGGAATAAGTGATGAATATCAGAAAAATTACAGCATTAACACTAATTTTAAGTATTTTAAATATTAATATTTTTACTTCAGTTTTTGCTATTGAAAACAATAAAGCCAGAGCAAAAAAACAAGAAAGCAAAATGGATTATGTCAATTTAGATTGGTGGAAAGGTTTTTCTGATGAATATTTAGAAGAATATATTGTTAAGGCTGTCGAAAATAACCATGATTTAAAAATTGCAACACAAAGAGTTGAGCAAGCTCGCCAAGCAACAAATATTCAATTAGGTAGTGAGCTTCCAACTTTATCTGTTGGCGCAACTCCACTATTAGCTAAGATTCCCGGCATGACAAGTACGGAAGGATTTTTCTCTGTTCCTTTAATTGCAAGTTATGAGCTTGATATATTTCTAAAAAATAGAGATAAAACAAGAGCTATGAAAAAAGCTTACGAGGCTGCTAAATTACAAGAAAAATCTGCACATTTGACTGTTGCGGGTGCTGTTGGAACTTTATATTACAATATTGTTAAATTAGATAAAATTATTGATTTGCAAAATGAACTTATAACAAATAGAGAAAAAATATTTGAACTAATGAAACTTAGTAACCAAGAAGGAATTGTTTCAACTGCAGATATGTTAAGAGCTGAAAAGGCATATATTTTTGCAGTTTCTGATATGCAAGATTTGAAAAAAGCTCGCGAAAGCGCACTTAATGCTTTTTGTGTTTTAATTGGCGAAACACCAAATAATTCATCACAAATCAAAAGAATTTCTTATGATTCAATTGCTGAAAACAAAGCAATTCCAGAAACAATTTCATCAGAAGTTATCGTTGAAAGACCTGATTATCTTGCAGCGCAAAAGCTTTTAGAAAAAGCAAAAATTGATGTTAGAGTTGCAAAAAAAGAATTCTTGCCAACAATCGATATTGCAGGATTAATTAACTTTTCGGTTACTTCTTTAATGGGCTTTAATTCAATGAACTGGACAAATGCTCTTGCGGGACTTGGTTTAAGCGGAATGTTGCCAGTTTTCACAGGTGGCAAAAGAATTGCAAATTTAAAAATTCAAAAAAGCAGATACGAAGAAGTATTGCAAAATTACTATAAAACCAATTTAACTTCTATTCAAGAGGTGAACGATGCTCTTTCTAGTTTAAAGCTTGATGATGAAAAATATCAAAATAATTTAAAAGCATTAAATATGGAAAATAAAGATTTCGAATATAGCGAACTTAAATACGAAAGCGGCGTTATATCTTATCTGGATTTAATCCAAAGAAAAGAAAGCCTTTTGGTTATAGAAAAAATGGTAACTTCAAGCAAAATTGATACTTATATTGACCAAATTGGGCTTTATAAAGCAACTGCTGGTGTTAATCTTTAACGTATTTTGACTAACAAAAAAAATATTGTTCATGTTTTTTATATGAACAATTAATTGTATTGAGGTCATAATGAATATTTCAAAGATTTCGCAAAATTATTTTACAGGTGCTAGAATTAATATTGTTGCCAATTCAGATAACCACGGCAACTTAAATAACTTGCCTGATTTATATAATGCCATTAAACAAAACAGGGAAGATATTTTTCAAAAGGCTGATGAAGCCAGTACTTTAAATTTATATATCAACGTTGGTGACTTTTTTATGAACCCTTCCAAAAAAGGTTTCTTATCTTATCCTGACAAGACAAATGGTGAAGTCCAAAGTGAATTTTTGAGTAAATTTATTGATAAAATTAAAAAAGTTGCGAATACTGAATGTTTTGAAATGAACCAACGTGCAAGAGCAAATGGTATTGCTAGTGATTTAAAAGCGAATTTTGATGCTTTGTATACTCCTGGTAACCATTGTTTTGATGGTGGGGATGAAATGTTTTATAAACTTGCACAAAATACAAGTGGAATGACAGTTGTGATGACAAATGTGGATAGGAAAAATTCTCCATTATTTAATACTGTTGCAGAAGATGGTAAAAAATTTGTAACTTCTAAAAGGTACGAAATTGATGATGATAAAGACCCAAATCTTAAACACCATCTTTTAGTTTTAGGTGCTACTATACCTGCTATGGATTTTTATAACCCAGGTTTAGTTAAAGGAACTGCTTTTTCTGATTCAAACAGTAAAAAAGATACAAAAATGAATAAGGAAGATATAAAAAATACTGTTTCTGCAATTAAAAAAGAAGTTGATAGTTTCAAAAAAGAACATCCAAACGGAATTGTTATTGTTGCATCACATATGGGAACAAAATTATCAAAAATTTTGAGAGATGAAGTTCCTGGTATAAATGAAATATTAGATGGCCACAAACACGATATTGCAACAACATCAGGTAAAGGCACAATTATTTCATCTTTGGGTATGGATAATAATATTGCAAAATCAATTTCAATTATGATAGGTGACGATGGTCTTATTGATGAAAGAGAAGCAAGAGTTTATTGTTCTGAAGAATATAGGCTTGAAAAATACACAAGAAAAGAAAATTCGCTTCAACGTTTGTTGACTCAAACTTATTCTGACGATTATGACCCAATTTTAAAAGTTGTTCAACCAAGAAATGGCCTAGAAGTATCACTGGATTATAAACCAAGTATAAGGTTTTCAAATAGCTATTTAGCCAATTTCTTGACAAGTGCTATTAAGAAAACCATTGTTAACACAACAGAACATTCTGATTTAGCAGCAGTCGGTATTCAATCTTCTGTAATAAGGGGCGGTATTCAGGATGGTTCAAACAATATGGACATTTTAAAAGTTTTCGATGGTGTTTCAGAAAATCTTTCTGACATTAAAGTTGGAAAAGTTACAGGTGAAGAACTTTGTGGAATAATTTTAGAAAATATTAGAGATAACTTAAAAGACCCTACGCGTAACACAATTATACACTGGTCAGATATTAAAATTGATAAAGACGGCATCAAGAAAATTTGTGATTATAAAGACCATGTGGAACTATATGAAATTCAAAAATATATAAGAATAAGAAAAAATAACGGCACAATTTTTGAACCTATTTCTTTTGAAGAGGATTATAAAATTGCATTAGCCGACAAATATCTTAAAAAGAACGATATTAAATATCCAAAACTCGTAAGAGGCAAATTTAAATCAATTATGCAAACATATAATAGTCTTTTTGTAAAATATCTTCAAGAAAATGATTACAAAATTACTATCAAACCAAAACATCAAGAAGAAAGAATTAAATTCGACAATAGCGTAAGTTAGTTTTATTCATAGTATTTAACAAAATTTTTGCTGATATTATTCTTTGTTCTTTCTATGTGTTTGATTTTTCTTTTAATTGCATTAATTTGTTTTTTTAATGCTTTGCATTCTTCTTTTGCAATGTCATATCTTGCTTTTGCGTCATTATATTTTTGAGTGTATTGAGCTAATTCATCCCTTATTTCAACTTGTGCAGCATCAAGACTTTGAATTGCTGCTTCAAAATTTTCATTTTGTATTTGGCCCATTTTTTGTGATGTTTGGGCTACATTCCCTTCGATTTTTTCGCCAACATTTGTTTTTACTGGTGAAATATCAATTTTTTGTATTTCTTGTGCATCTGTTGTATATGAATCAAATACTGTGCTTTCACAGTAACCATAACTAATTGTTAAAGATAATAACAAGCTAAGTGCGATTAAATTTTTTTTCATGATATTTCTCCACTATTCTGATTTAACAATTCTATATTTTTTAAACAAAGTAGTCAATAATGTGTTTGATGTAAAAATTCTCAATAAAAAATCGCCCTTATTCCTAAGGGCGATTTTTTTAGTATATTGCTTATTAGTCACAAACAACTACGTCTTCAAGTAAGTAAATAAGAACATCTTCACCTTCGTGTCCTACGAAGTTAAGACCTTTAGTTACTAAACCTGCTACAAGACCAACGCCTGCGCCAACTGGGATACCAATTCCAAGACCTTCATTTAAATATTTTTGGTCATTTGGAACACCAACGGCAGTACCGATACCGCCACCAATCACTGCACCACCTAATGTGTATGCACTGATTTTACCAGCTGTTTCCCAAGCACCTTCTTTTAAGTAGTTATCTTTTGTGAATGGTACACCTTTGAATGCAATTTCTTTGCCATTTGGTAAAACTAATTTATCAAATAAAACACCAACTCTTGCATTTTTGTTGAACCATTTTGTTGGTATGATTTCTGTAACTGTACCATATAATTTTGAACCTGCAGGGATTACCAAAGTACCTTCTTTAGTGTAAACATCTTTGTCGAATACAAATGAAACAACATCGCCTGCATTTGATTTTTTAGATTTGTATAATTCATCAAATTGAGCTTCCAAGATGTTGCCTTTTTTGATGATTTTGCCATCTGCTGTAATTAAAACAGTATTGTCTTCAGCTTTTTTAGAAACATTTAGGTGTTCTGTTCCAAGAATACCATCACCTTTGTATTGGTCTTTTACTAAGCCTAAAGAATTTCTTAATTTGTACAATAATACTGCAACTTCAGCTCTTGTGATTTCTCTGTTTGGTTCAAATTTTAATACATCTGGGTAGTTTACATATAAATCTAAACCAACCGCTTTTGCGTATTGAACTTTGTCCCAAGCAGGAATTTCATTTTTGTCAGCGAATTTATCTAAAACTTTAACGTCGCTAACAGCGTCTTTTGTAATGTGGCTCATTACAGAAGTAACTTCTGCTTTTGTCATTTTTCTTTCAGGTAAGAAATTGCCTGATGGGTAACCGTAAACAAGACCTAATTGTTTTGATTTTAAAATTTCATCATAGCCTTTTGTTTTATCAGTTACATCTTTAAAAGTGTTTTTTACTGTGATAACTGTGTTGTCATGACCCAACACTTTTAATAGGCTTGTTACAAAGCAGATTCTGCTAACTGATGCTTCTGGATTAAAAGCACCGTCTTTCGCAGTCATAACGCCATCTTGAACAATAGCATTGATTTCAGTGAATGCCCAATAGTTAGCATCAACATCGCTGAAAGAAGATTGTTCTTTTGCAAATGAAGAAGTCATAAATAACCCCATTGCAACAAGTAACAATAATACCTTTTTCATAGTTTTCATTAAGTTTTCTCCTTATCCTTAATCTTGTTACTATAATTCCCGAAAATTTTATATATGAATTGTATATTAAAAGCTATTAAATATCAATAAAAATTTTAGATTTGCAAACATTATTAACTAAGTTATAATTATTGTTATGAGAATTATTGGAATTGACCCAGGAATACAAATTACAGGCTATGGCGTTATTGATGTTCTTCAAGACGGCAGTTATGATTTAGTGTGTTCTGGTTCAATACAAACTAAAAAAACTGATAAAACACCAAAAAGATTGCTTGAAATTTATGAAGATATTTTAACTATTTGCAATAAATTTGAGCCCGATGTGGCGTCTATTGAACAATTATTTTTCTTTAAAAACCAAAAAACAATAATACCTGTTGCTCAGGCAAGAGGTGTTATTTTATCGGCTCTTGAAAAATGCAATATTGAAGTTTTTGAATATACGCCAATGGTTGTCAAGCAGGTTTTGACAGGTTCCGGCAGAGCCGATAAAAAATTTGTTGAAGATATGGTAAGAAGAACAATTGAATTAAAACATGAAATTAAATTAGACGATACAATTGATGCTATTGCAATTGCGATTTGTCATGACAGGAGCCGTTTATGAATTTAACAAAAGAATTATTAAAAATAACAACATTTTTGGGCTTAATTTTTGGCGTTGTTGCACTTGTGCCTTATACAATTTTTTATGTTCTAGTTGCTTTATTTTTATTGAGTTCAATTTGTTCAATTTTATATTATAGAAAATTAACTAAATTTGAACTTACGGATTATAAAACAACAATGATAACAGGTGGCGTTTTGGGTTTTGCTTCTTTTGTGGGCTTTATTGTTGTTTTTATTCCCTGCGTACTTGTTTTAAGTTTTATTTTTAAATCATATTACAATTATGGCATTCCATATCTTTTGAATTTTCAGGCTATTTGGCTTTTTATTCTTATAATAATTGTTGTTGCAATTGTTTGTGCTTCAACCAATGCAGTTAGTCTTATGGCTCTTCAATATTTTGATATACTTAGAAAGGGAAAATAAATGGAAAAGACAATCGAGTGGGTAAAAGGTGAAAATGTTTCAAGAATGCTTGATCAAACACTTTTGCCTTATGAATATAAAAAAATTAATATAACATCAACTTCAATGATGTATGATGCAATTAAAACAATGATAGTCAGAGGTGCGCCAGCTATTGGTATTGCAGGAGCTCATGGTGTTAATTTAAAAGCGCTTGAACTTAAAAATTCAAAAGTTGATTATGCAACTTTTAAAGCAGAATTGCTTGAAGGTTGTGATTATTTGGCATCTTCTCGTCCAACGGCCGTTAATCTTATGTGGGCAATAGACAGACAAAGAGAAATAATTAAAAAAGAAACTTCTGTTGACGGAACGGTTGAAGCCCTCATTGAAAACAGTATTAAATTGGAAGATGAAGATATTGAGATAAATAAAAAAATTGGTTATTATGGTGCCGAAATTGTGCCACTTGGAGCAACAATTTTAACTCATTGCAACGCAGGTGCTCTTGCAACTGTTGGTTGGGGTACAGCACTTGGTGTTGTTCGTAGTGCATTTGAAAAAGACAAAACAATTAAAGTTTTTGCAGATGAAACCCGTCCAAGAGGACAAGGTGCAAGAATTACAACTTACGAACTTGTAAGAGACGGAATTGATACAACTTTGCTTACAGATGGTATGTGTGCTTATTTTATGTCAAAAGGAATGATTGATGTTGTTATAACAGGTGCAGATAGAATTGCTGCAAATGGTGATAGCGCAAATAAAATAGGTACGTGTACATTAGCTATTGTTGCAAAACATTATAATGTGCCTTTTTATATTGCGGCACCAAAATCAACAATTGATATGTCGATTAAAAGTGGAGCTGAAATTCCTATAGAATTACGTAGTGAAGAAGAAGTTACCATTGTTAATGGTAAAAGAATTTGTGCAGAAGGCGTTAAAGTTATAAATCCTTCATTTGACGTTACGCCAAATGAACTTATAACAGGTATTATTACTGAATGTGGCGTAATTGCACCAGATAATCTTAAATCAATTTTTTAAATAGCAAAAATAAAATTAAACAGATGTGATTTGGCTCATGTCTGTTTATATTTTTGTTAAAATTTCTGCTCCATCATCTGTTACAAGAATTGTATGTTCAAAATGTGCAGATGGTTTATGGTCTTTTGTGACAACAGTCCAATCGTCTTCTAGAACATACACATCATCGCAACCTAAATTAAGCATTGGTTCAATCGCAACAGCCATATTTGATTTTAAAATTACTTTGCTTCCTGTTCTGTAATTAAAGACAAATGGTTCTTCGTGCATATTTCTGCCAACACCATGACCGCCATACTGACGAACTATTCCTAAATTATTTGCTTTTGCAACGTCTTCAATTTCGCCAACAACTTCATCTAAATTAATTCCGTTTTTAATTTTTTTAATTGCTGACATCAAGGCTTCTTCTGTTGCGTTTAAAAGTTTTTGATTCGCACTATTTATTTCGCCAACGCCATAAGTCCAAGCACCGTCACCAACGAGTCCTTTAAATGTTGCGCCAACATCAATAGAAATGACATCACCATCTTTTAAAATGGTATCTTTTGATGGAATCCCATGAACCACTTGTTCGTTTATTGACGCGCAAATTGTTGCAGGGAAACCATTGTAGCCAAGAAATGTTGGGAATGCTTTGTTGTCTCTTATGATATCATGTGCAATTTTATCAAGTTCATAAGTTGAAATGCCTGGCTTTATAATGTTTTTCATTTCATTGTGGACAAGTGCCACAATACGACCAGCTTCTTTCATTAATTTTATTTCTTCTCTTGATTTTTTATGTATCATTTAACAACCTTAAGAAGTTCAACCCATACTTCTTCAATTTCTTGATCTGCATTTATTGTTTTTAAATTACCTTTGTCTTCAAAATATTGAAGTAATGGTTTTGTTTCTTTATTATATGTTTCAAATCTTAATTTTGCAGTTTCTTCGTTATCATCTGATCTTTGGATTAATTCAACACTGCATTTATCGCACAAGTTTTCATTTTTTGGTTTTTTGTTCAAAAGATTATAGATTTCACCACATGCAGGGCAAGAACGTCTGTTTACTAGTCTTTCTACTAATTTTTCATTAGGAACATCAAAATAAACTGCAACAACATTAGCTCCTTCGTCATTCCAGTATTCTTTTAAATTGTCATGAATTTTTTCAAGCGCGTATGCTTGTTCAATGCTTCTTGGATAACCATCTAAAATGTATCCGTTTTTAGCATCTTCTTGTTTTAGTCTTTCAAAAATAATATTTTGTACAATTTCAATTGGAACTAATTGACCTTTGTCCATATATTTTTTAGCTTCAACTCCATAAGGCGTTTGTTGTTTGATATTTTGTCTTAACAAACTTCCTGTGTCGATATGTGGAAAATTCAATTCTTTTGCCAATCTTGAAGTTTGTGTTCCTTTACCTGAGCCTGGAGGTCCTAAAAATATAAAAACATTTTTCATTTATTGTTCCTTATTGAATATTGTTTTTTTGCAAAAAGCTTTCATAATTTTTTGCATATAAGTGCGTTTTAATTTGATTTATAAAATCAAGAGCAACACCAACCATGATTATAAGTGAAGTTGAACCTAAACCTTGGAACGTTGTGATGCCTGTAACTGCACTTGATACGCTTGGCACAAGAGCTATTAAGCCTAGTGAAAACGCGCCAATGAATGTTACTTTTGTTAAAATCTCATCAAGTTTGTCTGCTGTTGGTTTGCCAGGTTTTATACCTGGAATTGCAGAACCATATTTCTTTAAGTTGTTTGCAATTTCTTTTGGTTGCATATTTGGCATTATAGATGAATAGAAGAATGTCAAAAATACAATTAGTAAGAAATAAATTATATAATATGTGATTCCTGAAGGGCTTAAATATAGATTTATTGTTTCTAATGCTTGTCTTAAACCTTCATTTTGGATGTTTAGTTGTTGTGCGAAACCAAGAATTGTTGTTGGGAACAACAGAATTGCCATTGCGAAAATGATTGGCATAACGCCACCAGGGTTTAATTTAAATGGTATGCTTGAATTTCCGCCACTATAAACTTTGTTGCCAACTTGTCTTCTTGCAGAAACAATTGGTACATGTCTTGCTGCATCTTGGAAAACGATAATTGTTATTATTGTTGCAACAAAAATTACAAGAAGCGCAACAAGCCCTAGTTGTTTTTGACTATCTTGGGCAACTAAAAGTGCTGTGTTTTTTACATAAACTGGAATACCAGAAATAATACCTACAAAAATCAATAAGCTTCCGCCATTTCCAACACCTTTTTCGGTGATAAGTTCTGCAAGCCACATAACAAGTATAGAACCTGCGGTTAATGTTATAATGGCGCCAACATTAAATAAAATCGGGTTTACTGTATGAATTACGGCACCTGGTAATTTAGATAATATAACAACAAAAGCGAGAGCTTGGAATGCGCCAAGTACAACGGTGAATTGTCTTGTTATTTGTTGTATTTTTCTTCTTCCTTCTCCACCTTCTTCTTTTTGTAGTCTTTCTAAATATGGTACTACAACAGCTAGAAGCTGGATTATGATTGAAGATGTGATATAAGGTCCAATACCTAAAGCAAAGATTGAAACTTTACCTAAGGCACCACCTGTAAACATATCCAAAAAGCCTATCATGTTATTTCCTGCGGCTATATTTTGGAAAATTTCATTGTTTATACCAAATATTGGAAGTTGTGCACCAAATCTAAAGAATGCTATGGCCAAAAAAGTGAATATTAACTTTTGTTTAAGGCCACTTGCCTTCCAACTTGATAAAATATTTTGCGCAATTTGCTCTCTGCTTAATTGTTGTTGCATTATTATACTATTTCAACCTTTCCGCCTGCTTTTTCGATTTTTTCTTTAGCACTTTCTGTGAAGTAAGTTGCTTTAACTGTTACAGCTTTTTTAATTTCGCCGTTACCTAAGATTCTTAGAACGTCAGCGTTTCTATCTACTTTGTTGTTTTCGATAAGCCAAGCTAAATCAAGCTCTTCAATACCTAATTTTTCAATGTCAGCAACATTTAAAGCTACCGCATTAAGCGCCCAATGGTTTGTGAAGCCTTTTAATTTAGGCATTTGTCTGAATGATGGCATTTGACCACCTTCAAAACCTCTTTTAGAGCTTCTGCCTGCTCTTTGACCTTCACCGTTGTTACCACGGCAAGAAGTTTTACCATGTCCTGAAGAGCGACCTCTGCCTACTCTTTTAGATTTTTTTACTGAACCTTCTGCAGGTTTTAAATCTTCTAATGTTATCATTTTTTCCTTACCTTTACTTATTTAACAATTTCTACAAGATGTGAAATTTTATTCACCATACCCATAATAGTTTGGCTAGCAGCGTGTTCTACTGTGCTGTTTGTTTTGCCTAAACCAAGGGATTTAACAATTTTAATGTGTTTTTCTGGAACACCAATTAAACTTCTTTTTAAAGTTATTTTTATTTTTTCATCATTTTTCTTAGCCATTTTATTTGTTTCCTTAATTTTTTATTAGCTTAACATTTGTTTTAAAGTAATACCACGCATTTTAGCAACATCGCTGAATGATCTTAAGTTTTTCAATGCTTCTAATGTTGCACCTGCTGCGTTAAGAGGTGATTTAGAACCTAATGATTTACTTAAAATGTTTTCATATCCTGCAAGTTCTAATACCGAACGAACTGCACCACCTGCGATAACACCAGTACCTTGAGAAGCAGGTTTAAGAACAACTGAGCCTGCGCCTGAAGTACCTGTAACTTGGTGAGGTATTGTTGTTTTAAAGATTGGTACAGTAACAAGGTTTTTTCTTCCGTCGGCAATAGCTTTTTGGATTGCAATAATAACTTCTGCTGCTTTTGCAACACCCATACCAACTTGTCCTTTTTTGTTACCAACGATAACAATTGCTCTGAAGCTAAGTTTTTTACCACCTTTTACAACTTTTGTAACACGGCTGATTTGGACAACTTGTTCTTTCCATTCTGATTCAACAGGTTCTACTGTTTCAATTTTTCTTTTACGACTTTGTCCTTTAGCTCTTGAGCCTCTTAATTTTTTAACTGAAGCTTCTGCTTCGCCTTCTTGCGCTGTTTCTTCTGAAACAACTGTTGTTTCTTCCACGTTTAATTCTTCTTGTGTTTCAACAACTTCTTGTTTTACTTCTTTTTCGTCCACGATTTATACCTTTCGATTTTAATAATTGTGTACATAACAAAAAAATTTTGAAAAACAACAAAATGCCCCTTTTTTATAAAAAAGTTACACTTTATTTTTCTTCAAAATTTCTGACATAATCTATAATACATGCTGAAATATTTTTTGCAACCCTGTGGTCGAGTGCTTCTGGGATTATGTAATTTTCATCTAATTCTTCAGGTTCAATTGTATGCGCAAGTGCAACTGCACATCTAACTTTTATTTCATCTGTAATCACTTTGCATTTTGATTCAAGTACACCTTTAAATATTCCAGGGAATGCCAAACAGTTATTTATTTGGTTGTCAAAATCCGATCTACCACTTGCAACAATTTTAGCTCCTGCATTTTTTGCAATATCTGGCATGATTTCAGGTGTTGGGTTTGCAAGTGCAAAGACAATTGGGTCTTTTGCCATTGTTTTAACCATTTCTTCAGTCATTATGTTTGGTGCGCTAACTCCTATGAAAACATCAGCGTTTATAATTGCGTCTTTAAGTGTTCCTCTTAAATTATCTTTGTTTGTTGATTTTGAAACTTCATCAAGCTCAGGGTCGTTTAACGGGTTGCCTGTGTATACAACTCCATTTATATTACATAAGGTTATATTTGAAAAACCTGTTTTTAAAAGTAACTTACAAATTGAAAGTCCTGCAGCACCAGCTCCAGAGATAACAATTTTTATGTCTTTATTTCTTTTATTAACAACTTCAAGTGCGTTTAATAAACCAGCTAAAACAACAATTGCTGTTCCGTGTTGATCGTCATGAAAAATAGGGATGCTAGTTGTTTTTATAAGTTCTCTTTCAATTTCAAAACATTTTGGCGCGCATATGTCTTCTAAATTTATTGATGAGAATGAATTTTCAAGTAGTTGAACAATTTTTATTATTTCATCTTTGTTTTGCGTTTGAAGACAAAGTGAAATTGCGGGTACATCACCTAATTCTTCAAATAAAACAGCCTTACCTTCCATAACCGGAATTGCGCAAATGGCTCCAATGTTACCAAGACCTAAAACTGCTGAACCATCAGAAATTATTGCAGTTGGTTTAATTATTTCTTCTTTTTCTTCATCAATTGTGGTTTCAACAACTCCGCCAAAAAGTTCTCTTAGCATTACTGGTTCTAATTTTTCAATTTTATCTTCATAAATACAAGCTTTTGAACGAGTCGGTATATCTAAAGGAGCGTTGTATTCTTTGCCTTCAATTAAGCTTGTGTCAACACCCATAAAATTTGGCATAATGTTTTGAATTACAAAATCCAAATCTTCTTTTGTTGTTTTTTTGATTTCTAAAGGGTAGCAGTCAACATTTTTTGTTTTTTTAAAAAACTCAGCTCTTTTATAGGCATCTTCGTAATTATATGACATTATTCCGATTGAATTTGAACGATTTGTTAAATCAAAAACTCTGTCTGGATTTTCTTTGATTTCAAGACAACTTTTTGCAACTCCGGGCGTATAAATTAATGCAAGAGACTCATTTGATCTTACTTTTACTTTTGATGTATATTTAATCATTTTTATCTCCTCTTTTACTTTTTGCTGTTATCTTACTTTGTTTTCTTCGCCCTTGATAAGTCTTTGGATGTTTTCTCTGTGAAGATAAACTATGTATATAGCACCTATTAAGCAATATACAATGTATGCGATTGGAGATTTAAAAAACCACATTATTAAAGGCGATAGGCTAAGCGCAATAATTGAACCTAATGAAACGTATTTTGAAAAATAAGTTATAAAGGCCCAAATCACAGCAATTGTAAGCCCTGCAACAGGGTTTAGTGCCAAAATTGTTCCAACACCTGATGCAACTGATTTTCCACCAGAAAAATTTAAAAAGATTGATTTCGAATGACCCAAAATTACAAAAATTGCAGCAACAACAGCAGTAATTCCATAATTATCAGGAAGCAAATATTTTGCAATTAAAACAGGTGTTGCACCTTTAAGAGCATCTAAAAGTAAAACTATAAAAAACCATTTTTTGCCCATTACTCTTTTGACATTAGTTGCTCCAGTTGAACCTGAGCCAATTGTTCTTATATCTTCATTTTTGGCAACTTTAACAACAATATAACCTGTTGGAATAGAACCTATAATATAACCTAAAATTGCCATTATAACTGAACGAATAATTGTAATCATTTATCCCCCTTTTGTTTCTTTTTCTCCCTGAAATTTATTCTTATCGGTGTTCCAAAGAAACCAAATGTCTCCCTCATTTTTTTTGTTAAATATCTTTTATAGCTATCTTTTAATAAATTTAAATTATTTATAAAAATTACAAATGTTGGTGGTTTGGTTTTTACTTGAGTGGTGTAATAAACTCTTAGCATTTTCCCATGAACTGAAACCGGCGGATTTATCGCGATTGAATCGTTTATTACTTTATTTAAGATGCCAGTTTGAATTCTTTTGTTTCTTTCATCTGCAACTTTTTTAGCTTCTTTAAAAATTCTGTCTAATCTTTGCCCTGTTTTTGCACTGATAAAAATTTTCTCTGCATAATTCAAAAATGGTGCATCTTGTTCAATTTTTTGCTCAAAATCGTGTGTTTGAACATTTTTAACTAAGTCCCATTTATTAAACGCAACAATTATGCCACATCCGGCTTCTTCAATTGTTTGCGCAATTTTTTTATCTTGGTCAGTCAGGCCTTCTGTTGAATCAATAACTAAAAGTGCAACATCTGCTTCTCTTATCGAGCGAAGTGCTCTATCGATTGCAAAAGCTTCTATTCCAAAATCAACTTTTGATTTTTTTCTAATTCCAGCAGTATCAATTAAAACATAGTCTTGTTCGTCAATTGTGATTTCTGAATTTATACTGTCTCTTGTAGTACCTGAAATATTGCTTACAATTGCTCTTTCTTGTTTTAGTAATCTATTCAGAATTGAGCTTTTGCCGGCATTTGGTTTACCGACAATTGCAATTTTTATAGCTTCGTCTTCTAAATTTTCTTCATCTCTTTCGATATCTTGAGTTATAACATCAAGCAAATCGCCAATACCGCCTGAACCATGAAGTGCTGAAACAGCCATTGGTTCACCTAAACTTAATGTATAAAATTCTGAAGCATCTCCAATTTGAGCGATATCATCAATTTTGTTTACCACAAGCAATACTTTTTTATCGCTTTGTCTCAAAATATTTGCTATATCTTTGTCATATGGGCTTAAACCACTTTTTCCATCAACCACAAAAAGAATTAAATCGGCTTCGTTCATTGCAATTTGCGCTTGTGTAAAAATATTTTTTACAAATTCACTCTCATTGTCATCTGTTATAATACCGCCCGTGTCAATTAGTGTGAATTTTTTATCTTGCCACTCAGCATCAAAATATATTCTGTCACGTGTAACGCCAGCCATATCGTCCACGATAGATTTTCTAGACCCAATTATTCTATTTACCAGAGTAGATTTGCCGACATTTGGTCGTCCAACAACTGCTATAATTTTCTCTTTCATACAACTATTATATTAAAAAAAATTTTATTTTAAAGACATTCTGGTTTTTTCAAGAGTAACTTTTACGAATTTCTTTGCTTCATTTATTGGAATTGCAAAACCTATTCCTATGTTTGAGCGGTTGTTGTCTGGATTATATATCGATTGGTTTATTCCTATAACTTCTCCTTTTATATTTAGTAATGGTCCGCCTGAACATCCTGGATTTATTGCGGCATCAGTTTGAATTCTGTTTCTTGTGTAATCAATTCTTGAAACAATTCCTGTTGTTAAAGTTCCCCTAAAACCAAAGGGATTTCCTATGGTTAAAACTCTTTGTCCTACTTTAATTGTTTCTGAATCACCAAAGGAAACTGCTGATAATTTTTCGTTAGTTTTTATTTTTATTATTGCAAGGTCATTATTGTTTTTTAAAATTGACCAAATAACTGCTTGATAAACAGCGCCTGATTGAGTTGTGACTTCAATTGAGCCTGCATTTTTAACCACATGTAAACTCGTTAAGATTAAACCTGATGGATCAACAATGCAACCAGTCCCGCTTGAAACCCCTTCTCTTGTATTTGCTTCAATCGACACAATACTTGGTGTTATTTTTTCATATACACTAATGTTTATTTTTTCTTCATTTGATATTTCATAAAAATTTTCAGCTAATATTGGATTAACATTAATAAAACTAAATACAACCAATATAACTAGCAATTTTTTTGTAATATGTGTTTTTAACATTATAGAAAGTCTTTCATTAGAGAGTGTAATTTAATTTTACAGTTATCTTTTGCTATTTCAATTGCTCAAAAAAGCTAGCTATGGTAAAATTCTATTAACACTTAAAAAGGGAAATTAGATGAGAAATATTGAAATTTTTAAAAAGCATTTAAGAGAAAAAAGAGCAGTAAAAATTGATTGCGGTATGGATAATTTCGACCTTGAATTAATTAAGAAAGTTGCTTTATCAGCTCAGGAAGCTCTTGCATCTGCAATTGATGTTCCTGCGTCAAAAGATGTTATTAAAGTTGCAAAAGAAAACACAAGATTAACAATTTTTGCATCTTCAATTCACCCTTTTAAATTACTAGAAGCCGTTAAAGCCGGTGCTGATGCTATTGAAATTGGAAATTATGAAAGTTTATATAAAGAAGGAACTTTTTTAAGCGCAAATGATGTTTATGAAATTGCAATGGAAGTAATTGATTTAACTAAAAAATTTAATCCATATATATGCGTGACTATTCCAGCGCATCTTGATATAACTGAACAAGTTGAACTTGCAAAAAAACTTGAATTAATTGGAGTTGACCTTATCCAAACTGAAAGTTATGCAAGAAAAGAAGCAGTTCATATAAAGGGCTCTGCTGATTCTGCAAAAACTTCAATTATGAATACAATGGAAATTTCAGAAAATATTGGAATTCCTGTTATGACATCTTCTGGTTTGAGTCCTCAAACTGTGCCTTTAGCATTTGTCTCTGGCGCACAAGCAGTCAGCATAGATGCTTGCGTTACTAAAATGGATACAAAAGTCGGCATGGTTGCAATTATAAGAAATATTGTTGGTTCAATCGCATTTAACAGACAAGCTTCTCAAGAACTTAAAAATGAATCAATAAAAATGGAATTTTCATCGCCATATCTGTAAAAATAAAATATAATTAAAAACCACCTTATTAAGGTGGTTTTGTTTTGTTTAATCTATAAATATTGTTTGGTCTCTATCAGGGCCAACGCTTATTATTTTAATTGGAATTTCAAGTAATTCCTCAATTCTTTTTAGATAAATTTTTGCGTTTTCTGGAAGTTCTTCGTAAGTTTTACATTTTGTTGTATCTTTATTCCAGCCTTTATAACTTTCCCAAACAGGAGCATAGTTTTTGT
Organism: Cyanobacteria bacterium SIG30; assembly: GCA_015152475.1. Classification (GTDB taxonomy): domain Bacteria; phylum Cyanobacteriota; class Vampirovibrionia; order Gastranaerophilales; family Gastranaerophilaceae; genus SIG30. Next base: position 26,405 of record SUTW01000003.1, on the reverse strand, counting down.
GTGTGTAAACTGATGTTGGATACATTTGTGTAATTTCGCCTGTTTTTTTGTTTTGATAACCAACACATAGCTTTATTTCATCAAAACTGTCATATACATCCAATTTTGTAAGAGCAATAGAAGTTAAACCGCCAACCAAAACGCTATATTTTGCAAGTGGTACATCGAAGAAACCGCAACGGCGTGGGCGTCCAGTTGTAACGCCAAATTCTGCTCCTATTTCTTGAAGTTTTGAACCATCTTCACCTAGTTGTTCTGTAACCATATCGCCTTCACCAACGCGAGTTATGTATGCTTTAAAAACACCTATAACTTCATCTATTGTTTTAACACCCATTGAAGCGCCAACTGCAGCACCGCCACCTATTGGGTTTGATGATGTTACATAAGGATATGTTCCATAATCTATATCAAGTAAAACACCTTGTGCACCCTCAAATAATATTGTTTTATTTTTTTTAGCATCTCTTAAAACATTTTGCCAGTCAAAACAAACATATGGTGCAAATAATTCTTTGTATTCTCTGCAAAGATTTAATATTTCTTCTTTTGTATATGTTTTAAGACCGTATATTTTTTCTAAAACAGCATTTTTGTTTGGCAAGATAACGTCTAGTTTGTTACTTAGAATTTCTTCATCAAACAAATCTTCAATCCTTATTCCAAGTCTTGCGTATTTATCTGAATATGTTGGCCCAATACCTCTTTTTGTTGTTCCTATTTTATTTTTGCCAAGTTTAATTTCGTCAGCACCATCTAAATCTATGTGGTAAGGCATTGTTATATGTGCCAAAGGATTAATTTTTAAATTTTTTGTAAATTTTTCCTGTGCGATACCGTCATTTATTAATTCTTCAATTTCTTTTTTAAAGCTTTCTGGGTGGATAACAACACCTGCACCTATAAAACAGGTTTTGTTTTCATATAAAATGCCTGATGGAATTAAATGAAATTTGTATTTTTTATTATTTACAACAACAGTATGTCCTGCGTTACAGCCACCTTGGTATCTAACAATAAAATCTGCTTTTTGTGCAAGAAGATCTGTAATTTTTGCTTTTCCTTCATCACCAAATTGCGCACCAACTACAACAGTGTTTTTCATGTCCCTCATTCCTTTTTTGCCGTTTACTGCAACATTTTATCATAAACAAAAATTATGTGCACTTGAAAGTAGTTTAAAAATTTGTTATACTAATGATACAAATTTTGTTGCGAATAGAATTAAGAAAGGTATAGAATTTATGAAAAAATTAAACTTTAATCTCGGGGGGGGGGGCATCTAGTAGTTTAAAAGCGTTTACCTTAGCAGAAGTTTTAATCACACTTGCAATCATTGGCGTTGTTGCAGCGCTTACTATTCCATCGGTTGTAACTAATTATCAAAATCAAGAAATTGAAACAAGATTAAAAAGTACTTATTCAACATTATCAAATGTAACAAAATTAGCTATTTTAGAACATGGTTTTACCAATACTTGGAATTATGGAATTTCCGGTAATGCAAGCAGTTCAGAAAATTTTATAAATACTTACATGTTCCCATATTTAAAAATTGCTAAAAATTGTGGCCGTTCAACTACATCTGATTGTCTTTATGTTATAAATAATTTACATGGTCAGCCTTTTAATTGGTCTACTTCGGAGGAAAATTTTTCTCGTTTTTATCTTGCAGATGGCACTGCTATAACGGTTTATGCAGGTGGCGGTAGTAGAATAGGGGATAATTCTAATCAAATGCAAGTTTATATGGACACAAATGGTTGGAAGGGACCAAATAAATTAGGTATTGATGTGCATCAAGGTCTTTACAAAAAAAATGTTTCCGGCAAAAAGAGTAGACAAAAGTTCCATATACCTTACTTTGATACTCCTCTAGGGCATATAAACGGTGCTCAAGGTTGCAGTAAATCCGCAGGAATTTATGCAGGTTTACAATGCACGGGGCTAATTTTTTATTATAGTGGCGGCAAAATTCCAACAAAACAGCAATATATCAATATGGGCGGAAAAGCCGAAGATTACCCTTGGTAAAATAAATTTTATAATCTATTTAGCCCCAAATCCAATTGGGGCTTTTATTTTGCTCTTGCCCCTTGAAATATTTATAAAATTTGTTATAATCAAAACATAGTATTACATCTTTAAATTGCGGAAATGAAAGAATTTTTTAATTATGAATAAAGTTCAATTAAATCTCGGGAGGAGAGCATCTAGAAGTTTAAAAGCTTTCACCTTAGCAGAAGTTTTAATCACACTTGCTATAATTGGCGTTGTTGCGGCACTTACTATTCCATCGGTTGTTACTAATTATCAAAATCAAGAAAGAATTGCGGCATTAAAAAAAACATATAGCGCGTTAGCTAATACCACCAATTTGGCAATTTCAGAACATGGCGCTATTGAAACTTGGGAAGTTGCCACTCGTCTTGAGGGTGCCGTTAATTTTGTTGATAAATATATGATTCCATATCTAAAAATTCAAAAAAAATGCGGAATAGATAGAGCGGGTATTTGTGCTTTAAAAAATTATTCTTATCTTAATGAATCAACACCTGGTCATGGAAGTGAACGTGCAACCAATTTTGTATTAGCGGATGGCACTGTTGTTGTATCTTCAACTTATTATGCTGAGCCTCATAAAAGAGTATATTTGTGGGTTGATGTGAATGGATCAAAAGGACCAAATGTTTTAGGAAAAGATATTTTTGATTTTTCGTATTTTATTGCAGGCTATGGGATTCAAAATGGAAAACTTTTGCCACCTGGCATTAATAGAACTATGAATCAAATTATTGCTGAAAGTTCTTCTGGTTGTAACAAAAATGCATCCGGTGAATTTTGTGGTGCTCTTATAATCCGAAATGGTTGGAAAATTCCAAATAAGGACGAATATGTTAAAATGGCAGGCGGTAATGAAGAATATCGAGCTTTATATCCTTGGTAAAAATAAAAGAGGCGTTGCCTCTTTTTTTATGTTAAAATTATTTTATGCTTAAACTATATAATACTATTTCAAGAAAATTAGAAGAATTCAAACCAATTGTCGAAAACAAAGTTAAAATGTATGTTTGTGGGCCAACAGTTTATGACAAGGCGCATTTAGGTCACGCAAGGTGCTATATAACATGGGATATTTTATATCGATATCTTAAATTTTTAGGATATGACGTTACATATTGCAGAAATGTTACAGACGTTGACGATAAGATTTTAAAAAAAGCTGATGAAAATGGCGTTACACCAGATGAAGTTGCAGATGAATATTACAAATCTTTCGCAAATTCAATGAAAGCTTTAAATGTTTTAACACCTGATGTTGAACCTCGAGCTACAAAAACTTTAGGCGAAATGATTAAAATGATAAAAACTTTAATCGAAAAAGATTTTGCCTATGAACTTGACGGCGATGTTTATTTTGATATAAAAAAATATAAAAATTACGGAAAACTTTCTTGGCAACCAATTGACGACCTTATGTCAGGGGCAAGGGTTGAAGAAAATGACAAAAAAAGATGTCCGCTAGATTTTGCTTTGTGGAAAAAAGATGAACGTCATGGTTATAATTCACCCTGGGGTGTAGGACGCCCTGGTTGGCACATTGAATGTTCTGCAATGAGTAAAAAATATCTAGGTGACACAATTGATATCCACGCAGGTGGTGCAGATTTAATTTTTCCGCACCATGAAAACGAAGTTGCGCAAAGCGAATGCGCTAATGGTTGCACTTTTGTAAATTATTTCTTGCATAATGGTTTTGTGACTGTCAATAAAGAAAAAATGTCAAAATCTTTGCATAATTTTAAAACTATTGATGACATAACAGAAACCTATGACAACAATACGATAAGATTTTTTATTTTGACAAATCATTACAGAATGCCTGTCGAGTTTAATGATGAGGCTCTTAATTCTGCAAAAGCTGGTGTTTCAAGACTTATTGCAAATGCAGTTAAGGGTGACAAAAACGGAAAATTAAATGAAGAATTTATAAATGAATTTAAAGAAGCAATGAATGATGATCTTAATACGTCAAAAGCACTTGCAACTTTATTTTCAATTTTAAAAGCAGGAGATTTTGACACTTTGGCTTATCTTGCAGATGCCCTAGGTTTTGATTTAACTAATGTCAAAAAAGAATTAACAAAAGAACATTTGGCAAAAATTATTGAAGAACTTAATCTTGATAATTCAAAAGACGCAAACGCTATTATGGCAGATGTCATTGAAATTAGAAAACAAGCCAGAAGCGAGAAAAATTGGGCATTGTCAGATAAAATAAGAGATATTTTATCTGAAAGCGGAATTTCTCTAAAAGATAGCCCCGAAGGAACAACTTGGGAAGCTAAATAATCACCAAGGATAAAGTTCAGGATTTCCGCCCCAATTAACAAATTCTTCTTTGGTTGGAATTTTCCAGTTGTTTTTCATAATCAATGAAGACCAGTGATAGTAGCTAGTGTTTGTTGCAAGACTGCTTACGCTACCTGAATGTTGAAATGGCATAATTCTGCTGTCTTTTAAATAATAACCGAATATAAATACATCTTTGCCAAGCAAATTTGGAGCTTTTTTGCCATTGATATCAACGTGTATTTCAGCTCTTTTTTCTAATGGTTCGGCGGTTTGGGCAGTAACAACAATGGTTGTACCATCCGCCAGGTAAAATATAAATACATTAGACAAATCTAGAGTTTCATTGCTATTTTTAGCTTTTCTTATTTCATAAACGCAACTTGGGTCGTTTTTGGTTTCGCACATTTTTGAAATTCTGAGATATGGAGTTATATATTTTTTTGCAAATGCTTTATGTGTTTCAAAATTCCAGCCATCACCCATGTCCCAGATTTTGGTTTGGCCGTTGTCCATTATGGCTTTGTTTGTTGTATTTGCAAGGGTGCTATATGCTTTTTTAAGTTGAACAACAGCTTGTTGTTTTTGGTGATTTATTATTGTAGTTGGAATAGTAATTGCGGCAATAATACCAATAACTGTTAATGTTATTAAAACTTCAGCCAAAGTAAAAGCTTTTTTAAACATAAAAATCCTTTCAATATTTAGAAAATTATTTTTACAACTTACACTATTTTTTTAAAAAAGGCAATACTTGTAAGAATTGAAAATTTGAAAATGAATTTAATTAATATATAATAAACTTATGAGTGAATTATTTATCGTATCAACTCCAATCGGAAATTTGTCTGATATAACTTTAAGAGCTATTGATGTGTTAAACAGCGTTGACGTGATTGCTTGTGAGGATACAAGAAATACTTCAATTTTGTGCGATAAATATGATATCAAAACAAGGCTTATTTCTTATCATAAATATAGTGAAAATGCGCGAATTGAACTTTTTTTGAATTACTTAAGCGAAGGTAAAAATATTGCTTTGGTATCCGATGCAGGAACCCCTTTGATTTCTGACCCAGGTACAATTTTGGTTGAAGCTGTCAAAAAAGAAGGTTTTAGAGTTACTCCAATTGTGGGTGCAAGTGCTGTTTTGGCACTTTTGTCTTCAAGTTTCAGAGAAGATGAAGACTTTAAATTTATTGGTTTTTTACCAAAGGGTGATACTAAAATTCAAGAAATTTTAGAATTAAATAAAAATGAGAATCTGGTTTTTTATGAATCTCCTAAAAGGATTTTAAATGTTTTAAAAATAATAAAAAATATCAATTTAAATGCAAATATTTCTGTTGGTAGAGAACTTACTAAAAAATTTGAAGAAATAAATGAAGGCAGTATTGATGAAATTTTGACTTATTATCAAAATAAATCAGATATCAAAGGCGAATTTGTTGTTTTGGTTAAAAAAGATAAAACAGAAATTGATAAAAAAGAAATTTTAAAAGATATTTTAAAATTAAAAAAATATAATCTTTCAAATAAAGATATTTCAAATATTTTATCTGATTTAAAAGGTTATAATAAAAATTTTGTATATGATTTGCTAATAAAAAAGCCCCAATAAATGGGGCTTTTTTAGTAGTTTTTACTTATTTGTAAAGTGGTGCAAGTTTTGCTTCTTGTTGAGGAATTTTGCCTTCTTCGATTGGAAGATAAACTCTATAGTCAACATCTGCAAAACAATTATCAATTGATTCGATTTCAGATAAAACGGCTTCGTCAATTGAATTTGCTTCAATCATATCAGCAAGTTTTTCGAATCTTTCAACGTGTTCTCTGAATCTATCTGTTGCATAATCTTTAGCTTGCCATGTTGTGATTAAGAATGGCCAGTCTGAACTTTGTAAAAGTAAGTTTTCGCGAGCAAGTTGGTTTAATGCTCTCATTAAAACTTTGTTGTCCAAAGGTTGTTTTTCGTATTTTGCAACGATGTTTGTTATTCTTTTTTCACAAGCATGAATAATTGGCCACATCCATTCTGTCAAATGGTTTTGCCATACCCAGAAGTGTCCGCCTTGACCCCAAGAAGATTCTGGGATTTGAATTGCTTCTGTTGGTGGATGAGCTTTTAGGTATTCGCCAGCTGTCATCATTTTAACTTCAGGTAAGAATTGGTTAAGTTTTTTGATTACTTGTTTGATAAATTCAACCCCTTCAAACCACCAGTGTCCATAAAGTTCTGTGTCAAATGAAACCATCACAAGACCTTCTTTGCCATTATGCGCCATTTTGTAATCATTTAGCAAGTGGTAAATCATAGTTGTATAGTGGTCTGAATTTGAATTAACTTGGCTCATTGCAAGAACTGGGTCGTAAAGCATTTTGTCGCCTAAGTCAGTTGTTGAAGATGTTATTCTCCAGTAATGCATACCAGAGTTTGAATCTTTTTTGTGGAATTCTCTGTAACAACCGTCGCCTGGGTAACCATCTGCAGCTGACCATACTTGGAATCCAGCTCTGTCATTTCTTCCCATTACTGCAACTTGCGCATCAGGTAACCAATATGCTGAATATGTGTCGTATCCTGTTGCTTCGCGTTCTGGAAGTGGAATATATTCAATATTGCCATAAACGCCTATTCTTCTTCTGTTACCAATTGAATTACCACCCTCAATTACATGAGATTCTGTAAAGAAGTATTCAATATCATTGTTTTGAAGAGTAACTTCAATAGCTGGGCGCCATTTTTTCTTGCCATCTTTGCCTTCAAATTCGTAACCTTGGCGGTAAGCACATTCAGGTAACCAGCAACCTTTTGCTTTTTTGCCAAATAAGCGTTTTGTTGTATCTGAACCAACTTTAAATTGAGCATTTAAGTTATTGTCTGTTGCAAGAAGTGGTGAAAAACCATGTGTTGCACCAGATGTTGTAATTTCAATGCATTCTAAATCTTGATATTTTTTGAAACCACTAATCAAATCTTTTCCGAATTTGTTAATGAAAAGATCTTTGATATGGTTGAACCAATCAAAATAATATTTAGCTAAATATTTTAAGTGTTGAGAATGCGCAACTTCAGGATCTGGGTATCTTTCAAGATCTTCTGACGCTGCTTTAATTTGTCTATCTAGGTAATCAATAAACCCTTGTTTTAGGTGTTCATCGTTTAATTGTTCAGCTAATATTGGTGTTATACCAACTGTTAATTTAGCTTTAATTCCTTCATCATATAGTTCCGATATCATATTTAGTAATGGAACATAGGTTTCCGCCATACATTCGTACAAGCATTCTTCACCAAATGGCCACATACCTGCTTTGCGGTAGAATGGAAGGTGGGAATGTAGCATAAATACGAATTGTCCAACTGAATTTGTCATATTTGCCTCCATTTTCTAATTTGTATATTGTTTTTATATCACAAACAATATAAAAATATAACCCTAAAGAATTAGTTAATTAGAATAATCTTTTGATTTATTTTAGTTTCTTTTTGCTAAATCCACTTGGCGATTAGGTTTATAGAGTTATAAAATATTTTTTTATGTTAAGAAATATTACTTTTTTTTATAAAACTTCTTATTTTGGCAATTTTTTATAAAAAATTAACTTTTATTATTATATAGGGAAAGTTATGCTCAATTCAGTTAATACAAAAAATAACATAGCTTACGGTGCAGTTAAAGATGTTGTGCCACAAAATGTTGCGCAAAAATTACCTGAAGGCATACAAAATATTGACGCAAAAGAAACTGTAAATGATAGTTTTATTGGTAGCGTTGGTGGCGGTATGTTTGATACACAAGGACTTAAACCTGCTCAATTAATTTTGAGTGTTTTAGGTGCTGCAGGTTTAGTATTTGGCGGAAGTGCCCTTTTGAGGCGTTTTGTTAAAAATAATGGAATTTTTAAAATGGGCGAAAAGCTCGATGATATATATGACAAGCTTAAAACAACTAAGTTTGGAGAATTTTGCAAAAATATTAAAAGCAAATTTTCTGGCAAATTTGGCGATAAGTTGAAGAATTCGTCTTTTGGTAAATTATTTGGAAAAGATGCAAATGGTGTTCGTCCAAATATGATGAGACCAGAAGTTTCAATGGTTCAAATGTATACAAAAGGAAGTAAATTTGAAGCTTGTGACGAAATAACAGATGCTCTTACAACTATGTTGAATGGCGGACCTAAACAAGGTAAAATCAGTCAATTTTTCACAAAAAATATCGGCGAAAAAATTGGCTGGGTTAAAAAAGGTGGCACGCGTTTCAGTGGTGAAGAGGGTGTTAGAAATCTAATTAAATTATCAGGACATGCAGATGAAGCTGACGATTTAATTAAACTGCTTAAAAAATATTCAGAAAATGCAACAGATGTTGAATTAAAATTTCAAGTTAAAGACAAATTTGTTAATGTTTTAAAAGATTATTTTAAAGTTAATGGCAAGGGCAAAATGTCTGATTTAATGGGAAAAGCCGTTAACACAGATTTAACACAAAGGGTTAAAATCGGTATGACCCATGAAGTTAACATGTTAAATGCTCTTAAAAACATGTTGATTTTAGATGGAAAAGGTGCAAGAACTCCATTAGGACAAGGTGCACAAAAATTTCTTCTAAAAGCTGTTGAAGGTCCGACAAATGGTATTATGAGCCGTTCAAAGTCAGGTCTTGCAATGGCACTTGCTATTTATTTTGGTATCTTTAATAAAGTTCAAAAAGCACCAAAAGGTGAAAAAGTTGCAACTGCTGGCGAAGAAATGACAGGCGACATTGGTACTTATATGTTAATGCCTGTAACTTCTGGTTTAATGTATGGCCTTGCGTCATTTAAAAACTTGGGAGTGGACGCCAAGAATTATAAAACACAATTAAAAGCATTGAACGATAAATTTAAGCTTGCGACTAATAACGTTGACAAACAAGCAATTATAAAAGAATTTAAAAATCTTAAAAAAGCTACATATAGCCAAGGTACTTGGTGGCAAAAAATCTTGAGAATTCCAGGAAGAATTCTATCTTTTGGTCTTGAAAAAGGTCCTGGCGGTAAAATAGGCAACAAAGTGAAAGGTATCGCTGGTGGTGCTTTAAGATTTGCTACATTCATGTTTGCTTTGTCTCCACTTTTAATTAAACCAATAATGGCTGTTTCAAGAAAATTATTTGGCAAAACATCTGAAGTTAAAAAGCAAGAAGAAGAGGCAAGGCTTCAAAAAGAACAAAAGAAACTTCGAAAAGAACAGTTAAAAAATGGTGCAAATCAGTTTAATATGTCACAAGAAGAACTTGCGCAAAAATTAATGCAAAATCCTGCAGTTTTAGAAAGATTACAAAATGACCCGGCACTTTTAGAACAAGTTGCACAAAACCCAGCAATGCTTGAACAACTTATAAATGAAGCAAGTATTAATAATTTAAACCCAAATGCTGGACAAAATCCTCCTGCGTCTTCTTCAAATGCAATGAGTCCCGCACTTGCTAATTATTTAAAAAATAAAGGGCAAAATGTAAATCCTAATCAAAATACAAATGTCCAACCTGCTGGTATGCAACCTTTAAATAATGTACCTCAAGGACAAAATACTCTTAACAATATTCAGCCTAATTTGAATGCCAAAAATGATAATCAAGTAAAGGACGAAAATACAAAAAGAAGTTATGTTCCGTCAACAACACCTGTTCAAAATGTTTCAAATGTGACAGCGGAGCAACAAATGTCTATAAATAAAGCAATGATGCTTGCAGATAGTGCTGAAAAATCCGCTTCAAGATTTTTATAATTTCTTAATTGAATATTCGCATCCACAATAAAGTTGCTTGTATAAGTTTTTTTCTGTTGCAATTTTTTGGGTTATTTTAAAGCCGTCTTGTTTTTTAAAATCATATTTAAGAAAATTTAAATCAAAATCTTTGGCAATTTTTTCGCCTATTTCAAATATGTGATTTGAAATTTTATGAGGACTTACGGTTAAGGTAGTTGTGAAATTTTTAATTTTTAATTCTTTTGCTTTTTGTGCAGTTTTAATAAGTCTTAGTTCAAAACATTTTAAACATCTTTTGCCTTTTTCTGGCTCATTTTCAAGTCCTTCCGTGTAATTATAAAAGACTTGTGGGTTATTTTCTTCAATAATTGTGTTTGGAGCAATTTTTATAAGTTCTTCAAGTCTTCTTTTGTATTCTTCAAATGGGTAGATGTTTGGGTTATAAAAATAAGGTATTACTTCAAATCCATCTTCTTGAAGCTTATTTGATGGATGAGAAAAACATACTGCGCAACATGTATGTAATAAGACTTTATTCATTTTTGTCTCTTAAATATCTTTTATATGCTTGTTCTGTTTTTAGCATAAGTTCATCATATGGCATTGCGCCTTCATATTTTATGTCACTAATCATAAAAGACGGTGTTGCGTTTATATTTGTTTTAATGGCAAAATCAATTTGTGTTAAAAGTTCCTCTTGAACTTCTTTTGAATTAACGTCTTTTTTAAGTTTTTCAATGTCAAAATTATTTTCTTTTGCAAGTTTTAGTAATGCTTCTTCTGAATTTGGAGAATTATCATATATTAAACTTGTCATATCCCAATATTTATTTTGTTTTTTAGAAGCTATGGCATAGCTTGCAAGTACACAAGCACCAGGGTGCATATTATTTGTTATGTATTTATTACAACTTGAATCAAGAGGGAAATTTATGTGAAAAATTTGTACTTTATTGTTTTCTTTTGCTAATTTATGTGACATTATGTTTGCAATTTTGCAATGAGGACATAAAAAGTCGCTAAATACATATACTTTTATTGGTCCATCTTGATGACCAAGAATGTTTCCTTTTGTCGCATAAATATTTTTTTCCATTTTATAATATTCTTCATATGGATTTTGTCTTGTCATATTTGGAGCAAGTATATTTGAAGTATTGAGGTAATATAAAGCTGAAAAACCAGCAAAAACAACTATAATGAATAATGCTGTATATTTTTTAACACCTTCAAGAAAATCTTTGATTGTATTTTTAATATCTGTAACAAAAAAGCTTTTTGGAGTTTTTGCAACAAGTGCTATAAACAAATCTATAAAATAAGTTACAAAGCACATTAAGCATATTTTATTTATTTCAAAAATAGAAAGTATGGCAAGACAAATAGAAATGCAAAAAGATAATAAACCAAAACTTGCTATATATGAATATGGATTTTTAAACAGTGCAAAAATTTTATTTGGAAATTTTTTATCTAGCTTTGGTGCAATCATTAAAAAAGTAAATAGTGAATAAAGTATTAAGCCCCAAAGCGCCAAAGGAATTCCTAAAAATGCCGAATAATTTGTTTTTGCGACTCCATCACAGTCAACAAAACTATTAACTGAGCAAAAACTTGGTTCAGCCGATAGATTTAAATTAACTTTGAAGAATATATATGTTAAATCAAGAGTGCATATAACTCCTGCTACAATTAGTATCCATAGTATTAAATTTTTCTTTTTATCCATTTTTTATCTCCAGTATTTTTAAATTATAACCCAAAATGTTAATTTTTGTAAAATATAATTTTAACTGTGTTATAAAAAAATAAAAATGTGGAATATATAAATTGTAAGCTGACTTTAAAATAAAACCAATTCTTGACTTATAAGTTTTCTCTCTAATTCCTCTCTAATATGTGGTAACTGGCTCTCTCGGGTCAGTTTTTTATTATGCAAAATTATCTATTAAGTTTTGTTAACATTACTTTTCTTATTTAGGGCAATTTTTTTTTAAAAAAATACTTTTTATTTATACACACGGGATAAATATATTAAGGAGGATGTTTTATGAGTACTATTAACCCAAATTTAGCTTATTACAATAGTCAGTATGTACCAGAGTATCAAAATCCATACAATGTGTCACTTGCTGATTATGCAAATAGCATTATGACGACCAATGCTAATGCTACAGACGTAGCAACTGCTGTAAACAGTGGTTCAAGTTCAAGTGGCGATAATGCAGATGATGGAAAAATCAGTTTTGGTAAAAAAATCGGCAACTTTTTTAAAGGTATTGGCAAAACAGTCGTAAATGCAGTTAAAAGTTTAAACCCACTTAACCCTAAAAATTGGGGCAATATTTTGAAAACAGGTTTAGTTGTGGCAGCTTCAATTGCTTGCCCTGCAGTAGGCGTTGCAGTTTGTGCTTATGGTGCGGCTAAAGGTGCAGTAACAATTGCTAAGGGTGCTGCTGCAGCATCAAATGCGACAACTGATGCAGAGGCTGAAGCAGCTTGGCAAAATATGGGTTCAGGTACATTCCAAGTTGGTATGTCAGTAGTTGGTGCTAAGGCTGGTCTAAAAGCAATGAAAGCAAATCCAGCTTCAGCTATGGGACAACTTGGTAAAGGTGCCGGTATTAAAGCTACAACAAAAGCTTATTTGAAAGATGCTGGTACATCTGCAAAAGCAGCAGGTCATAAATTTGTTGATGTTACTAAAACAGCTGGCGGCAAAGCATCAGGAATTGTTAAAGGACATTATGCAAATTCAGCTTCGGCTTCAAAATTAGGCAAAGCATATGATGCAGTTAAATTAACTACAAAAGATGGTCTTCATTATGCTAAAGATGCAGTTAAAAATACAAAATGGGGCGAAGCTTACCAAAATACTGGCATAGATAGAACAACCTTAGCAGGTAAAGCAAAAGCTGGTTTTCAAGCAACAAAAAATATGTACACACAAGCAAAAGCAGCAAGAGCTGCTCAAGCTCAAGCAGATGCAGCAAAAGGCGAATTGATTCTAGCTCGTCCACAAGGCAGATTTGGTAAGTATGGAGCCAAAATCAAAAACGCGACACCAAATTTTGTTAAAAATGGTTATCATAAATTTGCTCAAGCTGCACAAAATGCAAATCTTACAAAATTTGGCGCTGTGACACCAGGTATCGTAAGTAATTTAGATCCGGCAGTATCAGACGAAGATATGGCAATCTTACAAAACCAAGCTTTACTTAATCAATACGGATACTACAACGTTTATTAAAAAGAAGCATATAACAACAAAGCCACACCAAAAGGTGTGGCTTTTATTTATTTTAAAATTTTTTTTGTGTTAAAATTCTTTTTGTTATGAATAAAGAAATTTTGCTTAATAAAATTGATAAATTAAAAGAGCCAAAAATTTTGGTGGTTGGGGATTTTGCTCTTGATGAAATGATTTTTGGCGATACTCAAAGAATTTCAAGAGAAGCTCCCGTTTTAATTTTATTACACAATGAAACAAAAATTATTTTAGGTACTGCATCAAATGCTGCAAATAATGTTTCTAGTTTAAATGGTGGCAAGGTTGCGGCTCTTGGTGTTTATGGTTCAGATTATTATGGTCCAGTTTTGCTTAAAACGTTATCTGATGCAGGTATTGATACTCAATATATGGTTTTAGACAAAACAAGAAAAACAACTACAAAAACTAGAATTTCTGGTGCTTGTTCTAATTCTGTTACTCAACAAATAGTTAGAATTGACAGACAAAGTTCGGAACCAATTTCAAAAGAAATTGAAGATAGAGTTATTGAAAACCTCGAAATTGCAATTCCAAAATTTGACGGGGTTATTTTGTCTGATTATCACTTAGGCCTTTTGACAGATAGAGTTGTGAATGCAGTTGTCGAAATTGCAAAAAGATACAATAAAATTGTTGTAGCTGATGTTCAAAAAGATTTTGAAAAATATAAAGGTGTTTATTCAATGACGCCGAATCAGCCAGACAGCGAAAAATTCTTAGGTTATTTTATAAATGAAGATAATCTTGAAAAAAGTGGTTTTGAAATTTTAAATAAGGCAAATTTGAATTCTCTTTTGTTGACTCGTGGTGCCGATGGAATGGCAATTTTTGAAAAAGAAAATAATTCTTTAAAATTTACAAAAATACCAGCATTTAACAAAAAAGAAGTCTTTGATGTAACTGGTGCAGGTGATACAGTTGTTGCGACTTATGCGCTTGGACTTTGTGCCGGATTAAGTGCTGAAGATGCAGCAATTATTGGAAATTTAGCCGCAAGTATTGTAATTAGACAATTTGGTTGCCATACAACTTCAATAGACGAATTAAAAGAGGAGCTTAATAAACTCAAGGAGGATAAATGAATTTTATAAAAAAACTTAGACCTTTTGACTATATTATTATTGGTATCGTTGTTATTTGCGTTTTTGTGTTTTCTATAACAATGATTGGTTTAAGAATGACTTCAGGTAAGAAAATTGAAGCAACAACACCTGTTGAAATTGAAGTGTTCTTTAAGGGTATAACTATTTCTTCAAATAATTCTCCTTTTGAAGTTGGTGATAAAACTTTTATAACAATAAGAAATGTACCTTACACAAAGCTTGATATTACAAAAGTTATATTTGAAAGAAAAAAAACAATTGTTCCAAAAGGGCAAAGTTATCAAATTGTTGATGATGTAACTATGCCTTTCCAATTTGATTTTTTGGTAACAGTTAAAGACGAAGCAAAAATTTCTGATGATGGCGCAGTTGTTGGTGGAAATAAAATCAAAATCGGTCTTCCTGTAACTTTGGAAGGACTTGATTACAGATTTAATGGCGTTGTTTCAAATATTACTCTTCCAAAGGAAAATGCCGAAAATTATGAGGCAAAATAATAAAAGTGGAATTCAATAGTTTTTTTGTAGAAAATTTAAATAGTTTTTTTAAAAAAACACAAAAATCTTTTTTGGGAAGATTTTGTTCCGATAGTTTGTTTTTTACAAATATTGATAACATTATTTTTATTCTTTTGTTATTTTTGCTTGCATTTTCTGTTTTTGTTTCAACAAATACAATTGGTGCATTTTTATTCGCAATAGTATTTCTTTTTATTTTAAAACTTTTATTTAAAGAAAATACTGAAATAAAATTATCGAAAATCGATTTTTGGATTATTTTGTACTATCTAATCGTAACAGTTAGTCTTTTTGCATCCTCAAATTTTTCTTTAAGTTTTCATGGCTATCTTAAAATGATTACCTATTTTGCTTTTTATTTTTCAATTTCAAGACTTTTTGAAAATAACAAAAGAAAAATTTTAATCTTGATTATGTTAGTTGCTTTTTTATGCACCCTTGAAAGTGTTATTGGTATAATTCAAAATTCATTTGGAGTCCTTGCCATATCTACTTGGCAGGATGTTTCAAGGCTTAATTCTAATGAAATTTTATCAAGATGTTATGGTACGCTTAAACCGTATAACCCAAATTTACTTGCTGGATATTTAATTGCAACAGTTTCTTCAATATTTTGTTTGGGTGCATTTTCTTTTTTAAAAAAGCATAAAATAGGTTTAATTGTTTCATCCGTTTCTTTATTTGCGACTTTTCTTGCAATTTTTTATTCAGGTTGCAGAGGCGCATATATCGCTTTGTTTTTTATGATTTTGACGGCTTTTTTTGGAATTTATAAATTTACAAACGGTTTTTCAACAATTAAAAAACGATTTAAGACAATTATTGCCGTTGTTTTTTCTGCTTTTACGTGCATTCTTCTTTCAATGCCTCCTATATATAAAAGAATAATTTCTATTTTTGCAATGAGGGGTGATTCTTCAACATCATTTAGGATGAATGTTTATGAAGCAAGTTTCAATATGTTCTTAGATAATCCATTTTTAGGTATTGGTGTTGGAAATCAAAATTTTAGAGAAGTTTATGGTCTATATATGAAAACGGGCTTTGATGCGCTTGGTGCTTATTCTGTTCCGTTAGAAATTATGGTTGAAAGCGGAATTTTTGCGCTTGTCGCATTTGTATTATTTTTGACTGCTTCTTTAAGAAAATGTTTTTATATAATTAGAAATTCTGAATCTAATGTAAAAATTGCGCTTGTGTTTTCAATTTTGCTTATGATTATTGGTATTATGGTTCATGGAATTTTTGATACTATTTATTTTAGACCACAACTTCAGGTTATTTTCTGGACTTATATCGCTATTTTGAATATTCTGACTGAAGAATAACTTTTGTGTTAGAATTAGTTTTTGGAGAGGTAAAAATATGCATATTTTTATAATGATATTACTTATAAGTTTACTAATAATTGTTCATGAATTTGGGCATTATATTACGGCTAAAATTTTTGGAGTTCGTGTTGTTAAATTTGCAATTGGGCTTCCTCTAGGACCAACTTTATATAAAAAACAACTTGGTGAAACCGAATTTTTAATACATGCTTTTTTGTTTGGTGGCTATGTTTCTTTTTTGGACGATGAAACTGAAAAAAAACAAGAAAACAAGAGTGATAATGTTGATATAGAAGATATCCCTCTTGATTCGCCTTTAAGATTTAAAAATAAAAAAGATTGGCAAAAAGCGATTGTTTTTGTTGCTGGTGTTTTTGCAAATTTCGTTTTTGCGATTTTTTTAATTATGCTAACGGCTTCAATTTATCATAAATTACCAACGGGACTTGCAGAAGTTTATATTGCAAAAGTTCAAAAAACAGATAACGCATCTAATATTGTAAAAGCTGATGTTAAAGAAAATGATAAGATTTTTAAAATCAATGGTATTGAAATCGAAGCTTCTTCACAGGTGCTTTTTATGGTTAACAAAAGCAGATTTTATGATGGATTTGTTTCTCAAAAAATCATTGACAAAAAGTTTCAAGATTTAAAAAATCTAAATGGTAACAAAGTTAATGCTGACGATTTCTTAAAAAAAGGTACAAATCTTATTTTGCCGAAACAAACACCTGAGGAACCATTGCAGATAAATGCGGATGTCGCAAAAGGATGGGAAAAATTTAAAACAGATGAAATTGAATTAACTCAGGATATAAAAAATTTAAGAGATAAACTTAAAAATAAAAAATCTTTTACGGTTGATGAAGATAATAAATACACATCTCAAATGATAGCTCAAGCACTTTCAGATAGTTATAAGCCATTAAATATTACTCTTTTAAGAGAAGGTAGGGAAATTGAGCTTAATAATATTTATACTAACGAAAAAGGACTTTTAGGAGTTGCACTTGCTGTTAAAGAAAATTTCATGCCGACAAATACTTTTGGTGAAATTGTTGTTAATTCCTGGAAATATACAGTTGATAATTTAAAACTTATGTTTTTTGGGCTTAAACAAATTTTTACAGGTAAAATTGATGCATCTGAAATGCACGGAATTGTCCTAATTGCAAAAGTTGGTGGAGACATTATTGAACAAAATGGCATTTTAGATGGGCTTTTACTAACTGCTGTTATAAGTTTAAATCTTGCAATAATTAATCTTTTGCCAATACCAGCCCTAGATGGCGGGCATTTATTATTTTTAATTATAGAAAAGCTATGTGGACGCAAATTAAGTGAAGATAAAATAGAAAAAATTAGCAATATATTCTTCTTCTTACTTTTGGCACTAATGGTTTTAATTTTGTTTAATGATGTTTACGCTCTTGTCATTAAGAAATTCTAGCTTTTCTGTCAAAAAAATAAATTTACACACCTTATATGTGTAAGAGGAACACGAAATGATAAAACCAATTAATACTAGCTTTGTTTTAACAAAGGCAAAACAACAGAAAATAAATAATAATATAACTAATCAAAATAATGTAAAATCCAATATTTTAGGTAATATTAACCAGTTGCAGAATTCTTACCCAAATATTTACTTTACGGGTTTTTCAACAAATAGTGGCATTAAGGTTCACGCAAGACAGGCTCTTAAAGAGTTGTGTCCTCAAGAAATAGTTGATTCTGTAAGTGATATGACGCATGATTTGTTTATTGATATTTTTACTGAAGATATAAAAGGTAATGATGTTGTCGCTGAAAAATATTCCTTACAATCAGGAATTACAAGATGTTATGCAAACGGACTAAAAAAACAATTTTTATATAAGGATGATATGCCTTATAAAGTGATTCAAACAAACCCAAACGGTGTTATTTATGAAGCAGAGTTGTGTGATGATTTTAAAACTCCAAAAAATTTAAAAATTACAGAAAAAGATGGTACAAAAACTGAAATAATGTACGGTCGTTTTGGGCGAACACCTTATTATTATGAAAAAATTTCAAAAGACGGTTCTGCGACAAAAATTCTTTGCGGTCAATTTTGTGGGCGTTTAGAAAGAGCAACTTTTATAGACAAAGATGGTTCTTTAAGAAGATTTATATACGACTTGCAAGGAAAAAATATTGTATCTTATGAATATAGAGATAAAGATTCTGAAGGTTTCCATGTAGCTCTTGATTCAGAATTAAATGTTATAAAAAGGCTTTAATTTGTTGCACCCTTGAAATACCCTAAAAAATTTGCTATAATAACAATATAAATTTTGTTGCGAATAGAATTAAGAAAGGTATAGAATTTATGAAAAAAATAAACTTTAATCTCGGGGGGGGGGCATCTAGTAGTTTAAAAGCCTTTACTCTTGCAGAAGTTTTAATCACACTTGCTATAATTGGTGTTGTTGCAGCACTCACTATTCCGTCACTTGTATTGCATTCAAGAAGAACTGAAATTGAATCAAGACTTAAAAAATCATATACTCAATTAAACCAGGCATTTCGTCTTGCAATTGCGGATTATGGCCCGGTAAAAGGTTGGACTTATGGCACAAAAGATAATAAATCACATGCAATTAGGTTTGCTCAAACTTATTTTGTACCTTATCTTAAAATTGCAAAAGATTGTACAAATAGTGATTCTCCAGATTGTAATTATACTTATAAAAATTTAAGAAGTGACACAATTGAGCATTCTCAAAATTCTGCAATTTATTATTTGGCAGACGGAACATATTTTTCAATTCATTTTACAAGTAACGACCATGCTCAAATTTTTGTTGATTGTAATGGAGATAAAAAACCAAATATTTTAGGATACGATATTCACACATATACAGTTAGTCCAATTTGGAACTCGACAAATAAAGGGCTTTTAGGCGTGTCTAGTTGCAGTACTGATCGAAATTGTGCCTGTATAAAATCAGGAAATGGCGCAGGATGTATAAAAATTATTATCCAAAATGGTTGGAAAATTCCAACTGAGGATGAATATGTTAGACTTGGTTTCCCAAAAAGCGATTATCCATATTCAAATTTATAAATTTTATCCGTATTAATTCATATAGAGCTCTGTTTATTCAGGGCTCTTTTTTTGTTCTTCTTTTCTTGCAAAAACATATTAAAAGTGCTAAAATACTTTGGAAAGATATTATTAGTCAGGAAAATATATGGCAATTAAGAAACCTTTAAACCCTAGAGAGAGAATTATTTTAGCACTTGATGTTGACGATTTTAATGTTGCGCAAGATATAGTACGTGAATTAAAAGACTATGTCGGCTTTTTTAAGGTTGGTTTGCAACTTTATACATCTTGTGGTTTTGATGTTGTTGAGATGATACAGTCAAATGGCGGACGAGTATTTTTTGATGGAAAATTTCATGATATTCCAAATACTGTTGCAAGGGCTTGTGCCAATTTAGTTAAAAGAGATATTGATTTTTTTGATATTCACATTAAGGGTGGTTCAAAAATGCTTTCAACAACCGTTAGATTAGCTCAAGAAACTGCCAAAAAATATGAAAAAGAACAACCAACGATTCTTGGTGTTACTTTGCTTTCAAGTTTTGGGCAAAGGACTTTAAATCAGGAATTAGGAGTTGATTTAACAATTGATGATTATGTTGCACGACTTGCAAATTTAGCGCAACAGGCCAATTTAAATGGAGTTGTTGCATCGGCTTCAGAAGCTCGAAAAATTAGAGAAATTTGTGGCGAAGATTTTTTAATTGTATGTCCTGCGGTTCGTCCTACTTGGTCTGTTGTTGATGATCAGGTTAGGGTTGTAACTCCAACTGATGCCATTAAGGCAGGTGTTGACTATATGATAGTTGGCAGACCAATCATAAATGCATCAGACAGGGTTGAGGCTTGCAATATGATTATTGCAGAGATTGAAAATGCAATTCAAGATAGTTTAATGAATGTATAAAGGGTTATAATATGGCAAATGTTTTTGGCGTTCCAAAAGAGTTAAAACCAGGTGAAACAAGAGTTTCTCTTACTCCGGATGTTGTGAATATGCTGGTTCAAGATGATTGTACTGTTATAATTGAAACAACTGCTGGCGAGTTGAGTGGTTTTTCTGATGATGAATATAAAAAGGCAGGCGCCATAGTTGTTCCAACAAAAGAAGAAGTTTGGGCAAAAGCTGATTATATTATTAAGGTTAAAGAGCCACAACCTTGTGAATATGAATTATTTAGAGAAGACCAAGTAATATTTTCATATCTCCATTTGGCTGTTGAAGAAGAATTAACAAAAGCTTTATTAAAGAAAAAAGTCTGTGCAATTGCAAGCGAATCAGTTAAAACAGCGAATGGTGAACTTCCAATTTTGAGACCAATGTCTGAAATTGCAGGAAGAATGAGTATCCAAATGGGCGCAACATTCCTTGAAAAACAAAACGGGGGTTCAGGAGTTTTGTTAGGTGGTGTTCCTGGGGTTCAGCCTGGTAAAGTTGTTGTTATAGGTGGTGGCGTTGTTGGAATTAATGCCGCTAAAACCGCTAGTGGTATGGGTGCAGATGTTTCTGTTTTAGATATTGATTCAAAAAGATTAGCAGAAATTGATTTATTGTTTCAAGGACGCGTTAAAACTCACTACTGTAACAGTACAACTATTATGGAAGAAAGCAAAAAAGCTGATATTTTAGTTGGTGCAGTTTTGATTCCAAATAAAAAAGCGCCAAAACTTGTTGGTGCTGATGTAATTAAAGAAATGAAAAAAGGCTCAGTTGTTATTGATGTTGCAATAGACCAAGGTGGCATAATTGAAACAACTGATGCAATCGCAACTCTCCAAGACCCAGTTTATGAAAAATTTGGCGTTCAACATGTCGCAATTCCAAATATTCCATCAGCTGTTCCAAAAACTGCCTCTTTGGCATATTCTTATGCAATCTTGCCATATATCAAATTGCTTGCTCAAATGGGTGTAGTTGTTGCAATTAAGGAAAATGAAGCATTAAGAGCAGGCGTTAATACAATGCGCGGTTGTGTAACTTGTGAAGAAGTTGCACAAACACTAAACGCTGAACATACTGAAATTTCTCTTCTTGTGGGGTTCAATGTTAAATAATATACAAGAAGCAAAAAGAATAGTTTTTAAATTTGGTACAAATATCCTGCGTGATGAATCAGGAGAAATGGCTTATAAAAGAGTTGAGTCTTTTATTGAGGATATTTCTGAACTTATTTCTATGGGCAAAGAAGTTATTATTGTAACATCTGGTGCTGTCGGCATTGGTGCAAAAAAACTTGATATTGACCAAACGAAGTATAGTTTATTTGAAAAACAAGCTTGTGCAAGTGTTGGTCAGCCATATGTTATGAGAATGTGGGAAAAAGGGTTTCAAAAGTTTGATGTTTCTGTTGCGCAAATTTTATTAACTGAAGAGGATTTCGCGGTCAGAAAAAGATATTTGAGTTTAAGAAATACTTTATTTAAACTTTTAGAACATAATATTGTCCCAATTATTAACCAAAATGATGCAGTTTGCCCATCTGAACTTGAACATGTGTGTTTTTCAGATAACGATAAATTATCAGCCCTTGTTGCAAGTAAGTTAGATGCTGACTTGCTTGTTATTGTGTCTGACATAAATGGGCTTTATGATAAAAATCCAAAAGAATTTGAAGATGCAAAACTTATAAATAGGGTTGATGAAATAACACATGATATCGAAAAGCTTGCAACTGGTGCAACTTTAGGCGGTAGAGGAGGCATGATTACAAAGCTTCAAGGTGCTAAGGTTGTGACAAATTCGGGCGCTTTTGCATTAATTATAAATGGCAAAGTTGATAAAATTATAAAAAATACTTTTGACGGTACAAATGATATTTATACTATTTTTGCACCAACGCAAACGCTTTCAAGTAAAAAACGCTGGATAGCTTATGCGACAAATATTAAAGGTTCGATTAAAATTAATAGCGGAGCGAAAACAGCTCTTTTTGAAAAACAAACAAGCCTTTTGCCAGTTGGAATTATATCTTGTATTGGCGATTTTCTTGCAGACGATGTAATTAGTATTTATGATGAAGAAGATAACGAAATAGCACGTGGTATCTCAAATTATGACGTTGAGGATGTTAAAAAAATTATGGGAATCCGATCTGATAAAATTGAGCAAATATTAGGTCAAAAAATTAGTGATGACGTTATCTCTAAGGATAATTTGGTGTTATTATGAGTATTTTGGAAATTCTTAAAGGTGCAAGAAATGCGTCTTTATCTCTTGCAGGGTTAAAAGATGAAATTAAAAATCAGGCCCTCTTAGCCATTGCTGATAAATTGGAAAACAATTTAGATATAATTTTTGAAGCTAATAAAAAAGATTTAGAGGGTGCAAAAAATATTTCAAAATCTGTTTTTAACAGGCTTAAACTTGATGAAAACAAAGCAAGAGATATGATTCAAGGCATTAGAGATATTGCTAAATTGGAAAATCCAGTAAATAAAATTTTATGGAAAAAAGAACTTGATGATCATTTGATTTTAACAAAAATTACCTGTCCAATTGGGGTTATTGGTGTTATTTTTGAGGCGCGCCCTGATGTTATTTCTCAAATTTCATCGCTTGCAATTAAAAGTTCTAATGCTGTGATTTTGAAAGGTGGAAGCGAATCAGTTAATCTCAACACTTTAATTGTAAAATTGATAAATGAGGCACTTTTAAGCGTTTCAGGTTTTCCTCAAAATGCTATAAATTTAATTTATTCACACGAAGATGTTGCCGAACTTTTATCTTTTGATGAATATGTGAATTTAATTATTCCAAGGGGTTCAAATTCTTTGGTTAAATATATTAAAGAAAATACTAAAATTCCTGTATTAGGACACGCATCAGGTATATGTCATATTTTTGTTGATATTGATGCTGATTTTGAAAAAGCTAAGAAAATTATTATTGATTCAAAAACCCAGTATCCATCTGCTTGTAATTCTGTAGAAACCGTACTTGTTCACAAAGATTATAGCTTTAAAAAAGAACTTATAGAAGAAATTAAAAATTTTGGCGTTGAAATTGTTGAATCACCTGAGGATTGGTCTTTTGAGTATGGTGAAAAAACAATGTCTCTAAAAGAAGTTTCTTCATTAGATGAAGCAATTGAACACATAAATAAATATTCTTCAGGCCATACAGAATGTATTATTACTGAAAATATTGATAATGCACAAATTTTTATGAATCTGATTGACAGCTCAGGAGTTTATCATAATGCATCAACTCGTTTTGCTGATGGTTTTAGATATGGTTTTGGTGCTGAAGTTGGTATTTCAACAAACAAAATTCACGCAAGAGGTCCGGTTGGTCTTGAAGGGCTTACAATTTATAAATATTTGCTTCAAGGGAATGGGCAAATTGTTGATGATTATGTTAAAGGAGATAAGAAATTTACCCATAAATTATTATAAAATTTGACATCTTTTGGGTGCATATTTATAATTTTTTTAAGGAGATTTTAAAGTGAAGTTTTTAAATAAAATAACTAAAGCAGATTTGCTTATAACTGGCATTATACTTTCAATAATATTTGTGCTTGCACTACCCCTTTTTAATCCAAAATATGAATCACATTCAATTATGCATGGTATATTTAAGTGCTATTTTAATGAATATGGCGTTTTGATGCAACAAAATAGCACAGATAAAAAATATGCTGAGGCAAGGCCTGCAGAAAAAGGAGTCTGCCATTTTAAAGCTCCAAGAAATGCAAATGCACTTGAAATTATTCTAGTTGGCGGTGGCGGTGGCGGAAGTGCTTCTCAAATCGCAATGGGGCAAAGGTCGTTGGAATTTGAGCCGGAGACTTTTGAAATTGATTTAACAAGCAATCATGTTGTTTTAAGTAATCCTTTTGATAAAAGTGATGTTCTTGATTATGAATTCGAAAACAAATTGTTAAAGGAATTTTCTTTTACTGTTGCAGGTGGCGGTGGCGGTTCCGTTGAAAATTCTAACGCTTTAAGTGGTATGGGCGGAATTTGCGCATATGGTGGTAAAGATATAACAATTAATGATGAAATCATCAGAGAGCCTGGGCAAAATGGTGAAAAAGGCGAAAATGGTAAAGATGGTATTTTAAAAGTTGTATCTCAAAGAAAACCTGAACTTAACTTAGTTGCAAAAGCAGGTCTTGGTGTTTTGCATTTAGATATTTCGCCATCAAAAGATGGTTATTGTTCTGATGAAAAATATTCAGCAGGTCATTTTAGAAATGAAAGTTCAAAAGGTTTAAAAGTTCAAGAACCTACAAATAATGCTTATTACAAAAATTTCCCAGTTACAAAGCTTGTTGCCGAAATTCAAAGCGATAAAGTAAAAGTTTTAAAAGGTGTTGCAGGCAAAAAAGGCGAAGTTGTGTCATATAGGGTTAAACGCTTTAACGAAACATTAAATATATGTTCTCAAAAGGGTAATAATTGTCACGCTTTAATTGGACAAGGTGGCAAAGGTGGTGTAGTTAAAAATATCGATGCGCAATATTATACTGATAATTTAAGTGGAACAAATGGTGGTGACACATTATTTTTAAAAAGCGTTGCAAAAGGTGGCAAAGGTGGCAGCGCTACTCCTTCAGATGTTTCTTATATTGATTCAACATCTACTATTTTAGCTGGTGAAAATGGCGAATTTCTTGAAGAATTTGCTCAAAATGGTGCAATGGGCGGAAGTTGTTCAAAAGGAAGTTGCGATGGTCATAGTGCTAGAAGTCTTGGAGCTTCTGGTTCCGGAGCAGGCTTGTTATATAGGTCCTTGGAACGTTTTAGAACGGCCCACGTTGCAAAAGTTTTAGATAGTCAAAATCGCCAGATAGGTGAAGAAATTAAATTTACAAAAAAACAAGCTATTGATTTTTCAGCAGATGAACGTTATATGGGAAATGGTGGTGACGGTGCATCTGGTGCAATTATTATAAAATGGTAATTAATTAAATAATTTTGTAAAGCCCCGAAATCAATTGGGGCTTTAAATTTGCCTAAACCCTCTTGAAACCTCTTAAAAAAAATGTTATAATCAAAATATAGATTTAATTAAAAAATACGGTAATTAAGAAAGGTATAGAATTTATGAACAAATTAAACTTAAATCTCGGGGGGGGGGGCATCTAGAAGTTTAAAAGCCTTTACTCTTGCTGAAGTACTTATCACATTAGCTATTATTGGTGTTGTTGCAGCACTAACTATTCCATCAGTGATTGCAAATTATAAAAAAACAGAAATTGAAACAGGGCTTAAAAAAACCTATGCCACTTTGTCAAATGCTTTAAATATGGCAATAAAAGATTATGGTGGAACTAATACTTGGAATATACCAGTTTCTGATAAAATTACAATGGGCAAGGATTTTGCGGAAAAATATTTTATACCATATCTTAAAATTGCAAAAGAATGCGGAGATTCACAAAGCTCAGATTGTAAATATGATTTTTTTACACTAAAAGGCAAAGTATATTATCCAATGGAGAATGGAGAAGATTATTATAATCGTTATTATTTAGCTGATGGGTCAGCAATAATGCTTTTCCCAACATTAAATGAAGACGGTACTCTAAAACAAATTATAGTTGCAGTTGATGCAAATGGGTGGAAAAAACCAAATAAATTAGGTATTGATGTTCATATTTTTATGATTGGTACAGAACTTAATGATGCAAAAAAATTTTATTCTTGGAATTTTACGGGTTATAAAGATCCTCAAAAAAATATAGTTGGAAGTTATGGAGTTTGCAATACGCAAGGTGCAGAAAATAGTAGTGGTTTATTTTGCACAAATTTAATTAGAAGGAATGGCTGGAAAATCCCATCGATTGACGAATATGTTAAAATGGCTGGTGGCGATAATAGTTACCGCGAAAAATATCCTTGGAAATTCTAATATATTGAATAAATTTAAAGCCCCGAAATCAATTGGGGCTTTAAATTTGCCTAAACCCTCTTGAAACCTCTTAAAAAAAATGTTATAATCAAAATATAGATTTAATTAAAAAATACGGTAATTAAGAAAGGTATAGAATTTA